>NZ_CP024610.1:1335000-1548794 GCF_002762335.1 Companilactobacillus metriopterae | reverse complement strand
TGACCAGAAACTGAGTGTAGTGGATAAAGATAATAAAGTAATTGCGACTGCTAATATTGGTGTTAAAACTATTCACATTAAAGGACTAAAACCTGGAACTAAATATTCAGCAGGAACTTATACTTTGAAAGCTACAAACAGTTTCAACGATGAAGTAACTACTAATATTCCAGAGTTCACTGTTGCATGGAAACCACCAGTACCAGTAATTAGTAAGGTTGAAGTTCCGGATAGTACGCATGTTAAAGTCACTGTTTCTAATTTGAACCCAGTAGATAAGTTACAGATTAAAGACACTGTAGCAAACAAAATATTAGTTAATGGCGTAGTTGGTAGCTTTATTGTCAGTGCCCCTGGATTAACCCCAGGTAAAAAATATGCAACAGGTGAATTAATTATTTTTGCCAAAAATGATAATGCGACAGGTGATTCTACTAATATTCCAGAATTCACTACACCGGCTAGTTAGGAGGGTTTCATATGTTATTGACTGATGTACAATTTGAAACTTTAAAAAACTACTGCAAAATCGACCAAAGTTTCGATAATGATGTTTTAGAAACTATCGTTGAGTCTGGTGCTAGGGAAATTTCAAACGCTATTGATGAAAATAAAGAACCTGAGTTTTTCATAAAAGATAAACGTTTTTTAATGGCTGTTATGAAATACGTATATACAGATTATTACTATCGTGGTACTTCTTCTGAAACTATGCAGTTTCCAATTACTAACGCTACTGTCCAAAATGTAATTTCTCAATTGAGAGCAGAATATTTTGAAGGCGGTGATGAAGATGAGAACAACTAGAATGACTGAACGTATTGAATTTTATTCAATGCACAATGGTAAAACTGAAGATGGTGTGCCTATTGAAGATTTACCAGTTCTGGAATTTAGCTGTTGGGCTGAACTATTAAACACTCCAGTGAGAGAGTATAGGAATCCCACAACTCAAGTTGGTTTCAGAAAAGAGTCACCTAACTTTGCAATTAAGTTTGAGATCAGAAGACCAATTGATTCATCTTGGCACGTCAAATGGCGTGATAAGGAGTATGAAATAACTGGTCTCGACCCTGATTATGACAGGAGAGATCTAACTAAACTTGAATGTAAGGTAGTGGACTGATGACTGTAACTGGCATAGAAGAAATGTTAAATAATGTAACAAACATTGAAAAAGGCTTTGATAGAAAAGCTAGAAAAGCTGTACAAGAAGGTGGTAAATATTTTGGAGATGAACTTCAAAAAAATACACCGGTCAGTTCAGAAGACAGAACTGGTAAAGGTCCATTGAAAGACCATGTTAAAGTTTCAAACGTTTCTCTAAAAACTGGTGAATATGAAGTGAAAGTTGGTTATGACAAAATCAAGGGACGAATTGCTCATTTTCCAAATTCAGGTACAACTAAGCAAGATCCCCAACATTTTATTGAGGAAACTCAAGCGGAATCAAAAGAGAAAATATTAGAAATATTTAAGGACAATCTAACGCTATGACAATTAGTGAATACGATGTTCATAAATTTTTAGACAGCAATGAAAAGCTAGTTCAATTTATGGACAAAATTAGGAACAGGGAGTTGGAAACTACTCCTATTTTTGTAGGAACTCCAAAGAACGAATTTATTACAGATAAAAATGCACCTTGGATTAGAATTACCACTATACCAGGCGATGATGCAGATTACGCTGATGATGAAAGAGTGATCGAATATCCAAGATTCCAAATTGATTTTTGGATTGATAAAACTAAATCAAAACAATCATTAGAAATGGAAAGTATTATTTATAAAATTATGCGTTCATTTGGATTTGAAAGATATTACAAAAGTAGAGTAACCGACTCAGATATAAATACATTATTAATGATTCAAGGAAATTTTGAATTTCAAGGACTTATCGATTAGGTAGGTCCTATTTTTATACAAAAAATTAGGAGGCTCATATTAATGGGTAAAGTTAAATTTGGAGCAAAAGACTTCTTATATGGAGTTGTTGAAAATGATCTAGTACCAGAAGGTTCAGTAAAACTACCTGGTCTAACAGAAGTAAAAATGGAACTAAAAAATGAATTAAAAAGTTTGGCTGCGGACGATGGTCCATATGTAACACTTTCAGGTGGTATTTCTGAAGCAACACTTGACGTTAAGGTTTATGACATAAATACAGAAGCTAAACAATCATGGTTTGGAATTGATGTTAAAAAGGGTGTTGAAATGTATTCTAAGGATTTAATTCCTAACGATATTGCTGTCATGTTCCAAACACACATGGAAGATGGAACAAAAGTATATGTCGGAATGCTAAAAGGTAAGTTCTCACTACCTGGTATCGATACTAAAACAATGGATGGTGCACCTGATCCATCAGCTGATGAATCTACAGGTACTTTTGCACCTCGTGGTGATTCAGATGACGGAATGATGGTTGTTATTGGTCGTGAAGACAATAAGGACTTTGATCTTGAAGCGTTCAAGAAATATGTTTTCCCTTCAACTGCGGAAGATGTAAAGGCATTGGATCCAGCCACACCCAGCAAAAGCGCAAGTAACTAACATTACTGAGACAAGCGCTGATATAACTATTAAATAAAAACAGAAGCATACTCCCTTACTGGAGCGGATGGTGGACGGAATAATTAGCGAGGTTCTTAATTGAATCTCGCTTTTTTTATAGGAGAAAATAATGGTTTATAAAATTAAATTAAGAATTGATGGTAAGTCTGAAGAATTTAAAAGAACTGAACCTCCTTACTTAAAGGACATTACTAATGCATTAATTTTACAACAACATCAAGTGGCTATGTACAGCAATGATAAAGGACCTACTGATCCTCAATTAAAAAACAATGCCAAAGAAGTATCAGATTTTGCTTCTAAGTTTTGGAATAATCAATTTTCTAGTGAAGACGTTTTAAATGGTGCAGATGCTAATGCAATGATGGAAATTTCAAAAACAATTGATGATTGTTTAGGAGTTACTAACGAAACGGATGAAGAAGCAAAAAAATAACAGAGCAATCAATAAAGGAATCACTTAATAAAATAGATGATTTTTATAAATCAATGATGGATCAAAATTATAAGTTATCAGATGTGGACACTATGACTAATGATGATTTATCTAGACTTACTAGAATTTTTGAAGAAAAAGAAACCACCATTGATAAAGCTTTTCCTTTCTTGTTTGCCTAACTTAAGGAGGACATTATATGTCAAGTGGAAGTTTAGGACATATAGCTGGTACAGTTACTCTTGATATAAATCCTTTCAAGCAATCATCTGCCGGGCTAAGATCTGCTATAAAAGCTAATGCGGCTGCACTAAAAGCCGAAGAGCAAGCAGTGAAAGCATATGGAAATAATTTGAACAGTATGAAGTCTTCATATGCAACAATGAATGCTCAAATGAAGAATTATACAGCTCAATTAAAAGATCAAGAAGCAACAATGGAGAAGAATGCTAAAAAGACTTCTAAAGATGCAGACGAACAAAAGAAGTTAACTCAAGCTTATGCTAATTCAGTTGCACAGGTTAATAAGACCAAAGCGGCTATGACACAACTGGATGGTGCTATGCAAAGAGTCAACAGACAAATTGCACAACAGGAAACCACATGGTATTCTGCTTCTCAAAAACTGAAATCATTTAGTGATGCTGCTACAAATGCTGGGCAAAAGATGACAAGCATGGGCTCGTTTATGACTACTAGAGTTACTGCTCCAATAGTA
This sequence comes from Companilactobacillus metriopterae, assembly GCF_002762335.1. NCBI lineage: Bacteria > Bacillati > Bacillota > Bacilli > Lactobacillales > Lactobacillaceae > Companilactobacillus > Companilactobacillus metriopterae. Next base: position 1,545,064 of record NZ_CP024610.1, on the reverse strand, counting down.
GCGGGTTTTGGTTATGCAGCAAAAAGTGCTATTGATTTTAACTCTGAGATTGCCAGTATATCACCATTGCTTAAAGCTAATGGAGAGAGTGCTAGTCAAGTTAGAGGTGAGATGGTTAAAATGTCTGACGCCTCTAAACAATGGGCAGTTCAATATGGAGTTTCTACCAACAGTATCAATGCTGGTTTAGAAGAAATGGTAAAACGTGGATATTCTGCTAGTCAAGCGATGGGAGCCATGCCATCTGTACTTAACGCAGCTAAAGCATCAGGTGACGATTTTAATACAGTTATGTCTGTTTCAACATCTACGCTTGAACAATTTGGTTTGAAATCAAATACTACCGCTGGAATGTTGAAAAATACCCAGCGTGTTACAGATACTCTAACCTATACTGCTAATGCGACTGCAGCCGGATTCCAAGACATGGGAGATGCAATGACCTATGTTGGTCCTACTGCTCACGCCGCAGGTATTTCATTAGAAGAAACAGCTGCTGCAATTGGTTTGATGAGTAATCAAGGTATTGAAGGTTCTGTTGCGGGTACCGCTCTGCGTTCAGCTCTTACTCGTTTGATGAAACCATCTAAGCAAAATGCGGAAGGTTTTAGAGAGTTAGGAATTAACGTAGAAGACTTTAAGAACCATTCATTAACACTCCCTGAAATTCTTAATAAAATTAAGAATAATACTCAAGGATGGACGAAGGAGCAACGAGCATCTGCTATTGCTTTGGCGTTTGGTACAGAGGCGCAAGCTGGTATGAATGCTTTAGTTAGTGAAGGTGGAGATGCTCTTTCTGAATTGACTGAAAAGACAGAAAAGGCAAAGGGTTCTACCAAAGCCATCGCCGACGAAATGAACGAAACAGCAGCGGCAAAAATTGAGAGATTTAAAGAATCCCTTCATGTATTGGCTATCAATATTGGTGACAAATTAATTCCAGCAATTATGCCATTAGTTGAAAATTTAAACGGACTTGTTAAAAAGTTTGGTGAAATGGATGATGCTACACAAAAAAGTATTATCAAATGGGGAGCTTTAGCTGCTGCAATTGGTCCAGCGCTATTAGTTATAGGTGGTGCTGCAAGAGGATTGGGTGCACTCACTTCACCAATGGCAGCAACTGCTTTAGGAATATCAAGGATAGTTGGTGCTTCAAAGACTGGTGCTACAGCATTAGGAGCTTTGCATGCTGGTTTTTCAAAAACAGCCTATGAGAGTGGTAACTTTGCTGTTAAGGCTGTTGAAGCTGGTGCAGGTGTGAATAAAATGGCTGGTGAAGGTACCAAAGCTGTTGGAACGTTTAACACTTTGAAAACTGGCGTTTCTGGAATAGGCACAGGTTTTACCGCAATGGCTGCTGCCTTAGGAGTTACAACCCCAGTTATGATTGCCCTAACTGTTGCAGCAGGTGCTGCAGTTGTAGGATTAGGAGTACTTTATGAAACAGTTGGTAAATCGAATCAAAGAATTAGTCGATGGGGTACTGATGTTGGGGCTGACGCTGATAGATCTTTACGAAAAATAAAAGAATTTTCTACCGAATCAAGCAACTCATTAAATGATTTTAGTAACAATGTTGATGGAAATGCCAAATCTATATCTAATTCTTTTAAAGGAATGAGCACTGAAATTGGTAACTTAGGTAAAGACGCCAATAAGGCTTTGACAGATAGCTTAAAAGATTTACCAGATAATGTAAAAGCAATTGTTGAGGCATCAGTTAACAAGCAAAAGAGTTCTAACAATAAACTTGTAAATGAAGCAAAACAAACAAGTAAAAATATATCTAACATTACCAAGGATGCTGCTTCTCATCATAGAAATTTAACAGATGATGAAAATCAGTATATTTTGAATTCTCAGCAAAAAATGAATGAGAATGAAGTTAAATTATTGGGTCTATCAGGTAAGCAAAAGAAAAAAGTAATGCAAGCTTTAAATGAGGATGCAAGAAAATTAACTCAAAATCAAGCTAAAGATAGACAATATGATTTAGATACAGCAATGTTCAATGAACAAAAAGCATATAAAGAACAGGCTGCTAATTTAAAGACTTTAAGAAAAAATGGTGTTATAAGCGAAAAAGCATACAACAAGGCACTAAAGGATTTAAGAAAAGGTAACACTGAAAATCTTCTTAAACAAGGTGAAGCGTATGTTAAATACGCCAAACGATCGGGTGAATCGCAAGAAAAAATTGAAAATGATCTTAAACGCTTAGGTCTATCTTACGATGATGTAATGAGACACGCTAAAAATAGTTCTGATAACGTTGCCACTTCAAATTCTAGAATTGCTGATACTGCGTCAAAAATGAGTAAGGTATCTAAAAAAGCTGGGGAAGACTGGAACAAGATGGTTCTTGATCCTAAAACTGGGGAGATTAAAACTAATGCTCAAGAAACTATCAACGAAACTGCCCAAACGGAGCAAGGCTGGGCAAAATTAAAGTTTGAACTAAAGCATGCTAAATTAACTTCAAATGCCCGTTCAATGATTGGTGTTGCAGCTATTGAATCTGGACGTTGGAATAATATGTCATGGAAAGAAAAACAAGCTATGATTCGTATTAATGGTAAAGAAGAGTTTGATAATGCCATTAAGGATATGAAGGGTTGGGACAAGTTAACCCCTAAGGAACAAAAATTAATAACAAATGCCAAGGGAACTAAAGGACTTGCAGATGCTATTAAAGATATGAAAGATTGGGATAAGTTAACTCCAAAAGAACAAAAAGCAATTATTAAGGCTAAAGGTGATGAAGATCTAGCCAATGTTGTAAAAAACATAAAAGATTGGGATAAATTAACACCTAAACAACAAGAAGCAATTATTCGTGCTAAAGGTCAAAAAGAGTTGGCGGTAGCAATGATAGATGCTAATGAATGGAACAACATGTCAATGAAAGATAAAATGGCAATCGTTCGTTCAAAGGGTGGACAAGAGATGATTGACCTTCTTACTCAAACTGGAACTTGGAATAATCTTTCTGTTAAATCTAAAGAAGCAATTGTTAAGGGTAAAGGAACTGGAGAAGTAGTGGAACAGATTGTTCAGTTAGGAAAATGGAATGATCTAACTACTGAGGAAAAAAGCTTACTTGTTAAGGATGAGGGAACTCAAAAGATAATTGATGCGATGGTTAAAACCGGAGAGTGGAATTCACTAACCATGGATGAAAAAAATGCTGTTGTAAAAAACAAAGCGACAGCTGAGTTAATGCAATCAATGTTAGACGCAGGAACATGGAATAGTTTAACTTTAGATCAAAAAGACGCAATTATTCATGATAAAGCAAGTGCGAATATGGTAAATGCACTTAATCAAGCGGGCTTATGGCAAAATCTTGATATGGAAACCAAAGACGCTATTGTGCAGGATAAGGCTTCATCACCAATCATAGCGTCATTGATTCAGGCAGGAAAATGGAATGATTTACCTGTTAAAGACAAAAATGCAATTATTAATACTGGTACCAGTGCACTTGATTTAGCAGGCCTTATAACTTCTTACGGTGGTTGGAATGACCTACCAGAGAAACAAAAGAATCTAATTATAAACGATGCATCAGCAAGGCAGATGTTAATTGATGCCGGTGTTCTTGTTGATGATTATAATAAGAAAAAAATCCCAATCAAAAAACTAAATGCTGATGATCAAGATGCAGTTAGAAAATTAAAAGAAGGTCAGACGCATATAACTACTTACAACGGTAAGCAGGTTGAAGTAAAAAAACTAAAAGGTGATAAGGTTGATATCACTGCTAAGGTTGATCAAAGTAAAGCATCTGTTGATACGTTTAATAATAAAAAAGCAAACAAAAAAGATTTTAAAGGTGATTCAACTAGTGCTGTCAGAAATGGTAATGCAGCAAAAAATGCAATTACAACTTGGAACTCTTTGTCCCCAGTTACTCATTGGTTTAAAACTATTTATCAAAAAATAACTAAGAATGCTAAAGGTACTGATAATTTTGAGGGTGGTTTGTCTTATGTAAATGATGAGTCTGGATCGATATTCCGTGAATTGGTTAAATTACCTAATGGACAAACGTTCATTCCTGCGGGAAGAAATGTTTTATTAGATTTACCAGCTCATTCACAAGTCATACCTGCCAGAGAAACAAATAGATTAATGGGTGGAATACCTCAATTTGCAAATGGAACTCCGGGTTATTCTAAAGTTATTAATACTTTGAGTAAATTCGATTACGGAGATAGTACATCATCGACTACAAGTAATACAACAAACAGTAACATAAGCAATAGTTCACAAAACAACACATTTAATATAAGTGTGAACGTGACAGGTGGAGAAAACCCTCAAGATTTAGGAAGCACAATAGCTAAAGCAATAGAAGCAGAGATGAGACAGATGTTCAATAACGAATCTATGGCATTAGGAGGTGGAAGTATCGCATGATAAAAGGGGATTTTATTATAAATGGTGTATCTGGAATTACTGATTTAAATTCTGTTATAGAAAAGTATCCCAACATTTCTATGCCAAAGCGTAAAAAAACTTTCCAAAGTGTCTTTGGAGCTAATCGCCAAGTAATAGAAGATGAAGATGCTTACGATAATAGAAGTATTGATTTAAGTATAATCTTGCACGCAAGAGATGAAGAAGAGCGTACAATGCGTCTATCAGCACTGTACTCAGCGTTCGATTCATCAAATTATCTAGATTTTTATTATTATGGAGAACCGCAATATTGCTACAAGGTTACTAACTCTGAAATTGTTTCTACAGAAAGAATAGTCAGAATGAGTTACTATACTAGAGTCACTATTAAATTATCTGCTGAAGCATTCAAATATTATAATCAAGGTGAAGAAAAGGTTGTCCCTACTACAGGGGCGACCTTTTTTAATAGATTTAAATATGAGTCTGCACCATTGATAAGGGTAAATGATTCAGGAGATATTAAATTCTTTATCAATGATCAAGTGTTTTTATTTCATAACATTCCTGAAGGTGGTTGCTATATTGATTGTGATGAGGGGCAACAAGATGTTTATGATTTAAACGATAACTTAATAAATGATGCATATGATGTTGCACAAGAATTTCCCAAATTACCTAGTGGAGAAATTACAATTAAGGGTGCTAATTTAAATGTTATGCCTAGGTTTAGAACATTATGAAACCTACACTATATGAAGATATGGAGACTAGCTACGGTCGAATATCTGATGCAACTAATTGTATTGTTCGAGAAGTGATAAATGGTGATTATACTTTTCAATTTGAAATAACCAATCATTCTAAATATTTCGATATTATTCAACCTGAAATGCTTGTTTATGTGCCAGTTAGCCCTGTTGATTCGGATTGGTTTTATGTAAAATCAACTGATGTTAAAAGTGGATCTAACACAATGACAGTTGTTTGTAATCAATATTCTATGCTTTCCAACAATGCTTATATAAGAGGAACTCTTGAAATAGATGGTAAAACAGTCAAGCAGGTTATATCTGAAATAAATTCAAAACTAGATTTACCCAATAGGGAGTTTAAATTTTCAACAGATATTAATGAAAGAATTGGTAAAACTGGAATAACTTATACCAATAGTAACCCTGCACAAATTTTAATGGGGGATGCCAATTCACTTGTTCATGTTTTAGATGCTCGTGTTATTCGAAAAGGTAGTGAAGTTATATTAACTGATAAAACTTCAGACAAATACATAGATATCAGAAAAGGTAAGAACATTGCAAGTGTAGATATTCAGAAGAATTTAGACTCACTAACAACGTCAATTGTTCCTTACTTTACTATGAAGGATATTGATACCACTGATCCTAATGGGGACGGTGGAGGTGAAACTCCCGGAACAAACTGGAATGTTCAGGAGATTAAAGGAATAATTACTGTAACAGTGGATAAATCTAGAGCCTACTCTGATGATAACCAAGCAGAGTTGAATAGAGAATTTGCCAACGGTTCAAGATGGATAACGGATCAATTGAGAACAAGTGGTAGTTCTAGTCAATATAGAATTGGAACTAATTGTTGGGTTAATTCTAGTGATGTTAGTTATGAACAAACTACAGATACTGCTAGTTACTCAATGAAGTCTAATGATATACAACTGTTTTCGGACCATGTACCTGAAGGACATTTACAATATGGTCCAGAAGTGTATTCACCGCTTCATGATTCTTATAAGAGACCACATAGAAAGTACATCGATTACTCTTCTCGTGTAAATAATATTCCTGATTTGATAGATATTTCATCTAGATATTTTTATGAAAATCCAGGGTTTGATATGCCCACCTATACTATTTCAGTTGACACTGTTCACTATGGTGAGAAAAGACCACAAATAGCTAAGATAGGTGATAAAGCTAGAATATTTGATAAAGATATAAATTTGTATGCTCAAGAGATTGTTTTTGAGCGTACCTTTAGTCCTGATCTAATGATTAATACTTCTATTAAAGCTGGAACTTATCAACAAACTATTTTTAGATATCTCGAAAGTAGAATAAAAGAAAATGACCAGAAGATAGATGAAACTACAGAACAGACTACCCATGCTGTTGAGAATACTAATACCAGTGTTACTGAAGTTCAAAACAATTTAACTGAGTCTGATCAGAAGTTTCAAGAAGAGCAAGCTATTATTCAAGAAAAAATTGATAGTGTCAATAAAGCTGTAGATGATGCTCAAACAGATATTAGTAACTTTATGAATTCAGGTGGTAATAATATAATTCGCTGGATTCCAACTTTAGCAGAAGCTACACAAATGGAAATAACTACAGATTACGGTTATCTATTAATCGATGATCACGGTATGGGATTCCATAAAAATAATGGACAAGTTATAACCGGTATGTCGGCTGATGGTCGTTTCTATGCAGATGATATTGTTGGAGATACTATCACAGGTAAAACTATTGAAGGTGGGGTTATTGATGGTGCAAGAATCACTGGTGCTGCCATCGAAGGTGCTCAGTATATTCGATTAAATAATGGTGGTAGAGTTACTACCTCTATCGCCGACTATGGTATATCTACACCAAGTATTACTGTTGATGAAATTGATGGTGCTCAAAAAATTAGTGTATTCGCATTAACTGATGTTGATGGTGTTTACGGTAAAGATGGGACAGCTTTAGGTATCAGAAATGGTGCACTATATGTTGATGGAAATAAAGTGGCATTTGCCTAGGAGGAACTATGAAACAATTAAATATAAGTAAATTAAATGAAGTATCTTCTAATGATCTATCTAAAGATTATCAAAATGAAAATTCTCAATTAAAAAGAGAAAATATGATATTCAAATTACAAGTTCAAAAACTTCAAAATGTCATCCAAGATATATTTGAAAATAATGAACAAGCAATACCACCAGAGTATCTAACAAATAAGGAGGGAACTGATGTTAAAAACAAGTAAAAATATTTATCTTAGTGGAACTTCCACAGATGAAAATGATAAATTGCTATCTAGATTTACAGCAAATTTTGATGAAACTGGTAAATTTACAGTAAACGAAAATGCTTTTTATTCAGGAACAAATGAAACCGCAGATAAGGATTTTGATAAATTTAGAGTTACTGCTAAACAACAAGCTGATGCATTAGTAAACGGAGGTGAATAGATATGTCAAATGTACATAAGTTAAAGTTAGACATCTCAAAAGGATTCATTAATGTAAATGAACCCGTAGGTTTCAGACAAGGAGATGGACTGGGGTCAACTGTTATTCAAGCTGAAATTTATGATCACGGCCAACCTTTTACAGATTTATCTACTGCGTCTTTCTACTGTACAAAACCAGATCTTAAGGTTGTTATGAATGACCCTGCTACAGTTAATGGAAACAAAATTACATACATTATTAATCCTCAAGTCGGAGCAAGTTCAGGAACAATTGAACGTGCTTTTTTTCTTGTAAATGATTCCCCAATATCTACTGAAAACTTTCAAATCAAAGTATTAAATGGCACTAGATTAGCGGGTGATTCTACTGATTACTTACCAGGATTCGATCAAATCCAACAAGAATGGCAAGCTAAACTAGAAGAATTAAGATCAGAGATTAAAAATATTGATTTGACTGAAGAAATTACCAAGGCTGTCAACGAAGGTATGAATAAAGTTCAAGCTGATGTTAATGACAAAGTACAGTCAACAATTGATGCCATCAATATCAAGATGAAAGATTTAGATGCAACTCAAGAATCAGTTAATAAAGCCATTTCAGATGCAAATACTTCGATAGAAAAATTAAAGAAATTAGAACTTGAAATTGATAGTTGGTTAGAAAAAGAACACCAATATGTGGTAGATAACGTTAATAAATGGAAATCTGAATTTGATAAACAATTATTAGAGGAAGAGGAGAGGCTGGATACCACAGATAAAACTATCACTTCTTTGAATAGTAGGTTAGATAGTATAAGTGCTTCTATTAATGACATAGACGTCCCTCAGATTAATGCGGATGTTAAAAAGGCAAAAGAAGATTCCGCAGCGGCATTAACTGCAGTTGAAAGTAAGGCAGATAAAAAAGATCTAGATAGCAAAATTGAAGGTGCAACTTTAAATGGGAAAGCTGTGGTAGTTAGTAACAAAAAACTAAACATTCAAGTAACACCTCCAGATTTAACAAATTATGCAACAAAAGATGATGTTAAAACGATTGTAAATTCAATGGATATTCAAGCTGATGACAAGATAGAAGATCCTGAATTGTTGGCAAGAATAAAAGCGAGAGCGGGTGCGTAATATGGCGAATGACTTAACAACTAGTGCGCAAGCACTAGACAAAACAATAAGCACCATAGTTATGAATGGTAATACCTATACCCCTGATGAAATGGGTAAGGTTGACGTCGGTGAAATTAGTAGTGGAGGTAGTGATATAGATTATGCAAGCTTGCCAGAAGACTATCGCAACGTCTTAGGGACTGTTTTCGGTGGTAGCGGTTTATATGGATTTGACTTACCAATTTTTGGAGTTAAAGAAGATTTATCAAACTTGCCAGATAATATGTATCTTATCTATTCTACACTTATAACACAGTATAGTAGTTTCCCGTCAGATTTCTCACTTGATAAAATGTTTAATAAAGTACCTGAACTAATTAGAGATAAAGACGAGTTTTATTATGGTATAAAAATAACAAAAGACCAAGTAAAAACCGCTTTAAGTGGAAATGGCACAATTATAGATAAAAGCAAAGTTAATATAACCGGTGCGAACGTCTCTATAGCATATTTGAATGATTCCGGTGCTGTCTCGTCCGCAACACTCAAAAATTACACTTTAAAAATATCGGTACGATGGGCAAGCAAAGGTATTTTACGCTTTAGTAGTAGATTTAATTTCGGAAACGGTATCAATAACTACGACGTTACCGCTCATTTAGATACAATAGCTTCTACTATAAGCCAATCGGAGGAATAATATGAATCATTTAGGATATCTTGGCAAAGCCTTAGACAAAACAATGTCACAATTCCAATACACTAAAGATGGACAAGTTAAAACCAGAACACCAGATAGTACAGGTCTATTAGATCTGTCTGATGATTTCCCTGCTCCACCGCCCATTAATTATTTACAATCTGGAACATCTTTATATAGTGGCAGTTCATCTTCAGCTTCTGGAACAGTAAAATTAAGTGGTGTAGAGGATTCATTCCACAATATTAGAGATGGAATAGTAATTGAATTGAATGAGTATTCAACTACTACACATGTGGGATTAATAATTACTGGAGCTGATGTACATGTTAAAACAACTGATACAGCTACTTTTGCTCCTCAAGGGAAGATAACAATAACTAAAGACCAACTTTTGGCTGGTTCGCAATTGAAATTTAATACTCCTAATGGAACATCTATCAACTGGATGAAAGTAAGTAATGGCAGTTCTTACGAAAAAAAGAATGCTACTGATGTTCATTTTTATGTAACTCCTAATAATGATGGAACATTGAGCATTGACGAAATAATAAAAGCAGCAAATACAGTGAATTTTACGATCAAAGGAATAACTGTATTGTAGGAGAAAATATATGAAAGAAAACTACAACAAAAAATACATCTGGTTTTGGTTATCAATGGCCACGTTCAATTTAGCGGGTTTTACTGCAACAATTCCTAAAAGTTTTGACATACTACCCAGCTTCATAGGTGCGTTTAAATATTTAGATGATGTACCTATGGTTACATTTGAAATACTAGTAGCATTTTTTACACTGTACACATCATTAACACATATAAAAAACAAATGGATTAAACCTACACGAACAGCTTCATTAATGTTTGTATGGGTTTATTTTTTATTAGGCTTATTATCGATTGATGTTATAACTCATATTTTTTCACTAGGTCTTGGGTTTACTATCGTGATAATTGGTTTGATATTAACTACTGCATACATGGAGGGGGATTAAGTGGATTGGAAAAGTATATTACCTTCATTAATAGCTTTAGCTAGTGGTTATATTGGTGCGATGTTTCAGTTTAGAGGAATAACAAGAGGATCAGACATAGATTTATCTCAAGATGTGAAGGATTCATTAATGAAGCTTCAGGAATTGAACGCTGATTTTATTGAAACGAGTGCAAAACTAACTGAAGCGACTGTTGCTTTAAACGCAGCTAATAAAAGAATTGATCAACTGGTTTCAGATAACGAAAAGTTAAGTAAACAAGTTACTGATTTAACAGATGCAATAAATTATATGAGAACAAAGGAGAATTAACATGGACTTTATAGAAAATACAGGATTGGTAAGTACAATTGAGCTTGGTTTAATGGCTCTGGCTTGCTATGGAATTACTACAGGAATCAAGCAAACAAAATTAAATAATAGTTACATGCCATTTGTTTCAATGGGTGTAGGTATCTTAGTGGGGCTAATAATTGGAATCGCCATGCATGATGCGGATTTAGGGAAAGCAACATTGGCAGGGTTCTTTGTAGGTGGCTGGACTTCTGGATTATTTACAGGCTTCAAAGGTATTACTGGTGGATATCAACAAAGCACTACCTTACCAACACAAGATACAGGTAATGGACAAGTTGAAATGAAAGACGAGGCTAAACCTTATGGCGAAACAACTAAACATTAATGTAACTAAAGGAATTGCAGGAAGACGTCCTACAGCTAATCCCAAAGGAATTGTTATACATAATGACGCAGGTAGTTTAACTGCTGAAGACTATGCATATAAATTTTTACCTAACCATAATTTAGAAGCTGGTTTTGCTCACTATTATGGAGATAGAAACAGTGTAGTTAGGGTAGAAGATACTTACAATATGGCTTGGCATACTGCTAGCCGTGAAGGTAATACTTGGTATGTGGGTTATGAAGTATGTCAATCAATGTCAGCAAGTGACGTCGATTTTCTAGCCAATGAGCAAGCAGTATTTAAACAAGCTGCAGAGGATTTGATGTATTGGGGATTACCAGCCAATAGAGATACAGTTAAACTCCATAGAGAATTTGTACCAACAGCATGTCCACATAGAAGTTGGGCTTTACATGGTGCTACAGTTAACTCTGTTAAAGGTTACTTTATCCAAGAAATTAAGAAGTATATGAATGGTGAGGTATCAGATGTAATTGAAAGAGACACTATTACTGTTAAGTATGTACCAAATTATGGAGTACTATCTTTCAATAAAGCAGGTGCTTCATATAAAGATAGTAATTTAACTTTTAAACATGATACACGTTGGAAGACAGCAGGGATTGAAGTTATTAACGGTCGTGCTATGTATCAAGTAGCCACTGATATGTATGTGCCTAAAGAATATACAGACCAAGCCGGGTTAGTAACAATTAATTCAATCAAGGGTATTACTTCTGTAAACGATAAAGGTAATGTTAATGGAGATAGCTATAAAGATTTAACACAATGGAAGACTAACGATAACGGAGTAAAGAAGATTAAAGGTAAGTTATATTTTCCAATTGCTCCAGATATAAACATCGATAGTTTCTATACAATAGGAGGTGGAAATAAATGAGTTGGGAAGATTATGTTAAAGCAGGAATGTAGAAATTAATTATAATTAATGTTAGAATTTTATATGCGATCCCCCCGATCGCATTTTTAATCCCAATATATAGTTATATATAAAGAAGCCCTTACTCAAATCGAGTGGGGGCTTTTTTTATTTCCTCTTTACAATCAGAACATATGTTCGTATAATATTCTCTATTATGAATAAACTTGCAGAGAGAATTAAACATACACTTAGTTATTATTATGATTTAAAGTTTGACCACTTACTATTGGTAAACAATACATTGGAAGATGTTAGTACTATTTTTTTAGAATGCAGTGGAAACACATCACTGATTTTATTTGAGCATAGTCCAATGAATTGGGAAGCCATGCATAAACTAATTAAGGAGAGCGCAGAGGAATTACATATCAATAGTTATTTGGTTAGAAACGTTGTTGGTGAAGAACCTAAAAAAGTTATTCTAAATAAAAAGACCCCATAATTATTCATTAGGGTCTTTTTTTAATTCATCTTCGCGTATAGATATTAATTCTTTTAGTTCTTCAAGGTCTTCAATGGTTGCACTATTCTTTATGAATCCTCTCGCTGATGACCTTTTAGTTAAATAGTTCCTATGTTCTCTATTTTTTTCTGCCCATCGTTTATCGTTACTTAGTTGATTCTTTTGCAAAATAGTTCCTTCTTTCTATTTAAGAATGTACCAAATTACCAATGAAATAAATATAAACCATATAATTATAGCAGGTAACTTTGGTTTTACTTTTTTTGTGGATATGGTCAAATGTTTAGATTTAAAAATTGTATTTTTCATGATGGTATTTATTGAACAATTATAGTATATTTTAGATACACCAAAGAGGGAGGCTTCCCTCCTTGGCATGCTTACCAATTTATGGTAATTTCTAAAACCACAATGATTAAGTTGATTTTGACGTTTACTTTAATCTCATGTGGTTTTTTTATTTTGTTCAATCTTTTCACCTCCTGTCTATATTTATATAATAGTATATATACTATTAAAAGTCAACACTTTCTGATAAAAAAATAAAAAAATGTCCCACAAATGTCCCACAAACCACGTTCAAAGGTTTGCGCAAAGAGGGTGTCAAGTCCGATAGATGGCTTTCATATTTTGCTAAGAGCCTCAATCCTGGAATTAAGGATTGAGGCTCTTTTATTTTATATTTAGACAGGGGCCAAAAAATGAAACATCCTTTTAAGATATACAAAAGTTTTATTCAAAGAAGAAGAGAAGATTATGCTAAAGGTACTGATTATTGTGATTGGTCTTATATCTTATAAGACTCAAGGAATTATAGGAAATTTTCTAAGTGAAAAATCGCTATACAATACATAATTTAATTTTCATTTCAAACATCAATTAGTTTTTTGGGGGTGATATTTTGAAAGAGAAGTCGGATAGAGAAATAGTAAACAAAATAAATAGCATTTCATTGAATATTGTAGAGTGGACAACTATTACTTTGGCAGTTATCTGTATGATTGTATTTAAGTTTAATAATAATAGTGCCTATGCTGTCATTGACACTACGCTATTATTGGTATGGTTTTTAACAATGATGTCTCAAATCGTGTTGGGAGTTTATTTCTCTTTGAGAAGGAAAGATGATATTGAGGGTATTGATGATGAAAACTGAACAGATTATAAACGTTATATCAGCAATAATAGTTGGAGTTATGACAACTTATTTCTACACTTCATTTAAAAACATGTTACATATTAATCATGTATATTCATTTATAATTTGGATCGTAATTATGGGAATATTAGCGTGGGCAATTTACTATTTAGCTCATTACATACTTAAATTATTACAAAATAAGAAACCTCAACCTTAGTTGGTAGAGGTTTTTTTAATGCTGTGAGCCAAATAATTGTAATTCTAATAAAAAAGAATAAAAATATTCAAGTGTCTTAAAAATATAGAAAAGGAAGCGTTAACTATGGTTGAAAGAATTTCTCTAGAAAAAGAAGCTTTAGATGTATGTGAGGCGACAGATCCGCATCCACGTATCTATGAGCTACCAGTAGAAGAGGGTAGAAAAGCATTGGACGACTTACAAAATAGTCCTGTCCATAAAGTAAATGTCGATATCAAAGACATCCCTGTTGATACTGGTGATTGGGGAGAAATTAATGTAAGAATTATTAGACCTGAATCAAACTATGAAAAATTACCAGTAATATTCTATATTCATGGTGCTGGTTGGGTATTCGGAGATACTCATACTCATGACAAATTAGCCAGAGAATTGGCAGTAAGAACAAACTCAGTAGTCATTTTCCCAGAATACTCATTGTCTCCGGAAGCCAAATATCCAACAGCAATTGAACAAAATTATGCAGTACTTAATTGGACTGTTGATAATGCTAAGGAATTAAATATTGATGCTGAAAAGCTTACCGTATCTGGTGATAGTGTCGGGGGAAATATGGCAACAGTTATGACACTTATGGCAAAAGAACGTAAGGGTCCTGAAATTAAACAACAACTATTGTACTATCCTGTTACAGATGCTAATTTTGATACAGAATCGTATAAAGAATTTTCAGAACACTATTACTTAACTCGTGAAGGAATGCAATGGTTCTGGGATCAATATACGACTGATGAGAAAGAACGTGCTGAGATAACAGCTTCTCCACTTAGAGCAACTAAAGAACAATTAACGAATCTTCCTGCAGCAATGATACTAAACGGAGAAGCAGATGTTTTACGTGATGAAGGTGAACAATACGCTCGAAATCTGAGAGAAGCAGGTGTAGAAGTAACGCAAATACGCTTCCAAGGTATGATTCACGATTTTGTTATGATTAACTCTCTTGATCAAACTAAAGCAACACGTGCAGCAATGGACGTTTCTACTAAATGGATTAATAAGAGAAATAATAAATAATATTAAAAAAACCTCTACTCAATTTGAGTGGAGGTTTTTAAGCTAAAATAATTTACCATCTCTGGCTTGGTACAGTACCTGACCTTGGTCTTCATAAGGAGTCATGACAACATAGTACTTGTCGCCCCATTCGTCAGTAACTTTTTTTGATAACCAAATAACTGCATTCTTTGCTTGTTCATTTTCCTGTGAATTAGCTTCAGGATCTTTGAATAGGTCGAAAACATTATCTACTATATCTTTGTTTTGAGGAGTAATAATGAATCTATCACCAGATAACGATGATGTTGCCGAAAAAGGTATGTTAGCGCTATTTGACCAGCCCACAAATTCACTAGCCTTGGCATTATCTGAAGTAGACATATCTCTGAATTTTGCAGAGTTAACGAAAAATGCTCCGATAATAATAAGAACTGTAATTACTGATACTGTCGATATTAAAACTTTTTTGCTGATAGTAAAATTCCCATTTATTTTCATAAAAAAATCCCTTAAATATTATTCTGATTCTATATCTGGCATGCGATTTGCTACTGATTGAACTAATTGTTTCTGAGCTGGAGTTGAGTAGAATCTAGATTCTAATTCCTTTAGACTGATTGAACTTTCAACGTATTCTTGTTGAAAAGTTGGTTTACCAGTACTTGCATCTTTTTTATAGCATAAAACCGTATCGCCATTTACTACATAACCAACAGTTGAGACAGATGTTCCAGTACCTATAAAGTATTTTCCATTATAATAGGAAATTCCTAAAAGTGTCTCCTTAGCAAGATCATCACCTGGCATAAGTAATTGACGTACCATAACACCAATTTCCTTTAGATCTCTGGTTTCTATTCCAGAATTATCTGTAGTTGAATTGGATTGTGTTGTATTTGCTGATTGATCAGAATTTTTTCCATCGGCAATTTGTGCGAAACTATTTTTTATTTCATTATTTTGTGTTTCAAAAAATCTAGGATCTCCGTCGCGTGATTCACTGACTAATACAACCGGTTTTCCATTATGGAAAGTAAATAAGTAGGTGATTCTATTTGGTGCTGGCGGCTCTGTACCGTCATGATTATAAATGGCAACTACATTATATTCGTAATTACCGTTACCTTTAGGACTCCAACCTATAGAGTATTTATTACCATTAATCGATATTCTATTAAAATCATCTGGATATTGATCTCCAACAGATGTTTTTAAAGGATTTTTTCCATCGTATCTGGTGTAAGATTGATTCATTTTTGGTGCCCAACCGTTGATAAAGCTTTCTAATTTTTGATCCTTTTGGTTGTCCCATGGTGTAGTTACTTTTTTTGGTTTAGTTACTTTCTTTGTGGTCTCAGTCTTAGACGGTTCAGCTTTAGAACTTTTTTGACTGTTGTTACCACACCCCGTAATTAAAACTATAGCTAGAAATGAAACTAGTACTAAATAAAATCGTTTGTTTTTCATTTTTATCCTCCTTTAAGTATAATTTCCTTTTTAATTGTAATATAGATTAATAATATAATCAAAACAAACTAATTTATATTTTCCGAGAAAGATAATTTGCATAAAAAAATGTACAAATGTTTTAATATCATTTGGAGGATTTTTAAATGATAAAATTTTTACGCACTAATCGAGTTGCATCAGGTATTTTAGCAGTATTAAGAATTTATTTAGGAGTTATGTGGACCATGTCTGGCTACAGCAAAATGGCTTCTGGAAATTTCAATCCTAAAGGGATGTTCATGGGAACATTGAGTCATCCTGTAGTAGGACCAACAGGTGATACGGTGTATCCTTGGTTTAATGATATGATTAAAAACTTCTTCATGCCACATGCCAATGCTATGGGCTTCATGGTTTCATGGGGAGAACTATTAGTAGGATTAGGATTAATCTTTGGTTGTTTAACAACAGCTGCCGCATTTTTCGGTATGCTTATGAACTTCACATATCTACTTTCAGGTTCAGTTTCGGTCAATCCAACATTTATTTTAATCGAGTTCATTATTTTGGCAGCAGGATTTAATGCCGGAAAAATTGGATTAGACAGATGGGTTATACCTTATCTAAGAGAAAAAATTCCATTTTTGAAACGTAGTGTTCAATAAAAAATCCCTTACTCAAATGAGTAGGGGATTTTTAGTTATAAAACTTCTTTATTTAACGCAGGGCGCGTCTGTAACCACTGGCTTGTGCTTCTTGTTCAGTTTGGAAATATAGGGCATTGCTTGGATTTATGTGATACCCTGCCTGTCCTGGTACATGATATATACGACTGTTGGCATTACCAATAATAGATCCTTGAGTAGTGTAAGAACTACTTTGACTTTGTTGCTCAGATGTATCGGTAGGCGCTGGTGATGCCGTTTGAGTATATTCGTTATTGTCACTAGAATTATCTTCGCTAGTTTGTGTATCGGTACTATTATCTTGAGCAGTATCTGTTTTTTCTTCTTTTTTGCTTTCTGATTTTTTCTTCTTAACTTCGTTATCTTTCTGAGTATTACTCTTTGAATCTTTTGCTTTTTCTTTATGTACAGTAGTGTTTGGCTCACTAACTTTAGATTCTTGTTTAATATGAGGACCAATACCAATTGATAAGATTATCAAAGATAGTACCCCTATAGAAATCCATGTAGTTTTTTTCTTCTGTTTGTCATTTTTGAATTTATTTTGGTGTAACCATACTCCTGCCCATACAAGTCCTGCAATTAAGAATATGTACCAAAAAAATATTAACAATGCCACGAGTGCACCAAATACTAAAAGTAAAAACCAGATCTCATCGTTATTCTTTTTCATCAATTAACCTCCAAATATGTAAATTAGCTTATTAAATTTTAGATAGAATAATGTCCCATTCTGTAATCAAACGCTGTTCAATTCAACAATTATGGGTATTAATAAAATTACGAGATTTGTTGGATTAACTTTTTAAAAGATTACATTTAAACATTATGTGAAATTTATCCAAAATATGTTTAATTATTTTTATAACAAAACCCCCCTGTATATTTATACAAGGGGGTTCAGATTACTTATTATAAATGAATTATGACCACTTATTTAGAATAAGAGTTCCTATCTCTTTCCAATGTGATTCCAGAACAAAGTGACCGCCATCTAGTAAATGAGTTTCAGTATTGGGGTTATCTTTTTCAAATGCTAATGCACCGGGGGTAATGAAACTTGGATCATTTTTACCCCATGTTACAAGTATTTCAGGTTTGTAATTTTTTATATATTTTTGGAATTTTGGATAATTTTTTACGTTATTTTGATAATCAAAAATTAAATCTGATTGTCTTTCTGGATAGTCACGTGATTTAGAGTAGAAAATATCTAAGCTGTATCCATCTGGAGAAATACTACCTGGAAGTTCTCCTGTAGTATATTGATTAATTATTGTTTCGGGATCAAAAGCAGACTTGTATGCTTCTCTTAATTCGGTAGTAGGATTCTCCCAATATTTTTTTCTATCTGCCCATTTAGGTCCTAAACCTTCATTATAGATATTTCCATTTTGGCTAACAATACCCATAACTTTATCAGGGTGTCTCACGGCTAACTCTAGTCCAATCGGAGCCCCATAATCAAAAATGTACATATAAAAATTATTAATATTCATAACATTAAAAAATTCGTCTATATAGTTTGTTAAATTTTCGAATGTATAATTAAAATCATCGTGTAGAGGAGCCTCTGATTGACCGAAACCTATATAATCAGGTGCTATTACATGAAAATCATTCTCTAGCATTGGCATTAAATTTCTGAACATATGGCTCGAAGTAGGAAATCCATGTAATAACAAAAAATTAGGTTTATTCACATTACCGCTTTCACGATAAAAAATATTTAATCCATTTACCTTAACTGAATTGTATTTCATTTTTATTTCTCCTAAATTTTTTTAAGCATTTAAATGTTGAACAGCGTAGTCCGCTTCAGATTGTGTGAATTTATCACCATATTCAGACGTGAGTTGATCTCTAATAGCTTCTGGAGACATTGACATGTCATCTTGATAAGTTCTGGCAGACTCAAGAGCATTTTGATTATAGTCAACAGACAAATTATCCACAGCATATTGTGCAGCTTCAGCAGAAAATTTATCGCCATATTCAGAAGTTAGTTGATCATACAATCCTTGTTTAGACATGTGCATCATTTCGGAATATGTCTCCGCACTGTTTAGAGCAGATTGATATTCTTTTGGAATTTCATTTTCCTTTGTTTCTGGTTCACTTTCTGCTTCATTATTGTCATCACTTGTATCGTCAGAAACAGATTCAGGTTCTTCACTAGATTTATCAGAAGATTTCTTTTCGGATTTTATATGATCTGCTTTTGAATATTTCTCACTTTTACTATTTGATGAACCAACACCAGTAATTAGAAATACAACTATAATTAGCCAAAACCACCATTTTTTATAGAATTTTTGCTTAGACTTTCTTGCATTGAGACGTGATACTCTTGATTCCATATAATTTCCCCTATAGTTACAATTAATTAACATCATATTTTATTTTATTATAACTCAGTAGTAAATCGTATATCTTTCCAATAAGTAATCCAATTTCTAAAATCTTATAATTTATAAAAAGGGAGATTATATCGGAAAATAAAAGGCGCCACTTATCCCAGATATGCATATTATTTTAATTTCTTCATATGATTTGAAACAGGTTTAGATTCATTTCTAAAATATTATGAAATCGCTGATGTTGAAGTTTGCAGATTGAGTACTGTGTTGATATGGCTATCAGAACAGGACATTACTTAGGTTACAACATGTCTATTCAGTCTGGGTGCCATACAACATTTGGAAATGATCTCCTTGAAGCTAAAAAAGTAATTGAACATCATGAATTAATTTGGGGAAACATGTTCGCAAGTGTAAAGTAATACGTAATTTAATTTCGATGAGTTGTTATTATAAGAAGAACCACTACTTTGTTGATTATAGGTAGTGGTTTTTTTGTTGTAATTTATGAATTATAATGAGCACAAGGTGAATAATATGATAGAAAATTTGGGAATAGTATATGTAGATGCACAGAGTCAGTGGATTTATACAATAGCATTACTAGTTTTTATTGGTCTATTTTTTATTTTGTATCTATTTAAGAATGCTGATAAATTGTTAGAGATGTGGGACTCATATTATAAGACCAAGGATAAGATTGAAGGTCCATTCGGATTTGATCCTGATTTTTTTTGAATTCATAACAATTATTGTAAGAAGCATTCTGAAGTTTTTTTCTAGGTAGGTTTATAAATGATTAGCAAAAGTTTTAAACAATGGTTTCTATTAGCAATTATCTGGATAATCATAGAAAGTATGATAAAACTATTTATTGTTAATCCATTTCCGGGGGAGTGGTACTCGCTAGTGTTTAATATAATAACTATACTAGGCACAGTGTTTGTAGGTATGGATTTATACGAATATCTATCTAATAAATAGAAAGTCCTCACACAAATTAAGTGAGGCTTTTTATATTGCATTTTTTACTAAATGTTGATATTGTGAAATTTGTAACTATATTTTATTAGGGAGAATGTTATGAAGAAAATATTTATTTCTATTTTAGTTTTACTTTCATTTGTTCCATTTGTCGGAATAAATACTGTGAGAGCTGCTAATTATATTGAGGCTCAAGAAGGAATTGTTTGTGTAAAAAGTCAGACAAAATTGTATTCAAAAAATGATGATGGCAGTTTTACAGAAACCAACGGACGGCTAGGAGCATACTATAGTTGGTATAGTGACCAATATGCTTATGATGGATCCGCAAATGAAGGATACTTAAGAGTAGCTACTAATGAATGGGTAAAATCAACTGATGAAACCTACATTTTTCAAAGTAAGAATTATCATTTAACTCCACAAATTGATAATTATGATAATGTTAATGCTAAAGTTGTAACTGTAAAATATTTAGATGCCCCTGTATATAATGATTACGGTGAAAAAACTTCAGAAGTAGTTCCTGCTTATTCTTCATGGAAAGTAGATATGCATTATTCTGTTTCAAGTGCTGGATTGCTGGATTACCATAACTATCAAAGAATTGCACCAAACAAATGGATTTGCATGGATGACGCGCAAGTAACTGCCATTCTTTAGCATAAAATATTTTATAAAAAGATCCTTTACTCATGATTTTTAGTAAAGGATTTTTATTTCTTTTTATTTTTCAAAATGTTAGGATAAACCCTGTAAATACAATTAGGAGGCTTATGATGTCAAGATTCAAAAAGTTCACTGCACTCTTGTTTACAGCGATTATTGTAATTTCAGCATTTGCTGGTGCTACATCTACAGTTAAGGCTGACGATGAAGTAAATACTATTACTATAGGTGCTGTTAAGGGTACATATGCTGTCCCATTGCTTGTTGCAAAACAATACAATCTGGACAAAAATAATAATGCTTCAATCGATGTGAAAACATACAATTCAACTAAGGAATTGAATGATGCTCTTAAAGCTGGTGAAATAACAGGTGCATTTACTGATCTAGTAAATTATGCAGCTATTACAAAATCAACTAGCTCATATAAGATTGTTGGACAATCTAGTGGATACCAAGGACTAGTTGCAAACAAGAAGTACAAAAAAGTAGATTCTTTGAAGGGCAAGACAATTGCCGTTGAAAAGAATGATGCTTCTAAATATTATTTGAAAACTATTTTAGAAGATAACAATTTGAAACTTTCTGATGTTAAGATCAAAGAAATAGCTGATCCATCTGATCGTGTGTCTCAATTGAAGTCTAAAAAAGTCGATGCAATTGTAGTTGGTGATCCGTTCATCACAAATGCTGAAAAAAATGGTGCAAAGGTTCTTAAGAAACAAAATATCAATAAATCAAATGACAATGTAATTATAATGTCAAAAGAGTCATTATCAACCGATATCTCAAATGTTAATATGTTCATCAACGTTTACAATGATGGTATCAAGGCTTTTAACAAAGGTGGATTCACTACAGCTGATCAAGTATTAGTAGAACAAGGTGCTACTAGAGAAGCTGCTGTTAAGATGAATGATTTAGATATAGATCTAAGCAAGGCAAAGAAAGTTAAAAAATCTGACTATGACCGTGTTATGAAATATGCTAAATCAGCAAAAGTTAATACAAAACCTGCTGAATTCAAAAAAGAATTTGCTAAATTAGCCAATATAACAAAATAAAAAAAACCAAGTAGATAAGATCTACTTGGTTTTTTTTGTATATCGGGTAACTCCTGTGAATAAGTAATTGATGATAGGGATGTAACTCAATACCCAAATACTAATAATTGAAATAGCTAATACAACAATATATCTACTAAATGTTCCTATCAAACCTGTAACTGAGGCCAGCATAAATGGTTCAATATATAAAATAATCAGGTTGTGAATAAGATATACACCAAATACTAATGGTGAAAGTCTTGCGAAGACATTTTTAATGCCATCAGAATCAATTCTATTTCCCCATTTTTGCAGTAACATGAAAAATGGAACTGACATTAGTGGGATAAACATTTCAGTTACATAACTGGCATTGTATATATCTAGTAGTTTTGGATTTTTATACTCTGTGTAACAACCGATTAGAACAAACAATATTCCTACTATAAATAAAATCCAGTTATTAAATCGATTAAGATCAATTTTTGTTAGGTAATATCCTAAAATAAAGTAACCGACATATCCTCCGATTAAGAAGAAATTAGCAGCAGGGTATACCTCAATTAAATGACGATATTGTTTAGGAAGTAGGACAAACATTGTTGGTAAGACAGAGTTTGTAATAAACCAAAATATTAGAATATAGTTCAGCATTTTTTTGTCAGTATTGTCAACTAGTGCTTTGATAATTGGGGATAAAATATAAATTCCAATTAATGGATACATAAACCAATAGGTAATTTGTGTGGGATGACCAAAAACTAATCGAAATGAATCCCAGACTATACTCCAGTTTAGATCTTTAGCATGGATTCCTCCGATGATAGGTGAGGCCAATGACCATACAAGAAATGGTATTAAAATATGTGGAATTCTTTTTTTCCAAGTATAACTAAGTGACAGTGTGCGTTTACTGTTCAATAGTAGGGCACCAGATATCATGAAGAAAAGTGGGACACTTATGTGTGCAAAATAGTTTAGCAACTTAATAGTAGCCCAAGTGTGGCTTCCAATATTTTGAACGGTATCTATTGCTGAAACGTGGATAAATACAACAAGTAAGATAGCAATAACCCTAATAAAATCTAGATAAAAAATTCGTGATTGTTTTTCTTCCATATTCTCCTCCAGTAACTATTATTTATAATAGATGAAATCATTGTGAAAATGAAGAGTTTCCTTATGATATAATTGATAAGATAAAAAATTTGAAGGATGAATTGATATGCGTGAAGAAGGATCATTTCGATCAAATATAGTTTCTTATATAGTTTGGTTATTGTTTTCTGTAGCAATTTTGGGATTGAAGAACTTTTCAGCTACTGCCAAGGGACTAAATATTCCGATGGCTATATTTACTATACTGATAGGTGCAGCGTTCCTATACTTGATGATTAAGAGATACAACCATGAAAATAGAGAATTTGCTGATAATCCTCCAAAATTTGTAGAATCACTATCTAATAACTTTGGATTCATAATATTGATGATCATCCTAGTATGTGCGATGCGTATCTCTATATCATTTTTACAAGTGACAGGTAAACTACCAATGTTTGTAAACGATGACACAGCTAGTCCTGATCAAAAAGTATTTATATTCTCACTTATAGTTAATATTTTTATTGTTACTGTAATTCAACAACTAACACAGACAGGTTTCTTTTTTAATTATTTCTTCCGTAGCAACAATGCATTTGCTGCTATTGCAGGATTAATAATAAGTGGGGTTGTAGCTGGTTTGATTAGTTTGCCAGGATCACAATTACAATTCTTCATGATGATGGCACTGGGTTGGTGTTATGCACTGACATATCTATACACAAAAGATTTCAAGATGGCATTGCTTGTAGCAATGGTAAGCTCAACAATTGGAACGATAATTATTTAAAAAGCTATTGGATATTTTATCCAATAGCTTTTTTTTCTTACACAAGTGTAAGTGTTTATTTTATTAATCAGATTATATACTGAATTTATCGAATAAGAAAAGAAGGGGAGACAAAAAATGTCAAAATTAGAAATCAAATCTGTAAGTAAGACTTACGGAAAAGTTGAAAATCAAAGTTCTTATGTTTTAAAAAATATTAATTTCACCGTTGAAGAAGGTGAATATATTTCAATTATGGGGGAATCAGGTTCAGGTAAAACAACATTGTTGAACTTACTAGCAACCCTGGACAAACCTACAAAGGGAAGTATTCAATTGGGTGATCAATCTGTTGATCAGATGAATGACAGCCAAAGTGCAGATTTTCGTAGAGATAATTTGGGATTTATTTTCCAAAAATTCAATTTACTAAATATATTCACTTGTAGAGACAATATTTTATTGCCAATCGTATTGGCTAAGAAAAATGTGGAAGATTACACAGCAAAATTAAACGATCTATCTAGAAAACTAGGACTAGAAGATTTGTTAGAAAAATATCCATATCAATTATCTGGTGGTCAACAACAACGTGTGGCAGCTGCTAGAGCATTGATAAATAGCCCTGAATTAATTTTAGCTGATGAACCTACTGGTGCGTTAGATTCCAGTACTTCTGAAAAATTATTAGATATTTTGCAAGATTTTAATAACAGTGGTCAGACAATCTTGATGGTGACACACAGTGCTATAGCTGCAAGTCATTCAAACCGAGTATTGTTCATAAAAGACGGAACAATTTTCAATCAGATTTATCGTGGTGATATGAGCAACGAAGAATTTTATACAAAAATAGTTGAAGCATCGACTTTGCTAAACGAATAGGGGGATGAAATTATGTTTTTAAGTAAAATAGCACGTAACAATATTAAAGCTAACAAAAATATGATAATTCCCTTTTTCATAGCAGGGAGTTTACTTACAGCTTTTAACTTTATTTTATTGAATATGATAGAAAGTGATAGTTTCAAAAATATCGTATCCGCAGATGTAGTTACTATATTTTTGAAATATAGTTTTGGAATTATTTTAGCTATCACAGTAGTATTTATGTTTTATGCAGATAATTATTTATCTCAAAGTAGAAATAGAGAACTTTCACTCTATTCCATGTTGGGGATGAACAAACGACAAATTACTGGTGTTATCACAATTGAAGAAATCTTAACTTACATAGCTACTCAGGTCGTAGGTATCTTCCTTGGAATAGGTTTTTCTAAATTATCTAGTATGCTTTTATTCAAAATGATGAGCATAGATATGAAGATGAATTATAGATTGAGTTTTAAAGCTATTCTAGAAATAATTGCAATTTTTGCAATCATCTATTTATTTATTATTTTGAGAAACTCTATTAAGATATATCGATTAAACTTACAAGAATTCTTTAACAGTACAAGTAAAACAGAAAATATCAAGAGAATCCCATGGATTCGTGGGATTATCAGTTTTATTATTTTATTTGCAGGATATATTCTTGCGCTTATGACTAAAGATCCACAAAAAATGTTGACAGTATTCTTGTTAGCAGTGGGATTAGTAATTTTTGGAATATTCATGACATTTTCATTTGGTAGCATTGTAGTTCTAAAATTCCTCAAAGGAAGAAAGAGTTACTACAAAATAAAAAACTTTGTCATGATATCAGGATTAACGCATAGATTGCGTCGTAGTTCAGTTTCATTAGCAACAATATGTTTATTATGTACAGCTACCTTAGTTACTGTTTCTGTAACCGCATGTTTGTTTGCGGGTAGAAATCAAATTTTGGAGGAAGCTTATCCTAGAGAGGTCATGGTACATTCTGACCGAGAAAGCAAAAAAGAGAATCTTTCGGGTTATGTAGAATCTAGTGCAAAAAAACATGATATCAAATTAAAAGACCATGCTCGTTTGAGTATAGATGCATCTATATCTGCTAAAAAGGATGAAAGTAACTTTAAAGAAATTTCTAATCCTGCGGCATCTGATCTTTACCAATTTAATATAATTAATATTGATAATTACAACAAAGATAATGGAACCAATTTAAAATTATCTAGCAATAAAGTTTATTATTATACAAGAAATAATGATGAAGTTTTGGATAAAAAATTTAAATTAAAAAATAATGAATGGACTGTAGAAAAACAGATAAAAGATAACAATTTCTTAGCTAACTCTCAACCAGGTAAGACAAATATCTATTTAGTTATGAACAGTAAAGAAGAAAATAAATATTTCAAAGATAAAGATACATTTGTATACGATGGCTTCAATATTAAAGATACAGGTTCTAAAAAACAGTTCCAAAATTTTATGGATGATTCAGCTAGCCATGCAGCAGGCAATGGTTTTGTTATTTTTGCACATAATGAGTATGTGGCACTTAACATCGTAATGGGTGGATTTCTATTCTTGGGTGGCTTACTAGCAATAGTATTCATGCTAATAACTGCCTTGGTTATGTATTACCGTCAATTGGCAGAAGGTCTGAGTGATCGTGATGATTACATTGTTATGAACGAGATTGGTATGGGAGTAAGTCAAGTCAAAAAGATTGTTCAACGTCAGGTCAACTGGACTTCGGCAGCACCTCTGATCTTCTCGGCTGTTAATTTATTGTTTGCCTTTACGTTGTTGAATCGATTGTTGCAATATATAACTCCAGCAAATCCGCACTTGTTTATTGAAGTTACTCTTATTACACTATTAGTATTCGCGGTTGTATATGCTGTACTGAGTTTCTTAACGGGTAGAGTTTACTTCTCCTTAATTAAGAATAATAAACTCAACGACCGTAGAGAAGGGTAAGGTAAGATTAATTGAATAGGGTAACCATTGTTGAAGATGATATTACGATTGCTCAAAAGGTTAAGCAAAATCTGGAAAAGTCTGGTATTTCAGCGACTTATATCAAAGATTTCAATAATATAATTACTGAAATTGAAGATTATAAACCTGATTTGATTGTCATGGATATTTTTCTCCCAGTAGAGGACGGTTATTTTTGGACGCGAAAGATTCGTGAATTTACAAAAATTCCAATCGTTTTTCTATCAAGTGCCGAAGAAAAAATGAATACAATCAAAGCTATAGAAGCTGGAGCAGATGACTTTATAGTCAAACCTTTTAGCATGGACGTATTGGTCGCTAAAATTCAATCATGGTTACGCCGAACATATAATTTTGATAAAACTCATAGTGTTTTGTCTTTTAAAAATTATCAATTAAATTTAATCGATTCTCAAATCATCTACGATGATCAATCTCTTGATATTAGTGGGAATGAACAAGTTATCTTGAAGCAACTGTTTGAAAATCAGAATAATTTGGTCACAAAACAAGATATCATCAGTGCTTTATGGAACAACTCAAACTTTATTGATGAGAATACGTTACAAGTGACAATGACTAGATTGCGTAAAAAATTAGACACTATTCAACTTTCAAATTACATTGAAACGGTTCGTGGGAAAGGATACCGTCTAACGGATTCCTATGAAAACAATTAAAAAAACTTTCAACATTATCAAGAATCAATTGTTTTGGTATGTAATTTTCATATCGCTAACTGATTTATCACTATACTTGTACGGAATTTCTAGAGAACAACGCAGAGATATAATGAGCGTTATAACAGAAATTTTTGTTGTTGCAATTGTCACAAATTATATTCTCACTATAATTAAGATTCAGAAGTTATCAAAAATAAATGACTATCGAAAAGATGTTATTCTCCCAATAGCAACTTCAGAGGTAGAAAAAGAATATCAGAATATACTCAATAAGACTGTAAATTCAGAACAAGCCAGAATTGATAAAATTAATAGTCAACGTCAAGAGTTTCAAGACTCTTTATCAATGTGGACCCATAATATTAAAATACCCATCACGGGGTTGCAGTTAATTCTTGATGACAATCCTACTTATAAAGATATTTTAGTAGCTAAAAATAAAGTGCTACAAATTCAACAAAATCTAACAGCAATTTTAGGATATATTTCTCTATCAGAAGGTAACAATGATTTATTGATTGATCGAGTTGATTTAAATGAATTGATCGATGAAATTTTGAAGCGTAATGCTTGGGATTTCGTTAATAAGAATCAACATTTGATATACAATCATGATTTGCCCACCATTGTTACTGATAAAAAATGGTTAGAAATTTTGATGGAGCAAATAATAATCAACGCCAACAAATATACTCCCAAAGATGGAACCATAAAAATTTATTCTGAGTCTAAAGAAAGATTTATTGTTATCGAAGACAGTGGTATCGGAATAGATTCTGGAGATATCAAACGTATTTTTGAAAATGGATTTACCGGCAAAAATGGACGTCAGAATATGAATTCATCAGGATTAGGATTATATTTAGCTAATCAGATTGCAGAGATGCTATCCCTAGAAATAAAAGTAGATTCTAAAAAAGATTCTGGTTCCAAGTTTGTTATTGAGTATAAATAAAAAGTGCCTCACTTTATTGTGAGACACTTTTTTTATTTTCTTTATTATTGATTAGTTTAGTCATTTGACCGTTAGACAAAACTTTTAAGTAGTGCATGGCACGGCTACAAATTGTATACAAAACATCACGAGATCGATCATCAGGATAGTTATCTTGTGATGTATCGTGAACAAGAACAGCATCAAACTCCAACCCTTTAGCAAGGTAAACAGGCAGGATCAAGATACCCTTTTTTAGGGTTCTAATATCTGAATCAATCAACGAAACTGCTGTTTCATCACTAAAATGGACAAAGACTTGTTCTGCTTGTGCTTGATTCTTTGTGATTATAGCGACTGTTCCATATTTTTTTACTAGCTCACGAGCACTAGATTTTAATTCTGAGTAGTAGTTATTCTTGTCTAGTTCTAATGTTTCAGGTAATTCGCCACTTCTAGAGAAAGAACGAATTTCAGTGCCATCAGTCAAAATATCTTTTGCAAAATCAGTGATTTCTTTAGTTGAACGATAGCTTTGGTTCAGGGTGATTGTAGTTATTTTTTTATTCTCAAATAGATGATTAACAGATTCCACGATATCACTATGCTTATAAGTACTAGTCAAAACATCCTGTGCTTTATCACCAAGTAATGTGAGTTTAGCGTTAGGGAATGAGTGTTGAATGTATTTTAGTTGTGCAGAAGTGTAGTCTTGTACCTCATCAATGAATATATGTTGAATTCCTTGATTGATACCACCACTTGTAATTGAGTCTCGTAAATAAAGAATTGCGATCGAATCACTAAGTGTTATTTGGTGTGACTCAATGTTTTCATCGATGGACTCTATCATTGTTTCCCAAATTGAGTCATCAATGATATCTTGTTGATAATTGTTTAGTAGATAAATATATTCACGATAAGGATTGAAGAAATAATTATTAATAATGGCGTTGTAGATTGGTGCGTAACGATCTTTCAAAAATATTTCTGCAATAATGGATCTTTGATTGTTGGATTCTTGAATTTTATTATCAGTAATAATCTGTTGGAAATCTTCATCGGAAAGATTGTCGATTTCTTGTTGTACCCAATCAAGATCACGATCAAGATGTATTTTTCTTTGTAACATCTTGATGAGAGTATTCTTGGTTTTTAAAAATCTATCGGCGACACTATAGGCTTTATTCTGCTTGTCATAGATAGCTGATATCTCTTCGGCAGTAAAAAATGGTTTGCCTTCAAAAATCACATTATCAAAAGCTAAAGTATGATCTTTATTCTGTGTTTCTATATCATCTAAAGTAGCCAAAAAGTCTGAACTTTCTTTTAGTAATCGCATGTCTATCGTTGATTGTGGTAAGTTTTGCTCGTCTTTTTCATAACGTTCAAATAGTGTCTCAACATGGACACCTTGCAGACGTAGCGAGATGAATTCTCCTAGTGTAACTTGTCGCATATTTCTTTCACCCAAACTAGGTAATACTTCAGAAATATAGTTACTAAAAAGTTTATTAGGAGAAAATAAAATAATGTTGTCAGCCTGCATTGTCTCACGACTATGGTACAAGAGATAGGCTACTCGTTGTAGAATAGCCGAAGTCTTACCACTACCGGCAACTCCTTGCACTAGCAATATGTCAGATGAAGTATCGCGAATAATTGTATTCTGTTCTTGCTGAATTGTTGCTACGATATTTTTTAAATATTCATCACTGTATTCGTCAAGAACAGACTGAAGTATTTCGTCTCCAACGGTTTCGTTTGTATCAAACATATTGCGGAGCTCATTTTTAACTATTTGAAATTGTCTCTTTTTAGTTAATTCAACGTCAGCCTGTCCATTAGGTGTGGGATATTTTACGTGTCCCAGAGTACCGTTGTAGTAGATACCAGAAACAGGGGCGCGCCAATCGTAAATTAAGAAATCACCATTTTCATCTTGCAATGTAGATGTCCCAATATAAAGTGTATCTTTTTCACCATCTTCGATGATATCGATTCTTCCAAAGTAGGGAGAACCTACCAAATTATTTAGTTTTGTTAGATTAGATTGAAGGATATTTTCATTTTCAACTGCCATGTAAACTAGTTGTTTTTGTTGTTGGACACTGGCGTTAGTTTCCATCTGATCATCAATTTCTAGTGTATTAACACTAGTATTTTCGCCGTAATTTCTTTCGATCTTACTGGTTTCTTGATGAGCAGCTTCAATGTTTTCTTCAGTACTGACAATTTGCTCATCAATTATTTGAGCAATCTCAAGGACTCGTTTTTGTTCCTCTTTTTTTGTTTCAAACTCTACCATGATTGCTCCTTCCGTTGACAAAATATGTCTGGTACATTAATATTTAAAGAAATTAAGTATATTAAAGCATAGCATTTTTAAGTACTAATTCAAGTAGTTGAATTGAGAGAGTAGCTTCTTGGCTGAGAAAGTTACCAACCTTGTTTTAGGAAATGGGTATGGGTAGTAACCTTATAACTATTGAGTGGTAAATGCAACGCATTTACAATTAAGGTGGTACCACGTGCAAGCGTCCTATTGAATATTTCAATAGGGCGTTTTTTGTTTTAATAATTAGGAGGAAAATATGGCTAAAAAAACAATTTTGACAGGTGACAGACCAACTGGAAAGTTACATATTGGACATTATCTAGGATCACTAAAAAACAGAGTTAAACTTCAAAACGAAGGAAACTATGATGTTTATATTATGATTGCTGATATGCAAGCATTGACAGATAATGCCCGCAATCCTGAAAAAATCCGTAATTCATTGATTGAAGTTGCACTAGATTATCTAGCTGTGGGAATTGATCCAGCAAAATCTACTATTCTTGTGCAATCACAAATTAGTGCGTTGAATGAATTGACTATGTATTATTTGGATCTTGTTTCACTTGCAAGACTTGAAAGAAATCCTACTGTTAAGAGTGAAATTAAGCAAAAAGAATTTGGTCAAAGTATTCCTGCAGGATTCTTAACATATCCAGTTTCTCAAGCAGCTGATATTACTGCTTTCAAGGCTGACACTGTACCAGTTGGCGATGATCAGGAACCTATGTTGGAACAAACTCGTGAAATCGTTCGATCATTTAATCGTATTTATGAAACTGACGCTCTGGTTGAACCAGAAGGAGTATTCCCTCCTAAAGGACAAGGAAGATTACCAGGAATTGATGGCAATGCCAAGATGAGTAAATCACTTGGTAACTGTATTTATCTATCAGACTCTGAAGAAGAAGTTACCAAGAAAGTTATGTCAATGTACACAGACCCAAACCATATTCGTGTGGAAGATCCTGGTCAAATAGAAGGTAACACGGTATTTACATATCTTGATGCTTTCGGTACTGATACTGAAAAAATTGCTGAGTTAAAGGCTCAATATCAAGCCGGTGGTTTGGGAGATGTTAAGGTTAAGAGATATCTAAATGAAGTTCTTCAAGAAGTTTTGACACCAATTCGTGAAAGACGTGAAGAATATGCAAAAGATATCCCAGCTGTATACGAAATACTAAAACAAGGTAGTCAAAGAGCTAATAACGTTGCAAATCAAACTTTACAAGAAGTTCGAGATGCTATCGGAATTAACTATTTTAAATAATTTCAAAATATAAAACGTTTTCTTAAAAAATATGCTGTATTTAACTATTGATTTTTTCAACAGTTGGGTATAGCATATTTTTTATGCCAAATTACATATCAACTTATGAAGGAGAATTATGAGAGACGATTATACTTTATTTGGTTTTACCATGAGATTTATGTTATTAAAAAAACGAGTTGTTAATAATTTTTTGAAGGATACTGATCTTAATGCTGTAGATGCAGGTATCATGCAGATTTTAAGTAAGCATCCTGGCTATGGTCAAGACCAACTTGTGGAAACAACTATGCTTGATCGAGCGTCGGTCGCTAGATCTATGAAGAAACTAGAACATCTTAAATATGTTTCTAGAGCAGTAGATCCAAATAATCGAAGAAAAAAAATTGTTAGTATAACTGTTTCGGGAGAAGATTTTGTAAACGAAATTAATTCTTCACTGAGTGAAATTAATGAGATGATTTACAAAAATATTACTGAAGAAGAATCTGATCAATTGGAAAAAATTCTTGCTAAAGTTTATAACAATTTTGATTTTAATAAATTCTCCGATGATAAGTAATTTACAAATATAGAAAGAAGGCAACACAATGGCTAGCAACGAAAACGTTGATATAAATGGTAAGTCATACAATAGAACCTTGATGGTTCTAATTTTACTTATCGGTACATTCTGTACAGTTTTAAATAGTACTTTGTTAACAACTGCATTTCCTACACTGATGAAAGAGTTTGATGTAACAACATCATCAGTACAATGGTTGACTACAGGATTCCTAATGGTCAACGGGGTTATGATTCCGGTTACTGGCTGGTTAAGTTCAAATATTAGTTCGAAAAAACTATACATTACAGCAATGACAATTTTCTTAATTGGTACAATTGCATGTTTTGTGGCTCCAAACTTTGGAACAATCTTAGCAGGTAGATTGATTCAAGCGGTCGGTGTTGGTATTACAATGCCACTTATGCAAATTACAATGCTTTCAATATTCCCAGCAAATCAACGTGGTTCTGCCATGGGATTGGGTGGTCTAGTTATTGGATTGGCTCCAGCTATTGGACCTACACTTTCAGGTTGGATCATTGATACTTATCAATGGCGTGTATTGTTCGGTATGATTATTCCTATCGTTGTTTTGGTATTAATTGGTGCTATTTTCCTAATGCGTCCAGTTATTACTTTACGCAAATCAAAATTAGATATTCTTTCACTAATTCTATCTTCTGCAGGATTTGGATCATTGCTATATGGATTCTCATCTGTTGGTGATAAAGGTTGGGGTTCATCAGTCGTTATCACAGGAATTGTTGTTGGTGTAATTCTGATTGTTATATTTGGAATTCGCCAATTGAGAATGGATAATCCATTCTTGGAATTACGTGTTTTCAAGGAAAGAAGATTTGCTATCTCTGCTGCTCTATCATCAGTTACCAATATGGCGATGGTTGGGGTAGAAATGATTCTTCCACTTTACTTACAAATTGTTAGAGGAATGTCTGCTTTCCATTCAGGACTTACTCTATTACCAGGTGCTTTGATGATTGGTATCATGAGTCCAATTACAGGACGTGCATTTGATAAGTACGGTGCTAAAGATCTTGCAAGAATGGGTATGTTCTTCTTAACTGTTGGTACAATACCTTTCTTATTCTTAACTAAGAACACACCTGTTGTGGATATTATCTTCCTATATATGATTCGTATGTTTGGTATTTCAATGGTAATGATGCCTACAACTACAGAAGGTATGAACGCTTTACCAGTAGAATTGATGTCTCATGGTACTGCTGTTAATAATACTGTTCGACAAGTATTTAGTTCAATGGGAACTGCTATCTTGGTCAGTGTTCTAACAAACGTAACAAGTAATCAATCTCCAGCAAATTCAATTCTTAAAGCAAATCCATTACAATATAAGGATAAATTCTTCGATGCTACTCTAAGTGGTTATCACGCAGCATTTGCTGTGGCAATTCTGTTCTGTGTTATCGGATTACTAATTTCATTTATGATTAAGAGAAATAAAGATTTAAAAAATGTTTCTACTCAAGATGTAAATGTAAAAGATTTAAATAAAGAAGAAATGGCAGGTGATATGTAATGGTTTTGGTTATAATACTTGCCAGTGTTTTAATATCATATTATTTTGCAGTTTATGTAAAGAATAAAAAAGTTGGTTATTCAGTTGCTAGTTTATTTATTCTTGTTCTAATTGGATCACTTTCATTGCTGGTTGCTAATGAATATAGCCATTTTGGTATGGAACAAAAAACTACAAGTACTACTGAAGATATTCATCCAGTTCAATCAGGTATGAATGTTTTGATTTACAAACAAGTTGGTACTAGTGGTAAAGAAAATGTTTACGTCTATAAAACAAGTAAGGACAAACATTCTAAAGACACATCTCATACTAAAGTAGACGTTAACGTAACTAACAAAGTTAAATATGGTACTTATGAAAATCCTAAGTTGACTAAAAAGACAACACACTGGGTTTATAAAAATGATTTCTACAAATTACTATTCGGAATTGCCAATAACGACAATGAATATGTTAAACAAACAAATACTTTCTATATCGATAAATCTTGGGCAACTATGTCCACAGATGAAGCAAAACAGCTTCAAAAGATGATGGGAAGTAAAGAAGTTCAAGCTCAAAGCAAAGAACAAGGTGAGGCATATGTTAAAGCCGCATTAGCAAAGGCTATGCAATCTAATCCATCTATGACACCTGATCAACAAAAGCAGGTTATCTCAGATGCTCAAGCACAATATCAAGCCGCTGCTTTAAAACAAGCACTAAAAACAATTAGAAGTAAATAAAAATAAACTCTTAGTCTAAATGGCTAGGGGTTTATTTTTTTGTAGTGTAAAATAATTATAAATTGGAGGGAAATATTTTGAATATCATTGAAATAAATAACTTGGTTTATCGGGTAGATAGCAACACTATCATCGATAATGTAAGTTTAAAAATATCTAAAGGTGAGTATCTGACATTTATAGGTCCTTCTGGAAGTGGTAAAAGTACTCTAATGAAATTAATTTCAGATATGATTTCTCCTACATCAGGGGAAATTATTTTTGAAGGAAAAAATATGGACGATTACGATCCTACGGAATATCGTAAGAAGGTATCGTATGCTTTTCAACAACCTAATTTATTTGGCAAAACTGTCAGAGACAACTTAGAGTTTCCGTTTGAATTGAGAAATGAAAAAGTGGACACTGAAAAAATAATTGATTATCTCAAATTAGTTAATTTAGATGAGTCATATTTAGAAAAAAATGTAACTGAAGTTTCTGGTGGGGAACGTCAGCGTGTTGCACTATTAAGAAATCTTTTATTTACTCCGGAAGTCATTATCTTGGATGAAGTAACCGCAGGACTTGATACAGATAATAAGCAAATAGTTCATAACTTAATCAATCAATTTAATAAGGATTATAAAGTCACTGTTTTGCAAATTACTCATGATGAATCTGAAATTGATGAAGCTAAGAAAATTATAAATATTGTGGGAGGGAAGATAGAAAATGAATGACACACTATCAGTATCTAATTCGACATTAGCGCTAGGATTTGTCCTGGTCATAGTTGCTTTGGTAATTGGATACAAAGAAAAATTGGGAATTGATAAAGATATTATTATTGGCGTTGTGCGCGCAATAATTCAACTATCCGTTGTTGGTTATGTTTTAAAATACATCATAAAGGTAAATAACCTTTGGCTAACCTTAGCGTTTTTTGTGATTATCATTTTGAATGCGTCATATAATGCTGGAAAAAGAGGAAATGGTATCCCTCACGCATTTGAGTATTCATTGTTAGCAATTTTTGTAAGTACGTCGGTAACCTTAGGTACATTAATTTGGACAGGATCTATTCAATGTATTCCCCAACAAGTAGTTACTGTAACAGGAATGATTGCAAGTAACACAATGGTGGCAATTGGTTTGAGTTTTAGAAATATGAAGCAAACATTTACAGATCGCCAACAACATGTTTTGGAAAAACTTGCTCTAGGTGCAGATGTTAAATTAGCATCACTGGATATTTTAAGAGAAAGTATCAAGAGTGGTATGCAACCAACAATTGATTCAATCAAAACTTTGGGATTGGTAAGTTTACCAGGAATGATGTCAGGTTTGATATTTGCTGGAGTTGATCCAGAAAAAGCTATTAAATATCAGATTATGGTAACTTTCATGTTATTGTCCGCTACTAGTATTGGATCAATAGTGTCATGCTATCTAGCTTACAAAGAGTTCTTTAATAAGAAAAAACAACTAAAAATGGATCTACTGTCTTGATTATTTACTAAATGGTCTACTCAGTAGACCATTTTTTTTATATAATGTATTTAATAGGATGTGATTATTATGAAGTTAGCGGTAATCGAAATTGGATCTAACTCTATCAGAACATCAGTATACAAGTCTTCTAAAAAAAATCGATTCAAGACTTTGGATCGATGGCGTGAACCTGTTCGATTGGGGAAATCAATTGCACAGAGTAGATTATTAACGAATGATCAAATTGCAGAGACTGTAGATGTTCTGAAACAATTTCAGTATAGAATTAGAAATTTTGATGTAGATAAGACAAGCCTGATAGCCACTGCAGCTGTGAGACTTGCAAAAAATCAAGAACAGCTTGTTTATGCTGTTCAAAAAGAAACAGGTCTTCAACTATCAATTATTGATGAAAAAGAAGAAGCATATTACGATTACGTTGCTGTACGAAGTACCATGCGCAATAGTGATGCTTTGATTGTCGATGTTGGTGGTGGAAGTACCGAGATTAGTTTGTCTGTAAAAAACCAATTAAAGCATGCAGTAAGTATCCCGATTGGTGCAATTTCGATCTCAGATATGTATTTGAGCCATGATCCAATATCTAATAAGGATCTAGATAAGGCGAAAAAAGACATAGCAGATAGAATCAGTGAATTTTCTTGGATGGTAAATTCAAATAATTTTATTGGTTTAGGTGGTACTATGCGTGCTGTTGCAAGTATTTTAAATAGAGAAGGTAAGAAGAAAAAGAGCCTGCATAACTCTATAATTACTGAGCAACAAATAAATGACTTATTTAATAGATTTCTGCATATCTCTGAGGATGAACGTAGCCATATTCGCGAATTGAGCGATGGACGTTATGAGGTGATCTTGGGTGGTATGTTGATTATTTCTGAAATACTAAAAAAATCCCCCGCGAAAGAAATCAGATTTTCTAATTTCGGTGTTCGCGAAGGATATGTTTTTAATTATTTTCAAAAGAATAATAAGAATTAGGCTCTACTCAATAAAACTAATTCAGTAGAATCTATGATGTGACCACGAGATTTGTCTATAAGTTCGTTTAGCCAAAAACCTTGTTTTATATCAAGCTTTTCATCTAAAGCATAAACTTTTAGTACATAGTTGTGATCCTTATCAGGTGGCATAGGACCGTTGTATCCTTCTGTGAATGGTTCATCACCGTT
Source organism: Companilactobacillus metriopterae (assembly GCF_002762335.1). Classification (NCBI taxonomy): domain Bacteria; kingdom Bacillati; phylum Bacillota; class Bacilli; order Lactobacillales; family Lactobacillaceae; genus Companilactobacillus; species Companilactobacillus metriopterae. Next base: position 1,507,475 of record NZ_CP024610.1, on the reverse strand, counting down.
AGAAATTAACGGAGAAGCAGAACTGTTCTTTCCTTGGATAAGAGATGAATCTTCTTGGCTAGCATTTTCTTTTAACAAAGAAATATTAGGATCTAAATTAGCAACGGTCCAATGAATCCATTCGAATCCACAGACTGGAATTGAATCAGGATCAGAGAAAACTAAATCGACACTTTGAGTGTTTTCAGGAATATCGAGAAATTCAATCGGGAAACTTACTACGGGTTTCTCGTTTTTCATTTTTGAACTGTATTTTCCATATAAATCAGGTAAGTAACCATTTTCCAATGGGATGTTTACTTTCATAATAAAGACTCCTTTAAAATTGAGGTATAAAGATGAATAACAAAAACTTATCTAAGAATATTTTAGATCAAATCGAAGCGATTGAACAACAATCTAATAAAAAAATAAATATATCAAATGATTTTCAAGAATTTGAATTTATCACATTGGATCAAGCAATTCATCAAACTACAGATTCTGAAATTAACATAACTGTTAAAAATGAAAAATACTTTGAGTTCGTTCTTTCACATGAGCTACATCATATAATGTTTGAAATATCTGATGAACCTTCAGTTAGTAATGCTGTAACAAGCGGTAATCAAGGACTGGACGGACGTATATTATCAACAGCAAACTCGATTTTTGAAAGTTTGGAACATGTCCAAGTTATCCAAGATCAATTGGAAGATGGTACATTAACTGACGAAATAAAAGATCTATATCTACAGGGGATTGAGAAAGCACTACATCCTAATGTTGACTTAGATGAGAATAATTTACACTTTTATCAAATTTTGATTATGTTAGATGGCATGATTTTTTCTCAACATAGCCATGACGAGCAGTGGAAACAAGATATGCCAGTGGTCTATGGTGTTGTTACTGAAATGCTGAAGGAAATAGAATCTAGTGATTTATCTAAGCCTACCGAGTTTCGTAGAACATTAATTAATACATTAGATATGTATGATAATTACATTACTAATGCTGGCTATGAAGGTATGAATTACCATGATTTTTTGAATATTACTCCGATTGTTTCAGAACGTCAGTTAAGGTTAAATTTGAACCAAAATTATCAAATAAAGCATTCCGTATTTAAAAATAGAGCTACTGGAAAAGATGGTTTTGTCTTGATAGGAACAAAAGATGAACAGTCTGTAGCTACTCTAAATATTGATCCAAAACTAGTAAAACCTGAATTCTATCAAGTTTATTATAGTCGTACAGTTAAAGATGTTTTTGAAGGTAACGGAATTGATTATCTTATAAGATAGACCGGTGATTATGCTATACTAAATAACGATTTAAACCCCAATGGAGGCAAGCTAAATGTCTGAAAAAAATACATTTTACGTAACAACACCAATCTATTATCCATCTGGAAGATTAACGATTGGTAATTCTTATACAACTATCGCTGCAGATACATTAGCACGTTACAAACGCCAAGAAGGATACGACGTATTCTTTTTGACTGGTACTGATGAACATGGATTGAAGATTGAAGAAAAGGCTGAAAAGTTAAACATGAAGCCTAAAGAGTATGTAGATATGATGGCTACTCAAATTAAAGATCTATGGAAACTTTTGGAAATCTCAAATGACAAATTTATCCGTACAACAGATCAGTATCACGTTGATGCTATTCAGAAGATTGTTGAACAATTGATTGATCAAGGTGATATCTATCTTGGAGAATACTTTGGTTGGTATTCAGTTGATGACGAAGAATACTTTACTGAATCACAACTTGAAGAAGTATACCGTGATGAAAACGGCAAGGTAATCGGTGGTAAAGCTCCATCAGGTCATGAAGTAGAATTAGTTAGTGAACCATCATATTTCTTCAAGATGAGAAAATACGCTGATCGTTTATTGAAATATTACGAAGACAATCCAACTTTCATCCAACCAGAAATACGTAAAAATGAGATGATTAACAATTTCATCAAACCTGGTCTAGAAGATTTGGCTATTTCTAGAACTTCTTTTGATTGGGGAATTCCTATAAAGAGTGATCCTAAACATGTTGTTTATGTTTGGATTGATGCTTTGATGAACTATATTACTGCCCTAGGATATGGTAGTGATGATGAAACATTGTTCAATAAGTATTGGCCTGCCGATGTTCATTTTGTAGGTAAAGAAATTGTGCGTTTCCATACTATTTATTGGCCAATCATGCTTATGGCGCTTGACTTACCACTTCCAAAGCAAATTTTTGGACATGGATGGTTATTGATGAAAGAAGGTAAAATGTCTAAATCTAAGGGAAATGTTGTTTACCCTGAAATGCTAGTTGAACGTTATGGATTAGATGCACTTAGATATTACTTAATGCGTGCAATGCCATTTGGTAATGATGGAATGTTCACACCAGAAGATTTCGTGGATAAGGTCAATTATGATTTGGCAAATGATTTGGGAAATCTTCTAAATCGTACGGTTTCAATGATTAATAAATACGATGATGGAAAAATTCTATCAGTAAAAACAATTTCAGAATACGATAAGTCCTTAGAAGACAAGTATGCGGAAACAATAACTACTTATCGTGATCAAATGGATAAATTCCAATTTCCAGATGCGCTAGCAAGTGTCTGGAGTTTAATTAGTCGTGCAAATAAATATATCGATGAGACACAACCTTGGGTTTTAGCAAAAGATGAATCTAAGAAAGAAGAACTACAATCTGTTTTAGGTCATCTAGCAGAAACTTTACGTTTAGTTGCTTTATTAATTGCACCTGTAATGACACAAGCACCTGCAAAAATCTTTGAGCAATTAGGATTATCAATTGACTCTGATAATTGTTTTGAATTTGGAGATACAGTTGTTGGTAAGACAGTAACTTCTAAACCAGAACCTATTTTCCCAAGACTTGATACTGAAGAGGAAGTTAACTATATCAAGGAAAAAATGGCAGAAGAAAAAGCTAAAAATGGTGCTGGCAAGCTAAGTAAGTCTGCCCAAAATAAGTCTAAGCAAGAAGAAACTGATGACGAATTCCCTAAAGAAATCGAATTTGATGATTTTGCTAAAGTAAAAATCATAGTTACTGAAGTTCTAGATGTAAAACCTGTTGAAAAATCTGACAAATTGCTTCAATTTAGATTAGATGATGGTTCAGGAGTTGATCGCCAAATTCTTTCAGGTATGCACAAATTCTATCCAGATTACAAAGAATTAATTGGTAAGAAAATTCTTGCAGTAGTTAACTTGAAACCACGTAAGATGGTCGGAGAGTGGAGTAATGGAATGTTACTTTCATCAGAACTAGGAGATGAAGTTAAACTTGCAATCGTTGATGATTCTCACCAAAATGGAGCAATTATAGGCTAATGAAAATTTTTGATACTCATACACATTTAAATGATGAAGCTTTTGCAGGTAAGGCAAAAGAATATATTTCTCGTGCAGCAGAATTAGATGTAGATGAAATGGCAATTATTGGTTCTAATGAAGAATTCAATATTGAAGCAATCCGCCTAGCTCAAAATTATAAGCAATTATATGCGGTCATTGGTTGGCATCCAGAATTTGCTGACAAATATAATGAAGATCAGTTGATTAACCAAATCAAGCTTCCTGAGGTTGTAGGTATTGGTGAAATTGGATTGGATTATCATTGGCCAGAAAATCCCAGTCATGAAATTCAAAAAGAAGTTTTCATTAAGCAATTATCTGTAGCTCGTCAGTATGATATGACGGTAAGTATTCACTGCCGTGATGCATTTGATGATATGTATGAAATTTTAAGTAATGAAAATATTTCAGGTATGGATATTATTTTGCATAGTTTCAATGGTGATGTTGACTGGCTGAATAAATTCTTAGATTTAGGATTGTGGATTTCTTATAGTGGAGTTTCTACTTTCAAAAATACAAAAGAAGTACATGAGTCAGTTAAGAATACTCCTCTAGATAGAATGCTTGTTGAAACAGATGCACCATATCTATCACCAGAACCATATCGTGGACGTCAAAACGAACCAGCGTATACTCGCTACGTTGTAGAAGCTATTGCTGGATATAAAGATATTGGTCCAACAGAAGTAGCACAGGCAACATATAACAACGCACATAAGGTGTACAAGATAAAATAGTATGATAAAAAAGATAAAAGAAATTATTGTAGTTGAAGGAAAGTCGGATACTAATCGTCTTAAAGACTGTTTAGGGGATGTTGATACCATTGAGACAGTGGGGTCAGCATTAGATGATCGCACCATTCATCAAATAAAGTTAGCTCAAAAAACCAGAGGAGTCATTATCTTCACCGACCCTGATTTTAATGGCAATAGGTTGCGTACACTTTTGATGAAAGAAGTGCCAGATGCGAAACAAGCATTTTTAACGAGAGCTTCAGCAGCTCCCAAAACTAGCAATCACAATAGCTTAGGTATTGAGCATGCAAGCAATCAAGATATTGAATTAGCCTTGGAAAATGTCTATGAAATATCAAATGATGATTTTGAACCATATACAATTGTAGATATGTCAGATTTAGGATTGTCTGGTGACAAAGATTCTCAAAATCTCCGCAACTATGTGGGAGATAAGCTAAATATTGGCTCAACAAATGCCAAACAGTTTAGAAATCGATTGAATATGTTTCAAGTTGATAAAAGACTATTAGTAGATACCATAAATAACTTTAAAAAGGGAAAATGATGCCACGAAATAAATTAAGTATTTCTGATCCAATTAAAACGAATGAAATTTTACGCAAGTACAAGCTGCGTGCTAAGAAGAGCTTAGGCCAAAACTTTTTGACTAATCCTAAAGTTCTAGATGATATTGTAGATGCAAGTCAACTAAATCTGGATGAAGTAGCTATTGAAATTGGCCCAGGTATTGGTGCTCTAACTGAAAAATTAGCAGAGGTCTCTAAGCAGGTATATGCTTTTGAAATTGATGATAGTTTGATTCCAATCTTGCACGATACATTGAGTGACTATGACAATATTGAAATTATTCATGATGATATTTTAAAAGTAAACTTAGATCAGTTTGTTAAAGATCATGGTTTAGAAAATACAACAATTAAAGTAGTTGCTAATTTGCCTTACTACATCACTACACCAATCATGCTTAATTTGATTAATAGTCAGTATTCATTTAAATCATTAGTGTTGATGATGCAAAAAGAAGTTGCTGAAAGAATCACCGCAAAACCTGGAACAAGGGACTATGGTTCATTAACAATTGGTGTTCAGACAAAAATGAATGCACGTATAGAAAGAATTGTTGGTGGTAAATCGTTTATTCCTCGTCCAAAGGTTGATTCAGCTGTTGTCGTTTTAGAGAGACTGCCAGAAGATCAGATAGATATTGAAGACCCTGTATTTTTTGATAAGCTAGTACGATCCTCATTTGCACAGAAGCGTAAGAGTTTAACAAACAATTTATTAAACTGGCTGGGTCGCAATGATGATAGTCGTGAAAAAATTAAAGAGGCGTTTGAAATCTGTAATATTCCAGAAAATGCTCGTGGAGAACAAGTTTCAATTGAACAATTTAAACAATTAGCAACAGAAATTAAAAGATTATTTAAAAAATAGAGATTTTTGTTACATTATTGTAAACGTTGTGATACTATGTTATGCTTAGTACTCTAGGGGGTAATGACATTATGCCAACATCTTTACAAACAATTAAGACACATCTTGATGAACATATCGGGGAAAACCTTACAGTGGTGGCGCAAGCCGGACGCAAGAAGGTTGTTCGTCGTAAGGGTACTTTAGCTGAAACATTCCATTCAGTTTTTGTTGTTAACCTTGATCAAGAGGAAAACTCATTTGAAAGAGTTTCATACAGTTACGCAGACTTACTTACAAAATCTATCGATATTACATTCGAAGGTGATGAAGTAGTCGATGCAGAAGTAGCTGAAGCAGAATAATAAAAAAACATCTACTTTGAGGGTAGATGTTTTTTTATTATTCAAAATTAGATAAGATTCCGCAAAAATACTTGCTATTTAATTTACATTGGGACATTATAAAATTAAGTTTTTACGGTAATTTATTGTATATATTTAATTTTAAGGGGAAAAAATGTCTAAAATACGAAGAAGCGAACGTTTGATTGATATGACTTTTTATCTATTGGAACGTCCTAATACCTTGATTTCACTATCGAATTTTGTGGAAAGATATGATTCGGCTAAGTCTTCAATTTCCGAAGATATTGGTATTATTCGCCGAACATTTATGATGAGGGGTATAGGGATGTTGGAAACCTTACCTGGTGCTGGTGGCGGAGTTCTGTACACTCCAGGTATATCAAAAGATGAGTCACAAAAATTTTTGAACGATATAAAAAATGAAATTGCTCAAATTGATCGTATTTTGCCAGGAGGATATTTATATCTATCCGATTTACTTACCAATCCCGAAATTTTAAAAACAATAGGTAGAATGATAGCTACGCAATATGCAGATAGTTCTATTGATGTTGTTATGACAGTTGCCACAAAGGGTATCCCTATTGCTCAAAGTGTTGCTAATTATCTTAATGTACCATTTGTCATTGTTCGACGTGATTCCAAAATCACTGAGGGTTCAACTATTAGTGTTAATTATGCTTCTGAATCTAGTGACCGTATTCAAAAGATGGAATTATCCAAACGTTCTTTAAAGGCAGGATCCAATGTTTTAGTTGTAGATGATTTCATGAAGGGCGGCGGAACTATCATTGGGATGAAGAGTTTGATTGAAGAATTTGATGCTAACTACATTGGAGCAACAGTATTTGTCGAAAATTCTACAACAAGTAACAATGTCTCTGAAAATTCCATTACATCAATGTTTAAAGTAAATGAAATTGATCCAAATAAAAAGTCAGTTTCGATTGATGAAGGAAACTTCATAGAAAATACAAATTTTAACTATTTTGAATAAAACTCAATTGAGTAGACTCCCTAAAAAATGCTATTATATATAATGTAAATAGTGTGACCGAAAGGGAGTCTTTTTTGATGTCAAATCGATATGTAATTATTCTTGCCGCCGGTAAAGGTACAAGAATGAAATCAAAACTTTACAAAGTACTGCATCCAGTCGCTGGTAAAGCAATGGTTGATCATGTTGTTACTCAGGTAGAAAAAATCAATCCTGAAGTAATTGAAACAGTTATTGGTCACGGTGCTGAAAAAGTGCAAGATCTACTAGGCGATAGAACTAAGTATGCGCTACAGTCTGAACAGTTAGGAACTGCGCATGCTGTTCAACAAGCAGAAGATGAATTGGGTTCAAAAGAAGGAATGACTCTGATTGTTAATGGTGATACACCATTATTCACAGCAGAAACTTTTGAAAATCTATTCAACTACCATGAAGAACAAAAAGCGGCAGTTACAATATTGACTGCTCATGCTGATAATCCATTTGGCTATGGAAGAATTATCAGAGATGAAAATAACGATGTTCAAGCTGTTGTTGAGCAAAAAGATGCAACGCCTGAACAACAAGATATCCGAGAAATAAATACTGGTGTTTATTGTTTTGACAATAAGTTACTATTTGATAACTTAAAAAATGTGAAAAATGATAATGCTCAAGGTGAATATTACCTGCCAGATGTAGTATCCATTTTAAGAGAACAAGGCAAAAAAATTGCTGCTTACCAAATGGATGACTTGAGTGAGTCATTGGGCGTGAATGATCGTATTGCGCTTTCCAATGCAGAAAAATTGATGCGCAAACGTATCAATGAAGATCACATGCGAGAGGGAGTAACAATTGTTGATCCTGAAAGCACATATATTGATTTTGGAGTAAAAATCGGTAATGATACAGTTATTGAACCGGGATCAAAGATTTTTGGAAATACAACCATTGGTTCAGATTGTTTGATTGGCTCAGGATCAAGAATTGAAAATTCAGTTATTGAAGATAATGTTCAAGTTATTAGTTCAACAATTGAAGATGCCGTTATGCACAATGGTAGTAATGTTGGTCCTAACTCACACCTACGTCCTAAAGCGGTTCTTGGCGAAGATGTACACGTGGGTAATTTCTGTGAAATTAAAAATGCTGAAATAGGTGATAGAACTAAGATAGGTCACCTAACTTATGTTGGTGATGCTACCTTAGGTACTGACATCAATGTTGGATGTGGTGTTGTTTTTGTTAATTACGACGGAGTGGGTAAGCATCATAGTAATATCGGTGATCATTCATTTATTGGAAGCAATTCTAATATTGTTTCACCAGTTAATGTTTCAGATCATTCATTTATTGCAGCAGGATCTACTATTACTAATGATGTGCCTTTCCACTCTTTAGCAATTGCTAGAGAAAGACAAACAAATAAAGAAGACTTCTGGGATAGACTTCCAGTATCTAAAAGTGAAGATTGGAATTAGGAGAAGAAAATGTCTGATAATAACAGCGATAGACCAATTAAAATTTTTGCACTAAATTCTAATAAACCATTAGCTGAAAAAATTGCCGAAACAGTAGGTATTCCACTGGGAAAATCATCTGTTACTCGTTTTAGTGACGGTGAAATTCAAATTAACATTGAAGAAAGTATCCGTGGTGCTGAAATTTTCTTGGTACAATCTACCAGCGCACCAGTTAATGATAATTTGATGGAATTATTAATTATGGTTGATGCTCTTAAGAGAGCTTCAGCAAGCACTATTAATGTTGTTATTCCTTATTACGGCTATGCTCGTCAAGATCGTAAAGCAAGATCTCGTGAACCTATTACAGCCAAACTAGTTGCAAACATGCTACAAAGAGCTGGTGTAAATCGTGTTCTAGCTCTTGATTTGCATGCTGCACAAATTCAAGGATTCTTCGATATTCCTGTAGATCACTTGATGGGTGCACCATTGCTAGCGGACTATTTCTTGAGTAATCATCTGGAAGAAAATGCTGTTGTTGTTTCTCCAGATCACGGTGGTGTTACAAGAGCTAGAAAGTTGGCTGAATTTTTGAAGACACCTATTGCCATTATCGATAAAAGACGTCCAAAAGCAAATGTGGCTGAAATCATGAATATTATCGGCAATGTTAAGGGTAAAAGAGCTATTATTATCGATGATATGATTGATACAGCTGGTACAATTACGTTAGCATCTCAAGCAATTATTGATGCAGGTGCAACAGAAGTATATGTATGTTGTACACATCCTATACTTTCAGGACCAGCTGTCGAGAGATTAGCTGCATCTCCAATTAAAGAATTGATTGTTACTGATTCAATAAACTTATCAGAAGACAAGAAGATTGATAAGTTAGTTCAAGTTTCTGTTGGACCACTTATTGGTGAAGCTATTAATCGTATTCATGACAATGAACCAGTCAGTCCATTGTTCAACACAAGATTTAACAGTTCAAACAATTAAAAAAAAGGAAATCCTATATAGGATTTCCTTTTTTTAATATCTATTTCTTTGATCATTTTGTTGTTGCAATAGATTTCTAATTTGAGTAAGTGTTTGAAGTTCTGGACTTTGATTCTGGCTTTGTTCAAACTTACTTTTAGAACCGTCACGTCGTAATTGATTCATAAGTCTCATGATCATGAATATTACGAACATAGTAATCAAAAATTCAATTATTGCATTAATCAGATCACCAACTAAGAATGTTGCACCTAATATTTGGAATTGCATAGCTGACAAGTTAATTTGTCCGATGAAGATACCAAGTAAAGGGTTAATAATTGAAGTTGATAGTGCAGCCACTAGTTTATTGAAAGCAGCACCAATAATAACACCGACTGCCAGGTCAACAGTACTACCACGAGAAATAAATTCTCTAAATTCTTGTAACATTTAATATCTCCTTTGAAAGTATAATATTAATTACTTTACTACAAAATTGTGAAAGATTGTTGAATCTATATAATTTTGTTATTACGAATATTCGATTGAAATTCAAGATATGCATCATTAAAAATATCATTTGTCTGATTTTTCAGCATAGATTTAGGGAAATAGAATCTTTCATCTCCCGTGAATCTACCTGAAAGTGCCTCTACCAAGGGGCTAACAGTAGATAACTCAATGAATGTTCCATCTGCTTGAACTAGTTCAATTTGAGTACGATTTTTTTGTTTCTTAGGATCATAAATATCATATGGTAAGTCAAAATTCGTATTTGTTGAAGTGTAGTAATTTTTTTCGAAACCAGCATTTTCCACAATATTAGCTAGAGTAGGAAGAAGATGTTCAGTATCACTGCTATATTCAACAGATTTGAATGGCTTTCTATTTAAAAATCGACTAGATAAATCTCTCAAGATAGCATCAGGAGAATCTTGCCAGATTGAGAAATAAGTATTGAGTATTCCGTCATCTAAACGAAGATAATCATCGATATCAACATCATTGCGGAAGAATGGCATAAGAAAATTCGATAGTTCAAATTTTTCTAATTGATTAGTATCAAATAGGTCTTTAGCACGTTTTAGCAATTTAGTTAAAACGACCTCCATACCCCTAGAGACAGGATGGAAATATACTTGTTGATACATTTGATATCTACAAATTAGATAGTCTTCCACAGCGTGCATACCGCTGGCATCAAAGACAATACCTTGCGAGTATGGTCGCATCATTCGCAAGATTCTTTTGAGGTCAAACATTCCATATTCAGTACCAGTGAAGTAAGCATCTCTCAGTAAATAGTCCATGCGATCAGCGTCTATCTGGCTAGATATCATCTGAACAACTTGAGGATTAGGGTAAGTTTTAGCGATAACACTGGCTACTTTATCTGGTAGATCTGGAGAAACTTGTTTTAAAATTTGATTAATTTCTGTTTTATCAGAAGTAATAATTTCTTGTGTCCATTTTTCATGATCAGTATCAAAAATATGTTCGAAGGTATGTGAGTAAGGGCCATGTCCAACGTCATGAAGTAGAGCAGCACAAAGTGCTACTATTCTTTCATCATCGTTCCACAAACCGTCATTTTCATTTTTAGATGGGTAATTTCTTTGGAAATTATCACATATTTGACGTGTAATATCGTAGACACCAATACTATGTGTAAATCTGGAATGTTCTGCACCATGAAATGTAAATGAAGTAGTCCCCAATTGTTTAACACGGCGAAGACGTTGAAATTCTTTACTATTTATAAGATCCAGAATAACCTTATGTTGAATATGAATATAGTTGTGAACAGGATCTAGGAATACTTTTTCTTTTGGCAACATTTCTATTTCGTAGGCCATTTTTATACCTCTGGTTGTTGGAGATTTTTTTGTTCAATTCGTTCAATTGAGTTTTTAAAATTTTTAATGTAAGTATCACTATCTTTTATAGTCTCAAAATTATCGTAATCAATATTGTAATCTAAAGCTATTCTATCAATAATTTTCTGTTTTGCTAAATAGATAGTTAAATTTGGCTCATCAAAGCTATCTAAATTTTCCATACATTCTGGATCAATTACAGGAAACTTGATTTTTTCGTTGATAGGTACATTGCTTAATTGATAAAAATTTTGCATCAAGTTGGATCTCAAGTTTTGATCACCACAAATACTGATGTAAGCCATGATAGCAACTGACTCTCCAACACGACGTTGAGATAATCCGGCGATTTTTTTGCCATTAATACTCAAATCATAAGTACCAGGGCAATAAGAATTTTCTATTTCTCCAGCTACAATGTTTTCATTAAAAGTTTCTCTGATAATTTTGTACATCAGTTCGTAGGCAGCATCAATTGAAAGTTGATCTTTTGATGGTAGGCAGATAGTAAAGTTTAAAACTCCATCATCTGAAACAACTCCAAGACCGCCAGAATTTCTGACAAAATAATCGTATTGTTGCTCTTTTAAATAAATTAATCCTTTAGATAGATTTGATAGTCTTAAATCTTGCATCCCAAGAATTACTGTCGGTTCAGTCGTCCAAAAGTGAATTACAGCTTTTTTCGTTTCAGAAGTATACTTTAAAATTGCTTCAGTGTTTGCAAAAGATGAGTATTTGGATGTTTTTTGTTTTTGATTGTATAATAAAATGGTATCATTCATTGAGTTTTCTTCTTTAGTAAATTATTTTAATATATATAATTTTATCATTTCGAGGTCTTATTTTTGGAAAATAATACAGATGTATCAGTAGAACTTAATATCGATATGCAGCAAGAAGACGAAATCAGTCGAACTACCATAATTGAACCGGGGAAATTTTCTCAGGTTGGTAAGTCTTTTTATCTTCGGTTTAGTGAAAAATTAGATGACAGTGAAGAAGCACTAATCACAGTGAAGATTACTGAAGATGGTGATGTGCTGGTTCGCCGTGTGGCTAGCTCAACTAAATTGAGTACTAATCTATATTTTACACATGGAGATTACAATTCAGGTCAGGTACAAACTGAATACGGATTGATGCCAATGAGAACATTTACTAAAAATTTAAGTGCAGAATTTTCAACAGAACCACTAGCTGGAAATATAAAGGTTGACTATGACTTAATAATTGGGGAAAATGTTATAGGTAATTACAAATTTAGATTGATTTTTAATGCTTAGCTGATATCATAATAACTAGACGCTTGTGAAAGGACGTGTACCTTTTGGAATTTGAAAAATTCAAAAATCAAAGAAAAGAAGAACTATCTCTAATTGAGGTGGCACTTGAACTTCTTGAAAATAACAATAAAAAAGTAATGAACTTTTCTGATATGATCAATGAAATTCAAACATATCTTGGTAGATCTGACGACCAAATTAAAGAAGCATTACCACAATTTTATACTGATCTAAATAATGATGGTAGTTTTCTATCTTTAGGTGAGAATGTTTGGGGATTACGCAAGTGGTATCCATTTGATTCTATTGATGAAGAAGTTAACCATCCAGAAGATAGTGGTGCTGAAAGTGCTCACAAGTCTGCATCTAAGGTTAACGCCTTCTTGAGTGATGACGTAGATGATGTTGTATCATTTGAAGATGATTCAGAACTAGGCGACGGAGATGACGAAGTTGCAGTATCTGGTGTTGTAGACAATGGTCCTGATCTATCTAAATTTACAAATGCTGATATCACAGCAGTAGATGAAGTTGATGATGAGGATGAAAAAGACGATAGCCTAGAAGATGGTATCGAAGGTCAACTAACAGAATTCGACGAAGATGAAGAAGACATCGATCTTGATGAAGAAGACGATGACGACAATTCAGACGACGACGAAGATTTATAAAATAAAAGGTTTGACGTAGGACTCATATAATCGTATTATATTGTTTGGGCTCTATTACAAAGGCTAATTAAAGGTTCCCTGTTCAATATTGAATAGGGGACCTTTTTATATTTTTTGAGTGTAAATCCCTACCAAAAATATGTGGAGGAACAGATATGACAAAGTATATTTTCGTTACAGGTGGAGTTGTTTCATCATTAGGAAAAGGTATAGTTGCCGCATCACTAGGACGACTATTGAAGAATCGCGGATTGAAAGTTACAATCCAAAAATTTGATCCATATATCAACGTTGATCCAGGAACTATGAGTCCTTATCAACACGGTGAAGTTTACGTTACAAATGACGGAACTGAAACAGATTTAGATTTAGGACACTATGAGAGATTTATCGATAATGATTTGAATAAATATTCAAATGTTACTACTGGTAAGATTTATTCAGAAGTTATCAGAAAAGAACGCCGTGGAGAATACAACGGTGCTACAGTACAAGTAATTCCACATATTACAGACATGATAAAACAAAAAATCATGCGCGCTGCTACAACAACTGATTCAGATGTAATCATTACTGAAGTTGGTGGAACAGTTGGGGATATTGAATCAACTCCATATTTAGAAGCTTTGCGTCAAATGAAAGCAGATGTTGGAGCAGAAAATGTAACTTATATCCATACTTCACTGGTGCCATATCTAAAGGCAGCAGGTGAGATGAAGACAAAACCTACACAACACTCAGTTAAAGAATTAAGAAGTATCGGTATTCAACCAAATATCTTGGTAGTTCGTACAGAACAAGAAATGCCACAAGATATGAAAAATAAGATTGCATCATTTTGTGATGTAGATCCAGAAGCAGTTATTGAATCAAGAGACGCTGACTCATTGTATTCAATCCCATTGAATCTTCAAGAACAAAAATTTGATGAAATTGTATGTAAATATTTGGGTATAGACACAAAACCTGCAGATATGGCAGATTGGAACAAACTTGTTGATCGAGTTAGAAACTTGAAACATAAGACAAAAATTACTCTTGTTGGTAAATATACAAAACTACAAGATGCTTATATCTCAGTTACAGAAGCATTACGTGCAGCTGGTTACACATATAATACTGATATTGAAATTGAAAAAATCTCTGCGGATTTGATCAATGAAGACAATGTTGCTGAATATTTGAAGGATTCAGATGGTATAATTGTTCCTGGTGGTTTTGGTAGTCGTGGTCTGGAAGGTATGATTACAACTATCAAATATGCACGTGAAAATGATGTGCCATTCCTAGGTATCTGTTTAGGAATGCAAATGGCAAGTATCGAATTTGCTCGAAATGTAGCTGGAATCAAAGACGCTACAACTGGTGAAGTTGATGACAAAGCTCCAAATAAAATTATTGATATCATGGCAGACAAAAAAGATGTTGAAGACATCGGTGGAACATTGAGACTTGGTGCTTACCCATGTAAGCTAAAAGAAGGTTCTAAAGCATATGAATCATATGATAGACAATCAGTTATTCAAGAACGTCATAGACATAGATATGAATTTAATAATGAATACCGTAAACAATTTGAAGAGTTAGGACTTACATTTTCTGGTGTTTCTCCTGATAATCGTTTAGTTGAAATTGTTGAAGTAACAGAAAATAAATTTCACGTTGCTGCTCAATATCATCCTGAATTTTTATCAAGACCAACAAGACCAGAAGGACTATTCAAAGCATTTATCGGTGCAGCTTCAGGTCTAGAAGAAGATTCGATCTAGATCCTAGCAGTCAATAAATACTTTAAGGATATTAAAGATGCAAAAACTAATAATTAATGGTGGAAAAAAACTTTCTGGTGAAGTGACTATTGGTGGAGCAAAGAATAGTACTGTTGCTATTATTCCAGCAGCAATACTTTCTGAAACTCCTGTAACACTTGATTCAGTTCCTCAAATTAGAGATGTGAATAACCTATGTTCTATCCTTAAGGATATGAATGTAAAATCTAGTATGAAGAATGATGTGTTGCATATCGATACAACAAATATTAAATTTGCTGAGCTACCAAGTGGTAAGGTAAGTTCTCTTCGAGCTTCTTATTATTTTATGGGTGCAATGCTTGGAAAATTTGGTAAGGCTATAGTTGGGTTCCCCGGTGGGGATGATATTGGACCTAGACCAATTGATCAACATATCAAAGGATTCGAAGCCTTGGGTGCAACTGTTGAAAACAGAAAAGGTCAAATTATCATAACTTCACCAGAGGAAGGACTTACTGGTGCCAAGATATTTTTAGATATGGTATCAGTAGGTGCCACTATTAATATTATTTTGGCTGCTGTAAAAGCAAAGGGAACAACAGTAATTGAAAATGCAGCTAAAGAACCTGAAATTATCGACTTAGCTACATTTCTGAATAATATGGGAGCCACTATACGTGGCGCTGGAACAGAGACAATTAGAATTGAGGGCGTCGATAGCTTGAAATCTAAGAATTCTCACACAATTATTCCAGATAGAATTGAAGCAGGAACTTACTTGAGCTTGGCTGCTGCAAATGGCGGCGGAATCAGAGTCAACAATATTATCAGTGAGCATTTGGATGCTTTCATTGCAAAATTAATTGAAATGGGCGTTGATCTTCAAATTGACGAAGATAGTATTTATGTTGGTGAAACTAAAAATATCAAGCCAATAAATGTGAAGACAATGCCATATCCTGGATTTGCGACAGACTTACAACAACCGATAACACCATTGTTAATGTCTGCAGCAGGTGAAGGGATGATTGTTGATACTATCTATCCTAAGCGAATCAAACATATCCCTGAATTAGTAAAAATGGGTGCAGATATCAGAAGTGAAAATGATCTTATTTTTATTAAGGGTGGAAAACCACTTAAGGGTGCCACAGTTTCAGCGGAAGAGATTCGAGCTGGTGCCTGCTTGATGATTGCAGGTTTGTTAGCTGAAGGACAAACAGTTATTAATAATGCTGAAAATATTCTACGAGGATACGATCAAGTTGTTTGGAAATTACATTGTTTACAAGCAGATGTTCAATTGATCGGTGATGACGAATTTAGATTTGAAATTTAATTGACAATGTTTTGGTCACATGATAAATTATAAAAAACTAAAAACAAGAGAGGATGTGTCGCTATTGAGAAATTAAGCAGAATATACAAGATTATACATAAATAACGTGTGTAGTTTTTTACTTTTGCTTAATTTAACTCAATAGTGTCAAACATCCTGTGCTGTAGATAAACACCATAGGACGCTATTTAAGCGTTCTTTTTTATTTGCCCGAGTAAATGTAAATCACTACACCTCAAACGAAGAGGTGCGCAAATGGGAACAATAAACATAAATAATTTAAACTTTCGATATAATCAAATGTCAGATTATCTATTCCAAAATGTTAATTTAAATATTGATGAAACTTGGAAATTAG
The DNA here is from genome assembly GCF_002762335.1 of Companilactobacillus metriopterae. NCBI lineage: Bacteria > Bacillati > Bacillota > Bacilli > Lactobacillales > Lactobacillaceae > Companilactobacillus > Companilactobacillus metriopterae. Next base: position 1,490,835 of record NZ_CP024610.1, on the reverse strand, counting down.
GATTAGTTGGAAGAAATGGTCGTGGGAAAACAACATTACTAAAAATTTTGTCTGGAGATTTACCTTCAGATAACTCTGTTAATACAGACATGAAATTTTATATGTATCCACAAAATATAGAGGATCCATCAAGATTAGTCTCGGATATTGTTACCAATTTATCAGGGATCAATATTTACGATATGTGGAAAATAGAAATTGAATTTGAGAAATTGCATTTAAGCGATGATGTTTTAGAAAGACAGTTTGATACTCTTAGCCCAGGAGAACAAACAAAAGTCTTGCTTGCAATTTTGTTTGCTGATGAGAGAGGATTCCAATTGATCGATGAACCAACTAATCATTTAGATATTCAGGGACGACAAATTGTCTCTGAATATTTAAAAAATAAAAAGGGATTTATAGTAGTTAGTCATGATAAATATTTTTTAAACGAAGTAATTGATCACGTTATATCAATAAATAAAGCCGATATTGATACTATCAAGGGAAATTATGATACTTGGGAAACAAAAAAGAATTTACAAGATAGCTTAGAAATAGAGCAAAAGAAACATCTAACAAGTGAAATTAAGAATTTAAATAAAATAGCAACGAAGAGAAAAGAATGGGCAGGTAAATCAGAGAAACAGAAAAATAAAACTAAGGGACAAAAGGACAATCTAGATAAAGGCTTTATTGGACATAAGTCAGCTAAAATGATGAAAAAATCAAAACTTTTAGAAGACAGATCTAACAAGTCACTAGAAGAATCTAGAGAATTGTTGAAAAATATTGATGTGGAAAGTCCACTTTCCATGAATTTTAAAAAATTTACTCAAGATAAAAGCTTGATCCATGTTCAAAATTTGATTTTAAAAACCAATAAAATAAGCACTCCAGAAACATCATTTTATTTAAATAACGATGATATAATTTCTTTAGTCGGTAGAAATGGAATTGGAAAGACAACTATTTTTAGACAGATAATGGGTATTTCTCAACCGTTTGAAGTATATGGAGAAATAAAAATCAAGCCTCAATTAAAAATTTCTTATCTAGAACAATTGCAAGAATTTACTGAAAATATAGAAAAATTAGCTGAAATAAAGAATGTAGATGTTCAATTAATTTATTCAAATTTGCGAAAAATGGGGTTTGAGAGAGAATCTTTTCCAATGCCAATATCCCAAATGAGTTTAGGCCAACAACAAAAAGTTAAGTTAGCAGTTAGTTTTTCAGAAGAATCAAATGTTTACTTGTGGGATGAGCCACTTAACTATGTAGATATAATTACCAGAGAACAAATTATAAAAATGATTAAAAATCAAAAACCTACAATGATTGTTATAGATCATGATTTAGATTTCATAAATGAAATATCTAATAAAAAAATCGTTTTGGGATAGCATAATTGTATTGAATGTAACGCTAATTCATGATAATATTATTAATCGTTAGTAAATAATCTCTATTTCAGCAAATGATTTAGGGCAAAAGGAGCGCATATAAATGAAAGACGGAATTCACCCAGAATACCATCAAGTAGTTTTCATGGATTCAACTACAGGTAAGAAATTCTTAGCTGGTTCTACAGTTCAATCAAATGAAACAACTGACTTTGAAGGTAACGATTATCCACTAGTACGTATTGAAATTTCATCAGATTCACATCCATTCTACACAGGTAAACAAAAGTTTGCTCAAGCAGATGGTCGTATCGATCGTTTCAACAAGAAATACGGACTATAAGACAAGTACTAAAAAAAGCCACCTTTTTACAGGTGGCTTTTATTTTTAACTTTTAAATTGGAAAATACCCAGATGAAGTTTATCAGTGCCAAAGAACTAGTGAATAAAAATACTGCAGAGTAGTTATAAAAACCTGCTATGGAAGAACCCAATAGAGGTCCTGCAACATTTCCCATTGATTGGAATGATTGATTATAACCAAATATTCTACCAGTGTATTTATGACTAGTATTTTTAGCCAACATGGTTTGAACTTGCGGAGCAAGACAGGCATCTGAAATTCCAACAAGGAATCTTAGACCAGCCAGTTGCCAAATATTTGTAACAAACGCTTGGGGAATGTAAACTAGGAAAGCAAAGAATAAACCACCGATTAATATTTTTTCGGTACCTATTCGATCTCCTAGTGCTCCAAACCTGGGAGCAGCAATAACATTTGCAATACCAGGCATAGCAGCCACCAATCCAGCTACCAGTGTTACATTACTACTTCCATTCATAAGTTGTTTTGTGTACAAACTGACAAATGGATTAATAGAAGTATTGGAAGCATAGATAATAAAAGTAGTAACAAATAATGCAAAAATTATCTTTGGATGTTTCAAATTATGGAAGATTTCCTTTGTGGATTCTTCGTCTTCCTTGGCAATTGGATGAAAATCTTCTTGTATGAAGGTTACAACTAGGATGAATGCTATAAATAATAGAGTACCTGTTATTAAGAATGGAACTCTGTATCCAAAGTATTGTGCTATAGCTCCACCTACTAAGGGTCCTAATAGTGTTCCAGACATAACACCAGTGTTTAGAGTTCCTAGAGCTCGACCACTTTGTGATCTAGGAGCGGTAGACGCTATAAGCGTATTGGCGTTACTGATAAATCCTGAAAAAACACCTTGTAACAGTCTAAGTACAAGTAGCTGCCATGGTGCAACTACAAATGCTTGTAGTGTGATGACGATAGCCATACCTAGTGATGCACGAATTAACATTAACTTTCTACCGCGGCGGTCAGCAATTTTTCCCCAAACGGGAGAAATGAATGCCATAACTAGGAATGTAGCAGAAAAAATCAGACCATTCCAAGTAACCAGCTGACTCTTAGTGAAATTGCCTAAAGTATTGATGTATAATGGCATGAAGGGTGTTATCATGCTAAATCCAATACCAGATATAAAGGTACTAAACCAGAGTACGGTTAGATTTTTTTTCCAATAATTATTTTGTTTTTCTTTCATGATGATATAGTTCAAATCCTTTCTAACTCTAACTAGTATACTCTTAAGATTTATCGATACTAATAATTTTTGATTTGGGGAAATTTTATTATGAAAATGAGACTTAAAGAAGTGTATTCTGCACTCAATATTGAAGCAGAAAATATCAAAGATATATCTATTACAGGTGTAAGTTTTGATAGTCGTGAGGCAAAAGATGGGGATTTGTTCATTCCACTAATTGATCAACGTGATGGACATGATTTTATAGATAGCGCTATTAACAATGGTGCTGTTGCTTCAATTTGGCAAAGAGATCATGAAATTCCAGATGTCTCTATCCCACTTTTGGAGGTTAAGAATACTAGTGATGCTTTTGAAGCTATCGCAAAGTATTATCTTTCTAAGGTAAATCCTAAAGTTGTTGCAGTTACAGGTAGTAATGGTAAGACAACAACCAAAGATATGATTGCCAATGTGCTTTCAATAAATAATAATGTTGCAAAAACTCCCAAGAATTTTAACAATGAAATTGGTGTTCCTTTTACCATTTTGAATATGCCAGTTAATACAGAAGTTTTAGTTCTTGAAATGGGAATGGATCGACCAGGTCAGATAGAGCATTTGAGTACAATTGCAAATCCTGACTTTTCAGTTATTACCATGATTGGTGAAGCACATATAGAGTTTTTCCAGACCAGAGATAAGATCGCTGATGCTAAGATGGAAATTACTAGTCACCTTAGAGAAGATGGCCGTTTCATTTATGATGGAGATGAACCACTGTTAGTTAAAAAGGCTGAAAATGTTGAGCAAGAACAACTTACTTTTGGTATGGGTACAGAGAATAGTATTTATGCAACAGAAGTTGTTTCAGGTAAGGATTATACTGAATTTAAAACAAATCTTTGGCCAGATGAGAAATTTACTATTCCGATGATGGGCGAATATAATGTCAGAAATGCTTTAGCAGCCTTGATGATTGGTAAAATTTTCCATACTAGACCTGATCAAATGGCTAAATCTTTGAAAGAATTAAACGTTACTGAAAATCGTACAGAATGGTTAAAAGCAAGTAACGGAGCTGATATTTTAAGTGATGTATACAATTCCAACCCTACTGCTGTAATTGAAGTTTTAGACAATCTAAAAACTATTAAAACAGCAGGAAGAAAGATTATTGTATTAGGGGATATGCTTGAGCTTGGCGATTTATCTTCTGAGTTACATGAATCATTGGCAGACCATATTGATCCTGATGACTTTGACAAAGTCTATCTAGTGGGAACTGACATGCAGCAATTGAATAACAAGTTAACTGATAAGTATTCATCTAAAGATTTGAAATTATATGATAAAGATCAACTAGATAATCTTGTCAGTGATTTGAAGCAAGAATTAGAACCAACAGACACAATCTTATTAAAAGCTAGTCACGGAATTCATTTGGAAAATGTTTTAAAAGACTTGGTTTAAGTTGAGATTATTACTAATAAATGGTAAATTAGTTTTTTATGCCAAAAAAGGCGTAGACTCGGAGGAAATTTGTGAAATTTAATGAATTAGGTTTAGACCCCACTTTAATTAGTGCGGTAGAAAAAGTTGGATATGTAGAAGCTACACCAATCCAAGCAGAAACAATTCCACTTGTATTAACAGGTGAAGACGTAATTGGACAAGCGCAAACAGGTACAGGTAAAACTGCTGCGTTTGGTTTACCAATTTTAAATAGTATTGATACTAAAGACCCAGCAGTTCAAGCTTTGATCATTTCACCAACTAGAGAGTTGGCAATTCAAACTCAAGAAGAACTTGCAAAATTAGGTCGTGACAAGCACGCCAAAGTTCAAGCCGTTTTCGGTGGAGCTGATATTAGAAGACAAATTAATGGTTTAAAAAACCACCCACAAATTGTTGTAGGAACACCTGGTCGTTTACTTGACCATATCAATCGTAAAACAGTCAAATTGGGAAATGTAAGAACAATTGTTTTAGATGAAGCTGATGAAATGCTAGATATGGGATTCATTGAAGATATCGAAAGTATTCTTTCAAATGTTCCTAATGAACACCAAACACTACTATTTTCAGCAACAATGCCAAAACCAATCATGAATATCACTAAGAAATTCATGACAGATCCAAAAGTTGTTCAAATCAAATCAAAAGAACTAACAGCTGACAACATTGAACAATATTATGTTAATTCAAAAGAATTTACAAAATTCAATATGATGACACGTATTATGCAAGTTCAACAACCAGATCTTGGTATTATTTTTGGACGTACAAAGAGACGTGTTGACGAATTAATTCGCGGATTACAAGCTCGTGGTTTCAAAGCTGAAGGTATCCACGGAGATATGTCCCAAGATAAGCGTTCTAGTGTATTGAAGAAATTCAAATCTGGAAAGCTTGAATATCTAGTAGCTACTGATGTTGCTGCTCGTGGTATCGATGTTTCAGGTGTTACTCATGTTTATAACTATGATATTCCTCAAGATCAAGATAGTTATGTCCACAGAATTGGACGTACTGGACGTGCTGGTAAGTCAGGTGTTTCAGTTACATTTGTTGCACCAAACGAAACTAGTTACTTGAGAGCAATTGAAAAGTTAACTAAAAAACGCATGACACCACTTGCACCTCCTACTGATGATCAATTGGTAAAAGGTCAAATGGAAGCTGTTGAAGAGGAAATACAGAGTACTCTTGCACACGGCAAAGGTTTGGATCGTTTTAAAGAACCAGCTGAAGAATTATTAAAGAAATACACACCAGAACAATTGGTTCAAATTTATTTGAACTCAGCTGTTAAGGATGAACACAGTGTTCCTGTTAATATCACACCAGAAAGACCACTTCCTTCTCGTGGTGGTGGTTCATCTAGAGGCGGTAACAGAAGAGGAGGCGGTGGTCATTCAGGCAACCGTTCTCGTAATGGACATGGTGGCAGTAGTCGTGGAGGCCAAAGACGTAGTTACCGCGATAGAGATCGTGATAGCTCAGGCAGCCGTAATGGTACTAGTAGAAAAGATACTCACTCAAAGAGTAGAACTAATCCAGGAAATAAGGCTAACTCATCTAATAGAAAGTCTTCTTCTAAGAAGTCATTCAAGATTAGAACAAGTATCTAATTAAGCTATAAAAACAACTAAAATGTTATAATATTATTTAAAAGGTAGGGTAATTAATCTAATTACTGTGCCTTTTTTTATAGAAAAAATGGAGATAATTAATATGATTAAAGGATTAGGAATTGATATTGCTGAAATAGGTCGTGTGACGGATATTTATACAAAACATCCTAATTTCATAGAAAAGGTATTAACTGAAGAAGAAAAAGAACTTTTCTATCAACGTAATACTTTAAAAGCAAAGATGACTTTTTTAACAGGACGTTTTTCAGTTAAGGAATCATTTTCTAAAGCAATGGGAACCGGTTTGGGTAAAGTAGGATTCCATGATTTAAGCATATTAAATTATGAATCAGGTCAACCATATATCAAAACTGATATATATGATGGACCAATCCATGTTTCAATTTCTGATACTGATGAATTAGTAATCACTGAAGTTATTCTAGAGGAGTCTAACAACAATGAATAAATTAGATTACATACCGTCTTATATTGAAGTTAATAAAGATAACTTGATAGATAATTTACAAAACCAAATGAAGATATTACCCGAAGATGCAACAGTTTTTGCCGTTGTTAAGGCTAATGCTTATGGACATGGTATGGTGGAAGTCGCTAAGTTGGTACTTGAACATGGTGTTAGTGGACTCTGCGTTGCAACACTGAATGAAGCTGCAAAATTAAGAGGGGCTGGAATAAGTGCCCCAGTTTTAGTATTGGGTATCACACCATATCAATATGCACAATTTGCAGCAGATAATGATATTTCATTAACAGTTGGTGATTTACCATGGCTAGAAAAAGCTGAGGTAAATAATCTAAAAATACATTTAAGCATTGATAGTGGCATGGGCCGTATAGGATTCCGAAAGAAATCTGATTTGCTTGAGGCATGTGAATTCATTGAAAATAACACTAACAAGTTCATAGCAGAAGGTATTTACACACACTTTTCAACGGCAGATAGTCCAGATGACAGCTATTTTCAAATTCAACGCAAAAGATTCAATGAAATGATTAGCAATTTACCAATTGACTTTAAATATATTCATTGTGCTAACTCAGCAACAGCTTTGTGGCATGAAGATATTGGAATAAATATGGTTCGTTTTGGTATTGGATTGTTTGGACTAAATCCATCAGGGACAGATATCACAGAATTGCCTTATAAGCAAAAACCAGCTCTATCGTTATATTCTTCATTGGCATTTGTTAAGAGTGTTCCAGCAGGTGAAAAAATCGGTTATGGAGCAACTTACACTACATCCGAGGAAGAATGGATTGGTACAGTTTCTATGGGGTACTCTGATGGATGGTTACGTAGAATGTCTGGATTTGATGTGTTAGTTGATGGACAGAGATGTCCAATCGTTGGTCGTATCTGCATGAATCAATTTATGATTAAATTACCGCATGAAGTGCCAGTTGGCAGCAAGGTTACCTTAATAGGTACTGATGGAAATGAAACTATCACTGCAACAGATGCAGCTGCATATTCTAGAACAATAAACTATGAAATTTTATGTAGTTTGGCTGAACATTTACCTAGAATTTATAAATAAAAAACCTCACAATTATTGTGAGGTTTTTTTATTTAATTAAGATTTAACTGATTCAGACAAATTTGTAAATTTATGAAATGGAATATTTAAGCTTTCTGATACTGCTCCTTCTGTTAGCATACCATCAAATGTATTAATACCTGATTGAATAGTGAAATTATTTGATGCTTCAATTAATCCTTTGTTTGCAATTTGTAAGGCATAAGGTAGTGTAGCACTTGAAAGTGCTTCGGTAGCAGTTTTTGGAACAGCACCAGGTATATTTGCCACTGTATAGTGTATTACGTCATTAACCTTGTATACTGGATTATCATGTGTAGTTGCATGAGTGCTGGTTTCAAATATACCTCCTTGGTCGATAGGTATATCAACAACCACAGAACCTGGCTCCATTGAAGCTACCATTTCTTTAGTTACTAGCTTAGGAGCAGCCGCACCAGGGATAAGTACCGCACCTACAACAATATCTGATTTTTTAACTGATTCAGCTATATTATGTGTATTTGATATTAATGTATTAATTTTACCATCAAAAATATCTTCGATTTCTGCAAGTCTTTGTGCATTTATGTCTAGTATAGTAACATTTGCACCCATTCCAATTGCTATTTTGGCTGCATTAAATCCTACTGATCCTGCACCAATGATAGTTACGTTACCTCGGCGAACTCCTGGAACGCCACCGATCAGAACACCTTTTCCACCATTTATTTGTTCTAAGAAATGAGTACCAACTTGAACTGACATACGGCCTGCAATTTCACTCATTGGAACCAATAATGGCAAACCACCTTTTGGACCTATCATAGTTTCATATGCTACTGATGTAACTTTTTTGGCCATAAGTTCTTCAGTTAATTCTTTATTTGCAGCTAAATGCATATACGTATAAATTATCAAATTTGGTCGGAAATACTTATATTCTTCTTTCATTGGTTCTTTTACTTTAATGACCATATCTGCAGACCAAGCAACGTCTACATTTACAATTTTTGCGCCAACATTTTTATATTGGTCGTCAGAATAACCAGAACCAAGGCCAGCGTTTGATTCTATCAAAATTTCATTTCCTGAACGTATTAAATTATCAACACCGGATGGAGTCATTCCAACGCGATTTTCTCTATTTTTAATTTCTTTAGGAATTCCAATTTTCATGATCGATATACCCTCCTAGTTTTGTAATCGTTTACAATTGCTAGTTAAGTATATCAACCAAATTATAATCTTACAAACAATATAATTATTTTAAAAAAAGGAACTATCCAAGTGGATAGTTCCTTTTATATATTTGCTTTATTTAAAATTTTTCCAGAATGAATATCATCAATTTCTGACACAACAAAACCTTTTTTCTCTAGTTTGTTAATTACTACTTTCAATGTTTCTATATCAGTATCTGAAGGAAGAGAGAATAGAGTTCTACGAACTACTTCATTATTTTTACTATCTAAAGTAATACATGCTGTAATAGAAGAATGCTTAGAAATAATCTTTGACATTTTTTCCAGATCACCGTGTTCTCCTGGAGAACTAACTGTTAGAACGTAGCTACTGATATCCATTTTCCATGCATCAGACAACATACTCAATAGACGTGAGTGAGTTAAAATGCCATAGAAATTATTATTTTCATCTAAAACTGCAATATAAGGTAAATCTTTGATGTTGAAAAATACTTTAAAGAAGGGTGAGTCTACACTGATAGTTTTTGTGGCATTTTTTAGTAGGGAAGTTACGGGTTGAGTCATATCGCCACCACGAGATTTGTGACGATAAATGTGCATTTTGTAAATATTTCCTCTAAATATTTTACCTGTTTCATCAACAATAGGTACACAACGGAAGCCTGAGTCTTCAAGTATTTTTAATGCTTCTTCTAAGGTAACAGTTTCTTGTACTGTAGTTAGATGATCCTTTGTTTGAACTAAAGATTTAACTAGCATGATATTCCTCCGGTCAATTATTATTAATTACAATAATACATTAAAATCTTAAAAATTAAAAGATTCTTAATTTAATGATAATTTTAAGGCATCTAAATACTATCGTAAGGGGATTTGAATGTTAATTTTGGGCAAAATAAAAAGCCCATCTCCTGTTGGAGGATAGACTTTTTAAAATGATGATTATTGACGAGCTTCAATTCCTGTTGCAGCAAATCCATCTTCGATAACTTTTTTAAGTTCATCAGCAGATTTCTTCATTTGTGCACTTTCAGTATCTGTAAGAGGAATTTCAAGAATATCGCGTAGACCTTTACGGTTAACGATAGCTGGAGAACCGATAAATACATCGTTTACACCATATTCACCTGTCATGTAAACAGATAATGGTAGCACTGTATTTTCGTCACCAAGAAGTGCTTTAGAAATTCTTGCTAGAGCTGTACCGATACCGTAGAATGTAGCACCTTTACGGTTGATAATGTTGTATGCAGCGTTAACAACGTTGTCATAAATTTCATCAAGTTTAGCTTGAGTGATTTCTGGATGTTTTTCCATCCATTCGTGCATTGAGATTCCACCGATTGTTAAGTGAGACCATGCAGCAAATTCTGAATCACCGTGTTCCCCAAGAATGTAACCATGTACTGATCTTGGGTCAACGTTTAGTTCTTCACCAACAAATTTGCGTAGACGTGCTGTATCAAGTGATGTACCTGAACCAATAACACGTTCCTTAGGGAAACCAGATAGTTTCCATGTTGCATATGTAAGAATATCAACTGGGTTAGCAGCTACAAGGAAGATACCATTGAATCCTGATTCAACGATAGGATCAACGATTGATTTCAAAATGTTTAGGTTCTTGTTAACAAGGTCAAGTCTTGTTTCACCTGGTTTTTGTGGAGCACCAGCAGTGATAACAACTAGATCAGCGTCTTTAGCGTCTGAGTAGTCACCTGAGTAGATTGTTTTAGGTGCGGCAGAGAATGGTAGTGCATCGGCGATATCCAATGCGTCACCTTCTGTTTTTTCTTTAGCAATATCGCAAATTACAAATTCTTGAGCGATACCTTGAAGTGTCATTGCGTAAGCAAATGTAGAACCAACGGCACCATCACCAACTAGAAGTACTTTTTGGTGGTTTTTTTCGTTTGTTGGAGTTGTCATATTTAAAAATGTCCTTTCAAAATTAAATTAGTTCAATTTAATTATACAAATAACTTTCTAAAAATAACAGCATTTACATAAAAATTACATTTATAATTCACTTTTCTTATAAAGATATTGTAAGCGTGTAGTGTTATAATGGAATTTCGAAATGAGGTAGAGCAATGAAATTTGTTGTTGGATTAGGAAATCCCGGTAAAAAATATGATCGTACAAAACACAATATGGGGTTTATGGCGATTGATCAATTAATGGAAGATTATGGTGAAACAAGAACCAAAACAGACTTCCAAGCAGAATTTGTTAAATTCAAAGTAAATGGAGAAACGGTATTTTTTGTTAAACCACTTACATTCATGAATGAATCAGGTCGAGCTGTCCGTATGTTGATGGGTTATTTTCAGGTCGAAGCTTCAGAAATTATGGTTATACAAGACGATATGGATATTCCTATCGGAAAAATAAGAATAAGACAAAAAGGTTCAGCTGGTGGACACAACGGGATTAAAAGCATCATCTCTTCTCTAGGAACTCAAGATTTTGCTAGAGTAAAAGTTGGTATTCAACATCCACAACGCCAATCTGTAGTTAACTGGGTTCTGACACCATTCTCTAAGGATGAAGAACCTGTGGCACTGTCAGGAATTGACAATGCAGTCAATGCAGTTAAAGATTGGATAGACGGAGAAAGTGTCGACCAGTTAATGAACAAATATAACTAATAGAGGTATATTGTGGAATTAACTGATTACATCTCAAATAAATTAGACCTTGGGAAATTTATTGATCAAGTCAAACCTGGAACTAAGAACTTATTGACAGGGTTGGTTGGATCAACGATTTCCCTATTTGTGTTGGATTCATTTAAGAGAACAAATAAAAAAATCCTACTGGTTGAAAATACGAATTTTCACGCTAATAAATTGTTTGATGAATTAAATTTAGTAGATGATATTGATACACATATTTTCCCAGTTGAAGAGGCGGTTTCATCAGAACTAGCAACTAGTTCACCTGATGAACTGGCTCAAAGAATCGATGCACTAGATTTTATTACTAGCGAAAAAGCTGGGATATTAGTGACGTCTATTTCTGGATTGGAGTATATTCTTTCACCAAAAGAATTATATGAAAAATCTAGGATAAATTTAGTTTTAGATGAAGATTATAACTTAGAAGAACTTAATAAAACATTTGTTCAGATGGGTTATATAAAAGAAAAGCTCGTAGCCAAACCAGGTGATTTTTCTATTAGAGGGGATATTATCGATATCTATCCATTAAATATGGATGATCCGATTAGAATGGACTTTTTTGGAGATCAACTGGAAAATATACGTACCTTTGATACAGAAAGTCAGCGTAGTATTGATGGATTAAAATCCGTAGAAATTTTACCGGCAGTGGATCGGATTTTTACATCAGAGCAACTATCAGCAGCTGCAGCAAAGCTACAAGAAGACTATGACAGTCAAATAGAGATAGACGATAAGATCGTAAAAGAAAATCTAGAGAATAGTTTTGGATCTTTGTTGTCAGAATTATCTCAAGGTAATAGACCTGATAATTTGAGTAGAATTGTTGATTATTTAGACACAACTAAAACAAGTTTGTTAGACTACATGTCTGAAGATGACATTGTTATTTTTGATGAATACAATCGTTTAGTTGAGCAATCAAATAATAACTACTCTGATAATCAATCCTATTTAGCTAGTCAATTAGAATACGGTAAAATTTTACCTAATCAAAATATTCGTCAAAAATTTATGGATATTTATCCAAATAATAAAAGTACCCAAATTTATCTATCCGCATTCCAACAAGGAATGGGGCGTATTCGACTTGATCAATTGGAAAATGTTTCCGTTAGAAGTATGCAGCAATTTTTTGGTCAAATGCCATTGCTAAAATCTGAAATAGGTCGCTGGCAAAAGCAAGCATATACAGTATTGATTATTTTGAATGACAAAAAACGTGTTGATTCAATAATGAGAACATTGGAAGATTTTGAAATCAGCGCTATCGTTACAAGCTCAGAAAAAATCATTGATGGTCGAACACAGGTAATTGAAAATCCGTTTGGTGAAGGTTTTGAATTACCTCAAAATAAATTGGCTGTAATTACTGAGAAAGAACTATTCAACAAAAAAGTTAAACGTCGTCGTCATCAGACTTTAGCCAACGCAGAAAGACTAAAAAGTTACAATGAGTTAAAACCTGGTGATTATGTAGTTCACGTTAACCATGGTATTGGTAAATTTACCGGAATGCAGACCATGGAAGTAGATGGTAAACATCAAGATTACATTACTATCGAGTATAAAGATGACGGAAGATTATTCATTCCTGTATCACAATTAGATCTTGTTCAAAAGTATGTTTCTGCAGAAGGTAAAACACCTAAAGTTAATAAACTTGGTGGTAAGGAATGGAGTAAGACTAAAAGTAAAGTTCAATCAAATATTGAAGATATCGCTGATGATTTGATTGAACTATATGCACAACGTGAATCCGAAGTCGGATATCCATTTCCCAAGGATGATGAACTACAAAATCAGTTTGATGATGCCTTTCCTTATCCAGAGACACCTGATCAACTGAGGTCAATTGACGAAATTAAACATGATATGGAAAAACCACATCCAATGGATCGTTTATTAATAGGGGATGTTGGATTTGGTAAAACCGAAGTTGCTTTTCGTGCAGCCTTTAAAGCCGCCGAAAATGGTAAACAGGTAGTTTTCCTAGCACCAACAACCTTATTGGTACAGCAACATTACGACAATATGCGTGAAAGATTTGCTGGATTTCCAATAAATATTGGTGTTCTATCAAGATTTCAATCTCGCAAACAAGTCAAAGAAACCACTGAAAAATTAAAAAATGGTGAAATAGATATCGTAGTTGGAACACATCGACTGTTATCGGATGATATAGAATTCAAAGATATTGGTTTATTAATTATTGATGAAGAGCAACGTTTTGGAGTTAAGCACAAGGAAAAAATCAAGCAATTAAAAGCAAATGTTGACGTTCTAACTTTGACAGCTACACCAATTCCTCGAACATTGAATATGTCTATGTTAGGTGTACGTGATTTGTCAGTTATTGAAACTGCACCAAGTAATAGATATCCTGTTCAAACTTTTGTAATGGAACAAAACTTTGAAGTTGTAGCTAGTTCTATTCGTCGTGAAATGGAGCGAGGCGGACAGGTATTTTATCTACATAATCGTGTCGAAGACATGGATCGAGTTGCTGATGAGATTCAGACATTTGTTCCAGAAGCAAGGATAGCTATAGCTCATGGAAGAATGACAGAGACACAAATGGAAGGTGTTATAGCTGATTTTTTGGCAGGAGAATATGATGTCTTAGTCACTACCACAATTATTGAAACAGGTGTTGATATGCCTAATGCCAATACTCTAATTGTAGAAAATGCTGATCAATATGGGTTATCACAGTTGTATCAAATAAGAGGCCGTGTAGGTCGTTCTAGTCGTGTAGCGTATGCCTATCTAATGTATAAACGTAATAAAGTTCTAACTGAGGTTGGTGAACAAAGACTAGAAGCCATCAAGAATTTTACAGAGTTAGGATCAGGGTTTAAGATTGCCATGCGAGACTTATCAATTCGTGGTGCTGGTAATCTCTTAGGTAAACAACAACATGGATTTATTGATTCAGTTGGTTTTGATTTGTATACTCAAATGTTAAATGAGGCAGTTGCTAAGAAGCGTGGTCAAACTAAGACTGAAAAAACAAATTCAGAAGTTAATCTTCAACTAGAAGCTTATATTCCAAGTGATTATATTGAAGACCAAAATCAAAAAGTTGAACTATATAAACGTATACGTCAGATAGACTCAGAAGAAAATTACCAAGAAGTACGTTCTGAATTAATTGATCGTTTTGGCGAATACCCTAAAGAAGTTGATAACTTACTTCAAGTCAGTCTACTGAAGGCTTATTTAGATGAATCACTGGTTCAAAATGCAATGATGAAGGATAATATCGTTACTGTTAAGTTTGCTAAGAATGCCAACAATTATCTAACAGGTGATTTGGTATTTAGATTGTTGGGTAATACTGAGATGAAAGCAACTGTCAATAATAGCGATGATGAATTTAAAATTATGTTAGATACATCTTCAGTCGACAATTGGGTTGAACAATCGGTTAATTTTGCTCAAAAAATGGCAGAAGTTTTCGATAAATTAAAAGAGGATAAGCCTAAAGATGGAAAATAATTATAGCAGCCGAGCTGTCAAAGGTGCTTGGATACTAGCTATTGCTTCATTTGTATCAGAATTTTTGAGTGCAGTTTATCGAATTCCTCTACAAAACATTGTTGGTGATCAAGGATATTTTATATATCAACAGGTTTATCCAATATATGGAATATTTACTGTTCTTTCACTGACTGGATTGCCAGTAGTATTGTCCAAAGTTTACGCTGATCAGGATAATGAAAGATCCAAGAGAAGATTATTTTTTAGACTGTTCTGGATATTGACGATAATTTCAGTTTTTATCACAGCTTTTTTAGTTGTTTTTTCAGATCAAATATCCTTATTGATGGGTGATATAGGTCTAACAAATGAAGTCAAGATAGTTAGTTTGGCTTTCTTGTTGGTTCCATTAGAAAGTAATTTAAGAGCATATTTCCAATCAGATTTACTGATGCAACCTAGTGCAATTTCTCAAGTTGTTGAACAGATAGTACGAGTATTCATAATAATTGTCAGTGCAATTATATTTGGTAAAGGAACTATTAATCTTTATCAAATGGGAACATTAGCAAACTCAGGTGCATTTTTTGGTGGGATTGCTTCTATTTTCATTCTGTTAATAACTTATATATATTTTTCTCGTATCAAAAATGAAGAAAAAACCAAAAAAACTAAACCTTTAGTAATCAGCAAAGGTCTAGTTTTTGAAATTGTCTTGATTGTAACTTTTACAGGAATTACAATTTTTTATCAGTTAATTGACACCTTCACAATGATTCATCAATTGAAATTATTTGGATTTTCTTTGTATGATGCTGAAGTACAGAAGGGTATTTTTGATCGAGCACAACCAATTTTACAATTAGGTATTGTTATATCATTATCATTTGTTTCAAGTATCATGCCCCAGCTAAGAAGATCAAATAATAATCGCCAGATCATTTCCAGAATGGTACGTGTTTGTATTTGGTTATCATTTGCTGAAACAGCTGGTTTATTAGCATTGATGCCAGTTATTAACACAATGTTGTTCAAAGATAGCAGAGGATCTATCACGATAGGGGTATATTTACTGTCTATTATATTGATATCTTTGATCAATCTGATAGTTGTTATTTCTAGTGAAGATAAATCACAAAATATTAGTAAGCTATTGGCATTTGGAGTTTCTATTTTCATTAAAATAGGACTTAATATATTACTAGTATCTCATTTTGGAATACTAGGTGCTGCGATTTCTACAATTGCTAGTGAGCTAATATTATTAATCTGGATATTTATTAGTTATCAAAAGACTACAACAAATAGTTTGTTGAGTATTAAATTTATTTCCAAAGTATTTGTAACATCATTGATTATGGGAATTTTTGTTGAAATAATTTCCTTATTAATGATGAAATTACTAGATTTAACAAGATTGTCTGGGGTTTTAATATGTATAGTTTCAATTCCTGTAGGGGTGATACTATACTTTGTTATAACTAAGTATTGGAAAGTTTTAGATGTAAACGAATGGCAAATTTTGCCTAAGGGTAAATTTATCACCAGAATTATGAAAATTGAGGATAAATAAATGAGATTAGATAAATTTTTAAAGATAAGTAGAATTATAAAGCGTAGAACTGTAGCAAAAGAATTTGCAGATAACGGTCGTGTATTGATAAACGGACGACCAGCCAAATCTTCAACTTCTGTTGCTATAGGAGATATCATGGAACTTCAATTTGGTGAGAAGACTATGAAAATAAAAGTTTTGGATATAAAAGAAACAACTAAGAAAAATGAGTCAGCAGATATGTTTGAGGAAATTGTTTAAAGATTTTCTTAATATTGTATTAAAATTTTGTCCATAAATTTAAAAACTTGATATACTCGATACATAAGATCAAGGGGAAAATCTATGGAAGTTCGAAGAATAAAAGGTTCAGCTTTTTCTGTGATTAGTGCTAAATCACAAGTAAATAAGCAAATATCAGATCGACAATCATATGTTAGAAGTGTCCACAAAAGACGATTAATTGTAATAGGTATAGTTTTTGCAATTATTTGCCTTTATTTTGGTTCACAAATTATCTCCTCACATGCAACATACACAAAGACAAATGAGAGTATCTCAAAAACTAGTGATAATTTGAGAAGTCAAAGAGAAACAAATAAAGATTTAAAGATTGAAGTCAAACAATTAAACAACAAAAGTTATCTAGAAAAATATATTCGAGATAAGTATATGTACACAAAAGATGGTGAACTAGTTTATAATTTACCTGAAGATGCAACATCAAATATTGATAAATAAGGTTGAGACTTAGTCTCAACCTTATTTAATTACAATGGAGAAAAATAATGGTGCTTAGCTTGCTGAAAATGGTACACGATGTAAAAAGACAACTAAATAAATTTTCAGCTAACCGAATACTAGTTGCTGTTTCTGGTGGAGTAGATTCAATGGTTTTGCTGCAAACTATTGAAGAAATCTGTGATAAATCTGATTTTGCAGTTATTAATGTGGATCATGATTTACGTGAACAAAGTAAATTTGATACAGATTTTGTCCAAAAATATTGTAAAGATAAAGGAATAACTTTTTACTCATCAATTTGGAATCATCAAGGAGATATTTCTAAAGGTATGGAAGTACAGGCCAGGGAGTATCGCTATAACTATTTTTACAATGTGATGTCTACGGAGAATTTTGATACTCTTCTAACAGCACATCATCAAAATGATATTGCTGAAAATATTTTGATGAAGATGATTCGTTCAGGTAATTTATATGAAATTTCTAGCCTCAAAGTAAGAAGACCCTTTAAAGAATTTCAAATTGTTCGACCACTGTTGAATTTTTCAAAACAAGATATCAAAGAAATTGCCGATCAGGAAGAAATAGATTTTGTTGAGGATGAAACTAATTCTGAAGATATAACAATAAGAAATCGGATAAGAAACAGTGTTCTGCCATTATTTGAAGAAGAAAATGGTCAGTATCTAGAACATTTTGAATTATTCGATAAACAATTGAAAGGCCTGCTCCAGTTAGGGAACAGGTATTTTGACCAATTAGAACAAAAAATGAATGTACAGGTATCATCTGATGATATTAGTGGTTTAGTATCGCCGGTGTTTGATTTAAATGATGAACAGAGTTCACTATTTTGGGGAAGATTTTTCACAAAAAATTTGACCGCAATAAAGGTTAGTAATCGACAAATTGAAATGATAACTTCCATTATTAAATCTGATAGACCTAACCTTAAAGTAGACTTGGATAAGGGACATGTATTCCTTAAGTCTTATGATAAATTTTCAATTAATGTTCAGAGTAAAAAGAAGAATCAATTCACAAAAAATATATCAATTAATGAAATGGTGAAAATTGATAATAAAAAAATACTAATTGAAAGTTGTCCTGAAGAAGATGCTGATTTTTCTACAGATAATTCGGATCCTTTAATTGAGCTGAGAAACAGAATAGATGGAGATCTTCTTTTAATACAAGATGGGCATCATCAAAAGTTAAGTCGCAGATTAATCGACAAAAAAGTTCCAAAAGAACGTCGAGATAAATTACTTGTTTTGAGTATTAATAATCAGGTTGTATGGGTTGAAAAAAACTACCGTTTAAGGGATTATTTAAATAACGGAAATTATTTTTGGAAAGTCAAATTTGAAGAGGATTCTTATGAATAACGATATTAAAGAAATTCTAGTAACTCCAGAGCAAATTTTAGAAACTAACAAAAAATTAGGCGCTCAATTATCAAAAGATTATGAAGGTAAAAACCCACTATTTGTCTGTATTTTACGTGGTGCAGCTATGTTCATGATGGATTTAATAAAGAATGTTGATGTTTCACTTGAATATGATTTTATGGATGTTTCAAGTTATGGTGGCGAAAATACTGTTTCTACAGGTGAAGTAAAAATCATCAAAGATTTGGATACATCAATCAAGGGACGAGATGTTGTCATCGTCGAAGATATCATTGATACAGGTATCACATTAGATTCATTATTGGATCTTTTGAACGCACGTCAGGCTAATTCAATAAAGATTGTATCTTTCCTAGATAAACCTGATAGACGTGTTAAATCTATCAAAGTTGATTACACTGGAATTCAAATTCCAGATGAATTTGTAGTAGGATATGGTATGGACTATGATGAAAAATATCGTAATTTACCTTATGTTGGTATTTTAAAGCCAGAAGTATATAATACGAAATAATTTAATGATATTAGTCTAAATTATGTACATATATTATTAATTAAATGTTACAATATTTTCGTTAAATTCAGGAGGAAAGTAAACATATATGAAAAATAATCGAAATAGACTTTTTAGTAATAGTCTGTTTTATCTTTTACTTGTTGTTGTTCTTGTATTAGCGGGTAGTTGGTTCGTAGGTGGACAATCTAACACCACAACTAAGACTTTGTCTCAAGATCAATTTATTAGCCAGTTGAAAGATGGAAAAATAAAAAATTATACAATCCAACCAGGTGGAAGTGTCTACTCTGTGAGTGGTGAGTATAAGACAGCTCAAAAAACAAAATCATCATCTAATTCTGTTTCACTATTTGGAAGCTCAAATTCTAAGAGTAGTGAAGCCAAGAATTTTACTACAACTGTATTACCAAACAACAGTACTCTAGCAAGTATTAGTAGTGCTGCAAAAGATAAAAATGTTAAAGCTACAACTAAACAAGAGTCATCATCTGGACAATGGATTTATTCCATTCTAGTAATCGGTTTACCATTACTTGTCATTTTCTTTATCTTTAGTTCAATGATGGGACGTGGTGGTCAAGGTGGCCAAGGCGGAGCTAACAGAATGATGAACTTTGGTCGTTCAAAGGTTAAGCCAGAAGATCCTAAGAAGAACAAGATCAGATTCTCTGATGTTGCTGGTGCAGAGGAAGAGAAACAAGAACTTGTTGAAGTTGTTGAATTCTTAAAAGATCCTCGTAAGTTTGTGGCACTGGGTGCCAGAATACCTTCAGGTGTATTACTTGAGGGACCTCCTGGTACTGGTAAAACATTGCTAGCTAAGGCCGTTGCCGGTGAAGCTAGTGTGCCATTTTATTCAATTTCTGGTTCTGACTTCGTTGAAATGTTCGTCGGTGTCGGTGCTAGTCGTGTACGTGATCTGTTCGAAACTGCTAAGAAAGACGCTCCAGCAATCATTTTCATTGATGAAATTGATGCCGTTGGTAGACAACGTGGTTCTGGTACTGGTGGTGGAAATGATGAACGTGAACAAACACTTAACCAATTGCTAATTGAAATGGACGGATTTACTGGTAACGAAGGTGTCATTGTTATGGCAGCTACTAACCGTTCTGATGTTCTGGATCCTGCTTTACTACGTCCGGGTCGTTTTGACCGTAAGATCCTTGTTGGTCGCCCAGATGTTAAGGGACGTGAAGCTATTCTTGATGTTCACTCTAAGAACAAACCATTTACAGATGATGTTGATCTAAAAGTGGTTGCTCAACAAACACCAGGATTTGTTGGTGCCGATCTAGAAAACTTACTTAACGAAGCTGCTCTTGTTGCTGCTCGTCGTGGTAAGAAGAAGATTGATTCAACAGATATTGATGAAGCTGAAGATCGTGTAATTGCTGGTCCAGCTAAGAAGAATCGAGTTATCTCTGATAAAGAACGTAATATGGTTGCTTATCACGAAGCAGGACATGCCATTATCGGTCTTGTACTTAGTGATTCACGTGTCGTTAGAAAAGTTACAATTGTACCTCGTGGACGTGCTGGTGGATACGCAATTATGCTTCCTAAAGACGATCAAAACTTAATCACTAAAAAAGAATTGACTGAACAAATGGCAGGGTTACTTGGTGGACGTACAGCTGAAGAAATTGTCTTCAACTCACAATCATCTGGTGCCTCAAATGATTTCGAGCAAGCAACACAAATTGCAAGAACAATGGTCACAGAATATGGTATGACTGAAAAACTAGGTACTGTACAACTAGAAAAAGACGGTCAACCATTCTCTGGTGGATATCGCTCAGTTCCTTCTTATTCACAAGATACTGCTACATCTATTGACGGAGAAATTAAACGTTTAATTGATGAAGCACATGAACAAGCTCATCAAATTATTGAAGATAATCGCGACAAGCATAAGTTGATTGCTGAAGCATTATTGAAATATGAAACACTTGATGAAAAAGAAATACTTAGTCTATTCAACGATGGTAAGATGCCTGAAAGTGCAACAGCTTCAGCTTACCCAAGTGAAAAGGCTGGTACGTTCGAACAAGCTAAACAAGCTGTTGAAGCTAAAGATGCTGAAAAACAAAAATCTGAAGAAGTTGAAGAAAATACTGAAAAGAAAATTGATAATACAACTTTCCCATCAGAAAAAGATGATTCTTCATCAGATGATAAATAATAATTCAGGAAGGCGACTCGCGAGAGTCGCTTTTCTTGATTTTAAGGAGTAAATATATGGCAGACAATATGATTAAAGCTGTTTCTACGGATGGAAAATTTAGAGTTTATGTTGTAAATGCTAAGAACACTGTTTCAGAAGCACAAAGGCGACACGATACATGGAGTAACTCCACTGCTGCATTGGGTAGAACTATGATCGGTTCTATTCTGGTAGCGACATCAACATTGAAACAAGATGAACTTATAACAACAAGATTAATCGGTAATGGACCCGCAGGAGCTGTAATTGTTGATGCAAATGCTTATGGAAATGTTCGTGGATATATTCAAAATCCACATGTGAGTTTGCCTTTAAATGATAATCAACATATAGATGTTAGAGGTGCAGTTGGTGATTCTGGAACACTAAGTATTACTAAGGACTTACATTTGAAGGAACCATTTACTGGCCAAGTACCAATAGTTTCCGGAGAAGTTGGTGATGATTTTGCCTATTATATGGCTAAGTCAGAACAAATTCCTTCAGCTGTCGGAGTGTCAGTATTTGTTCAACCCAATGAAACAGTTGGTGCAGCTGGTGGATTTTTGATTCAGACATTGCCAGATGCAACTGATGAAGATATTGAACATATTGAAAAGAACTTGTCTGAAATGACTCACATCTCAAGACTTTTCAACGAAGGTTTAACTAATGAACAAATTCTAGAAAAATTGATGAATGGTATTGAAATGAAAGTGTTAGAAACTATTCCTGTAAAATTTGTCTGTGATTGTTCTAAAGAAAAATTTGCAAAATCTCTAGCAACATTGTCAGATGACGAAATCCAAGCAATGATTGATGAAGACGGTGGAGCAGAGGCAGTTTGTCATTTTTGTTCTGAAAAATATCAATTTAGCAAAGAAGATTTGGAAAACATCTTGCAAGAAAAAAATAGTTAATCTGGAAAGATTTGCAAAAATTTGCTATGATGATTTGATGTAATTTATTAAGTACTGAGGTAGATATTATGGAATGGAAAATTGGAGACGTTACAATTCCCAATCAAGTAGTTGTAGCACCTATGGCAGGAATAACTAACTCATCATTTAGAATGACAGCTCGAGAATTTGGTGCGGGTATGGTTGTCTGTGAAATGATCAGTGACCAAGGTATTCATTATCGAAATGATAAAACTTTGAATATGTTATTTGTTGATCCTAAAGAACACCCAGTAAGTATCCAAATATTTGGTGGTAGCAAAGAATCACTTGCAGAAGCAGCTCAATACGTTGCTGAAAATACTGCTGCAGATATTATTGATATCAACATGGGTTGCCCAGTTAAAAAGATAATCAAATCAGACGCCGGTTCAAAATGGTTGTTGGATCCTGATCAAGTTTATGATGTTGTTAAAACTGTTAGTTCAGCAATTGATAAACCTCTGACAATTAAAATGCGTACTGGTTGGGATGACGATCACATTTATGCTGTTGAAAATGCTTTGGCTGCCCAAGAAGGTGGAGCTGCAGCAATTGCTATGCATGGACGTACTCGTGAACAATTTTATTCTGGTAAAGCTAACTGGGATATTTTGCATGATGTTGCTGAAAAACTAACCATTCCATTTATGGGAAATGGTGATGTTAAGACACCTCAAGATGCTAAATATATGTTGGACGTTGTCGGCGCTGATGCTGTAATGGTTGGTCGTGCAGTTTTAGGTAACCTATGGAAACTAAACGCAATGCAACAATATATTGAAACAGGTATTTTAGTGCCAGATCCAACAATTCGTGAAAAAATTGATATTGCCAAAGTTCAACTTGAACGCCTAGTAGACTTAAAGGGTGAAGAAATCGGAGTTCCAGAATTCCGTCAACAAGCTGCTTACTATCTAAAAGGTATTCCTCATGCTGTTAGAACACGTGCAGAAGTGATGAAAGTTGATACAATGAAAGAAGTATTTGATTTACTAGATTCATTCGTTGAACAATCAGAAAAAAGAGAAGCTAAGACTGCTAAAATTTCATAATTAATAAGGGGTGAAACAAGTGGGAAAGAATAATCCAAATGGTACTCAAATGAACGACCAATTAAAGGTTAGACGTGAAAAACTTGCTGAATTATATGATGCAGGAATTGATCCATACGGTTCAAGATTTGTAAGAACAGAACTTGCTCAAGACATTCATGACAAGTATGAAGATGAGACAAAAGAAGTTTTAGATGAACAAGAAACACATGCTGTCATAGCTGGTCGTATCATGACAAAACGTGGTAAGGGAAAAGTAGGGTTCGCTGATATAAGGGATCGTACAGGCAGAATTCAAATTTACGTTCGTAAAGATGAAGTCGGTGAAGAAAATTACCACATCTTTAAACGTGCTGATATTGGTGATCACCTAGGTATTGAGGGTGTTATCATGAAAACTGATATGGGTGAGTTGACTGTCAAAGCTACTAAAGTAACTATGTTGTCAAAGGCTCTTAGACCATTACCAGATAAATTCCATGGTTTGACAAATATCGAGCAAAAATATCGTCAAAGATATCTTGATTTGATTGCCAACGAAGATAGTTATGATCGTTTCCACAAGCGTTCTAAAATTATTTCAGCTGTCCGTGAATATCTAGATTCAAATGATTTTCTTGAAGTAGAGACACCTGTTCTTAATGCTCAAGCTGGTGGAGCTTCTGCAAGACCATTTATTACTCACCACAATGCATTAGATGCTGACATGTATTTGAGAATAGCGCTAGAACTTCACTTAAAACGTTTGATTGTAGGTGGATTTGAACGTGTTTATGAAATAGGTCGTGTTTTCCGTAACGAAGGATTAGATACTCAACATAACCCTGAATTTACAACATTGGAAACATATGCTGCTTACTTTGACTTCAATGATGTTATGGATGAAACTGAAGGTATCTTCAGATATGCTGCACAAAAAGCATTGGGAACTCAAAAGTTTACTTATCAAGAACAAGAAGTAGATTTAGAGAAACCTTTCAAGCGTGTACACATGGTTGATGCCATTAAAGAAAAAGCTGGTGTAGACTTCTGGCAAGAAATGTCTATTGAAGATGCACGTAAACTTGCTGATGAAAAAAATGTTAAGTACGAAGAATATTGGGGAGTAGGTCACATCATCAACGAATTCTTTGAAGAATTTGTAGAAGATACGATCAAAGAACCAACATTTATTTATGGACATCCAGTAGAAGTATCACCTTTAGCTAAGAAAAATAAAGAAGACGAAAGATTCACAGATCGTTTTGAGTTATTTATCTTAGGACATGAATATGGTAATGCCTTTACTGAATTGAATGATCCTATCGACCAACGTCAACGTTTTGAAGAACAATTGAAAGAACGCAATGCTGGTAATGATGAAGCTGAAACTATTGATGAAGATTTTGTAGAATCACTAGAATACGGTATGCCACCAACCGGTGGTTTAGGTATCGGAATTGATCGTTTAGTTATGTTACTAACCGATGCACCATCAATTCGTGATGTTTTACTATTTCCAACAATGAGAGTAGACGAAGACAAATAAAAAAAGTCAACGGAAACGTTGACTTTTTTTATTTGTCTTGGGTATAATAATATAGTTGTTTCAAACATGGAGGATTAGCTCAGCTGGGAGAGCATCTGCCTTACAAGCAGGAGGTCACAGGTTCGATCCCTGTATCCTCCATTGGTAGTTTTTCTACCGATGGTTATATTATTTATGGTTTTGCGGGTGTGGCGGAATTGGCAGACGCGCTAGATTTAGGTTCTAGTGTCCAGTGGACGTGAAGGTTCAAGTCCTTTCACCCGTATTCTTAACATTAAACTAATTAGTGTTAAGCCGACTTAGCTCAGTTGGCAGAGCACCTGTCTTGTAAACAGGGGGTCGGAGGTTCGAATCCTCTAGTCGGCATTCATTTGCGGAAGTAGTTCAGTGGTAGAACATCACCTTGCCATGGTGGGGGTCGCGAGTTCGAATCTCGTCTTCCGCTTCATTGAAAAAGAACAACCAGTGTATACTGGTTGTTCTTTTTTTGATGAATTATTATACAAATGCAATGAGCTAAGTAAAGATCTTATCAACTTCAGTGCGGTATAATAATTAGTATAGATTAATGACTTGCAATTTTTGAAAACAGTTTTATACTAGCAAGACATACATGAATGAAATGAGGTGTTCTCAATGGAAAAGGCTTTTACAGAGAGCGCAAAAAATGCATTAATTCTCGCTCAAGATCAGGCAAAGTCTTTCCATCATAATGCGGTTGGTTCAGAACATATTTTACTTGGATTGACTATGGAGAATGATGGTATTGCCGGAATTACGTTAAGAGATTTATCAATTAGTACAAAAGATGTTGAGGAAGAAATCGAACATCTAACAGGATATGGAGATACTTCATTAAGTGCCCCACAGAATATCTATTTACCATATTCTCCAAAGGGTCAAAAGATTTTGACTATGGCAGAAGAATTATCAGGACAATATAAATCTAACCGTGTTGGTTCAGAACATATTTTGATGGCTATCTTAGATGATTCTAACAATCTGGCAAATCGTATTTTGAGTAACCTTGGACTAAGTTTGACTAAGACTAAAGAATTACTTCTTAATAAGATGGGACTAAACGGCAAGACAAATCGTCGTAATATGGCACTTGCTGCCAAGAAGAAGACTTCAGAAGGAACACCAACTCTTGATTCTTTGGCAAGGGATATCACAGAATCTGCTAGAGAAAACTTAGTGGACCCTGTAATTGGTCGTCACAAAGAAGTTGAACGCACTATTCAGATTTTAAGCCGACGTACAAAAAACAACCCTGTTTTGGTTGGTGAACCTGGTGTTGGTAAAACAGCTATTGCTGAAGGATTAGCACAGGCTATTGTATCTAAAGAAGTTCCGCAAGATCTACAGAATAAGCGAATCATGATGCTTGATATGGGTTCACTTGTTGCGGGAACTAAGTACCGTGGTGAGTTTGAAGACCGTTTGAAGAAAGTTATCGAAGAAATTTATCAAGATCAAAATGTTATTTTATTTATTGATGAATTACATACTTTGATTGGTGCTGGTGGTGCAGAAGGTGCTATTGATGCTTCTAACATCCTAAAACCAGCATTGGCTCGTGGTGAGTTGCAAATGATTGGTGCTACAACTCTTGATGAATATCAAAAATATATTGAAAAAGATGCTGCACTTGAACGTAGATTTGCCAGAGTAATGATAGAAGAACCATCAACTCAAGAAACTAGACAGATTTTAGATGGGTTACGTCCACGTTATGAACAACATCATGGACTATCGATTTCTGATGATGCATTAGATGCTGCAGTCACTATGTCAGATCGTTATTTGACCAATCGTTTCTTGCCAGATAAAGCAATCGACTTAGTTGACGAAGCATCAGCAAAAGTTAAGATAGAAAACACTTCCTCTATGTCTAAGTTAGATGAATTGAACGAAGAGTTATCAGCACTTATTAACAATAAAAACCATGCTATATCAGATCAAAATTTCCAAGAAGCAGCAAAAATACGTGAAGATGAACAAGATTTGCAAAAACGTATAGATAGTTTAAGTGCTTCTAAGACAACTAAAGCTACAAAGAAACCAGTAGTAACTGGTGATGATATTGCTTCTGTTATTTCACAGTGGACAGGCGTTCCTGTAAATCAAATTACTAAAAAAGAAAGCGATCGTCTTCTTAATTTAGAAAAAGATTTACATAAGAGAGTTGTTGGACAAGATGACGCTATTAATGCTATTTCTCGTTCAATTAGAAGAGCAAGAAGTGGATTGAAAGACCCAAGTCGTCCGATAGGATCATTCCTATTCTTAGGACCTACAGGTGTTGGTAAGACTGAATTAGCTAAATCTATTGCTGAATTGATGTTTGGATCAGAAGACAATATGGTCAGAATTGATATGTCAGAATATATGGATTCTGTAAGTACTTCTAAATTGATTGGTTCTGCCCCTGGCTATATTGGCTATGATGAAGGTGGACAATTAACAGAAAAAATTAAGAACAATCCTTATTCTGTAATTCTATTGGATGAAGTAGAAAAAGCTCATCCAGATGTCTTCAATGTCTTACTACAAGTTCTAGATGATGGAGTACTGACAGACTCTAAGGGAAGAAAAGTTGATTTTAGAAATTCAATTATCATCATGACTTCTAACTTGGGTGCTCGTCAATTGGAAGAAGATAAGTCTGTTGGATTTGGTGCTAAAGATGCTAAAACTGATTATGCAGAAATGCAATCACGTATTAACGCAGAGTTGAAGAGATTCTTTAGACCTGAATTTTTGAATCGTATCGATGAAACAATTATCTTCAAATCACTAACACAAGATCAGTTGAAAGAAATTGCTAAGATTATGAGTACTAGTGTTAAACAAAGACTTGCAGATCTTTCAATTAAATTGGAAATTTCTTCTTCTGCATATGCAGATCTATCAAAGGATGGCTATGAACCAGAATATGGCGCACGTCCAATGAGAAGAACTATTCAAAGAGAGATAGAAGATCCAGTTAGTGAATTGTTATTAACTAATCAAGCAATACCTGGAGATACAATTAAAGTTGGTTCAACAAAAGGTAAGATTAAAATATCAGTTGTTGGAAAAGAAAAAACAGAAGTTCATTAACGTGAGCTACTGATGTTGACTTTGAGGGTATATCAGAGTATTATAGAAATTGAGTTTTAAAGTTAAATGAGTTAACTACGAAATATTGTCCGTGGTTATCAAAAATAAGAAAAGCAAAAGTAGATTTAGGTCTATTTTTGGTTTTTTTTTGCCTAAAATTAGGAAAATTAAGCGTTTTCTTATATTTTGTAATCAAATTGTAATATTTCTATTTAACTTTTTAACAATCTAAATGTTGAGGTGAACGATTTGACATATCATAACGTAAATTACGGTGCACACCGTACTCGTCGTAGCTATGCAAAGATCAAAGAAGTGTTATCACTTCCTAACTTGATAGACATTCAAACAAATTCTTACAATTGGTTCTTGGATGAAGGACTAAAGGAAATGTTTGATGACATTATGCCTATTGATGATTTTGCAGGCACTCTTTCATTAGAGTATGTTGATTACAAACTACTAGAACCTAAATATACAGTTGATGAAGCAAGACAACATGATGCTAATTACTCAGCTCCACTACACGTAACTTTGAAGTTAACTAACCATGAAACTGGTGAAATTAAGACTCAAGACGTGTTCTTTGGTGATTTCCCAATCATGACACCACAAGGTACATTTATTATCAATGGTGCTGAACGTGTTATTGTTTCTCAATTAGTTAGATCACCAGGTGTTTACTACAATGAAGACACTGACAAAAATGGTCGTATAAACTATGGTACAACTGTAATCCCTAACCGTGGTGCTTGGTTAGAATATGAAACAGATGCCAAAGGTATTGGATATGTTCGTATTGATAGAACTAGAAAATTACCTATTTCAGAATTAGTCCGTGCTCTTGGATTTGGTGGAGACGATGAAATTCTAGATATTTTTGGTCAAAATGATACTTTGGACTTAACTCTTGATAAGGATGTTCATAAAGACACATCTGATTCTCGTGTTGAAGAAGCCTTGAAAGATATCTACGAACGTCTACGTCCCGGTGAACCCAAAACTGCTGATAGTTCAAGATCACTTCTTTATGCTCGTTTCTTTGATGCTAGAAGATATGACCTTGCAAATGTTGGTCGTTACAAAATCAATAAAAAACTTAGCCTAAAGACAAGACTATTCAACCAAGTATTGGCTGAAACTCTTGCTGATCCTGATACAGGTGAAGTTATCCTTGATAAGGATACAGTGCTAGATCGCGAAGCTATGAACAAATTAGGTTCATATTTAGATCGCGATGATTTCAAGACAACAACATTAACACCTTCTGAAGAGGGTGTTCTAACAGAACCTGTAACAATCCAATCAATTCAAGTTTATTCAAAAGTTGATAACGAAAAAGTTGTTACTATGATTGGTAATGGAAATATTGATGAACAAGTAAGAACTATCACTACTGCTGACATTCTTGCTTCAATCAACTACTTCCTTAACCTAAAAGAAGATATCGGATCTACCGATGATATTGATCACTTGGGTAACCGTCGTATCCGTTCTGTCGGTGAATTACTACAAAACCAATTTAGAATTGGTCTTTCAAGAATGGAACGTGTTGTACGTGAAAGAATGTCAATTCAAGATACTGCAACAGTTACACCACAACAACTTATCAATATTAGACCAGTTGTTGCTTCAATTAAGGAATTCTTTGGTTCATCACAATTATCACAATTCATGGATCAAACAAATCCACTTGGAGAACTAGAACACAAGCGTCGTCTATCTGCACTTGGACCTGGTGGATTGACTCGTGATCGTGCCGGATATGAAGTTCGTGACGTTCACTATACTCACTACGGTCGTATGTGTCCTATCGAAACACCCGAAGGACCTAATATTGGTTTGATTAATAACCTTGCTAGTTACGCTATTATCAACAAATATGGTTTTGTTGAGACACCATATCGTCGTGTATCTTGGGATACTCACAAAGTTACAGATAAGATCGATTATCTAACGGCTGACGAAGAAGATAATTACGTCGTAGCTCAAGCTAATACTCTTCTAAATGAAGACGGATCATTTGTTGATCCAACAGTTCTTGCTCGTCACCAAGATGACAATATCGAAACAACAGTAGATAAAGTCGATTACATGGACGTTTCACCTAGACAAGTTGTGTCTGTTGCTACAGCATGTATTCCTTTCTTGGAAAATGATGATTCTAACCGTGCCCTAATGGGTGCTAACATGCAACGTCAAGCCGTTCCATTGGTTGACCCACATGCACCTCTTGTTGGTACAAGTATGGAATATATTGCTGCGCATGATTCAGGGGCAGCACTTCTATCTAAGGTAGATGGTGTCGTTGAATATGTTGATGCTAAAGTTATTAAGATTAAACGTGATGACGATGGTACAACTGAAGAATATGAAGTAACAAAATTCCGTCGTTCAAATAATGGTAAGAGTTACAACCAAAGACCTATTGTTCGTAAAGACGAAGTTGTTAAAGCTGGCGATATAATTGCTGACGGTCCTGCTATGGAAAATGGAGAATTGGCTCTTGGTCAAAATCCATTGATTGCCTTCATGACATGGAATATGTACAACTATGAAGATGCTATCGTTCTTTCAGAAAAACTAGTTCGTGAAGATGCATATACTTCAATTCATATTGAAGAATTTGAATCAGAAGCACGTGATACAAAACTTGGACCTGAGGAAATCACACGCGAAATTCCTAATGTTGGTGAAGAATCACTTAAAGACTTGGATGAATTCGGTGTTATCCGTGTTGGTGCTGAAGTTTATGATGGTGATATCTTAGTTGGTAAAGTTACTCCTAAGGGTGTGACTGAACTATCAGCCGAAGAACGTCTATTGCATGCTATCTTTGGTGAAAAAGCTCGTGAAGTTCGTGATACATCATTACGTGTTCCTCACGGTGGTGGTGGAATTGTGCAAGACGTTAAGGTCTTCACACGTGAAGCCGGTGATGAACTAGATCCTGGTGTAAACATGATGGTTCGTGTATACATCGCTCAAAAACGTAAGATTCAAGTTGGAGATAAGATGGCTGGTCGTCATGGTAACAAGGGTACTGTTTCAATCGTTGTGCCACAAGAAGACATGCCATTCATGCCTGATGGAACACCGGTTGATATTTTACTTAATCCCATGGGTGTTCCTTCTCGTATGAACATTGGACAAGTTCTTGATCTTCACTTAGGTATGGCCGCCAGAAAACTTGGTATTCATGTTGCATCACCTGTTTTTGATGGTGTTACAAATGACGAATTATGGGACATTGTTAAAGAAGCTGATATGGATTCAGATGGTAAGTCAATCCTTTATGATGGACGTACTGGTGAACCATTCAAGAACCGTGTAGCTGTTGGTGTTATGTACTACATGAAATTAGCTCACATGGTCGATGATAAGCTTCATGCTAGATCAATCGGACCTTACTCACTTGTTACTCAACAACCACTTGGTGGTAAAGCTCAATTTGGTGGACAGAGATTTGGTGAAATGGAAGTTTGGGCCCTAGAAGCTTATGGTGCTGCTTACACACTTCAAGAAATTTTGACATACAAGTCAGATGATATTGTAGGACGTGTATCAACATATGAAGCTATCATCAAGGGTGAAAGTATTCCTAAGCCAGGTGTTCCGGAATCATTCCGTGTTCTTGTTAAAGAACTTCAAGCATTAGGTCTTGATATGAAAGTTCTAGATTCAAGATCAAATGAAATTGAATTACGTGATATGGATGATGATGAAGATACAATTAGTATCGACGCACTATCTAAATTTGCTAAAGAACAAGAACAAAAACGTGCTGAAGAAGAAGCTAAGAAGATGGAGATTGCAAACTCAACTCCTGACTTTACTTCCGAAGCAGATACATCTCAAAACACACAATCAGAAAACTAATAGAATTCATCAAGCTTAGGAGGTTACCTTTTGATAGACGTTAATAAATTTGAAAGTATGCAAATTGGTTTAGCATCTTCAGATAAGATCCGTAGTTGGTCTTATGGTGAAGTTAAAAAACCAGAAACAATTAATTACCGTACTTTAAAGCCAGAAAAAGATGGTCTGTTTGACGAAAGAATATTCGGACCTACTAAAGACTGGGAATGTGCCTGTGGTAAATACAAACGTATTCGTTATAAGGGCATCGTCTGTGATCGTTGTGGTGTCGAAGTTACTCGTTCAAAAGTACGTCGTGAACGTATGGCACATATTGAATTAGCAGCACCAGTTACACATATCTGGTATTTCAAGGGAATCCCATCAAGAATGGGTCTTGTACTAGATATTTCTCCAAGAAATCTTGAAGAAGTTATTTATTTTGCATCATACGTAGTTATTGATCCTGCAAATTCTGATCTAGAACGTGGACAATTACTTACAGAATCAGAATATCGTAATAAACGTGAAGAATTCGGAAACGATTTCGTTGCTGAAATGGGTGCTGAAGGTATCCGTGACTTATTAAGTCTTGTAGATATTGATGCTGAAATTACAGAATTACGTAAAGTTTTAAAATCTGCACAAGGACAAAAACGTACTCGTGCGATTAGAAGACTAGATATTCTTAGTGCCTTCCAAAAATCAGGTAACAAGCCTGAATGGATGGTAATGGAAGCAATTCCTGTTATCCCACCTGACTTACGTCCGATGGTTCAACTTGAAGGTGGTCGTTTTGCCACATCTGATCTAAATGATCTTTATCGTCGTGTTATTAACCGTAATAACCGTTTGAAGAGACTTCTAGATTTACATGCGCCTAATATCATTGTTCAAAATGAAAAACGTATGCTTCAAGAAGCCGTAGATGCCTTGATTGATAATGGTCGTCGTGGTCGTCCGGTCACAGGACCAGGTAACCGTCCACTTAAATCACTTTCACATATGCTTAAAGGTAAGCAAGGACGTTTCCGTCAAAACTTACTTGGTAAGCGTGTTGATTATTCAGGTCGTTCAGTTATTGATGTTGGACCTACATTGAAGTTCTATCAATGTGGACTTCCTCGTGAAATGGCACTTGAATTATTCAAACCATTTGTTATGCATGAACTTGTTAAGCGTGAAATTTCTTCAAACGTAAAGAACGCTAGAAGAAAAATTGATCGTCAAGATGATGACATTTGGGATGTACTAGAATATGTAATTAAGGAACGTCCGGTTCTATTGAACCGTGCACCTACATTGCATAGACTTGGTATTCAAGCTTTTGAACCAGTTCTAGTTGAAGGTAAGTCAATCAGACTTCATCCATTAGCATGTGAAGCTTACAATGCCGATTTCGATGGAGATCAAATGGCTGTTCACGTTCCACTATCAGATGAAGCACAAGCTGAAGCAAGAATGCTTATGCTTGCTGCTCACCATATTCTTGCTCCTAAAGATGGTAAGCCTATTGTTACACCATCTCAAGACGTTGTTTTAGGTAACTACTACCTAACAATCGAAACAAGAAATATGACTGGTGAAGGTAAGATTTTCAAGGATGCAAACGAAGTTCATACTGCATTGTTAAATGGTGATGTACATTACCATACAAGAATTGGACTCTCAGTTTCATCAATGCCTAAGAAACCATTTACATCAGAACAACGCGATAAAGTTATGTTAACTAGTGTTGGTAAAGTTCTATTTAATGAGATTCTTCCAGAAGATTTCCCATACTTGAATGAACCTACTGATGACAACTTAATAAATGGTGTTCCTGATAAATTCTTCCTTGATTGTGGAGAAAATATTCATGACAAGCTTGAAGAAAATGATTTAGTTGAACCTCTTAAGAGTGGATATTTAAGTGATGTTATTGCTCAAATATTCAAAGTATACAAAGTTCAAAGAACATCATCACTTCTTGATGACATGAAAGAATTAGGATATACAATCTGTACAATTTCTGGTTTAACAGTTGGTGTTACAGATGTTCCTAACCTTGAAGAAAAACCTGAAATTATTGAAAATGCTCATAAACAAGTTGCAGCAATTTCAAAACAATTCCGTCGTGGATTGATCACTGATCAAGAACGTCATGAACGTGTTATTGCAGTTTGGAATGATACAAAAGATGATATTCAACAAAAGTTGATTGACTCATTTGATTCTACAAACCCAATTTCAATGATGAGTGATTCAGGTGCTCGTGGTAATATCTCAAACTTTACTCAACTAGCCGGTATGCGTGGACTTATGGCTGCGCCTAATGGTGGTATGATGGAAATTCCAGTTATTTCAAACTTCCGTGAAGGTTTGTCTGTCTTGGAAATGTTCATGTCTACCCACGGTGCTCGTAAAGGTATGACTGATACTGCCCTTAAGACAGCTAACTCAGGTTACTTGACACGTCGTCTTGTTGACGTTGCTCAAGATGTTATCGTTCGTGAAGAAGACTGTGGTACTGACCGTGGATTACTTGTTAAGACAATCTATGATGGTACTGATTTAGTTGAACCTCTATACGATCGTCTTGTAGGACGTTATACTAAGAAATCTGTTCTTGATCCCAAGACAGGCGAGGTTATTGTACCTCGTGATGTCATGATGGATGAAGCAATGGCACAACAAATTGTTGATGCTGGTGTGGAAGAAGTTACAATACGTTCTGCATTTACATGTGATACACGTCATGGTGTATGTAACAAGTGTTACGGACGTAACTTGGCTACTGGTGAAGAAGTTGAAATTGGTGAAGCAGTCGGTACTGTTGCTGCTCAATCAATCGGTGAACCAGGTACTCAACTAACTATGCGTAACTTCCATACTGGTGGGGTTGCCGGTGGTGATGATATCACTCAAGGACTTCCTCGTATCCAAGAAATTGTTGAAGCAAGAAATCCTAAGGGTCTTGCTGTAATTTCAGAAGTTGATGGTACTATTACTGCCATCAACGAAAATCCTGCTGAACATACAAAAGAAATCACAGTCGAAGGTGACATTGATACAAGAACATATAGTGTTCCTTATACATCAAGTGTTGCTGTTGCTGAAGGAGATATTATTGAACGTGGTGCTAAACTAACACAAGGTTCAATTGACCCTAAGGAATTGATTAAGATTACTAATGTTCTTACAACAGAAAATTATATGTTAAGCGAAATTCAAAAAGTTTATCGTATGCAAGGTGTTGATATTTCTGATAAGCATTTCGAGGTTATGGTACGTCAAATGCTTAGAAAGATTAGAATTCTTGATCCTGGTGATACAGATGTATTACCTGGTGAATTGATGGATATTTCTCAATTTACAGATCATAACCGTGAAACTCTAATCAAGGGTGGTATTCCTGCTACAGGACGTCCTGTTCTTCTTGGTATCACTAAAGCATCTCTTGAAACAAACAGTTTCTTGTCAGCTGCTTCCTTCCAAGAAACAACTCGTGTTCTTACTGATGCATCTATCAGAGGTAAGGTTGATCCACTTCTTGGTCTTAAAGAAAATGTTATTATTGGTAAACTTATTCCTGCTGGTACAGGTATGGCTAAGTATAACCACATGGAACCAAAGAAAACTGGTCCTATGGCAGATAACTCTTTAAACGGAGCATTTACAATTTCAGATATTGAAGCTCAAATGAAAGCTGAAGAATCTAGTTCACTATCATCAGATAATGGAAATACATTGTAATAAAAAAAGAGCTCACCGAAAGGTGGGCTCTTTTTTTGTTATAGCGAAGTTCTTGTAGCATATTCAAAGAATTTAAATTGACTAGCAATATGGAACGATTCGGTTAATTCTAGTACTCTAGTATCTTTTAATCTTGTTAATGATCTAATAGAAACTAAGGGTTCATCAACAGGTATCTTTAATATCTTTGATTGTTCTGGTGTAGCTTTTTCTACACGCATTGTTCTAGCAGCGAAACCTATTGACAATTTTAAGGTATTTTCAAAATACTCAAATAGTGAATTTTCTGCCACTTCCATAGGAATTTCTGGAACCGTTGATTTTAGAACGTAATTATTATCGATTATAGCTGGTTTGCCATCGATGATTCTTAAACGCTCAACATGGGTTACAGGAACTTTTTCAAAATGAAAGTCGGTATTGAAATGGTTTGTAGGCAAGTCCATATCTTCAAGTTTAAGAACTTTAGATTCGTAATTAATATCATGAAGTTCAAAATTTTCTTTCAAACTGATTAGTTTAGAGACCGGTACAGAGAATTGGTCATTTACCAGTACCAAGGAACCGCGACCATTGATTTTTAAAATCATGCTTTGTGCCTGTAAGGTGTTCAATGCCTTACGGATAGTATCTCGTGAGACTTGGTATTCTTCTTGTAATGATTTCTCACTAGGAAGAAAAGTATCTGGAGGATAAAATCCGGAAGCAATTTTTTTAGCTAACTCGTGTGTAACATATTCATATTTATTTGTAGCTACCATGCTCAACAACTCCATATATATAATACTATGCAAATTTATATAAACATACAACAATTTATTTTCTAAATATTATAGAAAAATAAATGAAAACATTCGACACCTATACGTACGGGTAGTGCACTGGGTCTTGGAATG
The DNA here is from genome assembly GCF_002762335.1 of Companilactobacillus metriopterae. Lineage (NCBI taxonomy): Bacteria > Bacillati > Bacillota > Bacilli > Lactobacillales > Lactobacillaceae > Companilactobacillus > Companilactobacillus metriopterae. Next base: position 1,454,282 of record NZ_CP024610.1, on the reverse strand, counting down.
AAAACGCTTTAATTGGAGGGAACGGATATGGCAAAGAAAGATTATTCTGAACTTGCAGACAACATAATATCTTTAGTTGGCGGCAAGGAAAACATAAAGAGTTTGATACATTGTATCACTCGTCTTCGTTTTTATTTAAAAGATGAGAGCATCGCACAAACAGATGAGATTAGAAATCTAAATGGTGTTATCGATGTTCAAAAGGCATCAGGACAATATCAAGTTGTTATCGGTGATCAAGTTACTGCAGTGTATGATGCGGTAATTGCAAAACTTGGAGCAGGTTTTGCTGGTGATGATGGTACAACAACTGATACAGATACATCTGATAACGAAAATAAGGGTAAGAGAAATCTTTGGCAATTAACTAAATCTAACTAAATCTGGTGTTAATACATTTATCGGTGTTTTGACCGGATCAATGAGTCCTTTGATTGGACCATTGGCTGCCAGTGGTATCTTGAAAGGTATTCTTGCAATTCTAGTTATGCCTCAATTAGGAGGTTTACTAAGTACTAAGAGTACAACTTATATATTACTTAATGCAATAGGGGACGCAACCTTCTTCTTCCTACCTGTACTAGTTGGTTACACAGCAGCTTTGAAATTAAAAGTTGACCCAATATTAACTGCAGTTGTTGGTGCAGTACTTGTTCATCCAACACTTGTAGCTTTAGCTGGTAAATCATTAGGTGCTATTGGTAGTGTAAACTTCCCGATGGTTAACTACAGTTACTCAATTTTCCCAATGATTTTAGCAGCATGGATGGTTAGAGAACTTAACAAATGGGTAAAGAGTTGGTTACCAGGATATTTACAAATTATATTTACACCGCTAATTGTTATTGCTATTGCAAGTATTGTGACATTGTACGTAACAGGTCCAGCAATTGTTAATATCTCAAAAGGTATTGCTGCTTTCTTACAATGGTTACTACTTACAAGTGGATGGGCTTCTGGATTACTAATCGGAGGACTATATCAAGTAATGGTAATTTTCGGACTTCACTGGGGAATTATTCCTCTTGTTGCTAACGATTTGGCAACATCAGGACACAGTTATTTGAACGCTATTATTAGTAGTACAATGATTTCTCAAGGTGCCGCAGTTCTAGCTGTTGCTATTAAGACAAAGAAAACTGATCTAAAAGAATTAGGTTTTGGTGCAGCAATTTCAGCATTCTGTGGAGTTACAGAACCAGCAATTTATGGTGTTAACCTAAAATATCGTCGAGTATTCATAACAGGTTTGATCGGATCAGCTGTTGGTGGATTCATAACAGGTTTATTCCATGGAAATAACTTTGGATTTGCTAGTTCGTGGATTGGATTTGCAGCATTTATCGATCCAAACAAACCAGGAGATTTAACTAACTTCTACATTTATCTAGCAGCATCTATTGCTTCAACTGTTGTAGCTTTCGTAGTTGCATATGTTTGGGGATATAAGAACTCAATGAAACCTGGAGAAGCTATGAAACAACCTACATTGCCAGGTAGCAAAAAGTGAGGTAACACTTGTGAAAGATTGGAAAAAAGCAACTGTTTATCAAATTTATTCACGTTCATTTCAAGATAGTAATGGTGATGGGGGAGGAGATATTCAAGGAATAATTAGTCATTTAGACTATCTTAAAGATTTGGGAGCTGAGGTTTTATGGCTAAACCCAGTCTATAAATCACCGGGTCGTGACAATGGGTATGATATTGCTGACTACTACGAAATAAATCCAGAGTTTGGTACGATGGATGATTTTGAGCAATTATTGGATGGTGCACGAAACCGCGGAATGAAGATTATTATGGATTTGGTTGTTAACCATACTTCTGATCAGCACGAATGGTTTAAGATGAGTCGTTACTCAAAAGACAATCCATATCATGATTATTATATTTGGAAAGATCCGGTTGATGGTCATGAGCCAAACAATTGGAAATCTAAGTTTGGTGGTAGTGCCTGGGAATACGATGAAAAATTGAATCAATACTACCTACATTTGTATGATCGAACACAACCAGATTTGAATTGGCGTAACCCTAAAATGAAAGCTTCAATTATGGAAATGATGAAGTGGTGGGCTGATAAAGGTATTGCTGGTTTTAGATTGGACGTTATAAACAATATCTCTAAACCATTGGAGATGCCTGATGATACTCTAGAAACTTCAATGGATGATGGTAGAAAATTTTATACTAATGGTCCACATGTACATGAATATATACATGAAATGTATGAGGAAGTATTTGGAAAGCATTCGATGCTTACTGTTGGAGAATTATCATCTACACCCATTGATGAGGCAATCAAGTTTACAAATCCTGATCGAGAAGAATTAACTATGGCGTTTACATTTCATCATGTGAAAGTTGATTACCCCAATGGAGCTAAATGGGTTAAGTCTGGGTATAAATTGGTTGATCTTAAAAAAGTTATTTCTGATTGGCAAATAGGCATGCAAAATGGTGGTGGCTGGAACGCATTATTCTGGGGAAACCATGATCAGCCTAGAGCAATTTCAAGATTTTTAGATGATAATAAATATCGAGAAGAATCAGCAAAACTATTGGCTTTAGTTGAATTTGGACTTCAAGGTACCCCATATGTTTATCAAGGTGAAGAAATAGCTATGAAGAATGCTTACTTCACAGATATCAGTCAGTATAATGATCCAGAATCAATCAATGCTTATCATGAATTGGTAGAAAAAGGTAGCTCTGTTCAAGAGGCAATTGAAATTTTGCAACAGAAGTCACGAGAAAATTCAAGATTACCAATGCAATGGGACAGTCAAAAGAATTACGGATTTACTACAGGAAGTCCATGGTTGAAAGCAATAAATAAAGACACTCAAACTGTAGAATCAGAAATAGAAAAAAAGATGGAGTTTTGAGTTTTTATAAGAAATTGATAGAATTCCGTCGAAATGAACCAATTTTGATAGATGGAAATTATCAATTATTGGATGAGAATAACCCTGATATTTTTTATTTCAAATGAGAGTTAAATAGTCATCATATATCTGTCATTGCTAATTTCAGTGATAAAGATATCGTATACAAAATTGATGATTTGGGAACAGTTAAATTTTCAAATTATAAAGAAACAATTTTGGAAAATGGCGAATTAAAATTAAGACCTTATGAAGCTGTTTTATTCCAAGATTAATTGTTGGAGGAAGTAATATGCTTAAATTATTGAAGAAGAAAGAAAAAGTATTACCAATAGTTTCCCCCGTTTCTGGAACTTATATAGAACTAAAAGATATTTCGGACAATGTTTTTGCATCCGGAGCAATGGGTGAAGGATTTGCTGTTTTACCAACCAGTGAAGAGATTTTGAGCCCAGTTAAAGGTAAAGTAACTAGTATTTTTCCAACTAAGCATGCCATTTCAATAAAAAGCGATTTAGGTCCTGAAATTTTGGTCCATCTTGGAGTTGATACAGTTGAATTAGAAGGTAAACCCTTCGAACAACTGATACAAGAAAATACTAAAGTAAATATTGGTCAACCGATTATGAAGATGGATATTGAAAAAGTTAAAGAAATGGGCAAAAGTACTGAAGTTATAGTAGTTTTACCAGGAATGGATTTGCTTGTAAATGATTCACTAAAAGAACTATCGGCAGGTGATGAAATAGGTACTATAACTGTTTCAGAAGATGAATAGTACATATGTTGCTCTGGGTGATAGTATTACAGATTCTAGTAATAGTTATGCAACTAAAAGATATATGGACTATTTAAATGAGTATTATTCATTTGATGAATTTTTAAATTTAGGTGTTTCAGGTTCTACTATAGGTAATTTATATGATCCTTTCCAAAGTCGTCTAGATGAATTACAAGTTTCCCCAAAACTATTAAAACATATGGTGGAGTAAATGATTTTGGACGCAATCAACCATTAGGTAAATATGGAGATAGCAATAACCAGACATTTTATGGTGCTCTTTATCAATTATTTCAAAGCGTAAATCGATTTAATCCTGAAAATGTTTTGTTTATATCACATGCTAAAATAGGTAATGAATTTTTTGAAGAAGTTAATTCACTTGGACTTCATCAAATTGACTATGAAAAAGCTATACACAAGATGACATGTGGATTCCATATAAACCACTTGAGCCTGTACGACAAATTGATTTCGGTGGTAATGATAGTAGTTTATCTGATGATAGCTTACATCCGAATGATAAAGGACAGAGATTTATTTATGGAGAGATATTGAATTATTTGAACGTGGTTATGCAATTTAAAAATGGGGTGGTCGAAAATGAAAGAAAAAATTGATTTAAACTATCAGAATACACAATTTGAAATAGATGGTTATTGGCTGGATGATGCTGATAATGATGCTCTTGAAGAAGTTAATTTAAGTAAGAAGCCATTGGTCATAATATGCCCTGGTGGTGGATTTACTTATTTATCAGATTTTGAATCACAACCCGTAGCTATGCGATACGCAGCTGAAGGAATGCATTCGTTGGTATTCAATTATCAATTGACCGATGATGAAAATTCTACATATCCTTTAGCAATGCAAGAATTAGCTGTAACATTGAACTGGGTATATGATCATGCAGAAGAAAAGAATATTGATATATCTAAGGTTGTATTGTTAGGATTTTCTGCAGGAGGTCACGTTGTTGCTAACTTTAATTCATATATGATGGACAAAAATTTACGTGAAGTAATTTTTGATCAAGAGCTTAAACTAGAACCAGCAGGTATAATGTTGTCATATCCTGTTGTTGATATGGGACTTGGTTGGCCTAATGATGAAAATTTAGCAAAAAAAATAGACCCAACAGAAAAATTCTATCAAGCTCAAAAAAATATCAATAGTAACTCAAAACCTACGTATTTGTGGACAACTATGACAGATAGTCTAGTTCCTGCTAAGAATCCTCTTGTTTATGTGGATGAACTTGATAAAAACGCAATACCTTATGAGGTTCATGCATTTGGTATTGGATAACATGGAATGTCTCTAGCAGATAGATCCACAATTAATGTTAAAGCAGGTAATTACGGAAATACTCATGTAGCTAAATGGGTCGATTTATCTGTTGATTGGTTGAATATTATTGGTGTACTTAAATAAAGATTATTAGGATGATTCCGCTTGCCAGTGTTATATAGGGGATGAATCCAAATGATCTTTTTTTATTTGTCAAAAAATGTAGTATACACAAACCGCAACTAATTAATAAGATGAATAAACAAATTCTGTATCCAAAGAATAAAGCTAATATTGCACACAGTTCTACATCTCCCAGACCTAAGCCATTAGATATAATACTGAACAATAGAAGAAAAATATAAACCAAAATACAATCCAACATATATTTATGATTATTTGAAAATAATGCTGGAATAAATCCTAAATAGTAAATTGTGTAGATGTGTTTGTAGAAAAAGTCAGAATAAGATAGCAAAATAAGTGTTAGAAGAATAGGGATGTACATCAAAGTATCCATGTGTTTGTAAAATATAATAAAAAGGAACACACCACTAAAGATTTCACCTATAATAGTGTTATATGGAATTCTTACTTTACTGTTTGAACATTTCCCCAATAGAAATAGATAGCTGAAAACGGGAATTAAATCTAATATTGATAAAGTTTTATTACAATTAGAGCAAGATGAACGACGAGTCAAACTTACATTTGGAAAATCTTGTGCGGTGACAGCTAAAAAAGAAGCACAGCATGCACCGAGAAAAAAGATAATCACATAAAATAAAAAAAGTATCATATATAGTACCTCCTAATTTATATTACGATAATCAATGGACAAAAATTTCCTATCGGAATTGTTGGAAACTTGATTGACAATAGATTTTTAGGATGATATGCTTAAGGACGTGCTTTTATTAGCAGCAAGATTATTTGTTATTAAATACAAGCCAATGTGTACACCACATTTAGTGGTTTATTATTTTTCGAAAAAAATGAACCACCTGGATGTGTGTACTTAAATAATCAGGAGGAACCTTGAATGCCTACAATTAATCAATTAGTTCGTAAAGGTCGTAAGAGCTTGACATCAAAATCAAATGCTCCTGCCTTGAACTTTGGATACAACAGTATGAAGAAAGAAACAACTAACAATCCAGCACCTCAAAAACGTGGTGTTGCTACTCGTGTTGGTACTATGACACCTAAGAAACCTAACTCTGCCCTACGTAAGTATGCCCGTGTTAGATTGTCAAACCTTATCGAAGTTACTGCATATATTCCTGGTGAAGGACATAATCTACAAGAACATAGTGTTGTTCTTGTTCGTGGTGGTCGTGTAAAAGATCTACCCGGTGTTCGTTATCACGTTGTCCGTGGTGCTTTGGATACAGCCGGTGTTGATGGCCGTATGAAGAGCCGTTCAAAATATGGTACAAAGAGACCTAAATAATCTTAATAAATTAATATATAAAATAAACATGACATATAGTCACAATATCTACGGAGGAAATAAATATGCCTAGAAAAGGTCCAGCTCCAAAACGCGAAGTTTTGCCTGATCCAATTTACAACTCAAAAATCGTTACTCGTCTAATTAACCACTTAATGTATGACGGTAAAAGAGGTACTGCCTCAACAATTCTATATAGTGCCTTTGACATTATTAGAGAACAAACAGGAAACGAACCTATTGAAGTCTTTGAAGAAGCAATGAACAATGTTATGCCTGTTCTTGAAGTTAAAGCTCGCCGTATCGGTGGTTCTAACTACCAAATTCCTATCGAAGTTCGTCCAGATCGTCGTACAACACTAGGTTTACGTTGGATCGTAAGTTATTCACGTATGCGTGGTGAACACACAATGGATCAAAGATTAGCTAACGAAATCATGGAAGCTGCTCAAAACACTGGTGCAGCTGTTAAGAAACGTGAAGATACACATAAGATGGCTGATGCCAACCGTGCTTTCGCTCACTATCGCTGGTAATCAATGGATAGAAAAATCAAAGGAGAACATTTTTAATGGCTAACAAACGTGAATTTCCATTAGAAGAAACTCGTAATATCGGTATCATGGCTCATATTGATGCTGGTAAAACAACAACTACAGAACGTATCTTGTACTATACTGGTAAAATCCACAAAATCGGTGAAACACATGATGGTGCTTCACAAATGGACTGGATGGAACAAGAACAAGAACGTGGTATTACAATCACATCAGCTGCTACAACAGCTGAATGGAAAGATCACCGTATCAATATTATTGATACACCAGGACACGTGGATTTCACTATTGAAGTTGAACGTTCACTTCGTGTTCTTGATGGTGCTATCACAGTTCTTGATGCACAATCAGGTGTTGAACCACAAACTGAAAATGTTTGGCGTCAAGCTACAACATACTCAGTTCCTCGTATCGTATTCGTAAACAAGATGGATAAAATTGGTGCTGACTTTGACTTCTCTGTAAGTACATTACACGATCGTCTACAAGCTAACGCCCATGCTATCCAAATGCCTATTGGTGCAGAAGACAATTTCGAAGGTGTTATTGACCTTATCGAAATGAAAGCTGATATTTACGATGAAGATGAATTAGGTTCAAAATGGGATACAGTTGATGTTCCAGAAGAATACCGTGAGGAAGCTCAAGCTAAGCGTGTAGAACTTATTGAAGCACTTGCTGAAGTTGATGATGCAATCATGGACAAATATCTTGATGGTGAAGAAGTAAGCAATGATGAAATCAAAGCTGCTATTCGTCAATCAACAATCGACTTGAAGTTCTTCCCAGTTCTTGCTGGTTCAGCCTTCAAAAACAAAGGTGTTCAAATGTTAATGGATGCCGTTGTAGATTACCTACCATCTCCATTAGATGTTAAACCTTACAACGCTACTGATCCTAAAGACGATAGTGAAATTGAAATCAAAGCTGACGATAGCAAACCATTTGCTGGTCTAGCATTTAAGATTGCAACAGATCCATTCGTTGGACGTCTAACATACATCCGTGTATATAGAGGTATTCTAGAATCAGGTTCATACGTATTGAACTCAACAAAAGACAAACGTGAACGTGTTGGACGTTTGCTACAAATGCACTCTAATCACCGTAATGAAATTCCTGAAGTTTTCTCTGGTGATATTGCTGCTGTTATCGGACTTAAGAATACAACAACAGGTGATTCTCTAACAGATCCTGATCACCCACTTATTCTTGAATCACTTGATATTCCAGAACCAGTTATCCAAGTTTCTGTTGAACCAGAATCTAAAGAAGATAGAAACAAGATGGATGAAGCTATCCAAAAACTATCTGAAGAAGATCCTACTTTCCAAGCAGAAACAAACCCTGAAACAGGTGAAACATTGATCTCAGGAATGGGAGAACTTCACTTGGATATCATGGTTGACCGTATGAAACGTGAATTTAAAGTTTCAGCTAAAGTTGGTGAACCACAAGTTGCTTACCGTGAAACATTCACTAAGTCAACACAAGCTCAAGGTAAGTTCGTTCGTCAATCTGGTGGTAAAGGTCAATATGGTGACGTTTGGGTTGAATTTACTCCTAATGAAGAGGGTAAAGGATTCGAATTCGAAGACGCTATCGTCGGTGGTGTAGTTCCTCGTGAATACATTCCTTCAGTTGAACAAGGACTAGAAGAAGCAATGGAAAATGGTGTTCTTGCTGGATATCCATTGATCGATGTTAAGGCAAAACTATATGATGGTTCATACCATGATGTCGATTCTAATGAATCAGCCTTTAAGATTGCTGCTTCAATGTCTCTACGTAATGCTGCTAAGAGTGCTGGTGCTGTTATTCTTGAACCTATCATGAAGGTTGAAGTTGTTGCTCCAGAAGATTACCTTGGTGATGTTATGGGACAAATCAATGCTCGTCGTGGACGTGTTGATGGAATGGAAGCTCGTGGTAATGCACAAGTTGTTAATGCATATGTTCCTCTATCAGAAATGTTTGGATATGCAACAACACTTCGTTCAGCAACACAAGGACGTGGTACATTTACAATGACATTTGATCACTACGAAAAAGTACCTAAGGGTATTCAAGAAGAAATTATTGCTAAAAATGGTGGAAAGCCAGTTGAAGATTAATTTTTGAATTAAAACAGACAACTTTAAAGAGTTGTCTGTTTTTTTGTTTTCAAAATTATAATAGATAAAAGTATAAAAAAGCCTTGATATGAAAGCTGAATTCGGGTAATATGATAGGAGTGTTATTTCTCAGGGAGAAGTACGCGCTTTTGGTATTAAAATAATACCGACGGCAACGAAATGAGAGGTTGCGACACGCCCGGCCGCTTTGCCACGGCAGAGCGTGACGGATATTTTCATTGAGCCGGTCATCTTGAAAGAGACAAAAAGGAGGTAACCCCATGGCAAGTCAAAAAATTCGCATTCGCTTGAAAGCTTACGAACATCGTATCTTAGATCAATCAGCTGACAAGATTGTGGAAACAGCAAAGAGAACTGGAGCAAAAATTTCAGGTCCAATTCCATTGCCAACAGAACGTTCACTATATACAGTGTTGAGTTCACCACATAAGCATAAAGATTCTAGAGAACAATTCGAAATGCGTACACATAAGAGACTTATCGACATCGTTGATCCATCACCTAAGACAGTTGATTCATTGATGAAGTTAGATCTACCATCTGGTGTGGACATCGAAATTAAATTGTAATAAATAAATATTTAAAAAAATTATTGGAGGTGCAAACATGGCCAGAAAAGGAATTCTTGGTAAAAAAGTCGGAATGACACAAATTTTCACTGACAACGGCGAACTAGTTCCCGTAACAGTTGTTGAAGTAACACCTAATGTTGTTATGCAACTGAAAACAGTTGAAAATGATGGTTACGAAGCCGTACAACTTGGTTTGGAAGACCGTCGTGAAGTTCTAACAAACAAACCTGCCAAAGGTCATGCTGAGAAAGCAAATACAACTCCTAAGCACTACATTCGCGAGTTCCGCGATGTAGAAATGGGAGACTACGAAATGGGTGGCGAAGTTAAAGTAGATATCTTTAACGAAGGCGACATCGTAGATGTAACAGGAACAAGTAAGGGACATGGTTTCCAAGGTAACATTAAGAGACATGGTCAATCACGTGGACCTGAAACTCACGGTTCAAGATATCACAGAAGACCTGGTTCAATGGGTGCTGTTATCAACCGTGTATTCAAAGGTAAAGCATTACCTGGACGTATGGGTAACGATCGTATTACTACACAAAACCTTACAGTTGTAAAAGTTGATGCAGAACGCAACGCTATTATGATCAAGGGTAATGTGCCTGGTGCAAACAAGTCACTAGTTAAAATTCAATCAACAATTAAAGTTAAAAAAGAAAAATAGGAAGGGAGGACATTAGTTATGACTAAAGTCACAGCTTACAAAGACAGTGGCGCTAAAGGCGCTGAAGTTGAAGTAAATGACGCAGTTTTTGGTATTGAACCAAATAACAGTGTTGTTACAGATGCAGTTATCATGCAACGTGCAGCATTACGTCAAGGAACACATGCAGTTAAGAACCGTTCAGCTGTTCGTGGTGGTGGTAGAAAACCATGGCGTCAAAAGGGTACAGGTCGTGCTCGTCAAGGTTCTATCAGATCACCACAATGGGTTGGTGGTGGAGTGGTATTTGGTCCTACACCAAGATCATACGCATACCACATTCCAAAGAAAGTTAGTCGTTTAGCATTGAAGTCAGTTCTTTCACAAAAAGCAGCTGATAATAACCTAGTTGTTATTGATTCAATTTCTTACGACAAACCAAGTACAAAATCATTCAAACAACTTCTTGAAAAAGTAGGTGTTGGTAAAAAAGTACTTGTAGTTATAGAAGATGGAAATGATAACGTTGCTTTATCAGCAAGAAATATTGAAAACGTTCAAGTGATCTCACCAGAAGGTGTTAACCCACTAGATGTTATCAATGCAAAAACACTTGTTGTAACTCAAGCAGCACTTTCTAAGATTGAGGAGGTACTTGGATAATGAACGCAAGAGACGTAATTATTCGACCTGTAATCACTGAAAGTTCAATGGACGCAATGGCAGACAAGAAATATACTTTCGAAGTTGCTGTTGATGCCAACAAAGTGCTTGTAAGACAAGCAATTGAAGAAGTATTCGGTGTTCAAGTTAAAAAAGTAAATATCATGAATATTGCTGGTAAGAAGAAACGTGTTGGTCGTTATGTTGGATTAACTAACAAACGCCGTAAAGCAATCATTACTCTTACAGAAGATTCAGACGAAATTAAGATTTTCGACGAAGAATAAATTAAGGAGGATCACATAAATGGCGATTATCAAGTATAAACCAACCACAAATGGTCGTCGTAATATGACGGGTTCTGATTTTTCAGAGATTACAAAAACTACTCCTGAAAAAACATTATTAGAATCACAAAGCCATACAGCTGGTCGTAACTCATACGGTCATATTACTGTTCGTCACCGTGGTGGTGGTCACAAACAAAAATATCGTGTAATCGATTTTAAACGTAATAAAGATGGTGTTAAAGCTTTAGTTAAAGCTATTGAATACGATCCAAATCGTACAGCAAATATTGCATTGCTACACTATACTGATGGTGTTAAAGCATACATCCTAGCACCTAAAGGTCTAGAAGTAGGACAAACTGTTGAATCAGGTGTTGGTGCAGATATCAAACCTGGTAATGCATTACCACTAGAAAATATTCCAGTTGGTACAGTTATCCATAATGTTGAAATGAAACCTGGTAAAGGTGGACAACTTGGACGTTCTGCTGGTACATCAATTCAACTACTTGGTAGAGACGGTAAGTATTCATTGCTTCGTCTTCCATCAGGTGAAGTACGTATGATTCTTTCAACATGTCGTGCTACTGTTGGTGCTATCGGTAATGAACAACATGATCTAATCAAGATTGGTAAAGCTGGACGTAAACGTTGGTTGGGTATTAGACCTACAGTTCGTGGATCAGTTATGAACCCTAACGATCACCCACACGGTGGTGGTGAAGGTAAAGCTCCTATCGGACACCCATCACCAATGTCTCCATGGGGTAAGAAAACTCTTGGTAAGAAGACTCGTTCATCACATGCCAAATCTGAAAAACTTATCGTTCGTCACAGAAAAGGTAAGTAATTATTTATTAAAAATAATAAGAAGGAGAACATAAGATGAGTCGTAGTTTAAAAAAGGGACCATTTGCTGACGCACATCTTCTAAAAAAGATTGAAGCACAAGCAGATACTGAAAATAAATCAGTTATCAAAACTTGGTCAAGACGTTCAACAATCTTCCCTACATTCGTAGGATATACAATCGCTGTTCATGACGGACGTAAACATGTCCCAGTTTATATTCAAGAAGATATGGTTGGACACAAGTTGGGCGAATTCGTACCAACACGTACTTTCCGTGGTCATGGCGGAGACGATAAGAAAACTAAGTAATAAGAAGGGAGACTAAATTATGGCAGAACAAATTACATCAGCAACTGCAGTTGTAAAAAATGTTCGTATTGCACCTCGCAAGGCTCGTATGGTCATTGACTTAGTCAGAGGCAGAAATGCAGCCGAAGCACTTGCAATTTTGCAATTCACACCTAGAGCAGGCTCTCCAATTGTTGCCAAAGCTCTTAAATCTGCTATTGCAAACGCAGAACATAACTTTGATTTAGATGCTCAAAACCTATACGTTAGTGAAGCTTTCGTAGACGAAGGACCAACTCTAAAACGTTTCCGTCCTCGTGCTAAGGGTTCAGCATCACCAATTAACAAAAGAACTAGTCATATTACAGTAGTAGTAAAAGAAAAATAAGTATTGGAGGTAATTTGAGTGGGTCAAAAAATTAATCCAATTGGATTCCGTGTCGGAGTTATCCGCGATTGGGATTCAAAATGGTACGCAGAAAAAGATTTTTCAACATTTTTACACGAAGACCTTAAGATCCGTAAGTATATTGAAGACAAACTTTCAAGTGCTTCTGTATCAAGAATCGAAATCGAACGTACTGCAAAGAACGTTACAGTTTCAATTCATACCGCAAAACCTGGATTGGTTATCGGTAAAGGTGGTTCTGAAGTTGAAAAATTACGTAATGAACTAAATAGACTTGTTAATAGAAATATTCATATTAACATTATTGAAATCAAGAAACCTGATTTAGATGCAAAACTAGTAGGTGAAAGTATTGCTCGTCAACTAGAAGCTCGTATTGCTTTTAGACGTGCACAACGCCAAGCAGTTACTCGTTCAAGAAGAGCTGGTGCTAAAGGTGTTAAAGTTCAACTATCTGGTCGTCTAAACGGTGCAGATATGGCTCGTAAAGAATGGCATACAGAAGGAACTGTTCCTTTGCACACTCTTAGAGCAGATATCGATTATGCATGGGTTGAAGCAGTTACAACTTACGGTAATATCGGTGTTAAAACATGGATTTATCGTGGAGAAGTTCTACCTGCTAAACCAGTTGCAAATGATGCTAAAACTGAAGGGAAAGGAGAATAATCTATGCTAGTACCAAAACGTGTAAAACACCGTCGTGAATTCCGTGGAAAGATGCGTGGAGAAGCTAAAGGTGGAAAGAATGTTGATTTTGGAGAATTTGGTTTGAAAGCAACAACATCAAGCTGGATCTCAAATAGACAAATCGAAGCAGCTCGTGTTGCTATGACTCGTTACATGAAGCGTGGTGGTAAGGTTTGGATTAAAATCTTCCCTCATAAATCATACACTGCAAAAGGTGTAGGTGTTCGTATGGGTAACGGTAAAGGTGCTCCTGCAGGTTGGGTAGCCCCAGTTAAACGCGAAAAAGTAATGTTTGAAGTAGCTGGTGTTCCTGAAGAAGTCGCTCGTGAAGCACTAAGACTTGCAGCACACAAGTTACCAGTTAAAACAAAAATTGTTAAACGTGAGGTAGGTGGCGATAATGAAGGCTAATGAAATGACAAAGCTAACTGCTACTGAACTACAAGACAAAGTTAATACATATAAAGAAGAATTGTTTAACTTACGTTTCCAACAAGCTACTGGCCAATTGGAAAATACTGCTCGCCTAAGAACAGTTCGTAAGAACATCGCAAGATTAAAAACAGTTCAAATTCAAATGAATAACGAAAAATAATAAACGTGAAGGGAGATATCAAGTTGAGCGAAGAAACTCGTAACCGTCGTAAAGTATATCAAGGCCGTGTTGTTTCAGATAAAATGGATCAAACAATTGTAGTAGTTGTTGAAACATATAAGAAACACCCAGTTTATGGAAAACGTGTAAGATATTCTAAAAAGTACTACGTTCAAGATACTAACAACGAAGCTAAGATTGGCGATATTGTCCGTATCATGGAAACTCGACCTTTGTCTAAGACAAAGCGCTTCCGTTTATTAGAAATCGTCGAAAAAGCAGTTATTATCTAAAAATTAATTATCGATGAGAGGAGGACCAACAAGTGATTCAACAAGAAAGTCGTTTAAAAGTTGCAGATAACTCTGGAGCTCGTGAAATTCTAACAATTAAAGTTCTTGGTGGTTCAGGTCGCAAGACAGCTAATATCGGTGACATTATCGTTGCTACTGTCAAACAAGCAACACCCGGTGGCGTTGTTAAAAAAGGTGATGTTGTAAAAGCTGTTATCGTAAGAACAGTTTCAGGAGCACATCGTCCAGATGGTTCATACATCAGATTTGACGAAAATGCTGCGGTAATTATCAATGCTGATAAAACACCTAGAGGAACTCGTATCTTTGGACCAGTTGCTCGTGAGCTACGTGATAGTGATTTTATGAAGATCGTATCTCTAGCACCAGAAGTACTATAAAACCTAACAAATCAGGAGGTGCTGAATAGTGTTCGTAAAAACTGGAGACAATGTTCAAATCCTAGCCGGTGATGACAAGGGTAAACAAGGTTTAGTTAAAAAAGCTATGCCAAGTACAAACCAAGTTATTGTTGCGGGTATGAATATCGTTAAAAAACACTCAAAGCCAAGTAACACACAGCCTCAAGGCGGAATCATTGATGTTGAAATGCCAATTTCAGCAACAAATGTAAAAGTAGTTAAAGGTTCAGCAAAAGCTGCAACTAAAGAAACAGAAGATAAATAGTGAAAGGAGAAAACTAAATGGTTAACGCACTAAAAACAAGATATGTAGATGAAATCACACCAGCATTGGTAGAAAAATTCAACTATACATCAGTTATGCAAACACCTAAGATCGAAAAAATCGTTCTAAACATGGGTGTTGGTGATGCTATTTCTAACTCAAAGAATTTAGACGAAGCCGTTGAAGAATTAGGACTAATTTCTGGTCAAAAACCATTAATTACAAAAGCTAAGAAATCAATCGCTGGATTTAGACTTCGTGAAGGAATGTCAATCGGTGCTAAAGTTACCCTACGTGGTGACCGTATGTATGATTTTCTTGACAAACTAATCAATGTTGCATTGCCTCGTGTTCGTGATTTCCGTGGTGTTGGTACTCGCTCATTTGATGGACGTGGTAACTATACATTAGGTATCAAAGAACAATTGGTTTTCCCAGAAATTGATTACGATAAAGTAAACAAAATTCGTGGCTTGGACATCGTTATTGTTACAACAGCAAACACAGATGAAGAATCTCGTGAACTATTGTCACAATTCGGAATGCCATTTACAAAATAAATTAGGAGGACAATTCATTGGCTAAGACATCACAAGTAGTACGGAATCATAGACCAGCAAAATTCTCATCACAAGAATACACAAGATGCCAACGTTGTGGTCGTCCACATTCTGTATATCGTAAGTTCAAACTTTGCCGTGTTTGCCTTCGCGAATTGGCTCACAAAGGTCAAATCCCTGGCATGAAGAAAGCTAGTTGGTAAAATATAACAACTTTAAGGAGGTAAAATAAATGGTAATGACTGATCCTATTGCAGATTACTTAACACGTATTCGTAATGCAAATATGGTAAGACATGATTCTCTAGAAGTGCCTGCATCAAACATGAAAAAAAGCATTTCAGAAATCTTAAAGAACGAAGGATTTATCAAAGATTACGAAGTTATTGAAGATAACAAACAAGGCGTAATCCGTATTTACATGAAGTACGGAAGAGATCAACAACGTGTTATTTCTGGTTTGAAACGTATTTCAAAACCAGGTCTACGTAGCTATGTTGACTCTGACAATGTACCTAAGGTTCTTAATGGATTAGGTATCGCTCTTCTATCAACTTCAAAAGGTGTAATTACAGACAAAGAAGCTCGTGCTCAACACGTAGGTGGCGAAGTACTAGCATACATCTGGTAATTAATTTAAAAGAATAAGGAGGTGCACAAATGAGTCGTATTGGTTATAAAGTGATTGAAATTCCAGCAGGAGTAGAAATTACACAAAAAGATAACGATATTACTGTTAAAGGCCCAAAGGGTGAATTAACAAGAACTTTTAGCGATAAGATTAAGTTAGTTATCGAAGGTAACGAAGCTAAATTTGAACGTGAAAGTGACAATGACAAAGCTATGCACGGAACAATGCGTGCTAACTTAAATAACATGGTTGTTGGTGTAACAGAAGGTTTCGAAAAGAAACTTGAACTACGTGGTGTTGGTTACCGTGCACAAGTTAAAGGTAACACTCTAACACTTAACGTTGGTTACTCACACCCTGTTGACATGGACGCACCAGAAGGTGTATCAATCGAAGCTCCATCAACTACAGAATTAACTATCTCAGGAATCAGTAAGCAACTTGTTGGTCAATTTGCTGCTGTTATCCGCGATGTACGTCCACCAGAACCTTATAAAGGTAAAGGTATTCGTTATGTTGACGAATATGTACGTCGTAAAGAAGGTAAAACTGGTAAATAATTAAAGTAAAAAATTTATGAGGTGAAAATTGTGATCACAAAACCAGACAAGAACAAAGCACGTCAAAAACGTCAAAGACGTGTACGTGGAAAAATCTCTGGTACTGCTGAGCGCCCACGCTTAAACGTATTCCGTTCTAATAAAAACATTTACGCTCAAGTAATTGATGACGTAAAGGGTGTAACGCTAGCAAGTGCCTCAACTCTTGATAAAGAAGTTAAAGACAGTTCAAAAGTTGAACAAGCAGCGGCTGTTGGTGCATTAGTTGCCCAAAGAGCCAAAGCAGCAAAAGTTGAAGACGTAGTCTTTGATCGTGGTGGATACATTTATCATGGTCGTGTACAAAGTCTTGCCGAAGCAGCTCGTGAAAACGGACTAAAATTCTAAAAGGAGGAAACCAAACATATGACTTATATCGATCCAAATCAATTCGAATTAGAAGATCGCGTTGTTTCTATCAACCGTGTTACAAAAGTTGTTAAAGGTGGACGTCGTCTACGTTTTGCTGCAATTGTAATTGTTGGTGATAAAAATGGTCACGTAGGTTTCGGAACTGGTAAAGCTCAAGAAGTTCCTGAAGCTATTCGTAAAGCGGTTGAAGATGCTAAGAAGAACCTAATCGAAGTACCAATGGTTGGTTCAACTATTCCGCATGAAATTATCGGTAAATATGGTGCTGGTAACATCCTACTTAAACCTGCTATCGAAGGTTCAGGAATTGCCGCTGGTGGTTCAGTTCGTGCCGTATTAGAATTAGCTGGTGTTGGTGATATTACAAGTAAATCACTTGGAAGAAATACACCAATTAACGTTATCCGTGCTACAATCGATGGATTAAAGAATCTAAAAACAGCTGAAGGTGTTTCTGAAATGCGTGGAATCCCAGCTGAAAACTTGCTTAACTAGAAGAAAGGTGTGTAATAATGGCTAAACTTAAAGTTACTCTTATCAGAAGTGCAGCTCACCGCCTTCCTGCTCAACGTAAAATTGTTAAAGAACTAGGACTTGGAAGAGTTAATAGTTCAGTTGTTAAGCCGGATGATCCAGCAACACGCGGTGCTGTATTGAAAATTGCTCATTTAGTGAGCGTTGAAGAAGTAAAAGATTAATATTTAAAAGATTAGGAGGTGCAATCAATGGAACTTCATGAACTTAAACCAACCGCAGGTTCAAGACATTCAAGAAAACGTCTAGGACGTGGAACTTCAAGTGGTACAGGTAAGACTGCTGGTCGTGGTCAAAAAGGTCAACTAGCAAGATCTGGTGGTAAAACACGTATAGGTTTTGAAGGTGGACAAATGCCATTGTTCCGTCGTATGCCAAAACGTGGATTTAATAACATTAACCGCAAGGAATACGCAATTGTAAATCTAAGTGATTTAAGTACTTTTAAAGATGGCTCTGAAATTAATGTACAAACATTAAAAGAAGCAGGCATCATTAAGAAAGAACTAAACGGTGTAAAATTACTTGCTAACGGCGAAGTTAAAGCTAAGCTAACTGTTAAAGTTGCTAAGAGCTCTGATGCTGCTACAAAAGCAATCGAAGCTGCTGGTGGAACTGTAGAGGTTATCTAATATGTTTAAAACTCTTAGAGAGGCATTCAAAGTAAAAGAAATTCGATCAAAGATGCTATTTACTTTAATGCTACTAGTTATTTATAGATTAGGTACACAAATAACAGTGCCCGGTATTAATGCCTCAGCTTTATCAAGTGTTGCTAACACTGGTTTGGTATCATTTCTTGATACTGTTACCGGTGGTGGACTTGCAAGTTACTCAATCTTTTCTATGGGTGTTTCACCATTCATTACTGCACAGATTGTTGTTCAACTTTTACAAATGGACATTGTTCCTAAGTTTGTAGAGTGGAGTAAACAAGGCGAAGTAGGACGTAGAAAACTTAATCAAGTAACTCGTTATCTAACAATTGTGTTAGGACTTGTTCAGGCCATCGGTATTACAGCTGGATTTAACCAACTTAGTGGTTTAGGTCTAGTTAAATCACCAAATGTCTCTGCTTATGTTTCTATCAGTATTATTCTTACTGGTGGTACAATGCTTCTAACTTGGATCGGTGAACAAATCACTGATAAGGGTCTTGGTAATGGTGTCTCAGTAATTATCTTTGCTGGTATCATTTCAAGACTTCCAAACCAAATTCAAGGCTTGTATCAAACATATATTGGACAAGCTAATCAATCAGATTTAGCTAAAAATATTGGTTGGATGATTCTTCTTGTAATTGTTATATTACTTGTAATTCAATTCGTTACTTATGTACAACAAGCAAGTAGAAGAATTCCAATTCAATACACAAGACGTGCAGCTGGAAGTGGTAGCGAAAGTTTCCTACCATTGAAAGTTAACGTTGCTGGTGTTATTCCTGTTATCTTTGCCAGTTCGTTTATTGTTACACCTCAAACAATTTTGATGGCGTTCCAAAACTCACATGGTACAGAAACATGGTATAAAGTATTAGCAGAAATTTTTAGTTTGACTACATATACAGGTATTGCAATTTATACATTGTTAATTGTTCTATTTACATTCTTTTACGCTTTTGTTCAAGTTAACCCTGAAAAACTTTCAGAAAACTTGCAAAAGCAAGGGGCATATATCCCTGGTATATGGCCTGGTAATGAAACTATTAGTTTTATGAACGGTGTTCTAATGAGACTTTCAACAGTCGGTTCAGTATTCTTAGGTATTGTTGCTCTTATTCCATTATTAGCAACTAAATTATTCTCACTACCTCAATCCATCGGATTAGGTGGTACAAGTTTACTAATCGTTGTTGGTGTTACTCTAGAAATGGACCGTCAACTAAAAGGATTATTGAAGAAACGTGAATACGTTGGCTTCATTAGATAATGGGAGATTAAACCATGAATATTGTATTGATGGGGTTACCCGGTGCCGGTAAAGGTACACAAGCTGAAAGAATCGTTGAAGATTTTAGTGTTATTCACATCTCAACAGGTGATATGTTTAGACAAGCAATGTCTGAAAAGACAGAAGTTGGACTAAACGCCAAAAGTTTTATTGATAAAGGTGAACTAGTTCCTGATGAAGTCACTGAAGCTGTTGTTCAAGAACGACTAGCAAAAGATGACGTGCAAAAGAATGGATATATGCTAGATGGTTTTCCAAGAACTATTGCGCAGGCTGAAGCTTTACAGACAATTGCAAAGAATGTAAACAAGCCAATCGATGGTGTAATATTAATTGATGTTAAACCTGAAGTACTAGTTGAAAGATTATCTGGAAGATATATTTGTTCAAATTGTGGAGCAACTTATCATAAGATGTTTAAGCCAACTAAGGTTGAAGGTACTTGTGATGTCTGTGGATCTCACGATTTCTATCAACGTGAAGATGATAAACCAGAAACTGTTAAAAACAGATTGAAAGTTAACATCGAAATGAATACACCATTAATCGATTTTTATAGTGACTTAGGTCTTCTATATAAAGTCGATGGTGAACAAGAAATTGATGAAGTTTATAGCAAAGTTAAATCAATATTACAAAATCTATAATAGTTACTGATTTGGATTTGTTTACAATACCAGAGAAATATTATATAATTTTGCGATATGGTGATGAATTTCATCCCGATGGAGGTCAAATCTTTGGCAAAAGAAGATGTCATTGAAGTAGAAGGTACAATTTCAGAAACAATGCCTAATGCAATGTTTAAGGTAGAACTTGAAAATGGAGCAACAATTCTTGCTCATGTTTCAGGTAAGATTCGTATGCACTATATTAAAATCTTGCCTGGTGATAAAGTTACCGTGGAATTATCCCCTTATGATTTAACCAAGGGAAGAATTACATATAGATATAGATAAAAAGTAATTTAATGGAATGGAGGTTCCGACATGAAAGTAAGACCATCCGTTAAACCTATGTGTGAGCACTGCAAAGTAATCAAGAGACGTGGACGCGTTATGGTTATTTGTTCTGCAGATCCAAAGCACAAACAAAGACAAGGATAATTTTAATAGGAGGTAGTGTTCAATGGCTCGTATAGCAGGTATAGATTTACCTCGTGATAAGAGAATAGTTGTTGCACTTACATACATTTTTGGTATTGGTGATACAACTGCTCGTAAAGTACTTAGTGCAGCTAATGTTTCAGAAGATATTCGTACAAGAGATTTAACTCCTGAACAAGAAGATGCTATTCGTTCACAAGTCGATTCAATTCGTGTTGAAGGTGACTTGCGTCGTGAAGTAAGTATGGATATTAAGAGACTTCAAGAAATTGGTTCATACCGTGGAATGAGACATAGACGTGGTTTGCCAGTTAGAGGTCAAAATACCAAGAACAATGCAAGAACTCGTAAGGGTAAAAAAGTTGCAATTGCTGGTAAGAAGAAGTAATAAGAATACGATAGGAGGTTAATTCATGGCACAAAATAAAGGTCGCAAACGCCGTGTTAAGAAACATATCGAATCTGGTGTTGCCCACATTCACTCAACATTTAATAACACTTTAGTTATGATCACAGATGTTAACGGAAACGCTATTTCATGGTCATCAGCTGGTGCTCTTGGATTCAAAGGTAGCCGTAAGTCAACACCATTTGCCGCACAAATGGCTGGTGAAGCAGCTGCTAAGGATGCAATGGAACATGGTATGAAGACTGTTGAAGTTTCAGTAAAAGGACCTGGTTCAGGTCGTGAAGCTGCAATCCGTTCATTACAAGCAACAGGTTTGGAAATTACAGCTATTCGTGATGTGACTCCAGTTCCACATAACGGATCTCGTCCTCCAAAGCGTCGTCGTGTATAGAATGGTTTTTTATACCCGTATGAAATTTACTACGCACAGTTCGTTTTGAAAGGGGAAATAACCGTATGATCGAATTTGAAAAACCAACAATTACCGCAGTTGAAGAATCTAAAGACTTCGGTAAATATATTATCGAACCGCTAGAAAGAGGTTATGGTACAACACTAGGTAATTCATTACGTCGTGTTCTATTAACATCTCTTCCAGGTACAGCGGTATCAGATATTCAAATTGATGGTGTACTACATGAATTTTCAGCAGTTGAAGGTGTAATTGAAGATGTTACACAAATTGTGCTTAACATTAAAAAATTAGACTTAAAGTCATTTGCTGAAGATGACATAAAAGCTGAAATCGATGTAGTTGGTCCAGCTGTAGTTACTGCAAAAGATATTAAAGCAGACGCTGATTTGGAAATCCTTGACCCTGAACAATATATTTGTACAGTGGCTGATGGTGGACACTTCAACATGCAAATATCAGTTAAAAATGGTCGTGGATATAATCCTGCAGAACAAAATAAATCTGAAAGTTCACCTATTGGTGTACTACCAGTTGACTCAATTTTCACTCCGGTAGATAAAGTAAACTACCAAGTTGAAAATACTCGTGTGGGTAAGAGAAACGACTTCGATAAACTTACAATCGATATCTGGACTAATGGTTCAATTGGCCCTAGAGAAGCTATTAGTTTATCTGCAAAGATCCTTACAGAACATCTAACTAGTTTTGTAAATCTTACAGAAGAAGCTAAATCTGCTGATATGATGATTGAAAAAGAGGAAACTCAAAAAGAGAAGAAGCTAGAAATGACAATTGAAGAACTTGACCTTTCAGTTCGTTCATATAATTGTCTAAAACGTGCAGGAATTAATACTGTGCAAGAACTTACAGAGAAATCTGAAGCAGACATGATGCGCGTGCGTAATCTAGGTCGTAAATCACTTGTCGAAGTTCGTGAAAAGCTAGCTGATCTTGGATTATCATTGAAACAAGAAGATTAATAACTTATTCCAACAGGAGGTAAAAACATGGGTTACCGTAAATTAGGACGTAACAGCTCTCAAAGAAAAGCTATGTTACGTGATTTAACTACTGATTTAATTATTAATGAACGCATTATTACTACTGAAACACGTGCAAAAGAAATCAGACGTACTACTGAGAAAATGATTACTCTTGGTAAACGTGGAGATCTTCATGCTCGTCGTCAAGCTGCTACATATGTTAGAAACGAAGTTGCTAACATTGTTGAAGATGGCGATTCAGTTGTAGTACAATCTGCATTACAAAAACTATTCAGTGATGTTGCACCTCGTTATGCAGAACGTAATGGTGGTTACACACGCATTATGAAGACTGCACCTCGTCGTGGAGACGCAGCACCAATGGTTATTATTGAATTAGTTTAATAAATAAGTTTCATTAAAAATCAGTCATTCTGATATATTAGTGAGTGTTAAGATGTTGGCTATTTGCTAGCTAAGTCTATCTCTGAGATCTCTTGAGAAAGGGACACTAATATATCGAATGATTTTTTTTTTGCCCAAAATTAAAGTTTTAGTTATTATATAGTGTAATAACTTTTGAGGAGCAACAGATTATGGCTAATATTATTTCTATAGAAAATTTAAGTTATACCTATCCAGAAAGCAAATCATCCGCTGTTGATAATGTTAGTTTAGAAATTAATAAAGGTGAGTGGATATCTATTGTCGGGAAAAACGGAAGTGGAAAATCTACTCTTACTAGATTGATAGATGGATTGTTAGAAGCCAGTTCTGGAACAATATCTGTTGCTGGTCAAAAGTTGACTGAAGAAAGTCTTTGGGATATAAGGGAAAAAATTGGAATCGTATTTCAAAATCCTGACCATCAATTCGTGGGAGCAACTGTTGAAGATGATGTTGCTTTTGGATTGGAAAATCAAGGAATTGAAAGAGACCAGATGGTAAAAGAAGTCGATCAAGCATTGAAACTTGTCGACATGCAAGATTTTAAAAATAGAGATCCCCAATCTTTGTCTGGTGGTCAAAAACAGAGAGTAGCTATTGCAGGGGTGTTAGCTGTAAATCCTGAAATTATTATTTTAGATGAATCAACTAGTATGTTGGATCCTGAAGGACGCGAGACAGTACTTAGTTTGGTGAAGGACCTTTGGCAAAATAAAGGAATGACTATTATATCTATCACTCATGATATTCAGGAAACTGCTTTATCGCAGAGAGTTGTTATTATGAAAAACGGTCACTTAGTAGAAGATGTCACTCCAGCACAATTATTTGTAATGGATGATCTTAAACAATATGGGCTGGATAAGCCTTTTACTACACTGTTAAAAGAGAAATTGAATTTTGATCCTGAATATCAAGATGAGGAGGAACTTATTAGTAAATTATGGAAATTAAACTAAATAATGTATCTCACTCTTATGAGTCACAAAATCCTGATGTAGGGTTGGGATTAGATGATGTCTCTCTCACGATAAGAGACAAATCCTTTACAGCGTTGATAGGAAAAACTGGTAGTGGAAAATCTACATTAGTAAAACATATCAATGCACTCCTTAAACCGACTTCAGGAACTATTAAAATTGGAGATCGAGAAATTGATTCCAAGACCAATAATAAAAACCTAAAACCTTTGCGACAAAAAATAGGCATGGTTTTTCAATTTCCTGAGAGTCAATTATTTGAGGAAACTGTGGAAAAGGATATTATGTTCGGACCTATGAATTTTGGTGCAACTGAAGAAGAAGCACGAGAATCTGCAAAAGATGCACTCAAATTGGTAGGAATTGAAGAGAGTTATCTACAACAGTCTCCATTTGACCTTTCTGGTGGGCAGATGCGTCGTGTAGCGATTGCTGGTGTACTTGCCAGTAATCCTGAAACAATCATCTTAGATGAGCCAACAGCAGGCTTAGATCCAGTGGGAAGAATTGAAATTATGGATTTATTTAAGAAGTTGAATAAACAAGGAAAAACAATTATTTTGGTCACACACAATATGGATGACGTTGCTGACTATGCCGAGTATACTTATGTTATGCAAAATTCCAAGTTAGTTGGCCAAGGTACGCCTAAAGAAATTTTCAACAATAAAGAATTGGTAGATAGTGGGATTGTAAGTTTACCCCAAAGTGCCAGTTTTGCTAAAAAGTTAGCAGAGAAAAAGTATGTATTTGATCAATTACCAATTACTATAGATGAACTTTCAAATATGATTAAAGAGCAATTGGAGAATAATGGATAAATTAATTTTCGGAAGATATTTACCTGGGGATTCGATTATTTATCGATTAGACCCTCGTGGTAAATTTTTAATTACATTTTATTTTATAGGTATCGTTTTTTTAGCAAATAACGTTGCAAGTTATGCCTTATTGCTCGCATTTGTTTTATTTAGTGTGTATTTATCTGAAATTAATATTGGCTTTTTCATAAAGGGTCTTAGACCGATGCTGTTCTTAATCGTATTCACGGTGTTATTGCAGATGTTCTTTACTCCATCGACAGATCCACTATGGAAATTTGGAGTATTGCAATTGTCCACGGATGGTATGGTTATTGCAGGATATATCTTATTAAGATTTGTTGTAATTATTTTTATCTCAACGCTATTAACTTTAACTACTACTCCGATTGAAATATCTGATTCAATTGAGAGTATTTTGAAACCATTGAGATATGTGAAGTTTCCTGTCACTCAGGTGGCACTTAGTTTATCCATAGCGCTTAGATTTGTTCCGTTGCTAATAGATGAAACTGTCAAAATTATGGACGCTCAGAGAGCTCGTGGTGTCGATTTTGGTGAAGGTGGTCTTTTGAAAAGAATTAAGTCATTTGTTCCAATTTTGATTCCACTATTTGTAAGCAGTTTTTCTATTGCTTACGATTTAGCAATAGCTATGGAGTCACGTGGTTACAAAGATGGTGAAGGTAGAACAAAGTATCGTCAACTTCACTGGAAAAAAATCGATAACTATACAGTGTTAGTAATAGCTTTATTGACGGTATGTTTATTACTAGTTAGGAGTTATTAGATGACTAGATATAAATTAAAAATATCGTATGATGGAACAAGATTTCATGGTTTCCAACGACAGACAGATTTAAGAACTGTGCAGGGAGTCATTGAACAATCTCTAGAAAAGATGACTAAGGGACAACATGTTGATATATTTGGCTCTGGGAGAACTGATGCAGGAGTTCATGCTCTCGGTCAGATAATTCACTTTGATTATCCAGGTGAAATTCCTGCGGAGAATATGTTGCGTGCGATGAATTCTCTAATGCCACTGGATATATTGATCTTAGAATCTGAAATAGTCGATGAAGAATTCCATGCAAGATTTGGAGTTAAGAAGAAGACCTACCAGTATCGAGTAGATTGTGGACATTATACTGATCCGTTTAAGAGATTTTATACTGGTCACTATCCATATCCATTTGAGCTAGAGAAAATTGAGACTGCTATCAAGGATTTGATAGGAACACATGACTTTACTAGTTTTGCAGCTAGTGGTGGTGTGATAGAAGATAAGGTCAGAACCATCTATGAAGCAACGGTTAGATTTGATGAAAAATCCAGTGAACTAGTATTTGAGTTCACTGGAAATGGATTCTTGTATAACATGGTTAGGATACTAGTTGCGACGTTGCTAGAAATAGGTAATGGACGCCGAGATGTACATGATTTGTTAAGGCTGTATGAGGTTAAAGATCGTGAACAGGCGAGGGGATGTGCTCCTGCTAGTGGACTGTATTTAAAAGAAGTTTTTTATTAAAAAATAAGACAAATACCATTGACTAGAAGGTCAAATCCATGTAATATGGACGTTGGTATTGTTTGCCCCACGATAAGCCCCGGAAACTTATTGTAGTCAAACAAAGATCATGGAGGAAATTGTAATGCGTACAACACCATTAGCAAAAGCAAGTGAAGTTGAACGTAAGTGGTATGTTATTGATGCTACTGATGTAGTTCTTGGTAGACTATCATCTGTAGTTGCTTCAATCCTAAGAGGAAAGAACAAACCTACATACACACCAAACGTTGATACAGGTGATAATGTTATTATCATCAATGCAGAAAAAATTAAACTAACAGGTAAAAAAGCTAAGGATAAGATTTATTATCATCATACAAATCATCCTGGTGGAATCAAGAGTATTTCAGCTGGTGAAAAATTAGCTACAAAACCTGAAATGTTTATCGAAGATTCAATCCGTGGAATGCTTCCACATAACAGTCTTGGTCGTAAGCAAATCATGAAATTGCATGTATATGCAGGTTCAGAACACAACAACCAAGCACAAAATCCAGAAATGTTGGATATCAACAAACTAATCTAAGGAGGAAAACAATTTGGCACAAGTAGCATACGCTGGAACAGGCCGTCGCAAAGATTCAGTTGCACGTGTTAGACTAGTTCCAGGAAACGGTAAAATTACTATTAATGACCGCGACGTCAAAGATTATATTCCTTTCGACAATTTGATTGCTGATATGAAACAACCTTTGGACGTAACAGAAACAGGATCAAGCTATGACATTTTAGTTAATGTTAATGGTGGTGGATTCTCAGGACAAGCAGGAGCTATCAGACATGGTATCTCTCGTGCACTACTAGAAGTAGATCCTGACTTTAGATCAGCTCTTAAATCAGCTGGTTTATTGACACGTGACCCTCGTATGAAGGAACGTAAGAAACCAGGTCTTAAGAAAGCCCGTAAAGCTTCACAATTCTCAAAACGTTAATATATACTTATATATCAACACTTCTAAGCACTTCACAGTCAGCCCTGTGAGGTGTTTTTTTGTGGATTTGACACCATTGTTGACACCACTTTGACACCATTGTTTTTTGATAATTCATTTAATGTTAGTTGGCCTGCTGTCATTTGGATAACATCGGGTGTATTAACATAAGTTTTTGTTGTTTCTGTATCGCTATGTGTGAGTGCATTAGATATTGCTTCTAATGATGCACCAGACTGTTTGGCAAGAGTAGCCCCAGTGTGTCGTAATTTATGTGGAGTGGCATGTGCGAGCTCTGGATGTCTTCTTTCAATTGATTTCATACGATAGTTTAAGTAATCAGTGTGTAGAGGCTGATTAATATTGCCTTTTCTATCACAATACGAAAATAATAATTGTTCGTTTGTTTGGTTAATATTGAAAGTTGATAACTCTACTTGTTGCAATTTTTTATATTCACGCAAAGATGACAACAAATCCTCTGAGAGTCTAAAAATCGTAATCTTGTTTGCCTTTGTGGATTTTTCATCTCCGTAGCGATTTAAAGCTTTTTCTATAGTGACCTGTTTATTGTCAAAATCAATGTTCTTCCACTTTAAAGCATATGTTTCAGACTTCCTATCTGATAAAAATAGAGTTAGTTGAAATAGAAGATAATCCTGAAAAGAAAGTAGATTATTTGATAAATCTGAATTAACCGCATTTATCCAATCTTTTAACTGTTCAAAAGAAAGAAATAAGTCTTCCTCATTCTTTGATGATTGTAATTGAATCTTCTTGACTGGTTTAATACGTTTAAGTGACTTATTCAACTTATTATGGTCAATGTACTCAAGTTCCTCTGCCCAATCGAATATCGAATTAACATAACTTCTTAAAGTTTTGAAGTTAGCATACTCAGAGGCTTTTTTCGCCATCAATCGTAATACGATATTCTTATTATTATTTAAATAGTTAAGAGTATAGTTACTAAACATTGGAAGAATATGTAAACGAAACATTTTTGTAGTATTATCGATTGTCGCTCTTGTTGGTGGAGTCGGATAGAACGATGTTAAACCAGATTTGTAGTCATTAAGCCAAGTTTCTTCATAGAAATCTTTTATCGTAGAATCGCCTTTAAGTTCCAGACTATTCATTTCTTTCTTATCACGAATTTCCTTGATTTTAAGGTGAAAGTCAAGGTCGTCTGCCTTTGCCTCCTTTTGTGTTTTAAACGTCTTAGAATATAATTTTGAAACTCCTAAAGTGTCCTGTATATCCTTTGGGTAATACAGCCGAAGACGATAAGTATTGCTTTTTGTTTTAGTAATTGTCATAGTAAATGACCTCCTGATTGCGAACCGAAATCAAATACTATAACTTGATTATAGTGGGCCTACGATATTTTTGCTATATCATTCATCCATTTGTCTATTGCGAATACATCAAATCTAATGGAATTATTTAACTCTATCTTTGGTAATCCCTGTTTGATCCACTTATCCAAGGTATTATTAGTGACGTTTAAATAGGAACAGGTCTGCTTTTTGTTCAGATATCGGTTCTTTTTGAATGTTTGGTTTCTTATTGTGTCTATTTCTTCTGAAATTAATTTAAATATTTGCTTTCTTAAATACTCAAGTTGAGTATCACTTAACATAATTTCAATTTTGTCCATGAATTACTATTCCTTTCTTGTTATTAGAGATTGAAGACTCACATGATTATTGGTTTGGTTCATTGAGAAAGTATTCTTTTCTTTTTCATCGTAGTTCTTTGTAAAAATTGAATTTTCAACACTATAAGTGGTGGGAAATATAAAGTCGGCTTGTACTTCTAATATCAGTGATAGTCTGCGTAGTAGTTGATTGAATGAATCAATTTTGTTGTTAAAGATACGTTGGTAGAACTGAAGAGGATTATACGGTGTAGTAACAATAATAATGTCTGCCATTAAATGCATATTTTTATATCGAGCACTAGTCATTGAGTCATATGCCCAAGGGTCTAACATTCTTAATAAATCCTCGTAATTAAATGTAGTAGGACGTAATTCATCTAATATTACGCAAGACTGGCCTTCATATCCTTGAAACGGGTCGTTTGATGAGCCTGATATAAAACTGTCGCTTGAGTTCATTGAGGCAATATTTCTTGCAAGCTTAGTTTTACCAGTGCCGGATTTTCCATAAATCCAAATAATTTCAATAGGTTCTTTTTGTTCGATTTTATTAGATATCCATTCTTCGTATTTAATGTTAGATAACTCTTTGAATAATCTATCTATTTTTAAACTATATTGAGCCAAAGTCTTAGCGGATATATTTAACAATTCTTGTCTTGTTTGATTAATTGATAATAATCCTACTCCGGCTTTTTGAAATATATCATTAACTTGTTGAGATTCTCTAATTCGAGAGCCTTTCTTAGATGAAGACACTTCGTTTTCAATTTTTTTAAGTTCTTTAATGTAATCAAAGTTGGCAATTACTTCTGCTGGATCATATTGATATTTATCAATTGAACCAGTTGAATGATGAACTAAATACGAAATAGAATTATTAAAGCCATTACTACCATATTTTGACATGTTAGTAATTTGTGTTTCTCTATCGTTTAATTTTTTCGCAATACTTGATAATGAACGTGGATTTTTGAAATTCATGATTAAGTGAATGTGTGGTTCAGATTTTATACCATCTTTTAAATCCTTGTCATGAATAATATATGCATACTTATCAGACATAAGTTCTGCTTGGTGTTTTAATTCATTAATAGGATACGGTAGCCTATTTAGTTGTTGAACGTACATTATATTTCGAGATTTCATGGAACACCTACCTTAACTAAGTGGAACAGTACTTTTTATAAAAGACCACAACATAGGTAATTGATTATCTTTTGGAACACCAATACTGGAGGTGATAACAAGCCCCACCTCCAGTAAATAAACAGTTTTGTGAAGAAATGGAACATTTCTTCATTCAAATTCATTTTTAATATCTTCGCCATCGTCAGAAAATGAATTTTCTTCCTCATACTCATCAATTATCATGAATTTGAATATTAATTTTTAACTAGTATTAACTGATTCGGTTGTTATACCACAGTATTTTGAATAATCATTTATTAGTCTTTTTAAAAGAACTATCTAGTTAATAAGCACTTCCATATATTCGATATAATTCCCATATAGTAACTACAGGATTATATCCAAATTGGATAGCATTACCATATTTTTTTAAAACGAAGTCCTTATAAATGGAGTCGTTGAATTCGGTCTTAAGTAACAAACGTAATTCATCAATAACCACATGTGATACAGGAACACTATCTTGGTCTACATTCAGATTGATATAACCTGAATACGATTTTAATGTTTTTAAAAATTTATCTCTCAAAGCACCTTTTTCGATGTCAGCTATCATTTTTTTATAGGAAGATTTCTGTAAATAGTTCGTTGCTGTGAAGTGTTGGTCTTCCCAATCATGGATAAGGCCATTCAACACATTCTCTTTGACTGATATCATGTGAAATTGAGTCTTAAGTTCTTCAGACTTTGTTTGAATATTGTTTTTATCAAGTAATAAAAGTTTTCTCCGCTCCTTAAAATCGCGTTCAGCTTCTGATATTTGTAATTCTCTTTCATTCATTGATTTAATCTTGAAAATCCAATGTTCGCCTATTGTTTCCCTGAAGTAGTTATTAATTCCAATATATGTACCGACTAACAAGCATCCAACTCCCCCATAAATGGGAATTGCTATCATCCAATGTAAGATTGTTAATATGATATTCCACATATTAATTACCTCCTTTTTCAGAAAGTAGGGCGATTGAGCCAGTTAGGCTTAACTCTACAGTGGCGAATTCAGTATTTCTCTGGCTACGTGCATATACTTTGGAATCTTCTATCTTTAATTTGGCCTTGTTACCAACGTTGATATTATTCGCAGAATCTACTTTAATAGAAATTTCTTTTCCTGCTAATTCTCCATCAATAATAATTCCTCGAACAGAAAATCCGTCTGTCTTATCTGTCCTATTACCATCTTCATACACTACTTTTTCACGTACTGCAGTTAATACAACCACACCACTTTCGATTTTTTGCTTACTTTCTGGTAGTAAACCGACCATTTGAATTTCTTTATTCATAAGAAATCCTCCTTAATTTTATTATCAACTAGAATTTCTTCTTGATTGATAAGACTAGTGTATAATTTGCTTTAAATAGAGTCGTTGGGATAAATTATTAAGAAATTATTAAGGAGAATTAATTTGGCAATTATTGATAATTACGGAAGAATTGACCTATCAAAAGATATTAAAGATGAATTTGTAGAAAAGTTGGATCATACATTACGATTTCAGTATATTGGAGCTAGTAAAAAGAAAATTAGAAAATATGGTCGTGAGAAGTTATCTAATGGAACTAGTTTTCGTAAAGAATTAAGTGATTTTTTAAATGGAAAAATTCGTAATAATACCATTCAACAACCTAGAATAAATGAGGAGTTCAAAAAAATTGGAGTTCATGATATAAGTGATCCAAACTTTAATGCCTTGTGGCTAACATCATATGCATATGAATTTTTCATGATAATTATGGTTCAAAAAGAAATGGATGAAACAAAAGGAATTTTGGAAAAAGAATTAATAGGAATTGATAACTTGACTGACTCTTTTAGTGATTTACGAAAAGGATTTTCTTTATTAAACGCACAGTTAGCGTTGGCAATTTCCAGTAAAGATTTTGGTAATGTCATACATTTTAAAAAGTTAAGTGATGCTTCTGAAAATGAGTATCAAAGCATTCTTCAAACTGAGAAATTTCCCACTATATTGTGGACCAAAAAATATCCAGAAAATCTTATTCAGAATACTAATTTTGTAATATTGTTTGCTGATATGGCAAAGAAAATAATTATTGATAACAATTATGATTTTTCCAAAAATACGCATAAATTATCAGTGAGAGAAAATCCATTATTAAAATTTATGGTGAAAGACTTTATGCCAGAAGTTATTAATAAAATTTCTGGGTATCTAAGGGTAAGCGAAAGTGGTTTTGGATATAATGTATATAAAATGATTTCCGACATACAGAAAAACACTAAATTTAGAGGAAATGAACCAATATACAATTCCGATGGTGCACAGCAAAAAGCTCGATTAATGAAATATTATAGTGACAATGCAGTTCTCTGGGAGAACTGGTATAGTAAAGTTTTTAACGAAGGCCAAATATATTTGGAATGGAGAAGAAATGTTAAATCAAATAATTCCGAATTTTATAATACATTTGACTATGTTATAACTGCCGATGAATTATTAAATGATATTTTCACGGATTATAGGAACAATAAAATTTAGTATTTAAAAAGCTAGTTGCTATTGCAACTAGCTTTTTAAATTGTTTATTATTTCTAAGAAATTTTTGCTTAAATTGTCAGCATTTTCTTTATCTAAAGAGTTCAGTTTTTCAAATAGTAAGTGTGTATTCAAAGTATATTTTTCATCATCTGTGATTTTGAGGTTTAATAACTCATCAATGGAGATGTCTAAAGCTTTTGTGATGGATATAAGGTTGGACAGACTAATATCTTTTGTACTGTCACGTTCTAGTTTAGAGATGAAATTTGAAGATAGTCCACTTAATTCAGCCAATTTTTCTTGTGTGATTCCTCGATTAGTCCGAATGATTTGTATTTTTGAGCCGATTTTTATATCTTCTGCCATGTCTGAACCCTTTCAAATAGTAGTTAACATGACAATATATGTTTATTATCATCAAATGAACGTAATCAATTACTAAATTTAACTAGTATAGGTATACTAGTTAATGATAAAATTATTATGAAATAATTTATTTAAAAGGGGAATTATTAATTATGAGTAGGAATGACGTTGAAATGTTAAATTATGCATACTCGTTTTTTGAGAAATATGAGCAAATCTTAAAAAGTAATAGGGAATATAGAAATAAAGTGATTGAATTACAGTTATCTAAGATAACATGGGGTAATATTTTAATTCCGTTTACAACAAATAAAATCGTAATTGCTTTGATATATATTTTTCTTATTTATCTTATTTTGGGGTTGTTATCATCATTTACGGGACTAGTAGAATTTCTAGTTATTTTTGGAATATATTTTTATTTTATGCGTAAACACATGATTAAAAAAAATAACAATAATGATTTACAATCTGAACTAATCAAAGACAAAATTAAAGATAATGATGATGATAAAAGATCATTAGTTCATAAAATGAACGAGGAATATCCTGATATTCTTAAAATTCCTGAAGAATATCAGACATCAAATGCTGTATCTAAGATAAAAGGATATATAGATTCTTATCAAGCTAATAATTTACAGGAAGCATACGCAATTATGAGAGAAGAAACATTTAGGGAAAAACAAGAACAAAGAGTCATTGATAACCAAAAACGTAATGAGCAGCAAATGAGAGAATTAAAAGAGTCGAAAAACCGAGCAAATAAAAAACTTCAAAAATCACAAGATAAATCTAATAGAGAGATGAATGAAATACTTGGGAGCATTAATAATAATTTGACCGATATGAGATATCGTAGAAAATAAATATAAATGGTAGTTGAATAACAGAGGAGAGAACATGAAAAACAAAAAAATTATTGCTGGTATAATTGCAATTATTGTACTTATTATTGTAATTTTTATTTTTAAGGGATTTAATTCTACTAATTTTATGAAAGACGTAAAAGTAGAATATTCAGGATATGAAAATCGTGGGACTGCTACTGTGTCCTCTGAATCAAAATTAGCTGCACTAAAAAAAGTGGCAAATTATGAAGGCAAGAAGGCAAAAGTTGATTCAAAAACGATGAATGCAATCATCGATAAAGCTGAATCTGTTAGCGATTTAAATAATGAGGATAACTTTAATACTGCTACTATGTCTTCAGAGGAAGTTATCAATGCAGGTAATTACTTAGAACATATGAAAGAGACTTATTTTACTTTCAACAAATCCTATAATTTGAAAAACGGACAAACAATAAGGCTACGAATTAGCGATTTTAGCGATAAACCATATTTTAAAGCAATTACTAAGACGTATAAAGTTTCTGAATTGAAAAAAGTTGAATCTATTAATGTTAGTTCTATTGAAAAGAATTTGGTCTTGGAACCCAAAGGAACCAATCATCATGGAGACGTAACTATTAAATATTCAAAAGATGCGACACCAAATTTACGTAGTATTAATTGGAATGAAATATTTGATATGCCAGTTGATAAATCATTTATGAATGGTGATAAAATCACAATATCTGAAAAGAAATTAGCTAGCGAATTGAATAATAAAAAAGATAAGTACCATTTTGTTGGAGATAAGAACAAGAAAGTCACTTTAAAAGTTGAAAACTTAAAGAATAACATTGGAAGGGCTGATAATTTATCTGCAGTTATTAAAGAAGTAACAAGAAGTGGTGCTGATGAGAAAGTTATTAGTATCTGCTATGTTGAAGATCACAAAGAATTACAAGTTATATCTAAAACGGAAAAGGGAATATATTATCAATATTCATATGATAACTGTATACTTAAGAACAACAAAATAATGGCTTACGGTCCTGGAAATGAAAAATTGGTTAATTTTGAAGACATTACTTGGATGACAATGCCCATGATTACTGATATTAAAACTGATGCTGAAGCAACACAACCATCTGGAAAAGGTAATGTTATAGATTTTGAAATATAATAAAGTGCTTGTTAATTTAAAATGATATCAAGTATAAATAGTATTGAGAAAGAGTCTTGATTAAGTTTGAGACTCTTTTAATTTGTTATAATATGAATAGTAAAAAAAGTAACTATATAAAGTGGGCTTACTAAATGAATCGAGTTAAATATTATAGTAATCAAGATGTTTCTATTGGATTTTATATGGATAGAATTTCTCAAATAATTAAGAATGCGAATATCAATACGGAAGACAATAATGTTTTAGATATATTGGAGAAATTTAATGTAACTAAATATTTAAAGAATAAACTCTATCCAATAAATGTTCCAATTGACGAAGTTTTAACTGCAGAAAAACAAATTAATAAACAAGTATCAATTTTTTTTAATAGTAAAAATGAGACTGAAATATTAGATGATATGAGCGAAATTTTCACTAGTGACGATGGAATACAGTATAGGGAAGATTTCCTTAAATGTTTTATAAAGTATCAACTGTATAAAAAAGTGGAAGAAAATAACTTAAATAGAATAGTTAAGAAATCGAACATTCCAATATGGTATTTTTTAAAAGTAAATGACTTTTATTTGCAATATCCAGACATGATGAAGATGATGTTTTTACAAAAATCTAAAAATGTAGAATTGGTGATTAGTAAATACACGAAGAATGGAAAAAAATACTTTATTCCTAGTAACATTTCTAAGAATGAAATGTATAGTTTGTTTTCTGATTATATATCTGAATCATCGCCTAATGTCAATTATCTTAAATTAATTGAAAATGGAATAAAAGGTATTGAGGAAGTTAAAATTGAGCCTCGAATGAAATTAAATGCTAAAAGAAAATATAACCAATTGATGAAAGAATTATCACATAAAGAGGGCACATTTAATGGTAACCCGTATAGTATGGAGATATTTTTTAATTATCAAAAATACAAAGAAAATAATAGCGATTTGAAGTTATTATTAGATGAAGAGTGGATGATTGAAAATAATGATCCTGAAAGCTTATTGAACAATTTTAGATTCTTAGATTTTTACTTTACGGAGAATGGAATATTGAATTTATGCAGCTTTCCAAATTTAGAAAGCGGAAGCTTATCAATGTTTTTTACTGGTCCACAAACAAATAAGTATTATGAAGAAAGTTACTTGTTTTCTATGAAAAATTGGATTGTTCGCAAAGCATTTTTAATCTATCAGGAAAGAATAAGTTCAAAAACTGAATATAGAGTAGAAGAACTAATAAACTATTTTTTCACTGATTATTGTTTAAGTAACTTTCAAATAAAATGGTTACCATTTTATTTCTCGAAAAAAAATGAAAATCTTAATATACAAACAAGAACACTATCTACTATAGAAGAACAGATAAGAAAACAGTGGAAGCTGCTAACTGAGGATGGTGATATTGATGCTGAACTATTCGAGTTGGAAACAAATATTAACGTTAAAGAATTACCAAGTATGTTAGATAAAAAGTACATCTACTTAAACGAAAAAAATACTGATATGTTGGCACTTAATACTTTATTGTTTTCTGACCAAAGCTTGTTGAACTACATAGATGAAAATAAACAAGAAAGCACATTTTTTGATTTATTATTTCGGCATAGACTAAAAATGTCAGAATTTCGTCCCTGTCAACAACAGCAACTTCAAAAATTAATGGATAAAAATATAATTTCAATTAATGATAATGATGTCATATGTACTTCTGAAAGCCAAAAATTAAGACTTTATATATTACAAAATATTTATAATTATGGTGTCATGCACTATTATCACGGATTAAATGGATTTGATACTAAAAATATCTCACTAATTTGTCAACGAGAGATAGACAAAATGATTTCTGATGATTTAGTAATTTCAAAAAGCACATTATTTTCTAAACCTGAATCTGATTATTTGAATTTTGTTTTGAATGATACTGAATTCGATAATGCTTTGGGCATAAGAAATAAAAATTCCCACGGCGCTGTTTTAAAAGAAAATAAAGATATTTATGCTTATAGTTTAGTTATCCTTATGTTATATGTAATGAAAATAAATGAAGAACTAGAATTGGCAGAGCAAATTAAAAAGAATAGTTAAACTATTCTTTTTAAGTATTTAATTTCGGCTCGCATATTTTATAAAAATTGACACCATTCATTTGAAATGTATTGAAATCCATTCAAACTATAGTGTGATGAAAGTTTTTAAAAGACTGATATTGAATCATTTTGATATCTATTCAATAATCGAATAAACAAACCAGGTCTTAAGAAAGCTCGTAAAGCTTCACAATTCTCAAAACGTTAATATATATTATTCGTTTATACAAACACTCTACTGTCAAGGTGGGGTGTTTTTTTGTGAAAATATAACAAGTTAAATTAGTTATTATTATATAATAATATTAATTAAATTATTGAGAGGTATTATATATGGCAAATCTAAAATAATTCCTATTAGAAGTATTAGAGAATTACCAAACAGAAAAGAAACATCCAATTAAAGATAATAAATTAGCAAAATACATTATTGAAGAATGGCCTAAAACTTATGAAAATTTTGATGTTAGTAATTACAAATTGAGCTCATCGGTTGGAATGGGGAACTGGGCTCAGGTACCTTGGGCGGGTATTTTTAATAAAAAAATTAGTACATCTGCTGTAGAAGGATATTACACTGTATATTTATTTAATGCTATAGTAGCGGGGTTTATATATCTTTAATCCAGGGTTTTACTTGGTATAAAAAAATGTTTAAAGTTAAAAACAAATATGAGGATCAATTGTTGAAAGTAAATAAATATTGGGCAGAAAAAATTAGTTCAATAAGGGAAAAAGGTTACAGGAATTTTACTACTCAGAAAATAAATTTACATTCAAAATCCATAAATACAGATTTGCCTGAAGGTTATGAGCTGAGCAATATTTATAGTAAGTACTATAGTCTAGATGAACTAAGGTTAATAGATAATGAAGAATTATATGAAGATTTAAGTTATATTAAAATGATATATGATGAACTTAGTGGTTCTATTATTGGTGATTTTAAAACTTTTAATAATGACATAATTCGTAATAACTCCATTGAAGAATTAAATGAATTAAATATTGATAAAAACTATGATATTAGTTTAAAAATTAGTAAACTAAATAATGAAAAAGACGTGCCAAGAGAACTTAAATTTGATGAAAATTATTTTAACAAAAAAAATCATATAAAGTAAATTATATGAAGGACTTAGATAGAAATACAAAACAAGGTTTAGAAGCTGAGAAATTAGTATTTGAGAAAGAAAAGGGAATATTAAATTCTGATAAACGATTAGCAAATTTTCAAGATAGATTAAGGCATGTTTTTAGAGAAGATGGAGATGGAGATGGCTATGACATCATTTCCTGTGAATATGATGAAAAGACTAATGAAGTTATTGATCGATATGTTGAAGTAAAGTCTACTAGGCATGATAAAAACTCACCGTTTTATTTAACAGAAAATGAACTAAATGTAGCAAAAAAGGAGGGAAAACTTTATCATATTTATAGACTTTATAAAAATGATGATGATAATTGGGATTATTATGTTATTGATGATGTATACAAAAACATTCAGTGTAAACCTATTAAGTATAGGGCGATACCTAAGAATTAATAATTTAAATTATTGAAAAACATATAACAAAACGTACAAATATATATATTTAAAATAATAATTAACAGCATTTAATATATAAAAATCCCCCAAAACAAATATTTGACTTAAAAATTATATAGAATTATTATGATCAATGCTTTCATCATTAATAATTTAAGGGGTATATAATTATGTCATATAAAGCAAGTAACGCGGAAGAACACATTAAAATTGTTAATCTAAAATCATTAGAAAAAGAAGTCAAAGATAGAATGGAACCAGGTGCTTTTGGTTACATTCGTGGTGGTTCAGAAGATGAATGGACAATGGATCAAAATACTGAGTCATTCAATTCTAAAAAGATCGTTCCTAGAGTTTTTCAAGGAATCGACCATGCTGACTTGAGTACTAAATTATGGGACGTTGATTTGAAGACACCTATCATTCAAGCACCTTCCGCAGCTCAAGGTTTATCGCATGAAAAGGGTGAGATTAATACTGCCATTGGTATGGCAAAGGCTGGCTCAATCTTCTCTATCAGTACTTATGCCAACACTTTAATCAAGGATGCAGCCGCAGCTGCTCCTGATGCACCACAATTTTTCCAATTGTATATGAGTAAAGATGATGGATTCAATGAATTCATCATCAAAAAAGCTATTGAAGCAAAGGTTAAAGCTATTGTTCTAACTGTTGATTCAACACTAGGTGGATATCGTGAAGAAGATGTAATTAATGACTTTGAATTTCCACTACCAATGCCTAATTTAGCTGAATATAGTCAAACTGATGGAACAGGTAAAGGTATCGGAGAAATTTATGCATCTGCTAAACAAAACTTTGTGCCTGAAGATATTCAAAAAATTAAAGACCTAAGTGGCTTACCTGTTATTGTTAAGGGAATCCAATCTCCAGATGACGCTGAAGCAGCTATTCAAGCTGGTGCAGATGGAATCTGGGTATCAAATCATGGTGGTCGTCAACTCGACGGTGGTCCTGCATCATTTGAAGTTCTTCCACTTATTGCTGAAAAAGTCGCTAAAAGAGTACCAGTTATTTTTGACAGTGGTATCAGACGTGGAGAACATGTTTTCAAAGCTCTTGCTAGTGGTGCTGACTTAGTTGCTATTGGTCGTCCAATCATTTATGGTTTAAACCTAGGTGGTTCACAAGGTGTATATGATGTCATGGAACATATCAATATGGAACTTTCTATTACTATGCAACTTGCTGGAACAAAAACAGTTGAAGACGTTAAAAATAATAAACTAATGGATTAGTATTAAAATAATAGAAATTTGTTAAAAACATCACATAACAGTGGTGTTTTTTTATATTCAAGAATTGTATACTTAAACCAAACAGAGTATTGGGGGATTAGATATGCAAGCTGTAAATGAGGTTAGAAATAAACCAAGAAAGAGAAAAACTTTCCGAATGCCAGGAGCTTTTGTTATTTTATTTATTTTGACGATACTGGCGGTTATAGCGACGTGGACAATCCCTTCGGGTTCTTATTCAAAACTATCTTATGAGTCTAGTTCATCGGAGTTGAAAATTGTAAATCCACATGGGGATGTTAGTAAAGTTCCTGCTACTCAAAAGGAATTAGACAAATTAGGTGTAAAAATTGATATCAAACAATTTAAATCTGGAAGCATTAGTTCTGCTGTTTCCGTGCCAAATACTTATGAACGTCTGAAACAACATCCTGCTGGGATTCAGGCAATTCCTAACAGCATGGTAAATGGTACGATTCAAGCTGTAGATATCATGGTATTTATTTTGGTTCTTGGTGGTTTGATTGGAGTTGTTAAAGCCAGTGGTGCTTTTGAATCTGGTTTAATGGCACTGACTAAGAAAACTAAGGGTCATGAGTTTGTGCTGATCATGTTAGTAACTATCTTGATGATGCTAGGAGGTACTCTATGTGGAATAGAGGAGGAAGCAGTGGCTTTCTATCCTATTTTGGTACCGGTATTCATAGCGATGGGTTATGATTCGATAGTCTCAGTTGGAGCAATATTCTTAGCTAGTTCAGTTGGTACAACATTTTCAACAATTAATCCGTTTTCTGCAGTTATTGCGTCCAATGCTGCGGGAACTAATTTCACACAAGGATTGAATTTTAGAATTTTTGGATTAATAGTAGCTGGGATCTGTTTAATTATTTATCTTCACTGGTATTCAAAGAAGGTAAAAAACAATCCAGAATTTTCTTATTCCTATGATGATCATGAAGAGTTTGACAATATGTGGTCAGTCTCAGATGAAAAGGAT
Organism: Companilactobacillus metriopterae; assembly: GCF_002762335.1. Classification (NCBI taxonomy): domain Bacteria; kingdom Bacillati; phylum Bacillota; class Bacilli; order Lactobacillales; family Lactobacillaceae; genus Companilactobacillus; species Companilactobacillus metriopterae. The sequence continues at coordinate 1,413,232 of NZ_CP024610.1, read as the reverse complement.
AAAGAAAAGAATATATTTACAACTAGAAAGAAATTAATTTTAGTTCTATTCGTAGTTACTTTTCCTATAATGGTTTGGGGTGTTATGTCACAAGGATGGTGGTTTCCAACTATGGCATCGTCATTCTTAACTTTTGCCATTATTATCATGTTTTTGACTGCCACTGGTAAAAACGGTATTGGTGAAAAAGGTGTAGTAGATGCTTTTGTTAATGGTGCTTCGAGTTTGGTCGGTGTATCGCTAATTATCGGATTAGCAAGAGGAATCAATATTATTTTGAATGATGGTTTGATTTCTGACACTATTCTTCATTTCTTCTCACAAATGGTGACAAATGTTAGTGGACCAGTGTTCATAATCTTGATGATGGTTATATTCTTCATCTTAGGATTTATTGTGCCATCGTCTTCTGGTTTGGCAGTATTATCAATGCCAATCCTTGCCCCACTTGCAGATACAGCCAATGTACCAAGATTTGCAGTTGTATCAGCCTATCAATTCGGTCAATATGCAATGCTATTCTTAGCACCAACAGGGCTAGTTATGGCTACGTTACAAATGCTAAATATGAAATACTCCCACTGGGTAAGATTTGTTTGGCCAGTAGTTGTATTTGTATTGGTATTTGGTGGAGCAATATTAGTTGCAGAAGTTTTAATATAAAAAATTAAATAAACTGTTGACAATAGTTTGGTACCTAACTATAATTCTTTTACATAAAGAAAGTTAGGTACCGAACTTTCTTATTTTGGAGGCAAAATAATGAGTGAATTAACAGATAAAATTATTAAACAATTAGAATTTATTGGAATTGCAAGTCATTCCTACATGTATATGAATCGACCACCTATGACTGGTCAAAATCGTGTCCTAAGTATCTTAAGTAAAGAAGATGGATTGATTCAAAGTCAGTTAGCTGAAATAATTGATATTAGACCGAGTTCTTTGGCAGAATTACTTAAAAAAATGGAAGATAACAATTTAGTAACCCGATCTGAATCTGAAGAAGATAAACGCATTAAGCATGTTTATCTAACGGATGAAGGTAAAGAAATGGCTAAAGGATTATCAGCAGAAGCAACAGAATCTGAAATGTTTTTCCAAGGATTATCTGATGAAGAGAAACAACAGTTTAGTGATATTCTTGAAAAGATTCCTAATGGTTGGGATGATGAATTCAAGAAACAATCAGATCAATTTGTAAATCCTATGGAACGCTTGCAACGAATGCAAGAATTTAGAAATAACACTGCCCATCATCACGGATTTGATTGGCATGAAATGTCACGAGACGACAAGCGTAAATTTAGAGAAGAGATGCGCAAGGGCAATTTTGGTCCAGGACATGGTTTTAGAAAAGATTTTCGAAATGACTTTTGGGACGATAGAAATATCTAGATTTAGGAGAATAGGATAAATGGATCGACGTGGAATTGAAGAGCGCCCAGATGCTTCTTCAAAAATAAAATTTAGAGATTTTATGAAATTAATCAATCAGTCTAGTCCTAAGAAATTAATATTCATAATTGGATTGTTGTTCAGTTTGGTTACAAGTATCGCCAGTTTGATTGTTCCACAATTGACTAAAGGCTTAGTCGATACTAGTCAATTAGCAAAAATTGATATGAGTATGTTGTGGGTTCTTGCAGTAGCATTTGCTGCACAACTAGGATTTGGAACTTTTGGTAGTTACTTTTTAAGGTATGCAGGTGAAAGTGCTGTAAAGAACTTGCGTGAGAATGTCTGGAGCCATCTATTGAAGTTGCCTGTAGGCTATTATGATGACAATAAATCTGGTGAAATAAGTTCCCGACTAGTAAATGACACCAATGTTATCAAGGATTTGGTGAGTTCTCAATTTCCTAACTTTATTACAGGAGCTATTCAACTAATTGGTTCAGTTATAATCTTGTTCGTTATGGATTGGAAAATGGCTGCCATAATGTTTTCTATCGTGCCTGTTGTTGTAATTATCATGGTCCCAATTGGACGTATAATGTCTAAACTAGGACGTCAATTACAAGCAGGGACAGCTGAATTTAACGCTGAAGCTAGTGAAAAATTATCAGAAATTCGTTTGATCAAATCTAGTAATGGTGAAACTCACGAAGTAAAAACTGGTAATCAATTAATTAAGAAGATTTTTTCATTGAGTATAAAAGATGCCAAGGTAGAAGCAGCATTGCAACCTGTTATGACTACTTTAATGCTAGTTGTTTTCGTAGGTATTCTAGGTTACGGAGCTGTTAGAGTTCAAGCTGGTACATTGACTAGTGGATCATTAGTAGCTTTCTTACTATATCTATTTAATATCATTACCCCAGTTGCTAGTTTTGCAACGTTCTTCTCACAAGTTCAAAAAGCTATGGGTGCAACTGAACGTGTTGAACAAATACTAGAAACTGAAGTTGAACCAACAGGTACAGATAAAAAAGTAGATGTTGTTGGAAAAACTATCGAAGTTAACAATATTGATTTTTATTATGATGAATCAAAACCAATTTTAAAAAATGTTTCCTTTGAGGCAAAACCTAATACAGTTGTTGCTTTTGCGGGACCAAGTGGTGGCGGTAAATCAACAATCTTTTCACTCATGGAAAGATTTTACAAACCTGTATCAGGTTCTATGTTGGTAGATGGTCAGAACATTGAAGAAATAGATTTAAATGACTGGCGTTCACAAATAGGATTTGTTTCTCAAGACAGTGCTGTTTTTGCTGGAACAATAAGGGACAATCTACAATATGGATTGGACAAAGAATTAACAGAGGATGAAATGTGGCATGGATTGTCATTAGCATATGCTGAAAACTTTGTTAAAGAATTTCCAGATCAATTGGACACTGAAATTGGTGAAAAAGGTGTCAAATTGTCAGGTGGCCAAAAACAAAGAATTGCTATAGCTAGAGCATTCCTACGTAATCCTAAAATTTTGATGTTAGACGAAGCAACAGCCAGTCTAGACTCACAGTCAGAAGAGAAAGTTCAAAAGGCTCTCGAGCAACTTATGGAGGGTAGAACAACATTTGTAATTGCCCACAGATTATCAACCATTGTTGACGCTGATCAAATATACTTCATAGAAAATGGTGAAGTTACTGGAAAGGGAACACATAGTGAATTGATGTCTAACCATGCATTATATGCAGAGTATGTTCATGAACAGATAGTAAATTAAATAAAAAACATCCCCAACAGTGAAAACTTTTGAGGATGTTTTTTATTTATAAGTTTCAGAAAGTGCATGCACACTTTCTTTAATAGAGTCACGAACTTCTCTGAATGTATTTAGAATTTCTTCATCAGTTCCTGTAGCTCTTGCAGGATCAATTAAATTCCAGTGCATGTTTTCCACACCGTTTGGAATTCTAGGACACTTATCTCTTGCATCACCACACAAGGTAACTATTAAATCAGAGTTATTAAAGTAATCCATATCTATGAGATCAGATGTTTGTTGAGAAATATCGATACCATCTTCTTTCATAACTTGAACTGCCTTAGGATTTAGACCATGTTTTTCGATTCCAGCACTTCTGATTTCAAATTTATCACTGTCTAAAAATTGATGAGCATACCCTTCAGCTATTTGGCTTCGGCAGGAGTTTCCAGTACATAGAAAGTATATTTTTTGCATTATTATCTCCTTTTCAAATCAATATAGAGAATATAAAATAATCTGTCAAATTTTATATAAAAAAAGCTCATTCAGTAATATAACTGAATGAGCTTTAATTAAATATCTTCATCGTCATCATCTAATTGTTGATCAATTTGAATATCACGAGCAGCAGCGGCGTCTTTACGTACTAGACGCAATCTGTGTCTTGATACTTTACCTAGTATCAATGGAACACGCTCTTCAACTACATCACTGTATGATAATCCAAACCAGTTAGCTGGTGTAATGAATTTTTGAAGTTTCAATCTAGCAAGAATAATGTTCTTACTGATAGCATTGATCTTTGTATCTGGAGAAAGAACTTCTTTTATTAGAACGAATGAGAAGTCTCCAACTTTGCGATCTGGGATTGTTGTGTACTGTTGTGGTTGTGGTTTGATTTCACCATTTGCCATCATGTCATTAACAATCTGTCTTAAGTAAACATTGATCTTTTGGTCAACTCTAAATCCTAGATATAATTGAACACTGACCATGTAGTCTGTTCCAAATGTTTCAACACTATAGGCTGCTGTATAAGGTTCATCAGTAACGTTAACTGTAACAAACCAATATACTCCAGCTTTCTTAGGTCGCTTATCAAGAATAGAGTACATTATATCTTTTTTGATTCTGTAACCATCTTTGATTTTTGTTAGGTATATCAAGTTAGAAGCATACAATGGATAACTTTCATCATGTCTCAAATCGTTAAGCTGCTTCTTAAAGGCAAGTAGCGAAACGAAGTGACTTCGATAAGTATTGTCATCCATAATATGATCACCGAATCTCCAAATGAACATAACTGCAATAAGTACAGCAGCGATGAACATTGTGATATAGGCACCATGGATGAATTTAACACTGTTTGTAATGAAGAAGATTATTTCTAGAACGAAGAAGAATGAAACAATAATATTTGGTAGCAATCTAGATTTCATCTTTTCTAACAACCACTGTTGTAGAAGAATCGTAGTCATTAACATTGTGATAGTAATTTCTAGACCGTAAACGTTAGCCATTCTTTCTGAATTCTGGAAGTAAACAACTAAGAACAAACAAACTATCCAAATAATTGAGTTAACTGTAGGGATGTATAGTTGTCCCTTGAAGTTAGTAGGGTAATAAGTTTTTAGTCTTGGGAAAATCTTTAGTCTAGTAGCTTCTGATACAAGTGTAAATGAACCTGATATCAATGCTTGAGAAGCAATAATAGCTGCAAAAGCTGACAAGATAATTCCAAACAATCTAAATGGTTCTGGTATTGATTGATAGAATGGGTTCATTGCTGGTCCCATGTTAATCAAATCTATATTGTCATTTGCTTTTATCAACCAAACAGCTTGTCCAAGATAACTAAGCAATAGACAAATCTTGACGAAAGGCCAACTTGTATAGATATTTGGTCGACCAACATGTCCCATGTCTGAGTAAAGAGCTTCGGCACCTGTTGTAGCAAGGAAGACACTACCTAAAATAAATATTCCACGAATATTGTAAGGTCCAACCAATAATTTGAATGCATAATAAGGATTAAATGCCTTCAAAATTGATAAGTCACCCATCATATTATAAATACCGACAATACCGAGGAATCCGAACCAAACTAGCATAATAGGTCCGAAAGCTTTACCGATAAATTGAGTACCAAACTTTTGAATAAAGAATAGTACTGACAAAATAATCAAAGTAAGTATGATAACTTGTGTTTGATTGTGAATAAAGATCTTATTGTTGATAGCGATACCCTTAAGACCTTCGATAGCTGCGGTAACTGTAACAGCAGGTGTCATCATACCATCAGCTAAGAAAGTAGCTCCACCAATCATCGCAGGAATGATTAGCCATCTGGCACGCTTTCTAACTAAGGTATATAAGGCAAAAATTCCACCTTCACCGTGGTTATCTGCACGAAGGGCAATAAGAACGTATTTGACTGTAGTTACTAAAGTCATTGTCCAAAAAATCAAAGACACACTACCCAAAATAAACTCGTCTGACATGTGGGCAAGGCCACCATTACCAAGCATTAGTGAATGCATTACATATAATGGAGAAGTACCAATGTCCCCATAAACAATACCTAAAGCAATCAAAAATCCCGCTATACTCATACGAGAATGAGCACTCTTTTTAATTAAATTTAAATCATTAGTTTCCATTAATTTCAATTCTCCAATTTTAACAATTCAATTGCGATTATAACACTTGATACATGACGTTGTAACCAGTGAATTAAATGTTAATGATAATATATTATTTTTTTGAAAATTTACTTGTGAATAGGAATAGATATTGACGAATTATTTAGACTGATACTGTAGGTAATGTCTTGATTTCCACGAACAGTCATTCCAAAATCTGTGGCATAAATAACAAGTCCTAATTGTCGTCCTTTAGGAATTCCATACATAGTAGGCTGCAATTGTAACGAGATTTGATATCTTTTACCAGCGTTAAGCTCATCATTTTTGAAAGAGTTTTTACGATTTTGTAAATTAATGTGACCTTTAGTAATCATCTTGTATTTTGTGGTTTTTCCTAGAGTAAATTCACGTAAATCGTCCTCACGCCAGTTGTAAGCTCCAGATAACCTATTCTTTGCTATTAATGACGGAGTAATGTTTAATCTACGCGCTTCGCCATAGTCTATCAGTTGTGCACTAATAAGACCTACATTTTCACTAGAAGATACTTCAAGTGAAATATTAACGTTGCCATCGATAACCAAATCTTCTTTTAGTGGATCTGTTTTAAATACTAGACGGTTATTGTAATTGCTATCTGAATTTATCAAATCATTTTGCCATGTTGCTATATTTTTTGTATAAAAATCAAATTTTTCAGATGGCAACTGATCATTAAAAATTAGAACTTCTGAACTTTTTTCATTTGATAGTTTGTCAGGTAGTAAATAGAAATTTTTGATTTCATTTTTGTCTGATGCCCAGCTATCAAATTTGTTCCAAGTTTCAGGTTTTACGTTATCTTGAATAATCACTGGAGGTAAAATTTCTTGAGCATTATTTTGTTGATCTAGTAGTTTGTGGCTCAACCAAAGGTTAATGATATCTGTGTAATCAAATGATTGAAAATTGTTGATGTAGATATGTTCACCTTGGTGGAGGATAAGTTTTGATTTTATTCCCAATTGGTTCAAACCTTGATATAATTTTTCAACTTGTGTTGGTTTAACATTCCAGTCATTTAATCCATGCACCATGAAGACATCAGCTTTAATATTTTTAAGATCTTTACGATAGTTACGAGCATCCCAAAATTCATTGTAGTTTCCGGTCAAACGATCTTGTCTATCGGTGATACTTTGTAATTGTTTTTTCCAATTATTTTTTATTTTAAGGAAGTCACCAGGTTGTAGTCTGCAACTAAAAGTTTCTTCTGCTAAAACATCAGCGTCTTCACCAGGGAAACCTCCGGGAGCAATCACTAAACCATTTTCACGATAGTAATCATACCAACTAGAGATAGCTGCCTCAGAGATGATAGTTTCTAGACCCTCAACACCTGTAGTAGCTGCTGCAGTTGCTAAGGTACCCAAATAAGATCTACCCGTCATTGCTACTTTGTGATTTGACCAATTGGCTTCTATCGCTATATTGTCTGTTCGGTTGGTAAAAGCAACACGGTTACCTGCTAACCATTCAATAGTAGCAATTGTTGATATAGTTTCCTCTTTATCTCCTGTTGTTCTGAAACCGTCAGAATCCTTAGTTCCAATTCCGGCAGAGTAAGCAACGGCAAATCCACGTGCTAAGAAATAATCATTCATAGTATAAGAACTTTCACGTGAAAATGTTTGAGTAGCTATATCAGTCTGACCATTTATTTTACGAGGAGCTGGTAATTTTGCATCTGTCACTTTATATTCAATATCTTCGTAGCTGGTTTCTGTTGGTTCTTTGTGAGCCAACGGAATATTAACGTTGTGCATCAATTTATCACCAGTTTCGTCGTTAGTTCCCTGATTATATGGGCTAGCTGTATATAGGGTAGGGACTTTTTGACTAGTTTTAGGACGAATAATTTCCACTTTTAATAAATCTAATTTTCCGTCTAGATCACTGTCTTGGTTTGATTCCACATAAACGACTTCACGAATTGCTTCGTTAGGATCGAAGACTGGCATAGATTTTCCATTGAAATATAAATGGTTGTCTAGATTATAAAACGGAACGAAATAACCCTGACTAGCAAGTTTATCAATAAACATTTGTCCAAACTTATTGTGAGTAGTTAGTAACCAGTACCAAGCACTGATTAATTCATTTGTAGATAAATATTGTGATTGGTGATCTACAACTTTTAGTTGAATAGTCTTCATAGCCTCTAGTGGTTTGCTAAATGTAAAATCAACATCAGGATTAAATTCTAATAACTGCAACGAAACATTATAAAAAACGTTGATATCTAATTCTGAATTTTCATCTAGATAGGTTTTTAAATCAGATTCTAGATTTGCTTGATATGTTGACAATTTTTCATTCAGATCAGATTTGCCAGTCATATTTATAAAAGTTTTTTGCAAAAGTCTTCTAAATAACTGGGTAGGATTATCTGACAAACTATTTTCATCGATAAATCTGATATCGATTAGTTCTTTTACTTGCTGATCAAAATTAGTGGGAATGGTTGCAAATTGATTTATTTTCATAATGAACTCCTTTGATATTGTCTACTAAAAAAGCATTCCACTAAGTGAAATGCTTTTATATTTATTAGGCTAAAGCCCCCATTGGATCCCAAGGAGCTAAAACTTTAGGATTTTTTGCTCCATTTTCAAAGATTTCTTTTTGAGTATCAGTTAGGTATTTTTTACTGATAACTAATTGATAAACGAATTCGTCAAACCATTCATCACTCATTACAAAGTATCCTTTAGAACCAACTTTTTCACCCCATGAATTTTCAACTTTCCATTTTAGAGGTTTGTCATTGTCATCTAGATCAACACCTGTGATAACCATAGCGTGTGTCATCATACTGTCGATGTAATCTAATCTTTCTGCCTTAGTTAGTGTTAGATCAGTAGCTAGTAAACCAGATAGATCATAAAGTTTTGTATCCATAATACCTAGTTTAGAGTTTGAGCTTTGTCCAACATCACTACCAAACCAAACACCTTCGCCGGCTTGCAATTGTTTAACTGCAAGTGATTTGAAGTCTTCAATTTCAAGGTTCAAGTGGCGAACTTCGCGACCGCCAACAACATTTCCTAACATTTCAACTGTATAAACTTCATTGTAGGGTTTGTCTTTTGTAGGAGCATTGATTGTTGAGATATAGTTTTCTAAATCCCAGCCGATATATTTATTAAAGAATTCTTTTGGTGTAATTTGAGTTTCTTTGTGGAAATTTTTATCATCGTCACGATATGACCAATCAAATTTTGTAGGTGGAACACCAACTGAATAAACAAGAATCTTGTAAATTTCACTAAGCATTTCATTTTTAATACGTTGAATATCGTCATCTGATTTGTTTTGATCAACTAAATCACGAAGTACGATAGCATCTTTACGTAATTTTGCGTTAAGAACTTTGTTTAATTGTGCAGATTGTGTACGACTGAATGTGTCAGGCATCACACTCTTAGGAACAACACCATATTTTTGTACAAGTGCCATGATCATATCCCATTGGCCACCATCTTGTTGAGGTGTAGCCATTAGGAAGTCTACTTTACGGTCTCCAGTAGGTAGGGCGGCTGTATTGATAGCATTTTCTAGGAAGTAGTTGGATTTTTCTAATTTATCCCAGAACATCATATATCCTTGTGATAGTTCAAAACCTTTTATTTTGAATTTGTCTTGGAGTGGGTGTCTCATTGTATTCAGTGCTGCAAAGACCCAGCATAGACCAGATTGTTTTTGGTCAGCAACTTTACCAGTCTCAATTTCTACTGAAAATGTTTGATCCATTTCCACTTGAGAATTCATTGTTCTACTAGCGTTATACAAACCATTTGTAGCAATAGCATTGTTGATTGCACTTGATGCAGGTGTATCTTTAAAATTTTGTTCAAATTGAGCTAATTCTTGATTTGTTATTTCTTTTGTCATAGTAGACTCCTTATCTAATATTATTTATTACTTTAGGACCGTCATCTTCACCAACTACTACAGTATTAACAATGTCTAGGAATAGACCGTGTGCAACGATACCGACTTGTTTATCCAACCAATCAGCCAATAGGTGAGGATGTGGAATTGAACCGACATATAAATCTATGATGTAGTTTTTATTGTGAGTTAAAACTTTGTTGCCATTATCATCTAATCTAAATTTTGGTTTTAGTTTTTCTTTATCAAGATCTTGGAAAGTTTTTTCACAGCCAAATGGGATAACTTCCAATGGAAGAGGGAAGCTACCAAGTTCATCTGCCATCTTTGATTTATCAACAATCCAGATGTTTTTTGTTGAGTTAGTAGCAACCATTTTTTCTAGTAAGTGAGCGGCACCGCCACCTTTGATACCTTGAAAGTTTTTGTCAATTTGATCAGCGCCGTCGATAGTTACGTCGATGTGATCAACATCGTTCAAGTCTTTCATAGGAATGCCTAGTTCTTTTGCTTGTTTTGAAGATCTGGAAGAAGTAGAGACACCAACGATATTTTTGATTTCTCCATTTTGATAACGTCGGCCTAGTTCTTCAATCATGAAATAAACAGTAGAACCAGTACCTAGTCCGACGATTGAGTCACTTTCGATGAAATCAACTGACTTAATACCAACTGCTTTCTTTAGTTCATCTTGATTCATAATTAATTCTCCTTCTCCAAATTTTCAAGATATTCAGGTGTTAAAACATCATGAAGTTCTGGATCTTCTTTTATTTTTCTCTTAGCAAATGGACAGATAGGAATGATTTTTAAATCATTTTCTCGAGAAAATTGAATAACTTTATCCAATAATTGCATAGCTAATCCTTGTCCACGATAAGCTGGATCTACAACGGTATGATTGATAGAAATTGTATGATCATTGACATATGTAAAGTCAATTTCACCAATTAATTCACCATCATCTTCAAAGAAGTATCTTAGTTCATCTTGTTTTAATTCCATGAAATACCTCCATATTTTATTTATATCAATATATTACAATATTATAAGAATAAAGTCAGGGGATGTAATAGTTTTATAAATGTTTAAATATGCTATTATTTTAATATTATGAATATAGAGGTGAGTACTTTGTCTAAGACACGTGGATTTGAAGTTGTAACTAAGTTTCAAGATCAGAATATAAATTTACCAAAGCGCCAAACAAAGAATGCTGCTGGTTATGATATTGAGTGTGCTAAAGATACGGTAGTTCCTTCTATTTGGAAAAATGGTGTGTTCAACGTCATCAAACTTCTTTTAAACAAAAAGGAAATTCAAGAAGATAATTTGGCAAAATCGATCAAACCAGTATTAGTACCCACGGGACTAAAATCTTATATGCAAGAAGACGAAGTTTTGATTCTAGCTTGTCGCTCAAGTAATCCTTTAAAAAGAGGACTATCCTTGCCAAATGGTATTGGTGTGATTGATTCAGATTATTATAATAATGAATCCAATGAGGGCGAAATTTTTGTACAATTGATTAACTTTTTCCCCAAAGATGTAACAATCAAAAAGGGTGAACGTATTGCTCAAGGTATTTTTATTAAGTATTTAAAAACAGATAACGATTTAAATGATGGAGACGATAGAACTGGTGGTTTTGGTTCATCCGGTTTAAATTAGAAAGGATCAATGAATGGCAAAAGCAAAAAATAAATTTGTTTGTCAAAGTTGTGGATATGTTTCTCCAAAGTATTTGGGAAGATGTCCTAATTGTGGAGCTTGGAATCAAATGATTGAAGAGGTCGAAAGACCGGTAGATTCTAGTGCTACTCCTAGTAGAAGAACAAGTGACACATCAGTAAAAGCTGTCAAGCTACATGATGTCAGTTTTGAAGAAGAACCAAGAGTACAGACACAGCTCTCTGAGCTTAATCGTGTTCTAGGTGGTGGAGTGGTTCAAGGTTCATTGGTATTGATCGGTGGAGATCCAGGTATTGGAAAATCAACACTACTCATGCAGGTATCTGGACAGCTTCAAAAGACTGGTGGCAAAGTATTATACGTATCTGGTGAGGAAAGTGCATCACAAATTAAGATGCGTGCTACAAGATTAGGTATCGAAGGCGATGAATTATACATCTATCCTCAAACTGACATGAGTTACATTAGAAATACAATAGAAGAAATCAAGCCCAATTATCTAATCATTGATTCAGTTCAAACTATGGACGAACCAGAAATATCATCAGCTGTTGGATCAGTGTCACAAATTCGTGAAGTTACCGCAGAATTGATGAATATTGCTAAACAACAAAATATTACAGTTTTTGTTGTAGGTCACGTTACCAAAGGTGGAGCTATCGCTGGTCCTAAAGTATTAGAGCATATGGTTGATACTGTTTTGTATTTTGAAGGTGACACACACCACAGTTACAGAATACTTAGATCAGTCAAAAATCGTTTTGGTTCGACAAATGAAATAGGTATTTTTGAAATGCAAAATGAAGGTTTAGAGGAAGTATCTAATCCTTCAGAGATATTTTTAGAAGAACGATTGAAAGATTCTAATGGTTCAGCGGTTGTTGTTTCTATGGAAGGTACTAGACCGATTTTGGTTGAAGTTCAATCCTTGATTGCTCCAACTATTTTTGGAAATGCTAAACGAACTGCTACAGGATTAGATCATAATCGAGTATCCGTTATTATGGCAGTTCTGGAAAAACGTGGAAACTTGATGCTTCAAAATCAAGATGCATATCTAAAATCAACCGGTGGTGTGAGATTGGACGAACCAGCAATTGATTTGGCATTGGCTATGTCTATTGCTTCCAGCTACAAGAATCAAGGAATTAAGCCAGACGATTGTTTTGTTGGTGAAGTTGGTTTAACTGGAGAGATTCGCCGAGTAGATCGTATTCAACAACGAGTTCAAGAAGCTGAAAAATTGGGCTTTAAGAGAATATTTGTACCAAAAAATAATATTGGTAAATGGACTTCGGAAAATAGTATTCAAGTTATAGGTGTTGATACAATATCGGATGCGATGAATAAAATTTTCGGTTAATCCTATAAAATTTAATGATTAATAGTATAATTTACAGTAATTGTTTGTAATTTAAGATATTAAGGGGTAAATATAATGGCATCAAATTCAGATAATAAAGTTCGAGTAAGATATGCTCCAAGTCCTACAGGACATTTACATATTGGAAATGCTAGAACTGCTATTTTTAACTACTTGTTTGCAAGACACCTAAAAGGAACATTTGTTATTCGTATCGAAGATACAGATACAAAGCGTAATGTAGAGGGTGGAGAAGAGAGTCAACTAGATAATCTAAAGTGGCTTGGCGTTGATTGGGATGAAGGTCCAGATAAGGGTGGTGACTTTGGTCCCTACCGTCAATCAGAAAGAAAAGATATCTACCAGAAATATATTCAAGAGTTGTTAGACAAGGGTCTAGCATACGAATCATATCTATCTGAAGAAGAATTAGCTCAAATGCGTGAAGATCAAGAATCTCGCGGAGAAATGCCACATTATGAATATGAATTTGCAGGAATGTCTGAAGATGAAAAAGCTTCTAAAATTGCTGCTGCTAAGGAAGCAGGCATCAAACCTGTAGTAAGAATTCACATACCAGAAGGCAAGACATACGTATGGGATGACATCGTAAAAGGTGAGGTTTCAATCGATGGTGATACTATCGGAGGAGATTGGGTTATCCAAAAACGTGACGGTATGCCAACATATAATTTTGCGGTAGTAATTGATGATCATCTGATGGAAATCAGTCACGTTCTTCGTGGTGATGATCACGTAGCCAACACTCCAAAACAATTGATGATTTATGAAGCTCTAGGTTGGGAAGCTCCTCAGTTTGGACACATGACACTTATCATCAACACAGAAACAGGTAAAAAATTAAGTAAACGTGATGAGTCAATACTTCAATTTATTGAACAATATCGTTCATTGGGCTACTTACCAGAAGCAATGTTCAACTTCATTACATTGCTAGGCTGGTCACCAGTAGGTGAGGAAGAAATTTTCAATAAGAAACAATTCATTAAAATATTTGATGAAAAACGTTTGAGTAAATCACCTGCTAAATTCGATCAAAAGAAATTAGAATGGGTAAATAATCAATACGTTAAAACTGCTGACGTAAGTGAAATTACTGATTTGGTTTTAATAAACCTTATTGAAGCTGGACGTGTTGAAAAAAATCCTTCAAATGAAACAATTCAATGGATTAGACATATGGTTGAGCTATACATGCCTCAAATGTCTTACACACAAGAGATTGTTGAACTTTCCGATATCTTCTTTGAACAACCAGAACAATTAACAGATGATGAACAAGCTGAATTACAAAATGATGATGCTAAAGCTGTGATTGAAGATTTAGCTAAGAAGTTAGAAGAGTTAGATCGATTTACTGCTACTCAAATCATGAAAGCTATCAATTCTGTTAAAGAAGATGTTGGTGTTAAGGGACGTAAGTTATTTATGCCTGCCAGAATAGCTGCTACACGTACAATGCATGGTCCAGCTATTGGAGAAACAATTGAATTATTTGGAAAAGAACAAGTACTCAAGAATATTAAAAAGACTCTTGAACAAATGAAATAGGAAAAAGGTTCGAGGTAATTGCCTCAAACCTTTTTTTATAGGTAAAAGATATGCTAAAAATGTATAATACGCTAACTCGTGAAAAAGAAGAATTTCATAGTATTGAAGAAAATAAAATCAGTATGTATGTCTGTGGACCAACAGTTTACAATTATATTCATATTGGAAATGCTCGTTCGATAGTTTCTTTTGATACAATCAGAAAATATCTAGAACACATTGGTTATGATGTAAACTTTGTATCTAATTTTACAGATGTTGATGACAAAATTATTAATGCTGCTAATTCTGAAGGTATAACTACACAAGAATTATCTGATAAATACATCAAGGCCTTTTATGAAGATATTGACGCAATAAATGTTGATCATGCCACTATGAACCCACGCGCGACAGAGCACATTGGAGATATTATTTCATTCATTGAAGGATTGATTGAAAAAGAATACGCCTATGTTTCTGATGGGGATGTTTTTTATCGTGCTAGAAAATTTAGTAATTATGGTCAGCTTTCTGATCAAAATATTGATGAATTAGAACAAGGTGCCAGTGATCATATTTCTTCTGATGAATTTTCTAAGAAGGAAGATCCTATCGATTTTGCTCTTTGGAAAAGTGCCAAAGATGGAGAAGTCAGTTGGGAATCTCCATGGGGAAATGGTAGACCAGGTTGGCATATCGAATGTTCAGTAATGTCTACTAAATATCTCGGTAAAACATTTGATATTCATGGTGGTGGACAAGATCTAGAGTTTCCACATCATGAGAATGAAATTGCTCAAAGTGAGGCATTAACAGGACAAAAATTCGTTAATTATTGGCTACACAATGGTTTTGTGACGGTTGAAAATAACGAAAAAATGAGTAAGTCATTAGGAAACTTTGTAACTGTTCATGATCTTGTTCAAGAGATGGATCCACAAGTTTTGAGATTCTTCTTATCATCTACACATTATCGCCGTCCAGTAGAATATTCCAAAGCAAACTTGGAAAAAGCAAGTGATAATTTGGATAAAATCAAGACTTCATACAGCAATTTGAAGTTTAGATTAGATAAATCTCAAGAAATTGCTGCAAAATTGGATCAACAATTATTTGATGTAAAAACAAAATTCGTGGAATCCATGAATGATGATTTTAATGTTCAAAATGCTCTGACGGCAATATTTGACTTAGTATCCATTTCAAATAATTATATTGATGGCTCAGAAGTTTCTAAAACAGATATTGAAAACTTAATGAATTTAATGCAAGAAATGATGAATATTTTTGGAATCAAGTTAAATTCTGAAGAATCCTTGTCAGATGATATTCAGACAATGGTAGATCAAAGAGATGAAGCGCGTGCAAATAAAGATTTTGCAACAAGTGATTTATTACGAGACAAACTAAAGGATATGGGTGTAATTCTTGAAGATACACCACAAGGAACTCGGTGGAGAATAGATGGTTAATGTTAAACAGTTAAATGGCGTAACTCTTGCATACCTTGGTGACGCGGTTTACGAAGTTTTAATTAGAGAGTATCTAATTAGTCAAAATTTTGTAAAAGTAAATGATTTGCAGAGGAAAGCTACTCATTTTGTTTCGGCTAAAGCTCAAGCATCATTGATAAACTTGATGTTAGAAGAAGGTATTTTAACCGAGGAAGAAGAGCGTGTTTATAAAAATGGTCGCAATTCTAAAAAATATACAAAAGCAAAAAACACAAGTGTAGTAACTTATCATATGTCAACGGGCTTTGAAGCTGTCTATGGGTATTTGGATGTTACTGAACAAAAAGATCGTATTAAAGAATTAACAAACTGGTGTATAAAAAAAGTTGAAGGAGGGGAAACAGATGAACAATAACGAACCCAATGAAACAGAATTAATATTCGGACATCATGCGGTTGTAGAATTATTAAAAGCAGCTACAGCAAGTCAACGTGTAAACAAAGTATTGGTTCAAAAGGATCTCTCTAGTGACAATATCAATGAAGTTAAGGCACTTGCCAAAAGAAGTAAATTAATTGTCCAAGAAGTTCCTAAAAACAAGTTGGATATGATTACTGATAATGGTATTCATCAAGGAATTGCTGCCTATGTTGCGGCGTATGAATATGCAGAATTAGATGATATATTCAAAATAGCTGAATCTAAAAATGAAGATCCATTTATTTTGATACTAGATAAGATAGAAGATCCTCATAATTTAGGATCAATCTTGCGTACAGCTGATGCGGTTGGTGTCCATGGGGTAATCATTCCTAAACATCGCTCTTCAGGTTTAACATCTGTCGTAGCAAAAACCTCAACAGGAGCTATTGAGCATGTTCCGGTAGTCAGAGTGACTAATCTAGTCAACACAATAAATGATTTGAAAAAGAAAAATATTTGGATTTTTGGTACAGCCATGGAAGGCGATAATTACCGTCAATGGAATGCAAAGGGTGGCATTGCTTTGATCATTGGTAACGAGGGTAAGGGTATTTCTCCACTTGTTTTGAAACAGGTAGATCAGACCTTGAGTATTCCAATGGTAGGACATGTTCAAAGTTTGAATGCCTCAGTAGCAACAGGAGTATTGTTGTATCAAGCGTTTGCCTCGCGTAATTCATAAAACTGTTTAAAAAGATAGATACTATAAAATAGTATCTATCTTTTTATATATACGATTTTTGATAGGGATAATAATTTCATTATGATAAATTGAATTTAGATAAGTTGTTCATAAAAGAGAAGGACTTTTATGAATACAGAAGAATTATGTTTAATAGATTCAGTTAAAAAATGGAATTGTTCGGGTTCATTAGAAAAACTGGTTTGCAAATACAAACCAATGATCGAGAGTTTGTATCAAAGTTATAATATTAATGGTTTTGATAAAGATGATTGGTACCAAGAGGCCTTTATAGTTTGTCATCAGACATGTATTAGTTTCAACGGTGACAATGGTTCTAAATTCGGTAGTTTCTTCAAATTGAAATTTAAGCACCATATTATTGATATGATTCGTAAAGAAAATGCTAACAAGAGAGTGGCTAATCAAGGTACATCATCTTACGATATGCTGACAGAAGATAATATTCCGTCACCAGTTATCAGAGTATCGCATGAAGAATCCAGAGGATTTACACCTCAGTTTGAAAAAGCATTAGAAAAATTAAGTGATGTAGAATTGATCTCATTCAACTATCTTCTAGGTGATATTGCCTTTGAAGATGCTTGCAAAAAGGCACGTTGCACAGAAGATCAGATGCACCGAGCAATAAATAGATGCCAAATCAAATTGAAAAATATGATATTTGATAACAAATAATAAAGATTGTGATAGACTTTTTTGCCGATTCGAATTACAATATAAAAGATATATTTCAGTTCTATACAGGAGAGTAAGATGTCACTTAGAAAAGTAGCTTTAGCATGTAGCATCTGCGGCTCTAGAAATTATTCCATTACTGAGAATAAGGATAGAACTGCTAGGCTAGAAGTTAAAAAGTTTTGCAAACATTGTGGAAAGCACACTTTGCATAAAGAAACACGATAGTGGAGGATCACATGAGATTATTTAAGTTTTTTGGAAGTGTAATAGATGAAATGAAGTTGGTTGTTTGGCCAACATACAAAGAAAATAGAAGAGATACAACAACAGTTATCGCAACATCTGTTATGTATGGAATTTTCTTTGCAATTATCGATTGGATACTATTGTTTGTACTTCAACACCTAATTATGGGTAAATAATTACAATTGAAAAGATTAGCAAAATTTGCTATTATAAAGAACAAGCGAGAAAACTTCGAATATATTCGAAGTTTTTTTTATTTTGATTTTTTCGGAGGAAAGTTATGTCAGATGCAGCTTCAAAAAACTGGTATGTTCTTCATACATATTCAGGATATGAAAACAAAGTTAAAGAAAATCTAGAGTCTCGTGCTCAATCAATGGGTATGGAAGATTACATCTTCCGTACAGCAGTTCCTGAAGAGGAAGAGACAGAAGTAAAAAATGGTAAAACAAAAACAGAAATGAAAAAAACATTTCCCGGTTATGTTTTAGTTGAAATGGTTATGTCAGATGAATCATGGTTCGTTGTTCGTAATACACCGGGTGTTACTGGATTTGTTGGTAGTCACGGATCAGGTAGTAAACCAGCACCACTACTTCCAGAAGAAGTAGATCACATTCTAAATGACTTAGGCGTAAACAAAGTAGCTAACACTGACTTTGAAGAAGGCGAAACTGTCACAATTAAAGACGGTGCATTCGCTAACATGTCTGGTAAAATCACAGAAGTTGATCAAGAACACAGCAAGTTAAAAGTTGACGTTGATATGTTTGGACGTATGACTAGTGCTGAAGTTGATTTTGATTCAGTAGAAAAATAATAAATAGCATTGATAATAAAAACATACCATGATAAACTTATCAGGTATGTTTTTTGTACATGTGGGAGAGGAAATTTCTATCCTCATCGGAACCACATCACGGAATAAGGAGGTATGCACCGTGGCTAAAAAAGTTGCTAACGTTGTTAAATTACAAATTCCTGCAGGACAAGCTACTCCAGCTCCACCAGTAGGTCCAGCTCTAGGTCAAGCTGGTATTAATATTGTTGAATTCACAAAAGATTTCAACGCACGTACACAAGACCAAAACGGAATGTTAATTCCAGTTGTTATCTCAGTATATGAAGATCGTTCATTTGACTTCATTACTAAGACACCACCAGCTGCAGTTCTATTGAAGAAAGCTGCTGGCGTACAAAGTGGTTCAGGTGAACCTAACACAAAGAAAGTTGCTACTGTAACTTCTGACCAAGTTCGCGAAATTGCCGAAACCAAAATGAAAGACCTAAACGCAGGTAGCGTTGAAGCTGCTATGAGTATGGTCGCTGGTACTGCAAGAAGTATGGGCTTCGAAGTCGAAGGCTAGACTTTAAACAATCGCAGATACAAAGTATGTGAAAGCATTCTTAACAAGTGGGAGGGGTAAAACCCAATGGACCACTACGCAAGGAGGAACTTAGCATGGCTAAGCATGGAAAAAAATATAATGAAGCGCTTAAACAAGTAGATAAGGCAAAAACTTATGATACTGTTGAAGCAATTGACTTACTTAAAAAAGTAGATTACGCAAAATTCGACGCAACAGTCGAAGTTGCTATTAACTTGGATGTAGATCCAAAACAAGCAGACCAACAAATTCGTGGAGCTATCGTACTACCAAATGGTACTGGTAAAACTTCTCGTGTTGTTGTTTTTGCTGAAGGTGATCAAGCTAAGGCTGCAGAAGCAGCTGGTGCTGATGTTGTTGGTTCTGACGATCTTGTTGACAGAATCAAAGATGGTTGGCTAGACTTTGATGTTGCTGTTGCAACACCACCAATGATGGCCAAAGTTGGTGCTTTAGGACGTGTTCTTGGACCTAAAGGACTAATGCCTAACCCTAAGACTGGTACAGTTACAATGGACGTTACAAAAGCTGTTAACGACATCAAAGCTGGACAAGTTGCTTACCGTGTAGATCCTAATGGATTAATCCATGCACCTATTGGTAAGATTTCATTTGATTCTGCTAAACTAGCAGAAAACTACACAGCTATCTATGAAGCAGTGCTTAAAGCACGTCCAGCTTCATTGAAGGGTACATATATTGAAAGTGTATCAATGACATCAACATTTGGACCTGGTCTAAAATTAAACTTCTAATTGACGGACAGTTTCAAAAATGTTAAATTTATATAGTTAATTTCTACCTAAGACTCAGGTGACTTATGTCTTAATATCCTGCCGAGGCCAGAAGATTGTTAGTTAATCTCTGTGTCTTTGGGCACAGAGATTTTATTTTTTCCGCCCATTTAATGTAGAATTGACTAAATAATAATGGAGGTAAAATTGAATATGAATGAAGCAAATCTTTCTAAGAAACAAGCTCAAGTTGAAGAAGTTGCAGAAATCTTAAAAAGTTCAAAATCACTAATTATTGTTGATTATCTTGGACTTACTGTAGAAGAAGTAACTAACATGCGTGCTGAATTGCGCGAATCAGATTCTTCAATGCTTGTTGTAAAGAATACTATTCTTATAAGAGCAGCTGAAAAAGCTGGTATTGAAGGTCTTTCAGAACACTTTGTTGGACCTACAGCCATTGCATTTTCTTCAGAAGATGCAGTTGCACCAGCTAAAGTATCTGCTAAGTATGCCAACGATGTTGAAGCTCTTGAAATCAAGGGTGGACTTATCGAAGGTAAAGTTGCTGGTCTTGACGAAATTCAAGCTCTTGCAACACTACCAAGCAAAGATGGTCTATTGTCTATGCTTGCATCTGTACTACAAGCTCCAGTTCGCGACTTTGCTATGGTTGTTAAAGCCGTTGCAGAAAAAGGCGACGAACCAGCTGCTTAATTAACAAAAATTATAAAAAATAAACTTTAAATATTTTGGAGGACAAAATAATGGCTTTAGATACAAACAAAATTATCGAAGATTTAAAAACAGCTACAATCCTTGAACTTAACGATCTAGTTAAGGCTATCGAAGAAGAATTTGACGTTACTGCTGCTGCTCCAGTTGCTGCAGGTGCTGCTGCTGCTGATGCAGGTGCAGACAAGGACGAATTTGATGTTGAACTTACTGAAGTAGGTGGCGAAAAAGTTAAGGTTATCAAAGAAGTTCGTGGAATCACAGGTCTTGGTCTAAAAGACGCTAAAGACCTTGTTGATGGTGCACCTAGTGTAATCCAAGAAGGCGTTGCTAAAGATGCTGCTGACGAAATGAAAGCTAAGCTTGAAGAAGTTGGCGCAACTGTAACACTTAAATAATTACCTTTTAAAATCCTCTTTTAGAGGATTTTTTTTTTGCCTAAATGTTATAATTAAAGGACTTATTTAAGGGAGATCAAGATGTCAAATCAATATTTTGAAAATAGCAATTTAGAGCATGAATATAAAGAATTTAGTTTTGATTTGAGAGGCAATAGTTTCAAGTTCACTTCTGATAGTGGTGTATTCTCTCGACAAACAGTTGATTATGGTTCCAGAGTATTGATAGATTCTGTAGATTTTACTGAAGTGCCAGATGGAGCTATCTTGGATGTAGGTTGTGGCTATGGACCTATTGGGTTAGCTTTGGCAAAAGATCAGACTAAGCGTAAAGTAGTCATGTCAGATGTCAATCTAAGGGCTATGGAGCTTGCTCAGAAGAATGCAGACGATAACCAAGTGAACAACATAGAAATAATTGAATCTAGTGTCTATGATGCTATAACTGGCAGTTATGCTGTTGTGGTTTCCAATCCACCCATTAGAGCTGGGAAAAATATAGTCTCTGAAATTATTTCTGGTGCAAAAGATCATCTTTTAGAAAATGGTCATTTGTACATAGTTATTCAAAAGAAGCAAGGTGCTCCTTCCGCTAAAAAGTTGATGAAAGAAACATATGGAAATGTTGAGATTGTCAAGAAGGATAAGGGATACTACATTCTTAGGAGTGTGAGATAGATCATGTTTTCAGAATTAGAAAATATCCAGTTCATGAAATTGGCAATTGATGAGGCAAATAAAGCAAAAGATAAGTTAGAAGTTCCTATCGGCTGTGTGATTATAGATAATAACAGTAAAGAGATTATTTCTACTGGGTACAACGAAAGAGAAGAAACTCAAAATGCACTCAAACATGCAGAACTAATTGCGATAGAGAACGCTTGTAGGTTAAAGAAAAACTGGCGATTAGAAAATACAACTCTGTACGTGACACTTGAACCTTGTCCAATGTGTGCTGGAGCTATAATTAATAGTAGAATTCCAAATGTAGTTTTTGGTGCAAGTGATCCTAAAGCTGGATCAGTAGGAACAATCAATAATTTATTAGCTGAGCCAAAGTATAATCATCATGCTGAATATACTTCTGGTGTTCTTGAAGATGAGTGTGCAGATTTGTTGAGAAACTTTTTTAAAAATATACGCTCTAAAAAGTAGCAATATAGAATGTAGTATAGTATTATATAAGTTGCCGCAAGGCCTTGGGGCAATGGCTCTCTTATGAATCGTGTCAGATTCGGAAGAAAGCAGCACTAAGTAAGTGGAACCATGTGCTCTTTGTTTATGAATATTAACACTCCTAATCTTTTAGATTAGGAGTTTTTTTGTGGTAAAATTTAACTATTATACAAAAAAAGAGGATACAAAATGTCATATCAAGCTCTTTATCGTGTTTGGCGTCCACAGGTATTTTCTGATGTTATCGGACAAGATGTTATAACACAGACATTAAAAAATGCAGTAGCTAATAATATGACCAGTCACGCATATTTATTCAGTGGACCTAGAGGAACTGGAAAAACTTCCTGTGCCAAGATTTTGGCAAAAGCTGTTAACTGTTTGAATCCAAAAGATGGCGAACCTTGTAATGAATGTCAAATTTGTTTGGAAGCAAACGAAAATAGATTAAATGATGTTATCGAAATTGATGCTGCTTCTAATAATGGTGTCGAAGAAATTAGAGATATCCGAGACAAGGTAAAATATGCTCCTACAGAAGCAAAGTTCAAAGTTTATATTATTGATGAGGTACATATGTTATCTCAAGGAGCTTTCAATGCATTATTGAAAACATTGGAAGAACCACCTGCAAACGTAATATTTATTCTGGCAACAACTGAACCACAGAAAATACCAGCAACTATTATGTCTAGAACTCAAAATTTTGAGTTCAGAAGAATCTCTAATCGTTCAATTTTAGAACGAATGAAATTTATATTAGATGACAAAAATATAGATTACGATTCTCAAGCCTTAGAAATTATTTCAGAAGCTGCAGAAGGTGGAATGCGTGATGCATTGAGTATTTTGGATCAAGCATTATCGCTTGGCGATGACAAAGTAACATTGAGTAATGCTCAAGAAGTCACTGGAGCCTTGAGTAATGAACAAATATTTACATATATGGAATCTATTGCAAATGCAGATACATCACAAGCACTGAAATCTATGTACTCTATTCTAGAGAGTGGTAGATCGCCATTACGATTTACTGAAATGATTATTAAAGTATGTCGTAATATGATTTTAAAGAATTCCAACACAGATTTAGAGGGAATATCTTCAAATTCACTTGAAAATGAATTAGAACCTTTAAATAACAAGTTTGATAATAATCAGCTATTTTATATAGTTGATCAAGTCAGTCAAACACAAAAGAATCTCAAAAATTCCAATCAAACTGATATTTATATGGAGATTTTGACAGTAAAAATATCTAAACCACATTTAGAAGAACCACAAAAAGTATCTAGTGAACCAGTTGATAATAAAGAAATTGAATCTTTGATTAATCAAGTATCAAAACTAGAAAAACAATTAAGCGAAATTTCCAATAACTCCAATATTCAACCAGTAAAAACTGTTAAAACTGTTACATCCAAACCAAAATCAAAACGCAATGCACTTAATAGAACCGCAATGTATAAAATATTAGGTGACGCAAGTAAGGAAGATCTAACAGAAATTAAAGAAATATGGGTTGATCTACTTACAATGTTGGCACCTTCTAAAAAAGCAATGATGCAAGTTTCAGAACCTGTTGCAGCTTCAAAATCAGGTGTGGTTGTGCAGTTTGACTATGCTATGTGGTATGAACAAGTTCGAGAGGATGATGAGTTAATGGCATCATTAAGCGACAATGTTGCCAAGCTACTAAAAAAAGATTTGGAAATTGTTTTAGTGCCAAGAGATGATTGGCCAACTATTCGTGAAGAATATATTAAAAATAATATTGATTTATCTAGTGGTAAAAATGTAAAATCTAAGGTAGACGAAACAAACACAACTGATACTGTTGTCGATGAAGCTTTGAATCTTTTTGGAGATGGAATAGTTGAAGTTAGTGATGACTAGGAGGATATAACTATGGCAAAAATGCCTAATATGGGTGGCATGGGAAACATGGCCAACATGATGAAACAAGCACAAAAAATGCAAAAACAAATGATGGATGCTCAAGAACAGATGAAAAATGCTGAATACACAGGTTCATCATCTCAAGATCTTGTAGTTGCCAAAGTGAATGGTGAACACAAACTTCTTGATCTAAAAATTGATCCAAAGATAATCGATCCAGAAGATCCAGATCTATTACAAGATATGATTGTTGATGCTGTTGGAAATGCTATTAACAAAGCGCTTAAGGAACAAGAATCTGCACTAGGACAATATACTAACGGTTTATTCTAATGAAATATCCAGAACCCATTAATAAATTAATTGAAAGTTATAGTTTATTACCAGGTATTGGAATAAAAACCGCTACACGTATGGCTTTTTATACGTTAGGAATGACTGAAACTTCAGTAAAAGAATTTGCTGATAACTTGGTTTCTGCGAAGACAAATATTCACAGTTGCAGTATTTGTGGAAATATCACTACTGAAGATACATGTGAGATTTGTCAGGATGCTACTAGAGATCAGAATACTATTTTGGTAGTAGAACAAGTGAAAGATATTATTGCTATCGATGATATGAATACGTATAACGGTTTGTACCATGTATTAGGTGGTGTTATGTCTCCCGTGGATGGAATTGGTCCAGACGACCTTAATATTAAGTTATTGATCAATCGTTTAAGAGAACATAGTGAAGTGAAAGAACTTATTATTGCAACTAATGCTACTCCAGAAGGTGAGTCAACAGCTCAATATTTAGCTAAATTAGTTAAACCTTCAGGAATAAAAGTAACAAGATTAGCTCACGGATTATCTGTTGGGTCTGATATTGAATATGCTGATGAAATGACACTAAAAAGTGCTGTTTTAGGTCGTAGGGAGTTATAATGTTTGGACGAAAATTGAATGTTCATAAATTGGAAAATGATAGATTGTTGGATTATATTCATCAGTTACAAAATCAAATTTCATATCAAAAACGTATCAATGATGCCTCAATTGAGTTGAGTCAAGAGTCAATGCTAAAGTATCGTTTAGATAAAATGAAACACCAATATTTATATTTGGAAGCGCGTCGTAGAAATGCTAAGGCAAAAGAGACATCAAATATTATTTATGGTGATTCAGATACTTTCTTTCAACAACCTAATCAATACGATAAACATTGGTAAAAAAGAAAACGCCTATTTATAAAAAACAAATAGGTGTTTTTTTGTACCGTTTTCCTTTAAAATATAAACTATTAACTTAAGAGGTATTAGAAATGACAGGTATTTTTATTTCTTTCGAAGGTCCAGATGGAGCGGGAAAGACCACAGCATTAAATAATTTATTACCATTATTAAAATCCAAGACTGATCAAGAAATTGTATTATCTCGTGAACCCGGTGGTAGTGAAATTGCCGAAAAAATTCGAGAGATTATTTTAACAATTCATGATGAGCAGATGGATGCTAGAACTGAGGCATTATTGTATGCTGCATCTAGAAGACAGCATTTGGTAGATGTAATCTTACCTGCGATTGAGCAAAATAAGATTATGCTTAGTGATCGATTCGTTGATAGCTCTATTGCATATCAGGGAGCTGGAAGAATGATAGGTACCAAAGAAGTTGCTGAAATCAATGATTTTGCAATTGATGGACAACTACCAGATTTAACGATATATTTTGATATTTCACCTGAGATAGGACTTTCTAGAATAAAAAAAGATCACCAAGAACAAATGGATAGATTAGAACAAGAAAAGCTGCCTTTCCATGAAAGAGTTCATGAAGCTTATCTAGAATTACTTAAGAATAATCCCGAAAGAATCAAAAAAATCGATGCTACCCAATCACTAGATAAAGTTGTTGCTGATACTTTAAAAGTTATTACTGATAGATTTCCAAGTGAATTTAATTTAGGAGGATAGAATTATGAAAGTTATTTTAGCAATTGTTCAAGATAAAGATAGCCAAGATCTTCAAAAAGGCCTAGTTGATGGAGGCTTTCGATCAACTAAATTAAATACTACAGGAAACTTTTTAAGATCAGGAAATACAACATTCATCATTGGTGTTGAAGAAGATCAAGTTGAGCCTGCTTTGGACGTTATCAGAGATAACTGTCACACAAGAACACAATTTGTTACCTCATCATTTATTCTTCCAGAAGATGCTATTAATAGTTCAGTGGAAGTACAAGTCGGTGGAGCAACATGCTTTGTATTACCAGTAGATAAATTTGTGAGATTCTAATGACAACAATTACCGAAGAGCAACCTAAGCTTGTTGAAGAATTTCAAAATATCATCAATACTAATATGCTTTCACATGCGTATTTGATTGATCAAGCGTCATCAGCCGTTAGAAAAAATATGGCTATCTGGATTGCCCAAAGTCAGTTTTGTCCTAATTGTACTGATGGTTTGCCAGATCAAACTTGTGATAGGTGTGTAGCTATTGCTGAAATGGATAATCCAGATGTACTTGTATTATCAACTGATAAACAAAGTATTGGTGTAGATGATGTTCAATTTTTTAAAAGAGAAGCTAACATGAGTTCTACTCAAGGTGCTTATAAATTTTTAATTATAGAAGAAGCACAAAAACTTACTAATGCAGCTAGCAATAAACTTTTAAAGACTATTGAGGAACCAGAAGGTAGCTTGGTCGTCATACTGTTGGCGCAGAATGCTAACCAACTACTTCCAACAATTATTTCTAGAGTTCAGATTTTTCATCTCTCCAATGAATCAAGTAATTCAGAACTTACATATCTAGTTGAGATGGGATACAATGAACAACTTGCTGAAAAGTTGTTGTCTTTTGTAGATATTAATACGTTATCTAATATTGAACCTGAAGATTGTCAGAAGCTTTTGACAGCAATTATTAATTACCTAAAGCAGTTAAACTCTAAAGATTTGACTGCCTTTATTAGTGTTCAAAAAGATATTATGCCTTTAATAAATAATAAAAATGAACAAGAATTTGTATTTGATGTTTTAAATCAAATCTTTAGCGATATACTTTCTATAAGGTTCAATTTTAAAAATAGTGTCTTAACAAATCAGGATTATTTAGAATCGATTAATATTGATGATATTGTTAGAGACTCAGAGTTTTTATTCATGGCAAAAGAAAAATGGCAAAGTAATGTAGCATTTCAAGCTGCTATGGAAGATTTAACTTTAAAATTATTAGAATAGCAGGTGAGAAGATGGCTCAAAATGATCTATATGATGAATTTGAAACCATTTCTAATGAGCTAGATGACCTAACTAAAAGAATTGCTTCTTTAAAAGAAAGATTATCTATTGATTTAGAAGAAAAGGAAGAATTAAAACTTGAGAATAAAAATCTTCGTTCTCATTTGATTAATTCAGGTTTAGATGAAAAGAAAGTTGATAAAAAAACGTTATCAACTTCTCGAAAAAATTTGGAAAAATTATATCAGCAAGGATTTCATGTGTGCCAACAGTTTTATGGCTCACATCGTGATCAAAGTGAAGAGTGTGTTTTTTGCTATGGTGTTATCTATGGTGGACAACCTAAGAATATTAATGAATAAAGGGAGCTTATAGATTGGAAGAACAAAAAAGTTTTGTTGATAATTCTATAGGCTGTCTTTTTTTGGTTCCAACACCTATTGGTAATTTGGAAGATATGACCTATAGAGCAGTGAATACTTTGAATGAAGTTAATTTAATTGCTGCAGAAGATACTAGAAATACTAAAAAATTATTAAATCATTTTGAAATAGAAACTGATCTAATTAGTTTTCACGAGCATAATACCGCACAAAGAATTCCAGAACTCATTGAAAAAATGCAAACTGGAATTAAAATTGCACAAGTAAGTGATGCGGGAACTCCGTCAATTAGCGATCCGGGAAAAGAATTAGTAAAGGCAGCTGTTGAAAATGATATTCCAGTTGTACCATTACCAGGAGCTACGGCTTCTATAACGGCGCTAATAGCTTCAGGATTAAACCCAGAGCACTTCTATTTTTATGGGTTTTTACCACGAAAAGGTAAAGAACGTACAGAACTATTAAATGAAATAGAAAAACGCATAGAACCGACAATTATTTATGAGTCACCATATCGTGTGAAGAAAACAATAGAAGATTTTGTTGAATATTTTGGAGAAAATAGGCAGGTTTCTTTGGCACGTGAACTTACCAAGCTTCATGAAGCTTTTTTAAGAGGTAGTGTTCAAGAAGTTTCTGAATACTATAAAGAGCACGAACCTAAAGGTGAATATGTTATCGTAATCGCAGGAAAGACAGCCGTTGAAGTAAAAGAAAAACCTAACGATGCGCTTATTAAAGATGTTCAAGAGCTTATCGATGATGGTTTGAAGCCTAATCAAGCAATCAAACAAGTAGCTAATCAGAATAATCTAAAAAAACAATTTGTTTATAACTTGTTCCATGAGATTGGAGAATAAAATGACCGAAGTAGTATATACAGAAGAGATAGTACCACCATTTTATGCATTTGATTTTGCAGGTAATATGAAAATTTCATCACTGATTGATACGATGATATTAGCGTCTGAGCATCAGTTGCATGCAGGAAATGCAGGTAGCGATGATATGGTTGAAAAAGGCTTTGGATGGGTTGTTGTCCAGTATCATATGGATATTATAAAGATGCCCCAAAAGGATCAAAAGCTAGTAGTCTCTACTCAAGCAGAAAGTTATAATAAATTTTTCTTGTATCGTAATTTTTGGATTGACGACGAAGAGGGAAATAGATTAGTTACATTGGAAAGTTCTTTCGTAATTTTAGATATCAATCAAAGAAAAATAATTAGTGCTGCCGAAAGTCTTGATAATTTCTTTGGTGCCGAACAAACATCTAAGATTAAGCGATTTGCAAGGTTACCCAAAGTATCTAAAGATGAGTCTGATAACACTAGAGATCAACATATTGGTTATTACAATATTGATATCAATGGTCATGTAAATAACTCGTACTACTTTGATTGGATGTTAGATTCATTAGATATGGAATTTTTAAGCAGCCATCAAGTTGGGAGCGTCGATATAAAATATGAAAAAGAGCTAGATATTGATAGTACTCCAACGGTCTACTCAACATACAATCCTGAGGATATGACAAGTATCCACTGGATTGAAAGTGACAATCAAGAAAATGTCATAGCAAAGATCAGTTGGGAAGATATACCAAGCTAATTTCTATGTAAAGAGTATCTTATGTGGTACTCTTGCTAAGTAAAAAAATATTTGGAGTAGGATTCTAAGCGTTAAGTGCCGATGGAACGGAATGTGAACATTGGACAAAGACACTAGTCGCGACTTAGTTTCCGCATTCGCCAATGTATATATAATAATATTATTTGTGCGTGCTCCTATTTGGAGATGATTAAATATGTCAAAGGGATTAAAGATACAAGAGTTAACATGGATGGCTGTATTAATTGCCATGAACGTGGTATTGAGCAAGTTGGTTATTGGGGTTAGCAACATTATGCAAATCGGTTTTGGATTTGTTGCCTTAGCATTGATAGGTTACTATTTTGGCCCCTTCAAAGCAGCAATTGCCAATGTATTAGCAGATATTATTGCTAACACAGTGTTTCCATCTGTGGGAGGATTCTTTTGGGGATTCACACTTTCAGCGTTAGTAGCTGGAGTTATTTATGGATTGATGTTGCACAATAGAAAAGTAACATTGTTGAATTCATTTTTAACTACATTATTGGTAGTAGTAATTATCAATTTGGGTATGAATACATTATGGATTCATATGATGTATCAGACACCTGTTACAGCTTTATTAGCATCAAGACTTCCTAAGGAAGCACTAAGTTTGATTTACCAAACTGCATTTATATACATAATTTTGCGTTGGGTACAGAATTCAAGATTTAACAAGATAGGCCGTTAGGCCTTTTTTTTGTTTCATGATAATGTGGTAGAATGTTTTTTAGGAAATGTGAGGGATGCATATGAAAGTATTGGCATTTGATACATCTAATAAATTATCGTCAATCGCAATTGTAGAAAATCAGCTGTCTTTAGCTGAAATAAATACTGACGATAAGTTGACGCACAGTATTAATTTATTACCCAATATACAAAAATTGTTGGATGATACAGATTTAGATTTGTCTGATATTGATCGAGTTGTTGTGGCGCAAGGTCCGGGTTCGTATACTGGGCTTAGAATTGCAGTTACAGTGGCTAAAACATTGGCTTATACACTTGAAAAAGAATTAGTAGGAATATCTAGTCTGAAGTTATTGGCTGCAAATGCCAAAGAAGGCCATATTTCAGTGGCACTTATGGATGCAAGAAACGATAATGTTTTTGCAGGAGTATATCAGTCAAAAGATGGTAGTTTGGATAATTTAATTGAAGACCAACATGTTTCTATATATGATCTATTAGACAAATTAAAAATATATCGTGAAGAAGAAATTGATTTCGTCAATGTCAGTGATAATTTGCTAGAAATTATAAAAGAAGCAATGCCTAAAGCAAACATCCTCGATTATGCCAATTCAAAGCCAGATGCTGTGAAATTAGCAAAACTAGGAGAAGTTGAGTCTCCAGTTGCTGATGTAAATACTTTCGTACCGACATACCTTAGAGTTACACAAGCCGAATATGATTGGTTACAAAAAGACAATCATACAGAAAATGGAAATATTTCTTATGTTGAAGAAATTTAGAGAATTATTAGTACCCAATAATACTAAAAATTTAGATTTTACTGAAAAAACGGTAACAGTTAAACAAAATGAACTGATATTACGTAAATCTCGTGTAACCGATACACTTGATTTTATGAGCTTACAAAAAGAAGTTTATGACTATCAACCTTGGCCTGCTCAAATAGTGCAGATGGAATTAAGAAATAAAAAAGCACTTTATCTTTCATTAGAACATAGTAAGAAATTAGTGGGCTTCATTGGTGTTTCGATAGTTAATGATGTAGAAGTTCATATTACTAATATAGCTGTTTCTCCAGACTTCCAAAGACAAGGCATAGGGCATCTATTAATCAATCAAGTTATGGATTATTTTAGAAACCTAGGTTACAAGCAAATGTCTCTTGAAGTTGATACAACAAATACAGATGCTATTCGACTATATGAAGCATTCTCTTTTAATGTTCGTAAATTACAAGAGAAATACTACGTGAAAAATAACCATGATGCTTATGAAATGATTACAGATTTGTAAGGAGTAAAAAGTGCAAAAAGATACAATAATTATGGCGTTTGAAAGTAGCTGTGATGAAACAAGTGTTGCAGTTATTAAAAATGGAAAAGAAATAATGTCAAATATAATTGCTACACAAATCAAGAGTCATCAAAGGTTTGGTGGAGTTGTTCCTGAAGTTGCAAGTAGACATCATGTTGAGCAAATAACTTATTGTATTGATTTGGCAATGGAGGAAGCAGATGTAACCTATGATGATTTAGATGCTGTGGCAGTTACTTATGGGCCAGGATTGGTTGGCTCATTGCTCATTGGAATTATGGCAGCCAAAACTATTGCGTTTGCACATAACTTACCTCTAATACCTGTTAATCATTTAGCAGGACATATTTATTCGGCACAATTTGTGACTGATCTACAATACCCATTTATGTCATTATTAGTATCTGGTGGACACACAGAGATTGTTTTAGTGAAAGCACCAGGTGAGTTTGAAACTCTAGGAGATACTAGGGATGACGCAGTAGGTGAGGCATACGATAAAATAGGTCGTGTCTTAGGCTTGCAGTACCCAGCAGGTAAAACTGTTGATCAAATGTCTGCAAAGGGAAATGACGTCTATGATTTCCCCAGAGCAATGGTTAAAGAAGATAATTTAGACTTTAGTTTTAGTGGCATCAAGAGTGCTTTTATAAATAAGGTGCACAATGCTGAACAAAAAAATGAAGAGTTAAATCAAAATGATCTAGCAGCCAGTTTTCAATCTGCGGTTTTGGATATTTTATCAAATAAATTATTTAGAGCTGTTGAAAAAAATCCTGTCAAACAAATAGTTGTGGCTGGTGGGGTTGCAGCTAATCAAGGACTTAGGAATAGATTGGCAAAAGATATCAAAGATAAAAATCTTGATATAGAATTAGTATTCCCTCCATTGAGATTGTGTGGAGATAACGCTGCTATGATTGGTGCTATTGCACAAATACAATACGAAAAAGGTGACTTTGCTGGTTTAGATTTGAATTCTGATCCAAGCTTAGACTTCTAAAAAGGACAGTACACAATATGTGTACTGTCCTTTTTTTTAAATGCTTTCTAATTCCATTGATTTTTCGGTCCACTCTTCTTCAAGTGAATCTTTTTCGAGATTATTTTCATCAATTTCTTTTTGAATTTCACCAAGTTTTGTATATGAACTGACAATTTCATCTTCAGTCATTTTTTGCTGAAGTTCAGAATTTTTTATTTCAATTTTTTCAATCTGTTCTTCTAAACTTTGAATTTCACGTGTTATTTTACGAATATATTTCTGATCCTCTTTTGACTTTTGATATTCTTCCTTTTTGATACTAACTTTTGGAGCACTTTCTTCTTCGTTAGTTTCTTTATCACTATTAATTTTTTCCAAATAATAGTCATAGTTTCCAAGATACAGAGTGCCTCCGGATTTTGAGATTTCAATTATTTTATCTGCAAGGGTATTAAGTAAGTATCTATCATGGGATACGAAAATAATAGTTCCGGCAAAATTATTCAATGCTTCTTCAAGAACTTCCTTACTATCGATGTCCAAGTGGTTAGTGGGCTCATCCATTATCAATAAATTGTTGTTTTCCATTGATAATTTAGTGAGCGTTAAACGAGCTTTTTCTCCACCAGATAACCCACTGATAGGTTTATTAACATCATCACCACTGAATAAAAATGCACCCAAGGTATTTCTAATAACCTGTTCATCTAACAACGGATGTAAGTCCCAAATTTCGTGTAATACATCTTTTTTAGGATTTAAGTTGGTAAGATTTTGGTCATAGTAACCTATCTGAGTATTAGCACCAAATTTATACGTACCATCTAGCAATTTGATTTCGCCGAGAATTGATTTTAGGAAGGTAGATTTACCAACGCCGTTTGGTCCGATAATACCAATTCTGTCACCACGCTTTATATCCATGTTTACAGGATAAGACATTATTTCATCGTCTTCATATCCAATTGCTGCATTTTGAACAAGTAAGACATCATTACCGCTTTCTCTATCAATATTAAAAGAGAAGTGAGCTGATCCTTGATCAGACTGAGGTTTTTCCAATCTGTCCATTTTTTCCAGCTTCTTGCGGCGACTTTGTGCCATTTTTGTAGTCGAAGCACGAACAATATTTTTTTGAATATATTCTTCTTCTTTTTTAATTTCAGCTTGTTGTTCTTCGTAGTGCTTAAGAGCAACTTCTTGATTCTTTTTCTTTTCTTGAAGATAAAAAGAATAATTTCCTGAGTAGTGGGTTGAAGAATGTTGATTTATTTCAACTATTTCATTAGTAACTTTGTCTAAGAAATATTGATCGTGGGAAACAATTACTAGAGCACCCTTATATCCGCGTAGATAGTTTTCTAGCCATTCGACTGTATCTATATCCAAATGATTGGTAGGCTCATCTAACAGCAAAATATCGTTATTTTCAAGCAATAGTTTGACCATGGCAAGACGTGACTTTTCTCCACCAGACAAAGTGCTTATTTTGACATTCCAGTATTCTTCGTCAAATCCGAATCCCTTAAGAACACTGCGAATTTCAGATTGATACCCATATCCATTATTTTCTTTGAAATCATTTTGAATTTGGTCATATTGATTTAAAATATCTTGATAGTTATCAGCATCAGTATCTCCGAGTTTTGCCTCAACCTCATGAAGTTTTTTCTCCATAATTTTTAAATCATCAAAAACGTGTTCCATTTCATCGAATACTAGATTATCCAAATTTAATCCACTATCTTGAGCTAAATAGCCAATTGAAGTATCCTTTTTTATGGAAATAGTTCCATCAGTATATGGTTCTTCCTGAGAAATTATTTTTAGAAGAGTAGATTTACCAACGCCATTTCTACCAACTAATCCAATTCTAGAATGATCTTGAACTTCTAAGTTAACATTTGAGAATAAATTTTCAGTACCAAAGTTTTTAGTTATATTGTTTGCTTGTAGTAGTATCAAAATTATCTCCTTTATTTATTCACAATTTTAACATTTTTTATAAAATTAATCTTTTAAATTACTTATTAATATTGCGTTTTACTTCGATATTCATTAGTATATAATATAGTGAAAATACGCACATGGTGGGAATGAAATGACAGAAAATATTGTACCAAATGCAACAATAAAAAGATTACCAATTTACTACAGATACTTTCAATTTTTAAAGGATGAAGGAACTAAGAAGATATCATCTGGTGAACTAGCTGAAGGTATCAAGATTGACAGTGCGACAATTCGTCGTGACTTTTCTTATCTAGGGGCTCTTGGAAAAAGAGGATATGGATATGACGTCAATGAACTAGTTGATTTCTTCAAAAAATTACTAAATCAAGATCGCAGAACTAATGTTGCGCTTGTTGGTGTTGGTAATTTGGGTAACGCTCTTTTGAATTATAACTTCTCAAGAACAAACAACGTTCGAATTGCAGCAGCGTTTGACATTGATCCTGAGATTGTAGGAACAGTCAAAAGTGGTGTTCCTGTTTATAATATGAATGAAATTAAAGAGCAATTGGAATTACAACAGATCGATGTATGTATTCTAACTGTATCTTCAAATGCTGCTCAAAAAACAGCCAATATGCTAGTTGATGCAGGTGTTAAGGGAATTCTTAACTTCACACCAATTATCGTTAATGTTCCAAATAACGTAAGAGTTCACTATGTGGATCTTGCCAATGAGTTACAAACATTGATTTATTTCTTAGATCATGACAGCTCATTAGACCACGAATAATAGGAGGGGAAGTTACTATGGCAGAGCCATTATTTTTAAAACCAGTTTTCCATGAAAAAATATGGGGTGGTCGTAAACTATCTGAATCTTTTGGTTATGATTTGCCTGATGGAGATATTGGTGAGTGCTGGGCAATATCAGGGCACAAGAATGGAACTTCTATCGTAGAAAACGGAACTTTTTCTGGGCAAAAATTAGATCAATTGTGGACTAACCATCCTGAATTATTTGGAAATCCTAAAGGTAGTGTATTCCCACTACTGACGAAGATTTTAGATGCAGAGGATAGCCTTTCTGTACAAGTGCATCCTGATAATGATTATGCTATGAAGCATGAAGGAGAACTTGGCAAGACAGAATGTTGGTATGTAATCGATGCCGAACCAGATTCATATTTAATTTATGGACATAATGCCAAAACTAAAGAAGAGCTTGATCAAATGATTGATTCAGGTGACTGGGATCACTTGTTAACCAAGGTTCCAGTTAAATCTGGTGATTTCTTCTATGTTCCTAGTGGTACAGTTCATGCCTTAAATAAGGGAATATTGGTCTTAGAAACACAGCAGAGTAGTGACACTACATATCGTCTTTATGACTATGACCGAGTAGACAAAACTACTGGTAAGATGCGTGAACTACACTTAGAACAGTCCAAAGATACAATCACTGTTCCTTACAAGAGACCACAGTTGGATATAGAGACTGTTGAAAAAAATGGCAATAAATATACGACATTTGTACAGCCACCATTGTCTCCTTACTTCGCAGTATACAAATGGGAAATAAATAATTCTGATGATTTTAAACATGAAGTTGGAAGCTATACTTTAATTTCTGTTTTGTCTGGTGAAGGTCAAATTACTATTGATAATAAAGATTACTCTTTATCAAAGGGACAACACTTAATTGTTCCTGCAACAGTTAATAGTTGGAAATTATCTGGAAATTTAAACATCATTGCCTCAGAATCTGGGGAAAAATAAAAGCGTTGAAACATTTAAAGTTTCAACGCTTTTTTATTATGCAAAATTAATCAATATAACAATTAAGTTCATTAAAATATGTGCCATCATATTTATGTAAATGTTCTTTGTTCTACTGTATATGAAGCATAAGAACAGTCCAATAAAGAAATATACTAAGAAGAAACTATCTTGATGTAAAAAGGCAAATAACAAGCTAGATAGTGCTGCAGACATACCAAAGCCTATGTATTGATTTAAATCAGTAAACATAAGTTTTCTGAATATTATTTCTTCCATGATTGGTGCACATACTAAGGGGTATATGACATAATATGGGGCAAATTTCATATATGTTATAAGATCTTGTGTGTTGGCAGATAATGAAACATTGAAGAATTGAACTAATATCTCAGATATCACAAGTTGAATAACTATAATTCCCAAAGTAGTAGCAATTATCCAAAGGAAAGATCTAGTAGGACTTAATCGTCTTTCTGTAATATCTAAAGTTCTAGATTTGGCTAATATATAGCTAGTTGCAATGATTGTGACTACAGTCATTGTTATAAAGTAAGGAGTTCCCACTATTTTGAATCCGAGTAATATAGTTGCGATAATACTAATACCCAAATATGTAAGAAAAATAGGTATCTGTTTTCTAAAATTATCCATGAAATACTCCTAAAATTATTTGTTTATACTTGAATCTTATCTGTAAAATGATATCATAAAAATTGTGATTAGCACATTGAACTTGAGAGTGCTAAAAAAGATATCATAAAATCTGGAGGTATTAAAATTGTTAAAACCACTTGGAGATAGAGTTATTGTATCAGTCGATCAAGAAGAAGAAAAGACTGTCGGAGGTATTGTTCTAGCTAATAACGCAAAAGAAAAACCTCAAACTGCCGAAGTTATTGCTGTTGGTGAAGGACTAGTTTCTGATAACGGAACAAAAGTTGCTTTAACAGTTAAAAATGGAGATAAGGTTTTATTCGATAAATATGCAGGATCAGAAGTTACATTTGATGATCAAAAATACCTAATTCTTCACGAAAAAGATATTATGGCAATCGTTGAAAAATAAAAAATACTAATACTAAAAGAGGATTTGTGAAATGGCAAAGGAAATTAAATTTTCA
Organism: Companilactobacillus metriopterae; assembly: GCF_002762335.1. NCBI lineage: Bacteria > Bacillati > Bacillota > Bacilli > Lactobacillales > Lactobacillaceae > Companilactobacillus > Companilactobacillus metriopterae. Next base: position 1,375,875 of record NZ_CP024610.1, on the reverse strand, counting down.
GAAGACGCACGTTCAAAGATGATGGACGGTGTTAATAAATTAGCGGATACTGTTAAAACTACAATTGGACCAAAGGGTCGTAATGTTGTTATTGAAAAATCATATGGTTCACCTGAAATTACAAATGATGGTGTTACAATTGCAAAAAGTATCGAACTAGAAGATCACTTTGAAGATATGGGAGCAAAATTAGTTGCTGAAGTTTCTTCAAAAACAAATGATATCGCTGGTGATGGTACAACAACAGCTACAGTTCTTGCCCAAGCATTACTTAATGAAGGTATGAAGAACGTGACTGCAGGAGCTAACCCAGTAGGTATCCGTAATGGTATCGAAATGGCAACTAAAGCAGGTGTTGAAGAGTTAAGCAAGATTTCACACAAGGTTGCTGGTAAGAAAGATATTGCTCAAGTTGCTTCAGTTTCTTCAGCAAGTGAAGAAATCGGTGATTTAATCGCTGATGCAATGGAAAAAGTTGGTAATGATGGTGTTATCACAATTGAAGAATCAAAAGGAATCGATACAACACTTGATGTTGTAGAAGGTATGCAATTTGATCGTGGGTACTTGTCACAATACATGGTAACTGATAACGATAAAATGCAAGCTGATCTAGAAAATCCATATGTATTGATTACAGATAAGAAAATTTCAAATATCCAAGATATCTTGCCAATGTTACAAGAAATTGTTCAACAAGGAAAATCACTTTTGATTATTGCCGATGATATTGATGGTGAAGCCTTGCCAACACTTGTATTGAATAAGATTCGTGGAACATTCAATGTTGTAGCTGTCAAAGCTCCAGGATTTGGTGATCGTCGTAAGGAACAACTACAAGATATTGCAATCCTAACTGGTGGTACAGTTATTACAAGTGACTTGGGTCTTGAATTGAAAGACACAACACTAGAACAACTTGGACAAGCTGGTCGTATTACAGTTACAAAAGATAATACAACTATTGTCGAAGGTTCTGGAGACGCAACACAAATTTCAGAACGTGTTGAAACAATTAAGAAGCAAGTTGAAGAAACAACATCAGACTTTGATCGTGAAAAAATGCAAGAACGTCTTGCAAAATTAGCTGGTGGTGTTGCTGTAATCAAAGTTGGTGCCGCAACAGAAACAGAATTAAAAGAACGTAAATATAGAATTGAAGATGCACTAAATGCCACACGTGCCGCTGTTGAAGAAGGATACGTTGCTGGTGGTGGAACAGCATTGATGAACATTATCTCAGGTGTTAGCTCTGTCAAAGGAGAGGGAGATGTTCAAACAGGAATTAACATAGTTGTTCGTGCCCTTGAAGAACCACTACGTCAAATTGCTGAAAATGCTGGTCTTGAAGGATCAGTAATTGTTGAAAGATTGAGACAACAAGAAAATGAAGTTGGATACAATGCTGCTACCGGTGAATGGGTAAACATGATTGAATCAGGTATTATCGATCCAACTAAAGTTACAAGATCTGCACTTCAAAACGCAGCCAGTGTATCAGCACTATTATTAACAACAGAAGCAGTTGTTGCTGATAAGACAGAACCAAATGATTCAGCCGATCCAATGCAAGCACCAGGTGCTGGTATGGGACCAATGATGTAATTTAATAAAATAAAAAACACTTCAGAATAAACTCTGAAGTGTTTTTATTTTTTGAAAATCGAAATAATTAAACTGTCCATTATTATTAATGTTGAAAATAGTAATCCCAAACCTAGTGCAATCTTAGTACCTGTTATAAGAAAGACAACTAGGAAAGCTAAAGCTAATACAATTCCAGTAAAGTTTAGTATTCTAATAATACTGTTCTTTTGACTGGTCACTCTCATTAGAGGCATTAATAATGCGACTTCAAGGATTATGACAGATGGATATATAATAGTCCAGTTACTAAAGTTATCAAATAGATTGAAGTAGATCATGGAAGTAAGATAAACAATAATTAATGCTACTGGTAAAACATAATAACTAATGGTTTTATTTTTCATAATGTAACCCCCCCAGGAAATATTATTATAATAATTTACATTATACATTAAAATAAATATACAAAATATTTTTTATTTGAACTGATTTTAGCTTATTTCATTCCAAATAAGATTTTTAGATTATCAAAAATAAAGTAAGAAGTACTATTTTTATTTTTCATAAAATACCCTTTTGACTAAAATATTTTATATAATAGATAAAGTATATACTATAAGTAGCTTTATTGGAGAAGTACATAATGAAAATTCTATTTGTTGGCGACGTAGTAGGTAATATCGGGTTAAAATCTTTGGACGAATATTTACCTCAAATAAAAAGAAAAGTAAAACCACAGTTAACTATCGTTAATGGTGAGAATTCTTTGAATGGTAAGGGTATTAGTGAAGATACATTCCAACAAATTTTGCATTCAGGTGCTGATGTTGTTACAGGTGGTAATCATGTTTGGGATCGTCGTGAGGTTCTAGAATTTATTAATAACAAAGATAAAAATATGGTCCGCCCTTACAATTTTCCAGGTGACAACGTTCCTGGCCAAGGCTACTTAAGCTTAAATATTAATCAAAAAAAGGTATACGTCATCGATTTACAAGGTACTGCTTTGATGCAACCATTGGACAACCCTTTTTTAGAAGTAGATAATTTGCTAAAAAATTTGGATGATGATTCGATCAAATTTGTAGACATGCACGCTGAGACAACTAGTGAGAAGATTGCTATGGGTCGCTATTTGGAAGGTCGTGTTTCTGCTGTGGTTGGTACGCACACTCATGTACAGACAAATGATGCACAAGTAATTAACAAGACTACCGCGTATCTTACCGATGTAGGGATGACAGGTTCATATGATGGAATTTTGGGAGTTAAAAAAGAACCAGTTATCAATCGTTTTTTGACTCAACGACCTGAGAGATTTCTAGTAGACGAAGACGGTAGAATGCAGATAAATTTTTGTGTAATTAATGTTAACGATAGTAATAATTGTGCTACTTCAATTCAAAATTATGTCATAACACCAGATAATCAAAGATACTTAAATTAGTGGAGGAAAGATATGCCACAAAAAAATAAAGAAACACCTATGATGCAACAATACGTCGAGATGAAAAAAAATTATCCCGACGCTTTTTTGATGTATCGTGTAGGTGATTTCTATGAAATGTTCTACGAAGATGCTGTTAAGGCATCTCAAATATTGGAACTAACATTAACATCTAGAAATAAGAACTCTGATAACAATATTCCAATGTGTGGTGTACCTCATCATGCTGTACAAGGATATATCGATACACTTATTGAAAAAGGTTACAAAGTAGCTATCTGTGATCAACTAGAGGATCCTAGTATGGCAGATGGAATGGTTAAACGTGGCATTACCAGAGTTGTAACGCCGGGAACTATTATGGACGAGTCTGCTAATAATTCCAATGAAAATAACTACATAACTGCTGTTACAAATCAAAAGCAGCGTTTTGGACTAGCTTATGCTGACCTATCTACTGGTGAGGTTAAGGTTACATCATTTGATTCATATGACGAATTAGTAAATGAGTTACAAAATTTAAATACAAGAGAAACTATTGTTTCAAATACTTTCGCGCTTAAATATCAAGAACCTATTATTAAGCGTGGCATATTAATTTCAACTGCTAAGGATAATGATGAAAATCTAGATTATAACTTTGACAATTTGACTGAAGAGCTGCAAATAAATACTGTTCAGATATTGATAAATTATTTTCAAGAGACACAATTACGTGCATTGGATCATTTGAAACCCGCACAATCCTACAAACCATCATCATATTTACAGATGGATTATAATGTCCAAAGTAATTTGGAATTATTTAAAAATATCCGTACTAACAAAAAATCAGGTACACTTCTTTGGTTACTTGATGAAACTCAAACTGCTATGGGTGGCAGACTTTTGAAACAGTGGATTTCCAGACCATTAGTTGATAAAAATGAATTATTAGATCGTCAACATATTTTGCAATTATTCTTGGATAATTTTTTCCAAAGATCTTCGTTACAAGACTATTTGACTAAAGTATATGATTTAGAGAGATTAGCTGGGCGTGTTGCATATGGAACAGTTAATGGGCGAGATTTGATACAACTTAAATCTTCTTTGGAACAAATACCTAAGATTAAAGAAATTCTATTAGACATAGGTGATGAGGCATTAACAAGAGAGGTCGATGCTATCGATGCCTGTGATGATATATACGGTATTATCGATGATGCAATTGTTGATGATCCTCCGATATCAGTAACTTCCGGAGGTTTGATTAAAACAGGTTACAATGATCAGCTAGATGAGTATATTGACGCTTCAAAAAATGGAAAAAATTGGATTGCCCAGTTATTAAAAAAGGAACAAGAAGTAACTGGAATTAGTAATCTAAAGGTTGGATATAATAAAGTATTTGGATACTATATTGAAGTTTCTAAGGGTAACGTAGGCAAGGTTCCTGAAGATCGCTATCAAAGAAAGCAAACTTTAACCAACGCAGAACGCTACATTACTCCTGAACTTAAAGAAAAAGAAACTCTTATTTTAGAAGCTGATGATAAATCTCAAGCTCTAGAATATGAATTATTTGACGGAATTAGACAAACAATCAAAAAAGAAATACGCCGTATTCAAGAACTAGCAACTATTATTTCTAGATTGGATGTCCTACAGAGCTTTGCCGTAGTTAGTGAAAACTACCATTATACTAAGCCAAATTTTGTCGATAAAAGAACTTTGAATATTGTTGATGGACGACATCCAGTAGTCGAAAAAGTTTTGTCTAATAATAGTTATATTCCTAATGATGTTGAATTTGATGAAAAAACAGATGTTGCACTTATTACTGGTCCCAATATGTCTGGTAAGAGTACATACATGCGTCAACTAGCTCTTTCTGTTGTGATGGCACAAATTGGTTGTTACATACCTGCGGAAAAAGCTGACATGCCTATATTTGATCGTATCTTCACTAGAATTGGTGCTGCAGATGATCTTATTTCAGGTGATAGTACTTTCATGGTTGAGATGAGAGAAGCAAACGACGCCCTTAAAAATGCAACAGAACATAGTTTGATAATTTTTGATGAAATAGGACGTGGAACAGCAACTTATGATGGTATGGCACTTGCACAATCTATTATCGAATACATTGTCAAAAACGTTCATGCAATAACTATGTTTTCTACGCATTATCATGAACTAACTGAGTTAACAGAAGAATTACCAGGTGTAAAGAATGTTCATGTTGATGCTTCAGAAGAAAATGGAACTCTAGTCTTTCTACACAAGGTATTACCTGGTCCTGCTGATAAATCATATGGTATTCATGTCGCAAAGCTTGCAGGATTGCCAACTCAAGTTTTGAAAAGAGCAGACAGTATTTTAATTAATTTAGAGAACCAAGAAAAACATGTTGAAGTATCTAATGATACTCCAGAATTAAAAATAGAAGAATCACAGTTATCATTATTTGAACCTAACGATGATGAAAATGAAGTTTTAACTGATATTAGAAATCAAGATTTGATGGATATGACACCTATGGAAGCTATGAACTTGCTCTATAAGTGGCAAAAATCTATAAGATAGAGAGGTGAGTCATTTGGGCAAAATACATCAGTTACCAGTTGAATTGAGTAATCAGATAGCGGCTGGAGAAGTTATTGAAAGACCTTCTTCTGTAGTTAAAGAATTATTAGAAAATTCCATTGATGCTCAAGCAGATCAAATTATTATAACGGTCGAAGATGCTGGTTTAAAGTTAATTGAAATTAATGACAATGGAACTGGTATTGCATCAGATGATGTAGAAAATGCTTTTCAACCTCACTCTACAAGTAAAATAAGTGATAATCACGATTTATTTAATATTTCTACCCTTGGTTTTCGTGGTGAAGCGCTAGCTAGTATAGCTTCAGTATCAAAAGTTGAAATGATTACCAGTGACGATGGGTTATCAGCTGTTAAAGCAAATTTTGAAGGTAATGAATTACTATCAAGAGAAACTTCAGCTAGACCACAAGGAACTACTGTTAAAGTAAGGGATCTGTTCTTTAATACCCCCGCACGATTGAAATATGTTAAATCATTACAGACTGAATTAAATAAAATCGTTGATATTGTTGATAGAATTGCTATCGGTCATCCGGAATTATCAATTAGATTGATAAATAACGGTAAAGATTTGATTTGGACTTCAGGAAATAGTAACCTGCCACAAACTATATCAGGTATATACGGCAGAACAATTGCAAGTAGTTTATTAAAGTTTGAAAATTCTGATGATGATTATCAAATAAGTGGTTATTTTTCTAAACCAGAAGTTACTAGGTCAAATCGCTCATACATTTCAATTATTTTGAATGGTCGTTATATAAAAAATTATGCTTTAAATAACGCTATTATAAAAGGCTATGGATCTAAACTAATGATTGGAAGATTTCCAATTGCAATTATAAAAATAGATTTAGCCCCATCACTAGTAGATATTAATGTTCATCCAACTAAGCAAGAAGTAAGATTGACCAATGAAGGTCACATTGCTGAAATGATCAGAGCTGGTATTGAAAATGCCTTGGGGAAAGAAAATTTAATTCCTGATGCACTAACAAACCTTAATCGTACAAATCTCAATACGAATAAACCAATATTTAAGCAACATTCTGAACAAATTAGTTTTGATGAAATTTCTGCAATTGAACAAATATCTGAGCCAGAAATTAAAGATATTCCGATGGAAACTCCATCTAGTGAATACTCATTTGATAATGGAGCTTCAGAAAAATCAATTTTTGAAAATCCGGATAAGTTAAAAGAGTGGGATGAAAGACTTCAAAATGAAGATGAAGTTAATACATCTGAAATTTCAACTTTTCCAGAGTTACGTTATGTTGGTCAAGCACATGGTACATATCTAATAGCAGATACAGAGAAGTCAATTTACTTTGTGGATCAACATGCTGCACAAGAACGTGTTAATTATGAATTTTATCGTGAAGAGATTGCAAAGGTTGACCATTCACAACAACCTCTATTGGTGCCCATAGTTTTGGACTATCAAAATACAGAAAGTATTCTGATTAAAGAAAGAATGGATTTGTTGAACAGTTTAGGACTATATTTAGAAGAATTTGGTCAAAATAGTTTTGTAGTTAATTCTCATCCAACTTGGTTTGTTAAGGGACAAGAAGAATCGACAATTAGAGAAATGATTGATTATGTATTAAATGACAAAAATATAACTCTTGCAGATTATCTAGAAAAAAATGCAATTATGATGAGTTGTAAAAGAGCTATTAAAGCTAATCAACATTTAGATGAAAAGCAAGCAAGATATTTACTAGAAAAATTATCTAAAGCAAAAAATCCATATAATTGCCCACATGGTAGACCTGTTTTGGTAGAATTTAGTGATAAAGATTTAGAAAAAATGTTCAAGAGAATTCAAGATTCTCATGACACAAGAGAAAGTGAATAGATATGTTTGAATATTTAACTGGTAAAATTTCTATAATTAATCCTTCATATATAGTTGTTGATGTTAATGGAGTGGGTTATAAGATAAATGTTTCTAATCCGTATCGTTATGAAGTAGATCAAGTAGCACAAGTTTTTGTTGAACAAATTGTTAGAGAAAATGAGCAGGCACTTTATGGTTTTTATGATCTGAATGAGAAAAAAATATTCTTAGATCTTATAAGTGTTTCTGGAATAGGACCAAAAAGTGCTTTGGCAATTTTAGCTAGTCAAGATGTTAACGGATTGATTACTGCAATTGAAAACAACGATGCTAAATTTTTGACCAAGTTCCCTAAGATTGGAAAGAAAACAGCACAACAAATTATTTTGGATTTATCTGGTAAAGTTGGCGTATCTAAACAATTATCAATTGACTTTATTCCTGTTCAAACAGAAGATTTATCTGAAGAATTAAGAGATGGGTTAGCTGCTTTGGAATCACTTGGTTATTCAGCTAAAGAAGTCAAAAAAGTAAAAGAACAACTTAAAATAGAGAACTTAAAATCAGCGGATGAGTATCTTCGTGCAGGTCTAAAATTACTTACTAAATAACAAAGGAGAGCAAAATGGATGATGATTTTGTAACTGATCAGAACATAATTGACGACGATGAACAAAGATCTGAGTTTACATTACGTCCAAGTTCATTTGATCAGTATCTAGGTCAAGACAAAGTAAAAAAAGAGTTAGATATATTTATCCAAGCTGCTAAGCAGAGAGAACAGACACTTGACCATACTCTATTGTATGGTCCTCCTGGTTTGGGTAAGACTACACTTGCAATGATTATTGCAAATGAGATGGGAGTGGACATTCATACAACCACTGGACCATCAATTGAAAAATCTGGAGATTTGGTTGCCGTTTTAGATGAGTTAAATCCTGGGGATATTCTATTTATCGATGAAATTCATCGCATGCCGAAGAATGTGGAAGAAGTTCTCTATTCAGCTATGGAAGATTTTTATATCGATATAATAGTTGGCCAAGGTAGCGAATCTAGATCACTACATCATGAGCTCGCACCGTATACATTAATAGGTGCAACGACTACAGCAGGTAAATTATCTGCACCACTAAGAGACCGTTTTGGAATCGTTGAACACATGGAATACTATTCTGAAAAAGAATTAGCAAGTATTGTTAAAAGATCTTCAAATGTATTAGATATAGCAGTTGATGAAGATGGTGCACATGAACTTGCACGAAGATCACGTGGAACTCCAAGAATTGCCAATCGATTGTTAAAAAGGGTACGCGATTTTGCTCAAGTAGCAGATCAATCGATGATTGATTACAAGATAGCTAAATCTGCACTTGATCAACTTCAAGTCGATGAAGCTGGATTGGATCAAGTTGATCGTAGAATTTTATCAATGATGATAGAAATTTATAACGGTGGACCCGTAGGAATAAAAGTTATTGCTGCAAATATTGGAGAAGATCAGGAAACAATTGAATCGGTATATGAACCTTATCTAATGCAACAAGGATTTTTGAAACGTACAGCAAGAGGACGAGTTGTAACGCCTAAAGGATATCAACATATGGGATTCCCATATCCAAAAGAGGAGAATTAGTATGACATTAACAACTGAAGATTTTGATTATAATTTACCAGAAGAATTAATAGCTCAAACACCTATATTAGATCGTGATCACTCAAGAATGCTAGTTTTAGACCACAAAACTGGTGAATACGAAGACAAGCATTTTTATGATATTTTGGATTATATGAATCCTGGAGATGCTCTAGTAATGAATAATTCACGTGTTTTACCGGCACGTTTATACGGTGTTAAAGAAGATACACATGCTCACTTAGAAGTTTTGCTTTTGAATAATATCGAAGGTGACAAGTGGGAAGTTTTGATGAAACCAGCTAAGAAAGCCCCAGTTGGAACTAAGGTATCTTTTGGTGATGGCAAACTTGAAGCTGAAGTTTTAGAAGAGTTGGAACATGGTGGAAAAATTATTGAATTTCACTATGAAGGTATTTTCTTAGAAATTATTGAATCACTAGGTGAAATGCCTTTACCACCATATATCAAAGAAAAGCTGGATGATCCTGATAGATATCAGACAGTTTACGCAAAAGAAAATGGGTCAGCTGCAGCACCAACTGCAGGACTTCACTGGACTGAGGATTTATTAAAAAAAGTAGAAGAAAAAGGAATTAAATTAGTATACTTAACATTACATGTAGGTTTAGGAACTTTTAGACCGGTTAGTGAATCAGATATTAATAAGCATGTTATGCATTCAGAATTCTATAGACTAGATGAAGATGCTGCAAAGACTTTAAATGAAGTAAAAACTAACGGTGGTAAAATAATCGCTACAGGAACAACTTCAATTCGCACATTAGAAACAATTGGTACAAAATATAACGGTGAAATTAAAGCTGATAGTGGTTGGACTGATATATTTATCAACCCAGGATATGAATGGAAAGTTGTCGACGAATTTATCACCAACTTCCACTTACCTAAGTCAACACTTGTTATGCTAGTGGCTGCCTTTACAGGTCGTGAAAATATTTTAAACGCTTATCAACATGCAATCGATGAAAAATATCGTTTCTTCAGTTTTGGAGATGCAATGTTTGTCAAATAAAGGAGAACTATGGAACCTGCAATTAAATATACATTATTAAAAAAAGAGAAGCATACTGGTGCTAGATTAGGTCTTCTAGAGACTCCTCATGGTACTTTTGAGACACCTATGTTTATGCCAGTTGGAACAGAAGCAACAGTCAAAAACATAGCTCCTGAAGATTTAGATACCATGGGTGCTTCAATAATTCTTTCTAATACTTATCATCTATGGCTAAGACCTGGTGAAGATATTGTCAAAGAAGCCGGTGGTCTTCATAAATTTATGAATTGGGACAAAGGTATTTTAACTGATTCGGGTGGTTTTCAGGTATTCTCACTTGCTAACAGTCGAGACATTACAGAGGCAGGAGTACATTTCAAAAATCATTTGAATGGTCAACGTGAATTTTTATCACCTGAAAAAGCAATTCAAATTGAAAATGATTTGGGTCCAGATATTATGATGAGTCTGGACGAATGTCCACCATTTGATGAAAGCTATGAATATATTAAACAATCAGTGGCTAGAACATCTAGATGGGCTGAAAGAGGATTGAGAGCTCACAGAAATCCAGAAACTCAAGGACTGTTTGGAATAGTTCAAGGTGCTGGATTTGAAGATTTGAGAAGACAAAGTGCTCAAGATCTTGTTAGTATGGATTTTCCAGGATATTCAATCGGTGGATTATCAGTTGGCGAATCTAAAGAAGAGATGAACAATGTTCTAGATTTTACAACACCAATGTTGCCTGAAAATAAACCTCGTTACCTAATGGGGGTTGGTACAGCAGATTCATTGATAGATGGTGTTATTCGTGGAATTGATATGTTTGATTGTGTTCTTCCAACAAGAATTGCTCGTAACGGAACTTGTATGACAAGTAAGGGACGTCTGGTTGTAAAAAATAGTAAGTACGCTCGTGATTTCCGACCAATTGATGAAAATTGTCAATGTTATACATGTCGAAACTATAGTCGTGCTTATATCCGTCATTTGATAAATGCAGATGAATTATTTGGAATACATCTAACTAGTTATCACAATCTTTATTTCCTACTTAACTTGATGAAGGGTGTTCGTCAGGCAATCAGAGATGATAATTTGTTAGAATTTAGAGAATCTGTATTTGAAGATTATGGATTTAATCAAGCAAATGCCCGCAATTTTTAAGAAGTTATTTAGTTACAAATAATAAATACTTTGATATCCTATAAGGTATCAAATATATGAGGTGAACAAATTGTCTAACTTAGTATTACTTGCACAAAAAAACAATGGTAGTAGTCAATATACAACACTAATAATTTTAGCAATTTTACTTATTGGTATGTATTTCCTAATTATGAGACCACAAAAGAAGAATCAACAAAAGCGTCAAGAAATGATTTCTCAAATGAAACCTGGTGATAGAGTTGTAACTGTTAGTGGACTTAAAGGTGTAATTGATAAAGTAAATAACGATAAAAAGGAAGTTGTTCTTGATTGTGATGGAATTTATCTAACATTTGATATGAATGCTATTCGTCATATAGCTGCTAATACAACTCCTTCATCATCAGCAAACGATGACCGATATGCAAAACCAAAAACTTCAGAAGAAACTGAAGATGCTACAGAAGATAAAAAAGAAGATTCAGATAATAAATAGTAACAAAGATTGAAACATAAATATGTTTCAATCTTTTTTAGTTTAAATAGTTATAATTTAGTATTTATTGTGCGATAATGCAGTAAAATATTCTTATTAGAATAAAAGGAGTTTAGTAATGTCAGAAGAAAAATCAGCTGTTTTTATTATCTTTGGTGCGTCAGGTGATTTGGCACATCGTAAGCTTTACCCTGCACTATTTAGACTTTATAAATCAGGATACTTGAAAGATCATTTTGCTGTTATTGGAACAGCTAGAAGACCTTGGACTGACGATTATTTCCGTGAAACTATAGAAGAATCATTAAATAACGAAATTGGAAATATCAATTCAAATGATATTTCTGAATTTGTTAAGCACTTCTTCTATATGTCACATGATGTTAATGATGCTGCACATTATATAGCTCTAAAAGAGCTAGCAGCTAGTTTAGATGAGCAATTTGAAACAAATAGTAACCGAGTTTACTACATGGCAATTGCACCTAGATTCTTTGGAACGGTTGCTGAACATATCAATAGTGAAGGGTTGAAGACAGAAGGATTCAATCGTCTTGTTATTGAAAAACCATTTGGTCGTGACTACGCAAGTGCTGAAGAGCTAAATAACGATATCTCTCAAGCATTTACTGAAGAAGAAATTTATCGTATAGACCACTATCTTGGTAAAAAGATGGTTCAAGAAATAGCTAATATTCGTGAGAAAAACACCACTTTTGAGAAAATTTTGAATAATAAGTATGTGTCAAATATCCAAGTTACATTAGCTGAATCATTAGGTGTTGAAGAACGTGGAGGCTACTACGAAACATCTGGTGTTCTACGTGATATGGTTCAAAATCATATAATGCAAATCATTGGTTCACTTGCAGTTAATCATCCTGAAATTAAAAAGGATAGTGAAGTTCATGAATTAAAGAATGAATTATTTGCTAGTTTGAAAATATTAACTCCCGAGACGGTTGATGATAATTTCATTCGTGGACAATATGATACTGATGAAAAAGGTCAAATGAAGGCATATCGTCAAGAAGACAATGTTGATCCTAATTCAAATATTGATACATATGCTGCTGGTAAAATGGAATTTGCTATTGATCGTTGGGAAAACGTACCGTTCTACGTTAGATCAGGTAAGAGACTAGTTGATAAGTCTTCTCGTATTGATATTGTTTTCAATGAAAAAGTAACTGAATTTGGAATTGATGCTAATACAGTAGTAACCTTATACATTGAACCTAGTGAAGGATCAAATATACAGGTTAATGGAAAAGATTACTTAGAAGGTGATCAAAACTTGATCAAATTCCCGGAACAAGCTGATTACTTTGATAATGCTCGTGAAGCATACGAAAGTTTAATCATTGATATTCTTTCAGGAAACAAAGTTAACTTCACTTTCTGGAATGAATTACAAAGTACTTGGAAATATATTGATGTTATTCGTCAAAAATGGGATAGTGAAGAACCTGATTTCCCTAACTATTTAAGTATGACCAGAGGACCAGCGTTGTCTGATCTACTATTGGCACAAGATAATAATAAATGGGTGTGGTAATATTACATTTTTAAAAATACCAACTAAAATAGATTCATCGAGAAAAGTCATCCATGTTGACATGGATGCTTTTTTCGCGTCTGTAGAAGAAAGAGAGAATCCTCAATATAAAAAGAAGGCACTTGTGGTTGCACCTGATCCTAGGAAACATAATCATCATGGTGTTGTTACAACTGCTAACTATAACGCTAGAAAATATGGTGTCCATTCTGCTATGCCAGCTCAAAAAGCCTTAGATTTAATACCTTCTAGTGAATTAGTATTGAAAGATCCAAACTTTACTTTATATCAAGAAGTTTCGCAGCAAATTCACGATATATTTTTGGATGTTACTGATGTTTATGAATCTGTCGCTCTAGATGAAGCATATCTAGATGTTACTGAAAATAAGTTGGATGAAACAAACACAATTAAAATAGCTAATTATATACAACAAAGAATTCTAAAAGAGACTGGATTAACATCTTCAGTAGGCATTTCTTACAATAAATTTTTAGCTAAAATTGCGTCAGGATACCGAAAACCATTTGGTAGAACAATCGTTTTGAAAGAATATGCACTGGAGTTTATGAGTAATATTCCCATTGAAAAGTTTAATGGTATTGGAAAAGTTATGCAGGAAAAATTGCATTCGATGGATGTGTATACAGGTGCTGATTTACAGGATTTATCACAGGACAAATTCCTTAATACTTTCGGTAAAATGGGCTATATCATGTATCGGAGAATTAACGGAATTGATGAAGCACCCGTTAATAATTTACGAGAACGAAAATCCATAGGACGTGAAAGAACTTTCACACAAAATTTGGTAACTGATGAACAGATATTTAAGGAGTTGAAACGGATATCTGAGATGGTAAGCGCTGATTTGTCTAAAAAAAGACTTCACGGCAAAACAATTGTTTTAAAAGTTCGTGATGATCAATTTGAAACGACTACCAAAAGAATGACATTTCAAGATTATATTTACGAGCAAGACGATATTTATAGAATTGCACTAGAGATATATGATAAATTAGACATTGTAGATAAAAAAATTCGTTTGCTAGGGATAACTTTGACAAATCTTGATTCATTATCATTTGAAGAGTTGTCATTAAATTTGTTTTCGAAAGAGGATAACTAATGAATACATTTCAAGAAATAGACAATACAATCAAGAAATATCAAAAAATTATAATTTTGAGACATCAGAATCCGGATCCTGATGCACTAGGATCACAGGGAGGGTTAGCAGTTGCTATTCGCCAAGCATATCCAGATAAGGAAGTTTTGATCGGTGGACAGAACTCCAAGGGCTTAATTTGGTTATCAGAAATGCAAGATATCAAAGGCAGCGATTTTGAAGGTAGTTTAGTTATTGTGACAGATACAGCTAACCAACCAAGAGTTGATGACGATCGTTTTAACAACGGTGATTTTTTAATTAAAATAGATCATCACCCAAATGATGATTCATATGGTGATATGCTATACGTTGATGATGGGGCAAGCTCTAGTTCTGAAATTATTTCTGATTTAATTGAAAGTTCTGATGAAATGAAGTTATCCAAAGAAATAGCTTACTATCTATACGCAGGTATAGTTGGGGATACAGGTAGATTCCTATATCCAGCAACTACTTCACATACCTTACAAACTGCAGGTAAATTCTTAGATTTGGGACTAGATACAAGTTCTATTAATCAAAAAATGAATGAGATTACCTTGGCCCAAGCCAAACTTCAAAGTGAGGTTTTCAATGTAATTAAAATCGATCCAAGTGGAGCAGCACTTGTTATCATTGATAAAGAAATGATGTCAAAAATTGGTCTAAATCAGGAACAAGCTAACTCAGCTGTTTCAACACCAGGAAGACTAAAAGAAGTAACTAGTTGGGTTGAAGCTGTCGAGAAAGATGATGGAACTTTTAGAATGCATTTCCGTTCGCAAGGACCTGTGATAAATGAAATTGCTAAACTACATGATGGCGGTGGTCACCCACTTGCTAGTGGAGCAAATGCTAAGGATCGAAATGAAATTGACCAAATTTTCAAGGAATTGATTGCTGCAGTTAACGAATACAAATTAAAGGAAAAATAAATGACAAAATTTTCACAGTATAATTTCCGTGATGAAATTAACGAATCACTGAAAGATATCGGATTTGATGAACCAACTGAGGTTCAAGAAGCGGTTATTTCATTGATTAATAAAAGGAAAGATATTATAGTCCAGTCAGAAACTGGTTCTGGTAAGACGCATGCTTTCTTATTACCAATAATGAACGCTATAACACCTGATCAACAAGTTCAGACTGTTATTGCTACTCCAAGTAGAGAATTAGCCTATCAAATTTATAACGATACAAAAGATATTTTGAAGAATTTTTCTTCAGAATATCAAGCTTCTATTTTTGTAGGTGGGGCAGATCGTGATCGCCAAAAGAAAAAATTATCATCATCACAACCACAAATTGTTATTGGTACACCAGGTAGAATCTGGGATCTTATAAGAGATAACTATCTAAGAGTTGATACTGCCTCTAGATTTGTAGTTGATGAAGCCGATATGACTTTGGACATGGGATTCTTAGATGATGTAGAACATATTTCTTCAAAGATGCCGGATACAGTAGAAATGATGGTCTTCTCTGCTACTATTCCTCAAAAGTTAGAGCCATTTTTAAAGAAATATATGAATGCTCCTAAAAAAGTTGAGATTAAAACTGGTTCAGTTACTGCAAAAAATGTTGAAAATTGGTTGATATCAACAAAAGGTAAAGACAAAAATAAATTAATATATCAATTATTAACAATAGGATCTCCATATCTTGCTTTGATATTTGCTAATACCAAAAGCTCTGTAGATGATATTCATAGTTATTTGCGTGGTCAAGGGTTAAAAGTTGCAAAAATTCATGGTGGATTAACACCTAGAGAACGTAAACGTGTTATGAAGCAAATTGAAAATATGGAATACCAATATGTTGTGGCTACTGATTTAGCTGCACGTGGTATTGATATAACAGGTATTTCACATGTAATTAATGCTGAAATACCAGATGATTTGGACTTCTTTATTCATCGTGTAGGACGTACTGGTCGTAATAAGTTAAGCGGTATTGCAATTACACTTTACCGTCCAGGTGAAGAAAATAAGATCGATGCTATTGAAAAATTAGGCATCATGTTTGCACCTAAGGATTTGCGAAAAGATGAAATTGTTGATGT
Source organism: Companilactobacillus metriopterae (assembly GCF_002762335.1). Classification (NCBI taxonomy): domain Bacteria; kingdom Bacillati; phylum Bacillota; class Bacilli; order Lactobacillales; family Lactobacillaceae; genus Companilactobacillus; species Companilactobacillus metriopterae. The sequence goes on along the minus strand of NZ_CP024610.1, from coordinate 1,359,325 downwards.
TCAAGAACGTGATCGACGTCAAAATCGTAATGCATCACAAGAAAAACTAGAGCCAAAACTTGTTGGTTTTGTTAAAAAGCAAAAAAACAAGAAAAAGCCTGGTTATAAAAAGAAAATCAAACAAGCTATTACTACTGAACGTAAGAGAAAGACAAGAATTAATAATCGTCAAGAAGCTAAACAAGATCGAGTTCGTCGTAAAGAAAATAATAATCATAGATAAATTAATGATATTGACAAATGCTTGATATCTCGCTATATTTTTAGAAGGATATATCAAATAGATTCGCTATCAAAAGAGAGGGCTAACTGCTGAGAAAGCCTGATAGTAGAATATTTGATGCTACCAATTCAAAGTGTAATCAAATTATAGATTTATTTAATAAAGAGGCTAACGAAAATCGTTGCAATCAAGGTGGTACCGCGCATAGGCGTCCTTGAATTTGCAGCGATTTTTTTAATTTATTTTGGGAGAATATATTATGAAAGAATTATCTAGTGCAGAAATAAGACAAATGTTCTTAGACTTTTTTAAATCAAAAAAACACAGTGTAGAACCCAGTGTATCTTTAATACCAAAAGATGATCCAACATTGTTGTGGATTAACTCAGGTGTTGCTACATTGAAAAAATATTTTGATGGAAGTGTTATTCCTGAAAATCCAAGAATTACAAATGCTCAAAAATGTATCAGAACAAATGATATTGAAAATGTTGGGCATACTGCTCGACACCAAACTTTTTTCGAAATGCTTGGTAATTTTTCAGTAGGTGATTATTTTAAAGAAGATGCTATTCCTTGGGCATACGAATTTTTAACAAGTCCAGAATGGATTGATATGAATGAAGAAAAAATCTATGTCACAGTTTATCCTAAAGATAAGTTAGCCAAAGAAATATGGTTAAAAACAGGAGTAGCTGAAGATCATATCATCGAAGAAGAAGATAACTTCTGGGATATTGGTGAAGGCCCATGTGGACCTGATTCAGAAATTTTTTATGATCGAGGACAAGAATTCAATAATATTTCTGAAGATGATCCAGAAAACAGACCTGGTGGAGAAAATGAACGCTATCTAGAAGTCTGGAATATTGTTTTTTCTGAATTAAATCATTTACCAGATGGTAGCTATGTTGAACAACCACATAAAAATATTGATACGGGTATGGGACTAGAAAGACTAGTTTCTATCATCCAAGGAACAAAAACTAATTTTGAAACAGATTTATTTATGCCATTAATTGAAAATGTTTCTAAAATTTCTGATAATCGTTCATACGGAAAAACCCCAGAAGACGATGTCTCATTTAAAATAATTGCTGATCATGCTCGTACAGTTTCTTTTGCTGTATCTGATGGAGCATTACCTTCTAATGAAGGACGTGGATATGTTATTAGACGTCTTATTAGAAGAGCAGTATTAAACGGTAAAAAATTGGGTATAGATGGAGCTTTCTTGTATAAACTAGTTCCAATAGTTGGCGATATTATGAAGAGCTACTATCCTAACGTCAGTGAACAAAGTGAGTTCGTTGCTGAAACTATAAAAAATGAGGAAGATCGTTTTTCTGAAACATTGGATGCAGGTTTGACACTTCTAAATGATGTTATTGCTCAACTTAAGTCTTCAAATGATAGCACAATAGATGGTGCGACAGCTTTCAAACTATATGATACATATGGATTCCCACTAGAAATGACTGTAGAATATGCCAATGACGAAGGTTTGAAAGTAGATCAAGATGGATTCCAAGATCATATGGAACAACAAAAACAACGTGCTCGTTCAGCTAGAGGTAATATGCAATCAATGGGTATGCAAGATGAAACATTGATGGATATCGAAACTAAGAGTGAGTTTGTCGGATATACAGAAAATGAAACAAATTCTGTATTGAAGGATATCGTTGTATCAGATTCTTTAGTTGATTCAGTTTCAGAAGGACAAGCACAATTAATATTTGATAAAACTCCATTCTATGCAGAAATGGGTGGACAAGTTGCCGATAAAGGATTTATTTATGATTCAAAGGACAACAAAGTATCAGAAGTCATCGATGTTCAACACGCACCTAATGGCCAAAATATCCATTTGGTAAATGTACTTGCTGATCTATCAAAAGATCAAAATTATTTGTTGAAGATTGATGTAGATTTCCGTGAGGGAGTCCGCCATAATCACACAGCCACACATTTGTTGGATCAAGCTTTGAGGGATGTTGTTAATGAGAATACTCATCAAGCTGGATCATTGGTTGAAGAAGGATATTTACGTTTTGACTTTAACAGTAACAAGGGTCTGTCATCTGAAGAACTTTCTAACTTGGAAAAAATTGTTAATGAAAAGATATGGCAAGCTATTCCTGTTGTAACTGAAGAATTACCAATTGAAGAAGCTCAAAAGAAGGGTGCTATTGCAATGTTTGGAGACAAATATGGTGATATAGTTCGTGTTGTTGAAGTTGATGATTACTCAATGGAATTCTGTGGTGGTACTCATGTTTCAAATACTTCTGAAATTGGATTATTCAAAATAATTTCTGAATCAGCCGTTGGTTCTGGTGTTCGTAGAATTGAAGCAGTTACTGGTAAGGAAGCATTTGAATATTTGAATAATAATTTAAGCTTACTTCAAGAAACAGCTGATAACATGAAAGTAAATCAAGTAAAAGATTTACCAAAACAAGCAAGTCAAATAGTTAATGATGTGAAAACATTAAAACGTGAGAATCAAAAATTAAAAGATCAAATTACAAGTCAAAAATCTGGTCAAGTGTTCGAGAATGTTGATATAATTAACGACCTTAGAGTAGTAGCAACTATCGTTCCTGGTTCTGATATGGGTTCTCTACGTAAGTTAGCAGATACTTGGAAGAACAATAATAGTTCTGATGTATTGGTACTTGGAACAGGTGCTGACGATAAGGCAAGTCTTGTTGTTGCAGTAAATGATGAAGCACAGTCTAAAGGAATCAAGGCTGGAGATTTAATAAAACAAATTTCTGGAGAAATTAAAGGTGGCGGCGGTGGTCGCTCTGATATGGCTCAAGCAGGGGGAAAAGATCCTGCTGGACTACAAAAAGCTATCCAAATGTCGAAAGAAATTATTAAATCTAACTAATTTAAGTTATAATGTATCTATTAGTTTAGCTTATTTTTAGATTGTGCCCAATGGAGGTGTCGATATGAGTTCACTAGATAAAACTATGAGCTTCGATTTTAATAATAATAAAGGCAAAGATGTCAAAGAAACTTTGCAAAGTGTATACCAATCTCTTGAGGAAAAAGGTTATAATCCTATTAACCAAATAGTAGGTTATCTTCTTTCTGGAGATCCGGCTTATATTCCTCGTTACAATGATGCGAGAAATCTTATACTAAAACATGAAAGAGATGAGATAGTTGAAGAAATTGTTAAAGACTATCTTAATAAGAATGTTTAGATGAGATTATTAGGACTGGATGTTGGGTCAAGAACAGTAGGTGTTTCAGTGAGTGATTTACTAGGCTGGACTGCCCAAGGTGTAGAAATAATCCGTATCAATGAAGATAAAGATGACTTTGGCTTAGATAGACTAGGTGAAATCATCAAAGAAAAACAAGTTACAGGTGTCGTCATTGGCCTACCTAAAAATATGAATAATACCGAAGGACCTCGTGTGGAAAAATCACGCGAATATGGTCAGATGGTTGAAGACAAATTTAATTTACCAGTTGATTACATTGATGAACGCTTAACAACTGTTCAAGCTGAAAGAATGCTGATTGATGAGGGTAATGTTTCTAGAAATAAGCGAAAACAAGTCATAGATAAAGTAGCGTCTGAGATGATTCTACAAAACTATTTAGACGCAAAAGGAAAGCTCACAAAGGAGTAATTTTTAATGGCAGATAACAACATACAACCACCTCATGGTGATTTAGATGAAGTATTATTAAGTGACGATCAAGGAAATGAAGAAACATTTAAAATCCTTTTTACATTTGATTCAGATGACTATGGTAAATCATATGTCTTCTTATATCCTAAGGTGGATGAAGATTCAGATGAAATTGAAATACAGGCTTTTTCATTCCAACCAGATGCAAATGGTGATATAGATGCAGGAGAACTAAACCCAGTTGAAGATGATGAAGAATGGGAAATGGTTCAAGAAGTATTAAATACATTTATATCAGATGACGAAGAGTAGTTTTATTCAAAAATCATGAATCATATCAGATTCATGGTTTGTTTTATATAAAAAACACTCACGTAATAAGGGGAAGAAATGCTAAGTCTATTAATTATCTTGGTACTCATATATGGATTTTATATTGGTGCAAGACGAGGCTTAATGATGCAATTGTTCTATACAGCCGGTTATGCAGTATTTTTTGTTATAGCAGCACTTTCATTTAAATCATTAGGTCCAAAATTTGAAATGTTAATACCATATCCATCAGCCACTCTAGATAGTAAGTTTGCGTTTTTCTCAAACTCACTAGGAATTAAACTAGATAGTGTATTTTATAGTGCATTTGGATTTGTCTTTGTATGTTTTGTTGGTTGGGTTGTTATGCGAATAGCTGGCCTATACTTTAAACGATTAACATATTTTCCAATGACAAATGACGTAAATGTTCTGAGTGGTGGAATCTTAGGACTTATTGTAAATTATATTGGAATATTTCTTATCTTACTTTTAATGGCTCTTATTCCAGTAGCTGGTTTGCAAGATGCTATGAAACATTCATTTTTAGCATCGTCAATAATTACTAGTACACCGATATTAACTCATAACATTACTAATTTATGGTTGAGTGTACTTTAAGAATAAAAGACTAAGGCATAATAATGCCTTAGTCTTTATTAATTTGAATTTAAAAAGAGGAAATACTAATGAACAAAAAGGCTTTAAATATTTTAGAGTTTGGAAAAATCAAAGAAGAGATTTCTAAATATCTAATTACAGCAAGAGGCCAAAGTCTGTTAAAAAAATTAATGCCAATGTCAAAAGAATCAATTGTTCAAACATTAATTGATCAGACAAAAGATGGATTAGAAATTGCTAGACTAAAAGGAGAAATACCACTTAGAAAATTAAACGATTTGAGTGACCAAGCCAATCGTTTGAAAAAAGATGGTAACCTGAATGGAACTGAACTAGCAGAGATTGGTAAAGTGCTTCAAACAACACATGATTTAAAAGAATTTTTTGAAGATTTACAAGTTGATCAAGTTGAGTTGAAAGTTCTTTATCAAATGAATGACGAACTTATAGATAATCCAGATTTGACCAAAAAATTACACGATTCTCTCGATGAAACTGGGCGAGTATTAGATTCTGCTTCAGAAGAATTGAAATACTTACGTGATCAAATAGGAAAACTAAATGATCAAATACGAGAATCTATGGAGAAATATACACGAGGTAATAACACCAAGTATCTAACTGAAGCTATCGTTACCATGAGGGATAATCGATTTGTTGTGCCTGTTAAAGTGGAGTATAGATCCAAATTTGGTGGGGTAGTCCATGATCAAAGTGCTAGTGGGCAAACGTTATATATTGAGCCATCAGAGGTTGTAGATTTAAATAATAAATTACATGATGCTCAAACTTCCGAAAGATTAGAAGAAATCAGAATTCTTAATAGTTTATCTGACATGGTCAGACCTGACATCGATCGTATTGTAGAGAATAATGATATTTTAGCTCAACTAGATTTGATTAATGCTAAGGCACGCTATGCAAGACAAATTAAGGCAACAGAGCCAATTATTTCTGAAAAGCATGTAGTTAATCTAAAGCAAGCAAAACATCCCTTAATCGACCCTGCTAAGGTCGTAGCGAACGACATAGTATTAGGCGATGACTATAAAACAATGTTAATCACTGGACCTAACACTGGTGGTAAAACTATTACCATGAAAACTTTAGGCTTAATTCAAATGATGGCACAGGCTGGTATATTTATTCCAGCACATGAAGAAAGTGAAATTGCTATATTTGATGAGGTTTTTGTGGATATTGGTGATGAACAATCTATCGAGCAAAACTTGAGTACATTCTCATCTCATATGGATAATATTATCAATATTATGGACAAAGCCACTGAAGACAGTCTGGTTTTAATCGATGAATTAGGAGCCGGAACTGATCCTCAAGAAGGTGCGGCAATTGCCATTTCTATTTTGGAAAAACTATCTGAAAAAGATTGTCTAATTGTAGCAACAACTCACTATCCTGAATTGAAAATTTTTGCTTATAATACTACAGATACAATCAATTCTAGTATGGAATTTGATGAACAATCACTACGACCAACCTATCGATTGTTGATAGGAATTCCAGGATCAAGTAATGCCTTCAATATCACTGCTCGTTTGGGCATGCAGGATTCGGTTGTTCAACGAGCTAAGTCGTTAATGAGTGGAGAGAGCCAAGATCTCAACAAGATGATTACTGATCTTGAAAATAGTCGAAAAGAGTTTGAAGATAAAACTGTCAAACTTGATGAACAATTATCTCAAAATAAAAAAATAGAAGATGAATACGAAGATAAGCTAACTAAGTTAGATAACTCTAAAGAAAGTGAATTACAAGCTGCTAAAATTAGAGCTAATCAGCTAGTTGCTAATGCTAAAAAAGAATCTGAAAAAATAATTTCAGAATTACATCGTTTGCAACGAGAAGGCGCAACTGTCAAAGAAGACAAAATTATAAGTGCCAGAACTGGGTTGAATAATCTTCACGAAGAAGAGCTATCTAAGAATCGTGTTCTAAAGAGAAGTAAAAAACGTCAGAAAATTAAAGTTGGCGATTCAGTAAGATCACTAACGTATGGTCAAATTGGAACAGTTACACAGATTGATAAAAATCAAAAATATGAAGTTCAACTTGGTATTTTGAAAATGCAATTCAATCGTGATGATCTTGAAAAAGTTGATACAGAGCCAGAAATAGAAGAAAAGAAAACCTTTGTGAAACGTACAAAGAGTGCCACGGTTTCTAATAAACTAGACCTACGTGGTAAGAGATATGAAGAGGCTATGAATGAGTTAGATCAATTTATTGATTCTGCTTTGTTATCAAATTATAATCAAGTAACAATCATCCATGGATTTGGTACTGGAGCTATTCGCAATGGTGTTAAGGAATATTTACAAAGTAATCCTAGAGTAAAATCATTTGAATATGCTCCAGCCAGTTCAGGTGGTTCAGGCGCTACAATAGTTAATTTATAAAATGAGCTAAAACGTTTGTATATAAAAATAAAAGTGGTAATATCATTCTATCGATAGAAAAGGAGATCTTATTATGGTTGATGAACTAACAGATAAGACTTTTAAAGAAGAAACATCAGAAGGTGTTGTATTAACTGACTTTTGGGCAACTTGGTGTGGTCCTTGTCGTATGCAATCACCTGTTATTGAAGAACTTGCTGACGAAAATGATGCAGTTAAGTTTACAAAAATGGATGTTGATGAAAATCCAAATACTCCAGAAGAATTCGGAATAATGGCAATCCCAACATTAGTTATCAAAAAAGATGGCGAAGTAGTGGAGAAATTGACAGGCTTTCATAGCAAAGGTCAACTAGAAAAAATTCTTGATGGATATTTAGCAAAATAAAAAATAACCTCTAAAGTTTAATTACTTTAGAGGTTATTTTTTTGTATAAGTAGGTTATTATTAACGGTAATAATAATTGGTAATGGGGTGATAATTATGTTGGTTTATACTTCATATGATGGTGATTTAATTCCAAAAATAGATAATTTTATAGCATTTGCACTATATCGTGGTTACACACCTTTAAATCCCACAAAATTATTAGGATACTATATTTCTACTGTAGCACATGGAAATTCTAAAAAATCTGCTTTAGAAGATTGTATCTCTGTGGAACAATTGGCAGATGAATTTTGGTTATTTGTTGATTCAGATGAAATACAAGAATTACCTGAAGGGGTAATCATGGAACTAATATTTTGGCTTCACAATAACAATGGACCAGTGAGAATTATAAAAACTTCAGATGTTGACGATGTTTTATTAAAAAATATTTCTTCAGTGGATATAGATAAATTTCAAGTAGATCCTACAGAATATTTATCTAGTTTCAATCAGCAGAAAGTACTTGAAATAGCTAATAAAGAGATAAAAATCAATGATTTACGAGAGACGGTATTTATTGATTTGAAGAATAAATATTCTAAATATATTGATTGGATTAAGCTATATGCATTTTCAAGAAAATTAGTGCCTATAGATGTTAGTTCTGCTATCAGCGAATTAATGATAAATACATATTCAAAAAGAACGGAAAATGAAATAGAAGATGAAATAAAGAAAAAAGTGTCAAATATTGTAAAGATTACAGAATATGAATCTGGTGAAAATCTTTGGAGTTTAAAAGAAGCAGGAGTTCTCAAATTTTCTGATAATAGTTGGGCAATAACTGATTCGGAAAGAACAAAATAAAAAAGACCAGCATATGCTGGTCTTCTATATTTTATGCACGTTCAACGTGAATTTTAATTGAAACAGATTTATCATTTTTATTAATTGAGTATGTTCCCATACAATAGGCGCTTATTGTTCGCTCGATAGTTTCTGAGATAAGTCCAGCTTCTAGGGAATACTCTAAGTGTTTAACGTCAGAGTGGTCAAATCGTTCGGCTACTTCGGTACCTTGGAGCTTGTATTGGAAGTTACTTGTAGTTTGCTTCATGATTCTCAAGTCTCCCAATCCAGCTTCTTTGAATAGGGTAGGAAGACCTTCAATCTTGGAATCTAGTGTTCTGGCAAGATTCTTACCTGCCCAATACAGTATTTCAATGGTATCATTGTCTAACAAATCAGGTATTACGTTATCACGCAATATAGATATAGCAAATGCGGGGTTAACTGTTACTTCAGTATTTTGAACTTCATTTTCTGACATTTTAAGCTCCTTTTTTCAACAATTTATTATATCATTAAGAATAGAGATATTTAAGGATAAAAGAGGCAATTATGAAAAAAAATCAACCTATCGGATTATTAGATTCTGGCTTGGGTGGACTCACTGTGGCTCGAGAACTCAAAGAAAAATTACCCAATGAAAATATTGTTTTTATTGGCGATGAATTAAACATGCCTTACGGAACAAAAACAGCACAAGAAATAATAGATTATTGTCGTGAATCAGTAGAATTTTTGATAAAGAATGATTCTAAGATTATTGTATTTGCTTGTAATACTGCGACTGCATTGGCAATGCCTATTCTTCAAGAAGAATATGATATTCCAATGATAGGAGTAATTGAATCTGGTGCACAAGCTGCTGTAGCTGTAACTAAGAACAACAATGTTGCAGTTATTGCCACTGAGGGAACAATCAAAAATGAAAGTTATACTAAGGCAATTTCAAAAATAAAAAATGATGTCGAAGTTAATGGTATAGCAGCACAGTCATTTGTTAAAATCGTTGAAGATGATTTATCAGAATCACCGTTAGCTCAAACGATGATTCATGATGTTTTACAAAATGTCATTGATTCTAAAAGTGATACATTGGTATTAGGATGTACTCATTTTCCTATGTTGAAACCAATAATTGCTGATATTTTAGGTAAAGATATTGTTCTTGTTGATCCAGGAGTTGAGACTGTGAACAAGATCAAAGCATTTTTGAAAGAAAATGATATGCTAAATGATGGACTGAACAGAACAATTGAATTGAATACTACTGCTAATTTTGAGAATTTTTCCAAGCTAGCATTGAAATGGTTAAACAATGATATTGACGAAATTAATCTAGTATAAATGGAGATGAATGATGCCAGAAATAATTATTGCTACCAAGAATCCTAATAAGGCAAAAGAGTTTCAAAAAATATTTGAGGATACTCAATACGAAGTAAAAACGTTATTTGATTTTCCAGATGCACCTAATATTATCGAAAATGGCACAACTTTTGAGGAAAATGCAAAACTAAAAGCACATACAATTTCTGAAAAATATAATGTTCCAGTGATTGCAGATGATTCAGGATTATGTGTTGATGCTTTACATGGCAAACCTGGTGTTTATTCTGCTCGTTTCGCAGGAGATCACAATGATGCGGCTAATAACGCAAAGCTATTATCAGAATTAGGTGGAGTTGCTCTTCAAGATAGAACAGCAACTTTCATGACTACGCTAGTTTTTACTGATCCTGAAAAGAGTGATGATTTAGTTGTTACTGGTGAACTAAAGGGATTAATTGCAATATTCCCTAATGGTGACAATGGTTTTGGATATGATCCACTTTTCTACGTACCTGAACTAGAGAAAACATTGGCACAATTGTCTATGGATGAGAAAAATGAAATTTCACATCGTGGTAGGGCAATTAGTGAACTAGAGAAAAGTTGGCAGGATTGGCTTAATAAATAAAAATATTGCTGTATAATATTCATTAAATATAAAAATCTCAGGAGGATTCATTATGACAGTTGGACAAATTGCAGGATTAATAGCTGCTATCGCTTTTGTAGTATTAGTTATTTTTTTAGGAATGGCACTAGTACAAACGGTAAAAGTTCTTCAAGAACTTCAAAAAACAGTTGCTGAATCAACAGAACTTTTGAAAGTTTCTACAGATAAAGCAGAAAAAATAATGGAAGAATCATCAGAACTTGTGTCAAAGACAAACGAGTTGATGGATGACGTTAACTACAAAGCAAGTAAATTGAACCCATTATTTGATACAGTTGAAAACATCGGAACAAAAACAGCAAATGCTACTTCAAATAATCCAGAAGAGAGCAATGCATTCGGTATTTCTAACATGCTAAAGATGGCAAAAATAGCTACAAGTACTGCTAAAATCTTTTCTCGTAGAGGTAGAAAATAATCATGAAGATGAAATTTACTTTAGGACTTGTTGTTGGTAGTGCAGTTGGATATGTAGCATCAAAATACCTTACAAGTGAAGATGGCCAAAAAGTTATAGAAAACATCAAAGAAATCCGTGCTGATTTTAACAATGGTGGCGTAGGTTTGGCTAATCGTGATGAACTTGTTAGTTCATTCAATGAACGTACAGGTGCTTTAAAAGATTACATGAAATCTTCAGTTATTGATTTGGATACATCAGATATAGTTTTCAATGAAGACGATATTAAAAAATAAAAAAACCTCTCATATTGAGAGGTTTTTTTATTTGATATATTTAAGTTCTTTATTTGTATGTGTGAATGGCTTGCATCCATCTTCAGTGATGTAAACACAATCTTCAATACGTACTCCAGCTTCATTAGGTATATAAATACCTGGTTCAATTGAGAAGCACATACCTGGTTTAAGTACCATATCATTTCCTTCCATGATAGAAGGGAATTCATGTTCAGAAGTACCCATACCATGACCCAGACGATGGATAAAGTACTCACCATATCCAGCCTTAGTTATAATATCACGAGCTACAGCATCTAATTCAGCTGCTGTTATGCCAGGTTTAGCAGCTTCCATAGCTGCCAGTTGAGCCTCGAGTGTAACATTGTATATATCGATAGCTTTTTCATTTGGTTTACCAAAAGCAACAGTACGTGAGGCATCACTGATGTATCCATTATGAACAGTACCTAAATCGAATAGAATTAGTTCATCACGAGTAATTGGATTTTTTTCTGGTCCACCGTGAGGATTTGCAGCATTTGCTCCAGCTTGAACAATAGTGTCAAAACTCATTTCCATGACACCTTTTTTCATCATACCGTATTCTATTTCTGCAACGATGTCTTGTTCTGTACGACCTTCTTTAATTGCATTGAAAGCAATCTCAAAAGCTTCATCAGCTTCATTACCAGCAGCAATCAATTCAGATATTTCTTCGTCAGTTTTGATTAGTTTTGCGTTTTCCATGTATCTGGAAATATTTCCAGGGAACTCTGCATCAGGAAATTGTGAGCGAATGGCTTCAAATCTATCAACTGAAAGACTATCTTTTTCAATACCCCAGATTTTAATATCAGTATTACGATCAATGATATGTTGTCTTATTAGTTTAAATGGATTTTCATGATCAAGATAGCCATAAACGTCATTTTCCCAACCAACTTTTTTAACGGAATCTACTTCTAGAGCAGGTGCGAAAATAAAAGGATCTTTATCTTTAAACACGATAAGTGCCAAAATTCTTTCAATAGGATCACTATAAAATCCAGTGAAGTAATTTATGTCTGAAGGATCAGAGATATATGCCAGATCATAATTATTTTCGGCCAGATAATTTTGTAATTCTAATAATTGTTTTTTCAAGATATGTACTCCTTTGTTTTTTCTTTAGTATAGCACTGAAAACTGTTTTCTTTATGAAAAAAGAATGAAAACATGTTTAATCAAATAAGGAAACGCTTGCAAAGTATCCTGTAATTTGATACCTTTAATGTTAGTAAAATGTAATATTTGTGAAAAGAGTGGTTCATATGGATAAAAAAGTAATTACTATATATGATGTGGCTGAAGAAGCCAATGTTTCTATGGCAACCATTTCAAGAGTTGTTAACGGAAATGCTAATGTAAAAGAAGAAACTAGAAAAAAAGTAATGGAAGTTATTGATCGATTAAATTATCGACCAAACGCTGTTGCTCGTGGTCTTGCAAGCAAAAAAAGTACAACTATTGGTGTAATTATTCCTAATATCACTGATTTATACTATGCTTCTCTGGCTAAGGGTGTTGATGATGTTGCTTCCATGTACAAGTACAACATCATCTTGACTAGTTTAGAAGAATCAGTAGGGGATGAGGAACAGATTATCAATAACCTATTGTCTAAGCAAGTGGATGGCTTAATCTACATGGGTAAGCAAATTTCCAAGAAACTCAAACGAGTATTTATGCATTCAAAGACCCCTCTAGTATTAGCAGGTTCTGTAGATAAGAACAATGAAACTGCTAGTGTACATATTGATTTTGTAGAAGCTGTAAATAATGTTGTTACTCAACTTATTCATAATTCACACAAAAAAATTGCCTTTGTAGGTGGTAATTTAGAAAATCCTATCGATGGCAAGTATCGATTAGATGGTTACAAGAAGGCACTTAAGAATGCTAATATTAATTTTTCATCTGATTTAGTTTTTGAAGCTGAAAATTCAGTGAGAGCAGGGGAAGCAATTTTTGATGTTATCAAAAATACAAATGCCACTGCAGTGTATGTTACAGATGATTTATTAGCTGCTGGTATTCTTAATTCTGCTGTTAGATCCGGAATTAGTATTCCTGAAGATTTTGAGATAATTACAAGTAACGATACAATTCTTTGTGAAGTAACTAATCCTAAGATGAGTTCTATTGAAGAACCTCTATATGATATTGGTGCCGTTGCTATGAGACTTTTGACTAAGATGATGAATCAGGAACAGATTGACGAAAACGTTGTTAAACTTCCTTATAGCATCGTTAAAAGAGAATCTACACGTTAAATATTAATTCAACAAAAAAAGACCAAGCTAGAAAAATTCTAGCTTGGTCTTTTTATATTATTCAGATCCAGTAGCACCACCAGGAGTGGTACCACCAGTTCCACCACCAATATTTCCAGTAGATGTTCCGCCACCGCCAGTTCCGGCACCAGAAGAACCACTTCCTGAACCAGCACCAGATGATCCTGTACCAGTCTCAGATGTTCCATTATTGGTTGTTGAATTAGTTCCGCTTGTTGTAGAAGAGTTTGTAGTAACTTCAGATGATCCGCTGTTGTCACTACTATTACTAAACCCAGTAGTTCTACCACTACCATTTTCTGCTAATACTTCAGCAGCTGATTTAGATGAATTTCCTTTTGTTGTAACTACGCCATATCCATTAGATTTTCCGAAATAGTTATCCCAGAATAGTTTGTAGTTGCTAGATTTAGCACCAATTGCAAAATTCTTGGATGACATGTCATCAGGACTACCTTTGTAATATAGCGAGGTAGTTGTATGTTGGTTAACGTGAGTATTGATACCATTGTATTCAATATAACCAGTCTTAGTACCAGTTTCTTTGTCAATTCTGTACTTCTTAACGCCACTTGGTTTACTAAATGATGTATCTTCATCAACCACATTAGGATCAACTTTGTAGATAGCATTTGCCATCCGTGACCATAATTCTTGATTAATATCGGTTGAGTTGGATTCCAAATTGTAGTTGTTACCGTAGAAGTTGTCATAACCTATCCATGAAGCCAAAGTCATACCGTTAGTACTTCCGATAAACCAGTTATCACGGTAGTCATTTGAGGTACCAGTTTTACCAAATAGATTATCTGTGTTGAAGTTTGTTTCATATGATAATGCAGAGGCAGTACCTTTTGTAACTACACCATGTAGCATATTTTGAATGATGTATGAGGTCTCTTTTGAGAAGACCTTAGTTTTCTTGGCAGCATCTTTATGCTTGTAAATTGATTTACCAGTTGGAGCTGTAATTTTCTTGATTACATATGGTTCAACGTGTTCACCTTTGTTAGCAAATGTAGAGAAGGCACTTGCTTGTTGAAGAACAGTCACACCGGTAGAAGTACCACCAAGAGTAATACCTAATTGATCATATTCTTTTTGAGAAAGATCAATTCCCATCTTAGACATATACTTTTTAGAAGAAATACCCTTGTCCTTCATATGTTTGTATAAGTTAACTGTAGGGATATTGTATGATTCTTCCAGAGTTTCACGTGCAGATACAAATCTATTTTGGATTGTATTACCGTAATCTGTAGGAGAATAATTTCCATATTTGACTTTGAAATCGGATAATTGTGTTTGAGTACCTATTAGTCCGTTTTCAATTGCTGGAGCAAACGTGATAAGCGGTTTAATTGAAGATCCAGGTGATCTTTGTGTATCAAAAACGTGATTCAATTGAGAATCATCAAAGTCAACACCACCAACAAATCCTAATACTTGACCAGAGGCATTATCTAGCAAGACAGAACCATTTTGAACAGGCTCTTTCACATTGATAGTTTTTCCGGTATTTGAGTCGGTAGCAGTGTCACTATGAGTAGTACCAAGATTTGACTTGAATGAATCTACTTGAGTATTCATAGAATTGTAAATATCTTTGTTGATTGTACTATCAATCTTGTAGTTCTTACTATGTAGCTCAGTGTCAGCTTGTTCATAGTATTTTTGGTATATGTTCTCATCCTTTTTCAATTCTGAATAAGGGATATTATCTTCTTTTGCCAAGTTTTTGATAAGTATAGTTCTAGCTTGACTTGTTAGAGAATTATATAGATAACCATATTTGATTTCTTCAGTTGTTTGTTTTTGAGGTTTAAGGAAATCCTTTTTCAAATCAAAATTAGAAGCTTCGTTGTATTGTGATTTGGAAATTTGATTATTACGGTACATACGGTAAAGAACGACTTTCATACGTTTTTTACCAAGACTTAAATCATCTTTGAGCTTACCACCGTTATCGTATGGAGTATAAACAGATGGACTTTGAGGTAGACCTGCAATATATGCAGACTCGGCTAAATTAAGCTCACTAGGTGTTTTACCAAATAGTCCTTTGGAAGCAGCGTATACACCTTGAATGTTTTGTCCCTTATTGTTGCGGCCTAAAGTAGCAGCATTCAAGTAATCTTCAAGAATTTCATCTTTTGTAAAATATTTGTCAACACGCATAGCTAGGAAAATTTCCACTGCTTTACGTTTCCAAGTTGTTTCAGATGATAACATCTGCATTTTTACAGTTTGTTGGGTAAGGGTAGATCCACCAGTTTGGGTACCAATACCAGCAACATCTGAGATTACAGCACGTACGACAGATTTTGGAAGCACACCGTTGTGTTTGTAGAAGTCTTCATCTTCTGTAGCAACGATAGCTTTCTTAAGATATGGTGACATATCGTTCAATGAAGTTCTTTGACCGTAAAGATTTTTTTGAAGACTTTCAATTTTTTTGTTACCAGCAAAGTATAATGTAGCAGAATTATTAGTGTCTTGTAGTTCTGCTTTCATTTCTGTTTTGGTAGGTACATCAACTTGATTAGTCAATGCTGATACATAACCAAGTCCTAGACCAATTAGAAGACTTAGTATAATGAAAATACCAGCTATTGAATACAAGACTATTCGACGGATTACAGCAATAGTTAAGTTGGCACGTTCTGCTAAGTCAGACCAGCTATCAATACTATTGAAGAATTCCTTGATAGAGTTCCATAGATTTTTCAAGATTAATAAACCCCTTTAAAAAGTTACATGTGATAATTATATAATAAAATCGGGTTTATAACTTATAAAAACAAAAAGTTCTGTAGATTTATTCTACAGAACTTTTTATATTATTTTATTAAACGGTAAATTGCATCTGCATAAATTGCTGCAGCTTTTAATAATTTATCGATTTCGATGTATTCATTAGCTTGGTGCATAACATTTTCATCACCAGGGAACATGGCTCCAAAAGCAATACCTTTTTTAAGGATACGTCCGTATGTTCCACCACCAATTGTGTATGGATTATTTTCCACATCACCAGTATGGTCACGATATGCTTGAACAAGATTTTGAACTAATGGATCATTTGCATCAACAAAGTGAGGCATTTCATTGTATCCATATAGTTTAACTGAGCCACTTTCGGGAAGTGTTGCGGCTATTTTACTTGAAAGTGTTTTGTCATCGTCACCCTTAGGATAACGAATGTTGATTACAATTGATCCTTCTTTTGCGTCAAATTTCAAAATACTTGCTGAAACTGTAAGTTCTCCCATGACTTCATCAGAAGCCTCTATTCCAATTCCCTTACCAGCAAAATCCATGTGAAGTTGTTTTTCAATGAAGTTGAAGTAAACTTTTTCTTCATCCGCAAGTTCAAGTGAGTTTAGGAATACTGCTAAGTATGTAGCTGCATTGATACCATTGAATGGTGCCATTGCGTGTGAAGCTTTACCAATTAATTCAATGTGGGCAACATCACCTTCAGATTCGATAGTACCTTTAAGTGAAGGATTTGAATTTAAAAATTCTTCAAATTTAGATGAAAGTTCATCATTTTGAACTTTATTTAAATCAATATCAGCGGTAGCTGATTGAGGAACCATATTAGGTCTTAGACCACTATCAAAAGATTTTACAGTTCCTTTATCTGAACCGGCAAAATTTATTTCAAATGAGACAATACCCTTTTCACCATTGATAGCAGGAAATTCTGCATCTGGAGAAAAACCAACTTCTGGCATTTCTTCAAGTTCCATATATCTATTGATACCAACCCAGTCACTTTCTTCGTCAGTACCGATAATAAAGTGAATTTTCTTTGATACAGGTAATTTAAGTTCTTTGATAATTTTTAGACCATAGTAGGCAGCAAGACCTGGTCCTTTATCATCACTAGCACCACGTGCATATAATTTGCCGTCTTTTATTGTTGGCTCAAAGGGATTAGTATCCCAACCTGGTCCTTCAGGTACAACGTCGACGTGTGATAGAATACCGATTACTTCAGAACCTTCACCAAATTCGATTCTTCCGGCAACATTTTCAATATTTTTTGTAGTAAAACCATCACGTTCAGCCATTCCTAAGAAAGTCTTTAGTGCCTTGGCAGGTCCTGGTCCTAGTGGGTAATCACTAGTTTTGTGTTCAACATCTCGTTGACTATTGATGCTTACTAATTCTGAGACATCATTAATCAGTTCATCTGAACGAAGTGATACCTCTTTTTCCCAATCAATTGACATATTGAATCCTCCATAAGTAGTTAATAATGAAATATTTTATCAAATATACATTCTGATAGCTAATAATTAAATATCATTTATCGAATTATCTAAACCAGAATTATCGAAAAGAACGCTGTAAAGATTTGGTACGTTTTTTATTATTTTTGTGCTTTTAACTGATTTTTTATGTTCAGTATATAAGAAAGAATTCATTTGTAGCAGGTCGATATTGGTCAACTTTTGACTATCATCAGTTGTATTGTATCTGTCCAAAGTACTGTTACCATTTAACTTCTGACTATTCAATTGCACGAGAACATCATCAGAATTTACCCAACCTTGGTCAATTTTTAACCATATAGAAGTACCTATTCTTTGAACGCCAATGACCTGTTCAGGCGAGTTCCAATTTAGGTAATTAATCAATGAATCTCTATCACCAGGTTTTTTAAAGACACGGTTGTCATAGTTTTGACCACGATAAACTATGTTAGCTCCATAATATTGAAGTAATTGTGGAGTTGTATCTGCGGTATTAAAGCCTGTTGATTCAACAAACTGATTAGTACCGATTTGGAAATAATTTTTATCTCCAAATTTGATGGATTTCGTTACGTGGTAACCGTAGAGAGGTTCTACTTTTGTTTTGCGTTTTATAAATTTATAGGGATTCTCGTATATAGTTTTATTGGTTGAACCAATATAGAAATAATCTTTATCTAGCGTTTGATTTTTGGACAAATCTTTCAAATCACGATAACTGGCACCAGTTTCAGGATAGTTAGTAACAACTCCATCTATCGGTTTATTAATTAATGTGTTCCATTTTTTTGCGTTCTCATTCATTTCATCCCAAGCATATACTGATTTACCTGCACCATGGAGTTCATCAACGATATCTTCAGTGACAATTTTAGAAGATAGATTAACTCCGGTTACATATTGCAAGATTTCGAAATTAATCTTTTTTAAAGTTTTTGCAATATAGATTCGAGGAATATCAGGCATTATCTCAGATTCTTTTTTCAAACTCTTTGTATAAAAAGAATGAAACATTACTCTGTCTTGCATATGATACTTATCGATAGATACTTTTAAATTATCTTCCATATCAGTGGGTACGTTATTTTTTAACTTTTTTGTTTCAATTAAGAATTTAGCATTGGGATTATCTTGATAGTGTTCAAAAACTTCATCCAAGCTATGGACGGGTTCTCCGTTTTGTTGAGTTAACTTTTGGATATTTGCAAAGGTCTGTTCATTAACATTAACGTTAGATCCAGTGATTCTTTCTAGGTTGATATCATGAGATACAACTAGAACACCATCACTTGATTCATGGACGTCTAATTCTACATAATCAGCACCCTCATTAAAAGCTGTATCAAAACTTTGAAAAGTTTCTTCAGGTGCTTTTATTGGATCACCGCGATGACCAACAACTGTAAATCCACTTGTCAGTATGAAAATAAAAAATGTTAAAATTACTACAGGTAGCTTCTTTTTATTAAAGTACATAATATACCCCGCTAAATACTTAATATATAATAATGATAATGGAATCTAAATTGAGGTGCAAAATGGATAATCAAGTTTTAGATATGATAGAACAAATTACTTTGGACGATGGAACAAAGTATTATGAAATTGCAAATATTCTAATGAATGGACGAGCAGAGAAAGCAGTGGAACTGGGACTAATCAAAGAGGTTAAAATCTTGAAATTAAATATCCCACATTCTTCTGCAGTTTCTGTCTATGAAGAATATATTAACAGTAATTATACAGTACCTGATTGGGAAATGTCAGAATGGGTAGTCTATGATAAGCCAGAAGGCAAGATAAAGGACGCATTTGACAGCATTTTAAAAGCAAATAAAATTATTGAGAAGAATGAAGATGATAAATAATGAACTACTTTATTTCAGATACACATTTTTACCATGATAGTTTATTAGGTCAAAATGATTTTGCACCCAGACTTTTTGATAGTGTCGAAGAGATGAATGAAAAACTAATCAAATCTTGGAATGAACGTGTAACTGACCATGATACCGTTTATCATTTGGGGGATGTTGCTATGCGACCAAAGCATTACCCAACTGAAAAAGAAACATTTGATATGTTAGAACGTTTAAATGGTCATATTATTTTGATTAAGGGAAATCATGATTATCGTAGCTTGTTAAAATACTTAATGAAAAATAATAGAGTATTAGAAGACGGTGGCTTAAAATATCAGACCGAAGATGTCGGATCCTTATTAAAATTTGATCATCATCAATTTTATTGCACTCATTATCCAATGTTGTTGGGAGAAGTTGATCAGATTCTCAATTTGCACGGTCATATACATCATTATTCAGTAGGTATCGCTGAAAATATCAATGTTGGAGTAGATTCTCCAGAGCTGCAGTATTTGGAAAATCCTGTTGAGTTTGGAACACCATTACGTGGTGAAGAAATACTGGAGATATATGATAAGAAAAAGCAAGATTTAATGAAGAGGAGTTAGATTATGGAGAAAATTCAAATTGTACATACAAATGATTTACATTCTCACTATGAAAACTTTCCTCATATTAAAAGATACATAAACGATAGTAAGAAAGAATCTAAAGCAGATGATTTTTTATTATTCGATATTGGTGATTCTATGGATCGTGCACATCCACTGACTGAAGCAACCAACGGACACAGCAATATAGAGTGGATGAATCAATTTAATTACGAGGCTGTTACGATTGGAAATAATGAAGGTCTAGGAAATAGTCACGAAGAATTATCTCATTTATATGATGACGCCAATTTTCCAGTACTAGTTGGAAATTTGTTTGATGAGAGAACACATAAATTAGCAAAATTTTCAAAACCATACAAAATTATCGAAACTACTAAGGGTACCAGAATAGGTGTTATAGGACTAACAGCACCATATATATTGACCTATCCACTGATAGATTGGGATATTAGAATGATTCGTGACACTTTAAATCCTATTCTAGACGAGCTAGCAGGTAAGACGGATGTTATTATTTTGTTGTCACATCTGGGAATTTCTATGGATCGATCTTTAGCAAAAGAATATGATCAATTAGATCTAATCTTAGGTTCACATACTCATCATTTGTTTGAAAAAGGTGAATTAGATGAAGGAACATTATTGTGTGCAGCTGGTAAGTATGGTCAAAATATTGGCAATGCTGATTTAGTGATCGATGATAATCATCAAATAGTTAGCAAGAAAGCTTGGACAGTTAAAACTTCCGAACTAAGTGTAAAAAAAGATGATGATAAGTGGATAAAAGATCAGTTTGATCAAGGAGAGCAACTTTTGGATTTGAAAAAGGTTGCTAAATTACCTAAGAATCTTAGCACAGATGTAAATAGCAAAAATAGAATTATTGATATTGCGCTTGATGCTTTACAAGAGAATACTGGTGCCGAAGTCGCAGTTTTAAGTACAGGATTATTCTTAGAAGATTTACCAAAAGGCATTATTTCTGAAAAAAATCTTCATGACTGCATGCCACATGCTATTCACGCTATGAAAACAGTTCTTAGTGGTCGAGATGTTTGGCGTTTAGTTATGGAAATGGAAAAAAATCGTCCAATTTTAAGAAATCACCATCAAAGAGGTATGGGTTTTCGTGGTATTATATTTGGCGAGCTTGTCTATAAAGGAATTACTGTTGATGAAAAAAGAAATGTATATATCAATGGTAAGGCACTTGAAGAAAGTAAAATGTATACTTTAGGATTATTGGATCACTATTTATTCATTCCTTATTTTCCAACTATAGAAATTGTTGGTGATAATGAAATTATGTATCCTAATTTTATACGAACTGTAATTGGAAATTATTTAAAAGTTAAATATCCTATTGAGGTGTAAAGTTGCAAGAAGTTGAAGAAAAAAAAGTTAATCAAGCTGAGGTAACGATGCTTGAAGAAAATTTGATATCAATAAATGGTGTTAAATACAGAATTGTTGAAAACTATGAAAATGGCTTTAATCAGGAATCTTTGGCATTAAGATATAATACCGTTCTTGATAAGTATGATTATATTGTTGGAGACTGGGGTTATGATCAGTTAAGATTCAAAGGTTTTTTTGATAACGATAGAGCAGAAAGTACTATGGATAATCGCTTAGCATATCTAACTGATTATTTGGTTGAGTATTGTAATTTTGGTTGTGCCTATTTTGTTTTGGAAAAAGTAGATAAACCGAAGGTAAAGAAGAAAACTAGTTCCAATAAGAAGCAACATACCGCTAAAAATGGCAATAAACCCAACGTAAGAAAAAAGAATACTTCTAATAAAAAGAATGACAGTAAGAAACAGAATATATCTAAAAATAATAATTCTAATTCTGCCAAAAATAATAGTACTCGCAAACTTAAAAATAATAAGCCAAAGAAAGCAACTAATGATGTCAAAAATAAGCAAACAGCCAAATCACCAAAAGTTGCTAAAAAGCCAAGTTTTAAAATTAGAAAAGTAGGAAACGATAAATGAAAAAGTACCAAACATATTTAATTGACTTAGACGGAACTATGTATCGTGGAAAAGAAAAAATTCCTGAAGCTAAAATATTTATAGATAAAATCCGTGATGCAGGTCTAGATTATTACTTTGTCACTAACAACACTACTAAGACACCACAACAAGTGGCAGATAATCTGACCATAAACCATGACATACCAGCAGATGTAGAACATATTGTGACACCTTCAATGGCTACGGCTGGCTACATAGAAAATATGTTTGAAGATTCGCTATCAAATCATAGTGCTTATGTTATTGGTGAATTCGGATTGAAGAATGCAATTTATTCTACGGGTATAAAAATGAATGAAGTTGATCCAGATGTAGTCGTAGTTGGTTTGGATTATGATGTAACTTATCATAAATTTGAGTTGGCAACATTGGCAATTAAAAGAGGTGCATTTTTCATAGGAACAAATGCCGATACAAATTTGCCAAATGAACGTGGATTAGTTCCTGGCGCTGGTTCAGTTATATCTCTTGTAGAAACATCGACTCAACAAAAGGCAAAGTATATTGGTAAACCTGAAAAGGACATTATTGAATATACTGTTTCTGAAAAAGGGATAGATCCTGAAAATGCAATTATGGTTGGAGATAACTATAATACAGATATCAAATGTGGTATCAATACGGGTATTGATTCATTATTAGTTTATTCGGGTGTAAGCACACATGATGATATTGCCAATGAAAATATTAAACCTACTTATGAAGTAGAAAGTTTGGATGAATGGGATGTCTAGTACTCAAAAAGATACTGTCTACACAATAGCTAGCATTTTGTTTTTATTCACACTCTCTATTACTTTAGCAATAGTTGTTAGTTTTGCTTTTTTTAGATATGACATTGGTGCATATTATCTGTCTGATGAAGTACATCTGACATCACAGCAATTGATGCACAATTATAATCAGATGCTGAATTATCTAGTTAATCCATTCGCTCATAATTTTAAATTGGATAACTTTCCATCATCAGCCTCAGGTATCAGACACTTTTCCGATTGTAAAAATTTATTTATGTTAAATTTTATAGTTATGATTTTTACAGGAATATATTATTTTGTGCAACGTAAAGTTAGAGCGGTATTTCCTAAAGTTTATCTATATACAGCAGGTGTATTTATAATTTTGGCTATTTTAATGACAGTCAATTTTGACGGATTTTTTGTGATGTTCCATGAGATCTTGTTCAGAAATAGTGATTGGTTGTTTGATCCTAATTTAGATCCAATTATAAATGTCTTACCAGAAGAATTTTTCACGCAGTGCTTGGTATTCTTTTTTGTATTATTTGAAGGATTATTATTGTATAAATATTGGCAAACAAAAAGAGCTAGAACATAATGTTCTAGCTCTTTTCTGTATCTTTTTTGCGTCCTCTTAAACTTGCTATAATGACAGGTATCAGAGAAACAATAACAATTCCGAGTATGATAAGTGTGAAATGCTCTTGCACCGCAGGTATGTTACCAAACCAGTGTCCGGCTAAAGCACAAATACCGACCCAACTGAATGCACCTATAACGTTGTATGTAAGGAAGTGACGATAGCTCATAGTACCACTTCCGGCTACGAATGGGACAAAAGTTCTAATTATAGGGATGAAGCGTCCAAAGGCGATTGTCTTTCCACCATGTTTTTCAAAGAATTCATGTGCTTCATCAAGATTCTCTTTCTTAATGAGCTTTTTCAGGTGTTTCTGCTCAGTAGCAAACTGACCAAGATGTTCTCCAATTTCATAGTTAAGAGAATCGCCCAAGACTGCTGCTAAGAAAAATATGAAGAATAGTAGTAACGGATGCAGATTGTATGCTGGATTAGCAGCCAATGCAGCAGAAGCAAAGATCAATGAATCTCCAGGTAGGAATGGCATGATAACCAATCCTGTTTCTATAAAGACAATTAAGAACAATATTAAGTATGTCCAATCGCCAAAGTTATTCACGATATTAACCATATGTGAGTCAATATGTAGAATAAAATTAATAAGGCCCATAACGTAACTCAAATAATCAACTCCATTCGATATTATGAAACTTAATTATACCAACAAATCTTAAAAATAGATTAAAAAATAA
>NZ_CP024610.1:1312500-1330000 GCF_002762335.1 Companilactobacillus metriopterae | reverse complement strand
TTCATAGAAGTGAGAATGCCGGTATGAGTAGCGAAAGATAGGTGAGAATCCTATCGGCCGAAAGACTAAGGTTTCCTGGGGAAGGCTCGTCCTCCCAGGGTTAGTCGGGGCCTAAGATGAGACCGAGAGGTGTAATCGATGGATAACAGGTTGATATTCCTGTACTAGTTTAATTTGTTTGAACGATGGAAGGACGCAGGAGGATGATGTGTGCACACAGCTGGAAAAGTGTGTCCAAGCCGCGAGTCTTGATATGAGTTAAATGCTTATAACTATAAGGACAAGTTGTGATGGGGAGCGAAATTTAAGTAGCGAAGCACAGTAACTCACACTGCCAAGAAAAGTTTCTAGTTAGAATTAAACTACCCGTACCGCAAACCGACACAGGTAGTCGAGGAGAGAATCCTAAGGTCAGCGAGTGAACTCTCGTTAAGGAACTCGGCAAAATGACCCCGTAACTTCGGGAGAAGGGGTGCTGGTGTAAAAGCCAGCCGCAGTGAATAGGCCCAAACAACTGTTTATCAAAAACACAGGTCTATGCTAAATCGTAAGATGACGTATATGGGCTGACGCCTGCCCGGTGCTGGAAGGTTAAGAGGATTGGTTAGCTTCGGCGAAGCTAAGAATTGAAGCCCCAGTAAACGGCGGCCGTAACTATAACGGTCCTAAGGTAGCGAAATTCCTTGTCGGGTAAGTTCCGACCCGCACGAAAGGCGTAATGATTTGGGCACTGTCTCAACGAGAGACTCGGTGAAATTATAATACCCGTGAAGATGCGGGTTACCCGCGACAGGACGGAAAGACCCCATGGAGCTTTACTGTAGCTTGATATTGAGTTTTTGTGTAACATGTACAGGATAGGTAGGAGCCGTTGAAGTCGGAACGCTAGTTTCGATGGAGGCATTGGTGGGATACTACCCTTGTTATATGAAAACTCTAACCTACGCCGATAATCGCGGCGAGGGACAGTGTCTGGTGGGCAGTTTGACTGGGGCGGTCGCCTCCTAAATAGTAACGGAGGCGCTCAAAGGTTCTCTCAGAATGGTTGGAAATCATTCGCAGAGTGTAAAGGTATAAGAGAGCTTGACTGCGAGACTGACAAGTCGAGCAGGGACGAAAGTCGGACTTAGTGATCCGGTGGTACCGCATGGAAGGGCCATCGCTCAACGGATAAAAGCTACCCTGGGGATAACAGGCTTATCTCCCCCAAGAGTTCACATCGACGGGGAGGTTTGGCACCTCGATGTCGGCTCATCGCATCCTGGGGCTGTAGTCGGTCCCAAGGGTTGGGCTGTTCGCCCATTAAAGCGGTACGCGAGCTGGGTTCAGAACGTCGTGAGACAGTTCGGTCCCTATCCGTCGCGGGCGTAGGAAATTTGAGAGGAGCTGTCCTTAGTACGAGAGGACCGGGATGGACATACCTCTGGTGTACCAGTTGTTCTGCCAAGGGCATTGCTGGGTAGCTATGTATGGACGGGATAAGCGCTGAAAGCATCTAAGTGCGAAGCCCCCCTCAAGATGAGATTTCCCATTCCGTTAAGGAAGTAAGATCCGTTAAAGATGATGACGTAGATAGGCTGCGGGTGGAAGTATGGCGACATATGGAGCTGAGCAGTACTAATAGATCGAGGGCTTAATCGAGTAAGTGGTTTAAAGTGTTTTAAAATTTCTTAATATCTAGTTTTGAAGGTACGAGGTACCAATAGTGTGGTGATGATGGCAAGAAGGATACACCTGTTCCCATGCCGAACACAGAAGTTAAGCTTCTTAACGCCGAAAGTAGTTGGTGGGAAACTACCTGCGAGGATAGGAAGTCGCCACGCTGTCTCATGGAGGATTAGCTCAGCTGGGAGAGCATCTGCCTTACAAGCAGGAGGTCACAGGTTCGATCCCTGTATCCTCCATCATGAGTCGTTAGCTCAGTTGGTAGAGCATCTGACTTTTAATCAGAGGGTCGGCAGTTCGAGCCTGCCACGACTCATTGTTCCATTTTTTTAATAAGTAACATGCGGGTGTGGCGGAATTGGCAGACGCGCTAGATTTAGGTTCTAGTGTCCAATGGACGTGAAGGTTCAAGTCCTTTCACCCGTATTAACAATTGAATAATTGTTTCAAGGTATATTATTATATATGATGATATGCCGACTTAGCTCAGTTGGCAGAGCACCTGTCTTGTAAACAGGGGGTCGGAGGTTCGAATCCTCTAGTCGGCATATGCGGAAGTAGTTCAGTGGTAGAACATCACCTTGCCATGGTGGGGGTCGCGAGTTCGAATCTCGTCTTCCGCTTTCATTATAGTAATGCCGGGGTGGCGGAACTGGCAGACGCACAGGACTTAAAATCCTGCGGTAAGTGATTACCGTACCGGTTCGATTCCGGTCCTCGGCACTATAATGAATATGCACCCATAGCGCAACTGGATAGAGTGTCTGACTACGAATCAGAAGGTTGTAGGTTCGACTCCTACTGGGTGCATTGTTTCACGGGAAGTGGCTCAGCTTGGTAGAGCACCTGGTTTGGGACCAGGGGGTCGCAGGTTCGAATCCTGTCTTCCCGATATCAATGATTGTTTTATATTTATTGATTTTGTTTTGGCGGTGTAGCTCAGCTGGCTAGAGCGTCCGGTTCATACCCGGGAGGTCGGGGGTTCGATCCCCTTCGCCGCTATTTATTCCGGACCTTTAGCTCAGTTGGTCAGAGCAAACGGCTCATAACCGTTCGGTCGTAGGTTCGAGTCCTACAAGGTCCATTATAGGGAATAAACTTATAATATTATCGCGGGATGGAGCAGTCTGGTAGCTCGTCGGGCTCATAACCCGAAGGTCGTAGGTTCAAATCCTGCTCCCGCAATAAAAACTGAATATTTGGTTCCTTGGTCTAGTTGGTTAGGACGCCTGCCTGTCACGCAGGAGATCACGGGTTCGACTCCCGTAGGGACCGTTAGTGACTAATTTTTAGTTACTTTAGTATTATTTCCTGATATGCGGGTGTAGTTTAGTGGTAAAACCACAGCCTTCCAAGCTGTTGTCGCGAGTTCGATTCTCGTCACCCGCTTTGCCGCTATTATGGGCCTATAGCTCAGCTGGTTAGAGCGCACGCCTGATAAGCGTGAGGTCGATGGTTCGAGTCCATTTAGGCCCACTAATCTGGAGAAGTACTCAAGTGGCTGAAGAGGCGCCCCTGCTAAGGGTGTAGGTCGCTAACGCGGCGCGAGGGTTCAAATCCCTCCTTCTCCGTTTTTCGACCCGTTGGTCAAGTGGTTAAGACACCGCCCTTTCACGGCGGTAACATGGGTTCAAATCCCGTACGGGTCATAGGTGCTATGCATCTTAATATTCTTAAGCATTTTTGGAGGATTACCCAAGTCCGGCTTAAGGGAACGGTCTTGAAAACCGTCAGGCGAGTAACATCGCGCGTGGGTTCGAATCCCACATCCTCCTTTGTGAGTTTCACTCACGTTTGGTTCCTTGGTCTAGTTGGTTAGGACGCCTGCCTGTCACGCAGGAGATCACGGGTTCGACTCCCGTAGGGACCGTAATGGCTCGGTAGCTCAGTTGGTAGAGCAATGGATTGAAGCTCCATGTGTCGGCGGTTCGATTCCGTCCCGCGCCATTTGTTTTTTCTGGAGGGGTAGCGAAGTTTGGCTAAACGCGGCGGACTGTAAATCCGCTCCTTCGGGTTCGGAGGTTCGAATCCTCTCCCCTCCATTATAGGGATATAGTTTAAAGGTAGAACTACGGTCTCCAAAACCGTCAGTGTGGGTTCAATTCCTACTATCCCTGTCTACCTTTTATGGCGGTATTGGTGAAGTGGTTAACACATCGGTTTGTGGATCCGACACACGTGGGTTCGATTCCCACATACCGCCCTTTTATTGGGCTATAGCCAAGCGGTAAGGCAACGGACTTTGACTCCGTCATGCGCTGGTTCGAATCCAGCTAGCCCAATTTTATTTTGATATGGCGGTATAGCCAAGTGGTAAGGCATGGGTCTGCAAAACCTTGATCACCGGTTCAAATCCGGTTACCGCCTTTGTGGTTGTATCTTTATCAAGGTAATATTTTGCCGGTGTGGCGGAATTGGCAGACGCGCAGGATTCAAAATCCTGTTCCCGTTTGGGAGTATCGGTTCGACCCCGATCACCGGTATATAATAATAATTATAAAACTCTAACTGTTGGTTTAACCAATAGTTAGAGTTTTTTTATGTTTTAAGTAATAGAATCAACAGTAAAAAACGTAATTTTTTCTTAATCACTATTGTTACTATATTTTGTATATTAGGAGAATTAGTTATGTTATATGTTTTTGACGTTGATGGCACTCTTAGTTTAGATGGTAAGAAAATTTCTCCACATATTAAGGATTCAATTTTAAAACTTGAACAAGAAGGTAATAGTGTTAGTTTTGCATCTGCACGACCTATTAGAGATCTAATACCTATTATTCCTGAATTTTCATCTGATAATTTATTAATTGGAGGAAATGGTTCTATAGTAAAGAAAATTGACAACGAAATTGAGGTAGTTAAATCTATCGACTCGGATAGTTTTACATCTATAAAAGGAATAATTTCTGATTACAGTTTTAATTACATAGTGGATGACAGTTGAATTATTCTTCAAATGTTGATAAAAAGAATAGGATCTACAGACAATTAGATCCTGACAGTCTTTCAGAAAATGTAGATTTAAATTCTATAATTAATCCAATTAAAGTAATTTTGATAAATATTCTTGATAGTATTTTTAGCGATATATTAAACATCGTTAATCTTAAGGGTAATTTAAATGTTATTAAGCATTCAGGGGAGAAAAATATAGATATTACATCTGCTGGCATAAACAAATACTCTACGTTGAGAAAGTACTGTACAGAACCTTATTATTGCTTTGGTAATGATAGCCAATGACTATGAAATAATAAAACATTCAGAGAAAAGTGTCTGGGTCGAAAATACTGATAAAAATCTTGCCAAGGATTTAGGTTTAAGTCCAGATTTTGTTTGTAGTAGCAATAGTATTGATGTGGCTAAAGCAATTGTTTTAATTTATGAAGAACGTTTAAATTAACTAATGGAGAATTAACAAATAATAAAAAAGACTAAAACATCATTTAATGTTTTAGTCTTTTTTATTTTAGATTTTTAATTAATAAAGTAGCAACTTCCTTAGGTGAGTATGGATTCTGACCTGTAATTAAATTACCGTCTTGAACAGCGTAGGGGCTAAAAGCACGTTTTTTTTGAAATATTGATCCATGTGATCGAGCAACTTTTTCATTTAAAATTGGTACGCGATTTCTTTTGCCACTGAGTATTTCTTCGGTATTAGTAAAACCAGTTATTTTCTTGTTCTGGATAATATAATCACCTTTTCTATCTTTAAGGTAAAGTAATGCTGAAATTCCATGGCAGACTGATGTTATAAATCCGCCATTATTATAGATATCTAAACTTATTTGATGAAATTCATTATTGTGGGGGAAGTCCCACATAACACCATGACCTCCTGTAAAATATATTGCTTGATAGTCAGATGAATTTACATCAGTTGGTTTTAGAGTATGTGACAGGGCTTTTTCTCTGAAATTTGCATCATTATACATTTGCAAATCTTCCTTAGAAGCATATTGAATACTTCTTGGATCAATTGGAACATATCCGCCCTTAGGACTGGCATAATCAACCGAATATCCTGCTGCAGTTACTTCTCTAACAAATTCAGTATTTTCACCTAACCACAAACCAGTGGCTTCTTTTCGATCTCCATATGTTCCAATATTTGTTTCAACAACTAATATTTTTTTCATAAATTTTACCTACTAAATAAATTTTATTTTAAATGAAGTATACTCCTGATTTCTTTTTATAGATAGTTTTGTGTTTAATCTATTGTAAGTAGTAAAATCAGGTCAACTACAATATTTTAGAAAGTGTTAATAATGTATAAAATTGGTGAATTTTCTAAAAAAGTGAATCTATCTGTAGATACCCTAAGATATTACGAAAAGGAAGAACTTATTATACCTGGTAGATTGTCTAATAATTTAAGTATTTATTCGGAGAAGGATGTAAGATGGATCGAATTTATAAAGAGATTAAAATCTACTGGAATGTCTATAAATCATATTAAAGAATTTTCAAAATTGCGATATGAAGGAGATAGGACTATTCCTCAGAGAATGGAATTATTATTTGATCAACGTCTCAAACTTGAAAATGATAAAAAGAAAATAGATGAACATATCAACTTTATTGATAACAAAATTGATACGTACAAAAAAATGCAAGAAGATAATAATTCTAGATAAATTTTTATTGACGTGGAGTTAACTCCAGATGCTAGTCTAACTTTGGCAACTAAATTAACGAGGAGAATTAACTATGTTGAATAATAAGAAAATAAGTAGATTAGATCTGGGGAAATTAACTTTAGCTATGGTTGATGGAAGAGCAGCAGACTCTGTTATGGATTCCTTAGATAGCATCGCACCAGATATCGGAAAATATATATACGAGTTTGCTTTTGGCGATATTTATAATCGCCCTGAACTTGATTTAAAACAACGGGAAATGATTACAATTACCAGTTTGTTAACCCAAGGAGATACAAATAATCAATTAAAGGTACATATAAACGGATCTCTGAATGTGGGTCTGTCGGAGCAGGAAATAATTGAAACGTTTATTCAATGTTTACCATATGTAGGGTTCCCAAAGGTATTGAATGCAATCAATGTTGCAAAGGAAATTTTTTCTAGTTCTAAATAATTTATAGATAAATTAAGTAATAAAGATCAATTCCTCGAATTTAATATTTATTAGAATAAATAAAGTGTCTTATATTATAAGTAGTTTTATAATTTGTTTTCATTTATTGCAATATTTATTATAATAATATAAACTCATTTTAGATGTAATTTTATTATTACATTTTAGGGAATTGTTTGAGGAGGACTCGGCAATGATGAGTAAGTTAGGAATTGATTTAAATGTCACATCGCAGGGATGTGTTTACTGTTCAAAAGAAAACCTTGAACAGGTTTATGTCAAAACAGTATTGGATGGTACATTAGAAGAAATTCGCATTCGACCCATGTATTGTCCGTTATGCGGAAGAAAGCTATAAAAAAAGACCTCTTAGAGGTCTTTTTTTATTTTATATTTTATTTCTACTACGTCTCCATAAGTAACTGTGTCTGTAAGTTTAAATCTTTTTAAGCTAGCAAGTTTTTTAAACAGAGTATTACCATCTCCTAGGAGGATAGGTGCTATTTGTATTATTAGTTCATCAACCAAATCAGCTTCAATTAATTCTGTTATTATTTCTCCACCACCAACAACCCAAATATCTTTACCATCTTCTTTTACAAGAGATTTGGCTAAAGCAACTGGATTTTCTGTAGGTATAATGACATTTTTATTTGTTTTGTCTTTAATATCATCATGATGAGTGTACAGATAGTTTTTGTATTGACCGTATGGAAATGGGTCAAGAGCTTCTTCAACATAATTATATGTATTTCTTCCCCAAATCAAAGTATCTATATTTTTTATGAAGGGTTCGTAACTTTTTGTAAATAAATCAGGGTTGTCTATCGATTCTAACCAATCTATTTTATTGCTTTTGTCTGCAAGGTATCCATCTAATGAGATACAGCCGTAAAAAATTATTTTTCGCATATTTATCCTCCAAGTATTTTATAATTATAACAATGTAGTTGATATAATTTGAATAAACTAAGGAGAAATAATATGAAATACGAATGGCGAAAATCCGAAAAAGATATTTATTTACCAAAAAAGGTAAGTGTATTAAATCTGCCAACATATAACTATATTACTATTTCTGGTAAGGGTAATCCAAATGAGCAAGAGTTTTCCGATAGAATTTCAACGTTATATCCTGTTGCATATAATTTGAGAATGGCACTAAAAAATGGAGTGTATACAGAACCATTCGAATATACTGTTTATCCACTTGAGGGTGTTTGGACCACATCAGATGGTTCAAGAGATGAATATTTAAATAAAGATGCACTTGTATATAAGATAATGATAAGACAACCTGATCAGGTCACTAAAGAAATGTTTGAAGAAAGTATTAACGATGTTAAGTCTAAAAAAGACCTAGCTTTAATTGACAATATTAGGTTTGAGCAAATCAGTGATGGTAAAGTTATAGAAATTTTGCATAAAGGTCCATTTGAAACGGAAATAGAATCTTTTAAGATAATGGAGGATTTTATGGAGCAAAATAATCTAACTAGAAATAATATCATGGAAAAATATGCTCACAGAGAAATTTATTTGTCGGATTTTAGAAAAGTAGATAGAAGTAAGTTAAAAACAACTTTAAGGTACTCACTTAATTAAAATTAGATAGTATAAATTTATTATCTAATGTATAATTAAATTATAAAATTATACAAGAGGTGAGATTATGAAGAAGAAACTAATTAATGTTTTTATTATTAGTATGTTAGCTTTAGGATTTGTTGGAAGTGTATCATCAGTAAATGCTAGCGCTGCTACTACAGATGCTTCAACCGAGTATGCTCTACCAACTGTTACAAAGATTGAAACTGGTAATTTTCCATATGTAATTGATAAGCCAGTGGGTCCTACAACATTGAGCGGTATTTCATTAATGATGTTGATTAACCCTGATAACTTGCTACATCACTCAGATGTTCTTGTTACTATGAGTGATGGAACTCAGTTACTAAGATACAATGAAGATCTTTATGTTGATGCTAGCCAAGTTTTAACATACATTCTTAGATAATAAAAAAGCCTTGAGTCTGTTTTGACTCAAAGCTTTTTTATTTGGTTAATTTTTTATTTCTTCTAGTAAATAATACAGCGACACTTGCAAGCAACAATGTTCCAATTGTTGAAATCATCAGAGTATCTTTTTTAGTGCTTGTTTGTGGAAGTTTTCCATTGCTATTACTTTGATCAGTTCCTATAGAATTAATCGGAGTGATTGGGTTGATTGAATTAACCGGATTAGGATCTATAGGAGTAACGGGGTCGATAGGCTTAGGCGGATCAACCGGATTAGGATCCACAGGAGTAACAGGATCGATAGGTTTAGGTGGATCAACCGGATTAGGATCCACAGGAGTAACGGGGTCGATAGGTTTAGGTGGATCAACCGGATTAGGATCTACCGGAGTAACAGGGTCGATAGGTTTAGGTGGATCAACCGGATTAGGATCCACAGGAGTAGTAGGATCGATAGGCTTAGGTGGATCAACTGGATTAGGATCTACAGGAGTAACAGGATCGATAGGTTTAATTGGTTCCACGGGATCAATAGGAATTACAGGGACTTCAGTTTTGGGATCAGATGTCATTAGATTATTTACGACAGTATTTTCTGAATTAATTGTAAAATGAATTTCATCTTCATTAATTTCATATCCATCTGGAGCATTTAATTCCTTAAAGTAGTAGTTACCATGTTTTAAATCTTCAACAGTTATTTTTCCATTTGCATCAGTATCTTTAGAATCAATTAGAACATCATTTTCATCAAAGAGACCATATGTAGCTCCGGGAACAAGAATACTGCTATCATCTGCGTCAGTTTTTTGTAGTGTGGCAGAACCTCTATCTTTACCACTACCATTACCTGTGTTGACATTTGATGTTACCTTTGCAGAAGAACTGTCTTCACCTGCGACAGAGCCTTCTCCGGTACCATTACCATTCCAGGTCATGCTTGCATTGTTTCTGAATACGGTAGTTCCATCATTTTCTAGTTCTGGAGGAACTACTTTTGTTTGTAACTTAATTACGTACATTTGTGCACCGGCATCAGGAATAGTTACATTAACTCCGTCTGTCATTTCTTGCATAATATATTCGCCAGAATTTAGTTCTCTTCCGGTATTGTAAATACCGTCGCTTTTCCAAGTAGCTTCGTAAACTGATGCAGAACCTAAAATATATTCTAGATTAGGATCAGTAATACGATCTTCAACATTGATTGTACCTAGGTCAAGTTCATTTCTATTTACCAAAATAGACCATGTAATTACAGAATTTCCTTCATCATCTTGACCTAGCACACCCTTTTTAGATGTATTAGATGTTGATACTGCGATGTTCATATCACTATGTTGTTCACCATTCATAGTTTCAAATACGACGTCGTTCATACCTACATTGGCATTTTTACTAGGTGTAATACCATCATTTATCTCAATTTTACCTTATAGGTCGTCAACTCCCTCAACGTTCGTGAAATTAACAGATATAGTGTTGTCGGCATTTAGAGTAACATTACCAATAACTTCACCAAGTTCGTTTGTTATATCGAAAGTGGTACCTGGTTTGCTTACTTTCAATTATTCAGGTAAATCTATAGTTAAAGTGTCACCGTTCTTTAATTCAACACCTGAAGCGTCAAATTCGTAGGATAAACTCACACTACTACTATAGCTATAGCTAGGTTTGTTGCTTGAAATCTCAGCACTAGATATAATATCTGAACTAGAATATGAAGTGGCTGAGACAGTTGTTGGCTTAATGTTTCCCAAAATTATAAATAAACCAAACAAAACAATAATTATTTTTTTGAATTTTGAAATAATCATAATTTCCCCTTTATACTTTTTTCACAATTACTAATGTATTATAAAATTTTTATATATGACAATACAATATCTATTATAATTATTTTTTTATTCTAAATAGTTCCAGTTATCAACTATTGAATAACATTTGTAAATTCTTCATAAAAAAAGTCCATAGAATTTACTAAGTATAGTGGTAAGATATAAAAGTAATTTTTTTAAGGGAGGGTCAAAATGATGATCGTATTAAGCGGCACAATTGGCGCCGGAAAGAGCTCATTAGCAACACTTTTATCTGAACACTTAGGAACTGAAGCATTCTATGAACAAGTAGATGATAATCCAGTTTTACCTTTGTTTTATAAAGATCCTAAAAAATATGCATTTCTATTGCAGATATACTTTTTGAATAAACGTTTTGATTCTATTAAGCAAGCAATGTTGGATGACAATAATGTTTTAGATCGTTCTATTTATGAAGATTCTCTATTTTTCCATATGAATGCCGATATGGGACGTGCAACGAGTCAAGAAGTGCAAGTTTATGATGATCTTTTGGATAATATGATGCAGGAGCTTCCATATGCTGCTGATAAAAAAGCCCCAGATTTATTAGTTCATATCGACGTATCATATGAAACTATGATTAACAGAATTCAAAAACGTGGTCGTGATTACGAACAGCTTGAACAAGATAGTACATTGGAAAATTACTACAAATCACTACTTAAAAGATATGATGGTTGGTATGACAACTATGACTACAGTCCTAAAATGAAAATTGACGGTGACAAATTCAATTTTGTTGAAAATGAAGATGACTTGCAAAGCGTTTTACAACAAATTGATAAAGAATTAGAACTTAGAGGAATTGAAAGAAATTAAATATTGAGACAGTTAACACTGGTAACCTGTCTTAAATAAAACAGTGGAGAATTTAAATTGAATAATAAAACTCATGAATTAACAAAAATAGCTATTGTTGCTGCTTTGTACATTGTGTTGACAGTAACACCTGTAATTTCAATACTTTCTTATGGACCAATTCAGTTTAGAGTTTCTGAGGTATTAATGATTTTACCGTTTCTTGACCATAAATACAGTTGGTCATTGATTATGGGATGTCTGGTGGCAAATGTATTTAGTGCTTCACTTGGAGTTTATGACATAGTTTTCGGAACTATTGCTACTGCTCTAGTATGTTTCATCATTACCCGAGTACCAAACAATTATAAGAATGTTTGGATAGTTCCGGTAACAGGTTCTATAGTAAATGGACTAATTATTGGAGCAGAACTACATTATGTTTTAAAATTACCATTCTGGATTTCTGCTGGAACGGTTGCACTTGGGGAATTAGGTGTTTTAATTGTAGGGGTTATAATTTTTTACTTCCTACTGCAAAATAATAATTTCAAATCTATAATAACTAGATAAAAGGGGAAGAGATTCCTCTTTTTTGCTATAATAAAGTTTATAAATAAGCAAGAGGTGTGTGTATGAACATCGGAATATTCACTGATACTTACTTCCCACAAGTAAGTGGAGTGGCTACATCAATTCAAACATTAAAAAATGATTTAGAAAGAAAAGGTCATTCTGTATATATTTTCACTACAACTGACCCTAATGTTTCGAAGGATACAATTGAACCCAATATATTTAGGTTATCAAGTGTTCCGTTTATTTCATTTAAAGATCGTAGAGTTGCGATTAGAGGGATGTTCCACGCTGTAGATTTGGCAAAGGAATTAAAATTAGACATAATTCATACTCAGACAGAGTTTTCTTTAGGATTAATAGGAAAATTTGTTGCTAGACAATTAAAAATTCCCTTCATACATACATATCACACAATGTATGAAGACTACTTACATTATGTTCTAAATGGTCACCTATTAAAGCCATATCATGTTAAGCAAATGACTAAAATGTTTGTAAAGAGTGCCTCAGGTGTTGTTGCACCAAGTGAACAAGTTAAAGAAACTCTTGATAGATATAAAATATCTGCACCTATAAAAATCATTCCAACTGGTGTTGATATTTCTGAATATACAAAACCAGTTAATACAGCAAATCTACGTAAAAAGCTAGGATTAGATGATGATACACCTGTCATTTTGATGTTAAGTAGAATTGCGATGGAGAAGAAAATTGACCATATGTTGGAATGTATGCCAAAACTTTTAGCGTATAATCCTAAAATCAAGTTAGTCATCGTTGGTGGTGGACCTGATATGAAAGAATTAGTTCAGATTTCTGATGATCTTAATCTTCAAGAAAATGTAATATTTACTGGCGAGGTAGATCACGATAAAATTTCACCATATTACCACATGGCTAATTTATTTGTTTCTTCCAGTGATACAGAATCTCAAGGACTAACATATATAGAAGCAATAGCTTCTGGTCTTAAGATTGTGGTACGTAGTGCACATTATACTGAAGAACTCTTAACTGATCCATCAGTTGGTGTCACATTTAATGATGATGACCAACTAGTACCAAAGATTATTGCCTATTTGGATCATTCCAAAGCGTTTGATGACCATGAAGCTCGTCAACAAGTTATCTATAATATTTCTTCTGATAAGTTTGGAGATTCTATTATTGATTTCTATAAAGAATCACAACAATACTTTATTAAAGAAAAACTTTCGGATTCTTCAATAAATCCAGAGGAGTATACAAATGATTAAGATTGCCATGTTTTCTACTGCAGATAAAGTCGCAGGTCAGGGTGTAGGTAGTGCTTATCTTGAATTGATTAACTTATTAAATGAAAGATTCAAAGATGATTTTGACATTACTATTAATGATTATTCAAAAAGTGATTTGAGTCATTACCATACAATTAACTTCCCATTTTATTTATCTACTTTTTTTAAAAAAAGAGGTAGAAAAATTGGATACGTACATTTTCTACCTGAAACACTTGAAGGAAGCATCAAATTACCTTATTTAATAAAGAAAGTATTTTATAAATATGTGATTAGTTTTTATAAGCGAATGGATCAAATTGTCGTTGTTAATCCTACTTTTATTGATAAGTTAGTAAATCATGGATTAGACAGATCAAAAATCAAATATATTCCTAATTTTGTTTCAACTGAAAACTTCTATCACAAGACAGAAGCACAGAAGCTGAAATTTAGAAAAGAAAATAATTTAAAACCAGATGATTTTATAGTTTTTGGTAATGGACAAGTTCAAGAACGTAAGGGAATTGATGATTTTTATCAATTGGCTTTAGACAATCCAGATATAAAATTTATTTGGGCAGGTGGATTTTCTTTTGGACGTATCACAGATGGATATGACCGATACAAGAATATGATCGATAATGCACCAAAAAACATGATTTTTACAGGTATTGTAGATCGCAATGATTTGGTAAATTACTATAATATTTGTGATATATTCTTACTTCCTTCATATGATGAGTTATTCCCAATGTCAGTTTTAGAAGCTTTCAGCTGTGGAGCACCAGTATTACTTAGAGATTTGGAATTATATCAAGCAATCATTAGTGGGTACTATCATCCCGCTAGTGACCGTTCTGAAATGGAAGATTTTATTAAGAAAGCTAAAAAAGATAGATCATTACTAGAAGTGTTGAAAAAAGAATCAGATGTTGCAACTAAAAGATATTCACAAGATAATTTGAGTAAAATTTGGTATGATTTCTACAATGAGCAATATAATTTGACTAGATAGGCTATATTTATGAATAGAAAAAATGTAATTGCATTGTTTGTTATGCTATTTGTTGGTTTTGGAATTTTTTGGTGGGAAGCACGTAAGATCGACTTTGCTTCTCTATTAGTTATACTTAAAAATTTGAATTATTTTTGGCTATTAGTTGCGGTGCTATCTATGCTAATCTCTTTTGGAGTGGAGGCATTGGTGCTGCATACTTTGTTAAAAAAAGAAGAAGATCGTAAATTTAGTTGGTGGGAAATGTTCCGTATTCCACTAATTCAGGCATTGTTCAATGCGATAACGCCATTTTCTTCTGGTGGTCAACCAGCCCAACTTGTAGGGTTAATGCAATCAAAGATTGAAGGTGCACGCGCAACTTCAGTTTTACTAATGAAATTTATAATTTTTCAAACCATCGTCTTAATTAACTTTATTTTTGCAATGATGATTAGCTTTCAAAGTGTTGCGAAACATTTTTCAGGACTAGCATCATTAATTTTATTTGGTATGGTAATTCATTTAGTTACAATTACATTTTTACTAATGGTTATGTATTACTATCAATTCACTAAACATTTTGTATCAGGAACCTTAAAAGTAACTTTATTTTTCTTAAAACCAGAAAAAAAGAATAGAATAATTAAAAGATCTTTAAGAAGTATCGATGATTTCTATCAAGAGAGTCTTATTTTAAAGAAGGAAAAGAAGAAAGTTATAAAAGCTTCACTTCTAACTTTTATACAGTTATTCTTCTACTATCTTGTAGTTTATTTTGTATTGTTAGCATTACATATCAACAATGCAAACTTTGTGGACGTTATTGTTATGCAAATCATGATAGTTATGATTACTTCTATTTTCCCTATCCCTGGAGGAACAGGTGGAGCAGAAGTTAGTTTTAAAGCTTTATTTTCAACTTTTATACCATCAAGACCGTCACTTATTTTAGGAATGTTTTTGTGGAGATTTATTACATATTATTTAGGAATGTTCCTTGGAATCATAGGTATTTCCAAAAAACCTAATCTAGATAATATCGACAAGAAATTGGAGACTAAGTAAATGAAGAATGTTTTTAAGAAGATATCTAATTTTCTGAATACACGATTAGGTTTCGTATTATTAGCGCTTGTTTTGTATGTTATTAAGACAGTATATACATACGAAAATAAATTTAACCTAGGTGTAAAGGGAAGTATGCAAACTTTCCTAATGATTATTAATCCGATACCGGTTATGTTGTTACTATTTGGTCTTTCACTATACATGAAGGGAAGAAAATCATATATTTTTCTTCTAGTAATAGACTTCTTAGACACATTATGGCTGTTTTCAAATATTCTCTACTATAGAGAATTTTCTGATTTTATAACAATGGCTCTAATCAAGGGTTCATCAGCAACATCAAATAATTTAAGTAAAAGTATTTTAGGAATAGTAAAACCTACTGATTTTCTAGTATTTTTAGATGTAATAATTTTAATTCTATTACTATCATTCCATGTAATTAAAATGGACATCAGAAGATTAAACTGGAGAATACCAGTATTAGTTACATCTTTGGCGGTATTATTGTTTGGGGCAAATCTTTCTCTAGCAGAGGCAGACAGACCACAACTTTTAACAAGAACTT
Organism: Companilactobacillus metriopterae; assembly: GCF_002762335.1. Lineage (NCBI taxonomy): Bacteria > Bacillati > Bacillota > Bacilli > Lactobacillales > Lactobacillaceae > Companilactobacillus > Companilactobacillus metriopterae. The sequence goes on along the minus strand of NZ_CP024610.1, from coordinate 1,314,079 downwards.
TTGACAATAACTATATCGTTAAGTATCTAGGATTAAACGCATTCAATGTTTATGATGTGACAAAGACGACAAAAACAAATGCCAATAAGGCAAATGCAAAGCCATCTGACCTTACATCGGTTAAGAGATATCTTGATAACAATTACGTTACACCTAATGCTGAATATACTGGTGTCGCAAAAGGAAAGAATGTCTTTGTTATTCATTTAGAGAGTTTCCAACAATTTCTAATTGACTATAAAGTGAACGGAGAAGAGGTAACTCCTAACCTAAACAAAATATATCACGAAGATAATACCTTAAGTTTTGACAATTTCTTTAATCAAGTAGGGCAAGGTAAAACTTCCGATGCCGAAATGATGTTGGAGAACTCACTATTTGGGTTACCAGAAGGATCAGGAATGGTGGTTGATGGAACTACTAATACTTTCCAAGCTATGCCTGCTATGTTAGACCAAGATGGTTACACTACAGCAGCATTCCATGGAGATGTTCCAAGTTTCTGGAATAGAGATAACGCCTATAAATCATGGGGCTATGATTATTTCTTCAGTTCTAATTACTACAAGCAAAAGAAGAGCTATAATGTTGGTTATGGTATGAAAGATAAGATATTCTTGAAGGATTCTTCACAGTACATCGAACAACTACCACAACCTTTCTATGCAAAACTGATTACTGTAACTAATCATTATCCATATGATCTGGATAAGAAGAACCAATCAATTGCCAGAACAAAGACAGGTGATAAAACTGTCGATGGTTATGTCCAAACAGCAAGATATTTGGACGATTCTGTTGGTGAGTTTATGGATTGGCTTCAAAAGACAGGGTTAGACAAAACAAGCATGGTTGTATTCTATGGTGATCATTATGGAATTTCCGGAAATCATAAGAAACCTATGTCTAAACTAACAGGAATCAAGAATTTCAATGATTTCCAAGATGCGCAATACCAGAGAGTTCCATTCATGATACATATGGACGGGTTACAAGGTGGAATAAATCATACATATGGTGGCGAAATTGACGTAATGCCAACGTTAATGAATCTTATGGGTGTTTCCGATAAAGGGACAGTTCAGTTTGGTAGTGATTTACTTTCATCTGAGCATTCTCAAGTAGTTGCATTTAGAAATGGTAATTTTGTTACTCCTGATGTTACAAAAGTAGGAAGTACTTACTATAATACTAAGACCGCTAAAGTTGACACCAATATTTCGGATAAAGAGAAATCTAGATTGACTAATAAAGTAGCAACGGAACTATCACTTTCTGATCAAGTACTCAATGGAGATCTATTAAGATTCAACAAGTTAGATGGCTTTACTAAAGTTAATAAAGCTGATTTTAGTTATAAAAAATCAACTGCCTTGAAGAAACTAAAAGATTCTCAAAAGAGCAAGACAAGTTTGAAAATGGAAAATGATGGAAAGTCTTACGTAGAAGACTACGTAACTAATGCACCAGAGTTGAAATAAAGAGCTAAGGGACAATGTCCCTTAGCTCTTTTTATATTAAAAAAATTAACTAAAATATGAGTTAAAAGCAAAAAACGAAAAAAAAGTAAAATAAAGTG
>NZ_CP024610.1:0-1310000 GCF_002762335.1 Companilactobacillus metriopterae | reverse complement strand
ATTCCCTGAGTAGCGGCGAGCGAAACGGGAATAGCCCAAACCAGAGAGCTTGCTCTTTGGGGTTGTAGGACTGACGACATGAGAAAAAATGTAAGTATAGCTGAATGATTTGGAAAGATCAGCCAAAGAGAGTGAAAGCCTCGTAAGCGAAATGCAAGCAACTCTAGTCAGTATCCTGAGTACGGCGGGACACGTGAAACCCCGTCGGAATCTGGGAGGACCATCTCCCAAGGCTAAATACTACCTAGTGACCGATAGTGAACCAGTACCGTGAGGGAAAGGTGAAAAGAACCCCGGGAGGGGAGTGAAATAGATCCTGAAACCATGTGCCTACAAGTAGTCAGAGCCCATTTACGGGTGATGGCGTGCCTTTTGTAGAATGAACCGGCGAGTTACGTTTGCATGCAAGGTTAAGTAGAAAATACGGAGCCGTAGCGAAAGCGAGTCTGAATAGGGCGAATTGAGTATGTAGACGTAGACCCGAAACCAAGTGACCTACCCATGTCCAGGTTGAAGGTGAGGTAAAACTCACTGGAGGACCGAACCCATGTACGTTGAAAAGTGCTGGGATGAGGTGTGGGTAGCGGTGAAATTCCAAACGAACTTGGAGATAGCTGGTTCTCTCCGAAATAGCTTTAGGGTTAGCCTCGTGGTAAGGATCGTGGAGGTAGAGCACTGTTTGGACTAGGGGCCCATCTCGGGTTACCGAATTCAGATAAACTCCGAATGCCACCGATTTATACACGGGAGTCAGACGATGAGTGATAAGATCCATCGTCGAAAGGGAAACAGCCCAGATCACCAGTTAAGGTCCCAAAATTTATGCTAAGTGGAAAAGGATGTGGAAATGCCTAGACAACTAGGATGTTGGCTCAGAAGCAGCCATTCATTCAAAGAGTGCGTAACAGCTCACTAGTCGAGTGATTCTGCGCCGAAAATGTACCGGGGCTAAGCATAATACCGAAACTGTGGATGCATCGTAAGATGCGTGGTAGGAGAGCGTTGTATGAACATTGAAGCTGTACCGTGAGGAGCAGTGGAGTTCATAGAAGTGAGAATGCCGGTATGAGTAGCGAAAGATAGGTGAGAATCCTATCGGCCGAAAGACTAAGGTTTCCTGGGGAAGGCTCGTCCTCCCAGGGTTAGTCGGGGCCTAAGATGAGACCGAGAGGTGTAATCGATGGATAACAGGTTGATATTCCTGTACTAGTTTAATTTGTTTGAACGATGGAAGGACGCAGGAGGATGATGTGTGCACACAGCTGGAAAAGTGTGTCCAAGCCGCGAGTCTTGATATGAGTTAAATGCTTATAACTATAAGGACAAGTTGTGATGGGGAGCGAAATTTAAGTAGCGAAGCACAGTAACTCACACTGCCAAGAAAAGTTTCTAGTTAGAATTAAACTACCCGTACCGCAAACCGACACAGGTAGTCGAGGAGAGAATCCTAAGGTCAGCGAGTGAACTCTCGTTAAGGAACTCGGCAAAATGACCCCGTAACTTCGGGAGAAGGGGTGCTGGTGTAAAAGCCAGCCGCAGTGAATAGGCCCAAACAACTGTTTATCAAAAACACAGGTCTATGCTAAATCGTAAGATGACGTATATGGGCTGACGCCTGCCCGGTGCTGGAAGGTTAAGAGGATTGGTTAGCTTCGGCGAAGCTAAGAATTGAAGCCCCAGTAAACGGCGGCCGTAACTATAACGGTCCTAAGGTAGCGAAATTCCTTGTCGGGTAAGTTCCGACCCGCACGAAAGGCGTAATGATTTGGGCACTGTCTCAACGAGAGACTCGGTGAAATTATAATACCCGTGAAGATGCGGGTTACCCGCGACAGGACGGAAAGACCCCATGGAGCTTTACTGTAGCTTGATATTGAGTTTTTGTGTAACATGTACAGGATAGGTAGGAGCCGTTGAAGTCGGAACGCTAGTTTCGATGGAGGCATTGGTGGGATACTACCCTTGTTATATGAAAACTCTAACCTACGCCGATAATCGCGGCGAGGGACAGTGTCTGGTGGGCAGTTTGACTGGGGCGGTCGCCTCCTAAATAGTAACGGAGGCGCTCAAAGGTTCTCTCAGAATGGTTGGAAATCATTCGCAGAGTGTAAAGGTATAAGAGAGCTTGACTGCGAGACTGACAAGTCGAGCAGGGACGAAAGTCGGACTTAGTGATCCGGTGGTACCGCATGGAAGGGCCATCGCTCAACGGATAAAAGCTACCCTGGGGATAACAGGCTTATCTCCCCCAAGAGTTCACATCGACGGGGAGGTTTGGCACCTCGATGTCGGCTCATCGCATCCTGGGGCTGTAGTCGGTCCCAAGGGTTGGGCTGTTCGCCCATTAAAGCGGTACGCGAGCTGGGTTCAGAACGTCGTGAGACAGTTCGGTCCCTATCCGTCGCGGGCGTAGGAAATTTGAGAGGAGCTGTCCTTAGTACGAGAGGACCGGGATGGACATACCTCTGGTGTACCAGTTGTTCTGCCAAGGGCATTGCTGGGTAGCTATGTATGGACGGGATAAGCGCTGAAAGCATCTAAGTGCGAAGCCCCCCTCAAGATGAGATTTCCCATTCCGTTAAGGAAGTAAGATCCGTTAAAGATGATGACGTAGATAGGCTGCGGGTGGAAGTATGGCGACATATGGAGCTGAGCAGTACTAATAGATCGAGGGCTTAATCGAGTAAGTGGTTTAAAGTGTTTTAAAATTTCTTAATATCTAGTTTTGAAGGTACGAGGTACCAATAGTGTGGTGATGATGGCAAGAAGGATACACCTGTTCCCATGCCGAACACAGAAGTTAAGCTTCTTAACGCCGAAAGTAGTTGGTGGGAAACTACCTGCGAGGATAGGAAGTCGCCACGCGTATTATTCCGGTTTAGCTCAGTTGGTAGAGCGTCTGACTGTTAATCAGGATGTCGTCAGTTCGAGTCTGACAACCGGAGTACTTAAAGAGATATGTCATAAGACATATCTCTTTTTTTCTGTCAAAAAGAGAAAAACACTCTCATTATTGTGCAAAATCGTTTAGAATAAAAGGTAGATAAATGAATTTAGGAGGTACCATATGCCAAAATTAGATAATTCAGTAAAAGATGTTTATAACAAGATTATTAATCCTTTAGGGGTTTCAAAGATTAGATTATTTAATGACAAATTTTCTAAAATACCTGGAATAATTAAGTTAACATTAGGAGAACCTGATTTTAATGTTTCTGATCACGTGAAAGAAGCAGCAATTAGGAGTATACAAGAGAACAAATCACATTATTCTGAACAAAAAGGAATTCCAGAATTACGAGATGCTATTTCTAAATATTTAAAAACACGACAAGGCTTAGACTATGATCCTGAATCAGAAATAGTTGTAACTATAGGTGCCACTGAGGCTATATTTTCATCTATGGGAGCTATTTTAAACCCTGGTGATAAAGTTATAGTACCAACACCTACATTTGCCTTATATATGCCAATTATTGAAGTTTTGGGTGGTATTCCTATCCAAGTTGATATGTCAGAAGATGGTTTCAGATTAACTGGTAAGAAGTTAGAAGAGGTTCTCGTTAAAGAAGGTGAGGATTCAGTGAAAGCAATATTAATGAACTTTCCTGGTAATCCTACTGGATATGAATATACTGAATCTGACTTGCAAGAAATAGTTGATGTAGTTAAGAACAAAAGAATGTACGTAGTTTCTGATGAAATATATTCTGAGATTACTTATGGTCAAGAACACGTTTCTCTAGCAAAACTAATGCCAGGTAAAACTGTTGTTATAAATGGTTTATCAAAATCACACGCTATGACTGGTTATCGTATAGGCTATATAGCAGCTCCTAAGGACTTTATAACCAATGCAAGTAAAATGCATGCTTATACGGTTACAGCGCCTTCTAACCCTGCTCAATACGCTGCTGTTGAAGCTTTAACAGTAGGAATTGATGATGCAAAGGCAATGAGAGATGTTTATCAAGAAAGAAGAGATTTTGTAGTTTCTCGATTAAATGAACTTGGATACGAAACACTGGTTCCTGAAGGAGCTTTTTATAGTTTTTCACGTATTCCTTCAAAATATGGTATGGACGATGTTGAATTTGCTGAGAAATTGGCAAATGAGGCTAAAGTTGGTGTAACACCTGGTAGTGCATTTGGAAAAGGTGGAGAAAATCATTTTAGGATTTCGTATGCCTCATCAATTGAGGATTTAACTGAAGCAATGAATCGAATAGAAAAATTTACTGCTAATTTATAAAATAAAATACTTGTCTAGTTAATTACAATCCTGTATAGTATTTCTTGTGCTAATTTTGGTACAAGAAATATGACCCGTTGGTCAAGTGGTTAAGACACCGCCCTTTCACGGCGGTAACATGGGTTCAAATCCCGTACGGGTCATCATGGAGGATTAGCTCAGCTGGGAGAGCATCTGCCTTACAAGCAGGAGGTCACAGGTTCGATCCCTGTATCCTCCATAATAAAAAACATTCAATCTTTTGATTGAATGTTTTTTTATATTATCAACAATAGGTTACCGATTATACGGTTGACTAAGTTTGATGTTTTAAAGTGATTTTTAATCAGAGCCATTATGACTATGAAGACAATGATAGCGATAGAAGTTGTTAATTCAATGTATTTCATATAGTAAAGAATAATCAGTATAGCACTCATAAAAATTAATTGTAGATAGTCAAAAATATTTTCTCCATCGTAGAAATCAATGATGATTGCTGCAATATTTACTAGCAATACAGGAATTATAAATGTAAAAGAAATAAAATGTATATTTACAAAAGATATGGCGATAGAACAAAATGATGGAACTATAAACGACTCAATGATTGTGTCTAGAATTTTTAGATTTCGCGAAATGGTCTTCGAAATAAAAAGTAGCAATAATTGTGAGTATAGCAATATCATCACGAATACATTTAGAGATTTTATCGAAAAAGCACATATAACGATGAATAATACAGAATAGAATATATTGAAGTATGTGTTAGGTCGATATGGTTTAAAGAAGTTTTTATAGAAGGCAATCATACCTAACATAATGGTAAATGTAATATTTAATTTTAAGCTACTAAGATTATAGTGCCATATGTAAATAATTGGGAAAATATAGTAACTTACTAATTCTAAAACAGAATTTAAAATATTTTTTGTGGGGGTTATTTTCATAAAATCTCCTTTACTGTTACTATTTTAGATAATGATTAACTGGGTTTCAAGTTTTTCATGAAAATCAAAATTAATTGTGTTAATGTATTAAGAGGTTCCTGATGGGATTTTTTAAAATTTTTAAAAAATGAGCCCTGTAACCGAAAGGTGGAAGACAAAAAATGTCTAAGAATTATTTATTTACTTCTGAATCAGTATCAGAAGGACATCCAGACAAAGTTGCTGATCAAATCAGTGATTCAATCTTAGATGCTATTTTAACAGAAGATCCAGATGCACGTGTTGCCTGTGAAACCACAGTTACTACTGGATTAGTATTGGTAGTAGGTGAAATATCAACATCTGCTTATGTTGATATTCAATCTGTTGTTAGGGAAACAATTAAAGAAATCGGATATGATGGTTCAAATCCTGGTTTTGATGGCAATAGTTGTGCTGTTCTAGTTGCTTTAGACGAACAATCACCTGATATTGCTCAAGGTGTTGATGAAGCTTTAGAAAATAGAGAAAACACAGATGTTGATCCATTTGATCAAATCGGTGCTGGTGATCAAGGATTTGTATTTGGTTACGCAAATGATGAAACTAAAGAATACATGCCATTGCCTATTTCATTAGCTCATAGAATTATGAGAAAAACAGCTGATCTTAGAAAAGAAGGTAAGATTGATTATCTATTACCTGATGCTAAGGCACAAGTAACTGTTGAATACGATGAAAATGATAATCCAGTGAGAATTGATACTATCGTATTGAGTACTCAACATAAAGAAAGTGCAACTCTTCAACAAGTAAAAGATGATGTTAAAAAATACATTATCGATGAAGTTGCTCCAAGCGAGTTAATTGATGAAAATACTAAGTATTTCATTAATCCAACTGGACGCTTTGTACTTGGTGGACCAGAAGGTGATTCAGGATTAACCGGTCGCAAAATTATCGTTGATACATATGGTGGTATGGCAAGACACGGTGGTGGTGCTTTCTCCGGAAAAGATGCTACAAAGGTTGACCGTTCTGCCAGTTATGCAGCACGCTATATAGCAAAAAATCTTGTTGCTGCTGGAATAACAAAAAAATGTGAAGTACAAATTGCTTATGCAATTGGTGTTGCTCGTCCAGTTTCAGTTCATGTAGAGACATTTGGTACAAGTGATTATTCTGAACAACAAATAGTTGATTGTATTAATGCTAACTTTGACTTAAGACCTCTTGGAATTATTAAAATGTTAGATCTTAAACGACCAATTTATAAACAAACAGCGGCTTATGGCCACTTTGGACGTACAGATATTAATCTACCTTGGGAAAATCTTGATAAAGTTAATGATATCAAGGCATTCTTAAATAAAGATTAACGAGTACAGAGGCGTTCTTTAAAGGTAAAACTTTAAAGGCGCTTTTTTTATGGGGGAAATATGGAAAACAATCATCAAAAATCTAATTTAGCAATGGTTACAATAGCTATTTTTATAGCTACATTTATGACAGCAATAGAAGGAACTATTGTTTCAACCGCGATGCCAACCATTATCGGTAGTTTACATGGAGTTAATTTAATGAATTGGGTCTTCTCCATTTATTTGTTAATGACTGCTGTTGCAACACCAATATATGGAAAATTAGCCGATATAATTGGACGAAAACCAGTAATTATGTTTGGTTTGGTACTATTTATCATCGGTTCTACCTTGTGCAGTTTTTCTAATTCAATGACATTCTTGATAGTTGCGAGAGCAATTCAAGGTCTGGGATCTGGAGCAATTCAGCCGCTAACGTTTACTATTATTGCTGATATTTACCCAATTGAAAAACGTGCTCGTGTCATGGGTCTAAATGGATCTGCTTGGGGAATTGCTGCTATAATTGCTCCACTTTTAGGTGGTTTTATAGTTCAACAGTTAAGCTGGCACTGGGTATTTTTAATTAATTTACCAGTAGGATTGATTACTATTTTGATGCTTATGTTCTTTTTCAAAGAAGATAAGAAACTGACAAGAAAAGTTAAAATTGATTATGCAGGTACATCGTTAATTATTTTAATATTGTTACCGTTCATGATTGCTTTGCAGATTTTAGAAAATGAGAATTATATTCTGGCAGCAATTCTAGTATTGGTTTCTATTATATCTTCATTTATATTTGTCAGGGTTGAGAAAAAAGTAGATGATCCTGTTATTCCATTAAAACTGTTCAAAAATAAGACCTTTGTAATCCAAAACTTAATTGCTATGTTAGTTTGCGGATTTTTAATTGGATTTGAAGCTTACATTCCTACATGGATGCAGGCAGTAAAAGGTATGTCACCATCAATGGGAGGATTCGCTGTAACTCCTAGTTCAGTTATGTGGATTTTTGCTTCATTTCTAGCTGGAATGTTGTTGAATAAAATGGCTCCCAATAGAGTTATATATATTAGTTTAATTTTCTTATTTATTGCAAATATCGGTTTAATTGTTGCTCAGATAAGTTCATCATTCTACTATTTCTGCTTGATAGCAGCTTTTGCTGGGGTAGGTTTTGGTCTAACAGTGACAACAACAACTGTGACTGTACAATCTGTTGTTCCTCCAGAAAATATAGGACTAGCTACGAGTTTAAATACATTATTGAGAACAATTGGACAAACCATTATGATATCCGTCTATGGAATCATTTTGAACAAGAGTTTAATTAATGGTGCAGCTGGAAATAAAAAAATAACTGTCGATATGATGAATCGTTTAATTGATCCATCAACCGCCAGTTCTTTGCCAGCAAACCTTTTACCCAAAATGAGAGAAATTATTTTTCAAGGATTGCATAATATTTATGTAGCATCCATTGTATTATTAATCTTGGCTTTAATCTTGAATGCCTTCGAGTTTAAAAATAGAACTATCCTTGGATCTAAAGATCAATAGAGAAGTACATACTGTTACTAAACCTAGTAAATACCCTCCAAATACATCGCTTGGGTAGTGTACACCAAGAATAATTCTACTTAAACCAATCAATATGATAACTATTGTACAGATTATTGAAACAATTATTTTAGTAGATATTTTTTTACTGATATAAAGCGTAAGAATAATGATTGATAGCATGAATGTCATCATTCCAACAGAATGACCACTAGGGAAACTAAATCCGCTTGCATCGACAAAATGATGGTGAACTGGTCTAGCTCTAGTGAAAATATGTTTTAGAATTGAATTGATACCTGTTGCTACGATTTCATTCAGTGCTATAAAAAGCGCAGAATAATAACGCTTTAGTATAAATAATACTATCACAGTGATAGTCACAAGTATTGTAACTGTTAATTCATCACCTAAGTGTGTTATTACTTGGCAGAATTGAACGATTCCTTGTGAAGGATCATATAGATAATTTATTATTGAATTATCAAAGTTTCTTATGAAACTAGAATTGTTTACTACGTTGTATATCCAGTCAATTAAAATGATGTTTAGAACAACATCAATTATTGCTAAAGTTTTGTTTTTCATGATTTGTCTCTCTATTGATTAAGATTTGTTTAAGATTTATAATTATGCATAGCATTGTATGTTAAGGATGGAAATTACCAGATGACAATTAGCAGAATTGAAAGAATAAAAGAAGAAAATAGACTCTACAAATTTAATAATAAAAAAAGAAAAAGTGCAACTCTAAAGAAGAATATTAGCTTGATTGGAGCTGGATTGTTTTTTGGTGGAGCTGTAGCTCAAACTACAAGCACAACTTCAGTAACAGTTCATGCAGCAAGTAACAATACAACTGCAGTAGCTAACTCTAAGGGTTCTGGAGATACTCAATTCATTGATTATATTGGTAACTCTGCACGTAAGTTAGCTCAAAATAATGATATCTATGCATCTGTCATGATAGCTCAAGCTATGATAGAAAGTGGCTGGGGTACTAGTGGTTTAGCTAGTGCACCTAACTACAATTTATTTGGTATTAAGGGAACTTATCAAGGAGATGCTGTAAATATGGCAACTCAAGAAGATGATGGTTCTGGTAAGCTTTATGGAATTAACTCTAACTTCAAGAAGTACCCTTCATACAAAGAATCACTAGAAGATTACGTATCATTGATTCGTGGTGGAATTTCAGGTAACCCACAATTTTATGCAGGTACTTGGAAGAGTAATACAGATTCTTATGAAGAAGCAACTGCCTTTTTAACAGGTAAGTATGCAACTGATACAACATATGCAACTAAGTTAAATGCAATGATTGAAAAATATGATTTAACTAGATTTGATGAAGCTGATGATACAAGCAATACTCAAGAATATGTTGTTCAAGAAGGTGATACATTGGATAGTATCGCAACAGCATTCGATATGTCTAAAGATGATCTTGTTTCACTTAACGAACTTAAGACAGAGAATTATGTATTCCCTGGTAAAACTTTACTAGTTGATAAAATTAATGATTCATCAAATAACGATATTAAAGACATGAGTGTTCTTAATGTTCAAAATAGTACTTCTGATGAAGACACAACTGATGCCTATGGTACTCAACAAGCACCAGTTATTGTTCAAGATGAAACAAATGGTGTAGTTATTTACAGTAAGTCACATAACTCTAAAAATGCTGTAATCAATGTTCAAAATACAATAGATTCTTCAGCATCATCATCAAACAATAGTAGTAATTACTTGGATCAAAATGCTGAAGATGTTTGGACACAAGGTAGCCAAGAAGGAATGACAAGTACTGAAATCACAAATTCAGATGATTCTGCATTAACTCAATCAGCGGCTGATTCAAAAAATGAAGCTCTTAATAAAGCTGATACAGCAAATGATTTAAAATCAGTTGTATCCAGTACATTAGATCAACCTAAGTATACAGTTGTTGAAGAAGGGGATTCTTGGGCAACTATATCAAATAGAGTTGGGGTTTCAGTTGCAGATTTGAAGCAAAAAAATAACATTACTTCTGAAATTTTAGTTGTCGGACAAAAGTTATTAGTATAAAATGTATCTCAACGGAAGTATTAGACTGAGATAACATTTATAGAAAGCGTGTGGTTGATGTAAACACGTATTGTTGTTCAGTTGAACTAGTCCACTTGAATTGAAAACTGAAATTAATAGTAAGTTTTTACGATTAATCTTCGTTAACAGATTATTGAGTGTCGCACATTTGTGCGGAATTTAGGTGGTAACGCGAATATTCGTCCTATGTTTATGTTTATATATACATAATCATAGGACTTTTTTTATGGAGGAAAAGGAATGTACAATCACAATAAAGTTGAAAAAAAATGGCAAAGATATTGGGCAGAAAATAAAACCTTTAAAACTGAGTCTAAGTCAGACAAGGAAAAATTTTATGCTTTAGATATGTTTCCATATCCATCAGGTCAGGGACTACACGTAGGTCACCCTGAAGGATACACAGCTACTGATATTATTTCTCGTATGAAAAGAATGCAGGGCTATAATGTTCTTCACCCAATGGGATTTGATGCATTTGGATTGCCTGCAGAGCAATATGCTATCGATACAGGAAATGATCCTGCAGAGTTTACACAAAAGAATATTAATAACTTTAAACGTCAAATTAATTCATTAGGTTTCTCATATGACTGGGATCGTGAAGTAAACACTACTGACCCGAAATACTATAAGTGGACTCAATGGATATTTGAACAAATGTACAAAAAAGGTCTGGCTTATGAAGCAGAAGTGCCAGTTAACTGGTCTCCAGATTTAGGTACAGTTGTTGCCAATGAAGAAGTAATTGATGGTAAGACAGAGCGTGGTGGTTATCCTGTTATTAGAAAACCTATGCGTCAATGGATGCTTAAAATTACTGCCTACGCTGATCGTTTATTAGATGATTTAGATTTGATTGATTGGCCTGAACATATTAAAGAAATGCAACGTAATTGGATTGGTCGCTCAATTGGAGTGCAACTATCATTTCCTGTTGCTAATAATGATAAAAAAATCGATGTATTCACTACTCGTATAGATACTATCTATGGCGTTTCTTATGTCGTTTTAGCACCAGAGCATGAGCTTGTTGACCAAATCACTACAGATGAATATAAGAGTGCTGTGAAGGAATATAAAGAAGAAGCAGCCAAAAAATCTGACCTTGATCGCACTGATTTAAATGATGAAAAAACTGGATCATTCACTGGGGCATATGCAGTAAATCCTGTTACTGGAAAAGAAGTTCCTATCTGGATTTCCGACTATGTTTTAGCAACTTACGGTACAGGAGCAGTTATGGCTGTCCCAGCACACGATGAACGTGATTATGCGTTTGCTAAGAAGTTTGATTTACCCTTCTATCAAGTAATTGAAGGTGATATTTTAGAAGCTCCTGGTACAAATGATGGAAAGCATATTAATTCTGATATAGTTGATGGTTTAAATATTGAAGATGCTAAAGCAAAATTAATCGACTATATTGAAGAAAAAGGTATCGGAGAGAAGAAAGTTAACTATCGTCTTAGAGATTGGCTATTCTCTCGTCAAAGATACTGGGGTGAACCAATCCCTGTTATTCACTGGGAAGATGGTGAAACAACTTTAGTTCCTGAGGATGAACTACCACTTGTATTACCAGTTGAAAAGAATATTAAGCCTTCAGGTACAGGTGAGAGCCCACTAGCCAACGCTACAGATTGGTTGAATGTAGTTGACAAGAACGGTCGTAAAGGTCGCCGTGAGACAAATACAATGCCACAATGGGCAGGTAGTTCTTGGTACTATCTAAGATATATCGATCCAAATAATAGCGAAAAAATAGCTGATTATGACCTATTAAAGGAATGGCTACCAGTTGATATTTATATTGGTGGAGCTGAACATGCGGTGCTACATCTTCTATATGCAAGATTTTGGCATAAAGTTTTATATGATTTAGGAGTTGTTCCAACTAAAGAACCATTCCAAAAATTATATAACCAAGGTATGATCTTAGGTGATAATCATGAAAAAATGTCTAAATCAAAAGGCAATGTCGTTAACCCTGATGATGTAGTCGAATCATACGGTGCAGACACACTTAGATTATATGAAATGTTCATGGGTCCTTTGGACGCATCTATTTCATGGTCAGAAGATGGATTATCTGGTGCACACAAATTCCTTGATCGTGTTTGGAGATTGTATATAAATGATGACGATGAATCTACATTAAAATCAGATTTTATTACTGATTCAGCAAATCCTAAATTAGATAAGATCTATAATGAAACAATCAAAAAAGTTACCGAAGACTATGAACAAATGCACTACAATACGGCTATTTCTCAAATGATGGTTTTCGTTAACGAAACTAATAAACAAGATAATATTTCAATTGAACAGGCTGAAGGTTTTGCTAAGTTGCTTGCTCCAATTGCTCCTCATATGATGGAAGAAATATGGAGTAAATTAGGTCACGATGAAACACTGACATATGAAGCATGGCCAGTCGTCGATGAAAGCAAGTTGGTATCAGATACTGTGGAATTGATTCTTCAAGTTAATGGTAAGTTGAGAAACAAAGTTGAAGTTTCAATTGATATGGACAAATCTGATGTAGAAGATCTTGCATTGAATGATGAAAAAATCAAAAGATTCATTGAAGACAAGAATGTAGTTAAAGTAATTGTGATACCTAATAAAATTGTAAATATTGTTGTTAAATAAAAAAAGTGTCGTTTTATCGACACTTTTTATAATTTTAAAAACTTTTGAGTTGATTAATTTGATATAATTTTCCTTAATCGATTAAGGCGGTGATGTCTTGGATTCAAATAATGAAGGTATGAATGAAGAAGTAATTCCAAAGCTTGATTCAGAAACTTCAACACAAACTAATATGCTTAGAGGTTCTGCTTGGATGACCGCAGGTAGTATCTTTTCAAGAATCTTGGGTGCAGTCTATATTATTCCTTGGATGGCTTGGATGGGTGCTATGTATCCAGCAGCTAATGCACTTTTTGCAAAAGGATATAATATTTATAGTTTATTCCTGATAGTTTCTACAGCAGGAATTCCTGGAGCAATTTCTAAGCAGATTTCTAGATATAATGCCTTAGATGAATATTCTACTGGTAACAAATTATTCCGACAAGGTTTGAGAATCATGGGAATAATGGGACTAGTTTTCGGTGGATTCATGTATTTCGGAGCAGGTATTATCTCTGTTCTGTTTGTGGGTGGTGACCCTAACAGTATTCCAGTTATACATTCATTGGCAATCGCCGTTTTGATTATTCCAATCCTAAGTATCTTACGTGGATATTTACAAGGATATTCAGATATGGCACCTAGTGCAATATCACAACTTGTTGAACAAATTGCCCGTGTGGCGTATATGTTATTAGCTACGTATATAATTATGCAAGTTAACCATGGTAATTATGTGGATGCTGTCACGCAATCAACGTTTGCAGCGTTTATTGGTGCATTGGCAGCTATCGGAGTATTGGTTTATGCCATTTTTAGAAAAATGCCAATGTTGCGCAAGCTTTCAAGAGAGGGTAAACCTGCAGAAAATTTAGATAACAATTTTACCCGAGAAATTTTTGGGCAGGCGCTACCTTTTATTGTACTAGACTCAGGAATTACCTTATTTTATTTATATGATCAGTCTACATTTAATCAATATATGCAGATGTTCATGAATATATCTAAGAGTCAATTAGACAATTACTATTCATTATTTGGTTTCCAGGCTAATAAGTTAATAATGATTATTATTTCGTTATCAACTGCTATGGCTGTAACTGCAATTCCAATTATTTCGGGTCTTTATGCTAAAGGTAATAGCTCTAAAATAAAAGAGCAGGTAGCAAGTACTTTAGAATTATTTTTCTTTGTAATGATTCCTGCCTCGCTTGGAATGTACGCAGTGACTCAACCACTATGGACAGTTTTCTACCGCTATGATTCTTTGGGAGTAGGGATGTTGCAATTTTCGGCAATAGTATCTATTCTTTTAGGATTGTTCACAGTTCTTTCAGCAATCCTTCAAGCACTTTATCGCAATAGATTAGCAATTAGATATATGTTAATTGGACTAGTTATAAAGATGATTGTACAAATACCTGCCATTTGGTTATTCAGAGAATACGGACCACTGGTAGCTACATTCATTGGTATGGCAATTATTTGTTGGTTAATGATGAGAAGAATCTATATTGCATATCCATTTGATATAGATCGATTTAGTCGTAGATTTATTGGGATGACAATTTTCTCATTTATAATGTTTATTGTTGTCATCGCCATAAACTGGATATTATTTAGATTTGTTGGTAATAGCGATCGAGTATTTAGTCTTTTGATTCTATTATTTGAAGCTGCTATCGGAGCATTCATATATGCATATTTAGTTTTGAAAACTAAATTAGCGGATAGAATTATTGGTTCTCGTGCTAACAGATTAAGAAGAATTTTAAGAATAAAATAAGCTAAGATACTGAAAAGTATCTTAGCTTGTTTTTTATATATTTTTATTTATAAAGTCAACGACGATATCTCTAATGTCCTCTTGCCAGAATTTAATATCCATGTGACCAGTATTTTTTAGAATGTACAAATCTGATTCTATTTGGTTACTTTGAAGTTTGTCATAAAGAGCAATACCATCTTTTACAGGAACAACTACATCGTCTTCACCGTGTAAAATAAGAAAAGGAACTGTATTTTTATTGATATATGTTAAAGGATTAGCTTGATCATCTAGAGTAGGGGATTCTTCAGGTTCTTTACCAAGTAGATTTCGATAAACAAAATCAAAATCATCGGTAACACTACCTTGTTTAGCAGTCAGAGGATCAACAACCCCATACCAAGGGATAGATAATTGTACATCACTAGAAAATTCTAGGTTGTCACCTATATCAAACTTTTCAACACCATTTGTAACACCTAGCATACTAGCCATATGACCACCAGCAGATTCACCCATTGCAATGAATTTATTGGTATCAATTTGGAAATCTTCAGCATTTTTTCTTAAAAATCTAATTGCTGCTTTAGCGTCTGTTAATTGTCCTGGGAAATTAATCTTATTACTATCACGATATTCAACACTTGCTATAATGAAACCTTTTTTAGCAAATTCTACTAAATTAGCAAGATGGATATTATAGTCGACATCCATCCAACCGCCACCAGCAAACCACACAATAACGGGATATTTTTTATCTTCTGTAGGGAATGGTCTGATTATAGATAATTTTAAATCTCTAGTTGAATTACCTAGCCAACCAGGAACATGGGCATAAGTTATATCAGCATCTAGCCACATTCCATTTGAAGTTACATCAATATCGATTTCTTTTTTCATATTCAATCTCCTTTAATTATTTTGGCTTAATTCTTTCATAGTTTCAGGTATTTTACTAATCAAATTTGTTGGTAAAACAACATAATTATTTTGATATATTTTGTCAGCAATATAACTGTGAGTGAAAAGAGCAGCTTCAACAGTTTTTTTTGAGAATCCAAACTGTGCTACAAAACCTGCAATCATTCCTGCTAATGTATCTCCTGTACCACCAGTAGCCATTCCGGGATTCCCAATATTTATATAACTTGTGTGACCTTTATAATAAATTTCAGAATGATGTTTTTTCAAAACTAAAACAGCATTAGGTGATAGTTCGTCTAATTTTTTAATGTTGGTCGTTTCATTTTGTTGATCAATTTTAATTTTAGAAAGTCTCTGCCATTCCATCTGGTGTGGAGTAAGAATGACATTGGATTTTATTTCTTTGAGTAGGTTTGTATTTTGAGATATATAATCTAAAGCTGAAGCATCAATGATTAAAGTTTGTTGAGGATTAAGATTTTTAATTATTGATTCAATTATAATATTTGTACCATCGATATTTAAATCTAGACCAGGTCCTATAGTAATCACATTTAAATTTGGAAGTAGTGATAGTAATTGTTGGGTATCACTATAGTCAATTGTCATTGCTTCAGGAACCGAATGGTTGATAGCGGACATAGTTTTCGGATTAGAGGCAATTGTGACTAAACCAGATCCACTATAGATGGCAGCTGTTGTTGCCAAAACTGCTGCACCGCTGTATTTATCAGAACCTGCTACTATAAGAGTTCTACCATAGGTACCTTTGTGTGAGTTGTCATCCCTCATTCTTATCACATTTTTTATGTTGTCTTTATTTATTAATTCCATAATAGATACCTCAATTTCTTATTAAATAAATCATATACTTTGTAATTTTAAATGTGAACACTTTAAAATGAATATAAGAAATGAAAAGGAGAGGTTATTATGATAAAAGAATTTAGGGATTTTATAAATCGAGGAAATGTAGTAGATTTAGCAGTTGCTGTTATTTTAGGTGCTGCATTTACGGCTATCGTACAGTCACTTGTAAATAATTTGATAAATCCACTTATTGGTTTATTTTTGGGTAAAGTTAATCTATCAAGTTTACAGTTTAGTGTTGGTAGTGCAGCTTTCAAATATGGTAGTTTTATTGAATCTATCGTCAACTTCTTAATTGTAGCTTTTGTAGTTTTCTTAATGGTAAAACTAATAAACAAGGCTTCAAAGAAGAAAGAAGAAGTAGCAGAACCTTCTAAAGAAGATGAGATGGTTGAATATTTAAAAGATATATCTTTAAGTTTAAAAAACAAAAAAGACTAGCTAATAGCTAGTCTTTTTTTATTGGCAATTCAATTATAAATTTTGTTCCTTGAGGTAAATTATCTTCGATGAATATCTTACCTTTATGAGCTCTAACAATCTGCATAGCAATCGATAGCCCTAAACCTGCACCACCGGTATGTTTGTTACGAGATTTGTCAGATCGATAAAATCTATCGAAAACATTCTTTTTATCTTCTTCTGAAATTCCTTGACCTGTATCAGAAATAATAAATTGATATTTGTTATTAACAACACGGTCATAGATATTAATAGTGCCATTTTTTGAAGTGTACTTCGTAGCATTATCTAACATGATGATAAGAAGTTGCTTAATCTTATTTCGATCAACATGTAATGTGACATTGTGATCAATATCTGCTTTAAATACTTTGGATTGAGAACTACAAATTTCCTTGAATGGGAGGATAGGATCACGTAAGAACAATTCTGGTTCAGTATCTTCAAAATTGTAGACATCAGTTGCATTATCAGATCTGGCTAATGAAAGAAGATTTGTTGTTAAAGAATTTAATCGATTAACTTCATCTAGTGAAGTAGAAATAGATTCTGCCTCATCAATAATTGTACTGTTGGGATTAGTTAGCATGTACTCAAGTCTTCCTTGAATAATTGTTAATGGTGTTCTTAATTCGTGGGCAGCATCATTAACAAATATACTTTGTTGTCTCCAAGATTTTATGATTGGAGACATACTGTATCTAGTTAAGAAGAAGGCAAGTATCAAAGAAATAAACCAGAAAACAGCAAACATGATTATCAATATATTTCTAAAACTATCAATAGACTGTATTTGACCGTCAATATTTTGTATAACTAGAACATATTTTCCGGCGTAGGCAGGATTTGTATTGCCTTTACTTACCTTAATCAACTTGGTTCTAAAGTAAAAGTTACTGTATTTTTTAGTTAAGGTTTTATTCAAATCGTCCTTGTTAAGTTTTACGGACTTAAGTGATTGATATCTATTTCCTAAATTATCTTGATTTTCAATTTTTCCTTTATCAGAAAAAACAATTATAGAAGACTGGAAAGGGGCATTAGGAATGTCTTGGTCCGCTTTATTAGCATCATTATCTTTTAATTCACGTGATTCGGGTCCCATAACTTTCTCATTTTCATGATTATCACTATTTTTCCCAGGTCCATTTTTTATGTGATCGACTTGATGACTAATATCTCTATCTATTTGATTATACAAATTATTTTCAAATAGTCGAAATGTTAGTAATCCTAATGATATAAAAAGAACGGCAAAGGCTCCCATAGTTGTTATGAAAAGTCTGTACCGCTGTTTCTGCATCATTTTAGCTTGTGTGGTTTTGATATTTTTACTCATCTTGGAAGATATAACCTACATTTCTGATTGTTCTTACTTGATTATCATTATCTGAATTTCTTATTTTTTTACGCAAATTACTCATATAAACTTCAACAACAGTTAGAGAAGTGTCTGAGTCGAATCCCCAAATACGTTCGAAAATCTGATCTTTTGTGAGAATAGTGTTTTTGTTTTGCATTAGATAAACAAGTAGATCGTATTCTTTACCATTAAGTTCAATCTCTTGATCATCAACAGTAACGATATGGGTATTTAAGTTAACAGAAATATTATTAGATTGCAATGTTGAGTCATCTGTTAGAGAACCTGATCTTTTTAGAAGAGCTTTAACTCTTACTAATAATTCTTCTCTGTGGAAAGGTTTTGTAAGATAGTCATCAGCACCTAAATCAAATCCGTGAATTTTGTCATCTAGTTCTGATTTTGCGGTTAACATCAAAACAGGAGTTTTGATGTTTTCTTCACGAATACTTTTTAAGATATCGAATCCATTAATATTAGGAAGCATAACATCTAAAATAATTAAATCATTGATATTATCCATAGCAGCAAATTTACCATCAAGACCGTCATTTGCTACTTCAACGTGGTATTCATTTAGAAAATCAACTACATTTTCTGCTAGTCTTTCATCGTCTTCGACTAGTAATATTCTTATGTCTTTCATCAACTACTCCTTAGTTTTAAACCCTGATAATTTTTATTATAAGGCATTTTTTAAAATAAAATATTTTTGTTTAAGTTAAATTTAAGTTACCTAAATTAAGATGAACTACATCGATAGGAAAGGAAGCTATGAAATGAAAGATAAGATATTGCCGATGAGAGTCATTCTATATTCTTTAATAATATATTCAATCATTTGTTTCTTAGTGAATATCGCAATTTAAATAACATATAGGAGATAATATATGGATGAATCAATGAATTCAAGTAAGAAGAAAAATTCCTTCTTTAATAAAATTAAGAATCATCGTTATGACTATTGGCTCATAGGTATTCTGATTTTAGCAGCCTTTTTATATGCTTGGAATATCTGGGAGGCTGGCGAAGCAAATAGTTTCTACACTTCAGCTATTGTCAGTATGACTCAAAGCTTTAAAAATTTCTGGTATGCTAGTTTTGATCCGGCAGGTTATATAACTGTTGATAAGCCACCAGTTGCGCTTTGGTTCATGGCTATCAGTGCCAAACTTTTTGGAGTTCATGGTTGGAGTGTTGTATTACCTTCAATCCTCTTCGGAATTGGATCAGTATATTTGATTTACAACGTAGTTGGTAAAAGATTCAACAAGGTAGCAGCAAGACTTTCAGCATTGGTTATGACACTTACACCAATTGCTGTAGCAGATTCTCGAACAAATAATATGGATGCTACTTTAGTATTTTTCTTACTATTATCTGTATTCTTTATTCAAAAAGCAGTAATTAAAAATCAACAGAGATATCTTTGGATAGGTATGTCTTTAATGGGTATTTCATTTAATATAAAAATGTTACAAGCATTTATGATTTTACCTGCTTTATACTTATACTATTTATTGGCAGCAAACACATCATGGAAAAAGAGAATAGGTCATTTAGCTATTGGTACCATATTCTTGGCAGTGTTCACATTAGCGTGGCCATTATCGGTTGATTTAACTAATTCAAACAGTCGACCATATGAAGGTGGTTCCGAAACCAACTCAGCTTTAGAATTAGCCTTTGGATATAATGGAACACAACGTTTGTTAGGTCAAACTACTGGTACAGGTGGAGCGTTCCCAGGTATGGGATCCTCATCAAAGAAATCAAACGAATCTAGTTCTACTTCAAAATCATCAAATAATGCACAAGGTGGAGCACCAACAGGTAATCAACAAGGTGGTAATCCTCCAGGTGGAAATGGAGGCACACCACCTAATGGTAATGGCGGTGGAACACCTCCAAATGGGAATCAGCAAGGAGGCACACCTCCAAAAGGTATGGAAATGGGCCAAGGTGGTCCAGGTAAAAATGGAAAAGGTGGCGCTGGTGGTGGAGCATTCAACACTGGTAATGTAGGTCCATTAAGATTATTCCAAAAGGAACTTGGACCACAAATTAGTTGGCTATTGATTGTTTCAATTTTAGGATTAATTTCAAGTTTTGTTTATTATCGTGGATCTAAAGATAAATGGTACAAACTTAATATTAAACGTAATGAATTAATACTTTGGGCAGCATGGTTAGTACCTGTTGCAGGGTTCTTCTCTGTAGCTGGATTCTTCCATCCTTATTACACAATAATGCTTGCCCCAGCCATTGCTACATTGTCAGGTATTGGGATTTATACAATGTTTAAACAATGGAAACAAAAGAATTGGAAGTCTCTATTATTCCCAACAGCAATTTTGAGTACTGTTTCATTACAAGCATGGTACGTAAATGATTATTATTCAACATTATCAATTGTCTTCCTAGTTGTAGGAATTATTATTTCATTGATTATGTATATTCTACCTTGGATTAAGAAAGGTAGTTTAACAACAAAATCAGTCGCAACAACCGGAGTGATATTGATTATGCTATTCCCAGCTTTCTGGTCATTAACACCAACAATTTCTGGTGAAAGTGCCCAAATTCCTACTGCAGGACCTGATTTATTAAGCAGTCAAGGCGGAGGAATGGGAACAAATGCTGGTGGTATGGGATCACAAGTTGATACAGCTCTATTGAACTATGTTACAAAACATCAAGGTAGTGCAGAATATCTATTTGCTACTGATGATTCAAGTACTGCTGCACCATATATCGTCAAAACAGGTAAAGCTGTTATGGCCATGGGTGGATTTAATGGTACTGATCCAGCAATAACATTAAAAGAATTCAAGCAACTTGTTAAAGATGGAAAAATTAAATATTACTATTCTGGCGGTAAAGCCGGAAGTGCTAATTCTGAAATCGTATCTTGGATTAAGAAAAATGCCAAGACTGTTAAATTAAGTAGTTCTACATCAAGCAAAAACTCATCAACTCAAGGCGGAATGCCTGGTGGAATGGGTGGACAAAGTGGAACACTTTATGACCTATCATCAATTTATAAATAGAACTAAAAAGAAAGGGATGTAACTCATATGAAACCATTAATTTCAATTGTCTTACCTGTCTTCAATGAAGAAGAAGGTATTCAAGACACAATTGACACTTTATTAAACTTTACTGAACAACAAGAAGAAAATTTCGAATTGATATTCGTAGATGATGGTTCAAAAGACCATTCAGTTGAAATTCTCAGTCACGCAGCTGACTATTATGAGAATATTAAATTAGTAGAATTTTCGAGAAACTTTGGACATCAAAATGCTATCACAGCTGGACTGGATTATATATCTGGTGATGCCGTTGTAGTAATGGATGCAGATCTTCAAGATCCTCCTGAAGTCATAACAAGTATGGTAAAAAAATGGAAGGAAGGATATGATGTAGTATACGGTAAACGTGCACAACGTGATGGTGAATCAGTATTCAAAAAAGCCACCGCATCTATGTTTTATCGAACATTCAGAAAACTTTCTTCGATCGATATGCCTTTAGATACTGGTGACTTTAGATTGATGGATAAAAAAGTTGTCTATCAATTACAACAACTAAAAGAATATGACCCCTTTGTCAGAGGACAAGTAACTTGGGTTGGATTCAAGCAAACAAGTGTTGTCTATCATAGACATGAGAGAAATGCTGGAGAAACTAAATATCCGCTCTCTAAAATGCTAAAATTAGCAACAGATGGTATTAAGTCCTTCTCAATCAAACCATTACTATTTGCAAATATATTTGCAGCTATACCATTTGTAGGATCAATAATTTATTTAATTACGATTATTGCCACAAGTTCATATAGTGCAGAATCATTTGGAATTATCGTAATATTATTAAGCATAAGTCTAATGCTTGTAACCCTTGGTATAGTTGGAGATTACATGGGAAGAATTTTAAATCAAGTAAACAAAAGACCAAGATATATTGTTAGAGATTTAAAAGGATTTCAGCAAAATGAAAAAGTATACAAATTAAAAAATAATTAAAAAATGTCCTTTTTAAATTTGATGCAATATGTTACAGTAATGTTAGATTTGATATGAAGTGATTCAATTGTTTTAGTAGTGCAATTGGATTTATGGTTATCAAATTGAATATGAACTATCCCATTCATTATTGAAGCAGACGAACACCCAGTCGTCTGCTTTTTTTTGTGCAAAAAATTAATGTAAATCCCCGTTGTAAATGGAATTTTTAACTATAACATAGTCAACTTTAGTAAGACTATTTAATTCATTTCCGCCGGAATATGAGATTGAAGATTGTAGGTCTTCTTTCATTTCTTGAAGGGTATCAAATATTGATCCTTTAGCAGGTACCAGCATTTTCTTGCCTTCAACGTTTTTATGTTCACCTTTTTGAAATTCTGAAGCTGATCCAAAGTATTCTTTGTATTTTTTATTATCTTTTTCAATTTCTTTGCCTGGTGATTCTACATGTCCAGCAAATAGGGATCCTACCATCACAAATGAGGCTCCAAAACGGACAGATTTGGCGATGTCTCCATTATTTCTAATACCACCATCAGCAATTATAGGTTTTGTTGCAGCCTTAGCACATAGTCTCACTGCTGCAAGTTGCCAACCGCCAGTACCAAAACCAGTCTTCAATTTTGTTACGCAAGCTTTGCCAGGTCCAATACCGACCTTTGTTGCGTCTGCTCCAGCATTTTCTAAGTCTCTCACCGCTGCTGGAGTACCAACGTTACCCGCAATAACGAAACTATTTGGTAGATACTTTTTAACGTGTTTGATCATTTCAATTACATTGTCACTATGACCATGTGCAACATCAATAGTTATGTAATCAGGAACTATATTTTGATCGGATAAAGATCTGATAAAATCGAACTCATCTTCTTTAATTCCCAAACTAATAGAAGAAATTAAATTATTGTCATTCATCATTTCTATAAAATCAGCTCTACTTTGCTCGTCAAATCGATGCATAATATAAAAATATCCATCTGAAGCTAACTTAACAGCAAGTTCTTCATTGATAATAGTTTGCATATTAGCAGGGACTACAGGAATTTTGAATGTGTGATTTCCTAACTTAACAGTGGTGTCACACTCAGATCTACTATTTACAATACATTTGTTCGGAACTAATTGGATATCATCGTAATCAAAAACGTCCATCGTGCTCTCCTTTGAAATAAACCGAATAATTATATTAATTTAATAAATAAAGTACGTCTTTTAGGTTAACTTGTTTAAAATGATAAGTCAAATACAAAGATAAGATTTAAGGATTATATTTGACACTTAGTAAAACAATTGGTATTATCGATACATTATTAACAAACACCCAATCCAATGGTTTTTGTTGCTAATATTAATAATTGGTATATACAAAGGAGAATTCACAGTGACTAATTTTTCAGCAGAAGATATAAAAAGGGCAGTTGAAGAAGAACAAGTAGAGTTTATTTGTTTAATGTTTACAGATATTAACGGTATTATCAAAAACGTTGAAGTTCCTGTATCTCAACTTGATAAGGTTTTGGCTAACAAGATCACTTTTGATGGTTCATCAATTGAAGGATTTACAAGAATTGAAGAAAGTGACATGCTACTTTATCCTGATTTATCAACTTGGCTAATCTTCCCATGGGGAACTGAACATGGAAGAGTAGCAAGATTAATTTGTGATATTTATACTACAGATGGAGAACCATTTTTGGGTGATCCACGTTTAAACCTAAAACGTATTGTAGAAAAAATGAAATCTCAAGGTTTCACTAATTTTAATATTGGACCAGAACCAGAATTTTTCTTATTTAAGACGGATGAAAAAGGCCAACCAACTTTAGATCTTCATGATGATGGTGGATATTTTGATTTTTCACCGGTTGATATGGGAGAAAACTGCCGTCGTGATATAGTTCTAGAACTTGAAAAAATGGGATTTGAAGTTGAAGCGAGTCACCATGAAGTTGCACCTGGTCAACAAGAAGTTGATTTCAGATATGATGATGCACTTAAAGCAGCGGACAATATCCAAACATTCAAATTAGTTGTAAAAACTATTGCTAGAAAACACGGTCTATATGCAACATTTATGCCAAAACCATTGCAAGGAATCAATGGATCTGGAATGCACATCAATATGTCATTGTTCAAAGGATCAGAAAATGTTTTCAATGACGGTAATGACAAACTTTCAGAAACAGCTAAGTATTTCTTGAGTGGTTTGCTAAAACATGCTCGAGCATTAACTGCTATTAATAATCCAACTGTTAATTCTTATAAACGTTTAGTACCAGGATTTGAAGCACCAACATACATTGCATGGTCAGGAAAAAATAGATCACCATTAGTTCGTGTACCAGCAGCTAAAGGTAAATCAAAACGTGTTGAAATGAGAAGTGTTGATCCTTCAACAAATCCATATTTATCAATTGGTGCTATTTTAGACGCAGGTCTTGATGGTATTGAAAATAAATATCAAGTTTCAGATGAAATCCAAGAAAACATTTACGATATGACTGAAGAAAGAAGAGCAGAGCTAGGAATTCGTGAACTACCATCTACTCTTCATAATGCACTGAAAGCATTGCGCGAAGACAAATATGTTCAACAATCATTGGGTGAATTTTTAACAAGGAACTTCCTTGTTGCAAAAGATGACGAATGGGCAAGATATAAGCAAACAGTTTCAGTTTGGGAGCAACAAACTTATATGCCACTTTACTAATAAAGACCTTAGGGTCTTTTTTTATTTGTATATTTATTGCTTTTAGTAAATGAATAACCTAAAATGAAAAGTGTTGATATTCAATAATAAATAGGAGTGTACCTCATGAAAAAAATTATTGTTACACTATTAGCCATATTAGCTTTGGGTGGAGCTGCTACAGGACTTACAGCTTGTTCTAATTCAAGTTCAAAAAATGCAGAAAAGACTGAAGAAACTCACTCAGCTGATAAAATCACAAAATCTGAGATTGAAGGTCATGATTATGTTGGTGTTAGTTCAGATAACAAAGACCAATACATCACTTTCTTTACAGGTAAAGATAAAAAAGATGTTAGATACTACCGTGTAAATAAAGATGGCTCACAAAAGAAAATCACATACTTTATGAAACCAAAACTTGTTATGGATTCAAAAAACAAGAAGAAGTTCAAAATTGATGGTATGAGTGTTATTGCAGAACCAGATTTCAATGATTGGACATTTACAAAAGTTGGTAAAACAACAATTAAGACTGTAGATGGCAAGAAGTGGAAACTTTATGATGGTAGCCACAAAGATGTTAAAAATTATGTAAAGAAGAATGCTAAATAAGACTATCCCTAAGGGATAGTCTTTTTTTAGAAAAAAATTAGTAACTTTCAGAAAGATGTAAATAAATTCACAATCTTTCCATAAAAAATTAAATTAGTTTTCTTTTAATTTTTCAATGAATTTGCGTAATTTGAAGGAGTTTCACTAAATTAAAATATGCTAATTTTATGAAACTAGATTACAAAATATGTGAAAACGCTTGCAAACATAATGATGGAGCGTTAATCTAAGTCTTGGAAATACAAATCGAATTAAGGAGTGAATTATAATGACCAAACCAATTCATGTAACATCAGAAATTGGAAAGTTAGATGTTGTAATGTTGAAGCGTCCTGCTGAGGAAGTAGAAAACCTTACACCAGATACTATGCCAAGACTATTGTTTGATGACATACCATACCTTCCAATTGCTCAAAAAGAGCATGATCATTTTGCACAAATATTGCGCGACAATGGAACGGAAGTATTATATCTCGAGCAACTTTCTGCTGAAGCTATTGATGCTGGTAATGTTAAAGAGGCATTTCTTGAAAAAATGTTGAAAGAATCAGGTTTCCCAAAGGGTGGAAGTCATGATGCTTTAAAAGAATATTTCTTAAGCATGAACACTCAAGATATGGTCAATAAAATCATGGCCGGCGTTCGAAAAGAAGAAGTTGATCACAAACCAACTGATTTAGTAAGTTTTGCTGAAGATAGCAATTATCCATTCTTCATGGATCCAATGCCAAACTTATACTTCACAAGAGACCCTGCTGCTTCAATTGGTGAAGGATTGAGTATTAATCACATGACATATGCTGCACGTCAAAGAGAATCAATGTTTATGGAAACAATCATTGAAAATCATCCACGTTTTGCTAACAAAGGCTTGAACGTATGGAGAAGTCGTAACCATAATCACCGTATTGAAGGTGGAGATGAGTTGGTACTTAGTGATCACGTATTAGCAATTGGGGTATCACAAAGAACAAGTGCTGAAGCAATTCAACAAATTGCACAGAATCTATTTACAGAAAATAGTGGTTTTGATACTGTTATTGCTATTTCAATTCCACATAACCATGCAATGATGCACTTGGATACTGTTTTCACAATGATTAATTATGATCAATTTACAGTACATCCAGGAATTCTAGGTGCTGGTGGAAATATTGATACATGGACATTACATCCAACAAAAGATGGATCAATTTCAATTGAACATAACAATGATCTAAAAGATGTATTGAAAAAAGCATTAAATCTAGATGATCTAGATTTAATCCCTACAGGAAATGGTGATCCAATTATTGCACCTCGTGAACAATGGAATGATGGATCAAATACATTGGCTATTGCACCGGGAACTGTTTTAACATATGACAGAAATTATGTTTCAAATGAACTATTAAGACAACATGGAATTAAAGTTCTGGAGACAATTTCAAGTGAATTATCAAGAGGTCGTGGGGGCCCACGTTGTATGAGTATGCCACTAGTACGACAAGATCTAAAAAAATAAAATAAAATTTGGAGAATAACTATGGACTTTCAAGGTAAAGAAAACTCAGTATTTCAAGGACGCAGTCTTTTAGCAGAAAAATATTTCACACCAGAGGAATTAGAA
Source organism: Companilactobacillus metriopterae (assembly GCF_002762335.1). Classification (NCBI taxonomy): domain Bacteria; kingdom Bacillati; phylum Bacillota; class Bacilli; order Lactobacillales; family Lactobacillaceae; genus Companilactobacillus; species Companilactobacillus metriopterae. Next base: position 1,282,854 of record NZ_CP024610.1, on the reverse strand, counting down.
TATCTAATTGATTTCTCAATTCATCTAAAAGCTCTTAAGAAAAAGGGTATTCCTCATCACTATCTTGAAGGTAAAAATATTGCTCTTCTATTCGAAAAGACATCTACAAGAACTCGTTCAGCATTTACAACAGCTTCAATCGATTTGGGAGCACATCCTGAATTCTTAGGTGCTAATGATATTCAACTAGGTAAAAAAGAATCTGTTGAAGATACAGCCAAAGTTCTTGGAAGCATGTTTGACGGAATTGAATTTAGAGGATTTAGTCAAGAAGTCGTAGAAGATCTAGCCAAGTATTCAGGCGTTCCAGTTTGGAATGGTCTAACTGATGAATGGCATCCAACACAAATGATTGCTGACTTCATGACTATGAAAGAAGCATTTGGAACATTGAAAGGCAAGACATTAACATTTGTTGGTGATGGACGTAACAACATGGCTAACAGTCTTCTAGTTACTGGTTCAATGCTTGGTGTAAATATCCATATCGTTGCACCTAAAGAATTATTCCCAGATGATTCAGTTGTCAAAACAGCTCAAGGTTACGCAGATAAGTCAGGAAGCAAATTCTTGATTACTGATAACATCGAAGAAGGTGTTAAAGGCACAAATGTTATCTATACAGACGTATGGGTATCAATGGGTGAAGAAGATCAATGGGCTGAAAGAATTGAACTTCTAAAAGATTACAAAGTAACAATGGATATGATTGAAAAAGCACAAATGCCAGACGATCAGATTATCTTCATGCACTGTCTACCAGCTTTCCATGATGCAACTACAACTTATGGTAAGAATATCAAAGACGAATATGGACTTACAGAAATGGAAGTTTCAGATGAAGTATTTAGAAGTAAATACGCTCGTCAATTTGAAGAAGCTGAAAACAGAATGCACTCAATTAAGGCCATTATGGCAGCTACTCTAGGTAACTTGTTCATTCCTAAGGCATAATTTTTTACCGAAGAGCTACTTTTAAATGGGTGGCTCTTTTTATTTTATTAATTAAGGGGAATATACACATGGAAGAAAAGAAAGGACTATCCCTTGGAGCTTTGACAGCGGCGGTTGTTACTAGTTCTATCGGTTCAGGTGTTTTTACACTAACTAGTTCTTTAGCTACTGGGTCCGCACCGGGTCCTACGTTAATAGCTTGGTTAGTAGTTGGATTTGGTATTTTGATGCTAGCTCTATCTCTAAATAACTTACTTTTAAAAAATCCAGATGCAGAAGGTATTCATGCTTATGCTAAAGAAGGTTATGGTAACTTTGCAGGATTTGTCAGTGGTTGGGGATATTGGTTAAGCGCTTGGCTTGGTAACGTTGCATTTGCAACTGTTTTGATGAGTTCTGTGGGATACTTCTTCCCAGTATTTAAGAGTGGTCAAAATATAGCATCAGTGTTGGTTGCCAGTGCGGTTTCATGGATATTAACGATTATTGTTAATCGAGGAGTTGAATCAGCTGCTGCGGTTAATACAATTATTACTGTTTGTAAATTGATACCATTATTTACATTCATAGTTGTCGGAATTTTTGTTTTCAAAGGTGGAATATTTACTGCTCATTTCTGGACAAATGCAGCCGGAAATATTGCTGGAGGAGACAGCATTTGGATTCAGTTTAGATCTTGTTTAATGATTATGATGTGGGTCTTTGTTGGTGTTGAGGGAGCAAGTATGCTTTCATCTCGTGCCAAAGATAAAAAAGATGCCGGAAAAGCTACAATTATTGGAATAATTTGTCTATTAGTAATATATATCTTGGCTTCAATTCTTCCTTATGGATATATGTCACAAAGTGCTTTAGCTAAAATTAATCAACCTGCAATGCTTTACATTTTCCAAGATATGGTTGGAACATGGGGTGGAGCATTCATCAGTATCGGACTTATTATTGCTATCCTTGGTGCTTGGTTATCATGGACCATGTTGCCAGCTGATACAACGATGTTGATGGCTGAAGAAAAATTATTACCTAAAAAATTTGGTGAGAAAAATAAAAATGGTTCACCAACATATTCACTATTTTTAACAGCAGGATTGATTCAAATATTCTTGCTAATACTTCTATTTTCAGAACAAGCATATGAATTTGCCCTATCACTATGTACTGCTGCAATTGTTGTTTGTTATATCTTTGTTGCCTTATATCAAATTAAGTTTTCATACAAAAATACAGATATGGGTCAACTTTGGATTGGTATTTTTGCATTAGTATTCCAAGTTGGAGCTATCAGTTTAGCTGGTTTACATTACTTATTACTTTGCTGTATAGGTTATCTACCAGGAATTTATTTCTACTACAAAGCTAAAAAAGAAAATAATATTGATGGCGGTAAATTAACAAATAATGAAATTATATTTTCAATAATAATTGTTGTTCTTGCTATAGCTTCTATTGTTATGGTTGCTACAGGAATGATTAAAATTTAGAGGCAAGTGATATGAAAATAAATGCATTTGGAGTTGAGGAATGGCTAAACATTCATGAAAGAGAAGCAAAATATGATTTAGCACAGAGTACTGTAAAATCATTTTCTATGAATGAATTAAACAAGTTAACAAATAGTAAAGATTTATATTCAGATTTAGACAAACAAAAAATGAACTATGGTTGGATAGAAGGGTCCCCAGAGTTCAAAGAAGAAGTATCTAAATTATATAAAAATGTTGCACCGGAAAATGTTTTACAGACAAATGGTGCAACAGGAGCCAATTTACTAGCAATCTATTCTTTGATTGAACCTGGAGACCATGTGATCAGTGCTTATCCAAGTTACCAACAGTTATACGATATTCCTGAATCATTAGGTGCAGAAGTAAGCTATTGGGAACTTAAGGAAGAGAATGGTTGGTATCCAGATATCGATGAATTAAAAAAACTTATTAAAAAGAATACTAAGATGATTTGTTTGAATAATGCGAATAATCCTACAGGAACTATTATTGATAGAGATTATTTAATGAAAATTGTCGAGATTGCAAAAGAAATTGATGCCTATATTTTAGTAGACGAAGTTTATTTACCTTTCGATAGTAGCGTGAAATATTCACCTATTATTGACCTATACGAGAAAGGGATTTCAATAAATTCTTTATCAAAAACATATTCTATCCCAGGAATTAGGATAGGTTGGACAGCTACAAATTCAGAATTGGCAGATATTTTCAGGAAATATCGAGATTATACGATGATTTGTGCTGGAGTGTTTAATGATCAGATAGCTACAATTGTTTTGAAAAATAGAGATAAAATTTTACAAAGAAATTCTAATCTTGTAAAAGCAAATTTGGATATCTATAAAGAATGGGTAGAGGAAACCCCTGATATAAGTTGTGTTTTCCCAGCAGAAGTTTCAACATCATTTATAAAATTTGAAAAAATTAAAGATACAAAAACTTTCTGTGAGAAATTATTACAAGATACAGGTGTTCTATTGGTACCCGGAGAAGCTTTTGATGAACCAGGATTTGCTAGATTAGGTTATTGTACAGATCCTGAAACATTGAAAATTGGATTGAAAAAACTATCAGATTACTTATTAAAATATTAATTGGAGAAATAATTATGACTAAAGAACGCATAGTAGTTGCCTTAGGTGGAAATGCTATTTTGAGTACAGATGCTAGTGCAGAAGCACAACAAGCAGCAGTTAAAAAAACTTGCGAGTCACTTGTGGAATTTGTTAAAAGTGGCAAAGAGCTTATAATTACTCATGGTAATGGACCTCAAGTAGGTAACTTGTTATTACAACAAGCTGCTGCAGACAGTGAAAAAAATCCTGCATTGCCACTAGATTCTTGTGGTGCTATGACAGAAGGAAGTATTGGTTATTGGTTCCAAAATGCTATGAAAGAAGTACTTTTGGAAAATGGAATTGATAAGCAAGTTGCAACTATAGTAACTCAAACTATCGTTGATAAAAATGATTCAGCGTTTACAGATCCTACAAAACCAATCGGACCATTCTATACAGAAGATCAAGCCGAAAGCTTGAGAAAAGAGCATTCTGACTGGACTATAGTAGAAGATTCAGGACGTGGATACAGAAGAGTAGTTCCTTCACCTAAACCTGTAGAAATCAATGAATATCCAGTTGTTGAAGCTATGACAGATGCTGGATTCATTCCTATCGTTGCTGGTGGTGGTGGTATCCCAGTTATAAAAGATGGCAACAAGTTGACAGGTACTGAAGCAGTTATTGATAAAGACTTTAGTGCTGCTAAAATTGCTTCATTAGTTAAGGCAGACAAACTTATTATTCTTACTTCTGTAGGTGGAGTTTTCTATAACTTTGGTAAGGAAAATCAAGAAGAAGTATTTGATGTTGCCGTAGATGATATTCAAAAACACGTAGATAATAATGAATTTGCAAAGGGTAGTATGATGCCTAAAGTTCAAGCAGCTATTAACTTTGTAAATGAATCTGGTAACGCTGCTGTTATTGGTGCCTTAGATGATGTAAAAGAGATTATCGCTGGTAATCAAGGAACAACAATTCATAAATAAAAAAAAGACATCCTATTGGATGTCTTTTTTTGCTTGTTGGATTTGTTTTTTAATTTGTTCAAAGCTTGTACCACCTAAAGAATTTCGGCGTTGAACCGCAATCTCAGGTTTTAATATTTCATATATGTCATCTTCAATCAGATTAGAAATGTTTTTAAATTCTGTAATGCTGAGATCTTGTATATTAATGTTTCTTTGAATACACTCTAAAACTAATTTTCCAACAATAGCATGTGCTTCTCTAAAGGGAATACCCTTGGAACTTAGATAATCTGCTAACTCTGTAGCGTTGGAATAATCATTTTCTGTAGCTGCGTACATTCTATTTTTATTTATTTTGATTGAAGAAATCATTCCATTGAATACTTTTAATGATGGAATAATGGTTTTTACAGTGTCAAAAACGCCTTCTTTATCCTCTTGTAAATCCTTATTATATGCCAGTGGTAAAGATTTCATAGTAGATAAAAGACCCAGTAAATTTCCGTAGACACGACCACTCTTTCCACGAATAAGTTCTGCCATATCTGGATTTTTCTTCTGGGGCATGATGCTACTTCCGGTAGTGAATTGATCACTTAATTCGATATATTGAAATTCAAAGCTTACCCACATACTTATTTCTTCGCAGAATCTAGAGAGATGCATCATAAGGATTGATGCATTACTCAAAAATTCTAAAGCAAAATCACGGTCTGAAACTGCATCTAGAGAGTTACTGTATAGTTCATTGAATCCTAATTCTTTTGCAGAAAACTCGCGATCGATAGGGAATGTTGTTCCTGCTAAAGCTGCAGCACCCAAAGGAGAAATATCGGTATGTTTCATATTGAATTCAAATCGATCAATGTCTCTTTTAAACATTGAGTAGTATGCCATTAAATAATGACCATATGAAATAGGCTGTGCATGTTGTAGATGAGTATATCCAGGCATGATAGTCTCTATGTTTTCTTCAGCAAGTTTTATAAGAGTTTTTTGTAAATTGTAAAGTTCTTCTATAATAATTGGCAATCGATTTTTTAAATAAAGGTGAAAATCAGTTGCTACCTGATCATTTCTTGAACGTCCAGTATGTAATTTTCCGGCAACAGGACCAATTTTTTCGGTAAGAATACTTTCTATATTCATATGTATATCTTCATTTTCAATATCGAAAACTAAAGTGCCTGCATCATATTCATCTGAAATTTCTTCTAAACCTTTTATTATTTTATCGGCATCTTCATTGTTAAGAATGCCAGTTTTTTTAATCATCTTTACATGTGCGAGTGAACCCAGAATATCTTCTTTTGCCATTAATTGATCAAATGAAATAGAAGCACCAAACTCATTTACCCATGGGTCGGCTTCTTCACTAAAGCGACCACCCCATAATTTTTTTGTACTCATGATTTCACCGAATTTTCAGCATTATTAATTTTGGCATCGACCTGGGAAAAGACCTGTGTTGGAAGTCCCCATAGTTTAATAAAACCTTTGGCACTTTCTTGATCAAATGAGTCTGCGGATGTGTATGTAGCCAAGTCTTTATTGTATAGAGAATTAGCAGATTTACGTCCTAAAACCCAAATATTACCCTTAATTAATTTAAGTTTTACTACACCATTTACAACTTTTTGGCTTTCTTTCAAAAATGAAAGAAGAGAATCCATTAGTGGTGAAAACCATAGTCCATTATAAATAATTTCACTCAATTCTTTTTCGATTACAGGTTTGAAGTGTGCCAAACTTCTTTCTAATGTTAGATCTTCTAATTCAGAATGAGCTTTTAAAAGTACCATAGCTGCGGGTGTTTCATATACTTCACGTGACTTTATTCCTACAAGTCGATTTTCAATATGATCGATACGACCTATCGCATTTTCACCTGCAATAACATTTAATTTTTGAATAATTTCAGAAAATGACATTTCATTTCCATTCAAAGATACAGGAAGTCCTTGTTGGAATTCGATTTCTACTTCAGTGGCCTCATTAGGTGCTTCTTCAATTGATTTTGTAATATCAAACGCATCCTCAGGTGCCTGTTCCCATGGATCTTCAAGTATTCCACACTCATTAGCACGTCCCCAAATATTTGCGTCAATTGAGTAAGGTGAGTCTAAATCGATCGGAATTGGAATATTATTTTCTTCAGCGTACTCAATTTCTTCTTCACGAGACCAATGCCAATCACGTACAGGACTTAATACTTCAATATCGGGTGCCAATGCGTGAATAGCTACCTCAAAACGTACCTGATCATTTCCTTTACCAGTACATCCGTGTGCAATAGCTTTTGCATCTTCTAAATGTGCAATTTCAACTAATTTTTTACTAATAAGTGGTCGGGATAGGGCAGATAGTAAAGGATAAACACCTTCATAAAGGGTGTGACCTTGTAGTGCAACTGATAGATAATTATCAGCGTACTCATCCAATGTATCTAGTGAGTAAGCTTTGATTGCACCGGCGTTAATTGCTTTTTGTTTAATGAATTCAGGATCTTTACCTTCGCCAACGTTTACACAACAGGCAATTACGTCATATCCTTTATTTTTTAACCAAGGAATGGCCACTGATGTATCAAGGCCTCCGGAATATGCTAATACTACTTTATTTGTTTCTGTCATAATTGTTCCCCTCCAATAATTAGAAAAAAATTAATTTTATGAACACAGGTTAACACCAGCTTAAAAAAATGACAACTCAAATTATTGAAAGTAAGAGTTAATAAAAACTTTCTACCTAAATATGCGTTTTGAAAATTAAATTAAATTTAATGTTCAGGTATGAAATAATAATTTTTAACTATTAGTTTAGTATTGTCTAAAAACTTCTTATATGCTATTATTTTAGGCAACGAAGGACTAATTAGTCGATAGATTCTAAGCGAGGTTGGGGTGGTGTAAGCCAACTGAATCAATGATTAAGTCGTACCCTTTGTACAATTTAATAATTTGTATTTTGAGTGGATCTTAATCAATTAGAGTGGTACCGCGGGTAATCTCGTCTCTTTCAATGTTTATTGAAAGAGACTTTTTTTATTTTAGGAGGAAATTATGGAATCAAAAAATCTTGCAACTCAAGCACTTTTAAAAGTTTTACCTGAAGAAATTACTGAAGAACAAGTATTTAATTTACTAGAAAAGCCAAAAACATCTGATTTAGGAGATTTAGCTTTCCCAACATTTATCTTGGCTAATTCATTGCATAAAGCTCCAAATCAAATTGCTGAAGAATTAGTTGGTCAAATTAATTCAGATGGATTTGAAAAAGTTGTTAATACAGGCGCATATATCAATTTTTTCCTTGATAAGAAGGCATTTTCAAATGATGTTATTACTGCTGTTATCAATGAAGAAGATGACTATGGTGACCAAAATATTGGTAAGGGTGGCAATGTACCTATAGACATGTCATCACCAAATATTGCCAAACCAATGTCAATGGGACATTTACGTTCGACTGTTATTGGTAACTCAATTGCAAAAATCATCAGTAAGTTGAACTATAACCCAATTAAAATCAATCACTTAGGTGATTGGGGTACTCAATTTGGAAAATTAATTGTTGGTTATAAAAAATGGGGATCAAAAGAAGAAGTTGAAAAAGATCCTATTAACAACTTATTGAAGTATTATGTTAAGTTTCACGATGAATCAGAAGAACATCCTGAACTAGAAGACGAGGCACGTTCTTGGTTTAAGGGTATGGAAGACGGAGATGAAGAATCACTTGAACTATGGAAATGGTTTAGAGATCTATCATTGAGTGAATTCCAAAAAGTCTACGATCGACTAGACGTTCAATTTGATTCTTACAATGGTGAAGCATTCTACAATGATAAGATGGATGCCGTTATTGATACAATCAACGAAAAGGGACTATTACAAGAAAGTCGTGGAGCTGAAATTGTTGATCTTTCAGACTTAGACCTTTCACCAGCGCTTATTCGTAAAACTGATGGAGCAACACTATATATTACTCGTGATTTAGCAGCAGCTATTTACCGTAAAAATGAATACAACTTTGTAGAATCACTTTATGTTGTTGGTAGTGAACAAAGTGAACATTTCAAGAAATTAAAAGCTGTTTTGAAGATGATGGGTTATGACTGGTCAGATGATATTCACCACATTGAATTTGGTCTAATTACAACTGGTGGTAAGAAGCTATCAACTCGTAAGGGTAGAGTTATCTTGCTAGAAAATGTTTTGAATGATGCTGTGGATCTAGCTAAAAAGCAAATCAATGAAAAAAATCCTGATTTGAAAAATAAAGATGAAGTTGCTGAGGCCGTTGGTGTAGGTGCTGTTGTATTCCACGATTTGAAGAATGAACGTCGTGATAATTTTGATTTCAATCTTGAAGAAGTTGTTCGTTTTGAAGGTGAAACAGGTCCTTACGTTCAATATACAAATGCTAGAGCTTTGAGTATCTTAAGAAAAGCTGGAGATGTTGAACTTATTGCTGGAGAAGATTTTGGAATTGATGATCCTAATGCTTGGGACACTGTAAAATTAATTCAAGAATTCCCAGAAACAATTGCTCGTGCAGGACGCACATATGAACCATCAGTTATAGCAAAATATTCACTACGTTTGGCTAAGAGTTTCAATCAATACTATGCACATAGCAAGATTCTTTCAGATGATGAGGGATTACAGGCTCGTTTAGCACTTGTGAAATCAGTATCAGTTGTTTTACAATCTTCATTAGACCTATTAGGTGTTAAAGCACCTGAAGAAATGTAGGATTGGGGTTTAAAAATGAATAGAGCACTCTTTGTAGAACTTTCTGAAGTAAAAAGTACAGTTTTAGATGTCTCATGGTTTGTCTTAGCAGCCAGTTTTTGTTATCTACAATTTGGAAAGTTTAATTTCCTAACAGGAATATTAGCTTTAATAGTAGTAATATTTGATCACATGTTTATTAATTTTCATAATAACTATATGGATTTCAAACATTCTAAAGATGAATTTTATCGTACTAAGATTAGTACTGTGGGTATGAGTCGCGGAATGCTGGGAACCATTCGTAAGTGGATGTATGGTCTGGGTCTTGTTGTTATTATTCTGGGCTTAGTCTTAGTTTATCTAACTAATTGGATAACATTAGTTTTAGGAATAATAGGTGTTGGTATAGGGATGCTATACTCAGCTGGTCCTAAGCCAATTAATTCAACAATATTTGGTGAAACCTTGGTTTCTATCGCAATATCTATCTTGATTCCAGTAGTCTATGTAATTTTGGGATTAGTAAATGTTGGAACATTAGATTCAAGTACAGTGATTAATTTGATAATCTTCTGTTTACCTAATACATTTGTTGTATTCTCTGCACAATTATGTAATAACACTTGTGATTTAGATGAGGATGTCAAGAATGGCAGATACACTCTACCTTATAAAATAGGTCATGATAATGCCATCAGTTTGTTCAAAGCTTTGTGGGCACTAGCATTCTTGTTAGTTCCTATCCTAGTTATTTTGAAAGTGACACCATATACTACATTAATTCTAATTTTGTTATATCCAAATATATGGAGTACTTTCAAACCTTATTTCAGAGAACAAGTTAAAACAAAAACTTATCCTTTGGTTATGAAGGCAATTTCTAAATTTGTATTATCATATATCGGATTAATTGCTATCGGTGCTGTCATTAAAATTATATTTAAATAAAAAAATCTCCAGATCATTTAGATCTGGAGATTTTTTTTATAAAGTCTTCAAAATATTTAGGTGCAGCTGTAGTTACGGTAACTGATTCTTGAGTAAACGGGTCTTTAAAATCTAATTTAAATGCATGCAACATTAATAATGAAGAATTAGTGTCTTTACTATTGTATAGAGTATCATTCACTATTGGCCAACCATTTTCAGAAAGGTGAACTCTTATTTGATGTGTACGTCCGGTTTCAAGAGATAATTCAACTAGAGCATAGTTCATATCTTTCTCGATTACTTTGAAATGAGTTTTAGCATAATCTCCATCAATTCTAACTTTACGTTTCCTTTTATCATCAGGATCTAATCCAATAGGATCAACAATAGTTCCTTCATTAGGAATAGGGGATTCTAAATTAACTATAGCCAGATATGACCGACATAATTCTTTTTTTGACAATTGTCTAACAAGTTGTGGGACAACATATGGTGTTTTTGCAACTAAAACTAAACCACTAGTTAGCATGTCAATCCGATGAATCATATATGGTTGATGATTGGGTGCTAGATATCTAGCTATATCATTGAAGAGAGTATCATCTTCTGTGGCAAGATTTTGATGTGTTTTTATACCGCTAGGTTTGTTGACTACTAGTAGCTCATCATTTTCATATACTACCGATATATCTTTATTTCCTAGTGCATAGAATTGATTTTCAGATCTAGGAGCAAAATCAAACCTAAATTCAACTTCAGATAAATCAGGGATAATTCTATTAAAAGAAAGATATTCATTGTTGAATTTAATTGACTTAGTGACTCTCAGATTATGTTGCCATTTTTTAGGGATATACAGTCTAGTAAGGTAATCACGTACCGACTCATCACCACATGTTTTTTTGTAGGTATATTTTTTTATGTACATAAAGTTATGATACCTCAAAATTAATGTTTTAAGAGCGTTAAATATTGTATATCGTAAATAATTATTTTGAATAAAACTAATTATATTGTTTTTAATTATGCTAAAATTATTCAAAAGCAGGAGTGAGTTGTCATGAGTGAAAAAGTTGATTTGAAAGCAATACTCGATGATCCAGATATCAGTATTTCAGATATCATTCAAAGTTATATTGATGGTCATAATCTTATTTTTTTAATTACAGATAATAGTAATCAAATTATTCAAAGTTATGTAGATGTTACTTTAGAAATTAACTCAACTACTCTTGAATCCATAACAAATCATTCAAATTTTTCTACAAATGATCTGAATATCCAAAACAATCAGTTCAAATTATATCTATTTGGTTATACTGATGATTCGAATGACACAAGGGAATTAGCACAACAAAATCTCTTTTTACAGAAAATTTTGCAAAATGTATGTAATTTTATCTTAAAAATTAAGGGTACAGAGAAATATATAGATTATGAAAAAACTCCCAACACTCCTATAAATTTCAGCCATGAACTAATAATTTATTCATCAATAAAAACAAAAAACGAAATAGTCCTTAAGGCGATAGACTATATTAATGATCACTTAAATGATAATTTAACTTTAAGTGAGATAGCTAAGCACGTCTATGTATCAGATTATTACTTGAGTAAACTATTTAAGCAGGAAACAGGGCTAAATTTCTCTAACTTTTTAAATGTTAAGCGCACTCAAAAAGCGATGGATCTACTAGAAAATTCAGACTATTCTGTTGAATATATATCAAAGCTGGTTGGATTCACAAGAGTGGGGTATTTCAGTCAGATATTTAAAAAGTATACTGGGGTTAATCCTACACAATACAGAAAAAATAAAAAAGCAATCCTTTAAAGGATTGCTTTTTTATTTGTCTTTATATGTATCAAGTTTGAATTCAACGTTATCTTTGTTCTTTAATTTCTTATCTTTAGCACCAACATTAACTTGTTTTTTGTTTACTGTGAAAGTCCAGTATTTGTTTTTCTTTTCATTTTGTTTGTGGCCATCAATAGATGTGATGAATCCATCTTTTTCCTTAACGGTCCAACCCTTTTTGACACCAGTCATAACTGATGAGTTCTTCTTAAGAGTGATTTTCTTCTTAGCAATTTGTTTCTTGCCATCTTTCAATACATAAGTAACGTGAATGCTGTCATTAGATTTTTTGGCTTCAACATTTGTTGCAGAAACTCCTGTTGTGAAAAGCAATGCCAAAGTCATAAAGACAGTAACAATTTTTTTATACATAATTATTCCTCTTTTTAATTTAACTTCTTGTTATATTTGTAACATTAAAATTTAATTCATTCAAGAAGAAATTATTCACACTCTCCAAAGATGCTATAAGATCATCTATTTTACCGACTAAAAAAACTGATCCACTAAATCTATCTAAGAATCCAATATGAACATTACCAGACTTTCTTGCAATGTCTCCCGCCAGAATAGATGATTCAGAAGGAGTAATAGTAATAATACCTATGGGTAAAGTGGTGTCGGTAATACCAAGTTTTTCGTATAGATCTGGATTAGGGTTAGCGATTATATGAGCAAGGGTAATTTGTTTACCAGGGACGTATTCCTGGATAATTCTTTCAGGAAAAGTATCTTCTGACATATTATTCACCTAAAATCTTTCATTAATTATTTCTATAAATTCACTGTATAGATTTTCAAGAACATCGATCGTTTTTTGAGAGGTTACGTGATTATTATCATCAAAATTGTCATCAGCATTAGTTATAAAGCACTCAGTATTATGAGTAACTTTTCCATTAATTGCTGGAGTGGCAAGTATTTCTCTCAAATGCATTTGTGCTCTGACGGTTCCTAAGGGACCAGTTGATGCGCCCATCAGTAGAGTGGGTTTGTTCTTTAATAAACCTGGTTGCATAGATAACCAATCAATTACATTTTTTATATTGGAAGGAATGGAATGATTTATTTCTGTTGTAGCAATCATAATGCCATCTGCGTCTCGCACACAATCATTAATATAACGCACTTTTGAAGGAGTATCTGAATCTTTTACTATTTTGAACATTGGTAAGTCATCAATATCTAAAATCTGTATTTGTATCTCATCAATATGATGTTGTTGATAATATTTAATCAAATTTAAGTTATATGAATCTGGTCGATTACTACCAGAAATTGCAACAATAGACAACAAAGAGATTCACCTCACAATTGTGAATAATATTCACATAGTTATTATTAGTTTCACATTAATAATTAGAAAAATCAATATATGGTAAAAATATAATCAATAGTATATATAGAAAACCCGATGTAGTAGTGTTCTATGGTCATATAGTACAAAATAATGTAAAAACATGAAAACGCTTTATATTTATAAATTCTTGCTGACTTTAGCCATATCAGTTGGTTGACTATGTGAGTATATACGCAATTATCATATGGTAATAAACAATTTCAATTGTGAATTAACTATCTATCAACGCTCTATTGATCAACAAGTATAAAAAAAATAGTCTAAAAATCGTTGAAATTGTATATAATTTTATTTGTAAGTAAATTTAGATAATTTTGGAGGATTTAATTATGGCACTAGAAGCATTAGGTTTAATAGAAACTAACGGATTGGTACCTGCTATTGAAGCAGCAGATGCAATGTTGAAAGCAGCTAATGTAACACTTGTTGGTCAACAAAAAGTTGGACACGGATTAGTTACAACAATGGTTCGTGGTGATGTTGGAGCTGTTAATGCATCAGTTGATGCTGGTGTTGCAGCTGCAGAAAATATTGGAGAAGTTACATCTAACTTTGTAATTCCTCGTCCACATGAAGATATCGAAAAGCTAATTATTTCTAAATTATAAAATTTGTAAGTAGGTAGTTATTATGCAGGAACTTGATAAAAATACTCTTGTAGACAAAATATTGGGACAAGTATTACAAGAAGGTGTAGTTAGTAGTGGCAAGGAGGATAAGCAAGTGAACAACTTATCAGTTGGAGTAACAGAATTTATCGGAACAGCTCCTATAGGAGACACAATTGGCATGGCTATTGCTAATGTGGATCCAGAACTTTTTAAACATCTACATGTTGAAAAACCATTCAAATCTGTCGGAATTCTTTCAGCAAGATCAGGTGGTGGTCCTCAAATATTGGCAATGGACGAAGCTGTAAAAAGCACTAATACAGAAGTTATAAGTATTCAATTGCCTAGAGATACAAAAGGTGGAGCAGGTCATGGTTCATTGATTTTAATTGGTGGAAATGATGTTTCAGATGTTCGACAATCTATTAGTACAGCTCTTAATAGAGTTCCTGATATGTTTGGCGATATCTACAATACTGAAGCCGGACACCTAGAATTCCAATACACAGCACGTGCTAGTCAAGCATGTAATATGGCATTTGGTGTTCCTGAGGGACAAGCATATGGAATGGTTTCAGGTGCACCTGCAGGAATTGGACTAGTTATGGCAGACGTTGCAGTTAAAGCAGCAAATGTTGAAGTTCTATCATTTGCTTCACCAGCACATGGAACAAGTTTTTCAAATGAAGGTATTCTTCATATAACAGGTGAATCTGGTGCTGTGAAACAAGCAGTTATGTCTGCTCGTGATGTGGGAATTAAATTATTATCAAGTTTAGGTGGTACACCTACAAACGATTATCCTTCATACATTATTTAAAATTCTGGATCACTTTTCTAAGAGGTGAAAAATTTGAAAAGACAAAAAAGATTTGAAGAAATAGAAAAAAGACCTGTTCACTTGGATGGATTCGTTGACGAATGGCCTGAAGAAGGTTTTGTAGCAATGGATGGTCCTAATGACCCCAAACCAAGTGTTACAGTTCGTGACGGTGAAATCGTTGAAATGGATGGTAAAACCGAAGACGAATTTGATTTGATTGATAAATTTATTGCCAAGCATTCTATTAAAATTGAAAATGCTGAAAAAGTTATGGCAATGGATTCAGTAAAAATTGCCAATATGTTATGTGATCCAAATGTAACACGTGAGGAAATTATTCCTATAACAACTGGTATGACACCTGCCAAAGCAGCAGATGTTATCTGTCAACTAAATTTCGTTGAAATGATGATGGCGGTTCAAAAGATGCGTCCTCGTAAGATGCCTGCATCTCAATGTCACGTTACTAATATCAGAGATAATCCAGTATTGATTGCTGCAGATGCTGCAGATGCTGCCTTTAGAGGTTTCCCAGAACAAGAAACAACAACAGCTGTTGCTCGTTATGCACCTTTAAATGCCATTTCAATTATGGTTGGTGCACAAACTGGTCGTCCCGGAGTAATTACACAGTGTTCAGTCGAAGAAGCTATGGAATTGAGTTTGGGTATGAGAGGATTTACTGCTTATGCCGAAACAATTTCTGTTTATGGTACAGAACAAGTATTTACAGATGGTGACGATACTCCTTGGTCTAAAGGATTTCTAGCATCATGTTACGCATCTCGTGGATTAAAAATGCGTTTTACTTCTGGATCAGGTTCAGAAGTTATGATGGGATACGCTGAAGGTAAGTCAATGTTGTATCTTGAATCACGTTGTATCTTTATTACAAAAGGTTGTGGTGTTCAAGGATTACAAAATGGTGCCGTTAGTTGTATCGGAATCCCTGGTGCAGTTCCATCAGGAATCAGAGAAGTTCTTGGAGAAAATCTATTGTGCATGATGTTAGATATTGAATGTGCATCTGGTAATGATCAAGCATTCTCACACTCTGATATCAGAAGAACAGAACGTCTTATTGGTCAATTTTTGGCAGGTACAGATTATATCTCATCAGGATATTCTTCAGTCCCTAACTATGACAATACTTTTGCCGGATCTAACACAGATGCGATGGATTACGATGATTATTACGCAATGCAACGTGACTTGAAGATTAATGGTGGTATTGTTCCAGTTAAAGAAGAAGACATCATCAGAGTGAGAAATAAAGCAGCTAGAGCTCTTCAATCAGTGTTTAAGGGATTAAATCTTCCTGAAATTACTGATGAAGAAGTAGAAGCAGCTACATATGCATTCACATCTAAAGATATGCCAGATAGAAATATGGTTGAAGATATGAAATCAGCTCAAGATATCATGGATCGAGGCATTACTGGTGTTGATATTATCAAATCACTTTATGAAGGTGGATTTGAAGATGTTGCTGATGCAGTATTGAAACTTCTACAACAAAGAATAGCTGGTGACTTTTTACAAACTTCAGCAATTTTTGACAAAGATTGGAATGTTATATCTGCTGTAAACAATTCAAACGATTATAACGGACCAGGAACTGGATATCACATGGAAGATGAGTTATGGGAAAAGATTAAAAATGTTCCAATGGCAATCAATCCATCTGATGTTTAAAAAATTGGTGTAGGAGGTGTAAAAATGGCAAATGAAGTTAATGAAGATTTATTGAGAAAAATAATTCGTCAAGTAATTGATGAACAACGAAGTAATGAAAAAGTCGTGGATTTTGGCACTTCTAATACTGATTCACCAGTGGTTGCTGATAAATCTAAAGAAGTTCAACCAGAATCTAATACGACTGCGCCAGGAATGGATGCACCTTTAAAATTAGATTGGTTTAAACATGTTGGACCTGCTAAAAAAGGAACTTCTTCTGATGAAGTTGTGATTGCCGTTTTACCAGGATTTGCAGAACATATGACTGAAAATTTAAAAGGTGTTCCTCATAAAGAAATTTTGAGACAAACTATTGCTGGTATTGAAGAACAGGGATTGAAAGCACGTGTGATTAAAGTATATCGTACTGCAGATGTTTCATTTGCAGGTTCAGAAGGTGATGAATACTCCGGATCTGGAGTAGCCATATCGATTCAATCTAAGGGAACGACAATTATTCATCAAAAAGATCTAGAACCATTGTCTAATCTGGAACTATTTCCACAAGCTCCTGTTATTGATCTGGATACTTACCGTGCTATTGGAAAGAATGCAGCAAGTTATGCAAAAGGTGAATCACCATCACCTGTTCCTACAGTTAATGACCAAATGTCTCGTGTTCAATATCAAGCTAAATCAGCTTTGATGCATATTAAAGAAACTAAGTATGTTGTACCGGGAAAAGGTCCTGATGAAATAGAAATCAATTTTGATTAATGAAATGAAAGGTCGGTAATTGGTATGACAGAAATTGACGACTTAATTAGTAAAATCGTTAATAACGTTCAAGATGCTAGTTCAAGTGAACCAAAGCCTGAACCAGTTAAACAAGCAACACAAGCACTTAACCGTGAAATGACTAGAGATGATTATCCGCTATTTCAAAAACATCCAGAAATGGTCAATGCACCTACAGGAAAAAATGTTAGTGAAATAACTCTAGAAGCTGCTATTAATGGTCAGGTTAAACCAGAAGATTTACGTATTTCTTCAGATACATTGAAAGCTCAAGGAGAAATTGCTAAGAATTCTGGTCGTGAAGCCATTAAAAGTAATATGGATAGAGCTGCTGAATTAACAAGCATTCCTGATGAAAGATTGCTTGAAATGTATGGTTCATTAAGACCATATAGATCTTCTAAACAAGAATTATTAGATATTGCCGATGAGTTACAAAATAAATAT
The DNA here is from genome assembly GCF_002762335.1 of Companilactobacillus metriopterae. Classification (NCBI taxonomy): domain Bacteria; kingdom Bacillati; phylum Bacillota; class Bacilli; order Lactobacillales; family Lactobacillaceae; genus Companilactobacillus; species Companilactobacillus metriopterae. The sequence continues at coordinate 1,265,117 of NZ_CP024610.1, read as the reverse complement.
AACGCCGTTATTACTGCAAACTTTGTCCGAGAAGCTGCTTCTGAATATGAAATCAGAAAGAAACTTAAAGGGGACAATTAGTTTTTGGAAAAAGTAATTGGCGTTGATATTGGTAATTCTTCTACAGAAGTAGTTTTAGCTGATGTCGAAGATAATGGTTCTATTAATTTTATAAATTCTAATATTGCTGATACAACCGGAATTAAGGGTACAAAGCAAAATATGCTAGGTATTGAGAATTCAATTAATGGTTTATTGGAAAAAAGCAATATCACGATTGATAAAGTTGATCTTATTAGGATAAATGAAGCAACTCCGGTTATTGGAGATGTTGCCATGGAAACCATTACTGAGACTATCATTACTGAGTCTACAATGATTGGTCATAATCCTAAGACACCAGGTGGTGTCGGTGTAGGAATTGGATATACAGTGGATATTCGTGATCTTTATAATCAACAGGATCGAGATCGACAATATATTGTAATTATCAATAAAGATATTGATTTTGATGATGCGGCAAAGCTAATCAACACTTATGTTGACAATGGTTTTAAGATTTCTGCTGCAATACTTCAATCTGATGACGGTGTCTTAGTTGATAATCGTATAAAGAATCGTATTCCTATAGTTGACGAAGTTGCTTTTATTGAAAAAATTCCGATAGGAATGTTAGCAGCAGTGGAAGTTGCAGAAAAAGGTCAGGTAATATCACAATTATCTAATCCTTACGGTATAGCAACAGTGTTTGATTTAGATTCAGAGGAAACTAAGAATATTGTTCCGGTTTCTAGAGCATTGATTGGAAATAGATCAGCTGTTGTAATTAAAACCCCTAAAGGTGATGTTAAAGAAAGAGTTATTCCAGCGGGTTCAATTGAAATTCAAGGAACTCCAATGCCTAAAAAGGTTGATTTGTCAGCAGGTGCCGATAAAATCATGGAAGCAATTTCTTCTTTTAAGCAAATTGATAATGTTACTGGAGAATCAGGTACTAACATTGGTGGAATGCTAGAACGTGTTAGAGAAACGATGGCAAATTTAACTGATAAGGAAATGAGTGAGATATTCATTCAGGATCTTTTGGCAGTTAATACGTCTGTTCCGATTGACGTTAAAGGTGGACTAGCCGGTGAATTTTCAATGGAGCAGGCAGTTGGTATTGCTTCTATGGTTAAGTCAGATAGATTGCAAATGTCAATTATTGCAGATGAAATTGAAAAGAAATTCAATGTAAAAGTTGAAATAGGTGGTGCTGAAGCGCAGTCAGCAATATTGGGTGCTCTGACAACACCAGGTACTTCTGCTCCAATGGCAATATTGGATTTAGGTGCAGGTTCAACTGATGCTTCTATCATCAATAAAGAAGGTGAATCTGTAGCCATTCATTTAGCCGGTGCTGGAGATATGGTCTCAATGATCATTAATTCGGAGCTTGGCTTAGATGACCTATATTTAGCAGAAGATATAAAAAAATATCCACTTGCAAAAGTGGAGAGCTTGTTCTTTATCCGTCATGAAGATGGTAGTGTTCAGTTCTTTGACAAAGCTTTACCGGGTAATTTATTTGCCAATATTGTAGTAGTTAAACCAGATGGATTTTCACCTGTTCCGGGTGATTTAAGTATTGAGAAGATTAAGTCAGTTAGACAAACTGCAAAAAAACGTGTTTTTGTTCAAAATGCTATTAGATCTTTAAAACATGTTAGTCCTACTGGAAATATTCGTGATATTCCATTTGTTGTAATTGTGGGAGGATCTGCTTTAGATTTCGAAATACCACAGCTGGTTACAGATGAACTTTCACATTATAATTTGGTAGCTGGACGAGGAAATATTCGAGCAATAGAAGGTCCTAGAAACGCGGTTGCTACCGGATTGATCCTTTCATATGCTGAAGATAAGAGGTTAAGTTATGGAAGTTAAAAAGCCTAGTATCTATATAGCATCTGGTATTGATAACAAAAATATTAAACAAATTTATTACGGTATTGAAGAAGAAGAAATCCCTTTTACATTTGTTGATGATGAGAAGATAGAAAACTTATCCTCAATGGAAACAATTAAAAAAGCATATCAAGCATCGTTGTCCTCTCAATTAGGAGTGGGTATAGCTTTTGATGATTCTTTTGCTTATTTACATCAAAAGAGTTTGCCAGAAAATGAACCGTTGTTTCGAGTGAGAACTACAGATCTTGAAAATCTAAATCAATTAGGTACAAATGCTGCTAGGTTGGTAAAAGGAATTCCATTTAAAGAAATTAAAGAAGGTGATTAAAAGATGAATGATTCACTAGGTTTAGTTGAAGTAGAAGGTTATTCAACTTCAATATATATTGCCGATACAATGGTTAAAACAGCCGATATTTCAATTGATAAGATTGAACGAGCTAAAGGAAATGGTTGGATGACTATTTATATATCTGGTGATGTAGGTGCAGTTAATGCAGCAATTGCAGCTGGACAAGATTTAGCAGAACAAACTGATAAACTTGTTAGCTTTAAAGTTATTGCACGTCCTGCATTTGATCCAAAGAAGTTTGGTGTTAAAGAAATAGCGAAAAAAGTAGAACCAAAAGCACAAAATAATAATCAAAAAAATACAAATAAAACAAAATAATCTTGGAGGATTTTTATTATGAATAACGCATTAGGAATGATCGAAACAAAAGGTTTAGTTGGAGCAATTGAAGCAGCAGATGCAATGGTAAAGGCAGCAAATGTTGAATTAGAAGGATACGAAAAAATTGGCTCAGGACTAGTAACAGTTATTGTTCGTGGAGATGTTGGAGCTGTTAAAGCAGCTGTAGACGCAGGTGCTGCATCAGCTGAAGAAGTTGGAGAAGTTGTATCAAGTTACGTAATTCCTCGTCCACACGCAGATGTTGAAAAATTACTACCAAATAACAACAAATAATTCTGTGGAGGATAATCAGTTATGAACGACGATCAATTACGTTCAATGATTCGTAGAATTATTGAAGAAGAATTAACTAAAAATGATGATGGCGGAATTCCAATAGGAGTTTCTAACCACCATATTCATTTAACTGATGAGGACTTTGCAAAATTATTCCCAAATCAAGAAATGAAAGTATTCAAGCAATTGAAACAACCTTCTGATTTTGCTTCAGAGCAAATGATTACAATTGTAGGTCCAAATGGGAATGAAATTCCTAACGTACGTATACTTGGACCAACAAGATCACATTCTCAAATTGAAATTTCAAGAAGTGAATCATTTGATTTAGGTATTCAAATTCCAATTAGATTATCTGGAGTTTTGGATAATACACCTTCACTAAAAGTGAAATCTGATTATGCTGAAATTGAAATTCAAGGTGTAATTGCTGCAAAACGTCATATTCATATGAATTTAGATGATGCTGCAAGATTTGGTGTTAAGTATGGAGATTCTGTGAGTGTAAAAATTACATCTGATGACAGAACAACTATCTACGAAGATGTCATTGCACGTCCAAGAAAAGATTTTGTTCTTGAAATGCACATTGATACAGATGAAGCCAGTGCAGCAGGAGTTACAGACGGAACTAAAGCATACATTGTCAACGAACAATAGTTTAGGAAAGGTGGCCAAACGAGATGAATAGTCATGAATCAATGGTCGAAATGATTATGAACTTGTTAGATGAGCGCTCTCAAAAAACGCTTAAGGTCAAATTTTCTGACGATTGTCCAGATGAAAATGAATTTCTTACTTACCAAAATATTGAAATCCATGAAGTGGATCTATCTTTTATATATTCTCTTAAGGATTGGAACTTTGATGATGATTGGATCAATTGGATTCAAAGAGGATTAAATTATGATATAGATTTTAGTATTTATTTGGGATTTTCAAATATTGAATTGATTCCTTGGAATTTAATTAATTTATTTCCAGGCAAATTTTTTGGTAAAGAAAAGAAAGCAATTAATACTTTAAATCGTCGCAACATTACTCTTTCTCGTGTTATGAATTTGAATAGTGATTCTTATCTGTATGTAACGACTAAGCAAAAGTTAACGAATCTAGCACTGGAAGAAATAAAAAAACGAAAAATAATATTAATTGAAGGGCCTGAATGATATGTACATGGGTGTAGTAGTAGGAAGTGTAGTATCAACGCAAAAAGCAAAATCTCTAGTTGGTAAAAAATTAATGATTGTCCAACCCATAGATAGTTCTAGAAACAATATTCGTAGTGAAGAGGTATCAGTAGATACTGTTGGAGCAGGTATTGGAGAGACAGTTCTTATGGTTAGAGGAGCAGCAGCAAGAATTTCTGATTCGTCTAATGGTCAAAATAGAAATGAAGCCGCTGATTCTGCAATTGTTGGTATAGTCGATAGATTTGATAAGTAGAGGTTTTAAAGATGGCTATTTATACAAAAAAAGGTGACAAAGGTAGTACTTCTCTTTTTGATGGAACACGTGTAAAAAAATATTCATTGCGAGTTGAAACATATGGTTCTATCGATGAATGTAATTCACAAGTTAGTGTCGCTCAAAAATTTTGTAAAAGTTCCAAGAACATAGATTTGTTGGATACAATACAAAACAACTTATTTTTAGTTGCTGGCGAATTAGCTAATGAAGATACCGATAGATTCTATAGTAAAAGTAAGCGAGTAGATGAAAATGATACTAAGGTTTTAGAAGAAGTCATTGATGAGTACACCAAAAAGTTACCTGAAGTACATGAATTTATACTTCCAGGTAGGAGTGTCGCCGGAGCTCATCTTCACCTTGCAAGATCTGTTTGCCGAAGAGCAGAACGTCTAGTGGATCAATTGAACGATACTTCAACTGTGAGACCTGACCTAATGAAGTATGTTAATCGTCTATCAGATTTTTTCTATATTCTTGCGCGTGATGAAGACTATATAGACCAGCAAGATGAAATAGTGGAAAAAGTTCTCAAAGAATATAAGGAAAGAAGTTAAATCATGACACCTGAAAATATTTTTGTGAAAATGCAAAGCTCTATAACAAATCAAGATGGTGTGTCTGTTTTTTCTAGAAAAAACTTACAATCAGCTTTAGACCAAGGAGAAATGAAAGCAAATGAATTAGGCGTTGGAGTAACAATGTGTATCACTGATGCATATGCTCAACCAATCCTAACTTATCATATGCCAAATGCAAATATGGTTAGTGCTGTACTTGCTCCTAAAAAGGCTTGGAGTGCTGTTGCTATGAAGATGCCAACTAAAGAAGTTGGACCTCAAATTCAACCTGGTCAACCATTATATGAGATGGAAACAATGTTGGATGGAAAACTTGTATCATTTGCAGGTGGAATTCCAGTTGTTGTAAACAATCAAATTATTGGATCTGTTGGCGTGAGTGGTGGAGCAGTCGAAGAAGATCAAGCTATTTGCGAGTCAATTGTTGAATACATTATGAAAGGAATTAAGTATGGATAATTTAGAAGAAAAAATTCGTGCAATTTTAAGTGAAGAATTACAAAAATCCAATGGTTTAGATACTTCAGTGCAAGGATCTTCATCAGATGGTAACAATGGAATTTTTAATAATGTCGATGATGCAATTGCTGCAGCAAAAGCTGCTTCAGATATCTTCATGGATTGCTCAATTGAAACTAGAGAAAAAGTCATAACTTCAATTAAGGAAGGTTTCAAACCATATATTGAATGGATGGCAAAACAAATAAAAGAAGAAACAGGAATGGGTACTGTTGATGCAAAGATAGCAAAATTAAACAATGCTTTGTACAATACTCCCGGTTCTGAACTTCTTCAACCAGAAGCTGAAACAGGTGATGGTGGACTTATTATGTACGAATATGCACCTTATGGTGTTATTGGTGCGGTAGGTCCAAGTACTAATCCATCAGAAACAGTAATTGCAAATGCAATTATGATGTTTGCAGGTGGAAATACTATATTCTTTGGTGCTCATCCTGGTGCTAAGAATATTACTCGCTGGACAATTGAAAAGATGAATGAATTCATCTATCAAGCTACTGGACTAAAGAACTTGATCGTAAGTATTAGTGAACCAAGTATTGAATCTGTTCAGAGAATGATGGAACACCCTGATATAGCTCTATTAGCTGTTACAGGTGGTCCAGCTGTTGTTCATCAAGCAATGACAAGTGGCAAGAAAACAATTGGTGCAGGTGCAGGAAATCCTCCAGCAATTGTTGATGCTACTGCTGATATAGATTTGGCAGCCCATAACTTAGTTGATTCAATTTCATTTGATAATGACATCCTATGTACTGCTGAAAAAGAAATTATTGTTGAACAACCTGTTAAAGCAGAACTAATCAAAAAACTTCAAGCAGAAGGTGCATTTTTACTAAGAAATAAGGCTGATATTGATAAATTAGTAGGAATGACAATTCAACCAAGTGGTGAACCTGATCGTAAATTTATCGGTAAAGATGCCACATTTATCCTAGATCAAGCCAATATTTCATATACTGGCAATCCAAAAATTATTATTTTGGAAGCTGATAAAGAACATCCATTCAATACAACTGAAATGTTGATGCCAATTATTCCGATTGTTGCATGTCCTGATTTTGAAAGTACACTAGCTACTGCCGTATTCTCAGAAAATGGTAATCATCATACTGCTTCAATCCACTCTAGAGATTTGGTACAAATCAACAAAGCTGCACATCGTATGAATACGTCAATTTTTGTTGTCAATGGTCCTACATATTCAGGTACAGGTGTTGGTTATACAGGAGCATCAGCTCTAACTATTGCTACACCAACTGGAGAAGGAACAACAACTTCTAAGTCATTTACAAGACGTAGAAGACTAAATTCACCACAAGGATTTTCATTGAGATCTTGGAACTAGAAAGGAAAAATTCAAATGTCAGAGTTTACCTTAAAACCTATCATTGTCTCAGGTAGTGATAGTTTAAATAAATTAGATAATTTTAAAAATCAAAAAATCCTTTTAGTTTGTGATCCATTTTTAGTTGATACTAAAGAATTTAATAAAATCACAAGTCATCTTAATTCAGGAAATACTATCGAGATTTTTTCTGATGTAAAACCTGATCCTCCTTTGGAAAACATAACTAGTGGAGTTAAATTCTTTGTTAATGTCAAACCAACTGTGATGGTTGCAGTAGGTGGTGGATCTGCCATAGATACAGCTAAAGCAATCAGATTCTTTGGTGAAAAAATAACAAATAGTCCTATTGGTTGCTTTGTTGGAATCCCTACAACAAGTGGAACAGGTTCTGAAGTTACCAATGCTGCGGTTATCACTGATGATAAAAATGGAGTCAAATTTCCAATTATTGAAAATTATCTAATTCCTGATATTTCAATTTTGTATCCGGAATTAGTAATGAGTGCCCCTAAATCTGTATCTGCATTTTCAGGATTAGATGTTTTGACACATGATTTTGAAGCTCTAGTTGGTAAAGATAATAATTTATTTACAGATGCTTTAGCAGAAAAATCTATGAGTGTAATATTTGATCATCTTGTAGAAGTGACTAAAGATCCACAAAATATAGAATTACGTAAAATCATTCATGAGGCTTCAGCTGCCGCAGGTGCTTCATTTAGCTATGCTGGATTAGGAATTGCTCATGCAATTGCTCATCAATTGGGTTCAATTTATCATATGCCACATGGATTAGCGTGTGCTATTACATTGCCATATGCTATTGAGTACAATGCACGTGCAGATAAAGATGCACAGAAAAAGTATGCTGATGCAGCTAGACGCTGTGGACTAGTTTCTAAAAATATTGCAGACAATGTAGCTGTTAAAAAAATAATTCGTCAAATTCATTTGATGATGACTCAAATGGATTGTCCTAAGTCATTGAAAGAATTTGGAATTACAGCAAAAGATGCAATGCAAGAAGCAGATCGAGTTGTTGAATATGCCAAAAAAGATGGAAACTATAAGTACAATCCAGTAGAACCATCTGATGAAGATTTGCTAAATATCTATAAAAAAATAGTTGGATAAGTATATTTAAGGATGGAGAATTCCATGGTATCAAAAATTTTAGCTATAAATTCAGGTAGCTCTTCATTAAAGTTCAAACTTTATGAGATGCCTGAAGAAACTGCTATAGCAAGTGGTCAGGTAGATCGAATAGGTCATGATGATGCTAGTTTTTATATCAAAACTAGTGATGATAGATTTGAAAAAACACTTAGTGTTTTAGATCATAAAATTGCTGTACAACTTGTTATTGATGGTCTTATTGATAATCATATTGTTAATGATATGTCTGAAATTAAAGGTGTAGGTCATAGAATTTCAAATGGTGGGGAAGAGTATGAACAATCTGTTGTAGTCGATAAAAAAGTCGAAGATACAATAGATCGTTTATCGGCTCTTTCTCCTCTACACAATCCAGTCAATTTATTAGGTATTAAAGCTTTTGAAAATTTGATGCCTGATACTCCTCAGGTAGCAATTTTTGATACTTCTTTTAATACTACAATTCCAAAAGAAAACTCAATGTATGCTATCCCATATGAGTATTATGAAAAATATGGAATAAAGAGATTTGGATTTCATGGTCCCAGTCACCAATACATAAAAGAACAGGTTGAAGACTTGTTTCCACATCAATCATCTAAGATAATTAGTTGTCATTTGGGTAGTGGAGCAAGTATATCTGCGATTCAAAATGGAGAGACAGTTGATAATTCAATGGGCTTTACTCCATTAGCAGGCTTGGTCATGGGTACTAGATCAGGAGATATCGATCCTCAAATTATTCCATTTCTTCAAGAACATGAAAATTTGGATAGCCAGCAGATTAAAGATATGTTGAATCTTAAATCTGGAATATTGGGAATATCAGGAGTTTCTAACGACATTCGTGATGTTGAAAAAGCTGCATCAGAAGAAAATCAACGAGCACAATTAGCTGTAAATGTTATGGTTCATCGAATTCAAAGTTACATTGGATCATATGTTGCTACAATGAATGGTGTTGATACAATAGTTTTCACTGCAGGTGTTGGAGAACACGATTCTTCGATACGATCAAGTGTTATGAAAAACTTTACTTATCTTGGTGCTGAAATAGATGAATCTAGAAATAAAGATAATTCACTGGTTATTAGTAGTGATTCAAGTAAAGTAAATATCTGTGTGATTCCTACTGATGAAGAAATTGTAATTGCTAGAGATGTATTTAGATTAGTATAGGAAATGATAAAATGACTGAAAAATTAAAGAGAGTTATACAAGAGTCTGTTCCAGGAAAACAAATTACCTTGGCTCATGTGATATCAAAGCCTGATTCTGAAGTTTTAAAAACGATAGGAATTGATGATGACAATATCTCAATAGGGATAATGACAATCACTCCTCCTGAGGCAGCAGCAATCGCTTCAGATATTGCTACTAAATCTGGTTTGGTTAAGATTGTCTTCATTGATCGATTCAGTGGATCAGTGGTTCTATCTGGAGATATCAGCTCAATTAAAGAATCAATGAAGCAAGGTATGTATTTCTTGAGAGATAATCTAGGCTTTTCTGTATCTAAAATAACTATGTCTTAAAAAAGGTCACGCTATTATGGTGTGACCTCTTTTTAAAGAATGGAATAAACTATGAGAGTGTTGATAGATAATTTTCAAAAAAGTGTCAATAGCATAACAGTTTTTTATTATATTTTGTCGATAATATTTGTTTCATTAATCTATAATAATTTATTTCTGACAGTATCTTTATCGCTCTCCTTTTTTATATTAAATTGGGCAATAAATCGTCAAACTTTTTTGAAATACTTGAAATTTAGTGTAGTCATTTTTTTAGTAACGGTTATTTTTAATCTGGTAATTAACCAACAAGGTAATACTATTTTGTTTGAATTATTTAGAATAAAAATAACTGTTGAATCGCTACTGAATTCAATAACTTTAGGAGTTTCATTTATTAATTTATTGTTTGCATTTTTTGTTTATAATGAACTAATTCATAATAAGCAAATATATCAAGTTTTGTCGAAAAATTTCAAAAGTATTGCAATTATTTTTATTTTGACTACAAAATTTATTCCAAGAATAGTCAATGTTATTAACAATAGTCGCTTTATGTTGAAATTCAATGAACAAAAAAAAGATAGCGAAAGTAAATTCAATATTTTTAAGAAAAATATTGAATTAATTGGGACTGTTTTTGACAAAGTGATTCCCAGTTTTATGAACATGTCTGATACTCTGATTATTAGAGGATATACTTCAAATAATATTAACAAATCTAAAAAATCTAAAAAAAATTTAGATGATATCATTTTGAGAAGTTTAATCGGTTTTGAAATGTTATTAAGTATTCTTTTTGTAGAAAAAAAGTACGGTAAAGTTGATTTTGGTTCGGCAAATATCAAAATTACATTTAATTCATACATACTAGTTATTTTGATAATCAATATTTTAATTGTTCTAATACCAATTATTATGGGAGGAGTTCACTTATTATGGTGGAAATTGCATCATTCAGAGACTATTCGTTCAGATACCCAAATAACCAGCCTATATCGCTGAAGAATATCAATTTACAAATTAATAGTGGAGATTTTGCCGTAATAATTGGTGAAACTGGTAGCGGTAAGAGTACATTGTTGAGACAATTTATTCCCGAATTGAACCAAGGCATAATTGAGCAAGGAAATTTTGAGTATAAATCCAAAAGGGATGTAAATAATATTATCTATATTTCTCAATTTGTAGATAATCAGATGGTTACAGAAACACCTAGAGAAGAGTTAGAATTTGTTCTCGAAAACTATGGATTTGATGATCAGCAGAAAACGAAAAAAATTGCTGAAATCAGTAGTTACTTGGACATTGTTAAAATTCTCGATTATAAAGAATCACAATTGTCAGGTGGACAAAAACAACTAGTTAATTTGGCTGCAGGTCTTATATTAAATCCAGAGACAATTTTATTGGACGAGCCCACGTCACAGTTGGATCCTGTCTCTTCTGAAAAATTTTTGAATATTCTCAAAAAAATAAATATAGACATGCATATAACAATATTGTTCATTGATCATATGCTGGATCGATCAATATATTTAGCCAATCGGTTGATTATTATGAATGATGGTCAAATTATTTTAGATCTATCAACAAACGAGGCCATTAAAGAATTTTCAAAATTGGATAGTTTTCAAAATTATCTAACTCAAAATGATCGCTTTGTAATTGCTAATGATTTAAATAAAGTATCAGAATTTAAATCATTTCCGGTAACGAATTATCAATTGCATCAATTAATGGAAAATTATAATCAAAATTTTCATTATGTTGATAATTTTATTAGTTCGGAGTCAACAAGTGAAAAAACATTGGAAGTTAAGAATCTAACTTTTAGTTATGAATTTAACGACAAAAATATTGTTGATCATCTCAGTTTTTCCTTAGATAAAGGTAAAATATATTCAATACTTGGACCAAATGGTGTTGGCAAATCAACCTTGATAAAGGTTCTGATAAATCAATTGGATAAAGTAACAGGCAGCATCAGTTTAAATAATATTAAAATAAAAAATGATTATTCAAATTTATATAAAAACGTCTTTTACTTACCTCAAAGTGCGTCATTATTATTTAGATTTGATACTGTTAAAAAAGAGCTAGATGATCAGTTAAATAGTTATAGTTCATCAAAGGTTGTGCTTGATGAGTTAATAAAAAGTTTTAGATTTGACGAATTACTGGATAAGAATCCATATGATTTAAGTGGTGGACAACAAGAATTATTGGCGTTAATTTTGGGATTCATAAAAAACCCTGAATTGATGATATTAGATGAACCTACAAACGGGTTGGATCCTAATAGCAAAGTTATACTGTCGGGTTATTTGAAAAATTATATCCAAAACGGTGGAACAGTACTGATGAATACTCACGATTTACAATTTACGGCGCAGTACTGTGACCAAGTATCAATGATGTTTGACGGAAAATTGACAGAATCTCAAACACCAAAAGATTTCTTTGAGGAAAATTATTTCTATACTACTGAAATTAACAAATCAATAGGTGATTTTTGGCCACGTGCATTACTATGGAAGGATGTAGAAGTAGATGAACATTAGAATAATAATTATGTTTATAGTTGCTTTTGTATCATTGGCAGCTGTTAGTTTTTTTGAAAGGCAAAATTATCTACTAATATCGATATTATTTCTTTCGTTTGTACTAATTCTATATTTTGTGAAATTTGAAAAGAAAGCTGTCTCGACTAGAGAATTAGTTTTCATAGCTATAATTTGTGCATTGGCTGTTGGCGGAAGAATTGCATTTGCGGAACTTCCTTCAGTTAAACCAGAGTTGTTCATTTTGATATTAGGATCTATGGTAGCAGGTTCTGAAACTGGTTTTTTGATGGGGACTATCATAGCGTTAACATCGAACATGTATTTTGGCCAAGGGGCTTGGACTCCGTGGCAAATGTTTTCCATGGGATTGATTGGATTGATATCTGGTTTAATTTCTAATCATAAAATTAACAGATACATGCTTACATTATGGGGCTTCTTAGCAGGTTTCTTAATGGGTTGGATAATGGATGTTTATTATATATTAGGATTTGTGAGTTCTATTAATTTACAAAGTATCGGTCTTGCTTTTGTAGGTAGTTTCTATTTTGATTTAGCGCATGCTTTGTTTACTGCCATATTATTGTTTATATTTGGTAAACCATGGAGTGAAAAGTTTAATTACTACAAGAAGAAATATCAATTGTTTATGAATGAGTAGGATATAAAAATGAAAAAAGCCTTTTTAGTTGGTGCTGTTGGTTGTGGAAAAACAACTTTAAAACAATATATGCAGCAAGAACAAATAAAATATGATAAAACTCAATCAGTAGAATTTTTTGGGAATTTCATTGATACTCCTGGGGAATTCACTGAGCATAGACGCTTATATTCAGCTTTAAGTGTTACTGCCAATGAATCAGATGTTATCATTATGATTCAAAGTGCTAGTGATCATCGACCTGTTTTTTCTCCTGGGTTCTCACATTTGTTCACAAAACCGATAATTGGTGTAATCTCTAAAATAGATTTGGCAACTGCAGACGATATTGAATATTCTAAGGATCAATTACGTTTGGCTGGTGCAAGGGATATTTATTTAATTTCTAGTACAGATACTGATTCAAAAGATAATCAGATTAAGCAACTAGCTGTATTTTTAAATGATGATGAGGTGAAAAAATGACAAAATTAGAAATAGATGTTCTGTCTAATATTACTGAATGGACAGTTGAGGCAGCCCAATATGCCAAAAATCATTTAAACCAAATTTCAGATATTGAAGAAAAATCAGGAGAGTACGATTTAGTTACTTCACTAGATAAAAATATTCAAAAAATATTTAATAAACACATTCAAGAAAAGTATCCTGATGCCACAATAATTGGTGAAGAAAATTTTGATAAAAACTATTCTGATATTGATAAGGGACTTACATTTTTTGTAGATCCTATTGATGGCACTTTGAATTTAGTCAAAAAGCATGACTGTTTTGCAGTTATGGTGGGAGTCCTTTACAATGGTGAATCATTGTGCAGTGCAATTATTGATGTTATGAATGATAAGCTTTATTGGGGCGGTATTGCTACAGGCGTTTATTGTAATGATATAAAACTAAATGCAGCACAAGATAGTCCCTTAAAAAACGGTTTAATAGGAGTATCATGGCGTCAATTTCTAAAAAATTCTTTCAGTGAGATCAATATTGCCAAACATAGCGCAGGAGCTCGTGTAATGGGTAGCGCCGGGCTTGAATTTATCGAAATCATTACAGGTAAACATATTGCCTATATTGCCACACTGATGCCATGGGACATAGTTCCTGGTAAGATTTTGGTAGAGTCTTTAGGTTATAAGATAACCAACGTTAGAGGTAATAAAATAAATCTGAAAAAATCTAATAATATTATTGTTGCTAATGAATTAGCATATAAAGATATCAGAAAGTTGCAGATGCGAGGTTAAGATATGAAAATATATACAAAAACCGGAGATAAAGGTCAAACTAGAATTATTGGTAATGATGTTCTATATAAGTCTGATAAAAGAATAGTTGCTTATGGTACAGTTGATGAACTTAATTCGCAAGTAGGGCTTACTATTGCAATGTTAAATGATAAAACAAAAATATTTGCTGGTGAATTAGAAGAAATTCAACAATTATTATTTGATTGTGGTACTGATCTTGCAATGTTAGTTAATGATGAGAAGCATGAATTTATTTTTAAGCCTGAAGTTGGAGCAGTAGAATGGCTGGAAAAAAAGATTGATTTTTATTCTGAAAAAACTGATAAAATCCAAAAATTTATTTTACCTGGTGGCTCTGTTACAGCTTCTCAATTGCATGTTCTGAGAACTGTTACAAGAAGAGCTGAACGTGAGATAGTAGCACTGATGCAGACTGAAGAAATCAATGGGGAAGTATTGAAATTTATAAATCGACTATCAGATTACTTCTTTAGTGCTGCACGTTATGCTAATAAATTGGAACAAGTTGCAGATATTGAGTATCGAAATAGTAAACCTGTATTTCGTTAAGCATACTTTTTAAGTGTGCTTTTTTTGTATAGTAATTTATCTAGATTGTTTCACTAACATTATATGTGATAAAATTTCATCTATTATATAGAGGTAATTATTAATGAATAATAATAGAAGTGTATGGGAATGGATAAAGTCGGTTCCGCATGTAATATGGATAAATTTACGTGCTTTTTGGCATAGATTTCAAATTACCAGATGGATTATTCTGATAGTTTTTTCAGCAATCCTATTATTAAGTGCAACGTGGACATATCAAGCCAAAACTGCCAATGTTGAAGATTTACAATCTTCGCTACAAAATAAGACAACAATTTATGACAAAAGCGGAGAAACGGCAGGTGACCTGTATTCTTCTAAAGGTACCTACGTCAATTTAGATAAAATTTCTCCCAACATTCAAAATGCTGTTATTTCAACTGAAGATAGGACGTTTTGGACTAATCCTGGATTTAGTATCAAAGGATATGCTAGAGCTTTCTTAGGAATATTGTTACATCGAAGCCGATCAGGTGGAAGTACTTTAACGCAACAATTAGCTAAGAATTCATTGCTTACTCAGAAGCAAACATATTCAAGAAAGGGCAAAGAGCTCTTTTTAGCTATCGAGATTAATAAAACCTATTCTAAAAAAGAAATTTTGACCATGTACTTGAACAATGCTTATTTTGGAAATGGTGTTTGGGGTGTTCAAGACGCTTCTGAAAAGTACTTTGGTAAAAATGCTAGTGAGCTGAATGCTGGTGAAGCAGCAATTATCGCGGGTATTCTAAAAAGTCCTAATGAATATAATCCGATTGACTCTATGGATAAAGCAAAATCAAGACGTAACGTAGTGTTAGGACTGATGGAAGACAATAACAAGCTAACAAGCAGTCAAACAAGTTACTATAAGAATTCTGCTATAATTTTGAATGATAATTTTCAAGAAGGTAATTCTTACAAGTATCCATATTACTTTGATGCTGTAATTGATGAAGCTGTCAACAAATACGGACTCAAAGAAGATGATATTTTGAATAAGGGGTATAAAATTTATACAACTTTAGATCAAAATATTCAGTCTAATTTAGAGAGTTCATTCAATAATAGTTCGCTATTTCCGGCTAATGCTACTGATGGAAAAATGGTTCAAGGTGCATCAGTTGCTGTTGATCCAAAAACAGGTGGTGTCTTAGGTGTAGTCGGTGGACGAGGTGAACATACCTTTAGAGGATTTAATAGAGCCACACAAATGAAACGTCAACCGGGATCAGCTATTAAACCATTAGCTGTTTATGCACCAGCATTAGCTAGTGGATATAAATATGATTCAGAATTACCAGATGAAATTACTAGTTTTGGTAAGAATGGTTACACTCCAACAAATGCTGATAATCAATATCAAGAATCTATGCCGATGTATCAAGCATTAGCTCAGAGTGAAAATATTCCTGCAGTAGCCTTACTTGATAAAATAGGCGTTCAAAAGGGTGTTGATTCCTTAGCTAACTTTGGAATAGATATTAAGAAGAGTGATCAAAACTTGGCAATGGCACTTGGTGGTTTGGAAACAGGTGTATCACCTCTACAAATGACAAGAGCATATACGGCTTTTGCTAATGAAGGTAAACTTACAGATACTCACTTTATAACTAAGGTGGTAGATTCTACTGGAACGGTTCTAGTTGATAATACTGGTACAACTCAAAAGCAAGTTATTAGTAAAAATGTCGCTGATGATATGACAAGTATGATGATTGGAGTTTACAATAACGGAACAGGGAAAACTGCTAAACCATCAGGTTATACTATAGCTGGTAAAACAGGTAGTACAGAAGTTCCAAAATCATATGGTTATGCTGGTACCAAAGATCAGTGGATGATTGGTTATACTCCTGATGTTCTTGTAACAACTTGGATTGGTTTTGATAACACAGACCCAAGTCATTTCTTACAAAGCTACAGTGAGACAGGTGTAGCTTCACTATTTAAGAATCAAATGACAAATATTTTACCTAACACAAATCAAACTAATTTTAATGTTAAAGATGCTTCAACTATTGCGAATAATAATTCAAAATTAGAAAATAATAACGATCTGTCGGACTCTATTCAAGATGGAATAAATAACGTTAAAGATAAAGCAACAGAATGGTATAATAATATAAAAGGTTTTTTTGGTCAGTAGGAGGACATGATGAATAACATTTATGATAGTGCAAACGCACTAGAACAAGATTTAAGAAAAGCAACAGAAGTTGTAGAATTGAAAGAAGCTTTTGAAGCTGTTAAGAATAATGAAGTAGCATTTAAGCTATTTGATAAAGTTCAAAACAAACAATTCGAACTTCAACAAAAACAAGTGATGGGTCAAGATGTTTCAGACGAAGATATCGAATCTATGAAACAACTAACTGATCAACTTCAAAATTTTGATGAGTTTAAAACTTTGATGGAAAAAGAACAAAAGATGAATGCGATGATGGAAGAGCTAAATAAGATTATTACTAAACCAATCGCAGATATTTATCAAAGTAAATAAAAAAATCTTAGCTGATGCTAAGCTTTTTTATTTTAAGGGGGATTTTAATGAAATTTATTCATGCAGCTGACTTACATTTAGATACTCCATTTACCGGAATTAGTAAATATAGTTTAGAAGTACAAAACAAATTAAAAAAATCTACATACAGTGCAGCAAAAAAAGTATTTGAAACTGCTGTAGAAGAAAATGTAGATTTCATTATTTTAGCTGGGGATGTATTTGATAATACTGAAAGAAGTCTGAGTGCACAGACTTTTTTAAATGAGCAATTTATTAGATTACAAGAAAATAATATCGATGTATTTATTATTTATGGTAATCACGACTATTTCCGTAACGACTTGGGTATATTAGAATATCCATCGAATGTTCACGTATATGGTCAAGATGTTGAGACAATTAGATATGTTTCTAAAGATAATAAAACAGTTGATTTAACAGGATTTAGCTATTATCAACAACATATTGATGAAAAAATGATTGAAAAATTTCCTACTAGAGGAACTGCTGATTATCAAATAGGGATCTTGCACGGAGGAATAGGGGACGATAATTATGCTCCTTTTCAAATAAGTGAATTAGTATCTAAGGGTTATGATTATTGGGCATTAGGCCATATACATAAAAGAGAGATACTTAATCAAAATCCTTATATTATTTATCCTGGAGATACTCAAGGAAGAAATCAAAATGAAACTGGTATTAAGGGATTCTATCTTGTTGATATGAATTCCAATCAAGTAAATATTGAGTTCAAGGAATCATCTGAATATATATTTGACGTAAAGAATATAGCTATTTCTAAGGATGAGTCTTTGAAAGCAATAATAGATGATATAAGCGCACTTCTTGTAGATGACAATACTTTAGTTACATTGAATATAAATCATGCAGAAAACCTTGATGAGAACGTAATTAGAATGATTGATCGTGGTGAGCTACAGGATCAATTTAAAAATAATTCTGATAGCTTACTTTACAAAATTTATTTGAATTATAATCCGGGAAATACATTAAGTACTATTGATGAAAAGTATTGGAATATAAGTTCAGAGAATGTATTTGATCTTAATGATATTAAAGATTTGGATAACAAATTATTTAATGTTGATCTTATCAGGAATCGTATTAATGAAAGTGATTTTCTTGATGATATTAAGGAAAAAACTCAGAACATAATAAATAAGAAATCGGCTGGAGAATAGAATTGAGATTAGATAAAGTAAGAATCTATGGATTTGGAAAGTGGTCAGACAAAGAATTTGATATCAATCATGATTATCAAGTTATTTTTGGACCCAATGAATCAGGTAAAACAACTTTTCTAAATTTTATAAAAAGTGTTCTTTTTGGATTTGCTAGTTCACGTGGTTTAAGCAAATATGAACAATATTTGCCAAAAAATAGTAGTGAATACGGTGGGGAATTACAGTTTTTAGATGATGATAATAATGTTTGGACTGTAAAAAGAGTTGCAGGAAAAGCTGATGGAGATCTAACTATATTTAAGAATGATCAGGAACAACCAGAATCAATGATTGACCATATTACTGGTGGATTCGATAAATCAGATTTTGAAAGCTCATATGTATTTGACGATAATAATATAATCAAATTGTACAATTTGTCAGAAGAACAGCTGGAAATAGAGATAATGTCGATAGGAACGGTTGGTAGTAAAGAGTGGTTAGAAACATCTAAAAACCTAGAAGATGATGCTGGAGAAATTTACAAACCTCGAGGTAAAAAACAAATATTAGCAAATCTATTAGTTCAAAGAGAAGAGTTGCAACAACAAAAGTCTCAATTTGAAAATCAACAGTCAGAATATCAAAGATTAAATAATGATTTAGTTAAACAACAAGCTAATTATAATCAACAAAAAAAAGAACTAGAAAATTTAGAAAAAAATCTCAATCAAGAAGAACAGCTAGTAAAAAAATGGTCACAATTTGAAGAGTATTCTAATTTAAAAATTCAAAACCAAGATAATATAAAAATAATTCCTGATGATACTTGGGAAAATTTCATACAGATAACACAAGAACAAAAATCGTTAGATAATTTAAACCAAAATGAATCTCTTAAATTGTCTGATGTGGATAATGAAAAAATTAGTTACTACAAATCTCAGAAAGAAAATATTGATTTACTATCTGAGAATTTGGACTCTATTAGACAGCAAGAATACAATTTACAAAATATTAGCAATCAGCTAGAAGACAACAAAAGACAAAAACAAAGTATTTTAGATAGTAATCCTAAGCTAATTGAATCCATGAAACCATTAAGTAAATCTGAAATGGATGATTTGTTAAAAACAGAGAGCCAAAATAATCGATGGATAATTTTGGCTGTTGCAGCAGTTGCTCTTTTGCTAACAATATTCACAGGGTCAATGTTACGTATTATATTTGGACTTGTATTTTTAGTATCTGCAGGTTACTTTGGCTATGATTATTATAAGAAACAACAAACAAGTAGTTCACATGTAGACCAGTCTTATACAGGACTATCCAATCAAGAAATAATTTCTATACAAGGCTATCTTAATCAATTAAGCCAATTAAATGCTAAAAACAATGAATTAATTGCGCAATACAAGGGTATAGAAACAAATCTATCTGAATGGCGTAATTTAGTGGGTAGGACAGTTCCTAACTGTGATTCTAACCAAAGTATTGCCAATCAAGTAGGAAGCTATTTAGACGAAATTATTCCACTAATAGATCGAACAGAATTAATTAAGAAAAATTCAGAGAGCAACAGGATTGAATTAAAACAAAAGTTAACCGATTTAAACAATAAATTAACTGCAATTTTAAATGATTATGATTGCAAAGATAGCGATGAATTTACTTTAAAACATCAAAAGCAATTAGAATTAACTAAAGATATTGCCAGATATAAATCATTGTCAGAATTTATAGGGTCAGACTTAGAAAAATTGCAAAAATATTCTAGTATTGAAGAACTTAGTCAGAAATACAATAGTTTAAAAGATGATTATGAAGAATTATCTATTAGCGTTAATATGTTAAATCAAGAAATAGGTGGTCTCAAAAATCAGATTGATAATATCTTTGATGACCGTGAGTATCAGCTTGTTGAAAATCAGTTAAAACAAATCGAAGAAGATATTATATCTAATTATGATGAATGGCTATCGATGATTTTAGCAAGCAAATGGATTTATGGAACTCTCAACGAAGCTAGTGAGAATCGCTTCCCTAAAATGTTAGGAAAATCTAGACAATACTTTAATATACTAACTAATGGTAATTACACAGATATAAAGTTAGACAACAAAAATATTAAAGTAACTAGAAAAGACAAAACAATTTTTAACGCACATGAATTATCAAGAGCAACAACAATACAATTGTATCTTTCACTACGATTAGCATTTATTTTAGAAATATCTGATATAGTAAAATTACCAATATTAATTGATGATGCTTTTGTAGATTTTGATTTAGGTCGTAAAGAAGTTATTTCCAGTCTTATTAAGGAAATTTCAAAAGATAATCAAGTAATTTATGTTACTGCCAATCATCCTACAGATGGTGAATATGACAATATTATTAAGCTATAAAGGAAATAGATTATGAATAAGATAAATGATTATAAAAATGGTGAAGAGATGAATCTTGATGTAATTATCAAGCGTTCAGATTTACGAGTTGCCAAAAATGGTAAGAACTATTTGTCTCTAGTTTTTGAAGATAAATCTGGTCAAATTCCAGGTAAATACTGGGATTCCAGTGAAGGGGATGCTACCAATTTTAAAATTGGAACAGTTACTCATCTTGTAGGTAAGAGAGATAACTATCAGGGTAATCCTCAAGTTAATATTAGTAGTCTTAAAGTTTTAGATCCCAATTCTATTGATATGTCACAATTTCTACAGACAGCTCCTATCTCAGCAGAAGATATGGAAGATCAAATGGAGGGGTTATTTCTTCAAATTACCAATGGACATTGGAATAGAATAGTAAGATATCTATATAAAAAATATCATGATCAATTCTACATTAGTCCAGCTGCCAAGATTAACCATCATGATTTTCGTGGTGGTTTAGCATATCACACACTTTCAATGGCAAAATTAGCAGAGAAAATATGTGATCAATATCCTCAAGTTGATCAAGCATTACTTTTAACTGGAGCTTGCTTGCATGATTTAGGGAAAGTGATTGAACTCGGTGGAAGTGTGGATGTTGAATATACTTTTGAAGGTAAGATGTTAGGACATATCACAATAGTTGATGAAGAAATTGTTTCTGCAGCTAATGAGTTGGATATATCTTTAGAATCAGAAGATATGATCTTGCTGAGACATATGGTTATATCTCATCATGGGTTGCTAGAATATGGTTCACCTGAAAGACCACAGTTATTAGAAGCAGAATTATTACATGAAATCGATATGATAGATGCTTCAATTAATATGATTACTAAGGCTTTAGATAGAACAGAAGAGGGCAGCTTCTCTGAACGAATATTTGGTTTAGATAATCGTACGTTCTATAAAAGAAATACAAACTCCTAAACGAAAAGACACACTCCTATAATTAAGGTGTGTGTCTTTTTTATACATTAATTTAAAGTAAATAAAAAAAACCGCCATTCGGCGATTTTTTATTTTGTTGTGTTTGATGTAGAAGAATTATTATTTGAAGATGAACCATTACCAGTATATCCGGCTAAGATATTCTTAAGGTCATCATCCTTAATACTTACATCAGCTTTCTTAAGAACTTTACCAATAACTGATTGCATTACAGTTGAGTCTTGCATCCATCCAGTGTAGATACGTTCTTTAAGTTCAGATTTGTGATCTGCAAGTTTACCCTTAGCAGGTTTGTTGTTTAATTGAAGAACTACATAACTACCGGTTGTTGTTGTAACAGGTGTTGATGAGTAGTCGCCAACTTTTTTAAGCTTGTAAGCTGCAGTAACGATTGATGAGTCAACTTGTGTTGAAGTGTTATCAAAGGCAGCTAACTTACCACCTTTGTCTTTTGTAGATGTATCTGTTGAGTATTCTTTAGCAAGTGCTGAGAATTTTTCACCATTATCAAGTTTTGTAATTACTTCTTTAGCTGTATTTTCATCAGCAACTAC
The DNA here is from genome assembly GCF_002762335.1 of Companilactobacillus metriopterae. Classification (NCBI taxonomy): domain Bacteria; kingdom Bacillati; phylum Bacillota; class Bacilli; order Lactobacillales; family Lactobacillaceae; genus Companilactobacillus; species Companilactobacillus metriopterae. The sequence continues at coordinate 1,242,902 of NZ_CP024610.1, read as the reverse complement.
GATTTGAGAAACAGTTATTTTTGGTTGATATTTCTTCCATTCAGAGTTAAGTTTCTTGTCTGAAATCTTCTTGTTAGCTTTAAGAGCTTCTTCTGTTAGAAGGTTAGTACGAACATTGTCCTTGAACTTACTTTCTGTAAGTCCATTTTGTTCTAGCAATGTCTTGAATTGTGAACCGTATTGCTTCTTGTATGAGTTAAATTTCTTATTAACATCATCTTTTGAAACTTTGTCACCATATTGATTTTCAAGAGCTTTAGAAATGATCATTGTTTGAAGGGTTTGCTTACCACTTGTAGAATCCTTCATTTCCTTGTAGTAATCATTTTCTGAAATTCTTCCGCCGTTCATTGTAGCGACAGTTTTGTTACCAGCACAACCGGCAACTGTAACCATCATCAACAAACCAGCAAGGGCAACAGCCCATTTTGTAATACGTTTGTTCATTTTTACACATCCTTAATTAAAGTCTATAACAAGAAAAGAGTACCACAAAAAAATCACATTTTGCATCAAATTAGATAAAAATTCAAAAAAAAATCACATTTTATCCACTGAAAGACTAAGATAATATAGAATTATATCAATCTAGCTAGGCAGATTTTCTTTGAGATCTTCTATTGTTAGATTAATATCATCTACGATTGGAGAGATTTCTTCAATATAGTTGCTTACATCATTTTTGATACCGGTAACTACTTCAGGTACTACTTTGATGTTACTTTTTAGAGATTTTAGATCGGATACAAAATCATTGGCATTGCTAAAAACATTTGTACTTCCGGTAGAACTAAATTTTCTACCTTTAGAAAAAATATATATACCAGCACTAGCTGCTGAAATTAAAGTAATAGTTGTACGTAATTTCATCTTTATTCTCCTATAGATTTTCTTTAATATTGTTTAAGATCTGTTCTAATTGATCAGATGTATATTTTTCAGTGTTGTCTTTGAAACTAATAGCGAAATCATCGTGAAGAGTAAATTTAGGGACGAAATGAATATGTGAGTGCATAACAGTTTGATAAGCAACTTCACCGTTATTCATTGCAATGTTCATACCTTCAATATTTTTATCAGATTTTTTAATTGCTTTGGCAATCATTGGAATCTTAGTAAGAACTTTCTCAGAAAGTTCTGAATCATATTCAAAAATATTCTCCACATGCTTCTTTGGTACCATAAGTGTATGACCTGGAGTTACTTGGGAAATATCAAGAAAAACCTTCACGTCATCATCTTCATAGATAGTATAACTTGGAATCTCATTATTTATAATTTTACAAAAAATACAGTTATCCATATTGAATTTTTCCTCTCAAATAAGTATATTGTTTATTTCATGATATCATTGTTATATTAACAAAAACAGATATAGGTGGTTTTATCCATGACTTTAGAAATTAAAGATCTTACAGGTGGCTATGGTCACGTTAATGTATTAAATAAGGAAACATTTACTGTTGAAGACGGTCAAGTTGTTGGAATGATCGGATTGAATGGTGCAGGTAAGTCAACAACTATAAAACACATTATTGGATTATTGAAACAAAAAAGCGGTCAAATTTTGATTGATGGTATTTCTCTTGAAGACAATGTAGAAGAATACCGCAAAAAAATTGCATATGTACCAGAATTGCCAATTCTCTATCCAGAGTTAACATTAAAGGAACATATTGACCTAACTATAATGGCATACGATCTTGACCATGATAAAACATGGGAAAATGCTAACAAATTGTTAGAAACATTCAGATTATCAAATAAACTAGATTGGTTCCCACAAAACTTTTCAAAAGGTATGAAACAAAAAGTTATGATTGTTTGTGCTTTCATGACTGATGCCAGATTGTTTATCATTGATGAACCATTCACAGGATTGGATCCACTATCTGTGAATGATTTGCTGAATGTAATTGATGAAAAGAAAAAAATAGGTTGCTCTGTGCTAATGTCTACTCACGTTTTAGCAACTGTCCAAGATCACGCTGATAAATTTGTTCTTATTAATAATGGACAAGTTCGCGCGGATGGAACTCTTGACCAATTGAAAGAAATGTTTGATATGAAAGATGCCAATCTAGATGATATTTACATCAAGATGTCCAAAGAGGGCAAATAAATGAGAAAACTTTATTCAGAAAGATTAAGAAGACATCAGCAGGAACAGTTTAAGTACTTAAGATTAGTTTTCAATGATAACTTCATGTTGGCATTTATTGTTTTAATGGGAGCCGTAGGATTTTGGTATTCCAATTTCTTAGGATCATTTACCAACCAACAATGGTGGGGTAAGCCAGTATTTATTATAATCACCTTTTTGTCATTTCAAGCAGGTCGAATTGCTACTTTGTTAGAAGATCCAGATAGTACTTTCTTACTAGCAAAAGAAAATGACTTCTATGAATATTTCAAGAGAGCTCTTTCATATAGTAGATTTTTACCAATTTTAGCAATAGCGTTGATATCATTTTTACTATCACCATTTGCATTTAGGATGGCAGATTTCAATGTCACAGGTATCGTGATATTTGCTGTATCAGCTGTAATAAGTAAGATGAGCTTACTTAATGTAGAATTATTTAACTTATACAATGAAGAAAATACTACAAAACTACTGTTTGAATTAATATTACTTGCATCGATTGTCATTGCTACATATTCTAGTTCGTTAATATACTTAGTAGTAAGTATTGTATTACTAGTTATTTCTGTAATGGTTACCAGACCTAATATTACAAGTAAGAGACTACAGTGGCAAAAAGCAATTAGTTTAGAAAATCAAAGAATCTTCAAACTAAAAAGATTTTACAATTTATTTACAGATGTTCCAGGTGTAAGCAGTAAAATTAGACGCCGCAAATGGTTGGATTTCTTGTATTCATCAATGAAATTAAAACAAAGTAATACATACTTCTATATATTCGTCAGAGGATTTGTCCGTAATAACGAGTATATTGGATTATTTATAAGATTGACTATCATTCAAGGTATTTTATTAGCATTTATCGATAATTTTTATATTTCATTAATAGTCGAAATACTATTTATTTATTTGTTAGGATTCCAGTTAAAACCTTATTTCAAAGAAATTATGCAAAATATGCTTCAAAGACTTTATCCAATTTCAAAAGATCAAAAAATACGAGATTTTATTAAATTATCAACTATTATTTTATCAATTCAGTGGTTGATTAGTGCTATAGCGATTTTTGTACAATTTTCATTTACAATGAACAGCATTGTAATTTCACTAGCAGGTTTAGTAGTGTTAATTTTTGTTAACTATTTCTACATGCCAAGACAATTAAAAAAAATATAACGTAATGGAGTAATTAAATGCGCTTAAGAAACAAGCCTTGGGCTAAGGACATGATTAATGATAATTTGGATTTGATTTCGGTTCATCCAGAAAAAATGGCGGGGAAATGGCAATCTAAATTTGATAAGGAACAACCTTTATTTATTGAAGTAGGTTCGGGTAAAGGTAGATTTATAACAGAGCTTGCAAAAGGAAATCCTCAAAATAATTACATTGCAATTGAGGTTCAAGAAGGTGCAATTGCTCTTCTTCTAAAGAAACAAGTTGAAAATAAAATTCCAAATTTACAACTCTTATTAGCTAATGGAGCTAATTTAGATGAGATGTTTGCTGAAGATGAGGTTAGTGGAGTTTACTTAAATTTCTCTGATCCATGGCCTAAAACTCGTCATGAGAAAAGACGCCTAACTTACAAGAGCTTCTTATCACAATATGAAACTGTTTTGAAAAAAGATGGAATACTACAGTTTAAAACTGACAATCAGGGATTATTTGAGTACTCATTGTTAAGTATGAATAATTATGGAATGGTCTTTGATGACATTTCTCTTGATCTTCACAATGACGAAGAGAAAAATGCTGCAAACATTGAGACAGAATATGAAGAAAAGTTCTCAAAAAAAGGCTTCAGAATTAATTATCTGAAAGCCCATTTTAAAAACTAATATTATATTTTCTTGATGTTTAGTAGTTCACCGCTCATTGCGTCAGCAATGAAATGATATTGAGAAACATCATCTTCGTCAAGTGTTGTAACACCACCAACGATACCCCATGTAGATTCTCCGTCAACATTTACACGTTGATAAAGTGGCTCTACCCAAGTACCGATAACTTTTTGATCATCGCCAAGAACGTTTTTTACTTTTTCAATAATACGGTTACTGTCCACATGATGCTTAATTGCTACAGTTGCAGCTACACCAGCAACTAGTGCAGTACTTGCTAAAATTAATGATCCAATACCTTTTTTACTCATAAATAACACTCCTTAACAATTTTGATAATCATATATTAACACTTTTATATGAATATTGTATGATTAAAGTAGCAAGGAATGTAGATTGTTTGACTAAATTTTAGAAAAGAAGTATCTTAAATATCTCGAAAGGTGGTTAAATCTATGAAAACGCTTGAAGATTTTAATACAAAAGACTGGAAAGAAGCCACAAAACAAGGGAAATATGTTTTATTTTTCCATGCAGATTGGTGTCCAGATTGTAAATTTATTGAACCAAAAATGCCAGAAATTGAACAAGATTTTTCTGATTTCACCTTTATAAGCATTGATAGAGATGAAAACATGGATATGGCTATTGAATTAGGAATTATGGGCATACCAAGTTTTATTGTAGTAGAAGATGCTAATGAAATTGGTAGACTTGTCAATAAAGATCGTAAGACAAAAGAAGAAGTTGAAAACTTTATTAGTTCTACTGTCGAAGCAAGCTCATTATAATAAAAAAGTAGTTACTAAATATTAAAGTAACTGCTTTTTTTATTAACTAAATGTTATATTAGAATTATGATTTTTTATCCTTATGAATAAGCGAGGAATTCATTTTGTTACTAAGTTTTTATAATAAAGAAGAATTAGGCGATGTTCTAATAGTAGAATGCGCTGATGATACTAATGTAAAACAAAGGACAACACAAAACGGTAATGTTGTTCGTATATCTGATGAGAATGACAATGCTATTGGTTTTAATTTTTTTAACATTCATGACAAATTAGGAATAAACGAAAATGGACAAGTTTTCCTTAATGAATCTCAAGTTTACATTTTAAATGAAGAACTTAAAAAAGCTTCATTCAATGATACTCTTGAAGCAGATGTTTCTCCCAAATTTGTCGTAGGATATGTAGAAGAAATGACAGAACATCCTGATTCTGATCACTTGCATATTACTAAAACAAATGTTGGACTTGATTCTCCTGTTCAAATCGTTTGTGGTGCATCAAATATTGAACAAGGTCAATTGGTTGTTGTAGCACTTCCAGGCGCAGTTATGCCAACCGGTTTTGAAATTTGGCCAGGACAACTTCGTGGAGTAGATAGTTTTGGAATGATTTGTTCAGCAGGTGAACTGGGAATTCCTAATGCTCCTAAGAAAAAAGGTATTTTAGTACTTGAAGAAGGATCAGCTGGCGACGCCTTTGATTTTGAAAAAGCAGAAAAGATGTTTAATTAGGAGTAATTATGGAAAATAAAATTTATCATTTTGTTGGGATAAAAGGAACTGGTATGAGTGCTTTAGCACTTATCATGAAGGATTTTGGTTATGAAGTTCAAGGATCAGATATTGATAAATATACATTTACTCAAAGAGAACTTGAAAAAGTAGGAATCAAAATTCTACCATTTGATGCGGATAATATTAAACCAGGTATGACAGTTGTTGCTGGTAATGCCTTTAAAGATGACAATGTTGAAATTAAATCTGCTCTTGATCAAAAAGTAGAAGTTATCAAATATCCTGAACTTCTAGCACAAGTTATGAGTGACTATACATCTATCGGAGTTGCTGGTTCTCACGGTAAGACTAGTACAACTGGTTTGTTAGCACATACATTAAGTGGTATTGCTAAAACTTCATATCTTATCGGTGATGGGACAGGTAAAGGTGATAAAGATGCAAAATTCTTTGTTTTCGAAGCCGATGAATATCGCCGTCACTTCCTTGCATATTCTCCAGATTATTTAGTAATTACAAACATTGATTATGATCATCCAGATTATTATTCTGGAATTGATGATGTAATAGATGCTTTCGAATCTGAAGCACGCAAAGTCAAAAAGGGTATTTTCATCTGGGGTGAGGACAAACATGCTGGTAAAATTTCAGCTGACGTTCCGATATATTCATATGGTCTAGATGACAGTGATTATATTCAAGCAAAAAATATCAAGAGAACTGTTAAGGGTTCATCTTTTGATGTTTATATTGATAATGAGAATATTGGTAATTTTGAAGTTCCATTATTTGGAGAACACAATATACTTAATTCTCTGGCAGTTATCGGTATTGGTCACATGGAAAAATTGGATCATGACCCAATTAACAAAGAACTTCAAACATTTGGTGGTGTCAAAAGACGTTTTAGTGAAAAAAATGTGGCAGACATGGTCATTATCGATGATTATGCACATCATCCACAAGAAATTAAAGCTACTATTGATGCTGCTAGACAAAAATATCCAGATCGCGAAGTTGTAGCAATTTTCCAACCTCACACATATACAAGAACTCTTGCATTGATGGATGATTTTGCTGAAGCTTTGGATCTAGCTGATGAGGTTTTCTTAACAGATATCTTTGGATCAATTCGTGAAAAACAAGGTGACATTACAAGTAAAGACCTTGGAGACAAGATTAATAAGGGTGGTCGTGTTCTCACATTAGAAGACATGTCGCCATTATTGGATTTTCATAATGCAGTTATGATATTTATGGGTGCTGGAGATGTTCAAAAATATGAATTAGCATATGAACAAATTTTAAGTACTTTAAATCCAAATCAACAATAATAATTAAGAGTCAGGTGCATGTTCACTTGGCTTTTTTTGTTGTGAAAAGACTGTTAAAATATTAATAATGTAAACAGATTCCAGAGGAGATATTATGGCTGATAAATTATTACTTATTGACGGAAATAGTGAGGCGTTTAGAGCATTTTATGCTTTAAATGATCTTGATAAATTTACTACACCCGAAGGAATACACACTAATGCATTGTATGCATTCACAAATATGTTGGATTTGATTCTGAAAAACGAAAAACCAACACATGTTTTGGTTGCCTTTGATGCAGGTAAGACAACTTTTAGAACAGAAAAGTTCGATGATTATAAAGGTACAAGATCTAGTACACCATCTGAATTAATGGAACAATTACCATTGATTAATGAGTTACTTGATGCCAAAGGAATAAAGCATTATGAGTTGCCTAATTTTGAAGCTGATGACATAATCGGAACTTTGGCAAAAGAAGCAGAAGCTGATGGAATGACTGTTACAATCCTCACAGGTGATCGAGACTTAACTCAATTAACGACAGATAAAACTACAGTAAAAGTTAATGTCAGTGGAGTTACCAAAATAGAATCATACACACCAGAGTTTGCAGAAGAAAAATGGGGTGTAAGAGTTGACCAAATTATTGATAAAAAGGGGTTGATGGGTGATAACTCTGATAACTACCCTGGTGTAACAAAGATTGGTCCTGTAACTGCAGAAAAATTGTTAAATGAGTATGGAACTATAGAAAATTTATATGATCATATTGATGAATTAAAGAAGAGCAAGATGAAGGAAAATCTTATAAATGACCGTGAAAATGCATTTATGAGTAAAGATCTAGCTACCATAAGAAGAGATGCTCCTGTAGATATTTCTTTGAGTGACACAAAATATAAAGGTGAAGATACTGAGCAGTTAGTTTCCTTTTATAAAAAGGTTAACTTCCAATCTTTCTTGAATCGTATGGATCTGAGTGAAGCCAGTGAGGATATAGTTGGTTCTAAAGTCGACGTTAAGTCTGAAGAATTAGACTCTTCTGCTGTTGATTTTATTATTGAGAGTAAAAAGCCTATTACAATTATTGTCGAAAGTTTTGGAGAGAACTACCATATTGAACCAATTATTGGAATTGCTTTATCGGATGGAGATAGATATTTTGCAACTGATAATGTAGGTATATTAGATGATCAAAAATTTTTGTCATGGTTATCTGATGACTCAAAAGAGAAGTATGTTTTTGACTATAAAAAAACAATTGCACTACTTAACCGCTATGGAAGTAAAATATCAGGTGTAACATTTGACTTGCTGCTAGTATCATATCTTCTTGATACTAATGATAGTAAGTCTGATCTTGGTATTGTTGCCAATAATTATGGATATAATATTCAGACAGTAGAAGAATTTTATGGTAAAGGTGTCAAAAAATCACTTCCAGAAGATGCAAATGATTTACTAGACTATTTATCTGAAAAAGCTTTTGTAGTAAATGAACTTCATGATAAAACTATGGCAGAGTTGGCTAAAAACGATCAAGATGCTCTTTATGATGAGATAGAGTTACCACTTTCAATTGTTTTGGCTGAGATGGAAATTGAAGGAATTACTGTTCAGACCAGAAAATTAAAAGAAATGGAAAATACATTTGCACTTCGTTTATCAGATATTGAACAACAGATTTATCATGAAGCAGGTCAGACTTTCAATATCAATTCACCTAAACAACTAGGTGTCGTTTTATTTGAAGATTTGAAACTTCCTGTTGTTAAGAAAACAAAAACAGGTTATTCAACAGCAGTGGATGTCTTAGAAAAACTAAGAAATGAATCTCCTGTTGTAGATTTGATTTTACAATATCGCCAAATTTCCAAAATCCAATCAACATATGTTATTGGATTACAAAAATTCATTCAAGCAGATAACAAGATTCATACTATTTATCAACAAACTTTGACGCAGACAGGAAGATTGTCATCCAATGAACCTAATTTACAAAATATTCCAATCCGAATTGATGAAGGTCGACAAATAAGAAAAGCATTTGTTCCTCAAAAAGAAGATTGGCAAATTTTCTCTGCAGATTATTCTCAAGTTGAACTACGTGTGCTTGCACATATTTCTGGTGACGAAAATATGCAAGAAGCATTTAATGAGGATTATGATATTCACGCACATACAGCGATGCGAATTTTTGGTTTAAACGATGATTCAGAAGTAACAAGTGATATGAGAAGACAAGCTAAAGCTACAAACTTTGGTATTGTCTATGGAATCAGTGATTACGGATTGTCACAAAATATCGGTATTAGCCGTAATAAGGCTGCAGAATTCATCGATAATTACTTTGAGCAATATCCGGGTGTTAAAAAGTATATGGATGATATAGTTAAATTTGCAGAAGAGAATGGTTATGTGGAAACTATTATGCATCGCCGTCGTTATTTACCAGATATTCATTCTAAGAATTTTAATATTCGTAACTTTGCAAGAAGAACTGCTATGAATACGCCTATACAAGGTAGTGCTGCAGATATTATCAAAGTTGCAATGATTAACATGCAAAAGATGATTAAAGATGAAGGGTTACAAGCCAATCTTCTTCTTCAAGTACATGATGAAATGATTTTTGAAGCGCCAAAATCAGAAATTGAAATATTAGAAAAACTAGTACCTAAAGTTATGGATTCAGCGGTGAAACTTGATGTTCCTTTGAAGGTAGGTACTGCACATGGAAATAACTGGTACGAATCTAAATAAAAGGAGTTTACTATGCCTGAAATGCCTGAAGTCGAAACTGTTCGACGTGGATTACAACAACAGATTGTTGGTAAAAAAATAGAAAAAGTAGATATAAGATATCCAAACTTGATAACTGGAGATACTGCAGATTTTGTTGATATAGTCACTGGTGCCACATTTATTTCAGTCAATAGACGAGCTAAATTTCTGGAATTAAATCTGGACAATGATTTGACTATTATTAGTCATTTGAGAATGGAAGGAAAATATAAAGTTTCTAAAGATCAGTCAGCAATTGACAAGCATTCTCATGCTATTTTTTATTTAGATTCTGGTGAGATGTTAATTTATAATGATGTTCGTAAGTTCGGACGCATGCAGCTTTGGGAAACATCAGATCTTTCAGATAACCCCTCTATCAAAAAATTAGGACCTGAACCACTAAGTGATGATTTTAAATTATCTATTTTGTATCCTAGGGTAATAAAACATAGAAAAGACATAAAAACAGTTCTTTTGGATCAATCTGTAATAAGTGGATTAGGAAATATTTATGTTGACGAGGTTTTATGGAAGTCAAAAATCAATCCATTAGCTAAATCAAATGAATTATCAGAGTCTGACGTTCAAAAGATTATTGACACTTCGAATGAAGAAATGGAAGTTGCTATTAAATCTGGAGGATCAACTATAAGATCATATGTTGATTCAACAGGTCATAAAGGAAATATGCAAGCTTTATTGCAAGTATATGGTAAAGAGGGAACTCCATGTCCTAGATGCGGTACAGAGATTGAAAAGATCAAAGTAAACGGTCGTGGAACTCATTTTTGTCCTAATTGCCAAAAATAAATGCTTGCATTAGTTTGGCAATCAGAGTATTGTACTGGATATTCGCTACCGAATTATTTCAATTGGAGGTAAACAAATGAATTATCGTGTTCAACTAAACACGGATTCTCAATTGTTTACTGTTGTAGATAAGTACAATAAAAATGTATTTGCGAACGGTATAACAATCGAAGAAGCCGTCGAAAAATTTAAACGAATATAAAAATAAACCTAGCTCATGTTGAGTTAGGTTTTTTGTATTATTTAAGAATATTGTTTGCAAATCTAATATGATTTATAATTACACGAGAGATATGTGTAAAAAATTAAGTCTGCGAGGTAACTATGAGTTTAATTTATGGTTTGACCGGTGGCATTGCAACTGGAAAAAGTACCGTCGCTAAAATTTTGCAAGAAAATAATATAGAAGTATTTAGTGCCGATCAAGTAGCACGAGATGTTGTTAAACCAGGAACATTAGGATTAAAACAAATTGTTGAAACTTTTGGAACTGAGATTTTAAATGAAGATCAATCACTGAATAGAAAAGAATTAGGTTCGATAGTTTTTAAAAATAAAACTGAACTGGATAAGTTGAACAAAATTAATGGTCCACTAATTAGAACTGAGATTTTAAATATCATTAATAATGTCAAAAAGAAAAAAGATGATAAAATATATGTCTTTGAAATTCCATTATTGTTTGAATTTAACTATCAACAATATTTAGATGGGACAATTTGTCTTAGTATGCCGAAAGAATTACAGACAAAAAGATTAATGGATAGAGATAAGATATCAGAGGAACTAGCACAACAAAAAATATCTAGTCAGATGCCAATTGAAGAAAAAGTGACATTAGCAGACTACGTTTTTGAAAATACTGGAACTATAGATGATCTAACAAAAGAAACTAATAATTTAATAAAAAAATTAAGAGGTCACATAAATAATGAATTGTCCTAAATGTCATGGCACATCTTTGAAAGTTTTGGATTCGAGACCTTGTGAGGACGGCATGTCAATTCGCAGAAGAAGATTGTGCGAATCATGTGGTAATAGAATTACTACCTATGAAAGAATAGAAATAACACCAATTTTAGTAGTTAAGAAAAATGGTGATCGAGAATCATTTGATCGTGACAAAATATTAAAGGGTCTCGTTCGCTCCTCTGAAAGAAGACCAGTAAGTATCGATCAACTAAATGAATTAGTAGATCAGGTTGAGAATGAACTAATTAAGACAGGGAAGAGAGAGATTGCTTCTCAAGATATAGGCGAGATTATTATGAAATTGTTATCTCAATTAGACGATGTAGCCTATATTCGTTTTGCAAGTGTTTATCGCGAATTTAAAGATATGAATGGATTTATGCAAGAAGTACAAGAAATGATAAAAAATGAAAAAAGTAAAGAGGGTTAGTTTGTGGATATAGAACCAAATAATAATTCTTCTAAATTGACACCCATGACGGGCTACTGGTGTTTAAAAAATGGAGAGTTGAGTGATTACAATCAAAGAGTCTTTACTGACTTGTACCTTCCTTTAGTCGGAGCAGAAGCTCTGGCTATTTATCTTTTACTAATTCAAAAAACTACAGATAAAAGAATAGTTACAGAGAGATCCAATCACGCTGAATTATTGAGTTTGCTTGATATCGACTTAAAGTCTTTTCAAAATGCGCGAATTAAACTCGAAGCAACAGGATTAATTAAAAACTACCGTAAATATGATGAATTGGGTGAATACTACATATATGATTTATACTTACCTTTAAACCCAAGTGATTTTTTCAGGGATGATTTATTGAGCATCTTCTTATATGAAAAAATTGGTCAGAGTTTGTTCAATAACTTAGTGAAAAAATATTCTGTTAACCGAGATATATTAAATGATGCAAAAGATCAGACAAGTAAATTTTTAGATGTATTCAGATTGAATTCGGAAGATTTAATAGATACACCTAATGATGTAAGTATTGCTCAAAATAGTATGCAATCAACTCCAACTAAATCCATTGAACTGAATAGTCAGAAGAATTTAGATTTTGACTTGATAATCGATCGAGCTTCACAGTTATATCGAATTGAAAAAGAAGATATTAACCTCAATAAGGATTTGATTGAGAACTTAGCTACATTTTATGATTTAGATGAAATTGTTATAATTGACTTGTTAGGTAGAACCATGGATATCATTACTAATAAGATTGATCCTAGCCAGTTGAAAAATATGGTTCAGCAAAGATTTGAACAGCGTGTTAATATTCAAACAAATGAAGTAACTGAGACTACTTCACAGTTAAATAGTAACTTTAATCGTGATGATCAATTACTCATTAAACAGGCAAAAGAATTAGCACCAGCAGAATTTTTAGCTTCAGAAAAGCAAAAAACAGGTGGATTCACCGGTACAGTTGAGTCTAGAGCACTAAGAAATCTTGCAATGAATACAAGTTTAAGTCCCAGTGTCATCAACATATTAACGCATTATTCTTTACAACAGAATACAACGTTAAGCTTGCCATTAATGGAAACAATTGCTAATGATTGGCAGCAAAATAACATCAAAACCCCAGAAGATGCATTGAAGAGGATACAAGAGTCAAGAAGCAAACCTAGAAATCCCAAAAGACGTTATCAGAATCAAATATCCAATAATGGTAGAGTTGAAAAAGGAACAGATTGGTCTCAAGTAAAAGCAAGACCTGTTGAACAATCAAATCAAGATATTCAGGAACGTTTAAATAGAATTAGGCATAAGGAAAACAACTAATGGAAAAAATTGGCGACACAATCAAGAAACTCATGGATACATCTAATAGAAATGAGCAGTTTAAAAAGTTGATGTCTGATGCACTTAATGACCCAGATGTACGCTCTTTTTTAAATGAACATGAATCTGAATTAAGTAATGAAAGTATTGCTAAAAGTGCAAGTAGCATTTATGAATTCTACAATCAGAAGCATAATTCTAGTGAACTATCAGATCAATTTGTTCCCAGTCTGATTGTTAATAATCACAATGTGGAAGTAGCATATTCTCCAAACGCCAAGAGAATTGCGGAAGAAAATTCTAAAGATTATTCATCAAGTGTTAGATTATTGGATATGCCAGACGATATTAAGGATGCCAGTCTTGATGATTACACTGGAGAAGGCAGACAGGATGCTTTGGATAAAGCATTACAATTCATTGAAAATTATCAGAGTGGTGGACAATATATGCCGGGACTATACCTTGCTGGAGATTATGGCGTCGGAAAGACTTATCTTTTAGGTGCTATTGCTAATGAACTATATAAAACTGGAGTTAAATCAACTTTAGTTAATTTTTTAAGTTTGCAGTCTCAAGCAAAGGGAGCAATCAATGATAATAGAGTTTCTAAATTAGTTGAACGGTTGAAGAAGTCACAATTACTTATGCTTGACGATATTGGTGCTGCTAATATGTCAGAATGGTTTAGAGACGAAGTTTTGGGAGTTATTTTGCAATATCGAATGCAAGAAAATTTGCCAGTATTCTTTTCATCTAATTTCTCTATGAATGAACTTGAAGAACACTTTGCCAATAGCAAAAACGGCAATTACGATATAGTTAAAGCCAAAAGATTAATGGAGAGAGTTCGATATCTCTCAAGAGAGGTTATTGTTTCAGGTAATAACCGTAGGAATAAGACATGGTAAACCCTTGCTTATTTAATTAGTTTGTGATTAAATTTACTTAGTAGAAAGACAACGCTTTGGTTCTATACAGGGAGGGTACGTAAACTGGAAGCTTACCCATTACCAAAGACACCACTTTCGGTTTCCATTTAGAATTATAGATCTAAACAAGAGAGGGATAGACTATAGTCTATTCAATTTGGGTGGAACCGCGCAGATGCGTCCCAGAATTATGTGCATATTTTTATGTGTATATAATTCTGGGACGCATTTTTTTGTCTTTCAAAAATAAAGGAGAACAAATATGTCAAAAATCAATCTTAAATTTCCAGATGGAGCAGTTAAAGAATTTGATTCAGGGGTATCAACTTTAGATGTTGCTAAGTCAATCAGTACTTCTTTAGGTAAAAGTGCCATTGCTGGTAAATTAAATGACCATATCATTGATGTTAATCTACCAATTAATCAAGATGGTTCAATTGAAATTATTACTGCTAAAGATGAGGCTGATGCTCTAGAAGTTTTACGTAATTCAGCTAGTTTTGTATTTAGCAAAGCAGCTAAAGAATTCAAATCAGATTTAAGCTTTGGTGAAAAACAATCATCAGACGATGGTTTCTATGTCGACACAGATAGCAAATCAGGACAGATCACTGTTGATGAATTGGAAGACATTGAAAAAATGATGTCAAAAATCATCAAACAAAATGATAAAATTGAACGTTTGATGATGGACAAGTCAGAACTTGAAACAATGTTCAAAGGCGATGATTACAAGACATCATTAGTTCAAGCAATCGATGCTGTTCAAATTCCTGTTTATAAAATGGGAGATTTTGTAGACTTTGGTTATAGTGCAATTTTGCCAAGCTTAAAAGATTTGAAGCATGTAAAACTTCTTTCTGTTGCCGGTGCTTATTGGCAAGGTAAGTCAAGTAATCCTATGCTTCAAAGAATTTATGGAACAACATTTTTTAGTCAAGATGCACTTGATGAAGATTTGAAACGCCGTCAAGAAATCAAAGAACGTGACCATAGAACACTTGGACGTGATTTAGACTTATTCTTCGTTGATCCAGAAGTAGGTGCAGGATTACCATATTGGATGCCAAATGGAGCAACAATCAGACGTCAGATTGAAAGATATATCATTGATAAAGAAGTTGCTTGGGGATATGAACATGTATATACTCCAATTCTTATGAACCTAAATGCCTATAAGACATCAGGTCACTGGGAACATTATCGTGAAGATATGTTCCCACCAATGGACATGGGTGATGGAGAAATGCTAGAATTACGTCCTATGAATTGTCCTTCACATATCCAAGTTTACAATCACCACACACGTTCATATCGTGAATTACCAGTTAGAATTGCTGAATTAGGTATGATGCACAGATATGAAAAATCTGGAGCACTTACAGGACTACAACGTGTTCGTGAAATGACTCTTAACGATGGACATACTTTTGTTGCTCTAGATCAAATTGAGGATGAATTTAAACGTACATTGCAGTTAATGATGGAAGTTTACAATGACTTTAATATCACTGATTACTCATTTAGATTGAGTTATCGTGATCCTCAAAATACTGATAAGTATTACGATGATGACGATATGTGGACACGATCACAATCAATGTTGAAGTCAGCTATGGATGATCTTGGCTTAAGTTATTATGAAGCTGAGGGAGAAGCAGCATTTTATGGTCCTAAGTTAGATGTTCAAACAAAAACAGCTTTAGGTAACGAAGAAACACTATCAACAATCCAACTAGATTTCTTACAACCAGAGAGATTTGAATTAACATACGTTGGTTCTGATGGTGAAGATCATAGACCAGTTATGATTCACCGTGGTATCGTTTCTACAATGGAAAGATTTATTGCTTACTTAATTGAAATGTACAAGGGTGCATTCCCAACATGGCTAGCTCCACAACAAGTAAGAATTATTCCGGTCAACAACAAACTACACATGGAATATGCTGAAGATATTATGAAGAAGCTTCGTGATAAAAATATCCGTGTTGAAATAGATGATCGTGATGAGAAAATGGGTTATAAGATTCGTGATTCACAAACAATGAAAGTACCATATACAGTTGTTATTGGTGATGATGAAGCAGCAGATGCTACAGTTTCTGTAAGAAAATATGGACAAAAAGAGTCAGTTTCTGAAAATGCAGATATATTCGTTGATTCTGTTGTAGCAGATGTAGCAAACTACAGTCGCCAAAATGGTTAAAAATAAAATATTGACAATAGGGTATTAATACCGTATAGTTAGTAATTGTTGAGATTAAGCAGAAGCGCCCGCTTCTCACCTATGCATATGCCTCTAGGTCTATTACAGTTACGTATGTTTACATACTAATTTGTTGAGTGGGTGCTTAGGCGCCCACTTTTTTTTGTGGGATGAAATTTCGGAGGTGACTTACTATAGCAAAAGATCTATTAATTAATGATCAAATTCGAGCAAATGAAGTTCGATTGATTTCAGATAGTGGAGAACAACTAGGCGTTAAGACATTAGCAGAAGCACAAAAACTTGCTGATGATTCTAGCATGGATCTAGTTCTTATGTCTCCAGGTGCTAAACCACCCGTAGCAAAAGTTATGGATTATGGAAAGTACAAATTTGAACTTCAAAAGAAAGATCGTGAAGCTCGTAAAAAACAAAAGACCTTTACTGTCAAAGAAGTGCGTCTTAGCCCAACAATTGAAGATAACGACTTCAATACTAAGCTAAAGAATGCACGTAAATTCTTAGATAAAGGCGACAAAGTTAAAGTATCAATCAGATTTAAGGGTAGAGCTATAACCCATAAAGAAATTGGTAAAAGAGTACTTGATCGTTTAGCTGAGGAAACTAAAGATGTTGCGACTGTAACAACTAAGCCAAAAATGGACGGTCGTAGTATGTTCTTGATGCTAGATCCAATTAGTGCCAAAGATAATAAGAAAAATTAGTGGAGGGGTTAGAAAATGCCTAAACAAAAAACACACCGTGCTTCAGCAAAGAGATTTAAAAAGACTGCTAACGGCGGTTGGAAAAGAAGTCACGCTTATACAAGTCACCGTTTCCACGGTAAGACTAAGAAGCAACGTCGTCAATTAGCTAAGTCAGCAATGGTTAGCTCAAGTGATATGAAACGTATCAAGCAAATGCTTGCAACATACTAATAATTAACATTTAATTTTTTATAACTCAAAGGAGGAGTCATTATGCCACGTGTTAAAGGTGGAACAGTAACTCGCAAACGTCGTAAGAAAGTTTTAAAACTAGCTAAAGGATATCGTGGATCAAAACATATCACTTTCAAAGCTGCACATACACAAATCATGGTTTCATACCGTTATGCATTCCGTGATCGTCGTCAAAGAAAGCGTGATTTCCGTAAATTATGGATTGCAAGAATCAACGCTGCAGCAAGAATGAATGATATCAGCTACAGCAAATTGATGCATGGTCTAAAACTTGCAAATGTTGACATTAACCGTAAGATGTTAGCTCAACTAGCAATTGAAGATCCTGCTGCATTTACAAGTCTTGTAGATACAGCTAAAAAAGCGCTAGCTTAATAAAAAACTCTGTCCTTAGGGCAGAGTTTTTTATTTACTTCAAAATAACCAGACAAATTAGATTCTAAACAGGTAATTAAGTTGTTCAAATGTTAAAATATTACTATTGATATTATAATAAGTAGATCAATCATAGATGGAGAAAACAAATATATGTTTAAGCCTTTTTCAATGTTAAATAGCATAACTGATTTGACTATCAAAGATTTAAAAGAATTGAATATTACGACAATTATGACAGATCTTGATAATACATTGATTCCCTGGAATAGCGATGAATATACTCTAACTTTGCGTAAATGGCTATTAGAGATGGATAGAAATGGTATCAAAGTACTTGTTGTTTCAAACAATAGCTACGAAAGAGTCGAAAAAGCTGTTTCTGGATTAGATATTGAAATAGTTGCACGAGCAAAGAAACCTTTGCCATTTGAAATAAATAAGTATATCCAAAGTCATAATTTGTCTAAAGATAGTATATTATTTGTGGGTGATCAGGTTATGACCGATGTTTTTGTAGGAAATATCGCTGGGTTGAAGACAATTTTAGTAAAACCATTGGTTGATACTGATGAATTCAAAACAAGAATTAATCGCCAGATGGAAAGACCTATTTTAAAAATGCATAGAATATTGGATAAGAAATTAAACTGGAAGGATTCACTACATGACAAACATTGATGAAACAATTTTCTGTATCGGTTGTGGTGCAGAGATACAAACTGATAACCCAGAGCTACCTGGTTACGTTCAACCGTCAACATTAAAGAAATACTTGGATGATGATGCAGAAGAGCTCCTATGCAAGAGATGCTTTAGACTTAGAAATTATAACGAAATTACAGATGTTAATATTAGCGATGACGATTTTTTAAGACTATTAGATTCAATATCTGAAGAAGATGGATTGATAGTCAACGTTATTGATATTTTTGATTATGAAGGTAGTGTGATTCCTGGGTTACATCGTTTTGTAGGTGACAAGGATATTATAGTTGTAGGTAATAAAGTAGACCTATTACCTAAATCTACAAATAAAAACAAATTACTCAACTGGCTTCAAAAAATGAGTAAAGAAAATGGAATTAAATCAGTTGATCAAATTTTAGTTTCTGCAGAAAAGGGACTTAACGTTGATGAATTAATGAAAATGATTGATAAGTACCGCAAAGGTAGAGATGTTTATGTTGTTGGAACAACCAATACAGGTAAATCTACACTGATTAATAGAATTATCAGCGCCAATTCTGATATTAAAAATTTAATAACAACATCAAGATTTCCTGGAACAACTTTAGATAGAATAGATATTCCACTGGATGATGGTAGTAGTTTAGTAGATACACCAGGTATTATTCATCATTACCAGCTAGCACACTATTTAAATGACGATGATTTAAAAATTGTTAATCCTAGAAAACCATTGAATCCTTCAACATTTCAACTAAGAGATGGACAAACAATATTTGTAGCTGGTTTAGCTAGATTTGATTTCTTGGATGAAAAGTCAAATGTCACATTTTACGTCAATAAGAATCTTTTATTACATCGTACAAAAACAGTTAATGCAGATGCTTTCTATGAAAAACATTTAGGTGAAATTTTGTCACCACCAAGTGAAATAACAGAATTTCCAAAATTAAAAATTGAAGAATTTACCTCAAAAGTAAAATCAGATATTGTTATTTATGGATTAGGTTGGGTAACTATTCCTGCTAATTGTCATGTAAGAGTATCAGTTCCTGATGGAGTCAATGTATCGATGAGAGAAGCAATTATTTAAGGAGAAATTTAATGATAATTAAGGGTAAGAAAAATAGTTACTTAAGAAGTAAAGCACAAACAATGAAGCCACAAGTTCAAATAGGTAAAGATGGTATTAGCCAAAACTTAATTGATCAAATAAAACAAATTTTGGAGAAAAATGAACTTATCAAGGTATCCTTACTTCAAAATACTACGGTTGATTCAGATGAACTAGTTGAGGCACTTCAAAAAGAAGACGATCAGATTGCACATGTTCAAACAATTGGTTCTAAAGTAGTTTTATATAAAAAATCTTCAAAAGTAAAAAATAGAAACTATTCAATTGAATTGGAGAAAATGTAATAACTAATTATGAATTTGGATAATAAAATTTTAACTAAACCTCAAATTAAAGAAATAAAAAGCGAAGGTATCAAACATGTAGGTATTTTGGGTGGAACTTTTAATCCAATACATTTAGGACACCTAGTTATTGCTGAGCAAGTTTATGATCAGTTGTGTTTAGATAAAATTATGTTTTTGCCAGATGAAATACCTCCTCATAAAGGTGTTGAAAAAGAATTACCAATTAGTAGCAGTGACCGGGTTGAAATGATTAAGTTAGCTATCAAAGACAACATACATTTTGATTTGAATTTGACTGATATTGATCGAGGTGGGGTTAGTTATACCATTGATACGATTAAACAATTGAAGCAGTACAATCCTGATACCAAGTATTACTTTATAATCGGTGGAGATATGGTAGAAAATTTACCTAACTGGTATAAAATTGATGAGCTAGTTCAACTAGTTCAGTTTGTTGGAGTATGTCGTAAAGGCTATGAGCTGAAGTCAAAATATCCGATAATGTGGGTTAATACTCCAGAATTGGAAATTAGTTCCAGTATGATAAGAGAACGAGCTTCTAAAAATCAATCGATTAAATACCTAGTTCCCAAAGAAGTAGAAAATTATATCAAGGATCGAGGTTTGTTCATTGAGTAATTATAATTATGGCAAAATTGTCGCAGGTTTTGATCGTGATCAAGTTATAGAATTAATGAAAAACACATTGAGTGATTTTAGATTAAATCACTGTTTACGTGTAGAGAAACAGGCGATTGCTTTAGCAGAAAAATATGATGTAGACCCTGCTAGGGCAGGCTTAGCAGGGTTACTACATGACTTTGCTAAAGAAAGATCTGACCAAGAATTTATTAATGTAATTAAAGAAAAAAATTTAGATCCTGATTTGTTAAATTATGGTAATGCAATCTGGCACGGAGAAGTTGGGGCAGAGATCATAAAAGATGAGTTAAAAATTCAAGACGAAGACGTTTTGAATGCAATTCGAAGACATACAGTAGGATCAATGCGTATGAACGATATCGATAAATGTGTGTTCATTGCTGATTATATAGAGCCAGGAAGAGATTTCCCTGGTGTTGAAGAAGCAAGAGAACAGGCTGATATATCTCTATATGCAGGGATGATTGCGGAATTAACTAATACGATAAATCACTTAGTTGATCGTAAACAAGTAATTCATCCGCAAACGATTGAAACATACAATTATTGGATAAAAAAGGGAGCTTAAAATGGAATCAAAAGAAATAATGGAATTGGCAGTTAAAGCTGCAGATAGTAAACATGCTAATGATATTGAAGTCTTAAATATTAGCGAAATCAGTATTATGGCTGATTATTTTGTAATTATGGATGCAGGAAGTCAAAGACAAGTTAACTCCATAGTTGAAGAAATATTAGACCAAATTGGTAAAAATGGTGTTGAAGTAGGACATGTTGAAGGCAAGAGAGATTCAGAATGGATTCTTATTGATCTGCATGACGTTGTTATTCACGTATTTAATACAGAACAACGTGAGTTCTTCAATATTGAAAAACTTTGGTCAGAAGCACCTAATGTAGATATTTCTGATTTGGTTGTCGAATAATGATTTATGATTCATTTGCATCTGTATATAGCGAATTGATGGATGATTCACTATATGAAAGATGGGCAGAGTTTGTCAGCTCCAATACCAGTCCAGAGCAAAAAACTCTTTTAGATGTTGCTTGTGGTACTGGAGATCTATCTATTATATTGGATAATGAATTTGATGTAGAAGGAACTGATCTTTCAACATCAATGTTAGAAATTGCTGAAGATAAGGCTAAAAAAGCAAATAAAAATATCAAATTTGAACAAGGCAATATGTTGGATTTATATAACTTTGGCAAATACGATATTATTACTTGTTTTGATGATTCAATATGCTATTTAAAAGATGAAGATCAGCTATATATGGCATTTAAACAATCTTTTGAACACTTAAATGAAAATGGTGTATATATGTTTGATGCACATTCTCTTTATCAAATGGATGAAGTTTTCCCTGACTATATGTTCAATCACAAAACAGAGGATTCTGCATTTATGTGGAGTAGCTTTGAAGGTGATTTTGAGCATAGTATAGAACATGAGTTAACTTTTTTTAACTGGAATGAAGAGATTAGCGGATACTCAGTAAACACTGAAGTTCATAAGGAACGTACATATCCTTATGAAGTATTTTTACAAATTTTAAAAGATGTTGGATTTAAAGATATTTCAATCTCATCTGATTTTGGTAAATCAAATGATTTAGAAAGTTCTACAAGATGGTTTTTTGTTGCTCATAAGTAGAGGGTTAAGTATTGAAAATTTATGGCTTTGTTGCAGAGTTTAATCCATTTCACAATGGACATAAAAAATTTATAGATGAAGTGAAAAGAAAATATGATCCTGATGTTTTAATTGCCATCGTCTCAGGTAATTATGTTCAGCGTGGAGATTTTTCCATTATTGATAAGTGGCAAAAAGCTGAGTTGGCCGTTGAAATGGGTGTGGACTTGGTAGTTGAATTGCCATTTGCTTATGCAGTTCAACCTGCAGATTTGTTTGCTAAGGGTTCAATTAGCCTACTAAAGTACTTGAAAATAAATCATCTAGTTTTCGGAACAGAAAATGAACTAGATTTTGTAGAACAGGCAAAAAGAATTTTAGAGCTAGATGGTGAGTTTGAAGCAAATTATAGTGAGACTTACGGCAGTAATTTGGATAATTATCTAAGTTCAAATGGAATAAATAGTCTGAATCAACCTAATCAATTATTAGGCGTTAATTACGTGATGGAGATTTTGAAAAATAATTTTAACATTGAAATTAAAACTATCCATCGTAATGATAATAAATACAGTGCTACAAAAATCCGTAATAATCTAATTACTGGTAAGGATTCGACTGAATTAATACCCATTCTATCTAGTAAACAGTTAAATGATCCACTTTCTTCATGGGATAAGTATTTTTTGTATCTCAAATCCAGAATTGTGACTAATACCGCAGAAGAAAACAAACAAGTTTATCAAGTATCAGAAGGTCTTGATAATAAGTTTGTCAAAGAAATCCAGAATTCTAATTCTTGGAGTGAATTTTTAGAAAATGTAAAATCCAAAAGATATACTTATGCGAGAATCCGTCGTTTGGCAATTTATATGTTGCTCAACGTATATCCAGAAGAAATAGAGAATGTTTATAATAATCCATATATCCATATTTTGGGAATGAACGAAACAGGTAAAAATTATCTCAATTCGATACGTGAAGATGTTGAGATACCAGTAGTTCCCAGAATAGGTAAAAAAGAACAAACTATAATGTCACTTGATATAAAGGTGGACAGAATTATAGAATTAATTAATGATAGACCTCAAATATATGGCAAGATACCATACATGAAAGGAGATAAATAGTGTTAAATTTTGAAGTACAAGATGTACGAAAATATAAAGATAAACCGCTTCTTATTGAAGAAAATATTGATATAAAGAAAGATATTTTAGATAGAACAGACGATATCTTAGATTTAGATTTAGTTTCTGTTAGTGGAAACTTATTTAATGATAACGGTCTGGTAGTTACTGATCTGAAAATTAAAGCTAATTTAGTTATGCCATCAATTAGAAGTTTGCAACCAGTAGAAGTTCCGGTTGATATTAGAGTGAACGAGGTATATAACATCGATGGTATCGATACCGAAGATATAGATGATTCCACAGTTGTAATGCCAATTGATGAAGAAAACCCTACAATTGATATTTACACATCTATTATTGATAACATTTTACTCAACCTCCCTCAAACTGTTTTGACAGAAGAAGAGATAAGTAATGATATCATGCCAGCAGGAGATGCATGGGAAGTCATTTCGGAAGAAGAGTACGAAAAACGTAAAACTGAAGAAAAAGTCATCAATCCTGAACTAGCTAAATTAAAAGATTTATTTAAAAATAACGACGAAAAGGAGTAATTATTACTCTTTTTTTTAATTAAAATAGTATAATGAGTTTCATAAATAAATGGAGGTACTACAATGACACAACCACAAATTGGTGTAATTGGTATGGCAGTTATGGGTAAGAATCTTGCCCTTAATATTGAAAGCCGTGGATACAATGTTGCTATTTACAATAGAACAGCTTCAAAAACAGAGGAAGTAGTTGCTGAGCACCCTGACAAACAACTAACTCCAAGTTATACAATTGAGGATTTTGTTAATTCACTAGAAAAACCTCGTCGTATTATGATGATGGTTAAAGCCGGTGCTGGTACAGATGCTGTTATTAATGAACTATTACCTTTACTTGATAAGGGTGATGTCTTAATTGATGGTGGAAATACATACTTTGAAGATACTATGGAACGTAATGCTCGATTAGATCAATCAGGTATTAATTTCATTGGTATGGGTGTATCTGGTGGTGAACTAGGTGCATTACAAGGACCATCAATGATGCCAGGTGGTCAAAAAGAAGCATATGACCTTGTTGCACCTATTCTAGAACAAATGTCTGCAAAAGCAGAAGATGGAAAACCTTGTGTAACTTATATCGGACCTAATGGTGCTGGACACTTTGTTAAGATGGTTCACAACGGTATTGAATATGGTGATATGGAATTAATTTCTGAAAGTTATAATCTATTAACACACCTATTTGATAATGATATGGATAAAATTGCATCAATATTTAAGGAATGGAATGAAGGTGAACTTTCAAGTTACTTAATCGAAATCACTTCTGAAATTCTTACTCGTAAAGATGATGAAGGTTCAGATGACTATATTGTCAATAAGATTCTTGATAAAGCTGGAAATAAGGGAACTGGTAAGTGGAGTTCACAAAGTGCACTAGAACTTGGTGTTCCTCAATCTCTTATCACTGAAGCTGTTTATTCACGTTATGTTTCAACTTATAAAGATGAACGTGTTGTTGCAAGTAAAGAATTAAAACCAGCAATAAACGTTCCAGATGTTGATAAAACAGAATTAGTTGAAAAAATTAGAAAAGCTTTGTACTTTAGTAAAATCATGAGTTACGCACAAGGATTTGCACAAATGAAATCTGCATCAGAAAAATACGATTGGAACTTACAATATGGCTCAATCGCACAAATCTGGAGAGAAGGTTGCATTATTCGTGCACAATTCTTACAAAAGATTACTGATGCCTACAACAAAGATGAAAATTTGAACAACCTATTACTTGATGATTATTTCAAGAATATCGTTGAAGAATATCAATCTGCTGTACGTGATGTTGTTAGTTATGCAGTTCAAGCAGGTATTCCTGTTTCAGGATTTATGGCTGCTATTTCATACTTTGATCAATATAGAAGTGAAGTACTTCCTGCAAATCTTATCCAAGCTCAAAGAGATTACTTTGGTGCTCACACATACGAAAGAACTGATAAGCCAGGAATATTCCACTATTCATGGTATAAAGAACAATAATAGAAGAAAGACTGAGATTACATTCTCAGTCTTTTTTATTTGTTGTCATTTAATTTTCTATCGTCTTTTTTTAATAATTTTAATGTGTTAAACTCATAATAATACGTAAAAATTAACATTTTAAGAAGTATGACAGAATTATTTATTAGATTGGAGCTTAATAATGTCTAAGATACTTATAATCGAAGATGAAGAGAATATGGCCAAATTTGTTCAATTAGAACTTGAACATGAAGGCTATGAAATACAAGTTGAACATGATGGTAGATTAGGCTTAGAAGCTGCCTTAAATGATGACTGGGACCTAATTTTGCTAGATCTTATGTTACCAGAATTAAACGGTATGGAAGTGTGTCGTCGTATTCGTCAAGAAAAGAATACTCCTATCATTATGATGACAGCACGTGATTCAGTTATTGACCGTGTATCAGGTCTTGATCATGGTGCAGATGATTATATTGTAAAGCCATTTGCTATTGAAGAGTTACTAGCACGTATCCGTTCTCTTCTAAGAAGAATTGACTTGGATATCGATATTACAAGAAATAATGACCAAATTTTGAAATTTAAGAATTTGGTTGTTGATAAGACAACTCAAACATTGAAAAGAAATGGTGAAGTAATAGATCTTACTAAGCGTGAGTACGATTTATTAACTACATTGATGGAGAATGTCGGAAGTGTTCTTAGTCGTGATGACTTATTAGAACATGTCTGGGGATCAGGTAGTAGTACAGAAACTAACGTTGTGGATGTTTATATCAAATACTTACGCAACAAGATCGATAGAAATGGTTCTCCAAGCTATATTGCTACTGTTCGCGGAAAAGGGTATGAAATGAGACAATGAGATTATCAATTAAAATAAAGTGGACGGTATTTATTTCATTTATAATTTTATTTGCATATGTGGTGGTTTCCTACGTATCTATAGATACATTACGCAGTGTAGCGTCAGAACATGTAACTTATAATTTCATTCTCAAGATAATAATCATAGGTGTAGTAGTCTTAATAGCGGGTATAATAGTTAGCTATGTTTCTGTTAGCACAGTTTTAAGAAGTATCTACTCTATAAATGATACTGTTGATAGAATAAATAAAAAGCCTGATTCAGATGCTCGTATTAAACTAAAAAGAGATAAAGATGAAATTTATGATTTAACTGTCAACATCAATAAAATGTTAGATAGAATGCAGAATTATACAAACCAACAAAAAGAATTTGTTGGTAATGTTTCGCATGAATTGCGAACACCAGTAGCAGTTTTGAATGGACATCTGAGTATGCTTCAAAGATGGGGGAAAGATGATCCTAAGATTTTAGAGGATTCAATTAATTCCTCTCTTCAAGAGTTGAAACGTATGGAGTCACTGATTCAAGAAATGCTTGATTTGACAAGAATAGAACAGATTGATGAAGATTATTTGAATCAAGTAACTGAGGCAAAGCCTCTATTTGATCAGATATATAATGATTTTGTTTTATTACATCCAGATTTTCATATAAATTTTGATAATGATGTACGTGATGGTAGCTTTGTCAAAATTTACCGAAATCACTTAGAACAAATTGTAATTATCTTGTTAGATAATGCCTTTAAGTATTCTAAAGACCGAAAAGAAATCAATTTTTCTACATCAACTAATTCAAATGAACTTGAAGTTGCTATTCAGGATTTTGGACAGGGTATTCCCAAGAAAGAGTTGAAACAGATCTTTAACCGCTTTTATCGAGTTGACAAAGCTAGATCACGTCAACAAGGTGGTAATGGCTTAGGGTTATCCATTGCTAAACGGTTAGTTGAAGTCTATAAGGGTACTTTAACTGTTGAAAGTGTTGAAGGATCGGGGACAGTTTTCAAGTTAGAATTACCCCTAAAAATTGAAGAAAGAGACAAATAAAAAAGCCACTTAACAGTGGCTTTTTTATTTGTCTCTATTTTGTTGTTTATTTTCATTTCTCTTACGTAATTCTAAGTGAAGATCATCTTCGTCTTTAGGCGTTGAACTTTCTTCGGAATTATCTTCAGAATCTGTAGTTGTATTGTTGCCAGAAATTATATCATTTAATATTTCTTCTGAAACGACTACTTTAACAGGATTATCTTTTAATCGATCATCTTCGTTTTTTCTAATACGAGGAACGATTACGTAGTTGGTAATTACTTGTTGGATAAGTATAACAATACCACCAACTAAAAAGTAAAGAGCAAGTGCAGCGGAAGATACCATCGAGATGAAGAATGTAATTAATGGATTCATGAACATTACTGCTTGCATTTGACCTTTTTGTTCTTCAGGCACAACTCTAAGTGATAACCATGATTGAATAATATAGAAAATAGTAGCAATGATAGCAATAACTATACTTGGTTTACCAAGTGGGATAGATAAGAATGTAGCTTTACCAATCTCAGGAGAATATTGAACAGCTTGATAAATACCGATAAGAACAGGCATTTGAATTAGAAGAGGTAAGCAGCCAATACCACCAGTTAAGCTGATATTATTTTGCTTATAAATATCCATCATCATCGTACTAAGTCTTTGTTGAATAGCTGGATCTTTAACTTCTTTTTGTTTTTCTTGAAGTAATTTTAGCTGTGGTTGGATGGCACGCATTTTTTCTTGTTGGATAGTTGATTTAGATTGTTGATTTAGAGATAGAGGAAGTAATACTAAACGAACAACGAATGAAATGATAACAATTCCCCAAGCGTATCCGTTTGAGCCTCCAATAGTGTTAGCAGTCCATGTGATTAATTTTTGGAATGGTGAACCAATCCAAGTAAATATAAATCCATAAGGACCACTTGTTGGTGCGTGTAGATTTGATCCTGTTTGCACACAACCAGTAGCTACTAATGAAAACATAGCTATGATGGCAAAAACAGAAAGATATTTTATATATTTATTTTTCAATTTTTTCCGTCCTTTTATACGATATAAGGGATATATTACGATAACTATAATGTTGTTTCAACTAGATTACGCGAAATTTATTGAAACCTATAACATTATCTTCAAAATTATAATCAATTTTTGTGACTTTCCCATACGGAGTAGGAGACTTACGAACTTCCTCTAAAAAATCGGTTAAATTTTCCGTGCTTCCTTCTGCCTCAATAACTACAGAGCCATCTGTTTGATTTTGAACAGTACCATGGATGCCTAAATTTTGAGCTAGTAATTGGGTAGCGTATCGAAAACCAACTCCTTGTACTCGACCTACAACATGAATATGTAGATGTTTCATAATTGTTCCTCCTCGTTATGATACTATGAGTATTATAGAACAAAAGGGATGGAAAATATGAAATATATAGAATCTAAAAAGAATGACGAAATAAAAAATGTAATCAAACTTTCAGCTACTAAAAATATAAAAAAAACAGGTACTTATGTTGTTGAAGGATTTCATTTAGTTCGTGAAGCTGATTTAAACAATGAAGAATTTGTAAGTTTATACGTAACAACACCAAACGTGGAAGATCGCCTTGTAAAAAAATATCATGAAATTGCTACTGAAATTTCAACAGAAGTTGCAACTGCCATTTCAGAAACTAAGAATAATCAAGGAATCTTTGCAGTAATTAAAATTAATCAACCAGAAGAAATCAGTTCCTTGTCTGGACAATGGGTATTTTTAGATAATGTTCAAGATCCAGGTAATGTGGGAACAATTGTTAGAACAGCAGATGCAGCAGGATTTGCAGGAGTTATTTCCAGTCCTAATTCTGCCGACTTTTTCCAATCTAAAGTTCAACGCGCTATGCAAGGTAGCCAATTTCATCTTCCTATTTATAAAATGAATCTTGATGAGGCAATTGATTTAGCAAAAGATTCAGGATTACATGTATATGGTTCAGAAGTAAATAGTGAAGCAGTGCCTTACAATGAAATACAAAAAAATGATAATTTTGCTTTGATAATGGGTAATGAAGCTAATGGAATGAGTCAAGATCTTTTAGATCAAACCGATGACAATGTTTATATTCCAATACTTGGAAAAGCTGAATCATTAAACGTAGCAATTGCTGCAGGTATTTTAATGTACGGATTAAAAGGTATTTAATACTTGTTAAAACCTATAAATCTTGTATAATTTAAACAGATATAGAGATACCGTGAAGAAAAAATAGTAATCATGTTCAAATAGTTATTTTAGAGAAGGATCGTTTGCTGAAAAGATCTTATAGCTATATTGATGAATTCACTTTCGGAGTATCACGATTGGTTTACGTTATAAAACTGCTGAGTGCACATATTTTGTATGTGAACTAGGGTGGTAACGCGGTCTTCGTCCCTTTTTATGGGATGAGGACTTTTTTATTTGGAGGAAAAATATGACAACATTAGAAGAAAGATTAAAAATGCTCAGAGATGAAGGTATCAAGAGCATTCGTGAGCAAAATCACACAAAAGATCTGAATGAAGTTCGTGTTAATTTGCTAGGTAAAAAAGGTCCTATTACTGAGGCTCTTAGAGGTATGAAAGACTTATCAGCTGAAGAACGACCAAAGATTGGTACATTAGCAAATGCAGTTCGTGATGAAATACAGTCAGCTATTGAGCTACGTTCAAATGAACTCAATGATGCGCTGATTAAACAAAAATTGGAAAAAGAAACAATAGATGTTACCCTACCATCTCAGCCACAAAAAGTTGGAACGGAACATATTCTTACTCAAACAATTTCTGATATTGAAGAATTTTTCATAAGTCTAGGTTATAAAGTTGATTCAGGATTTGAAGTAGAAGAAGATTACTACAATTTTGAACGTTTGAACATCCCTCAAGATCATCCTGCGCGTGATATGCAAGATACTTTTTATCTATCAGATAAACTATTGATGAGAACTCAAACTTCAGCTCAAGAAGGTCGAGATTTGGAAAACCATGATTTTTCAAAGGGACCTTTGAAAGTTATTTCACCAGGTGTGGTTTATCGTCGTGATGATGATGATGCTACACATTCACATCAATTCCATCAACTTGAAGGATTAGTAGTTGATAAAAATATCAGTATGGCTGATTTAAAAGGAACTTTAGAAGCACTATGTCAGCATGTATTCGGTAAAGAAAGAGAAATACGCTTTAGACCAAGTTATTTCCCATTTACTGAACCATCAGTAGAAGTTGATGTTTCTTGTTTCAACTGTGGTGGAGAAGGTTGTCGTATTTGTAAATATACTGGCTGGATTGAAGTATTGGGTGCTGGGCTAAGTCATCCTAAGGTATTAGAAATGTCAGGAATTGATACAAATATTTATAGTGGATTTGCATTTGGATTAGGACCTGAGAGATTTGCAATGCTTAAATATGGAATTACTGATATACGAGACTTCTACACAAATGACGTTAGATTCTTAGAACAATTTAAAGGAGCTATTCGATGAAAATTTCTAGAAATTGGTTGAATGAATATATTCAGTTGGACCAATCTACAGCAGATATTGCTAATAAAATTTCATTAACTGGTATTGAATCTATGCCAGTATATATTGGAAAAGATTTATCAAATCTTGTGGTTGGTCATATAACAAAAATAGAAGATCATCCTGATTCTGATCACATGCACATTTGCCAAGTTGACGTTGGTGGAGAAGAAGAAATTCAAATTGTTTGTGGTGCTCCCAATGTGGCCTTGGATCAATATGTTATCGTAGCTCTTGATGGTGCAACTCTTCCAGATGGAGTAAAGATAAAAAAAGGTAAACTTCGTGGTAAAGAATCTAACGGTATGATTTGTGGATTAGACGAATTGGGTGTGAAAGTAAAAAATGTACCTGAAGAATTTCATAATGGAATTTATGTGTTTGATGAAGCACAACAGCCAGGAGAATCTGTTCTTGATTTACTAGGATTAAGCGATGAGATGGTTGATTTAGATATCACACCAAATCGTGGAGATACATTAGGTATGAGAGGTGCAGCTTGGGAAATAGGAGCGACCTATGATGCAAAACCTAATTTTGTAGATCCTAAGTTGTCAGGCAGTCCTAAGATCGTAGATTTAGATATTGATGTTCAAAGTGACAAAGTCAACGGTTATCAAGCAGTAGTTTTAGAAGATGTAAAAGTTGGCAAGAGTCCTCTTTGGATGCAAAGAAGACTTTGGAATCAGGATATTCAACCTACTAATGCAGTTTTAGATATTGCAAACTATGTCATGATTGAATATGGCCAACCAATACGGGCATATGACTATGACAAAATTGCAGGATTGAAGTTACAAAATGCTGAAAACCAAGAAGTTATTATGTCTGATGGTACAGAAGTAAAATTAGGTCCAGAAGATATCGTAGTTATGTCTGGTGACAATGTGCTTTCAATTGCTGGAGTTCTGGATACAGATTTTGCCAAAGTTACAGAAGATACAAAAAATGTTTTATTTGAAAGTGCAGTTTTCGATGGAGCTACTGTTCGTAAAGAAGCACAGAGACATGATTTGAGAAATAATTCATCAAACCGATTTGAAAAAGGCATTGATACCAGTTTAAATGGATTGGCACTTGATAGAATTGTTGAATTATCTGAAGATATATTGAATCCTTCTGATTACTCACAACATATTGTTGGAAAAGAATACAATTACTCACCAACAACAATTTCTGCTACTGTTACTCGAATTAACAGCCTAATAGGGATTGAACTTACAACTGATGAGATTACTAATATTTTTGATCGATTAGGATTTACAACAACTGTAGATGGTGAAAATCTTAAAGTTACAGTTCCTGCTAGACGCAATGATATGTCCATTGAAGCTGATTTAGTTGAAGAAGTAATTCGTATTTATGGTTATGAGAACTTAGTTGGAACTTTACCAACAGGTAAACAAACTAAGGGTGGATATACTGACAAGCGTGAGTTTAGTAATCGATTAAGATATTCACTACTTTCACAAGGTATGGATGAGGCAGTTAATTTCTCATTATTAAGCAAGAAAGAAGTCGAAGATTTTAATGTAAATGAAACTAAATTAGTTCATCTATTACATCCAATGACTGAAGATCATGAGTACTTAAGAACTAGTTTGATACCATCTCTAGTAAAAAATGTAGCGTATAATCAAGCACGTAAAGAATTCAATGTAAGATTATTTGATCAAGAACGTATATTTGAAAAGGGTCATTCAGATCGTCCAAATGAAATTGAATATATTTCAGGTGCTATTAGTGGAAATATTGTCGATAAGTCTTGGAATCAAAAAGAACAAAAAGTCGATTTTTATTATGTTAAAGGAATTGTTGAAGAAATGATTTCTTATGCTAATCTGGATGCTAACATTGAATTTGAGGCAACATCAGATATTGAAAACTTACACCCAGGTCAAACTGCTAAGATAACAGCAAATGGTAAAATGATAGGATTTGTAGGTAAGTTACATCCTCAATATCAAGATGAGATGAATGTTAACGATACCTATGTTTTTGAATTGAATGTGGATCAATTATTCGCATTTGGATCAAAAGTTATTCAATCACAACCTGCACCTAAGTACCCAAGTATTTCTAGAGATTTAGCATTATTAGTTAAGAAGGATATTTTAAGTGGAGACATTATTAAAGATATTTTCAACAATGGTGGTAAGTATCTTGAAGATGTAGAAATATTTGATGTCTATCAAGGCGATAATATTGAACGTGGATATAAATCATTAGGATATCATTTAGTATTTCTAAATAGGTCTGATACACTAACAGATGAAGAAGTAGAGCAGTCATTTGACCAAATTAAAGATAGTTTAGTTACAAAATTTGCAGTAGAAATACGCTAATTTGTAAAGAGTAATGGTATAATTTTATTTAAATTACTATGGGAGGCTGCATTTTGAGCCAAGATAATAAAAGAAATAGCTTACAGCAAGAATCTGAAAAAAAGATTGAGACTCGTGCTAAAGAGAGTTCAGTAGCTAACCACATTGCCTATTGGGTTATGGGAGTTATTGCAATATTAGCCGTAATCGTGATACTAATTGGTTTTAACTATGTTAATGGTTCTTTGAAGCCATACAATGCAGATAGCAAAGAAAGCATTGTAGTTAAGATACCAGTTGGATCTTCAAGTAAAGATATCTCAAAGACACTTGAAAAAGATAAGGTTATCAAGAGTTCATCAGTTTTTAACATCTATATTAAGACTCAAAATTACACTGATTTCCAAGCAGGATACTACACATTTAAACAATCAATGTCACTAAGTGACGTAGTTAAGCAACTGCAAAAAGGTGGAACAGCACAACCATCAGGTGATGCATCCAACTCTGTATTAGTTCGTGAAGGTGTAACAATAGATGACATCGGAACTCAAATCCAAAAGAGTACTTCATTTAATAAGAAAGATTTCTTGAAGTTAATGAAGGATGAGAGTTATCTTAAGGAGCTACAGAAGAAATATCCTGAATTGTTAAATTCATCAATGCAATCTAAAGATGTTAGATATCATTTGGAAGGATACTTGTTCCCCGCTACATACGGAGTATACTCAGGTATGACATTGAAAGAACTTGTTAACCAAATGGTTGAAAAAGAAGATCAAGAACTAAAACCTTACTATTCAACTATGAAACAAAAGGGGTTAACTGTTCAACAAACTCTAACATTGGCTTCTCTTGTTGAACGAGAGGGTGTAACAGACGCTGATCGTAAGAAGATTGCCGGTGTATTCTTTAACCGTTTAGATATTAATATGCCTATTCAATCAGATATCTCTGTTATGTATGCTTTGAATACACATAAAGAAAGTCTTACAAACAAAGATACTTCAGTTAAATCTCCATATAACTTGTACAAGAATACAGGTTATGGACCTGGACCATTTAACTCTCCAAGTTTGCAATCTGTTGAAGCAACATTGAACCCATCAGATAGAAGTGCAAATTATCTATACTTCTTCGCTGACTTGAAGACAGGAAAAGTTACATATTCAAATACTCTTGATGAACATGAATCAAGATATGCAAAAACAGGTCAATAAAAAATAATGTCATCCTGCCATTTGGTTGGGTGACATTTTGAAATTTTAAATTAATAATTATAAATTCAAAGAGGTAATATCATGGCTGAACAAAGCTATCCAATGACAGAAGAGGGTAAACGTCTTCTTGAAGAAGAGCTAGAAAATTTAAAACAAGTTAAACGACCAGAAGTAATTGATAGAATTAAAATTGCAAGAGGTTTTGGAGATCTATCAGAAAATTCTGAATACTCATCAGCAAAAGATGAACAAAGTGTTCTGGAATCAAGAATCTCTCAAATTCAAGTGATGCTTCAATATGCTCAAATTGTTGATACAGATCAAGTTGACGAGGATGAAGTTTCTATTGGTAAAAAGGTAACTGTTCAAGAAGATGACGACGAACCAGAAGTATTCTTTATTGTTGGTTCGGCAGAGTCTAACCCAGATGAGGGTAAAATTTCTAATGATTCACCAATTGCTAAAGCACTTATCGGTAAGAAAGTTGGAGATTCTGTTTTAGTTGATACTCCTGCAGGTAGTTATGAACTGACAATTAAATCTGTTGAAATTGCCTAATTAATATCTACTAAATTACTTTTTATAAAGTTGAGGTATGAAGATATGAAGATTGAATTAACTAAAGAAGCAGAGAAATGGTTCGAAGATGAAGTAGAACTTGAACCGGGATCAGGTGTCCATTTTTATGGAAAAGTTTATGGAAAAACAATGGTTCATGATGGCTTTTCAATCGCCTTTAAGATTGAAAAACCTGTGAACCCCGTTGCTAGTACTGAAGTTAATGGAATTACATATTATATTACCGCCGCAGACGAGTGGTTTTTTGCTCGTTATGATTTAAAAGTAGATTATGATTCAAAAACAGATGGACCAGTGTATATTTTTGAGTCCAATGAAGATTAAGGAAGATTAATGAAAAGAATACTAGACGTCATAAGAGGTCGAGCAGATAAAAAATCAGGATCTGCTATTCCTTTTAGACTGAACTTATTATTATTAATTGTATTTATATTATTTGCCTTATTAGTAGGACAACTAGCTTATTTACAAATTATATACGGAAATAAATTTCAAGCCGAAGTAGAACGTACTGACAAGACTTCTATGAAGGGGGATGTCCCTCGTGGTATGATTTATGATTCAAAAGGTCGCTTACTAGTAAGTAATACTACCCAAAGTGCTATTACTTATACTAAGAGTTCTGGGGTCAAGAGTACTGACATTTATGAAGTAGCCAATCGTCTATCTAATTATGTTAATATTCCCAAAGAAAAATTGTCTAGCCGTGATAAGGCAGATTATATTTTAGCGGCTCCAGGTAAATCAGAGTCTGTGATCAAAGCACTGCCAAAATCTAAAAAACAAGATTCTAGCGGTAATAATTTGAAAACAGCTGAGTTGTATAAAAATGAGGTTGAATATGTTGAGAGTCAAGGAATTAATTTGACTTCAAAACAGTTGTCGAAAGCAACAACCTTTAAAAAGATGAATGCTGCCTATACATATTCAACTGTCTACTTGAAAGATAAAAAACTTTCTAGTTCTGAAATTGCCAGAGTTAGTGAAAACTTAACAGAACTACCTGGTATAGATGTAGGAAGCAACTGGACCCGCTCATATCCTGAAGGTACTTCAATTAAAAGTATTATTGGTGGAGTGTCTACAGAGAAGCAAGGTATTCCTGATGATGAACTAAATACTATGCTTGCAAATGGATATTCTAGAAATGATAGAGTTGGTACTAGTTATCTAGAAAAGAGCTATGAATCAATTCTTTCCGGTACAAAGAGTGAAAAAGAAGTTCAGATTGGATCTGACAATCAAGTTAAGAAAAGTAAAGTTGTTTACAAAGGACAAAAGGGTGGAAATCTCAATCTAACAATTGATTCTGATTTTCAAACTAAAGTTCAAGCTGCACTTTCTTCAACATATGCATCTGCTAAAGCGGCAGGAAAAACATCGTATTCAGATGGTGCTTATGCAGTAGCTATGAATCCTAAAACAGGACAAGTTCTGGCAATGGCAGGAATTAGAAATGATCCTACTACTGGTAAGACTACAGAAGATGCACTTGGAGTTATCAATAGAACATTCGTAATGGGATCTGCTGTGAAGGGTGCTACTGTGCTAGGCGCTATGATGGATGGAGTTATCACGCCAACTAATAACACACTGGCTGATAATCCTATCTACTTACCTGGTACACCAGTTAAGAAATCTGTTTATCCTGTTGGAACATATAGTTCATTG
The DNA here is from genome assembly GCF_002762335.1 of Companilactobacillus metriopterae. Lineage (NCBI taxonomy): Bacteria > Bacillati > Bacillota > Bacilli > Lactobacillales > Lactobacillaceae > Companilactobacillus > Companilactobacillus metriopterae. The sequence goes on along the minus strand of NZ_CP024610.1, from coordinate 1,206,416 downwards.
GATGCTGCAAGTGCTCTAGAAGTATCATCAAATGAATATATGATGGCACTTGCAATGAAAGAAGCCAATGCTAAATACGTTCCCAATTCATATATATCAATGGATTCCGATATCTTTAATAAACTGAGAGGTTACTTCAATCAATTCGGTTTAGGAGTTAAGACAGGAATTGATATATCTGGAGAAACAGAAGGTATTGAAGGTGCAACAATGAATTCAAACGGTTCATTGAAGACTGGTTCTGCGCTTGATTTATCATTTGGTAACTATGATGCATATACATTGATTGAAATGGCACAATATATATCAACTATTGCTAATGGTGGATATCGAATGCAACCATATATTGTCCAATCTATCCAACAAACTCAAAATGATGGTAAAAAAGGACAACTGGAATCAGTTACATCACCTAAAGTATTGAACAAAGTTGGATTTACAAATGAAGAATTGGCAGTTGTTAAAAAGGGTATGTACAATGCTGTTCACGGAACAAAATATTGGACAACAGCTACCAGATTGGCTGATTTATCCGAATCTGTTTCAGCTAAAACAGGTACAGCTCAATCATTCTACTTTGATCCAAAGAAGCCTAATGATCCTAATCCACCGGCAACTGTTACAACTAGTTTAGTAACATATGGTCCTTCGAATGATGCAAACATTGCACTTGCAATTGTATTTCCTAATCTAACTGATGAAAAAGGAAGTTATCCACAAATTGTAGCTCATCAAATTTATGAAGATTATTTTGCTACAATGGCTAAGTAAAACTAAATTAATACTTTTAATATCATGTAAAAAGTGGTATATTTTATAGGTTGAATTTTGTTAAATTTGTTGAAAGGAAGTTTCCAAGATGAGAGTAAATATCACAATGGAATGTACTTCATGTAAAGAACGTACATATCTTACAAATAAAAGTAAAAGAAACAACCCAGACCGTTTGGAATTGCAAAAATATTGCCCACGCGAAAGAGTTGTTACATTACATCGTGAAACAAAATAAACAACAGGATAATTAACCTGTTGTTTTTTTTTACAGGAGGAAACGCTTTTGGATAAGGTAAGTTTTCGAAAAAAACAGATGGATCTACTAGATGATTTTTTGAGTTCAAATGAATCTCAAAAAGAAATCAATCAAATTTATTCAAAATTATTTGATAATCCTACATTTATAAAGAGTGAGACCATAGGAATTACTTTAAGTGTGTCAGGTGAATTGCCAACTCTTCCAATTGTTGAGACATGTTGGAATATGGGTAAGGAAGTATATATTCCTAAGACATATCAAGATTACTCAATGGATTTTGTCAAATATACAAAATCTACAATTCTTGAAACTAGTTCATTTGGAGTAAAAGAACCAACTGCAGCCGGTGAAAATGTATTGAATCCATCAGATTTAATTATTGTTCCTGGGCTGGCTTTTTCTGATAATGAACATGCAAGATTAGGATTTGGAGCAGGGTACTTCGACCGCTATCTTTCAAAATATCCTACTAAAACAATTTCATTAGCATTGTCACGTCAATTTTATATAAATACTCCTTGGCCTGTTTATTCATTAGATCAGCCAATCGATGAGATTATATCTGTATCAAAGGAGAAATAATACGATGTTTTCTTATAGAAACCAAAGTTTACCAGCCACATATGGTTTGATCATTTTATTAGTTGCTGTTTTTGTTATGGAAACACTAATAGGCGGATCAACAAATCCACAAGTTTTACTGACTATGGGTGCTAAAACAAATAATCTCGTTACTAGTGGACAGTGGTGGAGACTTATTACACCTATGTTTTTGCATATAGGATTTATGCATTTGTTTATGAATTGTTTTTCTTTATATATTGTTGGTCAGTATTTGGAACCAATATTAGGAAAAATAAGATTTATAATCGTATTTTTAATAAGTGGTGTTGTTGGAAATCTAGCTAGTTATGCATTTGGTTCATCCTATGCACTTTCTGCAGGTGCCAGTACATCAATCTTTGGATTATTCGCATCATTTATTGCTCTAGGTATTATGTACAGCAGCAATAATTACATTAGAGAAATGGGTAAGAGCTTTTTAGGATTGATCATCTTAAACTTGGCTTTTGATCTATTTGCTGCTGGTATTGATATCTGGGGACATATTGGTGGAGCTATCGGTGGATTTTTGATTACTTTTGTTGTTGGAATTACTGGAGCTAGAAAAACAAATATTTACGTCAGAATTCTTGCAGTTGTAGCATTAGTTGCCGTATCATACTATATGTATTCAAAAGGAATGGGTGCTTATGGCAATACAGGAATTTAGAACACTATATGATGTACAACAACTTTTAAAACGATACGGAACTTATGTACATTTAGGTAAAAGAGAGTGGGACATTGAGCTTATGTCCTTAGAATTAAGAAATCTCTATGATAACAATATGATAGAGAAGGAAGTTTTTATAAACGCTCAGTTAATTTTAAAAAGCGAACATAGAAAAGAAGAAGAAAAGGAAAAGGGTGAAACAAATGGCAGATAAAAAATTAATTGGTGTTGATCTAGGTGGAACAACTATTAAATTTGCTATTCTTACTAAAGATGGTGAAATCCAACAAAAATGGAGTATTGAAACAAACGTTTTAAATGAAGGTCAAATGATTATTCCAAGTATCATTGATTCAATTAACCATCATTTAAAAATGTATGATATGACTGCAGACCAGTTTGAAGGAATTGGTATGGGTTCACCTGGAACAATTAATTTTGAAGAGGGCAGTGTTGTTGGAGCATACAATTTAAATTGGGCAACTAAACCTGTTTTCCCGGTTCGTGATATATCAGAAGGTACAGGAATTCCTGTAGTAGTTGAAAATGACGCTAACGTTGCTGCACTTGGTGAAAAATGGATGGGTGCCGGAAACAATGCTGATGATGTTATTTTTGTTACCCTAGGAACTGGTGTTGGTGGTGGAATTATTGCCAACGGAAAATTAATTCATGGTACAGCAGGTGCTGGTGGTGAAATTGGACACATTACAGTAGAACCTAATGGTTTCATGTGTACATGTGGAAAACGTGGTTGTTTGGAAACTATTGCTTCGGCTACTGGTATCGTTCAAGTAGCTCGTGAAATGGCAGCAGAATATGCTGGTCCTTCAGAACTAAAAGCAATGCTTGATGATGGACAAGATATTTCTGCTAAAGATGTTTTTGATCTTGCTAAAAAAGATGATGATTTGGCTCTTTTAGTTGCTGATCATGTCTGTGATTCATTAGGATTTGCACTGGCAAACCTATCAAACGCACTAAATCCCAAGTATGTTATCATTGGTGGTGGAGTTTCAGCCGCCGGAGACTTCTTGCTAGAAAAAGTAGAAAAATCAATGTTGAAAAATGAATTTGCTACTGTTAAGAACTCTACAGAAGTTCGTCTTGCTAGTCTTGGAAATGGTGCTGGTGTTATTGGTGCTGCTTCACTTATCAATAATAAGTAATTAATATACAGGGGTTTATTATGCAAATTTTAAATATTGTTTTATATGTTATTGTGATAGCAATTATTCTTTATTTTGTAGGATCATGGTCATACTATGCCTTTATTGGTAGAAGAATGAATGGTTCAATCAGCCAAGAGAATTTTGAATCAACCATGAGAAAAGCTCAAATTGTCGATTTAAGAGAGAAAGGTCAATTTGACACCAAACACATATTAGGAGCTAGAAACTTGCCGTATTCTCAATTTAAATATGTAAGTGGAGAGCTACGTCCAGATCTTCCAGTATATCTGTATGATGAAAGAAAAAATGTCTGTGTTCGAGCAGCAATAAAGTTGCAAAAACAAGGATTTACAGATGTAAAATGGCTAGAAGATCGCTTCTCAAATTGGGAAGGTAAGACAAAATCAAATAAAAAAGACTGAAGCTAATTAATAGCTTCAGTCTTTTTTTGTTATAATTAACCTTGGTGTGCTTGTAGACTTTTTCTATTAGCACGACGGCGATTTTCTTCTACACGTTCGATTTCTTTGTTTTCTGGTTCAATAACTGTTTTCTTAAATGCGTGCACTGCACCATATACTGCAGAAGCAGTAGTAACAGCACCTACAATGAATCCCTTAGTAAATCGCATACGTTTTTGCTTTTTAGCCATAATGTTATCATCCTCCAATTCTTTAACTACATTATGACGCATTTAATAAAAAAATTCTAGAATAATATATGTTAGGAGTATATTTTTGAAAAAGGTAGTTGCAATAGTAGGACCTACAGCGGTTGGTAAAAGTGCATTAGGATTAGAATTAGCAGAAAAATTTAATGCTGAAATTATTTCAGGAGATTCTATGCAGGTTTACAAAAAATTAGATATAGGAACAGCCAAAGATTCTAAAGAAGAGTTAGCTAAAGTCCCTCACCATTTAGTGAATATTTTGGACGTCACTGAGGAATATTCAGTAAAACAATTTCAGGATCAGGCTAGCCAATGTATTGATGAGCTGTATTCTAGGAATATACTACCTATTCTTGTCGGAGGGACAGGATTTTATTTGAATTCACTAGTTGAAGGAATGAATTTTGGAGGAGAATCTAAATCATCTAAGGATCAACGTAATCAACTTAATTTGATTTTAGAAGAGCAGGGAATATCTGCCTTAAAAGACATCTTAAGAGAAGAAGATCCTGAAGCTTATGATCAATTAGATATCCAAAATCCTAGAAGAATTATCAGAGCAATTGAAGTAAAAAGAATTACTGGTAAATCTATTTTGGATCAGGAAGAACACAAGAATGACTATGAATTTTTGATAATAGGACTTACTGATGATCGCCAAGAATTATACGAAAGTATAAATTCTCGAGTAGATAAAATGATGAATATGGGATTATTATCAGAGGCAGAGTATGTTTATAAAAACAAAAAATCTATTCCGCAAGCAAAAAATGGAATAGGCTATAAAGAGTTTTTCCCATACTTTGATAAAACTAGTAGTTTAGAAAATTGTGTAGAAGAAGTAAAGAAGAATTCACGAAGATTTGCTAAGAGACAATTTACATACTTTAGAAATCAGATGGAAGAAATAATTTGGTTTAATGTTAGGGAAAATCCCGATTTTAAAGAAGAAATAGAAGAGAAAATTAGAGAATTTTTAGGAGAAAATCATGGCTAAATGGAATGGAAACTTTCCAAAGGAATTAAATAATCTCATCGAAGAAACTGACAAGCAAATTTCTGAGAAACTTTTAGAAATAGATGATCGAGTGCTAGATAATCAAAATAAGGTTCTAACTGCCTTCAGAAATGCTAGTGTAGACGAGAGTAGTTTGTTGGGAACAACAGGGTACGGTGATGACGATCGAGGTAGAGATCAGTTAGAAGAAGTCTATGCAGAAGTTTTTAAAACAGAAGCAGCACTGGTGCGTCCACAATTTGTATCCGGCACACACACATTGGCTACAGCACTTTTCGGAATGTTGCGCCCCAACGATGGCTTATTATATGTGACAGGTAAACCTTATGATACTATGCAAGAAGTTGTTGGTATCGCTGGTAATAAAAAGGGTTCACTAATAGATTATGATATTAAATTTGATTATGTTGAAATGAACGGCGATCATGTTGATTTTGAAACAATGCAGAGTAAAATTTCTGAACAAAATCCTAAAGTAGTGGCTATTCAAAGATCAAAAGGATATTCAGATCGTAAGTCACTCACAGTTTCCGAAATATCTGAAATTGTCGAAAAAATACGAGAAGTTGACAAAAATGTCATAATTTTTGCAGATAATTGTTATGGTGAATTTTCAGAAACAATAGAACCTACTGAAGTTGGAGTAGATATTATGGCAGGTTCATTAATAAAGAATGCTGGTGGCGGTCTTGCTAAAGTGGGTGGCTATATCGTAGGTAAGTCAGAGTTGGTTGAGTTGGCCAGTTACCGTTTAACAGCACCCGGAATAGGTGCTTCTGAGGGCTCAACAATCGATCGACTAGCAGAAATGTTCCAAGGGTTCTTTATGGCTCCTAGAGTTACAGGTAATGCTATTAAGGGGGCAATCTTTGAGGCAGCTATCTTCGAAAAATTGGGATTGAATGTTGCTCCTAAGTGGGATGATGATAGAACAGATTTAATCCAAACAATTATTTTTAATGATCCAGATAAAATGTTGACATTCGCTAAAAATATCCAAAAATTTTCACCAATTGATTCTAATGTATTACCAGTGGCAAGTGCTATGGCAGGTTACGAAGACGAAGTTGTAATGGCTGCAGGAACCTTTGTATCTGGTGCTAGTATTGAACTTTCCGTTGACGGACCAATGCGTCCACCGTACACAATGTATATACAAGGTGGATTAACATTTGAACATGTGAAAATTGCAATTTGTAATGCATGCAATGAGATTTTCTTTACAAAATAATTTATGAAATAAACTGCAGAAAACCGTTGACATGACTAGGGTACATTCTCTATAATATATCGAGTAATGTCATGTCACGGTGGCTCAGTTGGATAGAGCAACGGTCTTCTAAACCGTAGGTCGTGAGTTCGAATCTCACTCGTGACATTAAAAGCTTTAGCAAACCTAAAGCACAAATAAATATAAAAAGCCTTAATCCTTTAAATATCAAGGGATTAGGGCTTTTTTTGTTTTCCGAAGTTAGGGCAAACATATAGAAAATTTGTCCCACAATTGTCCCACATTTTAAAAATGTCCCACAAATGTCCCACAAATTTATATGTTATTTAGAAGTTGAATTGTCTTATTATTCTCTTCTTCTCTTTTATCTTTTAATAGATGAATATAAATTTTGGAAGTTATAGAAGTGTCAGCATGACCTAGACGTTCAGAGATATAATCTATACTTACATCTTTTGAAATTAAATATGAAGCGTGCGTATGTCTTAAACCATGGAAAGTAATTTGATTATCGATTTCCAATTCTTTTAAAACTTTAGAAAGAGTTTTATTAACACCATTACTTGTAGGCACTTGATTTCTATTACTTAGAAATACCAGTTGCTCTGTATTCTTAAACCCATTTTTTAAAAAGTGCTCATTTTGCTGAACTTTAATCTTTTTAAGCATATGAATTAAATCATCATTTATACTTATCTGTCTTACAGAAGATTTTGTTTTAGTTGGTTTGAAACCAGTTCTGTTTATATAGTCATAAGTCTTGTTTATATCAACTGTCTTATTTTTGAAATCAATACAATCCCATGTGAGTCCAGCTACTTCTCCATATCTACAGCCAGTTAATAGGGCAAATAAGATTTCGGATAAAGTTATATACATCATTGACTGATTTTCAACACAATAATTTTTTAATTTAATAATATCTTCTTCATCCAAATAATTGTGCTCGTTTTGCTTTTCTGTTGAACCAGTTAACACAACACGATTTGTAAAATTTTTGTATATAATTCCATCATCTATTGCATCAATGACAGCTTTTCTAATAGAACCATTGGTTCTTATTACTGTATGTCTTACATGATTTTTTCCAACACCATCTATGAATTTTTGGTAGTCTTGGCGTTTTATTTCCTTTATTGGTTTGTTGCCAAAATACTGTTTAATATCGCTAGCCAGCTTTAAATATCTTTTCTCTACACCAATACTTACTTTTCCAAGCTTATAAGTTTTTACCCAGTCCAGAAAGTAGTCAGAGAAGCTTATATTATCATCAGTAGATAAACCAATTTTGTTCTTTTTAGATTCAATTTCAATTGCTGCATTTTTAGCATCTGTCTGACGTTTAAAACCACCCTTTGTGGTCTTGTGTTTCTTTCCATTTTCATAATATGAAACTTCGTAAGTCCATGTTTTACCGCGTTTATATATACTTGCCATGGCCCAACCTCCTAATTTAGGTAAAAATAAATAAGCCTAGGGTGGCTTAGTTATTTAATAAGCTATTTTTTTCTAGATCTCATTTGTGATCTTGTCATACCTTGAGAGTAGTTTTGAACATTATTGTTATTGTTAGAAGTACTTTGAGATTTGTTTACGTTTCTATTAGTTAAAATATGCCAAATTAGTAATCCAAATCCAATAATAAAGCCTAACCAAATCCAGATAACTAAGTCCCCTGAATCCTTGGTAGTAGTTGTAATTGACATCAATCCAATCAATCCAAGAATAACCGCATTGGCAATATCTCCACCTAAACCATTTGATTTACGTGTAGCTAAGTATACAATCCCAGAAACGATATAAGCTAATGCCATAAGTACAGCTCCAGAGCCACTAGCTTGACCGTTGCTTTCTACGGAGTTAATAAATCCCATAGCCATACCTTGAATTAAAATAAGTGGCGAAAGTACAATCATTAAAATCCCTAATACTAATTTAGTTGTTTTCATTAAATTTCCCCTAAAAATATAATCCAGCTTTTTGAGTCGTCAGTGTTTGGACAGTTTGTTACATTCCCATAGAATAAATTTTTGATTCAGGTATTCCAAAATTTTGGATAAGTTCGATCTTACTATTTATCTCAATATCATTTTCAATGCAATATTGCTTTATGAGATCAATAGCAAACATGTCGGCTCTATGTTCTATCTTTATTTTGTTAATATCACTCATATAGCATTTTTCACCATTAATAAGATGACCTATTTCGTGACCTATTTGCATAGGTATTTCATCTTGCTTGTACCAGTTCATGTTTATCAACATAATATTATGTTCTGGAATTGAAACAGGTGGCCATTTAGAATCATAATCGGTTAATAGGTTATAACCAATATCATTATCAAATGCGTAATTGAGTAAATAAGTAATTAAGTTATCTATTTTTATTTTCCTCCATTTAAAATACGTCGAATCATTTCTTTTTCTTCGTCAGTAATTTCCATACCTTGCCAACTTAACAGGGTATAGTCATCTTCAAATGCTTCCTTTAAATCGATTTCCTTTGGTCTTTTTCTTTCAGTAGTTTCACCTGATAAGTATTCCACAGAAACGTTTAAAGTGTTTGCTATCGCCTTTAAACTGTCATATTTAGGCTTGATACCCTGATTGTATCTATAGATAGCATTTTCACTGAGTCCAGATTTAGAAGCGACTTCTCGAAGTGTGTAACCTTCTTCAGTTGCAATTTGTTTTATTCTTTCAAATGTTGTCATATCAATTTTCTCCATGGCTGATGAGAAAATAATAATATTAAATTACACAAAAGTGTTTACAAATTACACGTATGTGTTATTATTAATTCATCAAGTAATTTAGCAATAAGAAAACAGACCTATCCCATAAGATGTAGGAGTCGTAAGGGGATAGGGTGCTTGTTATTCGTTTATTTGCTATGCCTACATAATACACAAACGTGTAAAATTAGTCAACAACTTGATGAATTAATTACGGAAAGGAGTAAATATGAATAAAAAAAAAGACTAACTCTCCAGGGAGGAAAGTACCAGTCTTATGATGTTTATTCAAAATATGGTAATAAGATTCTTCTACCTAAAAATTACACTTTGATAATTGAATATGATGAAGAAGATATACCAACTGAAGAAGATAAGATACATAGAATCGATGGTTTGTTTTATAAAAATGTGTTTTGGCCTTTTGTTGTCAGTTTCTTTACAACTGCTGGAATTCTATTTCTTGCCAAATAACCAAAGAGTTATAAGCGTGGTAATTACCGAAACAACAATTGGTGTAACTAATGAAGTAAAAACGTTTCTGATAAAGGTTTCAAAACTTCCTTGAAGGTAATGTTTTCCTTCATCAGTTAATTCAATTCCAGAAGTTTTTAGACCTTCATCGGAATAATCAACAGCTTTGTATAAAAATAAATTCAACTCATTTAACTGATTCATGTAGTAATCATCCTTGAATTTATCTTTGGCAATACCATCGTGAAGCATCGAGTTAATTTGGATTCTTAATAATCTTATTTTTGAACGGAACAATAATGGATTTTTCATATTTACATTATATCAAACATAGAAAGGAGTAAATAGTATGTCAGAACAACAAGTTGTAGATTACTTTCATCAACTTGGTAGAGCTACCAAAGTGGCTCTGTTAGAGCGTGGAATGACACAGAAAGAGTTAGCAAAATTGCTGGGTGTTAATGCTCAACAACTTAATAGATCTATCAAGGGTGGAATGACACCTAAAGATATCGAAATACGAAAGAAAGTACACCAAGTACTAAATATTAAAGAGGAGGGATAAACCAATGTCTAACAAGCAGCGAATCAAAGAGGCGTTAACTGAAAATCCATTTGCTACTAATAAAGAAATTTCCGAAAGACTTGATATTAATGAATCAAGTGTAAGTAAAACAATTTCAAGACTTAAGGAAAAAGATGAAGCTGTGGTTGAAAATGTCGATGGTAAACGCCATATAACTATTATCGAAACAGCTGATGACATTTTAAAAGACTTTAAAAAGAATTCACTGATTGAACTAGCTGAACAACTAATATCAGCAAATGAAAACGAAACTAACAGTTACGAGTTACGCCAAAATGGTGCGCTGTTAGTTCGAATATTGGAGAAGATTTAAATGCAAGCAAACTTAAATTTAGATGATGAATATTTCAAAGCAATAGTAAATGAAGAAATTTCTAAAGCAATGAAACAACTTGTAACTTATCCTGCTGTTCTAACTAAAGAGAAAGCAATTGAATATTCTGGATTTGGCGAAAAGAGACTAATGAAGACTTTTCGAACATTTAAAGATGAATTAGATGTAGAAAATGGGGGATGCATTTACTATCCAACAGAAGGTCAAGGTTACAAGATTAATCGAAAAGGATTCGATGAATTTTTAGAAAAACACATGCTAGAAATTATTGATATGAAGGTGAATTAAATGATTTCAATAGACGTATTACTAAGCTGGATTGGAGTAGCAATTATAGGTTCAGTCAGTTTAACGATGTTCATTCAAGATCTAGCTAAACATAATTTTAATATCAAGGATTACTTCGAGTAATGGACGAAGACGGAAAATGGTATGGAGTAGTTTTTCCTGATACATACGATTATGAATTAGAAGATCGTTTGTACGATGAATGGGTAGAAGAAGAATGGTGATGAGAATGAACATAAGCAAAGATATAAAAAAGTATCGTCTCGAAAATAAAATAAGCAATGCAAAGTTTGCACAAATAATTAGTGAGATAAGTGGCGATAAAGTCGCAAAAAGTACTGTGTCTAGATGGGAAAATGAACAAACATATCCTAACGGAAAACACATGTTGGCAATTCAAAAACTCTTAAATCTAGAAGTAAAGGATATTTTAGAGTAAAAAAATAACACCCGGAGGTGTCAGAAATGAATATTACAGATTTTTTGATTAGTTATACGTTACCAATTATTTTTCTGATTGTTGTTATATTTTTTTCAAAATGATTAAAGAAATCTCTTTATCGTATAAGGTTTTCTTTTCCAATTAATTCTATAAATTTTATGAGGAAATGAATTTATTTTTTGGGGTAAAAACAACGGAATGTGAACGAGCGCAATTAACAAATAAGGATTTTTCATATTTTTTGGAACCAAAACTGTAAACAGTGAGTTTTGGTTTTCTCCAACGAGATGTCCAGAAGAGCCGGGGGCGTTAAAAGGGTGATAGTGTTTCATTTTAGAATTATATACGTACATGGGAGTAGATTTATCTTCACTGTTTTGAAGATAATCCTTTTTATCTCTATCAGCCATGTGGTCGATATTATCATCACCTATATGAATGAATCTAATCCCTATGTTTCTATCAGTAAAATTAATAATTTCAAGATCATATAGCATCATGTTGTCTGGCATATCTTGAATGATCTTTTTATAAGGAAATCCTTGAACAATTGTATCGTATGTTCCGGCAAACATAACATTTGTTTTGATTACGGTCCTATTTAAAAACCATCTAATAAGTACAACAATTAAACCGATTAAAGAAATTAGATTCGAAAAAATATATTGAAAAAAATAAGACAATTTAAGGTCTCCTCCTATATTATTACCAAAATTATACCAAAGAAAGGGGTGATAAATATCGAATACTCTAGGTCACAAAAAAAGTCCCAATCAGAGGCAACTGAATAAGGGACTAAGCAATATAAACTACAAGTTAAGTTTACCACGAAAGGAGTACTTATGGCTACATTATATGAACTAACTGATAACTACATGAAGTTATTAGATTATGCAGAAGATATGGATCCTACATTGTTCCATGACGCGTTGGATTATATCGATGAAGCAATAGAAGATAAAGCGGTCAACTATTAGTAGTCCTATAAAAAATTACAACGCTAAGCATAGTCGCTCATTCGGCTGTGCTTTTTGTTTTGCTTACTTCTGATATTAATATATAATATAGTTTCAAATATAAAACTAGAAGGATGCCCCTAATATGAATACATGTAAACATTGTTCTTATAAAATTCCTCGGATGTTGGTAGTTATTGATAATGAGGAAAAATACATTGCTCCAAAGTATTGTAGTAATTGTTCAAATGAACTAAACAAGTAAAAGCACACCTATTAATTAGGTAGTGCTTTTTGTTTTGTCTAATAAATGGAGGATATAAAAATGAATAACAAAATGTCTTTTATAATGATGAACTGGTTAAGTGTTTTATCAATAGCACTTACAGTTGCTTTTTTTATTACTACTGATAATTTAATTGGAGGAATTATTTTTATAATGATTGGTATTTTTCAAATATTGTATTTTACATATTGTGCACTTGATTACTATAAAAGTTTTATTAAGAAATAAAAATAATACTATTTTACGTAAGGAGACGGAAGCTTTTGAGAACTTGGAATATGAAAGAAATTAATAGAGCAAGGGATTTACGAAAAGCTGGCAGTACATATACCCAAATTGCTCAGAAATTAACTGATGAATTTGATCTTCCCTTTACGCAAGATAGTGTGAGTTCAATTTGAGTAAAAAAAGACATCGATATAAAATATTGATGTCTTAGTATATTTATGATTAAAGTTATTTTTCTACATATGAAGTTAAAGATTTTTCACTTACATATTCATTTGTGGCCACTCTATAGAATACTTCTCCAGTTTTACTATTTTCATGTCTTGTATCAGTAAACCAGAATGAATTTGCTCCCAGTGATCTATTCTCAATCACATTACCATCTTTATCATATAGAGGAATACCCAAAAGATCCTTAGTCTGGACCACAGTGTGAATGACAGAATCACTCCAATCGCCATATTTAGTTCCAGTAGATTGTACTTCATCAGAAGGTGTTGTAACCTCCGCATTAGAAATTGCTGGTGTTAAAGCCCCTAAAGAGGCAAAAACTGAAATTGTAATTGCCATGCTGTTTAAAATTGATTTTAATGTTTTTTTCATGTTAGTACTTCTCCTTCTCTAGTATAGGTTATTATAACACGGTAACTAGCTGACTAGTATTACCAAAAATGCAGTTATATTAAATGATTATTGCATTGCAACAGTTTTATGTGACCTGATTAACGCAATAATATCATAATAAAATATACAGCTAACTAAAAATGAAAGGAAATCTAATTATATATGAAATCTAAAGAAACAAACAAAAGAATGCACTTTTTAGAAGTGTTAACATTGATATTTGTTATTGCAAAAATAACAGGGTTTATTACTTGGAGTTGGTGGTTAGTTTTCTTACCAGTATTCATACCGTTGATTATTGCTTTAGTTGCTCTAGGAATTGGTTGGCTAGTTATTGCAATAAGGGTTTATTAGTTTGAAACCAAAGAAACTAATATTTAAGAATGGAAAACGGGTGCTTGTTGATTTTGATGAGGTATCTCGTTCTGAAACCGACAAGGCGTATAACAAAAGAAGACAGCTAGAAAAACCAGAGTCCCTAGATTTTTACCATAGTTCCCAATGGAGAATGGTAAGGAAGTACTGACCAGAGATATGGCGACAGTGAATAATGTAGATGATAGTAATATTGTCTATATTGTTCCTAACGGAGACACATATTTCCAATTTGATTCTAATAAAAGTAGTAATGAGGGTTACTCCAATATTATTCCTAGTACTTTAACTGGGGCAGCAGGAGGGGCTGCCGTAGCAGGAGCACTAGGTGTACCATCGGGACTGTATAATGGCGCTATATTAGGAAGTTCCGCAGCACTTATTGCAAATGCACCTGCAACTTTAGCAGCAGAAGGTTTGGGAGTTGCTATAGGATTACCTGTTGGTTTATTCTTAGGAATTCCTACAACTCTAGCAGGGGGAGCTTTAGGCTTTTTAACTCCAGTTCCTTTATTACATCCATTAAATGCTCTTATTGGAGCTGGACTAGGTGGAGCCTTGGTTTCTGTACCAACGGTTGCAGCTATTAGCTCCTTAGGAACTCTATCAGTAGCTCTTCCTGGTGCTACTGTGGGAATTGCTTTAGGTGCTCCGATAGGAGGGGGAATATCGGGACTTAACGCTGCACCTAGTGGTATTATTCCAGGTGCCGTTATTGGTGCTTTAGCATCTACTTTAAATTCACAAGAAAATAATGAGGGACATAATGCAGGTGACTTATCAGTTAGAGCTTCTGACGTTGAACCTGTGTATACTAAATTTAAAGTTGAAAAAACAATATCACTTTTGGATAAAGATGCTCGTTCAGTAGGAGTACTGGCAACACCTTCAGAAGAAATACATACTGTCAACAACAGTAGTATAGTAACCAAAGATGGTCTTGAACTATTGCCATGTGGCGATGGAAATTATGTACATAAAGATGATGTTACAATGTTGGGTGATAATTCAGAACAACCTGAAAATGGAGATACTTCACTAGATAGCAATAGCATTAATGCTGAATCTCCAAAGGAAAACAACTCAGATGTACAAAATGAATCTGCAGATCAAAATAGCACATCATCAGATAGTGTTTCAGAATCTAAAACAGATTCATCACAAAATAAAGAATTAGATAATACTAAAATGGAAGAATCTTCAGCTACAGCAGTGAACAATATCTAATTATGTATATCTAATAAAAGAGCCTCTACTAATTAAATTTAGTAGAAGCTTTTTATTTTTCAAAATTAAGTATTATATTGTTTGTTTATTGATTTTTTATTTTAAAAGTTTTTTATTAAAAATCAAAAAAACATGAAAATAAAGATACGTTTTTGCAACAAAAAAAGCCTCCAGTTAGAAGACTTTTTTATTATTTAAGACCACTTGTTATATAATTTGCTGTGTTTCCGATAGTTCCTTGAACGGTTGGTGATGTCCAAAATGCAAGATTAGTTAAGTTGAATAATGTAATCATGTGAATTTCCCTCCTTAATTAATATATCTAAATATTATCATAAAATTTAAAAAATATAGTATATAAAAAGAACTTTAATATAACTGTAATTTAATAGAAATATTATTTATCGGTTTAATATGTAACTTATTTTTGAAAATGTCGAGGAGTGCTTTGATTATCAGATAAACAATGCAAATGTCTGACTATAATAATTGAATTATTCATTAGTTATGAATTTTGTACGTTGTTATCATAATATAGGCTTGACATGTAGGTTAAAATTTTAAAATTATTCTGAGTATTATATAATATAATTATTCTAATTACATAAGGAGGAATCAATTATGCATTGGTTATGGGTTTTAATTATTGGAGCGATTATAGGTGCTCTTGCAGGAGCAATTACAAATAATGGCAAATCTATGGGATGGATTAGTAATATTCTAGCTGGTATTATTGGTTCTTCAATTGGTGAAGGTCTATTAGGATCATGGGGTCCTCAATTAGCCGGAATGGCAATTATACCATCATTAATTGGTGCTATAATCCTAGTATTGATTGTTTCGTTTGTTGTAAGAAAAATGTCATAGGAGGAAACAAATATGGATATATTAAAAACAACATTTAAGGTTTTGGCAGTTAGTACTTTGGTAGTGGGTGGCGTTCTTATTGGTGGAACAATATTGGCTGCAAAAGGTATTGATGAGGCTGGCGATAAATTACAAGAAAAATTACATTAACGTATAAAGACTACCTAAACTTTAGGTAGTCTTATTTTTTAGATAAAAATAAATAAGCTAATAAATTGATATTACTTTCTGCTGATGCTAGCCTTTAGTTATTAACATGAGAGGAGTTTTATTATGAGTTTAGAAAGTAAAAAAGATATTATTAAAGGTAAAACAAATCAAGCTGTAGGAAAAGTAACTAGTGACGATAAAAGAGAATTGAAAGGTAAAGTTCAAGATAAAGTTGGTAAAGCAAAAGAAAAAGCCGAAGATATTGTTGATAAGGTTGCAGAAAAAATTAATAAAAAAGATTAGTGATAACAATTTTTAAAAACTTTATATAGTTTTGTATTTAGCTGTAAAAAGTTTCTTGTTTATTATGGTTAATATAATGATATTATCAATAAATTTGAAAATGACCTCTACCATGTTTGGTGGAGGTCATCTTGCGTTTATTATTTAATTTTATAGTACGGGTTAGTGCGTATGAATATATTGATAAATTTAGTTTTTATTGTTGAAGGAGCAAATTGTGCATTTATTAGACGTAAATGTAGAAAATATCATCCTTGAAGATGTAGTAAAAAATTACAAGGGTGTTAACAGTATTACTTTTACTTACATCACATCGAACAATGTTCTTTCGGGTTATTTTTATTCATTCTACGTTAATGATGAAAATCATAAAAATAGTGATGATTATTTATGGGAGTACTCTATTTCAGATGATAAAGAAATAGAAGGTATGGCATATCCAAGATCTGGAAATTTTGCTTTTCATGACTCTAAAGATGAATCAAAAAATATAATTAAAGAAGAAAATCCCAAATCAATGCGTTCAATTCCTTTAAAAAAGGTGGATATTAAAAAAGTAAAAATAAACTATAAATTGAGTGAAGATTAAAGGTAAATTCTGATTACTGAAGTTATAGATTTACTTAAACTAATTCCAAAAATATCAGAACTCTTATTTTATTTCTACACAAATAGCCTCTATATTTAAGCTGTAAAATAAATATAAACGAGGTAAGAGTCATGGAAAATGTTAAAGATGAAAGTGTATTTTTTGAAAACGAAATTGATATTAATTCTAGTGTAGAGAGATTATCAGGAATTCTGTTGAGTTTAGAAAATATAACGAAATGGGATCATGATATAGATACTGTTAAAAAAGATAGTGATGGTTTTGTGATTATTCGAAAAACAGCAGCTGTCAATTCGGTTGAACACATACAAGTAAAAAAAGAAAATAACAGAATAATATATATTTCAACTATGGGAAAACTCGAGTATAAGGTTATTTTTTCTTTGACTGATAATGAGGGTAAGGTAAATCTCAGAGAGGATTTGATCTTAACTAATATTTCGTCTATTAAGTTGCCATTATCTATTTTGAAGCCAATAACAAAATCTGCTTTTAAACAAGTATTAGAGGTTTTAAAAGCAGTTTCTGAATCTGAAAATGTCGAAAGCCAATTATAGGCAAATATAATGAAAGCTGTCATTCAAAAGAATTATAGTGGTATTTCCAGTTTAGATATTGTTGATTTAGAAGAAAATAAGATCAAACCCTATTCAGTAATAGTAGAAAATAAATTTGTACCAGTTTTGCCATATGATTTAATGACCGAATATGGTCAGTTGAAGGGAATTAGAAATGTACAATTACCCATTGTGGTAGGTTATGGATTTGGCGGAATAGTTAGTAAAGTGGGTAAATTGAGAGATAAGAAATTAGTTGGTAAAAAAGTTATTGGAATGAGTATGAATGGCTCTACTAAAGAGTTGATAAATTCAGAATTTCCACCACTGTTATTTACTGTACCTGATCAAGTGAGCCTTAATGATGCAACAACTATAATTGGTGGAGGGGACGCTGCACTAAAAGCTGTTGACTCAATTAATGCGAGTGAAAAAGATAATGTACTAGTTACTGGTGCTTCTGGAGGAGTAGGAACGTATGTTGTTCGATTATTAAAACTAAGAGGTTCAAATGTCATAGCGATGTCTTCCTCAGAAAATATGGAATTTGTAAAAAGCGTAGGTGCAGACCGTATAATAAATTATGAGTCTAATATTGTTACCCAGCTTAAGAAACAAATAAAACCCAATAAAGTGATTGATACAGTTGGCAACATTGAACTTCTTAATGAAATAACTAACTACTATGAAGAATTAGAAATTGTTTCGTTATCTTTAATGAAATATTCAGGAATTACAGAAAAACAATCATTTAGATTTATTAATGGGCCCATTTCATTAAATGGATATAAAAAATTATTAAATTTATTGAATGTTGGGAAAATCAAAGCCTATATTCAAAATGAATATGATTTTAAAGATATAAAAAAAGCCCAAATAGAATCAAAAGAGAAACATTCAAAAGGTAGAATTCTATTGAAATTTTAAAAAGACTGACACTAATGAAATATTAATGTCAGTCTTTTTTGTATGCGTATTGTTTAAATACATCTTCAATTGTTTCACTTTTTGAGATAGCTTCTTGTGCTTCTGATTTGTTATCCAGACTATTATATGATTTTGATAGTGCTAAAAATAGATCTGAAAGCATGTAATATGATGAGTGAAGGGTTGTCCAATTAATTCCTTCGTTAAGAATTTTTATTGATTTTCTATATTGTTTTGTTTCATATAAACAAACGCCATATAGATAATAGAGAATATTGATATTTTCGTTGTAGCTGGAAAATCTATTATTCTCAACAATTTTAAGAACAGTTTCAAAATCCTTAAATCCACTTGTTACATCATTTGATTGGACTTTTATATATGCAATTACTGAAAGTATTAGTATTTCATTTGGAATAAAACTTTTCTGTCCTTTTGAATAGGTGTATTGATAGGCTAAATTTAGCAATCTAAGGCTTTCATGTTGGTCATTTAAATATTGATAAGTTGCCACTGCATAATAATAGTAATATGTTTGGAAATCTTGATTTTTATACAGTTGATCTATTATCTTGGAATCATCCAAGTATTTCAACATACCATAATAGTCGTGATTATTACAAAGAGATTTGATTTTTTCATTAAAGCCTTCCATGTCTCCAATTTCTAAATAGGAACTTAGGACAGCATTATCCATTGAGATATTCAATCTCATACAAAGACGAGATAATAGTATTGCATTTGGGACATAAATTCCTTTTTCAATACTACTAATCATAGATTGTGAGCATATATCTTCAGCCAACTGCTTTTGAGAAAGATTGTTTAATTTACGTTCAGATGCTATTCTTTGACCAGGTGAAACTGCAATTTTATCTTCAGGAATATAATTCATAATTATCACTCCTTTGTGGGTTAATCACAACTTGATTTTACCTTTTTGTTTATGATCTTTAAAGAAAAGCGGCTTTAGATAATTTGAATCAAATAAAAAAGACCTTACATTGTAAGGTCTTTTTTGGTTTATTTTAAAATAAACTAAAGAATGTAATCGAGTATAGAGCGGCAATACCTACGATAATATATACAGTTCTTGCTAGAACTGTTTCTCTACCACCGAAGATAGCAGCAACTAAATCCCATTTGAATGCACCTACAAGTAGCCAGTTAAGACCACCAATAATTACAAGTGCTAAAGCAATTATGTTTAATATTGTCATAATGTTGTCCTCCTATTAGTTAATAAATTAATTATACATATCATACGATATTAATTATGTTCATTATAATATAAATTATTATATGTAAAATGAATAAAACTTTTTCGGATATTGTGATAAATATATCAATCTAAATTCAGAGGACGTCAATAAAATTAAAAATTAAATATAGCAGTTAAAAATGTAGCTAAACCTAAGAAGATACCTGGTATATTTGCCCAAACAATAGGCCAGTCTTTTTCTTCCTTTAGTAGACCATATGCTGTCCAAATAGAACAGTTAATAAAAGCGACTAACGGTTGTATAGGATTTCCCTTTGTTCCAGATAAGTTAGACATAATTTGAGGAATATAGGAAACGTACATAAGTACAGACATTATACTTGCTACTGTACCTATTTTATCCACTGATGATGTTGATATTTTTTTCATTTTTTTTGGTTCCTTTCTATTGTTACTAACTATAAGTATATATTTTAAATAAAAAAGCTTCTACATAATTGTAGAAGCTTTTTTATTTGATTAATCTTTTGTTCCAATTTTTTGAGAAAGATTGATAAATGGTAGGACAATTATAGCAATTGAAGCTATAACATAAATAATTAATCCAATACCAGGAGATACAATATGTTGTCCCATATAGGTTGTTTGAGAAGCATTAATTATTTCAAAAAGACCTAATAGTAAATTTAATACTCCTAATACAACTGTTGCTATTTTGATTTTACCAGTTAGTATAGAAACTCTGTCTTTAATAGCTACAAGAACTATTATTACGATTAAAAGAATAATAGCTACGTAGCTATCTTCACTAGAAATTCCAGAAATATTTATACCGAATGGACCTTTAAACCAATTTAAAAATGTTGATAATATACCAACGATTGAAGCAATTAATATTAATAATTTTTGTAAACTCATGATTTCCCCTAAAAATATGTTTCAGCTTTTTAAGTCTTCAGATTTGGACAACTGTTTGATTATAACAGACAATAAATGGAAATTATAATTTACTTTTTTATATAAATTGATTTAAAAAACTCTAGATTTTATACTGAAATTAAAATATAGGGGGAACCTATTATGACAGAAGATAAAACAATATTAGAAATAAAAAACTTAAAGAAAAATTTTGGTAAATTTTCTGCTTTGAAGGATATTACATTTAATGTTCATCGTGGTGAAATATTCGGATTTATTGGACCCAACGGAGCTGGAAAGTCGACCACTATAAGGGTATTGCTAGGAATTTTAAAAAAGAGTTCTGGTGACGTTACTATTTTTGGTAATGATGTTTGGAAGGATACTGTTGAAATACATAAACGTTTATCATATGTACCTGGAGATGTTTTCTTGTGGCCTAATTTGACAGGTGGAGAAATTATAGATTTGTTTTTAAAGATGAATAATAATAAACACTCAAGTCGTACGGATGAACTGATCAAAAAATTTGATTTAGATGTTACCAAAAAAGCACGAACTTATTCAAAAGGTAATAGACAAAAAGTTGCTTTGATCGCTGCTCTTTCTACAGACGCAGAACTATATATATTTGATGAACCAACTTCAGGACTAGATCCAATTATGGAAGAGGTATTTCAACAAGAAGTAATAGATCTCAAAAATTCAGGGAAAAGTATTTTGTTATCTAGTCATATTTTATCTGAAGTAGAGCGAATGTGTGATCGAATAGGAATTATCCGTGAAGGCAAAATTATCGAAACCGGTACTCTGGATGAAATGCGTCACTTAACTAGATCGCAGATTATAGTAAGCACAAAAAAAGACTTATCTGAAATTAGCAGTAACTCATATGTGCATGATCTAAGTAAATTAGATGAAAAATTGAGATTCACTGTAGATTCTGATCATTTGGATGAAGCTATGAACTATTTAGCATCTAAAGATATTTTAACGTTGCAATGTACACCACCTACATTAGAAGACCTATTCTTACGTTATTACAAAGATAATGCAAAAGAGGTGGTCAAACATGAATAATAAATTTGATAAAACCTTATTTTTAACAAAGTTTTCCATTCGTCGGGACGTTTGGAAATTACTGGCATGGATAATTGCACTTAGTGGAATTATGACTGTAATTGCAATTAAATTCAGTGATATTTATGGTTCAAAGTCTTCTATTTTGGCAATAGAGAGCACTTTGAAGTCTACATCGATGGTATCAATGTTTGGAAGTTTTGATATTCCCTTTAAGACTAGCGCTGATGTTTTTGGCGCAGAAATGCTAATTTTCATGGCAATTATGATGATAGTGATGAATATTTATTTTTCAGTGCAAGGCTCAATTGGTGAAGAGAGCAAAGGATTAACTGAATTAATCTCATCAAAATCAGTCGGTAAATTTGCAATTATATTGTCTTTGACATTAGAGATACTAATATTAAACTTATTGGTGGGAATATTATTTGGTCTGGGTATCCAATTTAGTGGAATGTCTGGTGTAACTACAGAGGGTGCCTGGTTAATAGCTATGTCGTTAGCAATGGAGGGACTATTCTTTGGAATGGTAGGATTGTTAATGGCTCAGCTAGCTGATAGCACTCGTACCGCAAACATCCTAAGTTACTTAGTATTTGGAATTATATATATTGCCAGAATAATTACAGATTTAAAGAATCCCAAGTTAACATGGTTTAATCCACTAGGAATAATAGAAAAAATATCTGCATTTCATGCTAATAATTGGACACCTGTATTTACTTTATTAGTACTTTGCGTAGTAATCTGGGCTTTAGCAGTTTTTTTCAATCAGTATCGAGATATAGGATCTGGAATTTTTGCAGCTAGAAATGGTCGTTCTAAAGCATCAATGGTTTTAACTGGACCTATGTCACTTGTTTGGAGATTGCATCGGGGAAACATAGTTGTTTGGTCCATTGGTTTATTAATTTTAGGTGTAACGTACGGATCAATTTTTAATACTATTGGTGATATTTTGAAGACTAATCCTACTATGCAAACTGTTTTTGGAAAAGGAGCTGTAGACGCTGCTAATCATCAAATACTCTTAAATTTTCTAAGTATAATAGTTATTGTTTGCATAGGGTTAGCTGTGATTCCGGCTGTACAAATTATGAATAGTCTGAAATCTGATCAAGAAAAAGGATATTTAGAAAATATTTATGCAAAAAAAGTAACACGATTTAGAATGTTCATAAGTTATTTATTTTGGTCAATTTTCACAGGAATACTAAGCTTCTTTATATCATTATTAGGAGTATATTTTTCAGGAAATTCCGTGTTAAAACATGGTAAATTAGATTTTGAAATATATTGGCACATCTTTATCGCATATTTACCAGTGATTTTCACTGTAGTAGCAATATCTGCGATTATAGTAGGTTTGATTCCAAAATATAGTTTTATTTCATGGGTATATGTATTTTATGGAATATTTTCAATGTATCTAGGTAGTTTATTAAAATTACCTGATTGGGCTAAAAAAATCACATCATTTGGTTGGGGGAATAGAGTTCCGGTTGAATCTATAAACTATAATTATGTTTGGTCGATGTTATTAATATCTATGATTCTGATAATCATTGGATACATAGGATATAGAAATAGAGATTTAGTATAAAAAAGCCATCTCATATGAGAGGGCTTTTTTATTATGCGGTAAAATTCAATAACTAGATACTCTTATCTAGTTGTAATTCGAAGGTACTATATTCGTAAGAAAAGAAACTAAGATCTTGAGTATATGCGTCTTCTAGATCCATGGTAGTTGTTACTGTACCATCGTCGTTTAAATTCACTATTCCAAAGCTAATTTTTTCAGTTGAAGTGTCTTCATTCCAGACAATAACCGAACTGTCTGGGAAATCTGAAAGTTTTTTTCCAGTTGCTTCCTCAAATTGTGACATTGCCGTTGAACTATTTTTCAGTCTCTCAATAGTTGCAATAACAGGTTTTTGATATTTTCTAGGTGTAGCAGATTGTTCTAAGTATTCAGCAAATGATCTCATGTGTGACTTCCTATCTGTTTTGTTCTATATTTAGTATACTTATCTTCCATACTATAAGTCATTATTATTTTAAAAACAATAAAAAGCAGGGGGATGTTCAGATGATTCATGTTGTTATATATCATACAAAAAATTGTATGAAGTGTATGCTTACCGCTAAAGAATTTGAAAGAAATTCTATTCCAGTGAAAAAAATTTTAGTAGATCCAGAAAGTGACTGGGGCACACAAAAACTTGAAAAATTCAAATTAGAAGGAGCCAGAAGTTTTCCAGTAGTTCGTGTATATGAAGGAGAAAATGATGACGGAAGTAATCCATTAGATATATGGAGTGATTATCAGTTAGATAAAATTAGAGAATGGGTAAAATAAAGAGTTACTTTTGATATAATTTATATACTAAAATATTGGAGAAAATTATGATTAGAGCAGATTTTGTATACGAAGTAGAGACAAAGAATTTAGATAAATTAATGGCAAAATTTCAACAATCAGGAGCTGAAAAATTTAATTCAGAACCTACTCATGTAAAAATGGAAATGGCCATGCGTGAGGAATATGATAAAATTTATGTAAGTTTGAATTTTTACTATAACTCCTTAGATGATTACATGACCAGATCTAAGTTTGAACAAAGTCAGTCAGAGTGGATGGACATCTGGTTTACACCCAATGACTTCTTCAAACAGGTATCATTGAATGTGTATGAAATTAACTAATAAATAATGAATATTGTGTTTTATAAATAAATAATTTTATGTCATAATGTAACTATGAAAAGAGGACAGATATATGCTATTTGATATTATATCCACTTTAGTAGTTATCTTATTTTCACTTGTTATGTTTGGAATTCCAGTGTACTTGATGATATTAAACTTAACAGGTAAGATCAAAAATATGTTTAGAAAAAGGAGCTAATATCGATAGATATTAACTCCTTTTTGTTTACTTTAAGGAATTTATATAAAATTAGTGATAACATATATATAGTTGAAAGAGAGGTATTTATGGAAATTCGACCGTTGGAAGAACGAGATTTACCGTTCTTAAATATGTTGTTTAATGATAAAGATATTATGGGTTACTGGTATGAAGAGCCCTTTGAATCGATTGAGGAAACAGAGAACAAATTCCAGAAATATTTATCAGATGAATCAAAAAGACGCTTTGTTGTTGAAGCTGATGACAAGCAGGTTGGTATTGTTGAGCTAGTGGAAATAGATAATATAGCCAACAACTGTGAGATTCAAGTAATTATTTATAAAACTTATTCTGGTCACGGATATGCTCAATTAGCTATGAAATTGGCTACAGAATATGCATTTAATTCTCTAAACTTGAATAAAGTTTACCTGTACGTTGATGTTTCAAATGAAAAAGCAATTCATATATATAAAAAAATTGGATACCAAGTAGAAGGTCAGATGAGAGAGCAATTTTTCAGTAATGGTTCTTATCATGACAGTTACTTCATGGGTATTTTGAAGAGTGAATTCAATAAAAAAGACACTAATCCAGATTAGTGTCTTTTTTTGTTGATTTGAATTTTCTAAAGAAATTTAGAAAAGCAATTTTCATATTTTCATGCATTATTTTAAATGAATTTATAATTTTATTGTACATAGGTCGATTGAATACAAATATTAGTAAACCAACTAGCAAAATTAAAAATACAATTGGAAGTACGAATACTAAAATTATCGGATTAATCCAAAAAAGTATTGCAACGTAGAAACTAATTTTTAAAAGAAAACCTAAAATCAAAAATTTCGATGCTAATTTTAACATTGAAATTCTCCTGTTCAAATTCAGCTTTTTGAGTCGTCAGTATTTGGACGGCGTTACTTTAGTTTAATCGGTTGAATTTGTAAAACTTGTACTTCCCATTTGTATAAAAAGTATATAGAAAGAACGGTAAAGATAATCATTAAAGTTCCCCATATCAAGGTATTTCGCATGTCTTTTGCACCTAAAGTTCCGTTTGTATGAAGAAAAGAAAAGGTTGTTAGACAAACAGAAATAAAAAATAGAAAGAGAAACCACATAGCATTAATCCTTATTTTTATATTTCTTTAAGTATATCAGATAATTACTAACTAATCATGAGCTTATTAATTGCAGATAGCAGTGAGAGTACTATATTGGAATAGTACTTAATTTGATATTGGAGGAAAATAGAATGGCAGAAAAATTAACCACAGAAACAGGACAACCTTGGGCGGATAATCAACATTCACAAACTGCAGGAGCTAGAGGACCAGTTTTAATTCAAGATTATAATCTACTAGAAAAACTTGCTCATTTTGATCGAGAGAGAATTCCAGAAAGAGTTGTGCATGCTAAGGGTGCAGGTGCCAAAGGATATTTCTTATTGGAAAATGATATGAGCAAATATACTAAAGCAGATGTTTTCAATGGCAATGATAAAAAAACACCAGTTTTGGTTAGATTTTCTCAAGTAGCTGGTGAAAAAGGTTATCCTGATACACCAAGAGATGTTCGTGGTTTTTCAATTAAATTTTATACTCAAGAAGGTAATTACGATATTGTGGGTAATAATACTCCAATATTCTTTGTAAATGATCCTTTAAAATTTCCAGACTTTATTCATTCACAAAAGCGTGATCCTAAATCAAATAAAAGAACACAAGAGAGACAATGGGACTTCTGGTCACATTCTCCAGAATCAGTACATCAAGTAACATATCTAATGGGTGACAGAGGTCTACCGGCATCATATAGAACAATGAATGGTTACGGATCTCATACATTCAAATGGGTTAATAAAGAAGGGGAACAATTCTGGGTTAAGTACCACTTTATCTCAGATCAAGGTGTTCACAACATTTCAAATAAACTTGCTGGTGAGTTAGCTGGTAGAGATTCAGATTATCTTCAAAACGAATTATACGATTCAATTGAAAATGGTGATTTCCCTTCATGGAGCGTCTATGTTCAAGTCATCCCTTATGAAGAAGGATTAAAATATAAATGGGATATTTTTGATATAACAAAGGTAGTTTCACACAAAGACTATCCTCTTCAAAAAGTAGGTAAGTTTGTTTTGGATGAAAATCCTACTAACAACTTTGTAGATATCGAAGAAGCTGCCTTTTCTCCAGCAAATATGGTTCCTGGAATTGAACCATCACCAGATAAATTACTTCAAGGTAGATTGTTCTCATATAAAGATACTCAAAGATACCGTTTGGGTGTTAATTTTGAAGATTTACCATCAAATAAACCTGTTGTTTCGGTTCATAACTATGAACGAGATGGTTATATGAAATCTGATAATCAAGGTTCTGAGGATAACTATGAACCAAATGGTTTTGATGGTCCAAAAGAAGTTCCAGAAGCAAATATACATTCATTTGAAGTTTCAGGTGAAGCTGGAAGTCAAGACTATAGCCATAATGTTGATTACCATACGCAAGCTGGAGATTTATACAGATTGTTCAGTGATGAAGAAAAAGATCGTTTGATTGAAACAATTCAAATGAATCTAGGACAAGTAGAATCAGATGAAATTAAAAAATTAGAAATCAAACAATTCTATGACGCTGATCCTGACTATGGAACAAGAGTTGCTAAAGCGTTAGATATGAATATAGATGATATTAAATAGTAAAAAGCTTCCTTAATGGAAGCTTTTTTATTTGTTATAAACTTATTGATAGTTTTTTAAAAAGCACTAATGTATGATTCTTACTGTTATTACTAAATATTGGATGGTAGATTATGTCAAATCTAGAGAAGAATAAAGAAAATGTTCAAAATTTTTATAAAATGATGTTCAATGATTCTAAACCTCGTGAAGCTGTGGAGTTATATGTTGGAGATACTTATATACAACATAATCCAGAAGTGGGAGATGGCAAGGAAGAATTCATTAAATACTTTGAAAGAATGGCAAAAGAGTATCCTGGCAAAAAAGTTATAATTCATAAAGTTATTGCTGAAGATAACTATGTAGTTCTTCATTGTGAACAAATTTGGCCAGGAGATGCCAATTGGGCAGGAATGGATATTTTTAGATTGGATGAAGATGGTAAAATTGTCGAACATTTCGACGTACTTCAAACGATTCCAGAAAGCTCAAAGAATGGTAATTCAATGTTTTAATCGTAGTAAAAGTAATAAAAAACATCCCATGTAAGGGATGTCTTTTTATTTTCTATTGATAATTATTTCACTATTATAGTAAAATAATCTTTGTATTTATTAACATAGGAAGTTTATTATGAACAGAAAATGGTACGCTGTTTTTACAGCAGGTATTCTAGGTGGTATCATTTCAGGAATTGTAAAACTTGGTTGGGAAGTATTATTGACACCACGTACAATTGCTAGAAATTTAACAAACACACCACAAGAATTACCACAACAAATTGGATTTCCATCACACTTTACGCATCTAACGTATACTTATTCAGGACAACAAATGCCATGGGTAAGTTTTATAATGCATTTTGGATTTTCAATAACTTTTGCATTACTATATTGTATTCTTGCCGAGAAATTTCCGAAAATTACTTGGGGACAAGGTACTGTCTATGGATTAGTTATTTGGATCGCATTCCACTTAATCCTAATGCCATTATTTGGGACAGTTCCAGCTATCTGGGATCAACCATTCCAAGAACATTTCTCAGAAGCACTAGGTCACATCGTGTGGGCATGGGTAATTGAAATATTCAGACGAGATATTCGAAGTAGAATAACACATGAACCAGATCCAATTTACAAATAGAAAAATACCTGTCTAATGGCAGGTATTTTTTTATTTTAATTGTAAAATTTAAAACTAATTGTGTATAATAAATTTTGCAATGGAGAATTACCCAAGTCCGGCTGAAGGGGACGGTCTAGAAAACCGTTAGGCGAGTCAAATCGCGCGTGGGTTCGAATCCCACATTCTCCTTAATAAGAAATAAGTTCTAATAAAAAGTCTAACCTTTATAGGTTGGATTTTTTAGTTTCTATAATCTTTTAAAGTAAATTTTAATCGATGTCTGCAGTATTCAGGAGCTTGTAAAATTAGTTAATAACTATGTTGTTATCAATAAATAATTTATGTAATATATAAATTATTTAGGGGAGTATATACATGAAAAAATATTTATTAATAGGATTATCATTATCTATGTTCTTCATATTGTTTTTAAGTAATGGTGTGTCCGCAGCAACTATTAACCCCAGTGTGACAGAAGATATGAATTTTCCTTCTGATGTTAATATTGTGTATACAAGAGATAAAATAGTTCCTGTATATGATCACAACGGAAATTTAATTAAAAATTTTGCAGTTTCAGCAAATTCAGCATGGTATACAGATAAAATAATTACCTTTCTAGATTCAAACAATAATCTTTCTGAATACTATCGAGTATGTACAGATGGATATGTAAACATTGATGATATAGATCTTACTAGCCCCAATGGTGCATTAGTATCTGTTGTGGATTCATATCGTGTATTTGATAGTGAGAATAAGATAATTCTGGGTGGAGTTAGTTCTGTAGTAGCTGGTACCGTTTGGAAAGCAGGAGATGTAATTAGATTTATTGATCAATATGGCCAACCAGATAGAACAGTATATAGAAATTTAGTTCAGATAACTAATGGTGTGTATGTTCCAGTAGGAGAACATCTATATGGCAATACTATTATAAATAAATAAATTTTAAGAGTTGACGGATGTCAGCTCTTTTTTATTGATAAAATATTTTGTTATCGTCTATTGATTAAACAAATTTAATGTTTAAAATTATAATTGTCGAATTTTATAAATATATGGAGATAAATTAATGAAAATAAATAGAATTTTATCATATTCATTTGTTGCACTTACTGCTATCTTACTAGCAACATCTGTAAAGCAGGTTAATGCTAGCACAACAGATACAGACGTTTCTGTCAGTCAACAAACTGAAACAGATGATATTCAAAATTCAGTAAGTAACAATACTGAATCAGTAAATGTAAATTCAAATAATGATTTGTCAAATACTAATTCAGTTTACACACAATCTAATAATACACAAGCGATACAAGAATCCGCTGAAACACAATCCGATAGTACAATAAGTTCAGAAATTGTCACTGTTGTTTATAAACACGGAGCAGAGGTTCATTCATATAATGGATATGGAGAAAATGCTATATACAACGGTACTAATCTTGCAACTGGAACAAGTTGGATTGTTAATGAGAAGCAGAAGGCAAACGACGGTTGGTGGTACGAGGTTGGAAACGATGTCTGGTTGCCCGAAAAATTTGTTGTATCAACTAACTCTACTGATGTTCCTGCCTATAATTGGCTAACAGGAGTTCCCCTGATTAATCAAAATCCTGAGCTGCCAAACGGCTGTGAAATTACTGCTATAACAATGATGCTTAATTACGCAGGCGTTAATGTTGATAAAAATGCAGTTGGCTCGAGAAATGCCACGAAGTAGTGATCCTAATTATGGGTATATTGGTCAACCTTGGGATAGTACTGGTATTACAATCTTTCCAAATGCTTTAATGAATTTAGTTGAACACTACACTGGATCTGCTAAAGATTTAACAGGCTACGAT
The DNA here is from genome assembly GCF_002762335.1 of Companilactobacillus metriopterae. Lineage (NCBI taxonomy): Bacteria > Bacillati > Bacillota > Bacilli > Lactobacillales > Lactobacillaceae > Companilactobacillus > Companilactobacillus metriopterae. The sequence goes on along the minus strand of NZ_CP024610.1, from coordinate 1,176,249 downwards.
ATAAATGCTATTAAATACCAAATTAGTATAGGTAAACCTGTTGTTACATGGAATACCTTGCACGGATTGCCATATCATGCGCTAGTTATTACAGGTTATGACACTCAGTATATTTACTATAATGATTGTTGGACTAATCAAACAACACAAATGGATATAAATGAATTCATAAAAAATTGGGCAACTCAAAGTAATCGTGCGATTAGTTATTAATAAAAAATCCTAACTGAATATAGATTCAGTTAGGATTTTTTTAATTATTATAAAGTTCATTCAATAATTCTTTTGCGGATTCATTTAGACTATCTTTGGATTTGTCATTACCAAGGTGAGTGTAAATTTCTCCTACATATATATTGTCTTCAAATAATTTGTCGAAGACTTTATCGATAATAGGTTGTGTTTTTTCTGGTTCTTGTACAGGACCAAATGGATTTGAGAAGAAGGTAGTAGTCATACCAACTTCATCAGTTGTTCCAAGTGCTTTGCGTTTGCCTGAAACAAAAGTATTCTTTGCTTGATTAATATCATCGAATCTATGTAATCCAATTTCATTATCGTAATTGTTTGCATAGACCCACATGTCGATGTTGTGATGTTCAATAACACGTTTATGAATATTTGCAGGTATTATGACACGTGCATTTTGTAGCTCTGGATTTAGGTAAACACCTCGATCCATATTATTAAAAGCTACTGAATTGCTTAAGTCATCTAGTCTCACAAAGGCACCAGTTTCGGTACCTTGTGCATAGATATTTCCATTTTCATCAAATGAAAAACTACCCATATCATCAAAAATTGTTTCTATATTGTTAATCTTATCGTCAGCGACTTCTTGAAGTGCTTCGATGGATTCTGATTTACCAGCACCGGAATCACCAAAGAAGACGACTGTTTTGTGTTTACCGTTTGAAAAACTAATGCGAACCATTGATCCGTGTATTGGTAAATTGCCAGTATAAATCATATGTAGGTTGTGCAAAGTCAGACACATTTTTTTCATATAACCAAAATAAGTAGTTTTGTCGTTATATGGAACTTCACCAACCCAGATGTCGTTTTCAGTATCATGGTGGAAGTGACTAACTTGACCTTCAGTTTCTTTCATACCAAACAATAGAATTAAATCAGGCTTTTGTCCTGCTATTTTTGAAGTATCAGCAAGTTTAAATAGGTTAGCTAGAGCAAGCCCACTCACAAAATAATCACGATGGAAGTATATAAATGCTAAACTTTCGCCAATTAGGGCAGGGTAGCAGAACCATTCATCACGTTCACCATTGAAATGATCAATAGGATTGTAATCCACTGCTGTAAAAGTTCCTTCACGTTTGTTACTTTTTGTATGCATCATTAGGGGTGGTTTTAGCATCATTGTGTTCAGAAACTGTATAGATTTTAATGAATTATATTTTGCAGGAGTATCCCATTCTATGGATTGAGTTAGGATACTAGCGTTTGTACCAGCATTAACTTGTCGGAAAGTATTAGTTTTAAATCCTTGGACTTTCTCTTCAATTGTTCTATAAAGTTGAATAACAATTTCATTGAATTTTTCGTCAATATCAATGAATTCTTTTGAAACAATGCTACTGTTATGCAAGTTTACTACAGAAATTCTTAGATATGCTCTATAGAATGAATAAAAATCTTCAATACTTTGCAAGATTTCATCATCATCAAACTGAGAATAATTCGGTTTATCATCTACTAATATTGCTTTAAGTGTAGATATGTATATATCAGCCCCTTGATTCTCTAAATGTTTAGGACTAGAGTGCTTTTGATTTTCAAGGTACAAGCGTACTAATCTTTTTAAAGCCTTACTGTTAACTAGTTGAAAAATATTATTTACATAGTTTTTATTAAAATCAATTATAGATATTTGTCGATCAGGGTTTAAATAAAAATCTTCAGATTTTAAAATACTTTTGTCCATATGTGTAATTACCTTTCTCGTTTAATATTTTAATTGTAAAACAGAAGATTAGAAAATACTAATCTTTTTCTAATCAAAAATAAATTTTGTCAAAATAAAAAAGCACATCTTAGGATGTGCTTTTGATTATTTAAGTGAAAGTTGTGATTTATCACTAAGACGATTGTCATTAAATGTAAGAAGAATCATTGCAGAATCTCCACCATTAAGTCCAGATGTGTAGCCAATTGTCTTTGTTGTTGTGCCATCTTTATTGATGGTAACTAAATAAGAGTTTGGTTTGCCTAGTTTATCTAAAGTATCATTATAACCAGCACCTACTTTAACGCTGTTGTATTGTTTTAGATTTATTTTCTTATCACGTTTAACCTTTAAACCACTGATTGTTTTATTTGTTGCATGACCATCAGTAATTGTAACCGCAATATTTGAACCAACATCACCGTTTTTTACTTTGTTCCAAGAATATGTAGCAATCTCAGTGCCTGTGGCTTTTGAAACATTACTTGTAGATGTTTTACCTAAATCTTTTTTGACTTTATCTGCGCTATCTCCATCAGTAAGACCTACTTTGATTTTACTGTAATCTGAATATGTTACTTTATATGCATTTGCTGCAGCTTCGCGTTTGTCAGCTTCTTTTTGGTTATGAATTTTTACACCAGTAAAGAAACCAATAATAACTAAAATAGCAACTATTAAAGTCCAAAACCATGCAGTTTTATAGAAAGGTTTTTCTTGAGGCATTTGTATACTCCTATTATCTTTTTTCTATTTCAATATCAGTACCACAATTAGGGCACTTGTCTTTTAAGTCCTTTGCAGCAATTTTTGCTTGGCAATTGGGACATATGTAGTCCATAGATGCCTCTTCAAAAATATCTCCAAATATATCTAAAGGATTAATATTGTTCAAATCAAATTCTTTGTCTGCCATAAATTTCAGCTCCATTTCTAAGACTTAGTATATATAATAACAATACTTTGTTCAAAATAAATTATTAATATATAATTTAGATATTATAATTTTAGGAGGTATTAATATGCAAAATGAAATACTAGTAACAACCACTGAAAAAGTTCCTGGTAAGGAATATGAAGTTATTGGTGAAGTTTTCGGTCTAACAACACAATCAAAAAATGTTTTTAGTAACATTGGTGCATCTTTGAAAAATGTTGTTGGGGGAGAGATAAAAGCATATTCAAAAATGCTAGAAGAATCTCGTGATACTGCTGTAGAAAGATTACGCAATAATGCAAAAGAAATGGGAGCAGATGCCATCGTGATGATGAGATTTGACTCTGGTTCAATCGGAACAGATATGCAGTCAGTAGTTGCATATGGTACTGCTGTTAAGTTTAAGGATTAGTATAAATGATGAGTATATCTATTCTAATTATCGGAATAACAGCAGGTATCATTTCAGGAATTGTTAAATTAGGCTGGGAGGTCATTCTTCCACCTAGAACTGACGAAAGAAATGAAACAAATCCGCCACAAAAGATGTTGCAGCAGATGGGTGTTCCTTATCGAATTACTCATTTGACATACAGTTATTCAGGACTACAAATTCCTTGGGTTAGCTTAATTATGCATTTTGCATTTTCAATATTTTTTTCTGTGCTTTATTGTTGGATTTTTATATACTTTCCAATTATAAGTATAGGAATGGGAACAATTTTCGGATTAATAATCTGGATTGTGTATCATATTATTTTAATGCCAATGTTGAAAACTGTACCGCCATTTTGGAAACAACCGTGGGAAGAACATTTTTCTGAAGCATTAGGCCATATGGTTTGGGGCTTTACAATACATTTGGTATTACTAGCATTTATTTAAAACTTAGGAGAAACCAATTATGGAATCAAGATTAGTACCTTATATCGCCTTTGATAGTGCAAAAGAAGCACTGGAATATTATGAAGAAGTATTTGGAGCAAAGATTATTACTAGATTAAGTCCTAGTGAAGAACAAGCTGGTCAATTTGGTTTTGATCCATCTAAAGTGGATTTGAATAGTCTAACAATGCATTCTGAACTTGAAATATTAGGATCTAGACTTTACGCAGCAGATAAATTTACAACAGGTGAAAAAATTACTAATGGAATTACTTTGAACCTAGAAGTAAATAGCGACGATGCTGAAAGTTTAGAAGAATCAAATCAATTCTTTGCTAAGTTAGAAAAATCTAACGAAGTAAAAATTACTATGCCTTATAAGGAACAATTCTGGGGTGGAAAAATGGGAGCATTCGAAGATAAATATGGTGTTTCTTGGATGCTTCATGCACAATCTTTTAATAATAAATAAAAACTCGTACATAATGTACGAGTTTTTTTATTTATCTATTTTTGATTTAATATCTGATAATTCTTTTTCTAGCTTTGCGTTTTGATTCTCCAATGATTCAAGTTTTTCAATTACTTTATCAATTTTTTCGTCGGATTTTTCAGTTTCATTATTGGTAACAAAGTTAGTTATTGCACTGGTAATAATTCCAAGGAAACTGATACCAATAATCATAAGAATTGCTGAAACAAATCTACCTATTCCGGTATGCGGAACCACATCTCCATAACCAACGGTTGTAGTGGTAACAATAGCCCACCAAAATGCAGTTGAAAGTTTAATATTTTCAACATAAGAGTATACGATGGCTGAAAAACACATTAAGATTATCCCGGCAATCATAATGTATATGAATCCATTAGTATTAAGGAAACGTTTGACACTTTTTTGAAATTTACCCAAGAAACCAAAAATTCTAAGAATTTGAAATGCCTGATTTAGTTGCAAAAATTTTGCAAATCTAAATATCTTTACAAGTCTAAAAGAGTAGAAGATTGTGCTGAATGGCAGGATAGCAAGTAACTCAAAAATATTTTTTCTGAAGAATTGTTTTTTGTTTTTTGAAATAATGAATCTTACAATATAATCTACAGTAAAGATGACAAGTATTAATTGATCAACAAAAAAATACGGTTGTTTGTTTAAATCTATTTTTCCAGAGTAATCTAAGATAAGTAGTATAATAGACACTAATGCAAGTAGTATTGTAGTAATAAAGTATATATACTTAAAAACAATATTTTCACGGATTGACTTTTTTTTATTCATGGGTATTTTTCCTTTAACATAGTCAATGGTTAATTATGAATATTTATTTTTATTATAAGTTAATTATACAATTATAAAAACCAGAAATACTCAATCAACTGTTGATTATTACGTGGAATTTTGCTATATTTTACTAGTTGCAATCACATTGCATCTACAACCGCTCAAATCAGGTATCCAAGCATAGCACCTGATTGGCGAGTCTGAGTAAGGGAGTGTACACATATGTACGCAATTATTAAAACTGGTGGTAAACAATATAAAGTTGCTGAAAATGACGCAATTTATATTGAAAAACTTGACGTTGAAGAAGGCAAGGCAGTTACTTTTGATGAAGTAATCCTTGTTTCTGACGGCAATAGTGTGAAAGTAGGAGATCCTTTTGTTAAGGGAGCTTCAGTTTCAGGTAAAGTTGAAAAACAAGGTAAGAACAAGAAAATTGTTACTTACAAATACAAACCTAAGAAGCATTCACATACAAAGACAGGTCATCGTCAACCTTTTACTAAAGTAGTTATTGATAGTATCAAAGGCTAATGATAATCGCTAAATTTCACCAGAATAACTTAGATCAGTATGATTCGTTCATTATTACTGGTCATGCCGAGTCAGGTCCCTATGGGCAAGATTTGGTGTGTGCAGCAGTATCCGCGATATCTATTGGTACTATGAATAATCTGGAGAAACTTACTAAATCTCAGTTTCAAGTTGTTCTTGACGAGGTTAATGGTGGCCATCTAGGTTGCCAGATTACTAGTGAAGTATCACATGATACCTCATTACTATTGGAAAACTTGTATTATATTTTGGTTGATATCCAAGATAGCTATCAAGATAATATAAAAGTTTCCGTAACAGACGACACAATCAAATTCGATTAGGAGAATATACTTATGCTAAAAATGAATTTACAATTCTTCTCTCACCACAAAGGTGGAGGTTCAACATCAAATGGTCGTGACTCAGCTGGTCGTAGACTAGGTGCTAAGCGTGCTGATGGACAAGCTATCAAAGCTGGTTCAATTATCTATAGACAACGTGGAACAAAGATTCACCCAGGTGAAAACGTTGGTCGCGGTGGAGATGATACTCTATTTGCACTTACAGATGGCGTTGTTAAATTCGAAAGAATGGGACGCGACAAAAAGAAAGTTTCAGTATATTAATCTTTTGGAGAGGACAATGTCCTCTTTTTTTTATATAATTAACTATGTTTATTGCGATTGTTATGTAATTATTGGTAATATAATAGTATTAAATGTTTTTATATCAATTTGAGGAGAATTTATAGTATGTCTATTTCAGTTAATGAATTCAAAAACGGTCTTACCATTGAAGTTAAAGATGGTATTTGGAGAGTTATCGAATTTCAACATGTTAAACCTGGTAAAGGTGGAGCCTTTGTTCGTTCTAAATTAAAAAATCTTAGAACTGGTGCTGTTCAAGAAATGACATTTAGATCAACTGCTAAGGTTGAAAAGGCACAAATTGAAACTAAAAAAATGCAATATCTATATGCTGAAGGAACAAATCACGTGTTCATGGATATGAATACATATGAACAACTATCACTTCCTGCAGAAGTAATTACATCAGAGCTTAACTATCTTAAAGAAAATATGGAAGTTAGTATCATGATGTACAATGGTGAGACAATTGGTGTTGATTTACCAAACACTGTTGATCTTGAAGTTGCAGAAACTGAAGCATCAATTAAGGGTGATACACAATCTGGTGGTACAAAACCAGCTACAATGCAAACAGGTCTTGTAGTTAATGTTCCATTTTTCGTTAATGCAGGTGATGTACTAACTATTAATACACAAGATGGTTCATATATTTCACGTGCTTAGTAACTAAATGTCAGGAGGATTGAAACTATGGCAGATCAAAAATATGTAACACTAAAAGAAAATATCGGAAGCGTCGAAGGCAACGCAGAGATTTCATATCAAGTTCTTGAGATTATATTGGGAATTGCCACTAGTCAAGTTGAAGGTGTATATGAAATGCGTGGTACATTATCAAATCGTATTAATTCTTTATTTGGTATCATCAACCATGGTAAGGGTGTTGATGTCAAATTTAATGGTGATAATATTTCTGCTGACATATTTGTATATCTTGAATATGGAGTTTCAATCCCTAAAGTTTCAACAGAAATTCAGAAAATAGCTATTGAACAACTTTCATTCATGACTGATTTAGAATTAAATCAAGTCAATGTTCATGTTGTTGGATTAATTACTAAAAAAGACGAAACTATTGAGCGTGTAATCTCAGATAGTAAGGAATAGTGTTGTAATGAATAGACATAAAATAAGAGAATTAGCAGTACAAGCAGTTTTCTCTATGGAAACAACAGAAGAAGATTCTTCCGTTGCTATTGAGACTGTCATGGATATGTCAGATGAAGCTGACGAAAAGATACCAAGTTATTTAGATTTTCTTGTTAATGGAACTATTGAGAAGAAAGATGAACTAGATAGTGAGATATCTAAATATCTTAAGGATAAATGGACAGTTAAAAGACTTTCAAGAATTGATTTGGCAATTTTGAGAGTCGGTCTTTTTGAAATGGAAAATTCTTTAGAAGTTCCTAAAAAAGTTGCAATTAATGAAGCAATTGAAATTGCCGGTGAATATAGCGATAAAGATTCAAAATCTTTTGTTAATGGAATTTTATCAAATTTTGTTGAAGGATAGAGGCTGGTACAGTAGTACCGGCCTTTTTTAGGTGAAAATGATGAAACAGTTAAATGGTAAAGAAGTCGCAAATACACTTGATCAAGAGATGATGCAAAGAGTCTCTGAATTGAAAGCAAAAGGTATAATACCTGGACTTTCAGTTATTTTAGTTGGAGACAGTGGAGCTAGCTCTGTTTATGTTCGAAATAAACAAAAAAGAGCTGAAAAATTAGGAGTTAATTTTGATTTGATTCATTTTGAATCTGATGTTTCTCAATATACTCTTCTAAATAAAATTGAAGAATTGAATAATGATAATACGGTAGATGGTTTTATTGTACAGTTACCATTACCTGATCATATTAATGAAGATAAAGTAATAAAAGCAATTGATTCTAAAAAGGACGTTGATGGATTTTCACCAGAAAATGTTGGAAATTTATGGATAGGTCAACCCAATACATTACCTGCTACAGCAGCAGGTATTTTGATGATGCTTGATTTTTACAATATAGAAATTGAAGGAAAGAATGCTGTAGTTATTGGACGTAGTAACATAGTAGGAAAACCTGTTTCAGCTATGCTTTTAGAACGTAATGCTACAGTTACTATGACTCATTCTAGAACAAAAAACTTACCTGAAGTTACTAGTCAAGCGGATATTTTGATCGTAGCTATTGGTAAAGCTAAATTTGTTAAATCTAATTTTGTCAAAGAAGGAGCTGTTGTTGTAGATGTCGGCATGGACCGTGATGAAGACGGAAAACTATGCGGTGATGTTGATTATGACGATGTAAGTTCTAAAACTTCATATATTAGTTCTGTTCCCGGTGGAGTGGGACCAATGACTATCACAGCACTAATGGACCAAGTAATAACACTAGCAGAAAGAAGATAGCATGCCAGATACATCTCAATATTTATCGATTTCAGCAGTAACTCAATACATTAAACGTAAATTTGATGTTGATCCATACTTAGGTAAGGTTTATTTAGTCGGCGAAATTTCTAACTTTAGAAATAGACCTAATTCACATCAATATTTTTCTTTAAAAGATGATAAAAGCAAGATTTCAGCGATAATGTTTAAAAATAGTTTTGCTAAGTTAAATTTTGAACCAGAAGAAGGTATGAAGGTTCTTGTTGAGGGACGTATTTCACTATATGAACCTGGTGGAACTTATCAGATATATGTTGATTCAATGCAACCTGACGGTTTAGGTAAATATTATCTAGAATTGGAAAAATTAAATAAAAAACTTTTAGAAGAAGGAGTTTTCAACCTTCCTAAGAAAGAAATATCACAATTTCCTCGTAGGATAGCGGTTGTAACCAGTCAATCTGGTGCTGTTATCCATGATATTATGACGACTACACATCGTCGATTTCCAATAGTACAAATAATCTTGTACCCAGCACAGGTTCAAGGAGATAATGCAGCAGACACCATCGTAAGTCAGTTGCAGCATATAAAAGAAGATGGCAATTTTGATACGATTATCATCGGTCGTGGTGGAGGATCTATAGAAGATCTAGCACCATTCAATGACGAAAGAGTTGCAAGGGCCATTCTGGACAGTGATATACCAGTTATTTCTTCTGTTGGACATGAAACAGACACTACAATTGCAGATCTTGTTGCAGACGTTAGAGCAGCAACACCAACAGCCGCAGCTGAAATAGCAACTCCAGAATTGATTGAACTATTAAGTCAGATTAATGATTTGAAATCAAGATTATTTAATAGTGAAACAAGATTAATCAAATCAAAACAGCAGTTATTGGACAGAAGCTCTCAAAGCGTATTTCTGAAGCATCCTGAAAGAATATATGAAGTATATCTACAGAAACTTGATAGTTTAATTAAACGTTTAAGTCAGAATGTTTCGGAGAAAATTCGAAACAATAAAGAAAGAACAAACTTGTTAGATGTTCGTTTAAAAAATCAAACACCACTTAATGATATTGAAAAAAATCGCCAATTAATTTTAAACAGTAAGCAAAATATGATTAGCTCGGTTAATAGATTAATTAATTTACAAAAAAACAAATTTGCAGGGGATATTGCCTCACTTGATTCATTGAGTCCCTTGAAGACACTAACAAGAGGATATACAATTTCTACAGATAAAGATCAAAATATCATTACTTCGGTTAAGCAAGTTGAAGTTGGTAATGAGTTGAATTTAAAATTTATAGACGGTAATGCTAAAACTGAAATTATTTCAGTAGAAGAGGACTAAAACATGGTTGAAAAGAAAAAGACATTTGAAGAAAATCTAACTGAACTTGAAGATATTGTTAAAAATCTTGAAGAGGGAAATGTTCCTTTAGAAGAGGCAATGAACAATTTTAAAAAAGGTATAGATTTGAGCAAAGAACTACAATCAACTTTGGATCAAGCAGAAGCAACAGTAACTAAGGTTATGAGCGAAGATGGCACACTAAAAGACATGCCAGAAATCACTACAAAAGAGGACTAAAATGGAAATTACTAACTTTTTAGAGTTTAGAGATAAATTACTACCAAGTTTTAATGAATATTTGAATAGCCAAATTACAAAAGATGTAACACAACCTGATTTGCGTGAAGCTATGTTGTATGCCGTTAATTCAGGTGGTAAAAGAGTTCGTCCTATGTTGATGCTTGCAACTGTTTACTCTTCTGGTATTAAGTTTGAAAATCTCAACGAATATTTTGATCTTGCAGGTGCAATAGAGTTAATCCATACATACTCACTAATTCATGATGACCTGCCTGAAATGGATAACTCAGATATTAGACGTGGTAAACCCACTGTTCATAAAAAATTTAACGCAGCAATTGCGGTACTTGCAGGGGATGCATTATTGACTCAAGCATTTTATTGGATATCCAAATCTAAGCTAGATGCAAGTCGTCGTATGGCGGCTATTCGTGTCCTTTCACATAATGCAGGTCCTATGGGAATGGTTGCAGGTCAAGTAAAAGATATGGATAGTGAGAACAAAAAACTCAGTTTTGATGAATTAGTAGAACTTCATAATGAGAAGACTGGTGATCTGATTGTTGCATCTGTGACTATGGGAGCAACTACAGCTGATCACTCGCTATCTATTAATTTGGTAGAGTATGCAAAGAAAATTGGGTTAGCTTTTCAGATAAAGGATGATATAGATGATTTTCAAAATGGTGAAGATCAAAATAAGAATACTTTTCCCAATTTATTAGGTATCAATGAAAGTGAAGATCTGTTATCTGAATATGTAAAAGATGCTTTAAACGCTGTCTTAAAAGAAGAAAAATTTGATAAGAATCTATTAGTTAGTTTTTTAGATTATTTTAAATAGTAGGAGATATATTTTTGGCTAAAAAAAGGGTTGATGTTTTACTTGTAGAACAGAATTTTTTTGAATCACGTGAACAGGCTAAAAGATCTGTAATGGCTGGGCAAGTATATGATCAAGATAATTTAAGATATGATAAGCCCGGAGAAAAAATTGATGAAGAAACCATTCTACATGTTGTTGAAGGTGCTCATAGTAAATACGTTAGTCGTGGTGGGTATAAGTTAGAAAAGGCCTTAGAATCCTTTAATATCGATTTAACTGACAAAACTTGTTTGGATATCGGATCGTCAACCGGTGGATTCACCGATGTTGCATTACAAAATGGAGCAAAAAAAGTTTATGCACTAGACGTAGGATATAACCAATTAGCTTGGAAACTTAGAAGTGATGAACGTGTTATAGTTATGGAACGAGTTAATTTTCGATATAGTAAACCAGATGATTTTGATCAAGGACGTCCAAACTTTGCAATGACTGACGTTTCTTTTATCTCACTTGAATTAATATTGCCACCAATGTTTGAAATTATCGAGACAGGTGCACATGCTGTATGTTTAATTAAGCCACAATTTGAAGCTGGTCCTGAAAATGTTGGAAAACATGGAATTGTTAGAGATTCAAAAGTTCATAAAATGGTTTTAGAGAAAATTACCGAATTTGCAAAGAAGACAGGATTTCTTGTAGAAGGATTAGATTTTTCACCAATTAAGGGTGGAGAAGGTAATATTGAGTTTCTTATGGAAATTCAAAAACCAGAATCTGAGGTAGAAGGTTCTATCTCAGAATCAGTATCAATCGAAGATACAATGGAACGAGCTTATTCTGATTTGAAGTAGGGTGTATTTATGTTAAAAGAGTTAATCATTAATAATTTTGCAATTATTAGTGAATTGAAAATCAATTTCGATACTGGTATGACTTCTCTAACAGGGGAAACTGGTGCTGGTAAGTCAATTATAATTGATGCTTTAGGATTGATTGTTGGTAATAGATCGTCGACAGATTTCATTCGTACAGGTGAAGAATCTCTTAAAGTACAGGGATTATTTGATATTTCTAAGAACAATCCATCATTGTCTATCTTGGATGAAATGGGTATTGAGCATGATGACAATAGCATTATAATTGATCGAGAAATAAACCACAAAGGGCGCAATGTTTGTCATATAAATGGAGTTTTAGTAAACACTAATTCACTAAGAAATATTGGAAAGTTTTTAGTAGAGATTCACGGCCAAAATCAACAACAAGAACTTCTTACTGAAGATAATCACATAACAATTTTAGACAGATATAATGATGATGATTTGGTTAAACAACTGGAAGATTATCAAGTCAGTTATTCAGAATATAATAAGCAGAAAGCAAAACTAGATTTGCTTCAAAAGAATGCACAAAGTGTTGCACAAAGAATTGATATGTTGAAATTTCAAATTGAAGAAATTGATGGTGCAAATTTGAAAGAAAATGAAGACGTAACCTTAGATGAAGAAAAGAATCGTCTTTCAAATTTCGAAAGAATCAGCAACGCTTTAAATGAAAGTTATCAGCTACTTTCTGAAAATAATGTAGGTACAGTTGATACGCTAGGAACTGTCAGATCAAATGTTGAATCTATTAGTGAATTAGATAGAGAATACTCTAGTTTATTTCAATCTTTAGATGGTGCATACTACCAGTTGCAAGATGATCTGACAACAATCTCTAATTTGATTGATAGTTTAGACTTTGATGAATCTCGTTTAGAGGAAATTCAAAAAAGATTATTAGCTATTGATGAATTAAAGAAAAAGTATGGTCCTACTTTAGATGAAATAATTCAATATGGACAATCTGCACATGAAGAATTGTCTCAGTTGGATTTAGGAGATCGTAATTTAGATGAACTCAAGGAAGATTTATCTAAAAAAGAAAGAAAGTTAATTTCAGATGCTGAAAGAATATCTGAATTACGTAAGCAAACTGCCAAAAAAATAGAAAAATCTATTAATTCACAGTTTGTAGAATTACAAATGAAAAATGCACGATTCAAAGTGAAATTTGAAAGATTAAAAGACAGTCAGATTAATAACAATGGTCTGGATCTGGTTAGTTTTGAACTAAAAACTAATGTTGGAGAAGATTTTAAACCATTGGTAAAGGTTGCTTCAGGTGGTGAATTGTCTCGTGTGATTCTTGCATTTGAAACTATCCTTGCAACTAAGATGAATGTAGAAACAATTATTTTTGATGAAATTGATACTGGTGTAAGTGGTAAAGTTGCACAGTCAATTGGTGATAAAATATATACAGTTTCTCAGTCAGTTCAAGTTCTATGTATCACACATTTACCACAAGTTGCTGCAATGTCAGATAAACAATTTTTGATAAAAAAAGAGACCGTCAGTAATAAAACTCAAACTAGAGTTTCATTATTAGACGATCCTGAGAGGATTGACGCTATTTCATTGATGCTTGCTGGGACTAAAATCACGGATGTAACTAAGGAACATGCTGAAGAGTTGTTGAACTTAGCAAAAGATGAACGAAAAAAATTAGATTAGATTAATTGACTTAACCATTTCTAAATCTAAAATTTGTAGCAAATTACTAGATTTATTAGTTAAAATAAATTTTCTCTCGTTAATTTTCTTTGTAATTTGGCCAGTTATCTTTTGATTATTTGTGAAAGTAATCAAAACATTATATCCATTAGAAAAACTTTGTTGAGCAAATATTTCAATTTGTTCTGCTGGCATTTGTTTTAGATTATTGTCATCAAAGTTTAGATTGAAGTCTAAAGTTTTGTCGATAAAGTTAGTTGTACTAGAAATTATGTTCTTTGCAAAGCTCATAGTTGTAGGTTGTTTCATTTGCATTATTTATATCCCCCGAACATTTGTTTGTGTATCCACAGTATACGAACGATTGTTCGTATACGCAAATTTACCTTTAGATTTTCTTAATAACTTTTTTCAAAGGTCTTTAGTCCTTGAAAAATTAGTGTTTTTATTGCATGATATATAACATAATAAATATAAGTAGGGAAAAAAATGTCATCAAAAGGAATGTTGATAGTTTTGTCTGGACCTTCAGGTGTCGGCAAAGGTACAGTTAGACAAGCTATGTTAGAAAAATCATCTGTTCAATTCGATTATTCAATCTCAATGACTACTAGAAATATGAGACCTGGTGAACAAGATGGTGTTGACTATTACTTTAGAACAAAAGAAGAATTTGAAAATGAGATAAAAAATGATGGCATGTTGGAGTATGCTAATTACGTTGGTAATTACTACGGAACACCATTAAAATATGTTAACGAGAAACTACAAGCCGGTATCGATGTACTCCTAGAGATAGAAGTTAACGGTGCTATGCAAGTTAGAGAAAAGATGCCTGATGGAGTTTATATATTCCTAACACCACCAGATCTTTCTTCACTTAGGGATCGTATAACAGGTCGTGGAACAGATGATTCTGCTACAATAGATAGAAGAATGGAAACAGCAAAAAGTGAGATTGAAATGATGAAGCACTATGACTATGCTGTGGTTAATGATGAAATTCCTTTGGCTGTAGAAAAAATCGAAGAAATTATTCGTAGTGAACACTTAAGAGTACCAAGAGTTATTGATAAATATAAAAAAATTATAGGAGATAATTAAATATGATTATTCACCCATCTATTGATACATTACTAGAACGAGTTGGTTCAAGATATTCTCTAGCAGTTCTTGCAGCTAAGAGAGCACATGAATTAGAGAACGGTGATATTGAGTTGTTAAACGATTATAAATCACCAAGAACAATTGGACGTGCATTCGAAGAAATTGCTGATGACAAAATTGAAATTGATCCAGATTCAATCTTGCTAGAAAAAGAAGCAGAAAAAATTGAAGAAGCAAAACGAGAAGAATAAGTTTATTAGGCCTTCACATATTGTCGAATGAGATAATAGTGAGGGATTTTTTTTTACAAAGGAGCTGAATTAAATGCCAGTAGCAAAAGTTATTGTTGATGTCCCGACTATGCAAACTAACAGACCATTTGAATACGAAATACCTACGGAACTACTGGCAGTCGTTGAACCCGGTGTTAGAGTTGAGGTTCCTTTTGGAAGAGGTAAGCGACAGGTTCAGGGTTTTGTTCTGGATGTCACTGAGACAAGTGATTACAGTGGAAAACTAAAAGAAATCGTAAGGGTAATTGACTTGAATCCTGTTTTATCCAAAGAAATGTTAGAAATGTCGTCTTGGTTAGCTGATTTAACATATTCTTTTCAAATATCATGTTTACAAATAATGTTACCTAATCTTTTAAGAGCTAAATATATTCGTTCTGCAGTCCCAGCACAAGGATTTGAAAATGATCCGGAAGTTACTAAATTATTAGATAATAAAACTAGTTTAGAATTAAACAATGATATAGATAATTCTTTGATTGAAGAAATTCAAAGACTACTTGAATCTAAAAAAATTGAAATTTTAACTTCAGTAAAAAATCGTGCTAAACAAATTAAACGACAAGCTATTCAAATTAAAGTTGATAAGCACCATTTACTGGAAACAGAAGATAGTTTGAAAAAGAATGCTACTTCACAGAGAAAGTTATTAGAATTTCTTATTTCAAATTATGAAAAAAACACGTTTGAAATTAGTAGTTTGGAATCAATGGGAATATCTCGACCAGCTATTAAAGCACTACAAAAGATCAAATTAATAGATATTATTGAAGTTACAAAACTCAGAAAACCAACGGATCTAAAAAATGCTACTACTCAAAAATTAGAATTAACAAATGAACAGTTAAATGCTGTAAAACAAATAAATAATTCTATCAATCAGCAAAATGCTGAAACCTTTTTAATACAAGGTGTTACTGGTAGTGGTAAGACTGAAATATATTTGCAAACAATTGATGAAGCATTAAAAGAAGGTAGAACTGCGTTGATGTTAGTTCCTGAGATATCGCTAACTCCTCAGATGGTTAATAGGGTTTCTTCAAGATTTGGTGATCAAGTAGCTGTTTTACATAGTGGACTTTCAAGCGGTGAAAGATATGACGAGTGGACTCGTATTGAAAACGGATCAGTGAATGTAGTTGTCGGTGCAAGAAGTGCAGTTTTTGCACCACTAAAAAATCTTGGACTAATTATAATTGATGAAGAGCATGAAGCTAGTTATAAGCAAGATGATAATCCTAGATATAATGCAAAAGATGTTACCCAATGGCGATCTAAGTATCATAATTGTCCAGTTGTCTTAGGTAGTGCAACTCCTAGTTTAGAGTCTCGTGCAAGAGCACAAAAAGGTGTTTATAAACTAATAGAATTGAAACGCCGATTTAACGATCATGATTTACCAGAAGTTAAAATTGTAGATATGCGTGATAGCGATAATGCAGCTGTTTCAGGTGACATTTCTAATGCATTAAAGACACAATTAGATGAAATATTATCTAGGAAGGAACAGGCAATATTACTCCTAAATAGACGTGGATATTCCTCATTTTTGATGTGTCGTGAATGTGGATTTGTTTTAAAATGCCCTAATTGTGAAGTATCTTTGACCTACCATAAGGATATCCAAAGAATGAAGTGTCATTATTGCGGTCATGAAGAAAACGTTCTGGATGAATGCCCTAATTGCCATAGTGACAAGATAGGATTTTACGGTACTGGAACACAAAACGTAGAACAACAAATAAATGATATGTTTCCCGATGCTAAAACTTTACGCATGGACATTGATACTACAAGTAAAAAGGGAGCACATGCCAAGTTATTGAGGGAATTTGAAAGTCAGAATGCTGACATTTTAATTGGAACTCAAATGATTGCAAAAGGATTGGATTTTCCTAATGTTACGCTGGTAGGTGTTATCAATGCGGATACAATTTTGAGTCTGTCGGATTACCGTGCTAGTGAAAGAACTTTCCAACTAATTACTCAAGTGAGTGGTAGATCTGGTCGAGCAGAAAAAAAAGGTCGAGTTATTATTCAAACCTATAATCCTGATCATTACGCAATTAAGGAAGCTGCGAAACAAGACTTTGATAGTTTCTATAAAAAAGAGATGTATATACGCCATCAGGGTAATTACACTCCGTATTATTTCACTACATTATTAAGTGTTTCTCATGAGTCTGAAGGTCAGGCATTAAAGATGGCTTACTCATTGAAGAGACAACTTGTAGACTCACTATCGGAAGAGGCCATCATTTTGGGACCAAGTCCTACAATGATAGCTAGAAAACAAAATAAATATTATTATCAAATTATTGTAAAATATAAACATGAAGATAATTTTCATAAACGGTTATTAGAAATTTTAAGTGACACTCAAGCTGAGACAAAAAAAGGTTTCTCAATAGCAATTGATAATGAACCACAACATATAGATTAAGAGGTAATTTTAATGTCAAGTAGTGTAATCTTCTTAGGAACTCCAGAACTGGCTAGAACAGTCCTAAAGGGTATAATTGATGCAGATAAATATAATATTCTGGGAGTAGTTACTCAACCAGATAAACCAGTGGGAAGAAAACAAGTTTTACAAAAAAGTCCAGTAAAAGAATTAGCTGAACTTAATGGTATAAAAGTTTTTCAACCTGAAAAATTATCAGGTAGTGATGAACTAAAAAAACTGATAGCTATGAATCCTGATTTTATAATTACAGCCGCATATGGACAATTTTTACCAACTTCTTTCTTAGAAGCAGCTAAAATTGGTGCAATTAATGTGCATGGTTCTTTATTGCCTAAGTATCGTGGAGGAGCTCCAATTCAGTATTCATTACTTAATGGCGATAAAAAAACCGGAATTACAATTATGTATATGGTTAAAAAAATGGATGCAGGAGATATCATTTCTCAAAAAGAACTTCATATTACTGACCAAGATGATAATGGTAGTTTATTTGAAAAATTAGCTATTTTAGGTCGAGATTTACTATTAGACACATTGCCCAAATTAGAGAATAATGAAATCACCCCAATTCAGCAAAATGAAGATGAAGTGGTATTCTCGCCAACAATAAGTAAAGAACAAGAACATCTGGACTTTTCAAAATCTGCTATGGAATTATTTAATCAAATTCGAGCATTGAGTCCAGAGCCAGGTTCATGGGTTAACTTCAATGGTGAACGTACAAAAATTTATAAGAGTGAAGTTGTAGAAATATCAACTGATCAAAATCCAGGAACTGTATATAAAATTTCCAAAAAGGAGTTTATTTTGGTTGCTGGTGATAAACAAGGTTTGTCAATCAAATCTATTCAACCATCTGGAAAAAAAGTTATGGATATTTCTAACTTTATCAATGGTGTAGGTAACAAATTAAAAGAAGGACAACAAATCATCTATGAAAACTAATCCTCGTGCGGTAGCAGTAGAGGCACTAAATAGAGTCATATACAATCAGGCATTTTCAAATATTGAAATCAATAACCTATTAAACAAATATGAGTTAACTAACGTTGATTCTCGATTGATGACAAATATTGTCTACGGAGTTTTACAACATAAGTTAACTTTGGAATACCAACTAGAGCCATATATAAAAGGTCGAGTAGTTGATAGATGGATTAATACTTTATTGTTAACTGCCATCTATCAAATGGAGTATTTAGATAAAGTTCCTGATCACGCTGTGTTGAATGAATCAGTTAATGTTGCTAAACAATTTGGAAGAACTGGCGTCGGTAAATTTGTGACCGGTGTTTTAAGAAGCTACCAGAGAAATGGAAGTAGAGAGCTACCTTCTGATAATTCTCCAGAGTCACTATCTATTGTATATAGTGTCCCAGTTTGGCTAGTTAATCTTTTTATTAGTCAATTTGGAATGGATAAAACACTAAGCATTCTAAAAACAATTAATGTGCCTTCAGATATATCAATAAGAGTCAATATAAGTAGAATTTCTCGTGAAGAATTAAAACAAAGATTAGAAGATCAAAATTTTGATGTGCATGATAGTAAATTATCTGAGCAAGGATTAGTTGTGAAGAGTGGAAATTTAGTTATAACTTCTGAATTTCAACAAGGTTTATTCACTATCCAAGATGAAAGCTCAATGATGGTAGCTCCATTTTTAGATGTCAAAGAAGATAGTATAGTTCTAGACTCATGTGCTGCTCCTGGTGGTAAAACTACCCATATTGCTAGTTACTTAACCACAGGTAAAGTAATTGCTCTAGACATTCACAAAAATAAAACAAAATTGATTCGAGAGAATGCTGAAAGATTGGGCTATAGTGACGTAGTAGAGACTAAAGCACTTGATGCCAGAAAATCACCAGATGAATTTGACAACGAGTCATTTGATCGTATTTTAGTTGATGCTCCCTGTTCAGGATTGGGGTTAATTAGACGTAAACCTGAATTAAGATATTTTAGAACACAGGAAGATTTGGATAATTTACAAAAAATTCAATTAGATATTTTGGATAATGTTTCTAGTTTATTAAAAGTTAATGGAAAGCTTGTATTTAGCACATGTACATTCGATAATGAAGAGAATGGGGATGTTGTTGAAATGTTTTTAGCAAATAATCCTAATTTCGAGCTAGAAGAAAAAGCCGATAATCCTAAGAAATTATTCCCAGATGATTACTTTACGGATGGATTTTTTATTGCAAGTTTTGTCAAAAAACAATAATGGAGAACTAATATGAAATATGCATTTTTAACCGATGTAGGAAAGCAGAGAGAAAATAACCAAGATTATGTAAATGTCTTTAAAAATAAAAAAGACATTATATTTGGTATTGTCGCTGATGGTATGGGTGGACATCGTGGTGGTGATGTTGCATCTGATATGGCTGTTTCTCATTTAGGAAATGCCTTTGAAGATACAAAATTAGACACCGCTGATTCTATTCGTGAATGGATATTGGCTGAACTTAGCCGAGAAAATGACCGTATTGTTTCTGTATCAAATCAGTTTGAAGATTTATATGGCATGGGAACAACCATGGTAGGGGTATTCTTCGTTGACGGAAAAATGCTTGTTGTAAATGTCGGAGATTCAAGATGTTATGTTTTATATGAAAATAAATTAGAACAATTAAGTGTTGATCATTCTTTAGTCCATGAGTTACTTGAAACTGGACAAATAAGTGAAGAAGAAGCTGAAAATCATCCTCAAAAAAATATCATTACTCAAACTTTGGGTGTTTCCCAGACAGTTCAACCTAGAGTAAAAGATTTCGAGATTCCTGATGATGCCATTGTGATGCTTTGTACAGATGGATTGACCAATATGGTCAATCCAGAACAAATCACAAAAATTTTATCATCAAAAGGAACTCTGGAAACTAAGTGTCAAAAATTAATAAAAATGGCTAATAAAGCCGGTGGTAACGATAATATAACTGCATTATTAATTACTTCTGACAAGGGGGTAACTAATAATGGATAAAGGTGCATTGATTAGCGGTCGCTATGAAATTATTCGTACTCTCGGTGAAGGTGGTATGGCAAATGTTTATTTAGTAAACGACACTAAATTAAACAAACAAGTGGCACTTAAAGCTCTAAGATATGATTTGCAAGATGATGAAGCTGTTAAAAGAAGATTCAGGAGAGAAGCAAAAGCAACTAGCGAATTATCCAGTCCTAATATTGTTAATGTTTTGGATGTTGGTACTACTGAAAAGGGAATTCAATATATCATTATTGATTATGTTGAAGGCCCTAATCTGAAAAAGTATATTCAACAAAATTATCCTATTCCTTATCATGAAGTAGTCGATATTATGGAGCAGATAGCAGATGCTGTTTCTGAAGCTCATAGTCATGGAATTATCCATAGAGATTTGAAACCAGAAAACATTCTTGTTGATACTTCAAAAGATCCTGTTCAAGTGAAAGTTTCGGATTTTGGTATTGCATTGGCTTTAAGTGATAGATCAATCACCAGAACTAATTCGTTGGTTGGTTCGGTACACTACATGTCTCCAGAGCAAATAAGAGGTGGTTCCGCAACTGAGTTATCTGATATTTATGCAATGGGAATTATTTTATATGAAATGTTAACTAAAAAAGTTCCTTTTACTGGTGATACAGCTGTTTCTGTTGCTTTAAAGCACTCCAAAGATAGTATTCCTAATCTTAGAAGCTTTGATCCTAATATTCCACAGGTACTGGAAAATATTGTCCTAAAAGCAACTACTAAGGATCCTAAACAAAGATATCAATCAGTAAAAGAAATGTCTGAGGATTTGAAAACTTGCCTTTCTCCGGAAAGAGCAAATGAACCAAAATTCATTCCTGTAGAAACTGAAGATTTGAATGAAACTAAAGTTTTAGATACTAAAGAATTAAGTAGTTTGACCAAGGATAAACCTGAAAATGGATTATCTAGGCGTAAAAAACTAGCGATTGTATCAGGTATTATTGCAGCAATTATTTTAATATTTGGGATATTTATGTTGTCTAGGTCTAATCAAGAAACAAGTATTCCAGATATTCAAAACCTCACACTTAAGCAGTCTAAAGTTATGCTAAGTGCTTCTAATTTGAAAGTAGGTCAAGTTCAAAAAGAGAACAGTGACACTATTGAGGCTGGTCATGTAATTAAAACCATACCTGCAAAAGGCGTCAAACTGAAAAATAATTCTAGCGTAGATTTGATAGTTAGTTTAGGTGCCAAGTTCTATAAAATGCCTAATTTAGTAGGAAAAGACTACGATGATGTTTCAGACAATTTGACTAAACGTGGTTTTAAAATTAAGAAAAAATATGTAACTACATTGGAATATAATGCCGGAGAAATAGTTAAACAGAGTATCAAATCAGGAACAAAAGTTAAACCTAAAGATAAGAGTCTAACTATTACGATTGCTAAATCTTCAGCTAAGACAGTTGAAACGATAACATTAAAGAATTTAGTTGGATCAACATTATCTTCGGCACAATCATACGCAGAATATGCTGGTATTAATTTGAATGTAACTTATGATTATTCAGATACTGTTGAAAATGGAACAATAATTAGCCAGAGTCCTTCAGCAAATGCTACTATTAATCAAGGTTCAACAGTCACAGTTGTAGTTTCTAAGGGTAAAGATACATCAGCAGTATCAACTGTAAATAAAACTATCAATATTCCTTATTCTGGTGAATCTGGTGGAAGTAACAATATTGCAATTTATATAAATGATAATAATCACGATAATAATTCTCCTTACCGTACAATGGCGATTTCTTCTGATACTAGTGTTACTTTGAGTTTTAATTTAAAATCAGGAGAAACTGGAACATATTCTGTTGTTAGGGATGGTCAATCAATTATGAATGGATCGGTTAATGGATAACGTATGGAAAAAACAGGAAGAATTTTAAAATCAATAAGTGGTTTTTACGATGTTTTGGAAGATGGAACTAATGAATTAATTAGAACCAGAGCCAGAGGAAATTTCAGAAAGAGAAATATAAAACCTGTTGTTGGTGATCATGTAAAGTTTGAAAAAAATGATGAGCTAGGATATATCTTAGAAGTTGAAGATAGAAAAAATAGTCTGGTGCGGCCGCCCATTGCTAACGTTGATCAAGCTATAGTTGTCACATCTGCAGTAGAACCAAATTTTTCTAGTAATCTATTAGATAAAATTTTATTGAATATTGAACATAACAACATTCAACCACTCATTTATTTGACTAAGACTGATCTATTGTCAGATGAGTCGTATGAAAAATTGAAACAGATTATCGAAAGTTATCATGAGGCAGATTATGTGACATTTACAGATCGTGAGTGTTACAGCCCAGAGCAAATTAATAGACTAAAAGGATATTTTTTAGATAAAACAACAGTTTTTACCGGTCAGTCTGGTGCAGGAAAGTCTACGATTTTAAATTATATAGATCCTGAATTGGCTCTTGCTACTGCTGAGATTTCTAAAGCTTTGAGTCGAGGTAAACATACAACACGTCAAGTTTCACTATTTGATATAGCGGGTGGGCTAGTCGCTGATACTCCCGGATTTTCATCATTAGAGCTAATAGATATTGATGAAGATGAATTACCTACTTTGTTCCCTGAAATGGTTAAATATAGCCATTTATGCCAATTCAGGGGATGTATGCACTTTAATGAACCAAACTGTGCTGTAAAAGATCAAGTAGAAAAGGGTACAATTATTAAAAGTAGATATAAAAATTATTTATACTTTTTAAATGAAATTAGAAACACAAAAAAAAGATACTGATGAGGTGAATTATGACTGAAAAATTAATAGCTCCTTCAATTTTGGCAGCTGATATTATGAACTTAAAAGAAGATGTACAAATGGCTGATAAAGCTGGTGCAGACGTATTCCATATTGATATTATGGATGGTCATTTTGTACCAAATATGTCATTTAGTCCAGAAGTAGTTGCTGGTATGAAACGAGTTACAGATAAACCTTTAGATATTCATTTGATGATTGATAATCCAGATGAATATATTAAAGACCTTGTTGATGCTGGTGCAGACACAATTATGATTCATGCCGAGAGTTCTCAACATGCTTATAGATCAGTTGAATTGATCAAGAGTTATGGTGTTAAGTCTGGAATTGTTATTAATCCTGGAACACCAATTGAAGCTGTAAAATGGATGTTTCCTATTTTAGATCAAATTCTAGTTATGACAGTAAATCCAGGATTTGGTGGACAAAAGTTTATCACAAGTATGGCTAATAAAGTTCAAAAATTAGATCAATTACGCCAAACTTCAGCCGATGCAAACTTCCTAATTGAAGTTGATGGTGGAATAAATGATAAGACAATAGTACCTTGTGCTGAAGCCGGTGCTGATATATTTGTTGCTGGATCATACTTATATAATGGTGAACCTGGATTTGGTGACAGACTAGAAGGTTTAAGAAAGATTATCGCTGGCTAATGGTCAGAGTAAATATTCTTTTAGGTGGACCTTCAGAGGATTACCCACAAGATTTTGTAGATAATCCCAAGGACATTCCTGGTTATTGGGCAGGAGCTGATAGGGGAAATCTGTATTTACTTCAACATGGAATAACTCCAGATCTTGCAGTAGGAGATTTTGATTCTATCGATCAAGCTGATAGGGAACTTATTGAAAGTAAAGTAAATGATGTTCACCAATATCCTCCCGAAAAAGATGACACTGATTCGGAATTAGTTATGCTAATTGCAAATGAGAAATATAATGCTGACGAGTATTATATTTATGGTGTAACAAGTGGTAGAATTGACCATTTCTTAGTTAATTTGTTTCTTCCATTTGACGAAAGATTTGATTCATTCTTTGATAAGATAAAATTTGTTTCGAATACTAATACAATTGAATTTAGAAGACCAGGTTCTTATACAGTCACTAAAGAAGAAAATATGAAATATATCGGATTTGTCGGCTTGGGTGCTGTCGATAATTTAAGTATTTTAGACGCTAAATACAAACTTTCGAATTTTAATAGTGATCATCCAATAAGTTGGGCTAGTAACGAGTTTGTGAGTAATAAAATTCATTATAGTTTTGATAGTGGCGTTGTTGCCGTTATTCAATCTAGAGACAAAAAAAAGACTAACAACTAAGTTGTTAGTCTTTTTAACTATACTCGAGTAACTTTTCCAGATTTCAAAGCTCTAGTTGAAACCCAAACGCGTTTAGGCTTACCATTTACAAGAATACGAACTTTTTGCAAATTTGGCTTCCAAGAACGTTTTGATGAATTAAGAGCGTGAGAACGTTTGTTACCGAACGCAGTCTTACGGCCTGTAATAATATCTTTTGCCATGGGACCGACCCTCCTTTGGCTACATGTTTTCTTTTAAAATATCACCTAAATAACTTACCATATCTAATTCTTTCTTGCAATAGACTAAATATATTGATGTAAAAACTTTTATTAGAAATGTGGCTATGATAAAATTTTATTGTTTATAACTTTGATCCATAGTGTAAATAGGAGGATCTAAAAATGACTGTTACTATTAATACAAAAAATGGTAAGATTGATATTTCAACAAATACTGTTGCTACTATAGTCGGTGGAGCAGCTTCTGATATATATGGAATTGTTGGAATGGCAAGTAAACATCAATTACGAGATGGTATGAACACAATTTTGAATCGTGAAGATTATTCACGTGGGGTTGTTATATCTCAAGAAAACGATAAATTATCTGTAGATGTTTATGTAATTGTTGGTTATGGAATTAAAATATCTGAAGTAGCTAAAAATTTAAAAGAAAAAGTTAAATATAATTTGGAATCAATGTTGGGAACACCTGCTGGTTCCATCAATGTGTATGTTCAGGGTATTAAAGTACTAGATGACATTGGTTAATATACTTACCAACCTATTTGTGGAGGATGTATTTTGAGTAAAGAGTTAATTACCAGAGATGAGTTTTCTGACATGGTACGTGTTGCTTCTCATCGATTGGAAAAGAATGCAAAGTTTGTTAATTCACTAAATGTTTTCCCAGTTCCCGATGGGGATACAGGAACAAATATGAGTTTGACCATTAAGAGTGGTTTTAAGGCTGTTAATGAATCAACTAGTAATCATGTAGGTACTTTAGGTAAAGCTCTTGCTAAGGGACTATTAATGGGAGCTCGTGGTAATTCTGGGGTTATTACTTCACAATTATTCCGTGGTTTCTCAAAAAGTATTGAAGATAAAGAAAATTTGAGTGCTATGGATTTGGCTCAAGCCTTTGATAACGGAGTAAAAACTGCATATAAGGCAGTTATGAAACCAGTTGAAGGTACAATTTTGACAGTTGCTCGAGTTGCTTCTGAATATGGAATGAAAAAGGCAAATGAAACAAATGATACTGTTGAAGTTATGAGTGCCTTAGTTGCCGGAGCAAAAGACGGTCTTGAACAAACACCGTCTCTTTTACCTGTTCTTAAAGAAGTAGGGGTTGTGGACTCTGGTGGACAAGGTCTTACTTTTATTTATGAAGGATTTCTAGAAGGACTTTCAGGTATTGCAGGTGAAGACGTTTATCAACCTGATGAGGTTGAAATGGACGAAATGGTCAATGCTACTCATCATCAATCAGTTCAAGGTAAGTTTGATACAGATGATATCGAACATGGTTACTGTACTGAAATGATGGTTGAATTAGGCGAAGGTGCAACTACTGATGAAAAATTTGACTATGAAAAAATGAGAAATGATCTAAATGAAATTGGTGATTCGTTGTTAGTTGTATCTGATGACGAAGTTATTAAAGTTCATGTACATACAAACTATCCTTACAAAGTTTGGGAAGAAGGACACAAGTTTGGTTCACTAGTAAAAATTAAAATTGATAATATGAAGATACAACATGAAAATATTATTGAAGAAGATGAAGTGGAACCAGAAAAAGAAACTGCTGAAAAACCAAAAGAAGTAGATTTTGCAGTAATTACTGTTTCTTCAGGTGCAGGAATTACTGAGTTATTTGAAAGTTTAGGAGTAACTCATGTAATTAATGGTGGTCAAACTATGAATCCTTCTACAAATGATTTTGTAGATGTGTTGAATGCTTCAAAAGCCAAGAAAGCTATCATTTTACCAAACAATGGAAATATAGTTATGGCTGCTAAACAAGCAGTTGATTTAGTTGATATTCCCGTAGTAGTAGTAGAATCTAAGACCATATCACAAGGAATGACTGCTATGTTCTCGTTTAATCCAGAAGGTGACCTTGATGAGAACAAAGAAAATATGACAGAAGCCTTGGCTACTGTTAAGAGTGGACAAGTTACTCAGGCAATTAGAGATACTGAAATTGATGGTATTAAGATTACTAATGGTCACTTCATGGGTATCGTTGATGGCAAGATTGTCATTGATAATGAAGATATTATTGAAGCTACAGAAAAAATGCTAGATATCATGATTGATGAAGAAAGTGAAGTTATCACTATCTTAGTTGGTGAGGACGGTTCTGAAGAAGGAGCCAAGCATATTGAAGAGTATATTACTTCAAAATATCCTGATTTAGAATTAGAAATTCATAATGGTGGACAACCAGTCTATCAATATTTAGTTTCAGTGGAATAATTAGATACATCTAATTCAGTTGAATTAGGTGTATTTTCATTTTTAGATAAAGGGAGGATAGTAAAGTGGAATTAATAGATATACCTATTACATCGCTTTCTGGTGTTGGTCCCAAGAGAGTTCAGGCACTCCAATCACTTGGAATAACAAATATTTATGATTTACTTTTCTATTTTCCTTTTAGATATGAGGATATGGAAGTTAAGTCGCTAGATGAAGCGTTAGATCAAGAAAAAATTTTGATCAAAGGAATAGTAGCTAGTGATCCGGTGGTCTCGAGATTTGGATATAAAAAAACAAGATTAAATGTCAGAGTTTTAGTGGAAAACGAGTCAGTTATGATTACAATTTTTAATCAACCTTGGTTGAAGGATAAATTTATGACTGGCGAAGCGACATCAGTTTATGGAAAATGGGATGAAAACAGCCGTTCACTTGTTGGTATGAAGGTAATAACAAGTTCATCAGTAAACGACTCTGGCCTAGAATCAGTTTATTCTGTAAATAAGAATATTCATCAAAAGACTCTGATTGGATTAATCAAGCAAGCATATGAAAATTATGGAGATCAAATTACAACCCTGATTCCATCCCATATTAGAGAAAAATATCATTTACTAAATGACCATGATATTGTTAAGGGAATGCACTTTCCTGAAAATGAAGAAATAAATGAAGACGCCAGGCGTAGTGCTAAATTTAGAGAATTTTTCTTATTTCAATGTGGTATTCAAGAAATTGCTCGTAAAAATAGCGATGAACAATTTGGTTTGAAACAGACATATGATAAGAAATTTATTGCAGATTTTATTGCTAATTTGAAATTCGATTTGACCAATGCTCAGTCAAGGGTTGTTGAAGAAATATTGTCAGATATGTCTTCTGAAAAACATATGAACCGGCTTCTACAAGGGGATGTTGGTTCTGGAAAGACGATTGTGGCAGTAATTGCGATGCTTGCTTCAGTTACATCTGGATTTCAAGCAGCAATAATGGCACCAACAGAAATACTTGCACAACAGCATTTTGATAAAATAGCAGGAATGCTAGAACCATATGGAATTCGTACATCATTGTTGATTGGTTCTCAAACTAAGAAACAGCGCGAACTTATAAACGAATCTATCAAAACTGGAAAAACCAATATTATTGTTGGTACGCATG
Organism: Companilactobacillus metriopterae; assembly: GCF_002762335.1. Taxonomy (NCBI): domain Bacteria; kingdom Bacillati; phylum Bacillota; class Bacilli; order Lactobacillales; family Lactobacillaceae; genus Companilactobacillus; species Companilactobacillus metriopterae. Next base: position 1,147,988 of record NZ_CP024610.1, on the reverse strand, counting down.
CTTTAATTCAAGAAAATGTTGAATTTAAAAGTTTAGGATTAGCTGTAATAGATGAGCAACATCGATTTGGTGTTAATCAGCGAAAACAACTGCGACAAAAGGGCGTAAATCCTGATATCTTAGCAATGACAGCGACCCCGATACCAAGAACTTTAGCCATCACAACGTATGGTGATATGACGGTTTCTAAAATTGATGAGTTGCCTGCAGGTCGTAAGGAAATTAAGACTTACTGGATTAGAAATCAAAAAATTGATCAGATGTATCAATTTGTAGAGAAACAATTAAAAGACAACGCACAAATTTATGTAGTCACACCATTAATCTCTGAATCTGAAACAATAGATTTGAAAAATGCTGAACTCATTTTTGAAAAATTTGAAGAACTGTATGGCGATAAATATAGGGTGGGATTACTCCATGGTCAGATGAAAACAATAGAGAAAGAATCTGTTATGGAAAAATTTACCAATCAGAAGATTAATATATTGGTTTCTACTACAGTAATTGAAGTCGGTGTTGATGTACCAAATGCTTCGGTCATGGTAATTTATGATGCTAATAGATTTGGACTTTCACAACTTCATCAGTTAAGAGGACGTGTTGGTCGTGGTGACAAGCAATCGTACTGTATTCTTATTTCAGATCCTAAAAACAAATCTGGTGCAGAAAGAATGAAAATGATGACTTCTACGAATGATGGATTTGTTCTGGCAGAAGCTGATTTAAGAATGCGAGGTTTTGGTAATTTATTAGGAAGTCAACAGTCCGGACTGCCCGAATTCAAAGTTGCTAATCCGGTTAATGATGTTAATATATTAGAAATTGCGCAACGAGAAGCAAAAGAATTTTTTGAAAAAGAACAGAATGTAGATAATTTAGAAACTAAAGTGTTAAAATCTTTCTTATCCAAAGAATTTGATCAATTAAATAATTTTGATTAGTGAGGAAATATATGAAAATTGCAGTTGATGCTATGGGTGGAGATAATTCTCCAGAAGTAGTAGTTCAAGGAATTGAGCAAGCACGTAATGAGTGGAAAGATTTAGAATTTATTCTTTACGGAGATGAATCTAAAATTAAAGCTGTATTGACTGACTCTGAAAGAATTACAATTGTCCATACAGATGAAGAAATTTTAGGAACTGATGAACCTGTCAAAGCAATTAGATCTAAGAAACAATCTTCTATGGTTCTTGCAGCTACAGCTGTTAAAAATGGTGATGCACAGGCAGTATTATCTCTTGGAAATACAGGGGCACTTTTGGCTAGTGGTATTTTCATAGTTGGCCGTATCAAACAAGTTGATCGTCCTGCACTTATGCCAACACTTCCAGTTATTAATTCATCAAATGGTGTTAATATTCTTGATGTTGGTGCTAATGCTGAATCGAAGGCTTCATTTTTACAACAATGGGCCATTATGGGATCAATTTATGCACGTGATGTTAAGAAAATTGAAAATCCTCGTGTTGCTCTGCTTAATAACGGAGAAGAATATGATAAGGGTGATACTTTACATAAAGATGCCCATCAATTGTTAAAAAATACTGAGGGAATTAACTTTATTGGAAATGTAGAATCTGGTGATATTCTAGCCGGAGTCGCTGATGTAATTGTTACTGATGGATTTACTGGTAATGCTGCCTTGAAGGCAACTGAAGGAACTTCTACAATTCTTTTAAAACAATTAAAGCAAGCGTTGACTACTAATGGGATTTTTACAAAATTGGGTGCTGCAATAGTTTCACCAGCTCTAAATGATTTAAAAAAGATCTTTGATACTTCACAAGCTGGTGGAGCAGTTTTACTAGGTCTCAAATCCCCAGTTATTAAAGCTCATGGATCAGCAGATGCAAAAACTGTTTACTATACAGTTAAACAAATTAGAGAAATGATAATTAATGATACAATTAGTAAAGCAAATAAATATTTTGAACAAATAAATAAAGAAAAAGATGCTTAGTGAGGAAATAAAATGACACAAGAAGAAATTCAAACAAAATTAACAGCGATGATTGCTGACAAATTTGAGATTGATGCATCAACAATTACACCAGAAACTTCATTTACTAATGATCTTGATGCTGACTCAATTGATCTTGTAGAACTTGTTTTGGAAATGGAAGAAGAATTTGGATCAGAAATTCCTGATGAAGATGCTGAAAAATTAATTACTGTCAAAGATGCAACTGAATATATATCTTCACATCAAAAATAAGGCTAATTGGTCTTATTTTTTTTGTAATTTAACATAATTAAGTTAAAAATTTAGTATAATTATAGCTATGTAAACTAGGAGGAGTCTGAATATTGCTTGATCAAAAATTTATCGATTTTATACACAGAGAATATGGCGTTATTTTTAACAATATAAGTTTATTGGAACAAGCTATGACTCACTCTTCATATTCCAATGAACATAGAGAACTGGGAATTGGTGATTATGAACGATTAGAATTTTTGGGAGATGCTGTTCTAGAGATAAATATTTCAAAATATTTATTTGATCATTTTCCTGAACTACCTGAAGGTAAGCTAACTCGTTTGAGATCGGATATTGTGAGAACAGATAGTTTAGCCAGATTCTCGAGAATTGTTGGAATTGATAAATACCTTCAAGTCGGTCGTGGTGAAGAAAAAAATGGTGCACGTCAACGTAATACTCTTCTAGAGGATATTTTTGAAGCATTTAATGGTGCACTTTATTTGGATCAAGGTAATGAGGCAGTTATAAATTTTCTATCACAAGTAGTTTTTCCACATATTGAATCAGGAGAATTTTCCGAAAACACTGATTTTAAGACTAAACTTCAAGAGAAACTTCAAGAAAATGGTGAAATAGATATTGAATACAACATTCTAGATGAAGTCGGACCTGATCACGATAAAAAATTTGTAATCGAACTTGTTGTTGATGGTAAATCATTATCTAAAGGGACCGGTTATAGTAAAAAACATGCTGAACAAATGGCAGCGAAGGCAGCACTTGAACAGCTATAGGAGTTTTTAATTTATGGCGCTAAAATCGCTAACAATAAATGGATTTAAATCATTTGCAGATAAAACAAAAGTAGAATTTAACGGTGGAATTACTGGTATTGTTGGTCCTAACGGTAGTGGTAAATCTAACGTAACTGAAGCTATTCGCTGGGCAATGGGTGAACAGTCGGCCAAAAATCTTCGTGGAGATAAGATGGCAGATGTTATCTTTTCAGGTAGTGCAACCAAGCCGGCAATGAATAGGGCAGAAGTTTCACTAGAATTTGATAACAGTGATCAACAGTTGAAGACTGATTTAGAAAATATTGTTATCAAGAGAAAACTTTTCCGCAATGGTGATAGTGAATTCACAATTAATAATAAAAATGTACGTTTGAAGGATATTACAGAACTTTTTCTTGATTCAGGTATGGGAAAAGGTTCTTTTTCGATTATTTCTCAAGGTCGTGTTGAGGAAATATTCAACAGTAAACCGGTTGAACGTAGATATATTATTGAAGAATCAGCTGGTGTTGCATTATTCAAGCAGAAGAAGCAACAGGCAGAAAATAAGCTGGCAGAAACAAATGACAATTTGAGTCGTGTCTCTGATATCGTTTCTGAATTATCTAAGCAAGTTGAACCATTAAAAGAACAGGCAAGTATAGCAAGAGATTATCAAGAACAGAAAACTAAATATGATGCTATTTATAAGCAATTAGTTACTCTTCAAATAAAAGATTTGTCTGACAAAAAGAATGTTTTGGATTCCGAAATTGGTGAAGTTAAATCCGCACTAGAGAAAATTGAACAAGAAACACGTAAATCAAATATAGAGTTGAATAAAAATAGAGATTTAGCTAATAATTTAAGTCAACAAATTGATAGTGCACAATCTAATCTGGTCGAAAAGACACAACTTCTTGAAAATCTTAAGGGTAAGATTGCAATTTCTTCTGAGAGAAATGAATTTAATTCATCTACAAAAGATGAATTACAAAATCAAATTGAATCTTCTAATGGTGAAAAAAAGCAATTAGAAGAAAGACTAGTAAATAGCAATAAGCAGTTAGAGGAATACAGTCAAAAAATAGAGACGCTAGAATCAGAACTAACTGAAATTCAAAATGATCAAACTAAAACTCCCGAAGAAATGCAAGAAGTTATAAATAACCTCAGAAATGATTACGTTAATGCATTACAGGAACAAGTAACAAACAGTAATGAACAAAAATTTACTCAAAAAGAATTAGAACGATTACAAAGAAGTTTGACAGAACAAGACAATCATTTGTCAGAGTTAAACGATGATTTATCTAGTAAGAGTGAAAAAATTGCAGATTTGAAACAAAAAATTACTGAGTTAAAAGAAGACAATTTAGATTTAATTCAGGAAGATGCAGGTTTAAATCAGAAACTTGAAAAGCTAACTAGTAACCAAGAGTCTATTCAAAATAGTTATATTAAATCTATGTCTGAGTTGCGAGAATCTCAAGCAAGAAAGAGATTACTGGAAAATCTTGAGCAAGAACATGCTGGATTTTATGAAGGTGCTAAGAATGTTTTAAATAATAAAGAGAAAATTGGTGGGGTAGTCGGTGCTGTTGCAGAGCTTATGGTTGTTCCGTCAGAGTACCGTTTGGCCATAGAAACCGTTGTTAGCAATCAATTGCAATCAATTGTAACTAATGATGAAAAATCTGCCAAGAAAGCCATAGACTATCTGCGTAGACAAAGTGCTGGTAGAGCGACGCTTCTACCAATCGATGTTATAAAAGGCCGTAAAATCAATAATTCAGATATCTCTAATGTAAAATCAGTCAATGGATTTATAGGAGTTGCGAGCGACCTAGTTAATTACGACGATAACGTAAAAAATATTATTGAAAATATTTTGGGTAATATTCTAGTAGCCAAAAATATTGATAGTGCAACAGAAGTTTCTAAAAAACTAAATCGAAGATACCGAGTAGTTACTATAGATGGTAATGTTGTTAATGCCGGCGGATCAATGACAGGTGGTCAACAGCGTAAAAACAACTCTAGTTTGTTATCAAGACAACAAGAATTGCTATCATTAGAAAATCAGATCTCCAAACAAGAAGCTGTAATAGATAATTTCAAACAAGATATTGATCAAAATAAATCTGAGATTGAAGTAAGTAACTCTAGGAAGCAAGAGTTGGAAGAACGATTAAGTCATTTTAATTCTGAAAAAGAGCAATTAGATAAAGAATTAGATACACTTGATAATGATTATCGTCATTTAAATGAACAGAAACAAATAACTGACTACAATAAATCCAAAATTCAAAATGAGTTAAGTAGTGTTGAAAAAGATCAAACTGAACAAATTAATTTATCAGTAAAATTGCAAGATGATATCAATAAAATTCAGTCTGATATTGAAGACAAACAAAAAATCATGAAAGATTTTGATTCCAAACTTTCAGTAATAAATGTTAAAGTTCAAGAAATTCAGACACAACTTGCTATCGAGAAAAATAATTTTCGTAATGAAGAATCACAGAATCACAGAATCAAAAATGATCTTCAACGTGTCAATGTGAATATTGCAAAATTAGATGAACGTATTGCTCAATTATCATCAGAGAAAAATGAACTTGATGTAAATAGTAGTGAAATAAGTGAAAAAATAGATAATTTAACTGAAGAAGTAAATCGTATTAATAAAAACCTTTCTGATTTACAAGAGCAGAGAAAGATTACCGAAGTTAAAAGTAAAGAACTAGACGATGTTGCTCAGAGAAACTTTGATCTTCAAAGAAATGCTTCTAATCAACAGGAAGATTTAGCTATTCGTAATACTAAACTGTCCAATGAATTGGACAGTAAACTTGCAATACTTCGCGAAGATTACCAAATTAGTTTTGAAGCATCTTATGCAGAATTACCTGAGGATCTAGACGAGGAAAGACTAAAGAAAAATGCAAAACTATTAAAAACTGGAATAGATGAGCTGGGGACTGTCAACCTATCTTCTATTGAAGAATATGATAAAGTTAAGGATCGATATGAATTTTTAACTAATCAACAAAATGATTTGGTTTCTGCACGTAAACAGTTACTGGATAATATGTCTGAGATAGATGATGTTGTAACAACTAGATTCAAACAAACATTTGATGAAATTGAAGCGACATTTGAAGTTATTTTCCCTGAGATGTTTGCTGGTGGAAAAGCAAGATTAGAATTAACCGATCCAGAAAACTTATTAGAAACAGGAATTGAAATTGTAGCTCAGCCACCTGGAAAGAAATTCCAAAGATTAAGTCTGTTATCTGGTGGAGAAAAAGCATTAACTGCAATTGCGTTACTATTTTCTATTATAAAGGTTAACCCAGTGCCTTTCTGTATATTGGATGAGGTTGAAGCGTCTCTTGATGATGCAAATGTTTATCGTTTTGCAAATTATTTAAATCGTTATGACGATAATACAGAATTTATTGTTATTACCCACAGAAAGGGTACAATGATGAACGTAAATCGATTATATGGTGTAACAATGGAAGGATCCGGGGTTTCTAAAATCCTTTCTGTAAAAGTACAAGAATAAGGAGAAAACCTATGGGGTTATTTGATAGATTTAAAAAAACATTTTCCAATGAACCAAAAGTTGAAACACCCGAAGAAGAGACTAAAGAAACACCCAATCAAGAAGAATCAGTTGAGAGTGAATCAAGTCAATCCCAGACTGATGCATCTGAATTAAACAAAAATGAAGAATCAGATAATATTTCTTCAACAGAAGAGCCATCTTCTGAAGAGAATGATTATAATGAAGATGTTGAATTAGAACAGATAGAAGCAGAACCCGAACCTGAATTTATCGAAGAAACAGTAGAAGAAGCAGATGTTGAAGAGCCAGATATTGATGATTCTGAAACAGAAGAAACTGAAGTAGATAACGAAGAAGAAGAAAAAGAAGAACTTAAAGAATATGACAATGGACTTGAAAAAAGTCGTACTTCATTCAGTCAAAGGTTTAACAAGTTCTTATCTAACTTCAGATCTGTTGATGAGGATTTCTTTGAAGATTTAGAAGAATTATTAATTGAATCAGATGTTGGTTATGAAACTGCTATAAAAATTTCTGATGAACTTCGTGAAGAAGTTAAATTGGAAAATGCTAAAAAGAAATCAGATGTATCAGATGTCATTATTAAAAAGATGGTTGATATGTATGATGAAGAGGGTAAGGAAGAGAATAACTCTCTTGCTGTCAGCAAAACACAATCACCAACCGTATACTTGTTTGTAGGTGTTAATGGTGCTGGTAAAACAACTACTATTGGAAAATTAGCACACCGTTTTGAAAGCCAAGGTAAAAAAGTATTGTTGGCTGCTGGTGATACATTTAGAGCAGGAGCAATTGACCAGTTACAAGAATGGGGTAGACGAGTTAATGTTGATGTACAGGCTAGTGCGCCCCAAACTGATCCCGCTTCTGTAGCATTTGATGCTGTTCAAAGAGCAGTCAAAGATAATTATGATGTTCTTTTGGTAGATACAGCTGGTAGACTACAAAATAAAGAAGGATTGATGCGTGAATTAGAAAAAATTAAACGTGTAATTTCTAGAGAAATTCCTGATGCACCACAAGAGGTATTATTAGTACTAGATGGGTCAACAGGACAAAACGCATTGAGTCAAGCTAAAGAATTTAATAAGACAACGAATGTAACAGGAATTGTTTTGACAAAACTAGACGGATCATCACAAGGTGGTATAGTATTACCAATTAGAAATGAATTACATATTCCTGTTAAGCTAGTGGGATTAGGGGAATCAATGGATGACCTAAGAGATTTCGATCCTGAGAAATTTATCTATGGACTATTTAAGGATTTAATTATTTCAGGAGAATCATCAGATGAAAATTGATGAAACAAATAAAATCAATTTGTTGTATGATTTTTATCATTCACTACTAACTGATAAACAAGATCAATATATGTATTTATATTATGTAGAGGATTTTTCATTATCTGAAATTTCGGAACAGCTGAATGTTTCAAGACAGGCTGTACTGGATAACTTACATCGAACAGTCAATACTTTAGAAAAAATTGACAGTGAATTAAACTTAATTAATCGAACTCAAGAAATTGATTATGTTTCTCAACGACTATCTCAAATTGTTGAAGATAAATATCCAGATGATAATGAACTCCATGAATTAGTAGATCGTATTTCTAAAATAAATGAAAAGTAAGTAGGGTTATAAAATGGCTTTTGAAGGCTTAAGTGATAGATTACAAAAAGTTTTCTCTAATCTAAGAGGAAAAGGTAAACTTTCTGAAGACGACATTCGTTCTGTTACTCGTGAAGTTAGAATGGCTTTATTGGAAGCTGATGTTAACTTTGATGTTGTTAAAGATTTCGTCAAAGTAGTTAGAGAACGCTCTCTAGGCGCAGAGGTAATGGAAAGTTTAACACCTTCCCAACAAGTTATTAAAATTGTTGATGAAGAATTAACTAAGTTAATGGGTAATGAAGCAGAACCATTAAATAAATCACCGCACATACCAACAATCATCATGATGGTTGGTTTACAAGGTGCTGGTAAGACAACTACTGCGGGTAAATTAGCAAATAGATTAAAGACAAAACAAAATGCACGACCTTTATTTATTGCTGCCGATGTTTATAGACCTGCTGCTATTGAGCAATTAAAAACAATTGGTGAACAATTGGATGTGCCTGTTTATGACGAAGGTACTGATGTAAATCCAGTTGAAATTGTAAGAGCAGGGTTAAAAGTTGCTGCTGAAAATAAAAACGATTATGTAATTATTGATACTGCTGGTCGATTAGAAATCGATGAACAATTGATGAATGAGCTTAAAGAAATCAAAGAGCTAGCTTCTCCTGATGAAATTTTGTTCGTAGCAGATTCAATGACTGGTCAAGTTGCTGCAACAGTTGCTGAAGGATTCAATGAGCAATTGGATATTACTGGTGTTGTACTAACAAAATTAGATGGTGATACTCGTGGTGGTGCTGCTTTATCAATTCGCTCAGTTACAGGTAAACCTATAAAATTTATTGGACAAGGTGAAAAACTTGATCAATTAGATGTTTTCCATCCAGATCGTATGGCCGATCGTATTTTGGGAATGGGAGATATGCTAAGTCTTATTGAAAAAGCTCAAGAAGACTACGATCAAAAACAAGCTGAAGATTTAGCAACAAAAATGAAGGAAAATAGTTTTGATTTTAATGATTTTGTTGATCAAATGAATCAAATTCAAAATATGGGTCCTTTAGATGAAATTTTGAAAATGATTCCTGGAATGGCTAATAATCCAGCTGTTGCAAATATGCAAATGGATGAAAAGGATATCGAACATTTGAAAGCCATTGTTTATTCAATGACTCCTCAAGAAAGAGAAAATCCAGATATTTTGAATCCATCTAGACGTAGAAGAATTGCTAGTGGTTCTGGTCGTGACATACAAGAAGTTAATAGAATGATTAAGCAGTTTAAGCAATCCAAAGAAATGATGCGTCAAATGAGCAAGGGTAACATGTCAGGGATGGAACAAATGTTTGGAAACGGAGTTTCTGGCCGTCTTGGTAAAATGGCTATGAATTCAATGGTTAAGAAGAATAAAAAGAACAAGAAAAAACGAATGAAGAAAATGAAACGTTACAAGTCAAAATAAAATATAAATATGTAAAGAAAAAAACTTTACAGGAATATATTTTATATGTATACTATTAAAGTTAAGTAATTAGGAGGAACAAATTATGGCAGTTAAAATCAGAATGAAACGCATGGGTAGTAAGTTAAGACCATTTTACAGAATCGTTGTTGCTGACTCACGTTCACCACGTGATGGTCGCTTTATCGAACAAGTAGGTTACTACAACCCAATTTCACAACCAGAAGAACTAAAATTAGATGATGACAAAATTATGGACTGGCTACAAAAAGGTGCACAACCTTCAGATACAGTTCGTAACTTGCTAAAACAACATGGTATTATGCAAAAATATCATGAAAGCAAATATTCAAAATAATTTGTTCTAATTAAAATAGGATCCGATAATTAATTTTATCTGATCCTATTTGTTTATAATGGAGGATTTAAGTATGCCTGAAAAATTATATCGTGTTGGAACAATTGTAAATACTCATGGTATTCGTGGTGAAGTAAGAGTTATTTCGGTAACTGATTTTCCAAAAGAACGATTTCAAAGTGGTGCTACACTTTATTTGAAATATCAAAATAAATATATAAAGATGACAGTTGAGTCATCAAGACCACATAAAAAATTTTATTTGTTAAAATTTAAAGATTTGGATAACATCAATGATGTTGAAAAATATGTTAAATCAGAGTTATTTACAGATGATGAAGTAATGCCAGAGTTAGAAGAGGGCGAGTTCTATTATCGTCAAATCATTGGATTAGAAGTTCAAGATCCTAGATTTGGCAATGTAGGAAAAATTACTGAAATCATGGAATTAGGTCCAAATGATGTATGGGTAGTAAAAAGTCCCAAATATGATGAAGTTTTAATACCATATATAAAAAGTGTAGTAAAAAATGTAGATTTAGAAAAAGGTATTGTTAACGTAGAAATACCAGATGGATTGATAGAATAATGGATATAACTGTATTAAGTATTTTCCCAAAAATGTTTGATTCTTTGAATGAATCACTTATAGGTAAAGCACAAGAAAAAAATCTTGTTGATTTGGATGTAGTCGACTTTAGAGAATTTACTACACAAAAACAAAAACATGTTGATGATACTATATATGGTGGTGGTGCTGGTATGCTCTTAATGCCACAACCTATATTTGATGCTATGGATTATGTAGATAAAAAGAAACCAGGAAAAAAGAGAGTTGTTTTATTGGATCCTGCTGGAAAAACGTTTGATTCTCATATGGCAAGGGATTTTGCTAGAGAAGATCACCTTGTCTTTATTTGTGGACATTATGAAGGATTTGATGAGCGAATCAAAGAATTAGTAACAGACGAAGTATCAATAGGAGATTACATTCTTACTGGTGGAGAGTTACCAACTATGAGTATGATTGATGCTACATTGAGATTTGTTCCAGGTGTTCTGGGTAATGCACTTTCAGCAGAAGATGAATCGTTTAATGGTTTATTGGAATATCCTCAATATACTAGACCGGCAGATTTCAGAGGAATGGAAGTACCAGAAGTTCTTAGAAGTGGCAATCATGAAAATATTCGTCGCTGGAGAATGGAAAAATCCATACAGAAAACATTAGAACGACGACCTGATTTACTCGAAAAAACTTATTTAACCGATGAAGAAAGTAAATATTTAGATAAGTTAAAACGTGAAATGTAGTTTACATATTACTATTCATAATGTAATATGTATAAGGTGTTTACACACATAATTAACGATGTTCCGCTGTATATAGTAGAATATATAAGAGTGTCGAATAGGGAGATTTTCAAATGAATCAATTAATTCAAGATATTACAAAAGAACAATTGCGTTCTGACGTACCTGATTTCCGCCCTGGTGACTCTGTACGAGTTCATGCTAAGGTTGTTGAAGGTTCTCGTGAACGTATTCAAATTTTTGAAGGTGTTGTTCTTAAGAGACGTGGTACAGGTGTTAGTGCTACATATACTGTTCGTAAGATCAGTAGTGGTGTAGGTGTTGAAAGAACATTCCCACTAAACACACCTCGTGTTGACAAGATTGAAGTTATCAGACGCGGTAGTGTACGTCGTAGTAAACTTTACTACCTACGTGATCGTACAGGTAAAGCTGCTCGTATCAAAGAACGCCGTATTGACTAAAAAAAGATATAAATAAAAAAGCTATACATCTTAGATGTATAGCTTTTTTATTTAAAATATTTGTGATCTATATAAACCGACTACCTTGCCAATAATCTGACAATCATCTAGAATAATTGGATCCATTTCATCATTTTCAGGTTGAAGACGTATGTGATCTGATTCTTTATAGAATCTTTTACATGTAGTTTCAATTTCATCTGTCAAAGCAATAACTATTTCACCATTCTTAGCAGTGTTTTGCTCATGAACAATGACATAATCTCCATCAAGAATACCTGCATTAATCATACTCTCACCGTTAATCTCTAGCATATATAATTCACCAGAGTCTCTATTCAAGTCGGGTGGAATAGGGAAGAATCCCTCTGGATTTCTCTCAGCTGTTATTGGAACTCCTGCGGCAACTTGTCCAAGGATAGGAATATCAGTAGATTTTACTCCAATAGCGTCAAGTCCAAGCTCAGTTACTTCGATGGTTCTAGGCTTAGAAGGATCACGTTGAATATATCCTTTTTTCTCTAGTCTTGAAAGGTGGCCATGGACTGTAGACGTAGATGATAAATTAACCTCATCACAAATCTCTCTGACAGTAGGTGGATATCCCTTTTCTGATAAATGTTCATGTATATAAGAAAGGATTTGTAACTGTTTTGATCCTTCTAATTTTGACATTACTGCACCTCATTGATAGTATCATTTATATGAATTGTAACAGAAACAACAAGTTATATCAAACAAGTGTTCGTATATAAAGGAGATAATTATGGAAGAACAAGAAAAATTAGTAAACGAAATAAATATGTTGGCTAAAAAGGCAAAAGAAGGGAAATTAACTGCTGAAGAAAAAATTCAGCAAGAAAAGCTTAGAAAACAATATCTTGCTAATTTCAGAGAAGGATTTAAATCTCAAATTGAGATGATGCAAGTCTTCGACAAAAAAGGTGCTGAAGTTACTCCAGAAAAAGTTAAGAAAATTCAAAGAGAAAAAGGACTTCGTGACGATTAGTCTTTTAATTAAGTTGTTTTTTTTGTAATATATAAGATAGTTATTTAGAAAGGTGTTTGTATAATGATTACAATAATTATTGCAGTAATAATTGCACTTCTTGCAGGAGCACTACTTGGATTTTTTGGTGCCAGATGGTACATGCAAAGATATTTCCAACAAAATCCTCCAATTAGTGAAGATATGGTAAGACAAATGATGGCTCAAATGGGACAAAAGCCTTCACAAAAGAAATTGAATCAAGTTATGAATTCAATGAGACAATCACAAAAAAAATAATTACTTTTTAGAACTTCGAGCGTAATTTACGTTCGAGGTTTTTTTTTGTGCAAAAAAACATACTATCTAAAATTATTTTCAAATAATGTACGTATTCTATTTATAGTATCAATTTTTATTTCTTATTTATCTATTAAAAAGTGAGAAAGGTCGAATAATATGGATGTTTCAGTAGTAATGGGATCTGTATCAGATTTAAAAACTATGCAATTAACTTCAGATTTGCTAGAAAAACTCGAAGTTAACTATGATATGCAAATTATTTCTGCACATCGTACACCAAAAGAAATGATGAATTTTGCTGAAAGAGCTGCAGACAGAGGTACTAAAGTAATAATCGCCGCTGCGGGTGGCGCAGCTCATCTGCCAGGAATGCTGGCGTCTTTAACTGAAATTCCTGTTATAGGAGTACCTATAAAGAGTAATGATCTTAATGGAATAGATTCGCTTCTATCAATTGTACAAATGCCTTCCGGAATTCCAGTTGCAACAGTTGCAATAGGAGAATCAGGTGCGAAAAATGCTGCAATATTAGCTACAAAAATTTGTGCATTATCAAATAAACAATACAAGTCAAATATTCTGAATTATATGAATGAATTACATGACAAATCAATCGAAAGTGGAAAGAACATTGAATATTAAATCTGGCTCAACGATAGGAATAGTTGGTGGTGGTCAATTAGGAAAAATGATGGCACAGTCTGCTAAGCAAATGGGATATTATGTTGTCATTTTAGATCCTCAAAAAAATTGTTCTGCAGCTCAGGTTTCTGATCAACAGATTGTTGCTGAATATGACGACTTAGAAAGCTTAATTGAGTTATCTAAGGTAGTAGATGTTTTAACTTATGAATTTGAAAATGTCAGTGCTGAGACAATAAGTGAAATTCAAAAGTATACTGAAGTACGTCAAGGAATAACTGCACTATCTATTACTCAAAATAGAAAATTAGAAAAAAATAAAATTAAATCATTAAATTTACCGGTGACAAATTTTCAAATTGTTTCCAATATTGAAGAATTTTCTAAAAGTTTATCTGAAATAGGCATACCTGCTATTTTAAAAACTACAAACGGTGGTTATGACGGAAAAGGACAGATCAATATTGATACCCTGGATTTTTCTGAAAATAAAATTTTGGAATTATTAGAAAATGGCGAATGCATTTTAGAAAAAATGGTCGATCTTAAAGAGGAAGTCTCAGTAATAATATCTCGAAATATTAATGGAGATATTTCAATTTTTCCGATAATAAATAATGAACACAAAAATAACATTTTAAATATTAGTTACTTTTATCAAGATATTTCAAAAGAAATAGCAGAAGAGCTCACATCCATTGCAAAAAAGCTTGCTTCAGAACTTTGTCTAGTTGGAACAATGTGTGTTGAATTTTTCATCTCTAAAAATAATCAAGTCTATATAAATGAAATTGCCCCACGTCCACATAATTCTGGTCATTTAACAATTGAGGCATGTAATTTTTCTCAATTTAATACTCATATACGAGGAATTTGTAATTTACCAATGCCTAACATTTCTTTAAAGAGCAACGCGGTGATGATTAACGTCTTAGGTCAACATTATGATGCAGTGAAAGAAGCTGTATTTGAAAAACATATGTGGCATTTTCATGATTACTGCAAAGAATTACCTAAAAAGAATAGAAAAATGGCTCACATAACGGTATTAACAAATGAAAATCCGGTAATTTTAAAACAAGAATTTAAGAAAAATAAGATATGGGATGATAGTAAAAATGAAGGATAAATTAGTATATTCGGGAAAAGCCAAGAATCTTTATAGTACCGATAATGATGATGAACTTTTAATGGTTTATAAGGATCAAGCAACCTCGTTGAATGGTAAAAATAAAAAAATATAGAAGGCAAAGGTTTACTTAACTTTCAAATAACAAATATAATTTTTGACTATCTTCAAACAAATGGAATAAAAACACATTTTATTTCTAATTTAGATGACAAATCTCAAATTGTTCATAAGACAGAAGTCATTCCTCTGGAATTAGTTGTTAGAAACAAGATAGCAGGTAGTTTTGCTAAAAAATTTAATTTGCAGAGAGGTTTGAAATTAAAATATCCAGTTATCGAGTTCTACTATAAAAATGATGAACTCGATGATCCATTTATTAATGATTCACAGATTCTTGCGATTGATTTGATGAGTAAAGAAGAAATGATTTTTTTGAAAAATGAAGCACTAAAAATTAATGATCTTTTACTACCATACTTTGATTCTAAAAAATTAGATTTAATCGATTTTAAATTGGAGTTTGGTAGATTTGAAAATTCAATTATTTTAGTAGATGAATTTTCACCAGATAATTGTAGGTTGTGGGATAAGAGTACAGGTGATTCTCTGGATAAGGATGTATTTAGAAATAGTACTGGTAGTCTGATTGGTTCATATAAAGAAGTCTTAAAAAGATTGGTGGAATATTAGTTATGGCAACTGTGAAGGTATTAGTAAATTTTAAAAAATCTATTATTGATGTCCAAGGTCAGGAAGTGGAAAAAATAGCTGATGGAATGGGATTTAAAAGTATTGAAGCAATAAGAATTGGAAAGTATTTTGAAATTGATATTTCAGATAACACAGATAATGAAGAAGAAATTATTTCAGAATTGTCAGAGAAGTTATTAATTAATCCTAATTTGGAAGAATTTACTATTTTGGAGGAAAGATAATTGAAATTGGCAGTTATTGTCTTTCCAGGTTCAAATTGTGATAAAGATTTGTATCATGCACTAAAAATAACTACAAACCATGAAATTGAGTTTGTTAATTCTGATGAGTCCAGTTTAGAAGGATTTGATGGTGTTTTTATTCCAGGTGGCTTCTCTTATGGAGATTATTTAAGAAGTGGTGCTCTAGCAGCTAAAACTCCAATTACTAAGGCTATTAAACAACTTGCTGTCCAAGGCAAACCCGTACTAGGAATATGTAATGGATTTCAAATTTTAACTGAAATGAATCTATTACCAGGGTCACTGATAAAAAATGATTCTGGAAAGTTTATTTGTGATACACCTACTTTAATCGTAAAAAATAATCAGACGATGTTTAGTAATGAATATAAAGAAAATCAAGAGATTAGATTACCAATAGCACATGGTGAGGGTAAATTTTACTGTGACTTAAGTACATTAAAAAATTTAAAAGAGAACAATCAAATCATTCTTCAATATTCAGATGATGTTAATGGCAGTATCGATAAAATAGCAGGCATTACAAACATCAAAGGAAATGTAATGGGATTAATGCCACATCCGGAGAGAGCAATTGAAGAAATGCTTGGTTCCAAGGATGGAATTAAATTATTTAAATCTATATTCAAAAGTAGTGAGGTAAATCAATGAATGAGCCAACACCCATTGAATTAAAAGAAACAAAATTGTATAAAAATTGGGGTCTAACAACTGAAGAATACGATTATTTATGTGAGGACGTATTAAAAAGATTACCCAACTATACTGAGTTAGGCATTTTTTCAGTTATGTGGAGTGAGCATTGTTCATATAAAAACTCTAAAAACGTATTAAAAAAATTTCCTTCGTCGGGTAGTAATGTTATTACAGGAGCAGGAGAAGACGCTGGTGCGATTGATATAGGTGACGGTATGGCAGTAGTTTTTAAGGCAGAAGGCCATAATCATTCCTCAGCAGTTGAACCTTTTCAAGGAGCAGCAACAGGAGTCGGTGGAATTATTAGGGATATTTTTTCCATGGGAGCAGAACCAATAGCATTAACCGATAGTTTGAAGTTTGGACTTTTGGAGGATAAAGAGACCAAAAACTTAGTAAGTGAGGTTGTTTCCGGAATTGGATGGTATGGGAATAGTATTGGAATACCAAATATAGCGGGAGAAATATCTTTTGAAAATTGTTATAAAAAGAATCCACTTGTTAATGCGATGTGTATAGGACTTATAAAAAAATCAAATCTAACTACAAGTTCTGCAAAAGGAACTGGGAATCTGCTAATCTACGTCGGATCAAAAACAGGAAGAGATGGAATTCACGGGGCAACATTTGCATCAGATGAGTTTGACGAAAACAACAGTACTCAAAAATCTGCTGTCCAAGTAGGAAATCCATTTATGGAAAAGTTGTTTATGGATTCTTGTTTAGATTTAGTTATCAATCATCCTAACTGGGTTAAGGGGATGCAAGATATGGGCGCTGCTGGATTAATATCTTCGACATCAGAGATGGTTTCCAAAACTGGATGTGGAATTACTTTAAATATTGATAACATTCCACAAAGAGAATCAGATATATCTGCATATGAGATGTTACTTTCAGAATCGCAAGAGAGAATGGTTTTATGTATTGAAAAAGAGAACAGTTCAAAAATCATTCAACATTTTAAAAAATCAGGTTTGGATGCTGTAATCATCGGAGAAATTACTGACAATGATACTTATAAAGCAACATTCAACGGAGAAACAGTTGTAGATGTGCCTTGTCAGTGGAATTGTTGATAAAGCTCCTATATACATTAGATCTGTGGTGGAATCAAAAAGAGTTTCATCTCAGCCATCATCGCAGTATGTTCCTGAAATAAGTAATTTAGAAAATACATTAATAAATATCTTAAAACAGCCTAACATTTCTGATAAAAGTTTTTTTTATAAAACCTATGATTCTCAAGTTAAATCAGATACTGTGGTTCTTCCGGGAGGAGATGCCGGAGTAGTAAGAATTAAAGAAACAAGTAAGGCAATTGCCGTAACCAATGACAGTAATTCAAGGTTTGTTTATTTAGATCCATTTATTGGTGGACAAATTTTAACATTAGAATCCGTAAATAATCTTATTTCAACAGGTGCTAGGCCAGTAGGATTGACGGATTGCTTGAACTTTGGAAATCCAGAAAATCCAGAAATTTTTTATGATTTTTCAAAGAGTGTTGATGGTATTTCTGATATCTGTACAACATATGAGCTGCCTGTAGTATCTGGAAATGTTTCCTTATTTAATGAGTTTGAGGAAGATGCTATCTATCCAAGTCCCATGATTGGGATGGTTGGTTTGGTAGATGATACAGAAAATATAACTACAATAGATTTTAAAAATGCAGGAGATTTAATTTATTTAATTGGGGAAACTAAAGACGATTTCAATGGGTCAGAAATTCAAACATTAGAAACCGGAAAAATATTTGGTCAGTTATCTAATTTAGATATTTCAAAGATTCAGGAAAATCAAAATTCAATAGTGCAACTTATAGAAGAAAAATTACTTATTAGTTGCCATGATATTTCAGAAGGTGGTCTTTTTACTGCACTAGCAGAATGTTCATTTAAAAATAATTTTGACATTGATATAAAAACAAAATTAAATAGTAAACAACTGTTTTCAGAGACATCTTCACGATTTGTAGTAACTGTTAATCCTTCTGACAAGTTAATTGTTGAAAGTTTTATAAGTGGAACATATGAACTTATTGGAAAAGTTACTGATGATTCAGAATTTAAAATTCAAACTGCTGATGAACGTGTGAATTTAAATAAAGATGTTGCTTACAGATCATGGAAAGAAGGTATATCTTGTCAAATGAAATAAGAAGCTTAAACGAAGAATGTGGAATTTTTGGGATCTGGAGTTCCAAACAAGCAAGTAATTTATCTTACCTTGGTTTAAACAGTTTACAACATCGTGGACAAGAGGGCGCAGGTATTGCTGCTTTAAATAATGGCAGAATTAACTGCATAAAAAATATCGGATTATTAACTCAAGTTTTTCAAGATATGTCATTGTTGAATCAGTTAAATGGAAGTTCTGCAATAGGTCATGTTAGATATTCCACATCAGGTGATAATAAAATTTCAAATATACAACCATTATTATTTGAATTCACTGATGAACAAATTGCTTTAGCTCATAATGGAAATTTAACAAATTCCAAAACTTTGAAGAGTGATCTTGAAAAGCGTGGTCATATATTTCATTCGACCTCTGATTCTGAATTATTGATGCATTTAGTCAGACTGTCTGACAAGGCAACATTTCAAGAAAAATTAAAAGAGGGTCTTAATTTTTTGAAGGGTGGATTTGCATATCTTACTCTTACAAAAGATGCATTGTACGTAGCTCTTGATAGACATGGTTTCAGACCAATATCAATAGGTACTTTAAATGATGGTGGTTATGTAGTAGCAAGTGAAACATGTGCTATCGATGCGGTCGGTGGGGAGTTTTTAAGAGACGTACTTCCTGGGGAGTTAATAAAAATATCTAATTCTGGATTAGAGATAGATCATTGGACTGACGAAACTAAACAAGCAATTTGTTCAATGGAATATATATATTTTGCAAGACCAGATTCTAATATTTTAGGAATAAATGTTCACAAAGCTAGGAAAAGAATGGGGATTAATTTGGCTAAGGAATCACCTGTAGATGCAGATATAGTTATAGGTATTCCCAATTCATCACTGTCAGCAGCAAGCGGATACTCTGAGCAGTTGAATCTGCCTTACGAAATGGGATTGATAAAAAATCAATATGTGGGAAGAGAGTTTATTCAACCCAATCAAGAACTTCGAGAGGCAAGTGTCTGTCAAAAGTTATCTGCTATTAAGGGAGTAGTCAAAGGAAAAAAAGTAGTTTTAGTAGATGATTCAATCGTTAGAGGAACAACATCAAAAAGAATTGTTAAGTTGTTGAGAGATGCTGGCGCCAAGGAAGTCCATCTACGAATTGCTTCCACTCCGTTTAAATATCCTTCTTTTTTTGGAATCGATATTCAAAATAAAGACGAATTGATTGCTTCTAAATTATCAATTGAGGAAATGAATAATTTATTTAATTCAGATTCATTAGCATTTCTAAGTGAGGAAGGTCTAATTGATTCTATAGGCACAAAATTTTCCGAAAAATATAATGGTCTTGATATGTCATATTTCAATGGTGATTATCCAGAGTATCTTTACGACTATGAATATAGAAAATAAAGCGAGGTAATTATATTGAATGACTTGTATAAAGAATCTGGTGTTGATATAAATAACGGAAATCAAATTTCAAAATTCATAAAAGATAATTCTGAAAATATAGGATCATTTGGGGCAATTTGCAATATACCAAATAACATAAATAATCCTGTGGTTGTATCAAGTAATGACGGGGTAGGAACAAAACTATTATTAACTAACGAATTAAAAAAATGGGACACTATTGGGATTGATTGTGTTGCAATGTGCGTAAATACTTGCTAGCACAGGGGGCAATTTCCAGTTCATTTATGGATTATATTGCTGTATCAAAAATTGATTCTAAAGTTAATGAATTATTAAAAGGAATAATTAAAGGATGCCAATTAGCTGATATAAAACTAATTGGAGGAGAAACTGCTGAAATGCCTGGGGTGTATTCAGAAGATATATTTGATATTGCTGGTTTTTCTATGGGAATTGTGGAAAAAGAAAACTATTTAAAAAAGACAATGTTAAATCAGGGGATGTTTTAATCGGAATCAAATCAAGTGGTGTACATTCAAATGGTTTTTCTTTAATAAGGAAAATTCTTTTTAAGGATTACAAATTAAATATTAATTCGTTACTTTGGGATGATTGTAATAAAACAATAGGACAGATTTTAATAGAACCGACAAAAATATATACAAATGAAATGAAACCACTTATTGAACAAAATATTATAAATGGTGCTGCTCATATAACTGACGGGGGTCTATTAGAAAATGTTCCAAGAATGTTTAATGATAATCTTTTCGCTCGTATAAATTTAGATTCGTGGCAAATACCCAATGTATTTCGGTTACTGAAAGACTATGGGAATATTGATGATTTTGAAATGTACAGAGACTTCAATATGGGAATTGGTATGGTAATTTCTGTTTCAGCAGATAATGTCTCATCAGTAATGAAAACTTTTCAAAATCAAAATAAAGCAGATGATGCAATTGTAATCGGGGAAATTATTCCGAAAAGTGATTCATCCGTTGAACTAGTGAGGTAAAAATATGAAAATAGCCATATTTGCATCTGGAAATGGTTCTAATTTTGAAGCAATTATAAAAAACACTTTGCTCAGAGATAAGGGCTTATCAATAAGTATCATGGTATGTGATAAACCTGAAGCAAACGTTATTAAATTGGCTGAGAAGTACAAAATATCTATATTTATTAATCAATTAGAGAATTATCCAGATAGATCCTCTTATGAGGAAGCAATAATTAAATTACTGAAGCCGTATGACATTGATTACATCATTCTTGCAGGATATATGCGTGTTGTGACTGCTACATTATTATCCGAATATCCACGAAGAATAATAAATATTCATCCATCATGTCTTCCAGCTTACTCAGGATTAAGAGCTATAGAGAGAGATTTTGAAGCAGATGAGGAAGAAACAGGGGTTACTATTCATTACATAGATGAAGACGTAGATACAGGTCCTCTTATCCAACAAAAAAAAGTACCAATTTACAAAAACGATACACTACCAATATTAGAAAAAAGAGTTCATTCAGTAGAACACGAATTATATTCAGAAGTTTTGGCAAAATTATTAGATCAATATAATAAAGGGGAACAATTATGAAAAGAGCTCTTATAAGTGTGTCAGACAAAACAAATATTACAGAATTTGCAAAAAAACTAATAAAAAATAATTATTCGATAATTTCTACAGGTGGAACATTTAAAGTATTGAAAGATAATAATATTGAAGTAACAGAAGTTTCTGATATAACAAAATTTCCTGAGATGCTTGATGGTAGAGTTAAAACACTTCATCCTAATATCCATGCTGGGTTACTAGCAAAGAGAAGTAACAAGGATCATATGGAAACTTTAGATAAATATTCAATAGAACCAATCGACTTGGTTTGTGTAAATTTATACCCTTTTAAAGAAACAATTCAGAATTTAGATATAAGTTTAGATGAAGCAATAGAACAAATTGATATCGGTGGTCCATCTATGATCAGATCAGCATCAAAGAATTTCAAAGATATTACAGTTATAGTGGATCCAAAAGACTATAATGAGGTGATAGATAAAATTGAGTTATCTCAAAATGATGTTGATTATAGAAAGCAACTTGCTTGTAAGGCATTTGAACACACTGCTAACTACGATTCTATAATTGCAGGTTATTTTGAAAATCAAATTGGAAAAGAATATCCCCAAGAAAAGAGTATTTCTTTAGAATTTAAGGATTCTTTGAGATATGGCGAAAACTCGCACCAAAGTGCTGCATTCTACAGAAATTCTATTCCTACAAGTTACTCAATTGCCTCAAGTAAACAATTAAATGGTAAAGAATTATCATATAACAATATTAAAGACGCTGATGCTGCAATCAAAATCATTGCAGATTTTGATGAACCTTGTGTTGTGGCTTTAAAACACATGAATCCATGTGGAATTGGCGTTGATAGTGAGAATATTTTTAATGCATGGGAAAGAGCATATTCCGCAGATAGGACTTCCATTTTTGGTGGTGTCATTGTTTCTAATCGTGAAGTATCTAAAGCAATGGCGGAACAAATGCATAAGATTTTTTTGGAAATCATAATTGCACCAAGTTTTTCAGAAGAAGCTGTAGAAATTCTTTCAAGCAAAAAAAATCTTAGACTTTTAGAGTTAGATTTTTCAGAGTATCAAAAAGCAGACAAGATGGAGTATGTTTCGGTTCTTGGAGGCACGTTAGTACAAGAAAGAGATTCTTGTGTTGATTCTCTGAACGATTTTGAAATTGTTACAAAAAAAGAACCAAGCACTGATGAGATAGAAGCACTATTATTTGGTCAAAAAGTTGTTAAACACGTAAAAAGTAATGCGATAGTTATTTCAGGTAAAAATCAAACCTTGGGTATTGGTGCAGGTCAGATGAATAGGATTGGATCTGTAGAAATTGCATTAAAACAAGCAATACAAAATGAATCTAAAGAATTAATGATTATGGCGTCAGATGCCTTTTTCCCAATGGATGATTGTGTTGAATATGCTGCTAAGCATGGAGTAACAGCAATTATCCAACCTGGTGGATCAATTAAGGATCAACAATCTATTGATAAAGCAAATGAATATGGCATTTCTATGATTTTTACAGGAAGAAGACATTTTAAACATTAAGGAGGATTCTGTTGAAAATATTAGTAATTGGCCGTGGTGCGAGAGAACATGCAATTTGTAAAAAAATAATTAAAGATGGTAATGATGTTATTTGTGCTCCAGGTAATTCCGGTATGAGTTTGTTTGGAATAAAAACTGTTGATATATCAGAAAATGATTTTGAATCTCTAATTCAGTATGTTATCGATCAGAAAATAGAATATTCTATTGTGGGACCAGAGGAGCCTTTAGTTGCAGGAATTGTAGATTATTTTAGAGAACGTGGGTTAAAAATATTCGGTCCTACTAAAGAAGCAGCAAAGATTGAGGGATCAAAAATATTTTCAAAAAATTTAATGCTCGAAAATGATATACCTACAGCTAGTTATGAAGAATTTACAGATTATGATTTGGCAACAGAATATGTAAAAAGTATCGAGTCATATCCAATAGTTATTAAAGCAGATGGTTTAGCATCCGGAAAGGGTGTGTACATTGAGAAAGATATGGAATCATCTCTAAAAACAATTAAAAATCTTTTGTTAGATTCTAAATTTGATACAGAAAAAATTGTTATTGAAGAGTATCTAACTGGGACAGAATTTTCTTTAATGTCTTTTGTTTCGGAGAACAATATTAGTTTTATGCCAGTTGCTCAAGATTACAAGAGATCTTTGGAAAATGATATGGGTCACAATACAGGAGGCATGGGGGCTGTTAGTCCAGTGTCATCACTCACTGAAGAAACTATAGAATTTTCTAAACAGAAGATTGTAATTCCTTTTGTTGAAAGTTTAAAAAAACAAGGGATATCTTTTACAGGTATTTTGTATGCAGGATTAATTTCAACAGAGACTGGTGTCAAAGTAATTGAATTTAATGCACGATTTGGTGATCCAGAAACCGAAGTAATTTTAAGAAGATTGGAAACGAGTTTATCAGAGATAATAAATTCATATATTAATGATGAACCAATTGATATATCTTGGAATCAAAGTGGATATTCTGTTGGTGTCTTCATTGCCAGTAACGGTTATCCAATAAAAATTCAAAAAAATGAAATAATACTTAAAAATGAAAATATTAAAGAAATAGAGAATATTGATTTTGCTGGTGTTAAAGTAATTGATGAGAATATTGTTAGTGATGGCGGTAGATTGTTTTTAGTTTCTGCAGATGATGAGAATTTTCATCATGCAAGGTCAAAGGCATATAAACAAATTTCTAAATTAAATCCTCAAAATTCATTTTATCGATCAGATATTGGTATTAACGCTAAAAAAAAGACTGAACTTTAATGTTCAGTCTTTTTTTGTGGAATATATTTAAATTCAGGATTAATTTGATTGTCTACAACTTTCCAAGCATCTTCCATATCAACATTAACTTTTTCTATTTGATCCTCAGTTAATTTGGCTTTGAAATCAAAGTCTATTTCCTTACCTATACCGATAGTGATTTGTTGATGTTTTAATAGTCCCCAAAACGTTAAGGGACCTTGGTAAACTACAGGGACAAGAGGCGCTTTTGAAAGTTTTGCTATTAATGCTGCACCACCTTTTAAGTCTTCAGAATATCTTGTTCCTGATGGAAACATTATTAGCACTTGACCTTTATTTTTCATGTTTTTAATTGGTGTTTTAACTACAGAAGGACCTGGTTTTTCCCGATCAACAGGGAAAGCGTGTGAGTGGAAAAGAATAAATCTCAAAATAGGATTTTTAAATATTTCTTTTTTAGCCATAAATGTAGCTTCTCCGGGAGATATTGCTAGCGCAAAAAATAATGGTTCCCACCAAGTTCTGTGAGGTGCTACTATAATATATGGACCGTCAGGAATATTTTCTTTTCCATCAATTTTGAAACGACCATTTAAAATAAACACGATAATACGTACTAAAACACGAATAAATTTATAGAACATAATTAAATAATCTCCTAAAGGTAAGAGTATAAATATGGAAAAAATTACAAAAGACATTATATCTAATAGCGGTATAGAAATATACCAAGACAAAGATCTTTATTCATTTAACTTAGATACCATTTTACTATATAATTTTGTAAATCCGGTAAAAAAAGGAACTATTGTAGACTTGTGCTCTGGAAATGGTGTTATTGGACTGAGTTTGGCATCAAAAACTGATGCAAATATTAAATTAATAGAGATACAAAAAGAACTTGCTCAGTTAGCGGTGGAGAGTATCAAATTAAATAATCTTGAAAATAGAGTTGAAATGATTAATATCGATTTAAAAAATGCACAGAAATATATTAATCACGATAGCGTTGACCTAATAACTTGTAATCCACCTTATTTTAAAATTGATGACAATACAAAAACTAAGAATAATGAGGTGCTTTCAAAAGCAAGGCATGAACTACTAACCAACTTAGATGATATATGTAACATGGCTAAGATATTGCTAAAAGAAAACAAACATTTTTACATGGTACATCGCCCAGAAAGACTAGTGGAAATATTTAGTTCTATGAACAAACATAATTTACAACCAAAAAAAATTCAGTTTGTCAGAAGTTATGACGACAAAGATGCTAATTTAGTTTTGATTGACGCAATCAAAACTGTTAAATCGGCTTCCTTAAAAATAATTCCTGATTTAGTGATATATGATGAAAACGGAAATTTAACTTCAAAGGCAGAAAAAATAATTAATGGATGAAAACAATTATTACGTCTATATATTACTTTGCTCGGATGCAACATTTTACATTGGGACAAGTAATGACGTCGACAAGAGAGTGGCAACACACAATTCGGGTAAAGGTGCTAAGTATACTAAATTTAGAAGACCCGTAAAATTATTGTATAAAGAAGGACTCAATTCAAAATCTGAAGCTTTAAAGAGAGAAGCAGAATGGAAAAAGAAAACTAGAAAAGCTAAGGAATTATTTTTGCAGAATCACGGAATTAATTGGCAATAATTATTGAAACATTTCTAAGTATTCTGTATACTAGAAATTTGTATGAATAAATACGCACACTTAATGATTTAGATATTGGTGCACAGATGTGTTTTATCTAAAAGTGATTTAAGTGGAGGAAAAAACCAGGAGGAAATTTTTATGTCAGTTATTTCAATGAAACAACTACTAGAAGCAGGTGTTCACTTTGGACACCAAACAAGACGTTGGAACCCTAAGATGGCTCCATTCATCTTTACACAAAGAAATGGTATCTACATCATCGATCTACAAAAAACAGTTCGCATGATTGACGATGCATACAACTATATGAAGGCTGTTGCCGGTGATGACGGAATTTTCCTATTCGTTGGTACAAAGAAGCAAGCTCAAGATGCTATTGCTGAAGAAGCACAACGTTCAGGTCAATATTATGTAAACCACCGTTGGTTAGGTGGAACACTAACAAACTGGAACACTATTCAAAAACGTATCAAGAGATTAAAAGAAATCAAAGCTATGGCTGAAGACGGTACATTTGAACGTCTACCTAAGAAAGAAGTTGCACTTCTTACAAAACAACAAGCTAAGCTTGAAAAATTCCTTGGTGGTATCGAAGATATGCCAAGAATTCCAGATGTTATGTTTATCGTTGACCCACATAAAGAAACAATTGCAGTTAACGAAGCTAAGAAACTTAACATTCCTATCGTAGCTATGGTTGATACAAATACTGATCCTGATAACATCGATGTTATCATTCCATCTAACGATGATGCTATCCGTGCTGTTAAGCTAATCGTTTCAAGAATGGCAGATGCTATCATTGAAGGTAAACAAGGTGAAGAAAGTGTAGCTGCTGAAATGACAGAAGCTGCCGAAGAATCAACAGAAACTGCTACTTCAACTGAAGAATAATTTAATATATAATAAAATAGTATTTTAAATAGCCGTCTGATAAAGATGGCTTTCTTTTTAAAGAATGGAGGATATTAAAGAATGGCTAATATTACTGCTGCTCAAGTAAAAGAATTACGTGATAAAACAAGTGTTGGTATGATGGACGCTAAAAAGGCCCTTGTATCAGCTGATGGAGATATGCAAAAAGCTATCGACGAACTACGTGAAAAGGGTATTGCTAAGGCTGCCAAGAAGAATGATCGTATTGCTGCTGAAGGTCTTGCACATATTCAAATTGATGGCAACAGAGCATCAATCATCGAAGTTAACTCAGAAACAGACTTTGTTTCTTCAAATGATAAATTTCAAGCTCTTGTAAATAACATTGGTAATGCAATTGTTAAAGAAGCTCCTAAGACAATGGACGAAGCATTAGCACTTAAGATTGATGGTGAAACAATTGATGAAGCTATTACTAATCTAACAGCTGTTATCGGAGAAAAAATCACTCTAAGACGTTTTGAAGTGGTTGAAAAAACAGATTCACAATCATTTGGTTCATACTTACATAATGGTGGTCTAATTGCTGCACTTACTGTTATTGAAGGTGCTGATGAAACAACAGCTAAAGATGTTGCTATGCACGTTGCTGCTGTTAATCCACTATATATGACTCGTGAAGATGTTCCTGCTGATGTTCTTGCTCATGAAAAAGAAGTTATCACAAAGGAAACTCTTGAAGAAGGTAAGCCAGAAAATATCGTACCTAAGATTGTTGAAGGACGTATTAACAAATATCTATCAGAAATCAGTTTAGCAGATCAAGAATTTGTTAAAGATTCAGATATGACAGTTAAACAATACGTTGATTCAAAAAATGGTAAACTTATTTCTTACACAAGATTTGAAGTTGGTGAAGGTATTGAAAAAGCCGAAAACAACTTTGCTGAAGAAGTTATGAATCAAGTAAAATAAAAAGCCAATAAGGCTTTTTTTTTATACTTTTTTCCGAAAAATCAACCATTATGAAGACCGGAACTAGTTAATATGTTAAAATATTTATTAGTAAAATTTCAAAAAGGAGTTTATTTATGCCTGAAATCAAATATAAAAGAGTAATTTTAAAAATTTCCGGTGAAGCACTTGCCGGAGAAAAGGGTTTTGGAATTAATCCACCTGTAATTAAGTCAATTGCTGAACAAATTAAGAGTGTCAATGATCTTGGAGTTCAAGTCGCTATTGTTTGTGGTGGCGGAAATATTTGGCGCGGTGAAACAGGTGCTGAAATGGGCATGGATAGAGCTCAAGCTGATTACATGGGTATGATGGCAACAGTTATGAATGGTCTTGCTTTACAAGATGGGTTAGAACAAGTGGGAGTCCCTTCACGTGTTCAAACATCCATTGAAATGCGTCAAGTAGCTGAACCATATATTAGAAGAAGAGCAATCAGACACTTAGAAAAAGGTAGAGTTGTTATTTTTGCTGGTGGAACAGGTAATCCTTACTTCTCAACAGATACAACTTCAGTTCTACGTGCTGCTGAAATAGAAGCAGATGTAATATTGATGGCTAAGAATAATGTTGATGGTGTTTATTCGGCAGATCCTAACAAAGATCCAAATGCTGTGAAATTTGATGAGTTATCACAATTAGACTTAATCAATAAAAATCTTGGAGTTATGGATTCAACTGCTTCTTCATTATCAATGGATAATCATATACCTCTAGTTGTTTTCAATCTAAATGAACCTGAAAATATTAAAAAAGTTGTTCTTGGTGAGAATATTGGAACAATTATTAAGGACGGTAATAACTAATTATGGCTGATAATAATGCAGTATCTAAATCAAGAGAAAATATGAATAAATCTATCAGTGTTCTGCAACAAGAACTAGGTAATATTAGAGCTGGTAAAGCCAATGCATCAATTTTGAATAATGTTAAGGTTATGTACTATGGATCTGAGGTACCTTTGAATCAAGTTGCTTCTATAAATATTCCAGAAGCTCGCGTTTTATTAATAACTCCTTTTGATAAAACAGCACTTGATGATATAGAGTATGCTATAAACAATGCTGACTTAGGTTTAAATCCAGCCAATGATGGAAATGTAATAAGACTAGTTATTCCTCAACTAACTGGAGAACGAAGAAAAGAAATTGCTAAGCAAGTGGGTAAAGAAGCCGAAAAAGCTCGTATTGCTGTTAGAAATATTAGACGTGATGCAATGGATGATGTTAAAAAACAACAAAAAAACAGTGAAATCACAGAAGATGATTTGCATGATTTAGAAAAACAAATTCAAAAAGTTACAGATGATGCTGTTTCTAAGATTGACGAATTAGCTGCAAACAAGGAAAAAGAAATTACAGAGGGTTAAATCTGGTAATTAATTTATGTTAAAAAATAGTGATTCTGAACTGAATATTCCCAACCATATTGCTATCATAATGGACGGTAATGGACGTTGGGCTCAAAGAGTAGGTAAACCTAGAATTTCAGGGCATAAAGAAGGAATGAATAACGTTAAAAGAATTGCAACAGCTGCAAGTAATCTTGGCGTGAAAGTTTTAAGTCTTTATGCTTTTTCTACTGAAAATTGGACAAGACCTAGTGCCGAAGTTAGTTTTTTAATGAAATTGCCAATTGATTTCTTTGATGTTTTTATGCCTGATTTAATTAAGGAAAATATCAAAGTTGAAGTCACTGGTTTTGTTGATGATTTACCTAATAAAACTAAGAAAACTGTTTTAAAAGCCGTTGAAGATACAAAAGAAAACACCGGAATGATACTTAACTTTGCGTTTAATTATGGAAGTAGAGCTGAAATTGTTAATACTACAAAGCTAATTGCTCAAAAAGTAAAAGAAGGATCAATAGAAATTGATGATATCAATGAAGATCTTATCAATAATAATCTATTGACTAGTATCTTAGGTAAATATGCTGATCCTGATCTTTTGATTAGAACTAGTGGTGAAGAACGTATCTCTAACTTTATGTTATGGCAAATGGCATATACTGAAATGATTTTTGATGAGACTTACTGGCCCGATTTTACGTCTGAAAACTTGGTTGAAGATATAAAAATATTTAACGAGAGAGACAGACGATTTGGATCTGTAAAATAAGGGGACATATTATTATGAGACAACGTGTTATTACTGCTGTGATTGCATTAGCCATTTTTATTCCAATATTACTTGTTGGAGGTATTTGGCTAGAAGTTACAGCTGCAGCACTTGCTGTTGTGGGTATTTTTGAAATATACATCATGCGTAAGAGAATCATTGTTTCAATGGATTTTGTTATAAGTGTCTTGGGAACCATTTCTCTAGCTTTACCTGTAGGATTTTATAAGATTTGGTTACCTGATAAATTCTCAAGAATTGATGTATTCTATATTTTTGCTATTCTATTGTTAATCTGGACAGTTCTTTCAAAGAATAAATATACATTTGAAGATGCCGCTGTTTCAGTAATTTCAATGTTATATATTGGAATGGGATTTCACTATCTAGCAGCAGTTAGAAATACTAATGATGGTTTTGCATTGTTGATGTATGCATTTATTGTAATTTGGTCAACTGATATTTTTGCATATGTTTTCGGTAGAAAAATCGGAAAACATAAACTATGGCCAACAATTAGCCCAAATAAAACTTGGGAAGGAACAATTGCCGGTATCATATGTGCATTAGTCCTTTCGGGAATTTATATGTATTTTGTTCCACAACATTATTCAATGGCAACAATGCTGCTAATTGCCTTATTCCTTTCAATTATGGGACAAATGGGTGATTTGATTGAATCAGCGTATAAGAGATACTACAAAGTTAAAGATTCAGGAAACATTCTTCCAGGACATGGTGGAATTTTAGATAGATTTGATAGTATGCTTATTGTTCTACCGTTATTACATTTATTTGGATTAGTTTAATCCATTCGGAGGTTTATATGACCGCAATAATTACTTTTATAATTGTATTTGGTATTTTAGTTATTGTTCATGAGTTTGGACATTACTATGCAGCCAAGAAATCTGGAATTTTAGTCAGAGAATTTTCTGTTGGAATGGGTCCTAAGCTTGTTGCTTATCGCAGAAATAGCACTACATATACTTTAAGACTATTGCCTTTGGGTGGATATGTCAGAATGGCTGGATCTCAAGAAGACGATTCTGAAATTAAACCAGGAACAATGATTTCTTTAGTTTTAAATGACAACGAAAAAGTTACTAAAATAATTATTTCTAGTAAAATTCAAGAAGATAATGCTATACCAGTTCAAGTTTCTAAATCTGATTTAGTCGATGATTTAGTAATTGAAGGTTTTGAAAATGGTGATGAATCAGAGACAAAGAGTTATACTGTAGATCACGATGCAACTATTATTGAACAAGACGGAACAGAAGTTCAAATAGCACCTCGAGATGTACAACTTCAATCTGCTTCTGTTTGGCAAAGAATGATTACAAACTTTGCAGGACCACTAGGTAATTTTATTTTAGCGATTCTTTTATTTATGCTATTTGCATTTATGTCAGGTAGTGTACCATCATCAAGTAATCAAATAGGTATGGTACAAAAGGATTCTGTGGCTCAAAAGGCTGGAATTAAAAAGAATGATAAAATTATAAAAGTTAATGGTAAGACAACTAATAAGTGGACAGATGTTCAGAATAATATTCAAGATAATCCTGGTAAGAAGATAACTGTTCAAGTTAAATCAGGAAATAAGACCGAAAATATCAATTTAGTTCCTAAGTCCGTTTCTTATAATGGTGATAAATATGGAATGATTGGAATTGGTGGAAGTACTGATTCTGGATTTGGTGCTAAAATAACTTACGGTTTCACTCACAGTTGGGAAGTTACAAGTCAAATATTCCATGCACTAAAGGTCATGGTCACTGGTGGATTTAATCTTAACCAATTGTCAGGTCCAGTAGGTATCTATTCAATGACAGCACAAGCTTCATCAAACGGATTGCTTTATGTAATATCATTTATGGCTATGCTTTCAATCAATTTGGGAATTGTTAACTTGATTCCTATACCAGCTTTAGATGGTGGTAAAATTTTGCTAAACATCATTGAAGCTATCAGACGTAAACCAATTCCAGAAGAATACGAAAATGTTATAACACTTGTTGGTGTAGCTATTCTTGTTATTCTAATGGTTTCAGTTACATGGAATGATATTCAAAGGTTCTTTATTAAATAGGGGGAAGAAAACTTGAAACAATCAAAACTGCTTATTCCGACATTAAAGGAAACACCATCTGATGCAGAGGCGATTAGCCACCAGTTGATGCTTAGAGCTGGATATGTTCGACAAGTATCAGCAGGGGCATATAGTTACCTTCCTCTTGCCTGGACAGTTATTCAAAAAATAGAAAACATTATTCGTAAAGAAATGGCAAAAATAGATGCTGCTGAAATGCAGATGCCATCGTTACTTCCTGCCGATTTATGGCGTGAAAGTGGACGATACGAAACGTATGGTGAAAATCTATTTAAATTAAAAGATCGTCATGGACGAGATTTTATATTAGGTCCTACACATGAAGAAGTCTTTACAAATATTGTAAAAGAAAGTTTAAACAGTTATAAAAAATTACCATTAGTTCTCTATCAAATGCAGACTAAGTTTCGTGATGAAGATCGTCCTCGTTATGGACTACTTCGTGGACGTGAATTTATTATGCAAGATGTTTATTCATTTACAGCTAATACTGATCAGCTAGATGTAGTATTCAATCAAATGGAACAAGCATACCGCAATATTTATGATGCCTGTGGATTAGATTATCGAGTAATCATCGGTGACGCTGGAGCTATGGGTGGAAAAACTTCTAAAGAGTTTTCTGCTATGGCTGCTATCGGTGAAGATACTATCGTTTATTCAGATGAAAGTGATTATTCTGCTAACATCGAAATGGCAGTAAGTAAAATTGATGATAATGTATCTGAAGATAAGTTATCCATTGAAGAAGTTTCAACACCAGATGTACATACAATTACTGAACTTTCTGATTTATTAGACATTGATGCAAGTAAGATAATGAAGGCTGTTGCATATGTTGTTGACGAAAAACCAGTTCTAGTTATGATCAGAGGAGACTTTGACGTAAATGATGTAAAAGTACAGAACTATTTGGCTGCTGACTTTATGGAAGAAGCAACACCAGAACAAGTAAAAGAAATGTTTGGAAGTGTACCAGGATTTATTGGACCTAAGAATATTAAAGAAGACGTGGAAGTTCTTTATGATAGTTCTGTTGCTGGGTTAACAAACTTTGTATTGGGACCAAATAAAGAGAATATTCACTATATCAATGCCAACTTTGAAGATATATCAGAAGCAACACCTGAATTTCATGATTTCCGTGTTGTGAAAGAAGGAGAAGGTTCACCAGATGGACATGGTGCTCTAAAATTCACCCGTGGTATTGAAATTGGACATATCTTTAAATTAGGTACAAGATATTCTGAGGCACTTGGAGCTAACTTCTTGGATGAGAATGGTAAGAATAATCCTCTTATTATGGGCTCATATGGAATAGGTATATCAAGACTTCTTTCTGCCATTATTGAACAAAATAACGATGAAAATGGTATTGTTTGGCCTCATTCACTTGCTCCATACCAAGTTCACGTTGTTCCAATAAAATATGAAGATAAAATCCAAGGTGACTTAAGCAATGAGATAGTAAGTAATCTTCAAGATGAAGGTTTTGACGTATTACTTGATGATCGTAAAGAAAGACCAGGAGTTAAATTTGCAGATTCAGACTTGATGGGATTACCAATAAGAATTACAGTAGGTAAAAAAGCTGATCAAGGTATTGTTGAATTGAAAATTAGAAACACTGATGAAACAATTGAAATTAATAAAGATGAATTAGTTAATTCAGTAAAAATTTTGCTTAAGAACAATTAGATTGTCTTAGGCTTTTTTTACGTAATGATTACGAAGGTTATTTAAATGGACAAAAATCAATCATTTAACGTTTTACTAAAACAAATCAAAATGGAAAACCAGCTAAATGGTAGCGGTTCTTTTGATAATGCCAAAATAGAAAAACTTGAAGTTCACAGAAACTCTAGAAGCTGGACATTTTATTTTGAATTTAATAGTGTTATTCCTTTTAATGAATTTCAAATATTTACTGAAGCACTAAATGAATCATTCAGAGATATTGCAGAAGTAGATTTTGAAATATCAACAGTTAATTCACAATTGAATAAAAATGATTTGTTAGATTATTGGCAATATGTTCTTAAACATGCTGACCTAAATTCACCAATTGTTCCGCAATTATTAAGTCAAAATCCTCCTAAACTAGAAAATGATCAGGTATTTCTTGAAGTTACAAATGGTTTTGTAAAAGACATAATGAATGGAGATTTAACTACAAAGATTGAACAAGAATATATCAATCTAGGATTTCCAAACTTTAAAATTAGACTGAATGTTGATGAAGAAAAGTCTCAAGCATCTCTTGAAGAAATTAAGAGTCTAAATGAACAAAAAACAAAAGAATTTCAAGAAAAAGTATCTGCATCTAATAATGAAAAGAAAGCTGTCTCTTCTAAATCCGTCTCAAGAGTTGGTAAGAAAATTGCTGACAAACAAGAAATTACCAATATGGTCGACATAATAGAAGAAGATCGTAACAAAATTGTAGAAGGTTACGTATTTGATAAAGATGTGCGTAAACTTAAATCCGGTCGTGAGTTATTACTTTTAAAGGTGACTGACTATACATCATCTTTTAGTATAAAAAAATTCTCTAACGATTCAGGTGATGAGGCTTTCTTTGAATCTCTAGGAAAGGGATCATGGATAAAAGCACGCGGAAATGTTCAAGAAGATAACTTTTCTAGAGAACTTGTCATAATGGCAAATGACATCGAAGTTATTAAACATGATGATAGACAGGACACAGCAGAAGAAGATAATAAACGAATTGAGCTACATACTCACACTAATATGAGTCAAATGGATGCTATCTCTAGCGTTACTGACATTGTTAAACGTGCAAGTGACTGGGGACAACCAGGTATCGCCATAACTGATCATCATACTCTTCAAGCTTTTCCAGATGCATACAGTGCAGGAAAAAAATTTGGAGTAAAAGTAGCTTATGGTGTAGAGGTCGACTTAGTAGATGAAGGAAATCCAATTGCATATAATCTTCGAGACGAAGAGATTTTACCAGCTGAATATGTAATTTTTGATGTGGAAACTACAGGTTTATCTGCAGTTTATGACACAATTATTGAGTTGGGAGCAACAAAAATGAAGGATGGGGAGGTTATTGATTCATTTGATGAATTTATTAACCCTGGACATCCCTTATCTGATATAACAACCAATCTAACAAGTATTACAGATGCTATGGTTCAAAATGCACCTGATGAACAAACAATAATTTCAAAATTTATGGATTTTGTAGGTAATGATGTACTTGCAGGGCACAACGTTACTTTTGACATGGGATTTTTGAATGCAGCCTTAGTGCGAATGGGTAGAGAAAGACTTTCTATGCCAGTTATAGATACACTAGAAATGTCTAGAAATCTTCATTCAGAACACCGTAATCATAAATTAGATGCTTTAGCAAAAAGATATAATGTATCACTGGAACATCATCATAGAGCTAATCATGATGCTGAATCTACAGGTTATATTATGTATAAGATGTTCTCAGAGATGTTGGACGCTTACGGAACTAAGAATATTAATCAGTTAAATGATAATGTTGGTGGAGCAGATTCTTATAAACAAGCACGTCCAAATCATGCAATTTTATTAGCTCAGACACAAACAGGGCTTAAAAACCTATTCAAATTAGTTTCTAGTTCAATGACTGAATATTATTACCGAACAGCTAGAGTTCCTCGTAGAATACTGAACAAGTACCGAGAAGGTATATTGGTAGGATCTGCATGCCAAGATGGTGAAGTATTCACAAGTATGATGCAAAAAGGTTACGATGAGACAAAAGAGTTAGCACAATTCTATGACTACCTAGAAGTAATGCCAAAACCTATTTATCAGAATTTAATAGATCGTGAAATTATTCAAGATGAAACATCCTTGGAAGAAATAATTTCAAACATTATTAAACTAGGTAATGAAATAAACAAGCCTGTAGTCGCTTCAGGAGACGTTCACTATCTAGACGCTGAAGAAAAAATATATCGAGAAATTGTTATCAAAGCAGTCAAGAGCAATCCTCTTGCTAGAAGAGAATTACCAGACGTGCACTTTAGAACAACTAATGAAATGTTTGATGAATTTAATTTCTTAGATGAAAATACTGTACAAGAAATAGTTGTTGATAATCCTCAAAAAGTTTTGGATATGATAGATAATGATATTTCTCCTGTTAAGGATAAATTGTATACTCCTAAAATTGATGGTGCTGAAGACGAAATACGCAATAGAACAATGGACAAGGCACATGAATTGTATGGTGAAGATCTACCTGAAATTGTGCAGGAGAGAATGGATAAAGAATTGAAAAGTATCATTGGTAATGGGTTTTCAGTTATTTATCTAATTTCACAACGCTTAGTTTCTAAATCCAATAAAGATGGATATTTGGTTGGTTCCCGTGGATCTGTCGGATCAAGTTTTGTCGCTACAATGACGGGAATTACGGAAGTTAATCCTTTACCACCTCATTATCGATGTGGCGAATGTAAATATTCAGAGTTCTTTACAAAAGGTGAAGTAGGTTCAGGATATGATCTTCCAGATAAAAAATGTCCTAACTGTGATATAGATCTACTAAAAGATGGACAAGACATCCCTTTTGAAACTTTCTTAGGATTTAAAGGTGATAAGGTTCCTGATATTGATTTGAATTTCTCAGGTGATTACCAACCAGTTGCTCACAATTATACAAAAGTGTTATTTGGTGAAAATAATGTATTTCGTGCGGGAACAATTGGAACAATTGCTGATAGAACAGCCTTTGGTTATGTTAAGAACTATGAAGAATTAACAGATCAACAATTCAAAAATGTAGAAGAAGAACGCTTGGCTTTGGGATCTACAGGAGTTAAGAGAACTACAGGACAACATCCTGCCGGTATTTTGGTAGTTCCTGATTATATGGATATTTATGATTTCACACCTATTCAATATCCAGCAGATGATCAGACTTCTGCTTGGAAGACAACTCACTTTGATTTTCATTCAATTCATGACAATATTTTAAAACTTGATATTCTGGGTCATGATGATCCTACCATGATTCGTACTCTTCAAGATTTAACAGGAATAGATCCGTTAACAATACCTGTTGATGATGCAGAAGTTATGAAACTATTCTCAGGTACCGACTCATTAAAAGTTGCTCCAGAGCAAATTTATTCAAAAACAGGTACGCTAGGTGTACCTGAATTTGGTACTCGATTTGTTCGAGGTATGTTGGAGAAAACACATCCAACAACATTTTCAGAGTTACTACAAATATCAGGATTATCACATGGGACCGATGTATGGTTGCAAAATGCCGAGGACTTGATTGATCAGGGTATTGTTACTTTGAAGGAAGTTATTGGATGTCGTGATAATATTATGGTCGATCTAATTCACTACGGAATGGACGACCAAACGTCATTCTTGATAATGGAAAGTGTACGTAAGGGTAAAGGAATTAACGATGATTGGAAACAAAAAATGAAGGAAGCTGATGTTCCAGATTGGTATATTGAATCATGTTTAAAGATTAAATATATGTTTCCTAAGGCTCATGCCACTGCCTATATTCTGATGGCATTGCGTATTGCATACTTTAAAGTTCATTACCCAGTTCAATATTACAGTGCCTACTTCTCAGTACGTGCTGACGACTTTGATTTGGTTGCTATGTCTAAAGGTAAGTTATCAGTTAAAAATTCTATGCAAGTTATCAACGATAAAGGTATGGAAGTTTCAACTAAAGAGAAAAATCTGCTTACAGTTTTAGAAATAGCTAATGAGTGTTTGGAACGTGGCTTTACAATTAAAATGGTTGATATTGAAAAATCAGATGCTTTTGATTTTAAGATTGTCGATGAAAACACATTACTGGCTCCATTCAATGCTATTCCTGGACTAGGAGATAACGTTGCTAAGCAAATAGTTGCAGCACGTGAAGAAAAACCATTCTTATCAAAAGAAGATTTATCAACACGTGGTAAAGTGTCTAAAACAATTATCGAATATATGACTGATAATGGAGTTTTAGACGGTATGCCAGACGAGAATCAACTTTCTTTATTCTAATTAGCAAAATTTGTATATGGCGCTAGTTTATGATATTCTATACGAAGTTAATATTTGTGTATTGAGTGAGCAGAAATGCTCACTCATTTTTTTGCCAATATTTTATGGAGGTTAATTTTTGGATACAAAAATCGAAGAACTAAAAGCTATTTTGCAACCCATTCTAGATGAACATGCCTTTTTCTTGGTAGATCTAGAATTTGTACATGAACGTGGTGATTGGTACTTGAGAGTTTATGCAGATAAACCAGGTGGAATCAACATCGAAGATTGTGCATTGATAAGTGAAGAATACGGTGAAAAATTGGACGAACTCGATCCTATTTCACCAGCTTACTATTTGGAAGTTTCTTCACCAGGTGCAGAACGTCCTTTGAAGAACGATGAATCATTACAAGATAGTATTGGTGAATATATTAATGTTTCCCTATATCAAAAGCTTGATGGGGAGAAGTCTTACGAGGGTACATTACTAGAATTAACTGATGATCAGATTACTCTTGAAATCAAAGTAAAAAACTTAAAGAAAAAAGTTGAAATATCTAGAGATAAAATCGCCAAAATTCGAATGGCTATTGAATTCTAAGGAGAGAATTTATGAGTAAAGAAATGGTTGATGCGCTTGATGCGCTTGAAAAAGAAAAAGGTATCAAAAAAGAGTATGTGATTGAGTCACTTGAGGCAGCACTTGTTGCAGCTTATAAGAGAAATTACAATCAAGCTCAAAACGTTGAAGTAGAATTTGATGCTAAAAAAGGTAACATTCATGTATATGCCGTTAAAGAAGTTGTTGAAGAAGTAGTTGATGATAGACTTGAAGTAAGTCTTGAAGAAGCACTTGAGAAGAGCAAAGGTTACGAACTTGGTGATCATATGCAATTTGAAGTAACACCTAAAGATTTCGGTAGAATTGCTGCTCAAACTGCTAAACAAGTTATAATGCAAAGAGTTCGTGAAGCAGAGAGAGATATCATTTACAATGAATACAGCCAATATGAGCATGAAATTATTCAAGGAACTGTGGAAAGAATCGATAGTCGCTTTGTTTATATTACATATGGACGTATTGAAGCAGTTATGGCTAAACAAGACCAAATGCCTGGTGAAATATATAATCCTCGTGATCGAATTAGGGTATATGTGACAAAAGTTGAAAATGCTACAAAAGGTCCTCAAGTCTTTGTTTCAAGAACTGATCCAGGTTTGGTTAAGAGATTATTCGAACAAGAAGTTCCAGAAATTTATGATGGAACTGTAGAGATTGTATCTATTGCTAGAGAAGCAGGAGATAGAACAAAAATTGCTGTTAAATCAACAAATCCTGATCTTGATCCAGTTGGTACATGTGTTGGTCCTAAGGGATCACGTGTTCAAGCAGTTGTAGATGAATTGAACGGTGAGAATATTGATGTTGTACCATATGTTGATGATCCAGTAGATTTCATTGCTAATGCATTGAACCCTGCAGAAGTAATTGCAGTTCAATTTGAAGAAGAAGATAGTAAGAAGTGTTTAGTTATTGTTCCTGACTATCATCTATCTCTTGCCATTGGTAAAAAAGGTCAAAATGCTAGATTAGCTGCCAAGCTGACTGGTTATAAGATTGATATCAAGCCAGAATCTCAAGTTGAATTCGTTGATGAAAATGATCAAGATGTAGACATTGAAGATATCTAATAAATTTTAAGGAGGTGATAGCTATGGGTACTAAAAAGATTCCTATGAGAAAAGATATTTTAACCAATGAAATGTTTCCCAAACGAGAAATGGTTCGTATTGTGAAAGATAAAGAGGGTAATATATCTATTGATCCAACCGGAAAAAAATCTGGTCGAGGTGCATATGTTGGATTAGATCCAGAAGCTGTCATAAAGGCAAAGAAAAAGAAAACTTTGGAAAAAACTTTTTCTGCTTCTATACCTGAAAACTTCTATGATGAACTTCATGATTTTGTGGAACATCAACAAGCACGTAAGGAATTATTTGGAGATTTAGGTAAAAAACATTGAAAAATGAATTTTTAAATTTACTTGGAATTGCCAATAGAGCAAGAAAAATAATTGGTGGAACTGAAATTACAATAGACGGTGTGAGAAATCATAGTGTTAAGCTAATCATTATGGGTAGTGATTGTAGTGATAGAACAAAAAAAGAAGTTAACAATAAAGCAACTTTTTACAAAGTTCCCGTAGTTGACCAATTTAGTAGCGAAGAGATAATAAAATCAATTGGTCGTAAGCGCAAAGTAATAGGTATTACTGATGCCGGATTTGCTAAGAGATTAGTTGAAATAACTGAAAAATAAGGAGAGTGATAGGATGGCTAAAAAGAGAATTTATACTATTGCAAAAGAAAATAGTGTTGAAAATCAAGCTGTACTAGATGCTGCCGCAAAACTAAACATTGATGTGAAAAATCACATGTCTTCTGTCGATGAAGATGCTGAAAAGAAAATTATTTCTACTTTAAAGGGTGGAAATAATTCTGCTGCACCTGAAAAGGCTAAAAAAGCAGTTAAATCAGATGAAAAATCTACAGCTGCTAAACCAGCTTCTTCAGATAGCAACAAACCATCTGAAAAGACAAAAATTAAAATTAGTGCTGTTCGTCGTGATCCAAACAAGAACAAAACTAATAAATTTAATAATAATAATAATTCTAGAAATAACTCTAACGGTCAAAGACCTAATAATGGACGTCCTAACAACAATAACAATTCAGGTCGCCCTAATAATAACAACAATAATCGTCGTAATAACAATATTTCTAGTCAACAACAAGCGCCAAGACCTCGTCAAGGTGGAGCAGGTGCTAAGTATCTAGATCAATTTAAGACTGATATGCAAAGTGCTTCTAGAACACCAGAAAGAAGTACTAACAACAATCAATCACGACGTAATAATAATAGTTCACGTCCTACAAACAATACTGGAAGTAACAATAGACCAGCTAATAATGTAAATAGAGACAAGAAACCTGTTACTAATAATAATCAAAAACCAGTGCAAAATTCGGCTGCTAATAAGCCAAATGTTGAAATACCAAAAGAAGCATTTTCAGCTGCTCCTTCAAATGGTCCTGCTGAAAATACACGCGGTAAGAAACCTGTAAATCGTAACTTTGATAATAAGCAAAATCTTGGAAATCCTTATGGATCTCGTAAGAAAAAGAAGAATCGCAAGAAGCAACAACAACAGCGTAACAATGAACCTAAGAAGGTTATGCCACAAAGAAAAGAACGTCCATTACCAGAAACACTTGTTTATACAGTTGGTATGAATGCTCAAGATTTAGGTAAAATTCTTCACCGTGAACCAGCTGAAATTGTTAAAAAAGTGTTCATGCTGGGAATGATGATCAATCAAAATCAATCACTAGACAAAGATACAATTGAACTTATAGCTGAAGATTATGGAATTCAATCAGAAGAAAAAGTTCAAGAAGATATTGCTGATATTGATCAATTTTATGAAGAAGAAATCAAAAATTCAGAGAACAGTGTACCTCGTCCTCCTGTTGTTACAATTATGGGACACGTTGATCATGGTAAGACAACCTTGCTAGATAATTTGAGAAATTCTCACATTACAGATTCTGAAGCTGGTGGAATTACTCAACATATTGGTGCTTATCAAGTTAGATTGTCTGATAGATTAATTACATTCCTTGATACTCCTGGACATGCTGCATTTACTAACATGCGTGCTCGTGGTGCTGACGTTACTGATATTGTTGTACTAGTTGTTGCTGCTGACGATGGTGTTATGCCTCAAACAATTGAAGCTATCAACCATGCTAAAGCAGCTGGTGATCCAATCATCGTTGCTGTTAATAAAATCGATAAACCAGGTGCAAATCCACAACATGTAATTGACCAACTTATGGAATATGAATTAATTCCTGAAGAATATGGTGGAGATACAATCTTTGTTCAAATTTCTGCAAAACAAGATATTAATATCGATCAATTGTTAGAAATGATTCTTCTACAAGCAGATGTGCTTGAATTGAAAGCAGATCCTGATCAAAAAGCTGTTGGTACTGTTATCGAAGCTAAACTTGATAAGGGTCGTGGACCAGTTGCATCACTACTAGTTCAACAAGGTACTCTTCATGTGGGAGATCCGATTGTTGTTGGTAATACCTTTGGTCGTGTTAGAACAATGACTGACTATCAAGGTAAAGAAATAACTGAAGCATTACCTTCTCAACCAATTGAAATTACAGGATTAAATGATGTTCCAGAATCAGCAGATAAGTTTGTTGTCTTTGAAGATGAGAAGACAGCTCGTGCAGCTGGTGAAGAACGTGCTAACCGTGCTCTTCAAGTTGAACGTCAAAAAACAAATCCAGTTACTCTAGATAATCTATTCGAGACAATGCAAGAAGGAGATCTTAAGAAAGTTGACGTTATTATTAAGGCCGACGTTCAAGGATCTGCTGAAGCTATTGCAGGAAGTCTTAAGAAGATTGATGTTGAAGGTGTTAGAGTAAATATTATCCATCAAGCAGTTGGTGCTATTACTGAGAGTGATATCAACCTTGCTGCAGCAAGTAATGCTATTGTTATTGGATTTAATGTTCGTCCAACAGCACAAGCTAAACTTCAAGCAACAGAAGATAACGTAGATATTCGTCTACACAGAGTTATTTATCAAGCAATTGATGAAATTGAAGCTGCCATGAAGGGTATGCTAGAACCAGTTTATGAAGAAAAAATCACAGGTAACCTTACTGTTCGTGAAACTTACAATGTTTCTAAGATTGGTACAATTGCCGGTTGTATTGTTGACAATGGATACATAAATCGTGAAAGTG
Organism: Companilactobacillus metriopterae; assembly: GCF_002762335.1. Lineage (NCBI taxonomy): Bacteria > Bacillati > Bacillota > Bacilli > Lactobacillales > Lactobacillaceae > Companilactobacillus > Companilactobacillus metriopterae. The sequence continues at coordinate 1,104,845 of NZ_CP024610.1, read as the reverse complement.
GCGTTCGCCTTGTTCGTGATGGAGTTGTTATCTATGAAGGTAAGCTAGCATCACTTAAGAGATTCAAAGATGATGTTAAAGAAGTCAAGGCAGGTTTCGAATGTGGTGTAACAATTGAAAACTACAATGACATCAAGATTGCTGATCAAATTGAAGCATATGTAATGGAAGAAGTTCCTGTAAAATAGGAGATAATTATATATGAAACACAGAATTGGTAGAGTTGAACAAGAAATTCAAAAAGAAGTTAATGATATTTTATTGAAGAGAGTCAGAGATCCACGTGTTCAAGGTGTTACAGTTACTGGTGTTGAAATGACAGGTGACTTACAAACAGCTACTATTTATTATAGTATTTTATCTAACAAGGCTAGTGATGCTGAAAAAACACAAACTGGTCTTGATAAATCTAAAGGTATAATAAAAAAAGAACTAGGTTCAAGATTAACTCTTTATAAAATTCCAGATCTAAAATTCAAACAAGATGAATCTGTTAGATATGGTGAAAAAATTGATCAACTTATAGCAAAACTTCATCAAGATGAAGCAAATAAATAAAATAAAAAGAGCCAAGTTCAGATATCAAAATATCTGACTTAGCTCTTTTTTTGTCTAAAATTTGATATAATTAATCTCTGTATAGCTTTAGAACAGGAGATTCAAGAATGAATGGAATTGTTCCTTTAAATAAAGATCTAGGTAAAACTAGTTCAGATTATGTATATAAGTTACGTAAGATTTTGCAAACAAAAAAAATAGGACACACTGGGACTTTGGATCCACTAGTTGATGGTGTATTACCTATATGTGTTGGTCAGTCTACAAAATTGGTTGAGCGTTTGACTAGCTCATCTAAAGAATACTGTGGAGAAATTACTATTGGTCGATCTACAACTACTGAAGATAGAGAAGGTGAAACAGTAGATTCCAAACCAGTTTTAAATGAAATTTCTATTGAGAATATTAGAGAAACCCTTAGTTCTATGGAAGGAGAAATAGAACAAATACCTCCTATGTTTTCTGCAGTTAAAGTAAATGGTAAAAAATTATATGAATATGCTAGAGCTGGGGAAACGGTCGAGCGCCCTGTCAGAAGAATAAATATTTATAAATTTGAATTAAATGGTGAAATAGAATTCAATGAAGACACAAATGAACAAACAGTACCTTTTAGAGTTCGTTGTTCTAAGGGAACTTATGTTAGAACACTAGCAGTTCAAGTTGGTGAAAAACTGGGATATCCAGCATTTATGTCACAACTAACACGAGTTGAAAGTGCAGGTATTTTGATAGAAAATACTTATCATTTAAGTGAAATAGAAGAGATGGTAAAAAATGAAAATTATGAATTTTTAACTTCAATAGAAAGTGTTCTTTCATATCTACCAAAGTATTCATTAAACGATGATGAATGGAATCTTGTGTGTAATGGTGTAGGGTTGCAACTAAATAGTGATAAAAATTCCGAAGTAGCACTCTATTTTGAAGATAAAATAAAAGCAATATATAAGTATGATCACAGTAAAAATCTTTGGGTAGCTTCTACTATGCTACTTCAAAATAATTAAGAGTAAAAATATGAAAATATACTACGTAAGTTATCCAATTAAAAAAAATGAAAGACCACAAAAAGATACTGTCTTGATTATGGGATTTTTTGATGGAATTCATAAGGGTCATCAAGAAGTAATCCAAAAGGGTGTTGAATTAGCACAAAAAAACAACTTGGAATCAGTCTTGATTACGTTTGATAGATCACCAAGAGTAGTTTATCAAAATGAAAAAAACTATACTTATTTATCTACTATGCGTCGAAAATCAGAACTAATTAAAGAATTAGGAGTAGATGACGTTTACTTTTTAGAATTTAGTGACGAACTAGCTCATCTGAGTCCTCAAGACTTTGTAAATCAATATATGATTGATATGAATGCAAAATTTGTAGTTGCTGGTTTTGATTATACATATGGTAAAAAAGATATAGCTAATATGAATTTATTACCTAAATATTCTAAAGGTAACTTTGAAGTAATAAGTGTTCCTAGACTTGATAATAAAGATAGAAAAATCGGTTCTAGTGAAATTAGGGAATTACTTAAAAATAATAAAGTAACTGAGGCCAATGATTTATTGGGTTACGCCTATCAGAATCAAGGGGTTGTAGTTCACGGATTAAAAAGAGGTCGTGAAATGGGTTTTCCCACAGCTAATATTAAACCAACAGCGGATCAGCTGATTCCTGGTGTCGGTGTTTATGTGACACGTGTTTTTATAAAAGGGAAATGGTATGAAGCAATGACTTCAGTTGGTTACAATGTTACTTTTGAAGAAGAGACAGGATTAACAATTGAATCAAATATTTTAAATTTCCATGATGATATATATGACGAACCTATTAGAATTGAATGGTTAAAATATTTGCGTGGAGAAGTGAAATTCAATAGTATGGATGAGTTAATCGATCAACTTCATCAAGATCAAAAAGATACAGAAGAATATTTTAAATAAAAAGAAAGTTCATTATGAACTTTCTTTTTTATGTGTAATCACTTGACACAAAGCGTTTAGATTGATATATTTTAGGATGTTAGCACTCAAGGTTTAATAGTGCTAAAGGAGGCTGGTAGTAATGCTAACACAACGTCAAGATGCTATTTTACGCGAAGTTGTAAGTATTTATACAGATACTGGTCAACCAGTTGGTTCCAAGACACTAATGAATAATTTACCATTTTCGGTAAGTTCAGCTACCATCAGAAATGAGATGGCTGCCTTAGAAGATTCAGGGTATTTGGAGAAGACACATTTATCTTCTGGAAGAATTCCGTCTGTTCAAGGATATCGTTATTATCTGGATAATTTGGTGCAACCAGTTTCAGTATCTGACGAAATTTCTAGAAGTATTGATCAGAATTTTGGTCGTGAATATCATCAAATTGATGATTTGATTCAGGAATCTGCCAAAATTTTATCACATCTAACAAGTTATACGGCTATTACTTTGGGACCAGAAGGGCAGTCAATTCTCTTAACAGGATTTAGAATTGTCCCTTTAAATCCACATCAGATAATGGCAATTATTGTTACAAGTGATAATAATGTCGAAAGTAATATATACACAGTAGATGAAAAAATTGACTCAGAATTAATAGAAAAAATCGTTCGAATTGTAAATGACAAATTGATCGGTAAACCTTTAATTCAAGTTCAAAAATTACTTCAAACAGAAATTCCAGCTATATTAACGCAATACATGTATTCTGATAGTGGATTTATTGATATGCTTTCGGGATTGTTTAAGAAAGCAGAGTCAGAAAAGTATTTTGTTGATGGTCAATTGAATCTTTTAAATTATGCGCAGGATTATGATTCCAGTAATGTTCAATCATTATTTTCAATGATTAATGGGAGTGATGATTTGAAGCAGTTACTTGATACTGGTGAAGATAACAACGAAATAATTGTTAGATTTGGTAGTGAGCTCGGTAATGATACTCTAAAAAATTATAGTCTTATTACCACAAATTATGATGCTGGAGAACATGGAAAAGGTTTAATAGCAATTTTAGGACCAACACAAATGCACTATTCACAACTTATTGGTTTAATGGGTGAATTCAGACAAGAGTTCTCAAAAAGACTAATGGATTATTATTCAAGGTATGATGATTCATAATATAGGAGGAATTTATGGCAGATAAAGAAAACAAAATCGAATCTACAGATGAAGAATTAGAATTGGATGTAGAATCAGATGACTCTGTTAAAAATGATGAAACTAATGAAGAAATAGAAGCTCTTAAAGAAGAAAAATCTGAGCTTGAGGATAAATATTTACGTGCTCAAGCTGAAATGCAGAATATGACAGCTCGCCATCAAAAGGAAGTTGCAAGCATCCTAAAATATGATGGACAAAATCTAGCAACCGAAATTCTTCCTGTTCTAGATAACTTAGAGAGAGCTCTGACAGTTGAAGCCGATGATGAGGCAAGTGCTCAATTGAAAAAGGGGATTGAGATGGTTCAGACACATCTGATCAATGCTTTTAAAGATAATCAAGTTATTGAAATAAATAATAAAAACGAAAAATTTGATCCAACTGTTAACCAAGCTGTACAAACTGTTCCAGCGACTGAAGACAATCCCGCTGATACAGTAGTTGAAGTACTCCAAAAAGGCTATATGTTAAATGATCGAGTTTTAAGACCAGCAATGGTAGTCGTTGCAAAATAAAAAATAGAAGAGGTTAATATTAATGTCAAAAGTAATCGGTATTGATTTAGGAACTACAAACTCTGCTGTTGCAGTACTTGAAGGTGGTTCTCCAAAAATTATTACAAATCCAGAAGGAGCTAGAACAACTCCATCTGTTGTTGCTTTTAAAGATGGTGAAATTCAAGTTGGTGAAGTTGCAAAACGTCAAGCAATCACTAACCCAGATACAATTTCATCAATCAAACGTCACATTGGTGAAGCAGGTTACAAAGTAACTGTTGGTGATAAATCTTATACACCACAAGAAATTTCAGCAATGATTCTTCAATACATCAAGAAATTCTCAGAAGATTATCTTGGTGAAGAAGTTACAGATGCTGTTATTACAGTTCCTGCATATTTCAATGATTCACAAAGACAAGCTACAAAAGATGCCGGTAAAATTGCCGGACTAAATGTTCAACGTATTGTTAACGAACCAACAGCATCAGCATTGGCATATGGACTAGACAATGAAAATGCTGACGAAAAAGTTCTTGTTTATGATCTTGGTGGTGGTACATTTGATGTTTCTATCCTTGAACTAGGGGACGGAGTTTTCGAAGTACTATCAACAAATGGTGATACACATCTTGGTGGTGACGACTTTGATGAAGCTATTATTGATTGGTTAGTTGCTGAATTCAAGTCTAAGAATGGTATCGACTTGTCTCAAGACAAGATGGCTTTACAACGTCTAAAAGATGCTGCTGAAAAAGCTAAAAAAGATTTATCAGGTGTTAGTCAAACATCAATCAGTCTTCCATTTATTTCTTCAGGAGATAACGGTCCTCTTCACTTGGAAGAAACACTTTCAAAAGCAAAATTTGATGAATTAACAAGTGACCTTGTTGAAAAAACAAGAATCCCTGTTGAAAATGCATTAAAAGATGCTGGATTAACAAATGGTGACATTGATAAAGTTATCTTGAATGGTGGTTCAACACGTATTCCTGCTGTTCAAGCTGCTGTTGAAAAATGGACTGGTAAGACTCCAGATCACTCAATCAACCCTGATGAAGCTGTTGCTATTGGTGCTGCTATTCAAGGTGGTGTTATCTCAGGTGATGTTAAGGATGTTGTTCTTTTGGACGTTACACCTCTATCACTTGGTATCGAAACAATGGGTGGAGTTTCAACAAAACTTATTGATCGTAATACAACTATTCCAACAAGTAAGTCACAAGTGTTCTCAACTGCTGCTGACAATCAAAGTGCTGTGGATATTCACGTTCTTCAAGGTGAAAGAGCAATGGCTGCTGATAACAAGACATTAGGTCGTTTCCAATTAACAGATATTCCTGCAGCACCTCGTGGAATACCTCAAATTGAAGTTAAATTTGATATCGATAAAAATGGTATTGTTAATGTTTCTGCTAAAGATTTAGGTACAAATAAGGAACAAAAAATTACTATCAAGAGTTCATCTGGTTTAAGTGACGAAGAGATTGAACAAATGATGAAAGATGCCAAAGAAAACGAAGCAGAAGACGCAAAACGTAAAGAAGAAGTTGATGTTAAGAATCAAGTAGAACAAGCATTGTTCGCTACTGATAAAACATTGGAAGATGTTAAAGACAAAGTTTCTGAAGAAGAAATTAAAAAAGCAGAAGATGCACGTGATGCATTGAAAGCTGCACAAGAATCTGACAACATTGATGATATGAAAGCTAAACTTGAAGAACTTAACAAAATTGTTCAAGAACTTTCTGTAAAACTATATCAACAAGCTCAAGATTCACAAGAAGGTGCTACATCTTCAGATGACAGTAAATCATCAAAAGATGATACAGTTGACGGAGACTTCAAAGAAGTTGATCCAGAAGATAAATAATTAATTAAAAGAGCAGAGTTAGACTAGATAATCTAGAATAAGGCTGCTCTTTTAACAATGTAAAGGTGAGATTATATGGCAGATAGAGATCCGTATGACGTTTTAGGTGTTAGCAAAGATGCCTCAGAGGATGAGATTAAAAAATCATTTAGAAAATTATCTAAAAAATATCATCCTGATATTAATCAAGAGGCAGACGCTGAAGAAAAATTTAAAGAAGTAAACGATGCCTATGAAATTTTGAAAGATCCTCAAAAGAGAGCTCAATATGATCAATATGGTTCTGCTGGTATGAACGGCGGAGCTGGTGGCTTTGGCGGTGGAGGATTTAATGGACAAGCCGGAGGCTTTGGTGGTTTTGAAGATATATTTAGCCAATTCTTTGGTGGTGGTAGTACTGCTAGACAAAATCCTAATGCTCCAAGACAAGGTAATGATCTACAATACCGCATGGATTTGAAGTTTGAAGAAGCAATTTTTGGTAAAGAAACTAACATTACCTATAATCGTGAAGAAGATTGTTCAAACTGTAATGGATCAGGTGCTAAACCAGGTACTACACCAGAAACATGTAGTAACTGTAATGGATCTGGATATGTAGAAGTTGATCGTCAAACTCCACTTGGACGTATGCGCACTAGAGAAGTATGTAGTGTATGTGATGGTACTGGTAAAGATATTAAAGAAAAATGTGATGTCTGCCACGGTGCTGGTAAAGTAAATGAAAGACATGAACTAAAAGTTACTGTACCTGCTGGTATTGAAGATGGACAACAAATGCGTCTTGACGGTCAAGGTGAAGCTGGAGTTAACGGTGGACCTTACGGTGATTTGTACGTTGTTTTTGTCGTAGCTCCAAGTAAAGAGTTCAAACGTGAAGGATCAACAATATATTCTTCTGAAAATATATCATTCCCTCAAGCAGCATTGGGTGATGAAATAGAAGTAAATACTGTTCATGGGAAAGTTAAATTAACTATTCCTGCAGGAACACAAACAGGTACTTCATTCCGATTAAAGGGAAAAGGAGCACCTGTACTTCATGGCAACAATAATGGTGATCAGAAGGTTACAGTTAATATTGTTACACCTAAGAAGTTAACATCCGAAGAGAAATCTGCATTGAAACAGTATGCTGAAGTAGGCGGAAATGTAGTTAAAGAAAAAGACAGTAATTTCTTTGATAAAGTAAAAGATGCTTTCAAAGGTGAATAAACAAAAAAAGAATCAGATTAGTCTGATTCTTTTTTGTTGGTCTGATATAGTGTAAAATAGACTGTTAGAAGATGATAGGCAGGAAAAAATATGGACTTAAATTTAAACGATTTAAAAGAACGTCAAAAGAGAATTCGTAATTTTTCCATTGTTGCTCATATTGACCATGGCAAATCCACAATTGCAGATCGTATTTTGGAAAAAACAGATACAATCTCAAAAAGAGAAATGAAAGCTCAAATTTTGGATGATATGGATCTTGAGAGAGAACGTGGAATTACAATAAAACTAAATGCTGTTGAGTTAGAGTATAAAGCAAATGATGGAGAAACATATATTTTTCATCTTATTGATACTCCGGGACATGTGGATTTCTCATATGAAGTTTCTAGATCTCTTGCAGCGTGTGAAGGAGCATTGTTAGTAGTTGATGCTGCTCAAGGTGTGGAAGCACAAACATTGGCTAACACATATTTAGCAATCAATAACGATTTAGAAATTGTACCAATAATCAACAAAATAGATCTTCCATCGGCTGAACCAGATAAGGTAAAAACAGAAATCGAAGATATGATAGGTATTGATGCTTCAGATGCTGTGATGACAAGTGCCAAAACTGGTATCGGTATTGATGAGTTACTTGAAAGAATAGTTACAGATGTACCTGCACCAGAAGGTGATATCGATAAGCCATTGAAAGCTCTGATATTTGATTCAGAGTATGACAGTTATCGAGGAGTGGTATTAAGTATCAGAGTCCGTGAAGGCATCGTAAAAGCTGGTGATACTATTGAACTTATGAGTAATGGCAAGAAATTTGAAGTTACTGATGTTGGTGTAATGTCACCTAAGGCAGTTTCAAGAGATTACTTAATGGCTGGTGATGTTGGATATATCACTGCAAGTATCAAGTCTGTTCAAGATACACAGGTAGGAGATACAGTTACTCTGGCTAATAATCCAACGGAAGAACCTCTAGATGGTTATCGCAAGAGTATTCCAATGGTTTATTCTGGTATGTATCCAGTTGATAATTCAAAATACGAAGATTTACACGAAGCTCTAGAAAAATTACAGTTGAATGATGCAGCGTTAGTTTTTGAACCAGAAACTTCTCAAGCACTTGGCTTCGGATTTAGATGTGGATTCTTAGGATTGTTACACATGGATGTTGTTCAGGAGAGACTTGAACGTGAGTTTAATTTGGAATTAATTATCACATCACCATCTGTAAACTATCATGTAGAAAAAACTGATGGTGAGAAGATAGTCGTGGATAATCCTGCTGATCTACCAGATACTTCAGAAATAAAAGATATAAGCGAACCATTTGTTAGAGCAGAAATAATGGTTCCTGAAGAATACGTTGGTGCTGTTATGGAACTATGCCAGAGAAAACGTGGTAACTTCATAACAATGGATTACCTAGATAAATATAGAGTGAACATTATTTACAAATTGCCACTTTTAGAAATAATATTTGATTTCTTTGATGATTTAAAATCAAACACTAAGGGATATGCTTCATTGGATTATTCAGTGGATGACTATGAATCATCTGACCTTGTAAAAATGGATATATTACTAAATGGTGAACCAGTTGACGCATTGAGCTTTATAGTCCATAGAGATTTTGCATACGAAAGAGGTCGTGATATTGTAGCACGGCTAAAAGAAGTTATTCCGCGTCAAATGTTTGAAATTCCTATTCAGGCCGCAATTGGTAACAAGATTGTAGCTAGATCAACAGTTAAAGCATTCAGAAAAGACGTTACTGCCAAATTGTATGGTGGAGATCAAACTCGTAAAGATAAACTTCTAAACAAGCAAAAAGCCGGTAAGAAGAGAATGAAAGATGTTGGTAAAGTTTCTATTCCTCAAGAGGCATTTATGACAGTATTAGATTTAAATAAGGGAAAAGGTTAAAAATAACAATATTTTTTAACCTTTTTATATTTTTTTTGCAATTTTTGAAAATATTTTTCTATAATTTATTGAAAACGTTTACTGCATATTGTGATAAGTGTATCATTAGTACTATATTAAATATTAATTAATACATGGGGGTATTAAATTATGAAATTGAAGTATTTTTTAGCTGTAGCTATTGCAGCACCAGCAATTTTTGTAACAACATCTGTAAGCGCTGATTCTGTTGATAATGATTCAGCGGCAACACAAGCCACAACGATTGATTCAACAACCAATCAACCATCAACAACTCAAGGTAACGTAGTTGTTTCAACTGGTGATGGTTCATATATTTTAGGTGATAATAGTAGTGCACAAGCTTCTACTGCTGCTTCTACAAGTACAATTGCAGAAACAGAAACTAGTCCAACTACATATTTTGTAGTAGCTCCTGAATATACAGTTTGGGATAAGCCATATGATTCAACAGCAAAGGCAGTTGCTTCATTAAAGGATTATGCTAAAACAAAATTCACAGGATTTGGTGAAGCTACTGGTCCTAATGGTAATAAATATATTCACATAACAAATAACGATAATATAACTGGTTGGGTTTACTCTGGAGCAGTAACATCTACTGATCCAGCAGCACCAGCAGCTCCAACAACAACTGATAAAATAATCAACACTGCAAAGAAAGTTACTGACGTTAACAACTCTGTATCAGGAGCCTTAGACTCAGTAGTAAAGGGTGTTGATTCTGCTCAAGCAGTTGTTCAAGAACCAGGAAAAGTTATTACAAGTGCTATCAAGACACCACTTGATAATATAACATCTATTAACTCAAGTATTTCTGGAACAATTGATAGTATCTCAAAAACAAATACATCAGTAACTTCTGGCATTTCAGGAGCTATTAACGGTGTAACATCTATCAATAATTCAGTTGTATCTGGTGCAACAAGTGTAATTGATGGTGGAACAAAAATTATTAATAGTGCAACTGGACTTGTAGGAGCACTTACTCCTAATTTATCTGGAATCGGCTCAGGTATAACTTCAGGAATTAGTACTATAGGAAAAATAATTTCGGGTTTAGCAGGACTTGGAGCATAAAAAAAATAACCCATTAAGGGTTATTTTTTTTATGAAGAAAAACCATTTATATGTTTAGATTTAAAATTCCAAGCATCTTGAATTATTTTTTCAATATTTTCATTTTGAGGTTGCCAACCTAAAATTTTTCTTGCATTAATACTATCTGCAATAAGGGTACTTGGATCGCCAGGTCTTCTATCACCGATATTTGATTTTATATCCATTCCAGTAACTTTTCCAGCAGCTTCTAAAATTTCTTTATTAGAAAATCCATTTTGTGAACCCAGATTGAAGATTTTACTATTATTGCCATCTATAAGATATTCCATAGCTAATCTGTGAGCTGATGCTAAATCCATAACATGAACGTAATCGCGTACATTTGTACCATCTTTAGTATCATAGTCGTCACCAAAAATAGTAATTTCATCACGTTGGCCAGCTGCAACTTGTAAGATGATTGGGATTAGATGTGTTTCCGGTCCGTGATCTTCACCGATTGAACCATCTTCTTTAGCACCGGCAACATTAAAGTATCTAAGAGCTACAAATTTGATACCATAAGCAATATCTGACCATTTCATAATTTTTTCCATGGCTAACTTACTTTCGCCGTATGGATTTGTTGGCTCAGTTGGATCAGATTCTTTGATAGGAATTTGCTTTGGTTCACCATATGTTGCTGCAGTTGAAGAGAAAATGATTCTCTTAACATCAAAATCTCTCATGACTTCTAGCAATGAAATCATACCAGCAACATTATTATCAAAATATTTAAGTGGATCTTTCATTGATTCAGGTACAATAGAGAAAGCAGCAAAATGAATTACATCGGTAATATTTTCCTCTTGAAAAACTCTATTTAGGAAAACTTTATCACGAATGTCGCCTTGATAAAATTTTGCTTTATTATTTATTGCTTCTTTATGACCGGTTTCTAGGTTGTCAGCTACTACTACATCGTAATCGTTATCACATAAGTGATCTACAGTGTGTGAGCCAACATATCCGGCACCACCTAAGACAAGAATACTCATAATTTACCTCCGTTATTGTATAATTTTATTATAATGTTATTACAAGAATAAAGTTAGCACCTTTAAGCAACCTTAAATTATCGAAAATTGAATTAAATTATACCAGAAAATCTATTATAGTATTATAAATAAGTAGGTGAATTAAATGAGAAAATTTTTTACAATACTGGTAACTACAATCGTATTAGTATTCGCATTAATACTTATTTTTAATGCGCCTGTAAAACAGTATCTAGTTGAGCAAATGTCCAATAGAGAGATGAATTCTCTTTCAAAAGAACAGATTGCTAAAAATGAGAAGAAAAGTGGCGAGTTTGATTTTTCAAAAGTAAAACCACTAACAGCTGCTCAAGTTGCTAAAGCAAGTGTCTCTGGTGAAGTTACAACAATTGGTAAACTTGCAGTACCTTCAGTTGGTATGAAGTTACCCATCGTCAAGGGAATGGGTGACGCTGAACTTTCAGCTGGTGGTGGAACCATGAAGGAAGATCAAAAAATGGGGAAATCTAATTATGCCTTAGCAGGTCACTACATGACAAAAGATGGTGCATTATTTTCTCCGCTTGAAAAAGCACAAATCGGTGATTTAATCTATATAACTGATATGAAAAAAGTTTATGCATATAAAATTGATTATAAACAGAAAGTAGCTCCGACAGCTGTATACTTGTTGAATGATACTAAGGGAACACCGATCATAACAATGATAACCTGTGCCGATGGAGGATCAAATAGGTGGGCAGTTCAGGGTAAGTTAGTCTCTAAGGAAAAAGCAACAGATAAAAATTTAGAACTATTTAAAAAATAAGTCATTCGGCTTATTTTTTTTTAATTTATATTGATATAATGGGTACCAGTAGGTGATAAATTGATAAATAAAGTATGGAAAAAAAGAAAAGAATTATCATCAAATGATATAGATGATTTTTCTCAAAAATTTCAACAAAATAAAATTGTATCCGAATTATTACTAGAGAGAGATTTTAATAATCCTGAAGTAATAACTGAATTTCTTAATCCAGATATTAATGGATTACAAGATCCTTTTGGTCTTAATGATATGGATAAAGCATTAGAGTTAATTGATGATGCAGTAGAAAATCAAAAAAAGGTTGTTATATATGGTGATTATGATGCCGATGGAGTAACAAGTACATCGATTATGTATCTCACATTGAAAAAGATGGGATTAACACCAGAATTCTATATTCCAGACAGATTTCAAGATGGTTATGGTCCAAATTTAGAAGCATACAAAAGAATTGTTGAACGTGGTGTAGATTTATTAATTACCGTTGACAATGGTGTTAGTGGAAAAGAAGAAATTAAATTTTTGAAAGATCAGGGTGTATCTGTACTAATTTCAGATCATCATGATTTACCAGACGAATTACCAGAAGCAGACGCCATTGTTCATCCTCGTATTCCTGGATTTGAATATGTTTGTCCTAATTTATCAGGAGCCGGAGTTGCATTTAAGATTGCTGATGCCATTTTAGGAGAAGAAGCAATAGAGTTAATTGATTTGGCAGCAATAGGAACAGTCGCTGATTCCGTTGATCTTTCAGGGGAAAACAGAATCATAGTTGCTAATGGACTAAAACAACTTCAAAAGAGCACCAACTTGGGAATTAGTACTCTTGTTAAAAGCATGAAAATAAAGCCCAGTGACATTGATGAGGAAACAATAGGTTTTCAAATTGCACCTAGAATAAATGCTTTGGGAAGAGTAGAAAATGCTAGTTCAGCAGTGGAATTGTTCACCACAAGTGATGCAAATTTTTCTAAAGAATTAGCAGATGAAACAGAAGAAGTAAATACTCGAAGACAAGATCTAGTTGAAATTGCTTATAATGCATCTTTAAATCAAATTGATGACCAAATTGATAATCCAGTATTAGTACTACATGGAGATGATTGGCATCAAGGCATACTAGGAATTGTAGCAAGTAGGGTTGTTGAACTCACTAATAAACCTACATTAGTAATGTCACTTGATAAAAATGAAAATCTATACAAAGGTTCTGGAAGAAGTCCAGAGGGATTTAATTTATTTGAAGCAATGAATAAATATCGCAAACTGTTATCTAGTTTTGGAGGTCATTCTCAGGCCTGTGGATTTTCCATTGATATTGATAATTTAGAAGAATTTCAGGACAAAATACAAGCAGAAGTTGCTAATCAAAAATTTGATGTTACTGCTGATCTTGAGAAAATTTATGATTTAGAGTTACCTGTTAATCAACTAACTTTAGAAATCATAGAATCAATTTCAAAGTTAGCACCTTTTGGATATGGAAATCCAAAGCCTGTCATTCAGTTGAAAAATGTAACAATTGATCAACCCCAAGCAATTGGTAAAGATAAGAGTCATATTAAATTTTTTGCAAAGCAGAATGGTCATCAAGTTGGCTCGATTGGATTTAAAATGTTTAAAGAGGTTCAAGAAATATCTAATCAATCTTGTGACGTATATGGCACTTTAGGAATTAATGAGTGGGCAGGTAAAAAAAATCTGCAGTTAATGGTTCAAGGTGTCGAAGTTTCTCAATCAGGAATTAAGATAAAAAATCTCAAAGAAACATATATAGACTATCGTAATAAACAGTTATCTAAGCCATTGTTAGAACACTTTGATTCAATTGTTTTCTTCAATGACGTATATCTAGAATCCGCAAAGAAAAATTCCATTGATGTTAATTTAGCTAAATACGATCAAGATTTCAGTGATCAAAATATTTTAATATATGATCGTCCACATGATCTTGACTTGTTGAAACATTTTGTAGAAAACAATAATACTTCACATACTGCATTGTATTTCCATACTGATTTGATTCAAAGATATGCTAAACCAGATGAGATAAAGATGAAAGAGTTACTTAAGTATATCTACACACACGAAAGAATAAATACAGCTTCACTAGACGAATTAGCAAAGTATTTAAAAATTGAAAAGAATAATTTAGATTTTTATTTAAATGTGTTTTTTGAATTAGATTTTGTTAGAATAGAAGATGGTTTTGTTGAAAAAGCAAATTCTTCCAAACAGAGAAGTCTCCAAGAATCGCAGGCATTTTTAAAACGATTAAAGAGAAATGATGTTGAAAAAATATTAATTGAATCTAATTTTGATGATCTATTAGTTTGGTTATCTGATTATGATTGTCATTGTTAAATTGAATGGAGAAATTTGATGACTATTGACTTTAAGAAATATGTTGCCAACGTTCCAGACTTTCCGGAACCAGGAGTATTATTTCGTGATATTTCACCACTAATGCTAGATGGTGAAGCGTACGCTGCAGCTACAGAAGAAATTGTTAAATACGCAAAAGAACGTGGAGCAGAGTTAATTGCTGGTCCAGAAGCACGTGGGTTTATTGTGGGATGTCCCGTGGCAAATAGTATGGGCGTAGGCTTTGCCCCGGCAAGAAAAAAAGGGAAACTACCTAGAGAAACAGTATCTGTTACATATGATTTAGAATATGGACAGGGATCACTGTATATGCAAACTGATGCTATTAAACCAGGACAAAAGGTTTTAGTAGTAGATGATTTGATGGCAACAGGTGGTACATTAGCTGCAACTATCAAGTTGATTGAAAAACTGGGCGGTGAAGTAGTTGGTACAGCCTTTATGATAGAATTAATGGACCTACATGGCCGCGATAAAATTAAAGACTATGATATGTTTACATTGATGAAATACTAAAATGTCGCAAGGCATTTTTATGGAAGATTGGCAGAGTGGTAATGCAGCGGATTCGAAATCCGCCGAGCGAATATACGTATTCGTGCGCAGGTTCAAATCCTGTATCTTCCTTATAAACTATAAAAAAGTACTATAGCTGTAGGGGCTACGGTACTTTTTTATTTCTGTGACTACATTTTATATTTTATCTAAAGCATTAAGTATTTTTTATCACTATTCTCAGTAGCGTGTTCATATATATTCATTGTGACATTAACGTTTGAATGACCCAGACGTTTTTGAAAATCTTTAGGGGTAATAACACTACTAGCCCTAGGTGGTGCATTAGGATTGGTCTATGAAACATCACAGACTGAAAGCAACAAGGCAGATACTTCAAGTTGGCAACCAACAGATGAACAAGTAAATAACAAAGGAAAAGAGGACTAACCAATGGATTTAAATACAATCAATAAAACATATGCTCTAACAAGCAATCAAAGTGATAGTAGAATTGCAGAAAACGTTTTATTATCCTACATGAGTCTGGTAATGACTCAGATAGAAAGAACGAACGAGCTGTTAAAAATGAAGCCTCTTACATGTATGATAATTTTGGTAATGCATATACAACTCATTTCGTTGGTGCTTATGATACGAAAGAAAAGATTTATCAAATTGGAGAACCTGGCTATGTATTTTGGGGAGCATTAAATGCTAATTCATACGCACTGGTTCAAATTGAGTTTGCACGTTCTACTAGTCCAGAAACTTTTAAAATTGCTTATTGAGCATATATTAATTTAGCTAGATATTACGCTAATTTATATGGTATTCCATTAACTTTAGACCAAGGAGGGGTTAATACTCCAGGTATTAAAATTCATTCATGGGTCACTAAAAACTTTGGTGGAGATCACGTTGATCCATATCCATACTTCGCGGAAATGGGAATTACTAAAGATCCAATAGCAAAAGACTTAATGAATGGAGTTGGATGAACAAGTGGCAAAAGAAAATACAGTAAATAATATAGTTAAAGTAACAAATAATCATTTTAAAGCATTTACTACATATGATAAAAACGGTAATCCTAACATGGGTACAGATATCACACCTAGCTCAGAATGGGTATCAAATTCCATTGTGGCACTTACAAATGAAAACTTGCCATTCTATCAAATAGCTACTAATATCTTTATTCCTCAAAAGATTACTAATTTTAAAGATGTTTTAGTGATTAATTTACCTAAATCAGAGCATGCACACACTGTTAATGACTTAGGTGAAAAAACAGAGGATAAAGTGGATAATTAACTAGTAGGTGGTTCTTCATGGAAACATGATGGTACTCTATATCCAATGAAGAATTGAGTACTAGCGTATAAGATTGCTTCTAATTTATATTTACCTGTTCAGTTTACTCAAGGTTCTGGGTATACAGGAAAATAAAATATATTAAAGCTGGAATATAGAAATTAATTATAATTAATGTTAGAGTTTTATATGCGATCCCCCCGGTCGCATGTTAAATCCCTATACATATTTGTATATAAATAAACCCTTACTCAAATCGAGTAGGGGCTTTTTTATTTAAATGTAACAAATATTTAATTTGATATAATCTATAAAAAAGGGCACAATGCAGGTGTTACATAAGGAGGATATTAACATGAAAAAATCTTTTAAGATATTACTTGCAGGATTTGCAATTATTATGCCATCAGTAGGCGCTTTCGGCTTAATGACACCGACAGTTGCTAATGCCGATATTACAGGATCAGAAATAGACCCAGGATTTTCTAGACCAACTATTAGTAATCCTAGTATCGATATTCCTACTGTAGATAAAGATTGGGTCAATGTACCTATTACATCAGTTGTTATTGTTAAAGATGGTCTTTCAGCATCAGTATTTGACTATAATGGTCATGCGATTGGAGAAGTTGCTCCACAAAATACTGCATGGTTTACAGATCAACAACATACAAATCAAAATGATGGAAAAGTGTATTACAGAATAGCTACAGATAAGTATATTCTTGCCGATCAGGTCAATATATAATAGCTATGATTTTTGATAAATATAAAAGAGCCTCTACTAATTAGGTTTAGTAGGGGCTTTTTAAATTATATTATATACTTTTATTGATGTAGGAATGAAATAAGAAATGGAGGAATAAATAAAATATAATCGAATATAATATGAGCTATTATACCACCCCAGAGTGAATCTGCTCGTTTCCATGCATAGTTGAATGGTATTCTAGTTAAACCAATTACAATGATACATTGATAAATATTCCAATTGTAAGTAGGTAAGTGAATTAATCCGAAAATAACTCCTGTGATAATCGATGTAATAAAGAAAGTTTTGTTATAATTTAAATTCGAATTTTTTTTAAGCATATAAATGATTATTGGAATTGTAAGAGCAGCAATGACTAATTCTTCACCAATTAAGGAAATCCATACAGTAGAAATAGTATAAAGTTTATCTTGTAATTGTCCTTTTAAAAGTATATCTGCTATAGAGTTTTCGTTTGAAGTATTATTTAGAACTATTTCGCCAAATTTAGATGTACCTATGGACAAAAGAAATGATAGAATTATCATTCCTAAAATAAATAACCAACTTCCATTTAAAGGTTTTCTCAGTAAGTTTTTCAATCCATTTTTACCAAACATTAAATATAGAGATAAACCACCAGAAATTGGTAACCACAAAAAATCTAATGGTAATTCAAATGTTAGACCAAGAAATCCTATTATTAATATAATTGGGGTTAAAAGAACACCACGTTTTGATATAACTTTATTAAATATTAAATTTTCCATTTATTTCCACCCTAATAGTTATCTTAAAATATTTGCTTCAACATTTGACATGTTAACGTATAGTTCCCCTTTATATCTTAAAAGTGTAGTACCATCACTCATCGTTACTTTAACATCTGAATAGTGAAAAATATTATCGGGATTAATTATCATCAACGGACTTATTCCACTAAGAGTTTGTACATCAGTAGGTTTTGATATTATATATAAAAAATTACCCGTTTGAATGTTTGTCACATGTGGAATAATATTTTGATTTGAATTAGATTTCTGAATTTCCGCCATAGGGATAGTATCAGCATTAGCAATTGTTGGAGTGAAAATTCCAAAAGCCGATAATGGTAGAACTAAACTGGCTAGTATATTTGTAATATTTTTTTTCATAATAAATATCCTCCTGAATAAGTTAAGTTTACCATAGTAAAATATATTTGAATATATATCATAATTATGTAAAATGGCTTAATATTTTTTATTTCAAATGGTATTTAAAGATAAAATAAAATTGCATATAAAAAAACGATTGAAGGGGAAATACTGATGAAAGTGTTATGTTTTTTAAGTTCACATAAGAAAAATGGTATAACTGGAACTGCTTTAAAAATATTATTATCTAATTTATCTGAAAATTGTAAATATGAGGTGATTTATCTAGATGATTATAAAATAGAACCTAATAAGAAAAACGAAAGCAGTATCGTACTTGAAGAATTGTATTCTAAAATGAAAAAAGCTGATGCTTATGTATTTGCTGCTCCGACATATTGGAGAGAACTATCAGGACTTATGAAACATTTTTTTGATTGTTTAAGGCCAAAAATAGTTCATTTTAAAAACAATGGTGATACAATTCCTGGAGATTTAAAAGGAAAAAAATATTTAAGTATTGTATCTTGCTATACCAGCAGTTTAGAAAATTTTTTCACAGGAGTAACAGATGATAGTTTTAAAACTATCGATCGAGTGATGAGTGCCGCTGGAACAGTAAAAATTGGTGAAGTTGTAATTACTAATACGTTTAAAAGAAAAACAATATCTAATAACAAAATTAAAATACTTAAAAAATATAGCAGAAAAATAGACTCAAAAAAGAAAAGGATAAATAATACAATGAAAAGATATATCCAATTATTTTTTATGATTTCAGTTATGTCATTAATTACAATGGCTATTCAAAAATTCTTTAGTAATATATTAAGTACTCAAAATTTTTGGATAAATTATTTAAGTTTCACTATTATTTTCTTTATTTTACTCTCGTTAATTTTACATTTTTTCACCTTTGTTAAGCATCGAAGAAGATAGAGCTTGATAGTTATTTAGTTAGAAATGTAATAGATAAGAACAATGCAAATGTTTTTACAAGCGGTAGAACAATTGAAGAAACTGTGAATAAATTTAAGACTTTATAATTAAAAGAGCCTCTACCTTAATTGGTAGAGGCTTTTTAGTTAAATTTAAAAAATATTCAATTTGATTAATCCAAAAAAGAGAACATAATGTGTGTTATAAAAGGAGATTTTAATTATGCTAAATATTGTTTATTTGTTAGACGGAAATGTTAAAAATGTAGCTGAGTATAAAAGTACCGATCAATTTGTAGCGAATCAACAGTTAGAAGTACCAGACTTTGAAGATTCATTAAAAATATTAAAAGTATCAATTGATGGTAAAACAGTCGATCTAGTTGATTCTACGATATCTGGACTATACAATTACTTAATAGAAACAAAATAATAGATATTATGATATATGAAATCCCTTTACCTTAATTGGTAGGGGCTTTTTTATATATTATAAAATGACTACAATTTGACTACATTTAACTTAGGTCTTTTGAACTTATTTGAGTAATGTAACTATATAGCGTATTAATAATTTACTGAAAGCTCAATTAATTTGTGCGTTTTGAGGTGTTATGATTTGTTTTGAGATTAACCAACAGGAAACCTGTATCTTCCATAATTTAAATGTTCATATACCTGTATAAATGGTATGTGACCTTTTTTTATTAAAAAAAATGATTATAAATTAAATTAATCTAATAATAAAAATTAAAATATAATTAATAATAAATATATATTATGAAAAAATTTAATTTTTTACATAAATACTGTTAAATTAACGATTATATTGTGGTAATATAACATCAACATAAAAAGAAACATCTGAATTTATTAAAAAAACTAATATAAGTTTTAATTCTTTTATATCATAAAAAGTAAAATTTTTTTTGAAAACAGAATATATTGATGTTATTTTTGTGAATCTGTAGAGCAAAAAGGTGGGGTTCCTTATGGGCTGGGTTTTTATTGGATTCATAATTCTATTACTCTTTTGCATTGGGGTGCTAATAAATAAGAGTGGAAGAGAATCACAGTTGATCTATCAAGATCGTAAGAAAGCTATAAAGAAGAAAAGATTCGAATACAGACTTCCTAAGTCACAATTAGTTATATTTTCTATAGGGGAAAAAATAATAGATATAACTACATTTACTTTTATAGTTGGATGTTTAATATATCAAGTAATGAAGTTGTCTAGTGGATATTCATGGACTGGACCTTTTATTATAATTTCATTTGGATGGATGGCATTTATCATTCTTTCTGCATGTTTGAACGTGGAGTACAAAGGTAATATACCGGACTTAAAGAAAGTTGTTATTATTCCCGTATATAATGAAGATCCAAAAATTGTTTCTGAAGTTTTAGATAGTATTATAAATCAAACCGTTCCGGTAGATTACATCGCTGTAATGGAAGATGGTTCTGATTTACAAAATAATGTTTCTGAATTAGTTAAGCAAAAGGCCCGTGAAGCTAACGTTAATATTTACTACAAATATATTGAAAATTCAGGCAAACGTGTAGCACAGTCGCATGCATTTAAGCGTTTTATGAACTATGCAGATGTTTTCATTACTATAGATAGTGACACTATCCTAAAAGAAGATGCGATAGAAAAGGGGATTCTACCATTTAACGATGACCGTGTAATGTCAGTTGGTGGAACATTATTGAATTACAATAGTACTAATTTTTTAACTAAGGTTACTGGACTGGGTTTTGTCTCGTCATTTACAAATGGACGTTCAGCTTGGTCTAAATGGAAGGCAGTTGCAGTTAATTGCGGAGGCCTAGCATTTTATCGAAAAGATGTAATTAATCAATTTTTAGATGATTATTTAAATCAAGAAATATTTGGAGAAAAAGTCAATTTTGGTGATGATCGCATGCTTACTCAATATGCATCACTATTGGGAGACACAGTTTTTCAAGAGTCATCAATTGGCTATACAATGTTACCCGAAAAGTTTAGTCATTTGACTCGTCAACGTGTTAGATGGTGGAAAAGCTTCTGGTGGGGCGGAGTCTGGTTATTAAAAAATCAGAAAATTTCTGAACCTGTCTGGTGGTTAACACTTACACAATATATTTCTTTTGTTCTTTATTCTGTGATTTTGCCTTTTGTTTTAATTATATTTCCAGTTTTAAATCAAAAGATACCTTTTGAAGTAGTATTTTACGTAATTATTTTATCTTATGTAAGAAGCATTAGAACTTTAAAAACTAATCCTTTGAATATGACTAAAACTAGACAATTTTTAGAATTTTTAATATTGGCACCATTGAGCACAATCATAAACTTTTATTTATGTTCAATGCTTCAAGTATATTCACTTTTAACACTAAGACAGTCAAAAAATTGGGGAACTCGTCAAAGTGTCGAACTAACTTTAGATCCAAATGGGGGAAATTAACATGGCACATAAAGTAGCTATTATTGGGTTAGGATATGTTGGATTAGCAAATGCATTAGCACTATCTCTAAAAAATGAAATTATTGGTTTTGATATTGATCAAGAAAAGATGAATTTATTAAAAAATGAAGTCTCAACACTGAAGGAATCTAGAGCTGTTGAAATCATTAAGAATAATGATAATTTAACTTTCACAGATCAATTTGTAGATACTATAGATACAGATTTTATGATTATTTCTACACCAACAAATTTTGATGTTGCAACAAGTGCATTTGATACACAATCAATTGAAGATACAATTGATAATGCATTGGAAATGAATTATCAAGGAACTTTTATTATAAAGTCGACTGTTCCAGTTGGTTTTACAGAAAAATTAAAGAAATCAAAGAATATAGAAAATATTCTTATGGTTCCGGAATTTTTAACAGAAAATCATCCAGTTTTTGATATTTTTAATACTTCACGAGTTATTGTGGGTGGGAAAGATAAGGAGTTATCAGAAGAAGTGGCAGAAATGTTCGTAGAAATCTCAGAAAAATCTCCATCAAAATTGGTTGGATTTTCTGAAGCAGAATCTATTAAACTATTTTCTAATGGATACTTAGCTATGCGAGTTGCATATTTTAACGAAATTGATTCCTTTGCAATGGCAAATGGTTTGGATTCTGAAGCATTGATAGATGGTATTTCGTTAGATCCGAGAATTGGTGAAGGGTACAATAATCCATCATTTGGATATGGTGGCTACTGTTTGCCTAAAGATACAGCACAGATGCGCATGGAATTCAAAGGAATTGAAAGTCCTCTAGTGGACAGCATTGTTGAATCAAACCATGACCGTAAAATTTTTATATCACAAGAAATTAAAAGTAAGAATTTACAAAAAGTTGGTTTTTACCGTCTAATCATGAAAAGTGGATCTGATAATTTCAGATCTGCAGCAATTATAGATATTTTGAATCAGGTTTCCAAAGATGTTGAAACAATAAATATCTATGAACCAATGATGACAGAAAAACAAATGTCTCTTCTTCCTGAAAATATTGTAATGATAGACGATTTGGAGAAATTCAAATCAGATTCTGAATTAATTGTTGCTAACAGAATTGATAATCATATAAAAGATATAGAAGCTAAGATATTTACAAGAGACATTTTTCATGTTAATTAAAGAGATCGTAAGATCTCTTTTTTGATTAAAATATTAAATAAAAAAAGCTAAGTGGATTATTTCCACTTAGCTTTTTATTTTAAATAATTTTTTGCAATTAATTTATAAATTTCAATGAAATCAAAATAATCTTTTTCTTCCATAAATTCATTTATTTGGTGTGCTGTTTCATTTCCAGGACCTAAAACAACAACATGAAGATTAGGATTTTCTTTGAAGAATTGAGATGCGTCTGTTCCACCTGGTGCACCTACAAGTAGTATATCTTCATTAAGAACTTCTTTTGCTGCAGATCTTACTTCAGCTAGAAATTCAGAATCTAGTGTTGTTTTAACTGGCCAGTTGCTACTTTGAATGATAAGTTCAAGATTCATTTTGGGATCAGAAGAATTAAGATCATCAACAATTTTTTGAAGTCCTGCAATTATTTTGTCATTATCATATTCTGGAATTGTTCTGATTTTTCCTTTTAATGTAGCAATATCAGGAATTGTATTTCTTTGGTCACCAGCATCAAATATCGTAACAGAAGGGGAATTATTACCTAAAATATCATCATTATATTCAATAATTTTATTAAAATACTCTTTTTCTTTATTGTAGAAAGTAACCAAGTTATCAATAGCATTGATTCCTAATTGAGGCATTGAGCTATGCGCAGAACGTCCATGGGAGATAACATCGTAATCAAGAGATCCTTTGTGTGCACAAAAAGCAGAGTGACGGCCATAGTCAGTTGGATTAGGTTGGGGAACTTCTAAAAGTCCACTTTGAATAAGCTTATGAATGGTTTCTATACTTGAAGCATTACTTGGCTCACCAACTATTAAAGCATCTAAATCGTTAGCAAATCCTTCTTTAGCCAATTGTTTTGAACCAATTTCTCCTAGTTCTTCACCAACAGTTGCAATAAACTTGATATTGCCATGAAAATCTTCGTCTTCGTGGCCAGTGAATCCAAGGATTTTTCCGTTACCCTTTGTTATAGAAGCAATAAGATTAAATCTGTTTTCATCAACTTTATCATATTCTGATTCAATTCCATGTTTCTCAAATAGTTCTTTTAGGTAATCAGCGACGGCTTTTTCATTTCCATTAACCGTTTTTATCCGAAGAACATCATCCAATATGTTTAATTTTTCTGACTGATCCATTATCTTTCCTTCAAATATTTATATTCCATATTTTAGTATTAATTAAAATTATTGCAAAAGTTTTATTCTGGTTGATCTACTGCAAAATCTCCAAATTCGCCATCTACTGATTTTGCTAAATCTTGAGGATTGATCAAAACAGAAAATCCAACTTTACCAGCCGATACTATTATTTTGTCAGCTGCTTTTGCATTATCATCAAAATAGATGGGATAATTATGTAAAGACCTAATTCCTACAGGACTATTTGCACCATGTTCAAAACCACTTGTTTTAATCAAATTCTTTAAAGGAACCATGCCAACTTTTTTATTTCCTGATATTTGGGCTAATTTTTTATAACTTAAGTGCATGTCTAATGGAATGACACCTACAATAGGTCCTGTTTTATTTCCTGTTAAAACTAATGTTTTATAAATTTTGTATCCGTCTTGCATAGACTTATCAGTAACACCATCAATCGTTTGAAACTCAAGTGGTGTATATTCAATGTTTTGTTTATCTAATATTTTTTCAACTAAGGTTTTAGAAATTTTTTTATTTTTTTTACTCATAGATTAACAATGCTCCTCTTTTCTTTTATAATAATAACATTAGATAAAAATTGAGGTAATAATCATGGGTCTATTTAATAAAAAGAAAAAAACCAGACTGGGTAATACCCAAAATGATTTTAGTAAGATGACTCAAGCATTCAAGAAGGATCCTGCAAAACTCCAAAAGGCACAAGAGTTATTTAAGGATAATAAAGATCTTCGCAAAAAATCAACGAAATATACGGATAAGAAATAACCTATCTATCATTAAGATAGGTTATTTCTTTATCAAAAAACTTAAACATTATTTTCACTTTATGATTGATATAAGAATTTTATATAGATATAATTAATATATAAATAACTTAAGAATAGAGGTGTTGATAATTATGATGACAATAAAAAATGAAAAACAAATTATTGACGCAAATATCTTCCTTGAAAGATTTTTGACATATAGAGATATATTTTCAGAGTACTTTAAAACAATTAAAGTAATAGACAGTGGTGAAGCTCTGACTTATGAAAATTATCAAAGGCTAGAAGACAATTATATTTGGAATGTAAAAAAACTTATGATTTTTTCAAGTTCATTTATACACAAATATAATCTAAAAGGATCAGATATTGCTAATAATTTAAATGAATATTTTGTGGTATTAATTGACGGTATGCAAGGTATCAACTTTGAAAGAAACACTGTTAATTATGAGCAAATAGAAGAATCAAAAAAACTAATAGAAGAAAAATCTATTAAATTTAGAGAATCTTTTAGTTTAATTCTTCAATAAAGACGTGAATACGTCTTTTTTTTGTTGTGCTTTTTTAGTAATCTATTAATAACACAAAAGGGGATGTTAATATGATTTGGAAAAAGATTAGCGTTCATATTCCTAAAGAATTTAATTATGAAATTATTACAAACATCTTTGAAGAATGCGGTGCAAATGGTACAGAATTTGTAGATTCAAATGTAGACTTTAATGAAGTTAATACATATTTTGAAGAACAAAATTTTGATAATAATTTTGTAGATAATTTAAAAGGAAAGATACAGGATTTGAAAAAGTATCAATTTTCAGTAGATGATATTAAAATTCTAGTATCAGATATGGACGATGCTGAATGGAAAGATTCATGGAAAGAGTATTATCATCCAGTACAAGTAAGCAGATTCTTGACTATTGTACCTAGTTGGATTGATTACCAACCAATTGATGAAAAAGAGAGCACTATTTTAATCAACCCTGGGGAATCATTTGGAGCGGGTACTCACCCTACAACATTTACATCTCTACAGGCACTTGAAACAATATTGGGTAATTCTCATTCATTATTCGATGTAGGTACGGGAACAGGTATTTTGGCAATCTATGCCAAAATGCTCGGAGTAAAGGATATAACTGCATTGGACATAGAAGATAATGCAATTGAAATGACCAAAAAGAATATTTCACTTAATCCAGATTGTAATGATATAAAGGTTTTGAAGAATTCTTTATTAGATGGAATTGATGAAACAGCTGATGTAATTGTAGCTAACATTTTGTACAACATATTAGAAATCTTCATTCCAGATATCGATAGCCATCTAAATGAAAATGGTTATGTAATTTTGTCCGGAATAATTATAGAAAAAGAGCAGTGGATTACTGATTTGATGAGTGAGCAAGGTTTTGTTGTATTAGAGAGCTTGCATTTAAATGGATGGACAACGTTAATTTGTCGCAGAAAAATAGAGATAGAGGCAGAAGATGGAGCAATACTTCGTTAATAATATTATAAATAGCAATCGGTACACAGTTGACGATAAGGATCTGTTCAAACATATTGCGGTAGTACTTAGACATCAAACGGGTGATGAACTATTTTTAGTAGATCAATCTAAAGCATTATTTAAAGCTATTATTGATCAGATCGATGTAGATGGAAAACAAATTATATTTGATGTTGAGAAAGATAATAGACCATCTACTGAAATGCCTGTAGACTTGATTGTTGCTTGTTCTTTATCTAAAAAAGACAAAGTAGAGTGGATTGCTCAAAAATCGACTGAATTAGGTGCAAAAAAAATAATATTATTCTCCTCAAAGTATTCAATTATGAATTGGAAGAGTAATATAGTAGAAAAGAAAATATCTAGAATAAATGAAATTGTAAAAAATGCTGCACAACAGTCCAAACGAAGAATAATTCCTGAAGTTATTTATTACTCTTCTATGAAAGATCTTTTAAAAGAATCTGCTGAAAGTAAAATTGTGGCATATGAAGAGTCAGCTAAAGATGGTGAACAATCTTTGATGGCCAAAGAATTAGCAAAAAAACCAACCTCAATAATAGGGGTTTTCGGTCCAGAAGGTGGTTTTGCACCTGAGGAAATAGATTTCCTCAAAGAAAGTGGATACACGGCTGCTGGTTTAGGACCACGTATCATGAGGGCAGAAACAGCACCAATGTACTTCTTATCTGCAATTTCTTTTAACTACGAATTACAACAATTAGGAGATAATTAGAATGAAAGATTTATATAACCGTCTAAGTAAGTCAAAAACTGTATATATGTTTTTAACAGCATTAATATTGGTTTTTATTTTGCCATTAATATTTACAGTATTTCATATCTCACAATCTGACCGTATTATATGGTTATTCTTTATTGTAAATATAATTTTTTCAGGCTTCACTGGATGGTTTGCTCATAAATATGAATTATCATTTTATAATCTAATTATTTTCCCACTAATATTTATTATTAGTGTCTTCATACAACATGGTCAATATGGTTATTATTTAGCAGGTATTTATTTAGTCATAAGTCTTTTGATTTATTTTGTATTTAATCAGAACAAAAATTAAATGAATGGGAAGTTTAATTTATGAAAAAAATAGACGATTATACACCCGAACAGGTTCTAGATATATGTAAAAAATATATGAATGAAGAGCATGTAGCGTTTGTTGATAAAGCATACAATTTTGCTGCGTATGTTCATAAAGAACAAAAAAGAGCTTCTGGTATTCCATATATAGTTCATCCAACTCAAGTTGCCGAAATACTGGCATCTTTGAAAATGGACCCATATACAGTTGCTGCAGGGTATTTACACGATGTTGTTGAAGATACAAATATAACACTTGGGGATGTTGAAGAACTATTTGGTGAGCAAGTAGCCACTATTGTTGATGGTGTAACAAAAATAAGTAAATTTAAATATAGCTCTCATCAAGAAGAATTAGCAGAAAATCATCGAAAAATGTTGCTAGCAACTTCCAAGGATTTGCGAGTTATCATGGTTAAACTGGCTGATAGATTGCACAATATGAGAACATTAAAAGCACTAAGACCAGATAAGCAAAGACGTATTGCAACCGAGACAATGGAAATATACGCTCCATTAGCTGATAGATTAGGTATTAGTAAAATTAAGTGGGAGCTTGAAGATTTATCACTTCTATATATAAATCCGCAACAATATTATCGAATTGTTCATCTGATGAACAGCAAGCGTGATCAACGTGAAGAATATATTGAAGAAGCTATAGATTTCATTAAGGGCGCTGTTAACGAATTAGGTATGAATTACGAAATCTATGGTCGACCTAAACATATATATTCAATCTATAAAAAAATGGTTGATAAACACAAGCAGTTTTCCGAATTGTATGATTTATTAGCTATAAGAATAATGGTTGATTCTGTGAAAGATTGTTATGCCATTTTAGGTTCAATTCACTCAAAATGGAAACCAATTCCGGGAAGATTTAAAGATTACATTGCCGTGCCTAAAGCCAATGGTTATCAGTCTTTGCATACCACAATTATCGGACCAGGTGGACAACCTTTAGAAGTACAAATTAGAACATTTCAAATGCACGAAGTTGCTGAATATGGTGTGGCAGCACACTGGGCTTATAAAGAAGGTAACTTTGAGGGTGCAAGTATTGATGAAAATGAACAAAAAATAGATCTATTTAGAGAAATCATTGAACTTCAAGAAAATTCGGAAAATGCTTCAGATTTTATGAGCTCTGTTAAAGGCGAAATATTTAACGATCGAGTTTACGTATTTACACCTCAAGGAGAAGTTGTTGAACTTTCAAAAGGCTCTGTTCCTCTAGATTTTGCATATCATGTTCATACTGAAGTTGGTAATCATACTGTTGGTGCAAAAGTTAATGGTCGTATGGTTCCACTGAATTATCAACTTAAAAACGGCGATATCATAGAGATGATGACTAGCAATAATGCAAGTCCAAGTCGTGACTGGATTAATACAGCTTACACATCACGTGCTAAAAATAAAATTAAACGTTACTTTAGAATCAAAGATCGAGAAAACAATATAGAACTAGGTAAGTCTTCATTAGAAAATGAAATTAAAGAAAAGAATCTTTCTAAAAGATATCTTGATAAAAGTCATTTAGACTCAGCAATGAAAATCTTTAATTTCACAGATATAGATGAACTCTACAATGCTATCGGTTATGGAGAACTTTCTGTTACTAACGTTATTCATAAAATAGTAAGTGAAGATCCAGAAAATAAAAAAGCTGCTGAACAAAAAGAGATTGATGAGAGAAGAATTTCTGAAGAAGAAACTTCTACAGCACAAACACCTAAAAAGGAATTCTCATCAACCAAAACTCCAGAATCTAACAAAGATTCAAGCATTAATGTGCAGGGTGTAGACAATTTGCTTACACGATTAGCTAAATGTTGTAACCCCATACCTGGTGATGAAATTGTTGGTTACATCACTAAGGGTAGAGGACTAACAATTCATCGTGCTGATTGTCCCAACATGCAAACAGAAGATGCAAAAAAGAGACATATGGCAGTAAGTTGGGATAATGTTACAACTGATAAGAGATATCTGGTCGAATTAGATATTTATGCATTCAACCGAAATGGCTTGTTGAACGATATTCTACAAGTTATTAATTCAACAACTAATACTTTGAATAACATCAATGGTCGTTTGGACACCAATAAAACTGCGGTTGTTCATGTGGTTGTTGGTGTGAATAATAAAGATCACTTAGATACTCTAATATCAAAAATTAAAATTATTCCAGACGTATATGAAATAAAGAGGACTGTAGATTAATGAAAGTAGTTATACAGAGAGTTAAATCTGCTAGTGTCTCAGTTGATAACAAAGTCCTTGGTCAGATAGATCAGGGGCTTTGTTTGTTGGTGGGATTCACAGATGATGATAATCAAGAAACAATCGAATACATTGCAAGAAAAATAGTCAATATGCGAATTTTTCAAGATCATGATAATAAAATGAATAATTCATTAATAACTGAAAATGGCAAAATCTTATCTATCTCTCAATTTACTTTACTAGCAGACACCAGACATGGTAATCGTCCTAGCTTTACTGAAGCAGGTAATTTTGAAAATTCAAAAGAATTGTACAATCGATTTAATGAAGAGTTAAGAAAATATGATATTAAAGTTGAAGAGGGAGAATTCGGAGCAGATATGCAAGTGTCAATTCTGAATGATGGACCTGTTACTATAATTTTGGAGAAATAATAATGCAATCAGCAATTGTTTGGGATTTTGATGGTACCCTTGCCGATAGTTATCCGGGAATGGTAAAAGCAACACAGTATTCATTGAAAAAAAACTTTGGAATAAATATTAGAGAATCAGATATAAAGTCAGAAGTAATAAAAACCTCAATCAGGGATTATGTCTCAAATTTACTTTTAGATGAAAATAAAGTTGCTGAATTTTATAAAGACTATCGTATTCAGGAAAAAAGCTTTCAAAATTTAATTAGATTATATCCAGATACTATTGAAACTCTAGATTATTTTAAAAAGGAAAATATTACTCAATTTATCTTCACACATAGAGATAAATCAATTTTTGAAGTTACAAAAAAATTAGGTATTGATGATTACTTTGAAGAAATAGTTAGTGTTTCAGATCATCACATTAGAAAACCAGATCCTGAAATGTTAAATTATTTGATTTCAAAATATGATATTCCAAGTCAAAAGCTATGGGTAATAGGGGATAGAAAAGTAGATATTGATTTTGGCAATTCTGTTAATGCAAAGACGATTCTAATTAGAAATAATGAGAAAACTAATTCTAACTATCAATTAAAAAATTTAACTGAAATAATGAGCATAATAAAAAAAGACACATTATAAATGTGTCTTTTTTTATTTGAAATATTGTTTTAATCCAGCAACAACATCACTGGCAATTTTTTCTTTGTAAGAATCTGATTTTATTTTTTTATAATCAGATTTTGTATTTATGTATCCTAACTCTAGTAAAACAGCTGGTTGGCTATTGTAATGTAAGACATAAAGATCTTTTTGTTTAACACCCTTATTGTCAATTGGTAATGTATTAAGTTGATTATCAATTGAAGTTGCTAGGTTTTTGTCTTTATCTGCATAGTAATAAGTAGTTACACCAGAACCATCATTGTTTGATTCACTAGAATCAAAGTGCAAACTTATAAAAGCATCAGCGTTTTCTTTACTTGAAAGACGAGCTCTATCACCAAGTGTCTTAGAATCATCACCTGATCTAGTTAAAATTACACGGGCACCAGTTTTTTCTAGTTCTTTTTTAATTGCCTTGGCATAGGCAAGGGTATATGTTTTTTCGTACTTACCATTTTCTGATTCAGCACCAACGTCATCGCCACCGTGACCAGCATCTATTACAATTGTTGATTCTGAGATTGTGGATGCAGCGGTTTTAACAGCACTTTTTGAACCGGAAATTGTTACTACCCAACTAGCAACATAACCAACAGATCCATCAGAATCTCTCACTTGATACCAGTCACCATCTTTACCTAAGTAATCAAATGTTTTTCCCACTTGAACAGTCTTCACTATTCGTCCAGAAGAATTAGGATCAATTCTTAATTTTGTATTTGCCTGAGTTACAGTAACAGTTTTTATATTAGAATTACTATTAGAAGATTTTTTATTATTACTTGAGCTCGAATGAGTCGAATCTGTTGTTTCAGAAGTATTTTCTATGAACTCACTCTTAACCCATGCAGCAGTACCTTTATATAGAATTTGTGTCCAATCAGATTCTTGGTATAGGATAGCAACTTTTGTAGATTGGTTAGCAGTTCCTAAAACATCGCTGGAGGCACTGGCAGACTTGAAGATAGTTGTGTTAGGCACTTTAATAATACCGACTTTATTAGTTGTTGAACTAACGTCAGTATTGTCTAGCAACCAACTGGCCACCCAACCAATCTTATCTCCAGCTAATCTAACTTGATACCATTTATTCTTTTCTGAAATAATTGTTAACTTGTCACCCTTTTTTACTTGTGCCATATTTGAATAGGATAGACCTGGTCCAACACGGACATTCACAGAATCTGATCCGACAACTACAGTATTAGCATTGGCAAGTACTACAGTTGAAACACTAGACACTAAAAGTAAGATAATAATAATGATAAACAATCTATATTTTTTAATTAATTTTACAATCTCTTCCATATGTTATATTTCCTTTAGGATTGCTTCTTAATATTAATAATACTATATTTTTCATAAAATTATTCACTGTAAATAAAAGATTTTATTCAATACTTGACAATCCTGATTAATTTAACTAAATTTAAATATATAAATACCGACAAATCAACTTACAGAGAATCTGATATTGGTGAAAACAGATAGTTGAAACTTGTGATGATTTTAAAGCGTATGACAGGCGTTAACTGTAGAAAAAAACTAGGTGGTACCGTGCAACTGCACCCTTGTCCTTTTATTTGGCAAGGGTGTTTTTTTGTGTGGTTATTAA
This sequence comes from Companilactobacillus metriopterae, assembly GCF_002762335.1. NCBI lineage: Bacteria > Bacillati > Bacillota > Bacilli > Lactobacillales > Lactobacillaceae > Companilactobacillus > Companilactobacillus metriopterae. The sequence continues at coordinate 1,072,521 of NZ_CP024610.1, read as the reverse complement.
AGGAGAACATAACATGAGATATCAAAAACCAAAGGGTACTATGGATATTTTACCTTCAGAATCTTATAAATGGGAATATGTTGAACAGGTAGCTAATGATATTTTTTTAAATTATAGATTTTCAGAAATAAGAACACCAATTTTTGAATCATACGAAGTATTTGAAAGATCTTCTGGGGATACATCAGATATAGTTTCAAAGGAAATGTATGATTTTTATGACAAGGGTGATCGCCACGTTGCTCTAAGACCTGAAGGTACAGCAGGCGTAGTTAGAGCATTTGTAGAGAACAAGTTGTATGGACCTGAAAATACTAAGCCTTACAAAGTTTGGTATAAGGGACCTATGTTTAGATATGAAAGACCTCAATCAGGTCGTCAACGTCAATTTCATCAATTAGGTGTGGAAGCATTTGGTTCTGATGCACCAGAGCTAGACGCAGAAATTATTTTAATGGGAATTCAATTTTTAAATAAACTAGGGATAAAAGATATTAAAGTATCTCTTAATTCTTTAGGCGATCCTCAATCCAGACAAGACTATCATGAAGCACTTGTTTCTTACTTTACTCCATTTAAGGATCAACTAAGTGATGACTCTAAAGTTCGTTTAGAAAAAAATCCTTTGAGAATTTTAGATAGTAAAGATAAAAACGACAAAGAGATAGTTAAAAATGCTCCTTCAATTTTGGATTATCTAAATGAAGAATCTAAAAACAGATTTGAATATCTTCAAGAACTATTAAAAGAAATGGATATTAAATTTGAAGTTGATTCTACAATGGTTCGAGGGCTAGACTACTATAACCACACGATATTTGAATTTATAACAAATGATGAAGCCTTTGGTAATAAAGAAATTACTATCTTGGCAGGTGGTCGCTATAATGGTCTTGTTGAAGAGCTCGGAGGACCTGAAACATCAGGAATTGGTTTTGGATTAGGAATGGAACGTTTGATGCTTCTACTTAAAGAAGAAAATATTCCTTCTCCATCACAGTTAGATGTTTACATAGTTACAATTGGAGAAGTTGCTAATAAGGCATCTGTCAAAATTTTAAAAAATTTAAGAGATAATAATATCTCTGCTGACAAAGACTATCTTGATAGAAAAGTTAAGGCACAATTCAAGACAGCAAATAATTTAAATGCTAGATACACTACTACAATTGGTGATGAAGAAATTGCCAACGACCTAGTGAATTTGAAAGACATGCAGTCAGGTGAAGAAATTAAAGTTTCAATATCCAATTTAGTAAAACAAATTAAGGGAGAGTAAATATGAAGACACGAACAGATTATTGTGGAAATATTACCGAAAAATACATTAATCAACAAATTACATTAAATGGTTGGGTACAAAAAAGACGTAATCTTGGAGGACTAATCTTTGTGGATCTCCGTGATCACAAGGGTATTGTACAACTAGTGTTCAATGACGAGCATGAAGAAGCATTGGCAATTGCTGATCAGTTGCGTTCTGAATATGTTATAAGTGTTGATGGAACAGTTCAGATGCGCGAAGAGAATAACCAAAATGATAATTTTCCATCAGGAAAAATTGAAGTAATTGTAGAAAATATTGAAATATTAAATAAATCAAAAAATACACCTTTCGAAATATTAGACGATATTGAAAGCTCAGAAGAAACTAAGTTAAAATATCGTTATCTTGATTTAAGACGTCCTGAAATGCAAAAGGCAATCAGAACAAGAGCTCAAATCAAGCATTCTGTCCACGAGTATTTATATGAAAATAACTTTATAGATATTGAGACACCTAATTTAACAAAATCTACACCAGAAGGTGCTAGAGATTATCTTGTTCCATCTCGTGTTTATCCAGGAAGTTTTTATGCACTACCACAATCTCCACAACTATTTAAACAACTACTGATGGTAGGTGGTTTTGATAGATATTATCAAATTGCACATTGCTTCCGTGATGAAGATTTACGTGGTGATCGTCAACCAGAATTTACACAAATAGATATGGAAACAAGTTTCATGTCAGCTGAAGAAATTCAAACCATGACTGAAGGCTTGATTGCCAAAGTTATGAAAGACGAAAAGGGAATCGACGTCAAACTACCATTCCCAAGATTACAGTATGATGATGCAATGGCAAGATATGGATCTGATAAACCAGATATTAGATTTGATATGGAATTGCAAGAACTAAATGATGTTTTTAAAGATAGCGAATTTAAAGTATTTAAAGGTGCTATTGATAATGACGGACAAGTTAAAGCAATTGTTGTAAAAAATAATGCTGACAAGTATTCAAGAAAGAATATCGAAGCTTATCAAGAACATATCAAACAATTTGGAGCTAAAGGTTTAGCATGGGCTAAGTTTAATGACGATGAATTATCAGGACCAGTTGCTAAATTTATAAAAGATCAAGAATCAGAACTTGTAGATCGTCTTGGTTTAGAGAATAATGACTTAATTCTATTTGTTGCTGACAGAGCTAAGGTAGTCGCTGATTCCTTAGGTTACCTTCGAACAGCAATTGCAAAAGAACTTGAACTATATGACAAAAACGAGTTTGCATTTGTTTGGGTCGTCAACTGGCCATTGTTTGAATATGATGAAGGTATCCAAAGATGGACTGCTGCCCATCATCCTTTCACTATGCCTAACGAGGAAGATGTACATTACTTAGACGAGGATCCTCATAAAGCGTATTCTCAAAGTTATGATATTGTTCTTAATGGTTATGAGATTGGTGGAGGATCTATCAGAATTCATGACATGGAAATTCAAGAGAAGATGTTGAAGGCACTAGATTTCACGCCAGAAAGTGCTCATGAACAATTTGGATTCCTATTAGATGCCTTAGAATACGGATGTCCACCACATGGTGGCTTGGCAATCGGATTAGATAGATTTGCCATGTTACTTTCAGGAAAAGAAAACATTAGGGATGTTATTGCATTCCCTAAAAATTCTAATGCTACTGAACCAATGACGCATGCACCAATGGCTGTTGCAGAAGAACAATTGGTTGAATTAGGAATTGATGTTGTAAAAAATTAACTAATGTAAAAAGACATTCTATGTAGAATGTCTTTTTTTTAGAGCAAAAACATGGAAACCTCTACGATAGAGACTATACTTATTATTAAACTAATTTGGAGGTATCTTGTTTATGACAAAAAAATATGAAAAAAATCTTAAAAATCTTAGTGAAGAATCAATTAAGGTTACTCAAGATGCTGCAACTGAAAGAGCATTCACTGGAAAGTATGATGATTTTTATAAAAAAGGTATTTATGTTGATATTACAAGTGGTGAGCCTTTGTTCTCATCTGCAAAAAAATATGATGCAGGTTGCGGATGGCCTTCATTTAGCCAACCAATTGGAAAACTAGTTGAAAAGAGGGATTCTTCATTTGGTATGGAACGTACTGAAGTTAGAAGTGGTGACGCTGATTCTCATTTGGGTCATGTCTTTACTGATGGTCCACAAGATGATGGGGGATTGAGATATTGTATTAATTCTGCAGCACTGAAATTTATTCCTTATGAAGAGATGGATGAAAAAGGTTATTCAGAATATAAAAAATACGTTGACGAGGGAGAGTGACAAATTATGAAAGAAGATACAGCAATATTTGCAGGAGGATGTTTTTGGTGTATGGTACATCCTTTTGATCAGCAACCAGGTATAATTTCAGTAAGATCTGGCTATACAGGTGGTCATGTAGAAAATCCCACATACGAAGAAGTTTCTACAGAAAAAACAGGACATACTGAAGCTGTAAAAATAACATTTGATTCAGATGTTATTTCGTATAAAGATTTAGTAGAAATATACTGGACAGTCACAGATCCAACAGACGCAGGTGGACAATTTCAAGATAGGGGAGATAGTTATAGACCTGTTATTTACTATAAAGACGAGGAGCAAAAAAATATTGCAGAAGCGTCAAAAAATAACTTAGTTAATTCAGGAAAATTTGACGAACCAATAGTTACACAAATTGAACCTGCAAAACCATTTTATGAAGCAGAAGAATATCATCAAGATTTTTACAAAAAGAATCCAGAAAGATATCAACTTGAAGAATCTGGTGGAAGAGAGTCATTTATAGAAAAACATTGGAAATAGTCTTATTTATTTTTAATTTTGTGATAATATAAACTACATAATTATCAAAGATACTTAAGGAGTATTAATTACCTATTATGGATGAAATCGATAAACTGATTACTAGACATCAAAACTTGTCAAAAATTTCAGTGGCAATAATTTATTCAATAACTGTTTCTATTGCTGTTAATATGTTTTGGTCACCAGGAGGAATCTATGGTTCAGGTATCACCGGTGCTGCTCAATTGATTTCAACCGTTACTTCAAAAGCACCTGTTCATTTGACAACAGGTGTTATGTTCTTTGCACTAAATGCTCCGTTGTTTATACTTTCTTGGCTTAAAATCGAACACAAATTTACGCTATTTACTGTATTTACAGTAGTCTGCGCCAGTTTAATGATGCACTGGGTACCATCTATGAAAATAACCGCTGACCCTATTATCTGCGCTATTTTTGGTGGGGTTGTCAACGGGTTTGGTACAGGTATGGCATTGAGAAACGGAATATCTACTGGTGGTATTGATATTCTTGGTATTATTTTACGTAAAAAAACTGGACGTAGTGTTGGTACGATTAATATGATGTTTAATATTGTCATTGTTGTACTAGCAGGTGCCTTGTTTGGTTGGGTTCACTCACTATATAGTGCTATCGGTATTTTTATTAATGGTCAAGTTATTGACTTCATTTATAATAAAGATGAAAAATTACAGGTTATGATTGTTACATCAAAGCCTAAAAAAGTCATTGCTGAGATTCAAAATGAAATGCGCCGTGGAATAACTATTGTTCATGATGTTGAAGGTGCTTATAAACATGAACAGAAAACTATTTTATTTACAGTTATATCAAGAAGTGAGCTAGGCGATTTAGAAACGGCCATGGATGATTCAGATCCAAATGCATTCGTAAGTGTTACAGATACAGTAAAAATTTTGGGTCGATTCTATCAAGCACATATCTATTAACAACAAATATATGGAGGAAATACAATGATAATTGGTTCCCATGTTTCAATGAAGGCTCCTAAGATGTTGGTAGGCTCTGCTGAAGAAGCAAAAAGCTATGAAGCTAACGCAATGATGATTTTTACTGGTCCACCACAGAATACTCGTAGAAAAGATATTTCAGAGATGAATATACCTGCGGGTAAAGAACTTATTGAAAAATATGGTATTGAACATGTTATAGGACATGCTCCATATATTGTTAATCTTGGAAATACTGTGAAACCAGAGAATTTACCATTTGCTATATCATTCATTCATGATGAAATTTTAAGAGCTGATGCACTAGGAATAGAGGCAATAAGTTTTCATCCAGGTGCTCATCTTGGAGAAGGTCCAGAAGTTGCATTAACTCAAATAGCAAAATCGTTAGATGAAGCAATTATTCCAGATCAAAAAGTTTCCATTGCAATAGAAACAATGGCTGGTAAGGGAACAGAAGTAGGAATTACTTTTGAACAGTTAGCTTCTATCTTAGATCAAAGTAAAAATAGTGATAAATTATCAATCACTTTAGATACTTGCCATATCAATGATGCAGGTTACGATGTTGTTAATGATTTTGATGGTGTCTTAAATGAGTTTGATAAAATAATTGGTTTAGATAAACTTTCAGTCGTTCATTTAAATGATTCTAAAAATGAACAAGGATCTCATAAGGATCGTCATGAAAACATCGGTTTTGGTACTATAGGCTTTGACGTACTAAATTATGTTGCTCATCATCCTCAACTAGAGGACATTCCTAAGATTATGGAAACTCCTTATGTAAAAGCAGACGAGAATGACAAAAAAGGGTTAGCTCCATACAAATTAGAAATTGATATGTTACGAAATCAAAAATTCAATCCTAATATGAAATCAGATTTATTTAAATAAAAAAAACCGACCTTATAGGCCGGTTTTTTTGAATCCATTTATATTTAATTGTTCCATAATCAAAGCAGCTGTTTCTTCTATAGATCTATCTGCAACATTTATTACAGGGCAGCCAATTTTTTCATAAATTCCATTTGAATAATCTAATTCTTTTTGAATTTCACTTTCATCTGAGTAGACAGTATCAGGATTCAATCCATATGCAATCATTCTTTGTTTTCTTATTTTCATCAAAACATTCATATCATTAGTCAAACCAATGATTCTTTTAGGGTCGACTTCCCAGATTTCTTTTGGAAGTTCAGAACTTGGAACCAATGGCAAATTGGCAACTTTAATATTTTGATTAGCTAAGTAAAGTGATAGGGGACTCTTTGAAGTTCTTGAAATTCCAAGTAATACAAGATCAGCCTCAAGCAATCCTTTAGGATTTTTACCATCATCATTATTAACAGTAAATTCCATAGCAGAAATTTTATCAAAGTAATCGTCATTCAATCTGTGAGTCAATCCCTTAACTCTAAGTGGTTCTTCATCCATTTTTTCTGCAACTGCATTAACAATTGGATTTAGAATATCAAAACATATTAAGTTTTCTTTCTTACAGAAAGAGTCAATTTGTTCATAGAATTCTTTTGAAATTATTGTATGAAGAACTATCGCATCTTTTTCTTTTGCAGAAGCCAAAATAGCATCAATCTTTTCTTTTGTAGTTACAAATGGATATTTAGTATAATTTACCTCTAAGTTAGTAAATTGTGCAAGAGCTGCATGGGCTACACTGTCAGCAGTTTCACCCGCAGAGTCTGAAATTACAAAAATATTTGCTTGTTTAGTCATAATACCTCTCCTTATTGTAAAAAAATGTTTGAACATTAACTTCTTTTTGATATAATAACATATGAACTGTTATACAAGTAATACAGTTACGTTTAAAATCGGAAGGAGGGATATCAAATGGCCAAAACTATCGTTCATGAAAATGAATCGCTTGATGATGCTCTTCGTCGTTTCAAACGTTCTGTTTCAAAGAGTGGTACTCTTCAAGAATACAGAAAACGTGAGTTCTACGAAAAACCAAGTGTTAAAAGAAAGCTTAAATCAGAGGCAGCTCGTAAGAGAAACAAGAAGCGCCGTTAATTAATTAGGTTAGAACATGTTTTATTATATGTTTTAACCTTTTTTTATACATGAAAACAAGTCAGATATGATATTATGGCATTAATAAATGGGAGGTATGGTAATTGACAGAAAATCTTGAACAATCAAATGACTCAATTTTTATTGATAAATCTCAAGATCCAGTTAGCATATTTGGGGTTAATGATAGTAACCTAAAATTGATAGAAGATGATTTAAAAGTAACAATTAATGCTTTCGGAGACGAGATCAAAATTTCTGGAAGTGAAAATAATGTTGTCATTACAAAGGAATTATTAAGAATATTATTAAAACTTACTGGTAATGGCATTACCATTGGTGCACCTGACGTTGTCAGTGGTCTAAAAATGGCAGAAAAAGGTACATTAGAGTATTTTGAAGATTTATACAAAGAGGAGTTAATTAGAGATTTTGCTGGTAGACCCATCAGAGTTAGAAATTTTGGTCAAAGACAATATATTAATGCCATAAATCATAATGACATAACTTTTGGAATTGGTCCTGCTGGTACTGGTAAAACATATTTAGCTGTAGTCATGGCAGTTTCTGCTTTAAAAGCTGGTAAAGTTAAACGTATAGTTTTAACTAGACCCGCTGTCGAAGCAGGTGAGAGCTTAGGATTTCTTCCTGGTGACTTAAAGGAAAAAGTAGATCCCTACTTACGACCAATTTACGATGCTCTATATGCTATTTTAGGTAAAGAACATACTGAGAGATTAATGGAACGCGGCGTAATAGAAATTGCACCTTTAGCTTATATGCGTGGACGTACATTAGATGAATCGTTTGTTATCTTGGATGAAGCACAAAATACTACCCGTGAACAAATGAAAATGTTTTTGACACGTTTGGGATTTGGCTCAACAATGATTGTAAACGGAGATATTTCTCAAATTGATTTACCAAGAAACGCAAAAAGTGGATTAGTACAGGTTCGTAGCATTCTAAAAAATCTCCCACATATTAAATTCGTTGAATTTACATCATCAGATGTTGTTAGACATCCGGTTGTGGCAGAAATTATAGATGCTTATGAAGAAGAGGAATAGCATGGAATTAGAAATCTTTAACGATGATAACCTTGTAGATCAAACTAGAGTCGACTGGATTGAAGAGCTAGTTCAATTCGCATCAAATAAACTTAACTTAAAAGATAATACTGAACTTTCAATTCATGTAGTTTCAGTTGAAGAAATTCACGAAATAAATAAAAAATACCGTAATGTAGATAGACCAACAGATGTGATCAGCTTTGCAATCAACGATGGTGATGAGGGGCTTGATTTTATTGAGAGTCAAATACCTGATCTACCAATTGATTTAGGTGATTTATTTATAAGTACAGATATTGTAGCGGAACATGCAGAAGAATATGAGCATTCATTTGATAGAGAATTTGGATATACTATTGTTCATGGTATTCTCCATCTAAATGGGTACGATCATATTGAATCGTCTGAAGAAGAAGAGATGATAGGTCTTCAGGAAACAATACTAAGTGACTTTGGTTTAAAAAAATAAAAACTATACTGAGGTTTATTCATTATGAATATTAACGAAAAAGAATTATTTGATAAAGCAATTAAGGCAATGGACAACGCATATGCACCTTACTCAAACTACAAAGTTGGTGCAGCAATTGTATGTGATGATGGCAATATTTATACTGGAGCTAATGTAGAAAATGCTTCATATGGTCTAACTAATTGTGCAGAGAGAACTGCAATATTTAAGGCAGTTTCAGAAGGTGCCAAAAAAGTAAAAGCAATCATTATTGTAAACAAGACTGATCAAATGACTAAGCCTTGTGGAGCTTGCCGACAAGTTATGACAGAGTTTATGGACGCTGACGGACAAGTATTTTTATCAAATAATAAGAATGATTTCGAAGAATATCGTTTTGATCAAATAATGCCTTTAGTATTTGACAGTAAGGAATTAAATTAATGGAAAACAAATTTCGTTCAGGTTTTGTTGCAATTGTAGGTCGACCAAATGTTGGAAAATCAACATTTATGAATCGTATTTTAAAGGAAGAAGTAGCAATTACTTCACCTAAAGCACAAACAACAAGAAACAAGATACAAGGTATCTATACTGATGATGATCGTCAGATTATTTTCTTAGATACTCCTGGTATCCATAAGCCAAAAAATGATCTAGATCAGTATATGGATAAAGCAGCTTTATCCGCCCTTAAAGAAGTAGAAGTGGTTTTGTTTATGACTGAAGCAGGACAAAGTGTTGGCCCTGGAGACAAATTTATTATGGAGGAGCTTAGAAATATTAAAGCTCCAGTATTTTTGGTACTAAATAAAATTGATTTAATTAGTCCTGATGAAATTCCAGCTCAAATTATGGAATATAGTGATATTTTAGAATTTGCTGAAGTTGTACCAATATCTGCCACATTAGGTAATAATGTGGACGAATTAATAGATTCACTAACAAAGTACTTACCAGAAGGTCCAAAATTTTATGATGATGATCAAATAACTGATCATCCTGAGTATTTTATTGTCGGGGAACTTATTAGAGAAAAAATCCTAAAAGAGACCCATGATGAGATACCTCATTCTGTTGCAGTTGTTGTTGAACAAATGAATCAACGTACAGAAAAGGGCAAACTTCAGGTAGAAGCTACTATCTATGTTGAACGCGAAACTCAGAAACGTATCGTAATTGGAAAGCAAGCTAGCATGCTTAAAAACATTGGAATTGGCTCTAGAATTAAGATTGAGCATCTTCTAGGTGAAAAAATAAACTTACAGTTATGGGTTAAAGTTAAGAAAAATTGGCGTGATGATCCACTATTCTTAACAAGAGCAGGTTATTCACTAAAGGATATTAATTAATGAACAAAAATAATTCTAGTTTTTTTGGCATTATAACTAGAAGAGCAAAATATCAAGATAGCAGTGCAATTTTAACTGTACTGACTAAGGACTATGGTTTTAAAAGTATTTTAGCTAGAGGAGTTCAAAAACCAAACTCCAAATTATCTGGTGCTGTGATTCCATTTACTTATGCAGATTATTCAGGCTTAATAAAAGAAGATGGATTTTCATATATTAATTCAGCAATAAACGTGAAACAGTTTGAAAATATTATTAATGATATTGAATTGAGTTCCTATGCTACATTTATTTTTGATTTAACAAGATCAGCATTTTTTGATGAACCATTAGGTATAGATTGGTATACAAAAATTTTTAAAACAATTAGTCTGATTAATAAAGGCTATGATCCACAAATAGTGACAAATTTAATACAAATACAAATTTTTGAAATATTTGGTGTTGAACCCAATGTGAATTCTTGTGTTATTGGTAATGAAACTGAAGGGCCGTTTGATTTTTCAACAGTACATGGCGGAATAATTTGCCATAAGCACTTTGATGATGATCCCAATAGGTTACACATACCTTCAAATATTGTTGAATTAATAAGAAAATTGAGTACAACAAGTTTGGATAATATTTCTGATATACATGTTAAAGAATCTGAAAAACTACTTTTGCAACATGCTATAGATTCTATTCATGTTGACCTTGTTGGAGAATTTCCAAAAAGTAAAAAATATTTAGATGATTTAAAAAAATGGAATATTTAAATATTGACAACTTTATTCATGGTGTTAATATTAAATATATATAAATACAGTGATGCGGAATTAGTGAGAACCGCAATTTTTTATGGCGAAACTAGTTATATATTTCAGTTAAATATAAAAGAGCAGGGGAAACCCTGAATTAGGGTGGAACCGCGATTAGTCGTCCCTTACAGATTAAATATAATTCTGTAAGAGGCGACTTTTTTGTCTTTTACAAATAAGGAGAAAATATGTCAAAGAAACTAACAGTTCAAGAATTGATTTTGACACTTCAAGAATTTTGGAGTCAAAAAGGTTGCATGCTTATGCAAGCATATGACACTGAAAAAGGTGCTGGAACAATGAGTCCTTATACATTTTTAAGAGCCATCGGACCAGAACCTTGGAATGCTGCTTATGTTGAACCATCAAGAAGACCAGCTGATGGTCGATATGGTGATAATCCCAATCGTCTGTATCAACATCATCAATTTCAAGTTGTTATGAAACCTGCACCTGAAAATATTCAAGAATTTTATTTAGATTCACTTCGTGCGTTGGGCATTGAACCATTGGAACATGATATTCGATTTGTTGAGGACAACTGGGAGAATCCTTCAATGGGTTGTGCCGGTGTTGGTTGGGAAGTTTGGCTAGACGGTATGGAAGTTACTCAATTTACATACTTCCAACAAGTTGGTGGACTTCAATGTTCTCCTGTAACATCAGAAATAACATATGGTGTTGAAAGATTAGCTTCTTATATTCAAGATGTAAACGACGTCTACTCACTAGAGTGGGGAGATGGTGTTTTATATGGAGATATCTTCAAAGAACCAGAATACGAACATTCTAAATATTCATTTGAAGAAAGCAATCAAGATATGCTATTTGACTTCTTTGATAAATATGAAGCAGAAGCAAATCGATTGATGGATTTAGGTTTAGTTCATCCTGCTTACGATTATATTCTTAAATGTAGTCACACATTTAACCTATTGGATGCCCGTGGAGCTGTTTCAGTAACTGAGAGAGCTGCTTTCTTATCACGTATTAGACGTATGGCACATAAGGTTGCTCAAGCATTCGTAGATGAACGTGAAAAACGTGGATTCCCACTATTAAATCATGCAGCAAAGGAGACTAAAAATGCCTAAAAACTATCTATTAGAAATTGGCTTAGAAGAAATGCCAGCACATGTTGTTACTAATAGTGTTAATCAACTTGCCGAAAAAGCAGAAAAATATTTAAAAGAAAATCGTATTTCATTTAATAGTATTGAGAAATACTCTACACCTAGAAGATTGTCAGTAATCATTAAGGATATTGCGGACAAACAAGAAGATATTGATTTAAAAGCTAAAGGACCATCTAAAAAAATTGCTCTAGATGCTGATGAAAACTGGACAAAGGCTGCTATTGGATTTGCTAAGGGTCAAGATTTGAGTGAAGATGACATCTTTTTTGAAGAACTAAAGGGTGAAGAATACGCATATATACAAAAGCATGAAACTGGAAAATCATCCAAAGACGTTTTGGAAGGATTAACAGAAGTTATTAAGTCAATAACTTTCCCAACAAGAATGCACTGGGGTTCATTCGATTTTGAATACATTCGACCAATTCATTGGATTGTTTCACTTTTAGACAGTGATGTAGTAAATCTTGAAATCTTGGATGTTGTATCCGGAAGAAATACTCGTGGACACAGATTCTTAGGAAAAGATATTGAAATTGAGTCTGCAGATACATATGTAGAACAATTAAAAAACGACTTTGTTTTCGTAGACGCAAATGAAAGAAAACAAATTATTGTTGACCAAATTAATAAAATTGCTAAAGACAACAATTGGAATGTCGACCTAGATAAAGGACTTCTTGAAGAAGTAAATAATTTAGTAGAATATCCAACAGCATTTAGTGGAAAATTTGATCCAAAATATTTAGAAATACCTGAAGAAGTTTTAATAACTTCTATGAAAGATAATCAAAGATATTTCTATGCTCGAGATAGTAATGGTAATCTTGTTCCTGATTTTATCTCAGTTAGAAATGGTAACTCAGAACACTTAGAAAATGTCATTCGTGGAAATGAAAAAGTTCTTGTAGCAAGACTAGAAGACGCTGATTTCTTCTTCAAAGAAGATCAGAAAAAATCTATCAATGATTATGTTGAGAAATTAAAAACTGTTAATTTTCATGTAAAAATTGGTACATTATATGAAAAAATGATGCAAGTACATCAAATAGCTAGTTATTTAGCAGATGAATTTGGATTATCAGCCACAGAAAAAAATGACTTACTTCGTGCCAGTGATATCTACAAATTTGATCTTGTTACCAATATGGTCGATGAATTCCCAGAACTACAAGGAATCATGGGTGAAAAATATGCTAATTTAATGGGTGAAAACGCACAAGTAGCAAAAGCTATCAGAGAACACTACATGCCAATTTCTGCAGACGGTGATTTACCTGATTCAAAAGTTGGCTCAGTTCTAGCTTTGTCCGATAAATTAGACACAATGATTACATTCTTTGCAGTCGATCTAATTCCGAGTGGATCTAATGATCCATATGCTATTAGAAGACAAGCAGCAGGAATTGTCAGAATTCTAAAAGAAAATAATTGGTCTCTAGACTTTAATGAATTACAAATTTATCTCCAAGATAATTTAGATGTTCCTGCTTCATTGGACTTAAACAAAAATTCAAAAGAGTTAGATGATTTTATTACAGATAGAGTAAAGCAATATCTACATGGTGAAAAGATTCGTACAGATATTATTGAAGCAGTAACATCTAATGATGTTGTTGATCCTGTTGCGATGATTGATGTAGCTCATATACTACAAAATCATTCAAATGATGATGATTTCAAGGAAATTATTGAATCACTAAGTAGAATTGTAAATCTTGCTCAAAAAGCAGAGTTTGATTTTAACAATGAGCTTAGCGTTGATGATAACTACTTTGAAAATCCTTCCGAATCAGAATTACGTAATGGTATTTCTAATATTAAATTTGATGAAATGACTTCTGAAGAATTGTATACACAGTTAGCAAATCTTAAAAATACCATTCAATTGTATTTTGATGAAAATATGATTATGGCTGACGATGATAATGTAAAAAACAATCGTCTAACACAACTAGTTATTGCAGACAATATAATTGCAAAACTAGGGGATCTATCTAAAATAGTCACTAAGTAGATATTGGTAGCACATTGTTTGTTATATAATATAATATGTGTTATATTATATGTCCTTGTTCTACTCTAAATAGATTGGAGGTAGCTAAATTGGCAAATAGAATACCACAAGAATTTATTGATGAAGTTACCTCCAAGACGGATATAGTTGATGTTATAGGTCGTTATGTTCAGTTAAAAAAAGCTGGAAAAAATTTATTTGGACTATGTCCATTTCATGAAGAAAAAACTGCTTCATTCTCTGTTGCTGAGGATAAGCAGATTTTTCATTGTTTCAGTTGTGGCCGTGGAGGCAATGTCTTTAAGTTTATTATGGAAATGGAAAATAAATCATTTCCTGAGGCAGTTATAGAAGTTGCAAATTTATCTAATATACCTGTTCCAGATTCGTACACTCCATCTGCTTCAAATAATTACGAGAATTCTGATAGTAGGACTCTTATCCAGATGTACAAAGAAGTTACACAGCTATACAATCATATTTTAATGAAGACCGAGAATGGTTCTAATGCTTTAAAATATCTAAATAATCGTGATATAGACAATAATCAAATTGAAAAATTTTCTCTAGGATATGCTCCAAATAATTCGAGTTTGCTAGTACTCTTTTTCAAAGATAAAGATATCTCTGATGATATTTTAAAGAAATCTGGTTTGTTTGTAGAAAATGATAGTGGAGAACTATTTGATAGATTCAGAGACAGGATTATGGTTCCAATAACCGATGAATCAGGCAACGTTGTAGCCTTTTCAGGAAGAATTTTAGATAAGGAAGATAACACTGCTAAATATTTGAATAGTCCTGAGACACCTATATTTAATAAGAGTAAAATTTTATTCAATTTAAGCAATGCTAAAAGAGCAGTCAGAGAGACCAATAGTGTTATTCTATTTGAAGGTTTTATGGATGTTCTTAGTGCTGATCGTGCAGGCATTTCAAATGGTGTAGCATCTATGGGTACAAGCTTAACTGACGATCAATTATATACTTTGAGTAGGATAACAAAGCAGATAAATATTTGTTACGATGGCGATAATGCTGGAGTTGAAGCCACTTATAGAGCTCTTTCTCATTTAAATGATAATCGATTTAACTTTGGCGTAATCTCTATACCTGGTCAAAAAGATCCAGATGAATATATCAGAGAAAACGGATCTCAAAGTTTTAAAAATCTTGTTAATAATGCTATTCAAACTCCAATTGCTTTCAATCTAAGCTATTTGAAAAGAAATTATAATTTGGATAACGAGCGAGATCAATTGGAATATTTAAATAAAGCATTAGGTGAGATTGCCAAACTGAACTCTCCAGTGGAGATTGATATTTATTTATCTAAGGTATCCGAAGAATTGAATATATCTGTCAACTCAGTAAAAAAGGAGTTCGACAGCTATAGACGAAGGCAAGAGATACGAAAGCCCGCAAACAACTATAAAAATGTTAAACTTAAAGAGTTAGAAGAATTAACTGCTAAAGTGCCAACTAAGTTTGATAAAATTGAGAAATCCGAATTGAGTTTGATGTATTGGGCAATTAAGCATACTGATATTAGACTTTCACTTAAAGGAAACGATTTTACATTTTTACATGATAAATATCAACAACTATTTAATTCTTTAATTGAATATCAGTCTGGACAGAATGTGGACGATATTTCCATTTCTGAATTTATGAACTACATTGATGATAATCAGCGTAATTTACTAGCACAAATAGAAATGATGCGTATGCCTGATTCCTATTCTGAACAGGAGATTGCAGATTATATAAATAATGTTCAAAATTCCAGCTTAGAAAGTCAATATCAAGAACTAGAAGAACAACTGAAACAAGCTACATTAGTTGGAAATATTGCATTACAGTTAGAAATAACTCAAAAATTAATTAAAGTGAAACAACAATTGACTAATCGATAGTTAATTGGCGGAGGATATCCATATATGGCAAAGAAAAATACATCTACTGTAAGAGAAATTACAAATGACGAAGTAGCAACAGCAACTAAAAAGGTCATTAAAGATTATAAAAAGGCCGGAGAACTTTCAGAAGAAGATCTTAATGCTGAACTAATAGCACCATTCAAACTGGAAGAAGAAGATATTTCTATAGTTGTCGAAAACATTGAAGATCAAGGTATCAGTGTTGTTGATGCTGAAGGAAATCCAAGTTCCTATGCTCTTAAAAAAGAAGAAGACACTGCAGAAGATACAAAGAAAAATACAGAAATAACTGATATTAAGGTTAATGATCCTGTAAGAATGTATCTTAAAGAAATTGGTCGTGTATCACTTCTTACTGCTCAAGAAGAAGTTGATCTAGCTTTAAAAATTGAACAAGGTGACGAAGAAGCCAAACAACAATTGGCTGAAGCTAACCTTCGTTTGGTTGTTTCTATTGCCAAAAGATATGTTGGTCGTGGAATGCAATTTCTTGATTTAATTCAAGAAGGTAACATGGGATTAATGAAAGCTGTCGAAAAATTTGACTACAGACTTGGATTTAAATTCTCAACGTATGCAACTTGGTGGATTAGACAGGCGATTACTCGTGCTATCGCTGATCAAGCTAGAACTATTCGTATTCCAGTACATATGGTTGAAACTATTAATAAATTAATTCGTATTCAAAGACAATTACTTCAAGATTTAGGTCGTGAACCTCTACCAGAAGAAATTGGTGCTGAAATGGATATGCCAACTGCCAAAGTTCGTGATATCCTAAAAATTGCTCAAGAACCTGTTTCTCTTGAAACACCTATCGGTGAAGAGGACGATTCTCATCTTGGCGATTTTATTGAAGATTCTGACGCAACAAGTCCAGAAGATCACGCTTCATATGAATTACTTAAAGAACAGTTAGAAAGTGTACTAGACACACTTACAGATCGTGAAGAGAATGTGCTTAGATTACGATTTGGACTTGATGATGGACGTACAAGAACTCTTGAAGAAGTAGGCTCAGTATTTGGCGTAACTCGTGAAAGAATCCGTCAGATCGAAGCTAAAGCTCTAAGAAAGTTAAGACATCCATCAAGATCTAAACAACTAAAAGATTTTCTTGAATAATAAATGAAAAGCCTAATGTTCGGTATCATTTTTGATATCAAAACATCAGGTTTTTTTCATTTATATAAACATTAATTTCGAAAATACTGTTTTATTTTATAAAATTTGATTTACAATATTAGCTATATAGTTTTAGGAGGATATTATGCTAGATCGCACAGTATATGATAAAGTTTTTGAAAAATCATTCACAATACCAGTTAGAGTAGTTTACTGGGATGGAAGTGAAAAGCAATATGGACCAAGTGATACACCAGAAATTACAATTAAGTTTAATACCAAAGTTGCAATTTCTGATTTACTTAAACATGCAACATTGACACTTGGTGAAGCTTATATGGACAGAAAAATAGAAATTGAAGGTTCACTTCAAAAACTTATTAATTCTGCATACCGAATGTCTGATAGTTTTATGTCTAGCATTAATCTTAAAAGATTTGTTCCTAAGTTTAGTCATACAAAAGAAGGCAACAAAAAAGAGATTCAAGAACATTACGATATAGGAAATGATTTCTACAAAATGTGGCTTGATGATACCATGACTTATTCTTGTGCTTACTTTAGAACACCTGAAGACACATTGGAACAAGCTCAATGGAATAAAGTACATCATATTTTAAATAAACTTAACTCTAAACCAGGTGAAACATTCCTAGATATTGGTTGTGGTTGGGGAACTATGATGCTCACAGCTGCTAAGGAATACGGTTTAAAAGCTACAGGTGTGACATTGAGTCAAGAACAATTTGATTTTGTTAATAACCGTATAAAAGAAGAAGGTCTAGAAGATCAAATGACCGTTATTCTAGAAGATTACCGAGATCTTGATCAAAAATTTGATCATATCGTATCTGTTGGTATGTTTGAACACGTTGGTAAAGAAAATCTTGGCGGATACTTTGAAAAAATCAAAGAATTACTTGTTCCAAATGGAACAGCTCTAATTCATGGTATTACAGGTCAACATTACGGATTAGGAGTTGATCCTTGGTTAGTTAAGTATATTTTCCCAGGTGGATATATTCCTGATTTGAAGGAAAATATCGGCCATATCATGGATGCAAAATTACAACTAGATGATATTGAACCATTACGTAGACATTATCAAAAGACTGTTGAAATCTGGTACGATAACTTTAATAAAGTTAGAGATCAGGTCAAAGATATGTATGGAGACAGATTTGTTCGTATGTGGGATTTATATTTACAAGGATGTGCTGCTTCATTTGAAAGTGGAAACATCGACGTAATTCAATTCCTAATTACAAACGGACCTAGCGGCTCAGCATTACCTATGACTCGTGAATACATGACAGACGCTGATCGTAAAACATCAAACTAAAATAGGTGAGATTAGATGGAACTTTTATCGAATAGATTGAAAGCTGTATATGACATGGTTGATCCAGAATCACGTGTTGCTGATATTGGTTCAGACCATGCCTACATTCCTATAGAATTAGTCCAAAATAATATTATCGATTTTGCCATAGCTGGTGAAGTTGTAGAAGGGCCTATGAATATTTCAAAGCAACACGTTGAAAATTTTGGTCTTTCTAATAAAATCCAAGTGCGTCTAGGCAATGGCTTAGACGTTATTTTGGGTCCAGATTTAATTGATACAGTTATTATTGCCGGTATGGGTGGGATTTTAATTGAAAATATTTTATCTAAGTCCACATCAGAACAATTAGAAAATGTTAAAAATTTGATACTTCAACCAAATATTGGCGAACCATTAGTAAGAAAATGGTTATCTGATAATAATTTTGAAATCATTGATGAGAATATTATCAATGAAGACAATCATACATACGAAATCATAAAAGCTAAAAAAATTAAAAGTCCTAAAATTTTAAGTGAGTCAGAGTTACTAATGGGACCAATATTAAGTAAGACTAAAAAAGAAGCATTCATTGCAAAATGGAGTCGTAAGTTAGAAAGTTATGAAAAATCACTAAAAAATATACAAAGAGCCAAAAATATTGATCAAGATAAAGTAAACCAAATAACTAATAATATCGAGCTAGTTAAAGAGGTACTTAAATAATGACAAATGTTAATGATGTAATAACACAAATGGAAATTTTTGCACCTTTAGAATTGCGAGAAGAAGGGGATCCTACTGGATTTCAAATTGGAGATAAGAATGCTCCTATACGAAAAGTAATGACTACCTTAGATGTTAGACCACTAGTTGTTGAAGAAGCTATTGAAAACAACGTAGATTTGATAGTTTCACATCATCCAATAATGTTCAGATCGGCAAAGAATCTAGATCTTTCAAATCCACAAAATAAAATGTACAGCGATATTTTGTCAAACAATATTTCTGTATATTCTTCACATACAAATACTGATAACGCTGACGGTGGAATGAATGATTGGCTTATGGAGCAATTGGGATTTAAAAACATTCAAAAATTTCGTCCGGGTAGTAATCTAGGAAGATTTGCAGAACTAGATCAAGCTACTACAATTGAAGAATTTGCTAATAAAGTGGCCAAAAGTTTTAAGGTACCCAACTTACGGTATATAAAATCTGAAATTCCTAATTCTGTTAAAAAAGTTGCACTGATAGGTGGAGATGCCGGCAAGTTTTATCCTGATGTATTGGAATCAGGAGCAGATACTTTCATAACTGGTGATGTTTATTATCATACTGCACAAGATATGCAGTCACTTGGATTAAATGTGATTGATCCGGGACACAATATTGAAAAAATATTTATAGATAAAATAGCCGATAAATTAGGGCAGTGGAATTCAATAAATAATTGGAATATAGAAGTAATTAGGTCTAAAGTTATAACAGAACCATATAATTTTTTATAAGGAGAAATAAAATGACAAATAAATACGAAAAACTTATCCCTAGATTTTTAGGATATGTTAAACAAAATACAAGATCAGACGAAAATTCTACTACAATTCCTTCAACAGAAAGACAAACAGTTTTTTTGAAAAAACTAGAATCTGAATTAGAAGAGATTGGTATGAGTGATGTTAAAATCAATCCTAATAATTCTTACCTTACTGCTGAATTACCATCAAATCTTGATTATGACGTACCTGCTTTGGGTTTGATTTCACATATTGATACCGCTGATTTTAATTCAGAAAATATTAACCCTAAAATCGTAGAGAATTACGATGGTAAAAGTATTATTAAACTAGATGATGAAGGTCAATATACACTTGATCCAGCTGTTTTCCCATCATTAAAAAAATATGAAGGAAAAACTCTAATTACAACAAGTGGTGATACTCTACTTGGTTCAGATGATAAATCTGGTGTAAGTGAAATTATCACTGCTATGGAATATCTGATTGCTAATCCTGAAATTAAACACGGAAAAATCAAAATTGGGCTAGGTCCTGATGAAGAAATTGGTACCGGTGCTGATAAGTTTGATACTGCTGACTTTGGAGCAGACTTTGCTTATACAGTTGATGGTGGCCCAGTTGGACAACTAGAATATGAGACTTTCAATGCTGCAGCTTTAAAGGTAAGCATTACTGGTAAAAATGTTCACCCTAGTGAAGCAAAAAACATTATGATTAACGCTGTGCAAGTAGGTGTTGATTTCCAAAACGCTCTTCCAAGTGACGAGGTTCCTGAAAAAACAGACGGTCGTCAAGGATTCTTCCATCTGTTGGAATTTAATGGAACTGTTGATTCAGCAACAATGTCATATATTATTCGTGATTTTGAACGAGACGGATTAGAAGAACGTAAAAATAAAATCATTGCTATTACCGATGAATTAAATAAGAAATATGGCAAAGATACTGTCAAAATTGATATGAAAGATCAGTACTACAATATGATCGATATTATTAAAGATCACATGGATGTGGTTGAAATTGCCGAGAAAGCTATGAAAAATCTTGGTATAGCACCAGATGAAGCCGCAGTTCGTGGTGGTACTGATGGATCAAAAATTTCCTTTATGGGATTGCCAACACCAAATTTATTTGCAGGTGGAGAAAATATGCATGGTAGATTTGAATATGTGGCAATTGAATCAATGGAATCTGCAATGGATGTAATTTTTGAAATAATAAAATTGAACAATGAAAATAAAAAATAAATCAGATTTTGAAGATGTAACAGAGTATTGGAAAATACACATAGGCAAAAACTTTAGTGATTTGAAACTGCTTGAGATAAAATAAAATTAAATAAAAAGGAGGATATATTATGCCATTAGTACACATTGATCTTGTGGAAGGTCGTAGCGATGAACAACTTAGAAATCTTGTCAAAGAAGTTACAGAGGCTATTTCTAGAACAGCTGATGTTCCTGCAGAAAGAGTTCACATTGTTCTAAATGAAATGTCAAAGAACAACTACTCAGTTGGTGGAACTTTAAAGAGTGACGAAAAATAAAAAAACACCCAATTGGGTGTTTTTTTTATGGATGTAATCTGATGTATTCCAAAATTATTTTTTGTTCATCTTCAGATACTGAGCTAGAACCTGCTTTTAAATTATGAATTCTTTCTACAGGAAGATGACTTTCAAATGCTAATTGTGCATCAGTCATATTCTTTTCACGTTCATATTTAATAATTGTTTCAGATAGATCATTTAATTGATTACTCATAAGTAAAATTCCTCCGAATTTTTAAAATAGTGACAATCTATTTAGTGGCCAGTAGCGTAGTTTAACTTCGCCCACAATTGATTTTTTATCAATGAATCCAATAATACGGCTATCTTTTGAAACGGTACGATGATCACCCATAACAAAATATGTGCCCTTTGGAACTTGATTTGTTTTTTCAATATCTTTTCGCTCGCTAGCACTGTATCTTTCTTTCCAAGAGCTAGAAGATTTGGCTAACTGACTGAGTGTGAAATCATATGTATATCCATAACCTTTACCATAATACAAATTGGTATCTGGTTCTGTTAACTTATTACCGGCATCTAGGAAGTCTTCTTTATATTCTTTGCCGTTAACATACATTTTGTTATTCTTTGAAACAATCTTGTCTCCTGGTAAACCAATAATACGCTTGATATAAAATGAACCGGGTTCATCTGGTGCTTTCAGTACAACAACGTCACCGCGTTGAAGGTTTGAATGTCTAACGGTGATAACGCGTTCGTTATCTTCAAACGTAGGTTGCATAGAAGGTCCAGAAACTTTATCATTAGATATTACATAAGTAAATAACAAAAATAGAGCTGCTACCATTACAATAGTGTAAATTGCTGTTTGAACCCAAAATGCTAAAGTAGTTTCTTCTTTAACAGGTTTTGAATTATCATTTTTTTTAGCCATTAATTCCACCTCATCTTTATACATAAAATTTTACACTTTTTATTAAATAAATAAAATCTAAATGTGTATAAACTTTTTTTAAGATTTTAGAATTAAGATCCAATCCACT
This sequence comes from Companilactobacillus metriopterae, assembly GCF_002762335.1. Classification (NCBI taxonomy): domain Bacteria; kingdom Bacillati; phylum Bacillota; class Bacilli; order Lactobacillales; family Lactobacillaceae; genus Companilactobacillus; species Companilactobacillus metriopterae. The sequence continues at coordinate 1,050,096 of NZ_CP024610.1, read as the reverse complement.
AACTGAAAATTCACTAAGGATATTTCACACATGAAAAATGAATATATAGAAAAACTAAATGAAGTCAAAAATTTCTTCCCGGATAGTAGTATTATAGATGGTCGTATTGAAAAAATAGATAACATATTTGACGCATTAAGTAACGATTTATTACCTAAAGAAAATATTTCAGGTATTGAGCTATCTGAAGATGAAATAACTAGTTTATTTCAGGTTGCGTTAGAGGGAGATTTAAATGATTTTGAAGTTAAGGTTAACTCTTTAGAGGAATTCGACCATCAATTAGGAGAATTAAGGACAGAACTACAAAATAATTTTGGTTATTGGGCTAATATCACAGAAGATTTTATGGAAGAATTTGTTAAACAGTATCCTAATGAGATTTTTTTGGAACTAATGGCGGGGAATGGTTATATTTCTAGCGCCATCAATAGATTAGGTGGGACTGCTATCTGTACAGACAATCTCAGTTGGTCCAAGGAAAGCGAAACTGGAAGAAAACAGTATACCAATATTGAAGAATTAGATGCATTAAATGCTATTGAGAAATATCATAATCAAGTATCGACGATTATTTTAGCTTGGAGTCCTGATCGAGAAGAGATTGATTATGATATATTAGAGTTAGTTAGAAAATATCAATTACAGTTTTTAGTTATCGGTGAAAAAAATGGTGCAACCAATAGTGCTAAATTTTGGAGTAATGCACAATTAATTGATGATCCTAAAATTAAAAAAATAAATAAATCCTATTCTAACTATGACATAGTACATGACAGACTATATTTGGTAGAATAATGTAAGGTTTTAATGATGAAAAAAATTATTTCTAGTATCTTAATTCTTTTAGTAACAATTTTGATAGGAGTAGTCATATCAAACAGTGACTCTATAACCTATAATACTTCAATGAATAAATTTGGAATGAGTGAAAATGCTACTGTTTTAACCACAAAATCCAAAAAATCAATCAATACTGTTGTTAAAAATTTAAGTAAAAAAGATCTACCTAATTATCAAATTATTTTCTTTGAAAAAGACAATCCTGATTTGGCATTTATATATGCTAATAAAAAAATCACAAAAGTTCCAACAATCAGTGGTAGATATTTTTCTATAAATGATTTTGATTCACAGATACCTTTTGCTGTTCAGGGTAATAACGCAGCTATTAAGTCATACAAGCCCCAATCTGAAAGTTATATTAAATTTCATGACAATTATATTTCTGTAATTGGAAAAATTGGTTTTAGCGGGGCAGAATTATTAAATCAACAAACACTGATTTCAATTTCTCCAAATCAAAAGAGCAGTCATATTAAGTTAAAAAACGTTGTTACTGTAGTAGATGGAGCAGCTCTTGCAACACCTAGCTCATTTAAGAGTATCAAAAAAGAAATGAAAGTTTCTTCAACACATAGGTATGTTCCACAAACTAGAGATTTTAGGCAAGTAACCTCACCAGATAATAATAAATACAAGATATTCGTAATATTATTGTTGTTAGCACTGATTTTCATTGATGTATACGTTCTTGTTCCATTAAGATATGATATGAAAAAAGCCACTTTCAAAGGTGACTTGAAAAACAATTATCGAAATGGACTACTTTTAAGATACTTCCTCTACACAATAATTCCTATAGTCATTGGTTATTCGTTTATTGTGTTTACAAACAATATCGTTATTGTAAGTCATACATTATTTAATCGTGTAGTCCTAATCTCGATGATTATTACTGCATTTATTGGTATCTTCCAAATTTATTACATTAGACGCAGGAGTTAATTGATGGAATTAAATTTACCTCAAGAGTTTAAATTAAAATATAAAAGTCTACTAGGAGATCGAGCTAGTAGGCTTTTTGATGCTATGGAATTAGAATCAAGTAATGCCTTTAGACTTAACCCATTAAAAGAAAATTATGAGAACGTATCTATAAGCATGAAATCACCAATTGAATATTCAAAATTAGGCTTTTTCGGAGATATTGACGGAAATTCTATTGATCATTTGGCAGGATACTTATATTCCCAAGAACCTAGTGCAATGTTTGCAGCCGAAGTGGTTAATCCGTCTGATGAGAAAGTTTTGGACTTATGTGCGGCACCTGGAAGCAAATCAACTCATTTGGCCTCTAAAATGATGGGACAAGGGCTATTAGTCTCCAATGAGATAAATGACAAGCGAGCACGTATTTTGTCTTCTAATATAGAAAGAATGGGCATATCGAATACAGTTGTAACTAGCAATTCGCCTAAAGATTTTGAAAAATCATTTAGTGAGTACTTTGATAAAATTTTAGTTGATGCACCTTGTTCTGGAGAAGGTATGTTTCGTAAAGATCCTGAATCAGTAAAATTCTGGTCTCAAGAATATGTTGAACAATGTGCAAACAGACAAAAAAACATTTTGAATAGTGCCTATAAATTACTAAAAGTTGGTGGCACGTTAGTATACTCTACATGTACGTTTGCACCAGAAGAGAACGAACAAAATATTGCCTATATGCTTGAAAAGTATCCCGATCTAGAAATCTCAGAAATAGAACATTTTTCAGGTATGGAAGATGGAAGACCAGAGTGGGAGAATGATAATACCTTACTCAAAAAAACGGTCAGAATGTTTCCTGATGAGTTTGACGGTGAAGGTCATTTTATCTGCAAATTGATCAAATCTGGTGATAATGAAGCTAAAAAAACTCGCATCAAAGAAATTAATAATAATTTAAAAAAAGAAGATTTAAAATTATTCAGAGATTTTGAACAACAAAATTTAACTGACAAGATATCTGAAACTAATCTGCTAAAATTAAATAACTATCTAATTAATGCAGCTAGTTTAGATAATAGATTTAAGGATCTCCATGTACTTAGAAACGGTTTGAAACTAGGCGAGTTCAAAAAAAATAGACTGGAACCAGATATCGCTTGGATATTAGGAATTCAGTCTACACTGTTAAATAGTGTTTATAATTTGAATGAAGTGGAGTTTGAAAAATATCTCCACGGTGAAGCACTTAAAATCGAAGAAAACTTTGATAATAAGTGGATTGGTTTAAAATATCAGGATAAACTTTTCAGCTGGGGAAGATATAGCAATAACCAAATAAAAAATGTCTATCCTAAAGGATTAAGAAGATAGATCAATATTTCTCTGTTTCATATATGAAACTAGGCTTTCATCGAAGACGATGGGAGCTTTTTTTATTTCCAAAATATTTTTTGCACCAAATGCTGCCATAAGTATTTCTAATTCTTGACAGAAATGTTCAAAGAACAATTTGGTTTCTTCTAACGAATACTTTTGCAAGTGGTGTAATGCCAATCCTGAAATACCTACAGCTGACGCACCTAATCTCAATGATTTAATAACATCTAAAGGAGCCTTTATCCCACCTGAAGCAAGAATATTTACAGAAGATTCAGCAATTTTTGAAGATTCCAATAAAGATTCTACAGTAGATAATGCAAAATTATCCAGGTAAGTTAGATCAAATTCATGATTCCTAGCACTTTCTATTTCAGCAAAATTGGTACCACCGAATCCAGAAATATCGATATTTTTAACACCAATATTGATTAGTCTTTCCATATCATTGGACGTCATACCAAATCCAACTTCTTTGATTATTACAGGTACACCAATATTATTAACTATTTTTGAAATATTATCCAACCAGTAAAATTCACGGTCTCCTTCAGGCATAGCTAGTTCTTGCAAGGTATTGATATGAATTTGAAGAGCATTGGCATCAACAAGATCAACTGCTTGTTTAGCCTGTTCTAGATTATATTTACCAGATATATTAGCAATAACAAAACCGGCAGGATTTTTTTTTCTTAATATTCTAAAAGTAGGTGCAGTATCAGGAATTCTAAAGTAAACCCCCATAGAGCCGCTAGATACAGGAATATTAAACTCTTTAGCTATTTCAGCTAATTCTCCATTAAATCTCTCTGACTGTTTTGAACCACCAGTTATGGCATTGAAATAAATGGGTAGGGAAGAATTGAAACCCAAAAAATTTGTAGACAGATCTATATCTTCCATCGATAATTCAGGTAATGCATTGTGTAGCAATCTTACTGAATCAAAATCTGCCATTGAATTATCATCATAAAATTTTTCAGCTAAAAATAAATGTTCAACTTTTCTTTGAATTTGTTCATCTTGTTTTGGCATAGTTGATTACTTCTCCAATACCCAGATTTAGGATAACAATTCCTTCTGATTCCCATTCTTTTTTTATATCGTTTAAATTTTGATTATTATCTTTTTCTACAAATGCTATGCCACAATCACCACCGCCAGCACCGGAAATCTTAGCAGATGCATGATTTTCCTCTGAAATATCACATAATTTCCTTAGTAGTGGAGTTTCTATTTCTACAACACTTTGTTCAGCCAGTTTATTCAAAAGTACACGATTAAAAGAAATGTATTCTTTTATCTTATCTATATTCGATTCCTTGAATCCTTGAATAACATTCAGAACACAAGCTTTAGTATCAGAAAGAAATTTTTGATACTGCTGTTGTTTATCTAATTTAAATTTATCCATTAATTTAAGCATTTTACCTGTTGAAGCAGGTTTGCCAGTCCATCCAACCAAAAAATCTAAATTAGAAGGTAAACTCAGATATTCAATATTTAAATCTTTCCAAGGTTGATTGATAACTTCAGATATTGTTTGACACTCGCTCAATAGATTATTTACTTCTTTTTTATCAGGGGAGGTATAGGCAATTATTCCTCCATAGGTGCTTGATGCAATATCACCAAAACTTCCATTTCCTTGAACTGATATATGGATAAGAGAGGCAAGTTTATATATTTGTAGGTTGGATAGGGATAATTCATATAATTCATTTAAAGCTCTAACGGTTGCTACTGTAACTGCGGCAGAACTTCCTAAACCAAATTTTTTACCATCGATATTATTTAATTCACTGTCAATTCGCAGGTTATAGTATTTTAGTTTTTTACCGTTTTCTAATACAATTTTTTCTACTATATCCATAGCAGATTTTATATATTCACCATCTAATTCTTCACTAAATATAATTTGATCATTTTCATCGCGATTCCAGGAAACATAGGAATCACTCAATATATCTGAAAAGATTCTGCCTTCTCCAGATTTTTCCTCAATATCTATTCTTAAATATTTATTTACTGATGTAATTACTGAAGGATATCCGTTTTCAACAACTGAATATTCTCCAGAAATATATAATTTACCAGGTGCTTTCACTGAATACATGAATCATTGCCTCTCAATCAATATCTCTTAATCCTTGTCCAATTTTTGCTTGAACTGTTTTTGCTGATTCAACGTTATTTTTAATATATTCATCTACAATATCAATATTATTTTTATCAGTTATTATTTTAACATTAGGACCTGCATCAATTGTACAATATGCAAGAATTCCGCTTGTTCTAAGTTTTTTAACTAATTCTATTACTCTTAATGTATTTCCAGAAAAATATGTAAATGTTGGGTTTGAAGATATCGTTAATGCATGCATAGACATTGCATTGTGTTCTGAAATTTCACCAATCTTTTGAATATCGTTGGCTAAAATAGCAGATTTAATTTCTTCAAGATTTCGATTTACTAGATTTTTCCACTCACCATAGAAGGGTGAAGTTGCAGCAGATAGTCTCATACCCTGAGTAGAAGAAATATCTTTTTTATTTTCATTTAAAATAACGGATAAGATCATCAAGTCAGTCTTTGGATTCTCATCAATAGGTATAGCAAAAGAAGTTTGGTTGCTATTTCCAGCTTGCCATTCTACAAAACCACCATAAATAGATCTACTTGCTGAACCTGAACCGTTTCTTGCTAAAATAGATAATTCTTTTTGGTTCAGACCTAAATTTAAATTACTATTCAAAGCACCGGCTAATGCAGCGTAACCAGATGCAGATGAAGCAAAACCAGCAGAAGTAGGAACATGATTTTCTGAAATGATTTTAAGATGATTATCAAAACCGTATTCATTACGGACAAAGTCTAAATATTTTGAAATGCGTGTATTGTCAACAATTTGTCCATCTAGTATAAACTGATCATACTCACTATCGATGATTTCCACTGTAGTATCAGTATAGAATTTGTCCAATGTTAGAGAAAGGCTACCTGTATATGGAATTTTATATTGTTCGTCTGCTTTTCCCCAATATTTGATTAGCGCAATATTAGTATAAGCACGTGATGTTTTAGTCAATATCAGTTTCCTCTTCGTATATTGAAAGTGGCTGAATCCAAGTTTGGTAAGCATTAGCTAGTTGTAATTCATTTCTAATTTTTTGGGCACTACGTAAATCACTAGCAAGACAGATAATACATCCGCCTTTACCTCCACCGGTGATTTTACTACCTAAAGATCCACCTTTATTTGCTGCCTCAATAAGTCTGTCAGTTTCAGTACTACCTAAGTCTAGTTGGGACAACAACAAATTAGCGGAATTAAATGTTTTTCCTAACTCTGCTAAATTATTAGATTTTAAAGCTTCATATGCTTCTAAAGTATAATCACCAAGTTTTTCTAAAATAGGTGCTATGGTTTCTTCATCTTTATTGTACATATCTCTAACTTCAGCAACAGTTTGTTTAGTCTTACCTTTAACTCCTGAATCAGCAATTATGATAAATCCTGATGATGAGAAACTAAATCTTTCTACAGGTTTGTCTTTGCTAAACAAAATTGATTCATCAGAAATAACTGTAACACCATCTAATCCACTAGCTTTACCGTGATTAACAGTTTCTGAATCATTAATATATGAAAGCTGTTCAGAATTTTTCAATTCCACTTTAAAGAAATCAAAAAAAGCGTCAACAATAGCTGCAGAAATAGCTGCAGAAGAACCAAGTCCTCGCTCTATAGGCAAACTGCTATCTATAGTAATCGTATAGGATAAATTATTATGATTTAATTTTTCATCAAGTTGATTTATCAAAACTTTTATTCCTGAAAGTGTTTCCGGAATATCTTTTAGCGTACCTGCGTAATATCTTGAAGAGATATATTTCTCACTACTTTGTTTAATTTGTACTATCACGGGAATGCTTAGCAAGGGTAGGGCAATTGCTGGATAACCGTAGACAACTGCATGTTCACCCATAATAATTATCTTACCGTGACTTTTTCCTGTTCCAATAAGCACACTAACACCTCTGTTCTAATAATTACTATTTTAAACATCTGTAGATCTTATTTCCATACCTAAACACGATTAGATATATATGTGATAAAATTTTTTTAGGAGATTAAAATATGACATTAAATTTCATTCTTGGCAAGAACAAAGTTGATCATCATCAAAAAATTCAAGAATTGTTTGAAAATGATTATCAAAAAAATCCTAAAAATCAATTCTTCTTTTTAGTTCCAAATCATATCAAATTCGAATCTGAAATTGAGTGGCTGAACAGATTTGGTCAAATAACTGGGAACAGTGATATTGTAGCTGCAAATAATGTACAAGTATTCTCTATTTCTAGGCTTATTTGGTATCTATTGAGGGATACTGATCTCTTAGATAAGGAAAGTATCACAACTACCAAATCAGCAATGATCCTTAGAAATATTGTTAACTCTAATCAAAGTAAGTTGAAATTATTTTCGGGTATGGTTAACAAACAGGGATTTATCTCTGATCTTGTCAGCCAATTTGATGAATTGATTTCTGGTGCAATTGAGCCAGATGATTTAGATTTAATAGAAAATGATCAATCAAACAAAAATAAAATTGCTGAACTAAAACTTATCTATGAGCAATATGTTCAAGAAATGTCACAGTTTGAAACAAATAGCAGTCGTATTGATGAACTAATTGAGTATCTGAATACAAATGACTGTAAAAATATGAATTTTTATATTTCAGATTTTTCTTCATTTACTGCTACTGAATACAAATTAATCGAAGCACTTATTACTAACGGAAACAGTATTAATGTCTCATTGATAATGGATGAGCCAGCGATTGAATTACCAGAAAAAACAGACTATTTTTACCGTGTTAAAAAAACCTTCAATCAACTTTTCCAAGTAGCTAAAAATAATAAAATACCATTCCACAGTCTTTTTGCTGATAAGTCTAGAATAAACGGTGATATAGAAAGATTAGAGGATTTTTGGTTAGATTCCAATGCTCCAACCCCAATTAGTAAACCGGAATCTCTAGAAAATGATAATTCAGTTCAAATTTGGAAGGCATCTGATAAACAAACAGAAATCTCCATAGTCAGTACTTATATCAGACAACTTGTTGCAACCCAGGATTATCGATACAAGGATTTTTTAATAGTTACTAGAGACTTATCACAATATGAATCATTTATTGATTCCTTGCTAGAAAATAATCAGATACCTTACTATATCGACATTCAAAGTAAAATGGCAAATCATCCCTTAAAGAAAATGGTAGATCTTCTTTTTGAAATCATGTCTAACAATTTCAGAAGTTCAGATATAATTGCACTTTTAAGGACAGAATTATTAATACCAGAAGATCAATTCGAATCTGAAGAAGAATATCGTCTAGCAGTAGATTTACTAGAAAATTATGTTATTGCAAATGGTATAAACTTCAAAAATTCTTGGCTTGGAGAGGACTTAGTTAATCCAGATATTGAAGATAAAAATTTAACAAAAGAGTTCATACTAATAAATTCGCTTAAAAAATTTATAAGTGATATTTTCAATGAATTGATTAACTATTTAGATAACTCTAAAAACAATCTAGAAGCTATCTCTAATTTGTATAGTTTTTTAGAGGAAAAAAATGTTTTTTCGACTCTTAAACAATGGTCTATAAATAGCATCGAAAAAAATGATCTTAGAGCCGCAGATAAGATTGATCAAGTCGTCAATAAATTCAATAGTATTTTAGATGAATTCATTGATGTATTTGGTGACGAAAAATTTGATTATAAATTATTAATTCAAGTTTTAGATTCTGGTTTTGAAACTGCAAATTATTCTCAAATTCCTAGTACCTTAGACGCTGTGAGTGTTTCAGAAATAGGAATGGTACAGCCTCTAAATAGAAAAATTATTATTGTAATTGGTTCAACTAGTAACAATATGCCTGGTGCAACCACAACTAAAACTATCCTAAATAATGAAGAGAGGGTATCTTTAACAAATAACTTAAACGATGACTACAAGTATCTACGTGAAGATGATGAGATTATCAATAACAGTGAGCCATACCTGCATGGATTAATTTTCTCATCAGCAAAAGAACGTATTATCTTTACTTACCCTAATATAACCGAAGATGATAACTCCGACGAAGTGTCTAGTTATGTGCAAAGAATACAGAATCATTTCAATCTAACTAAGCAAAGTTTTGAAATTAATCCAAATCCTTCAACAAAAGTAGAGGGAGAAATTCTTCGATATGTTGGCTCAGATATTTCTACTTTGAATTTTTTAACGAGAGCATCAAGAACCGCACTAGATAATAGGGAAGACCTTTCAAGTGGCTGGAAATATATCAGAGATTCACTGGTAGAAAATATTAAAGAAAGAGCACAAATCACACTATCGTCTCTCGATTATCGTAATATACCAGATAACCTAAGTCCTCAATTAGTTGAAGATTTGTATGGTAAAAAAATTGATGTATCCGTCTCAAGGCTTCAGACATTTTACGAGAATGAATATGAGTATTTCTTAAAATACGGATTGAAATTAAACCCTAGAACTGTTTATGAAGTTAGTCCCATGCAAATAGGGAATCTTTTCCATGGAGTATTGGACGGATTTGTTAAAAAAATATCCCAAGAAAATATTGATATTCGTGATCTATCAAATACCCAATTAAATAAATTGGTAGACGAGTTATTCATTAATAACTTAAACCAGAGTGAATTTAATATTCTACGATCATCTCGAAGAATGAACTATATTGCTCAAAAAATTAAAAACACACTATTAACAACAATTTACAGAACTCAAAATCAGTTTAAAAAATTATCTTCCAATCCCAAAAGTTCTGAAGTTACTTTTGGATTATTAAACAAACTTCAAGATATAAAGGGACTCACTATACCAATTGATGATCTCCATGTTATTAATGTTCGTGGGAAAATTGATCGAATTGACGAAATGATTTTTGATGACAAATCATACTTAACGGTTATTGATTACAAATCAAGTACCCGTGATTTCTTATACAAAAAATTTATGTCTGGTTTAAATTTACAATTAACTACCTATCTACAAAGTGTTCAAGATAACTTGCCACTATTAGCTTCAAAAACAACCGCCGAAGTTGCAGGAGGTTTCTATGAACATATTCAAAATCCCATAATTAGCTATGATGAAAGTAAAAATAATGACTCTGAAATAGAAAAGAAATTTAAACTAAAAGGTTTAATTTTAAATGACGAAACTCTACTGGAAAGTTACCAACCAAATTTATCTGGTAGATCTGATATTTTACCTATAAATAAAACCAAAACTGGAATTAAAATTGCTAAAAATTCTTCTGTAAATTCTGAAGAATTAAATTTAATTTTGAGATACAACACTAATCTAATTAAAGAAGCCGGGAAAAAGATCTATTCAGGTCAATTAAACTTGAACCCTTATCGGGATGGTACAGAGCAAACGGCTCTTCAATACAGTGACTACAAACCAATTATGGTCTTTGATGCCATGTTACAAGAGAACAATTACAATGATATTCAAAGCTATGATAAAGAAACAGCACTTCAAAAAATAAAAGAAGACTTAGGAGAGGACTAACTGATGCCAAAATGGACAGAAGATCAAGAAAAAGCCATATATCATACTGGTCATGACATTTTAGTTTCAGCTGCTGCCGGATCAGGTAAAACGACGATTCTGATTGAAAGAATTGTTGAATTACTCAAAAACGGTTCAAGTATTGACAGTCTTTTAGTCTCTACTTTTACTAAAGCTGCTGCTAATGAAATGAAGGAACGATTAGAAGTAAGGTTGAAAGAGTTAACAAGAGAACCAGAACTTAATCCTGATCTAAAGAAACATTTGCAATCACAGATCTATAAAATTCCTATGGCTAATATCAGCACACTTCATTCTTTCTTTAACACAATAATTGAAAAATTTTATTACGTTATTAATTTAGATCCATCATTGCAATTGATTACTGATGATACACAGATTCAGATGCTTAAAGATCAAGCTATTGAAAATGTTTTTTCTGATTACTACGAAAAAGATGATAGTGATTTCTTAAATGTTGTTGACAACTTTTCAAATGATCGTTCCGATGAAGGATTAATTACCTTAATAGATCAACTGTATAATTTTGCAATAACTAATACGGATACTGAAAAATGGCTTAACAGTTTGTCATCTTTCTATAATTTAGAGGATCCGTTTGAAACCAGTGACTTTTATAAATATACTCTGATACCAAATTTAAAATTAAATATTTCAAGTTTAATTGATGAGTTAACTGAGATTTATTACTTATCACAAGAGGATCTTTTATCATCCGCATATACAGAAGCAGTCTCCTCAGCACTGAATGATTTAAAGCAAGTTTATTCAGAAATTGAAGAAAAATCATTTGATGAGATTAGAGATTATTTCCAAAATTTCAAAATGGCATCTGCTAAAAGAATTTCTAAAGAGGACAAAGAAGGGGAAGACCCAACTCTAGTTGAAGCATTAAAAGAACAAATAAAATCTTGGAAAGACTCTTTAAAAAAGATTAGTGAAAACTATTTCTCAATGGACGCCAAATTATTAACTAGTGTAAGTAATAGTTCCGCTAATATTATTGCCAAACTAGTTGAGATAGAAATTAAGTTTATTAATGAGTATAAATCACTAAAATTAGCCAATGATTTGATGGATTTTAATGACTTAGAACATTACGCATACGACATCTTAAATACTGAAATTGATGGAGAAAATATAGCTCAAGACTACTATCAAAATAAATTCTCTGAAATCATGTTAGATGAGTATCAAGATGTAAATGCTATGCAAGAAAACATTATTCAAAAAATTAAAACTGAATCTAATCATTTATTTATGGTTGGTGATATTAAGCAATCTATTTATGGATTCAGACAAGCTGCACCGTATATTTTTGCTCAAAAGTATCGTGATTTTCAAAAGGATGATAACGATTCTGAACTGATTCAACTATCAATGAATTTCCGTTCAGCGGTTGATGTCGACAATTTTGTTAATACTATTTTTGAAAGAATTATGGATGAAAAAATTGGTGAAATCAATTACGATAATGATGCAAAATTAGTTCCAGGAACCAGTTTTCCAGAAGATACCGATACTAAAAATGAATTTTACTTGATAAATAATGATGAAAATAGCGATAAAAGGCAGGACCAGATTGATTTTACGATAAGTAAAATTCAAAAAATGATTAGTGATAAATTTGAAATTTATGACACTAAACTAAAAGAAAAACGTCCAATCAAATATTCAGATATCGTGATTTTGGCTAGAAACAAAAGTATGAATACTGATATGGTATCTTCATTTGCCAAAGCAGATATTCCTTTATTAGTAACTGCCTCAGAGAACTATTTTCAAACTACCGAGCTACAGATTTTAGTATCATTTTTAAAAATAATAGATAACCCTATACAGGACATTCCTCTAGTTGCAGTGTTAAGATCTCCAATTGTAAAACTAGGTGAGAGACAGTTGGCGGAAATTCGATTGGCAAGTAAAGGAACCAATTTTTATAATGCAGTAAAAAGTTACGTTGAAAAAAATGACGACGAACTTGCTAACAATCTAAATAATTTTCTTAATTTACTTGATAATTATCGTGAGTATTCGAATAAAAACAGTATTACGCAACTAATTTGGAAAATATACAAAGAAACTGGTATTTTGGATTATATTTCAGGTATGCCCGGTGGTAAACAACGTGCAGCAAATTTAAACGCTCTTTATCAACGTGCCAATTCATATGAAAAGAATCGATCTCGTGGACTTCATGATTTTATTACTTATATTGAAAAACTAGAACAGAATGATAAAGATTTAGCACAACCCAGCAGTATTGACAACGAAGACAATACCGTTAAAGTTATGACAATTCATGGTAGTAAAGGTTTAGAGTTCCCTGTGGTTTTCTTTGTTGGTTTAGGTTCTAAGTTCAACAATAGAGATGTTATTTCAGCTAATATTTTAGATACCCAATTAGGTATCGGTATTGACTATACGGACCAACAGAAACATGTTAAATATAAAAATATTCAAAAAGTTATTATAAGTAATAAGAAAAATATTTCATCGATATCCGAAGAAATGCGACTATTGTATGTTGCTTTGACAAGAGCTAAACAAAAATTGATTATGGTGGGATCAGATAAAACACCTGAAACTATTCTAAACAAGTGGGATAGTGCTTCCGCAAATGATAATGGATTAATATCTGTCGCAAGTAGACTAAACAGTAGGACATTTCAAGATTTAATTGGAATATCTACTTTGCAAAGTAAGCAAATTAAAAATTATGACGAGAATACTTTTTACAATAGTAATTGTGCTCTTACCTTTGAATTAATTTTTGAAAAAAATTTTGCTAGTGCTAAACAAGTGTCTAACATTGTAGAGAGTAGCTTTGAGCTTACTAATTTATTTAAAACTACTGTTCAAAATATTTTAAACTTTGATTATTCTTACCAAAGTGCAGTCAATACAACTGCTTATCAATCAGTTTCTGAAATAAAAAGAGTATTTTCTGATCCAGATGAAGATTCCATGTTGTATTTGGAACAAGGATCACAATCTAACAGAATAGTACAAAATTCTTTTGATAAACCTAATTTTTTAAAAACAACTGAATCAGTATCTCCAGCACAAGTTGGTAGCGCAACCCATCTAATTCTTCAAAAAATAAATATCAAACATAAACCCACAACACAGGATTTTAATGAGTTAGTTAATAGGTTAATTCAGAATCAAACTTTTACTAAAGAAATAGCACAAAAAGTGGACGTTAATGCTTTAGTAAACATGTATAATAGTGATTTAGGTGATCAAATTATTAAAAATAATGAAAATGTAAGTAGAGAGTATGCATTTTCTCTACTGATTCCATCTGACAAATTGTTCAAAAACAATGATGATTCTCATGATAAAATACTTGTACATGGTATTATTGATGGATTAATTGAGTACGAAGATCACGTAGTTATATTTGATTATAAAACTGACAATATAAAGTCTGAAGATCATCAATCAGAATTGATCAAAGAATATTCTGGTCAATTAAACTTATATGAAATCGCAATTCAAAATATTCTGAATAAACCAGTTACTGGTAAATATTTATACTTTTTAAATAACAATAATCTAGTAAATTTAGCTTAAAGAGCAGGAGGTGAGTCTTTGAAAAATTCATTTGTTGTTGTCGATCTAGAGACGACTAATGCAAATTGGCATGATAATGGACGTATAATTCAATTTGGCTGTGCAATTATTGAAGAGGGGGAAATTACAAGTCTTATCAATCAAAAAATAAATCCTCAGGTTCCTATTTCTTCAAGAATTAGCGCACTTACAGGCATAACAGATGATGATGTTAAAGACTCACCAATATTTGAAGATATTGCTCCAGATATTTTTAAACTACTAAAAAATAAAATATTCATTGCTCATAATGTAAATTTTGATTTAACTTTTCTTAATAGAGAATTTCAACGAGTTGGTCTTAATGAACTTAATATTAAGGCAATAGATACAGTTGAGCTGTCACAAATTTTATTTCCTACTTTGAGTAGTTATAAACTTCAGGATCTTACAAGTTACCTCAAAATTGAACACAACAATCCACATAGTGCAGATAGCGACGCACTTGTTACTGCCGAATTATTTCAAACATTGCAGGAAAGACTTAGATCTTTACCAAGAACGACAATAGAAACTCTTGCAAAGCTTGGAAAAGATACCATACGTGATACAAATATAGTTTTCAAACAAGCACTTGAAGAAACATCAGATAATGTTCCTCTAAGAGATTACTTGTATGAAAAAAATGGATTGGTTTTACGTAAAAAAGATTTACACATAACTGATTACATTCATAAAAATAATCATTTTCCAGATACTACAAAAAAGAAACAATTATTGTTTAATAAAAAAATAGAATATAGATCTAATCAAGTAGAATTAATGGATTTTATCTATAAACTAAGTAACAGTAGAAATAAAAAACAAAAGTGGAATATAATCGAAGCACCCACTGGATCGGGTAAAACCCTAGGTTATTTGTTGCCATTAAGTTATGTTACAAATAATAATCAAAAATTGATTGTCGCTACTTCTACAAGAGTACTTCAACAACAAATCTTAGACGAGGCAATTCCTCTTCTGAATGATATTACTGGAAATAACTATCATGCTGAGATTGTTAAGAGTAGCTACAATTATATAGACTTGGATCGTTTCTTTGATGCTCTTCAAAGTTATGAATCGCATGGTCATACAGCATTAATTGAGATGAAAATCATAGTTTGGTTAACTATGACAACTACAGGTGATCTTGGAGAACTAAAGTTAACAAATTACAACAATCCATTTTTCTCATTAATCAGACATCATAAGGAACTAAATGAGAATACTTTATTTGCTGACGACGACTTCTGGAAATTTCAACAAAATAAATTCAAAGAATCAAATATTCTATTAACTAATCAAGCATTTTTAGCTAGAAATGTTGATATGGACTATTGGGGACAAAATTCTTATCTAGTGGTTGACGAAGCCAATCATTTTGCACAAAGTGTAAGAGATGCTAATTCTCCAGTAATAAAGTTTTATCAAATCAACGAGTATATTAAAAAAATTAGTGACATATTGTATCAAAATAGAAATACTCTAAAATTTGCATTTGATCAATCTCCTACCAAGATATGGAGTTCCAAAGATCTAAGTGAATTCGAAGAGCACTTCCAAGATATTAATAACTTAATGGAACGAATTGAATTTAATATTTTTGAAAACTACATCCAAAGTCACGTGAAACTGAATGATCGTGAGAGAGATGTTTCTATAGTTAATAATTCTCAAAAATTTGGTAAAAAGAATGAACATTTAACAGAAATGCTCGTATCGTTACAAGGGCATTTGAATTTTATTTCTAAGCGAATTGATCAACTATTCGATCAATATTCATCACAGAAAAATTTCATTTCAATTGAGTTATCAAGAATTATTTCAAGTTTAGTCATTGAGAATGAAAAATTACTGACACCTATTTCCTATATTGATGAACTCATTCAACAAATAGAAAATCGATCAGGAAAATTTGGTGTAGAGTTACAAATGTCTAACTTCTACGATCCAAAAACAATTGAAGTTAGTTGGAAACAATATGATATCAAGAAACCGCTCCAACAAATTGAAAGTAGATTTAGTCAAATAATCAATATCGGTGCTGCTTTGAGTATCCAAAATTCGTTTGATTTCTTCATATCTGATTTACAACTTAGAGAAACAAGAATAAATAAAACATTGATTCTAAATGACACAAATCACATTGACCAAAATCTTAAAATATATCTACCAGATAATCTAAAAGATATAAATGATCTTAATAATGATGAATATTACCGCATGATTGCTAACTATATTATTGATTTATTAAAGAATGTAGATCGTCAAACAATGATTCTTTTCAATTCTCTAAACACTCTAAAGAATGTTTACTTCAAGCTATTAGAAGGCAATCTAGAAGAAGAGTGGGAGCTTTTGGCTCAGGATGTTACTGGTAGCCCTGAAAAAATCAAAAAAAGATTTGCATTGGGCAATCGTGCTGTCTTACTTGGTGCTAATTCATTTTGGGAAGGTGTAGATTTTCCAGATAAGCTTTTAGAGATTATTGTGATAACAAGAATCCCATTTGAATCACCTGAACAACCTGACGTAAAGATTAGAAATGATATTTTAAAAAAGAAAAAACAAAACGTTTTTCTTGTCGATACATTGCCTAGAGCTATTTTACAATTCCGACAGGGGATTGGAAGATTAATAAGAACACCCACAGACAAGGGTATTATTTTGATGCTTGACAATCGTTTAACATCTACAAATTATGGTGATACTATATTAAAATCCATTCCTAAAAATGTTGATGTTGAAACAAAAAGTATGGATTCCATTAAAAAAGATATAAATAAGTTTTTGAATTAATGGAAAAGTTGCTATACTATTCTTATTGAAAATAATTAAGGGTAAAGATATGAATAAAGGAACTAAAATTTTATTAAGTGTTTCAATTATCGCCCTCGTGTTGATCTCTATTCTGACATATTTGAATATGGCTATATCTCCATATAGTAGTGCTCAATCACAGTCAGAAACTATTGCGAAGGAAAAAGCAGGTATAACTACTTCAGATTATTTTGGTGAATATAATCGTGACAAGCAATATTATTCGATTGGTGGACTGACTCAATCTAATAAATACCGATACATCATTATTAACGCAAAATCAGGTCAGACAACTGTAGTTAATAAGAACGATGCACCACAAAGATCTGAAATCACATCTGAGGTTCAAAACCGATATAATGCTAAAAAAATTCTCAATATCAATCTAGGTTTATATAAAAATAAACCTACTTGGGAGGTTTCATTTCAAAATAAAAATGGGACTATAGGATATAACTTAGTAGATTTTGAAACGGGCAAGAGTATTAAAACCACAAATAATATATAATCCGGAGGCTTAATTAATGGTAAAACAAATTAGTATTGTTGATGCAAAAGATTACGTAGATCAAGAAGTTAAAATTGGTGTTTGGTTAACAGACAAACGTTCTTCAGGTAAAATAGCTTTTCTTCAATTACGTGATGGATCTGCCTTTTTCCAAGGCGTTGTTCTAAAAAACGAAGTTAGTGAAGAAACATTTGAACTTTCTAAATCACTTCGTCAAGAAGAAAGTATGTGGATTACAGGTACTATTCATAAAGATGATCGCTCTCACTTTGGTTATGAAATTCAAGTTTCAGATATTGAACCAATTGGTGGAAGTGAAGATTATCCTATTACTAACAAAGAACACGGTACAGAATTCTTAATGGATCATCGTCATCTATGGCTTCGTTCTCGTCGCCAAAATGCCATTATGCATATTAGAAATGAAATGATTAATGCTACATATGACTTTTTCAACGAAAATGGCTTCATCAAGATGGATCCACCAATCTTCACTGGTAGTGCTCCTGAAGGAACAACAGAGTTGTTCCATACTGAATACTTCGACACTGATGCATATCTTTCACAAAGTGGACAATTGTATGCTGAAGCAGGGGCAATGGCTCTTGGAAAAGTATTTACATTTGGACCAACTTTCCGTGCTGAAAAATCCAAAACAAGACGTCATCTAACTGAATTTTGGATGATTGAACCAGAAATGGCTTTCATGCATCAAGAACAAAGTTTGGAAATTCAAGAAAGATATATTGCTTATCTTGTCCAAAGAGTTATTGATAATTGTGAATACCAATTAGGTCTTCTTGATAGAGATGTTGATACTCTAAAGAAATATACAAAATTACCATATCCACATGTTTCATACGATGAGGCCGTTGAAATGCTTCAAAAGGCAGGTATGGACACAAAATGGGGTGACGATTTCGGTGCACCCGAAGAACAATACATTTCTGAACAATTTGAACAACCTGTATTTATCCTTAACTTCCCTAAGTCAATCAAACCTTTCTATATGAAGCCACATCCAACTGATGAAAGACTATATGTCTGTGCCGATCTATTAGCTCCTGAAGGATACGGTGAAATTATTGGTGGTTCTGAACGTGAAACAGACTTTGATAAACTAGAAGCAGAAATTAAAAAAATGGGTCTAAATATGGATGATTATCAATGGTATCTTGATCTTAGAAGATACGGATCAGTTCCTCATTCAGGATTTGGTTTAGGATTTGAACGTGCTATTACATGGATTTGTCACCTCGACCATCTACGTGAAGCAATTCCATTCCCAAGAATGATTAATCGCTTAAGACCATAATTAAATTAATAAAAATAAGCATAGACATCTATCTGTCTATGCTATTTTTCTAAACTAGGTGAGCTAATGAAAGATAAGATTTTAAAAAAATTAATAGAATCAAAGAATACGTCCATCAACAACTTAGTAATTCAATATTATAAAAAACTAGGAATGACTGAACAAGATTTAGTAGTCTACATATTTCTAACCATGAATAATCAAGAGGGGATTGATTTTCCACTTTCTAAAGATATATCATCTATGACTCTCATTCCAGAAACTGAAGTATTTGATATAATACAAAACCTAATTAAGTTGGGAATTATTGAATTAAAAACTGTTATAGAAAATCATGTACAACGTGATGTATACTCGTTGTCTCCTGTTTATTACAAAATTGCGGATTTTCTAGATCAAGAAGAAAATGAAAATCAAAAAGAAAATTTACAGAATAAAGTTCAAGAATTATTTAAAAAATTAGAAATTGAATTTGGACGACCAATTTCTCCAATAGAACAAGAACAAGTTCATCAATGGATTAATGATGATCATTACCCAGTAGAATTAATTGAATTAGCATTGAGAGAAGCAGTTTTAAATCAAGCGTATTCTTTGAAGTATATGGATCGTATATTAATTAGTTGGGAAAAAAGTAATATAAAAACTGCAGAGCAATTACAGGACCGCAGGAAAAAAATGGGATATTAGCATGTTAAATAATGACCAGATCTTTGAATTAATAAAAATGATCGAAGATGATGTGGGTCCGGTTGGTATATCACTAAATGCGGAGACAAATTTTCAGTTTTTAATAGCAGTAATGATGAGTGCTCAAACTACTGATGTAGCTGTTAATAAAGTGACTCCAAATTTATTCAAAAAATATCCTACGGCAGAAAAAATGCAATGTGCTAATCAAGATGACATTGAGAATATTATCAGAAGTATCGGTTTGTACAAAAATAAATCTAAAAATATTATTGCTACCTCAAAAATGTTAGTATCTGATTTTAATGGCAAGGTACCTGATAATAGGGAAGACTTAATCAAGCTTCCTGGTGTCGGTCGTAAAACTGCAAACGTTGTACTAAGTGACAGATTTAATCAACCGACATTTGCAGTTGATACTCATGTTGAAAAAATCTCTAAGAGACTACATTTTGTAGATCCAAATGCATCAGTTATTACAATAGAAAATAGAATTGTAGATGCTCTCCCAGATAATGAGTTACATACAGCACATCACTCATTAATTGAATTTGGAAGAAAATATAATATAAAAACTTTGGATAACCAGATAACACAATTAAGCGATCAAATGTTTGAGAAAAATAAAGAAGCTAGAACTCATTGAGTTCTAGCTTCTTTTAATTTGTTGGGGGAGTTGTGGTTCCTCCACCGCCAGTTCCAGTACCTGTTCCACCAGTGTTATTGTTTCCACCACCGGTATTACCAGTTCCTGTATTTCCATTGTTGTTTCCTGTAGATCCTGTTCCAGTGTCAGTATTACCATTTTGACTATCATCAGTTGTAGTCTCTGAGTCTGATGTGGAATTATCTGAAGATCTTCTATTTGTCACAACTTCATTACCTGAAACTGTTGTGGATGATTGTGAAGGGTAACCAGATTCAGAATAAGGATTTGAAGGTTCATAACCTTCAATAAATAATTCCTTTGTATAGTTTGAACTTCCTGGTGGTGCAACAGTAGGTGTTTTTGACCCATTGTTTTGTATTCTCATTGAAACTACTGAGCTTGGTTTCTTCCAATTAGAACTAGTCTTATCATTGTATAGATATTCCATCTCAGCTTTATATATTTTACCTGCTACACTTTGATAAGTACTTGAGACACCCTCAGAGTTAGGAGAATCATAACCAGTCCAAACACTCATTGAGTAATCCTTAGTGTATCCATTATACCAAGCATCTTTTGATTTACCGCTTAAGGCGTAATTTGATGATATTTCATCATCACTATAATTTGTCGTACCAGTTTTACCAGCTTGATGAATACCACTTATTTGAGCGTAACTAGCAAATCCAGTGGATGATGGAACACCCTTTAGCATATCTGTAATCATATAAGCTGTAGAATTCTTCATGACCTTTTTAGCTTTAGAACTATAGTTATGAACAATACCATCTGCAGTTTCTATTTTACTTACATATGTTGGCTTATAATAAGTTCCCCCGTTGGCAAATGCGGAGTAGGCACTTGCACCTTGAAGACTCGAAGCATTAGCACCAATACCAGCTGAAAGACCTTGGCTGTTACTTACATCTATCCCCATGTTGGAAGCAAAGTTGATAGCTTTGCTAAATCCAACAGATTGGAGTGTTTTGACAGCAGGGACATTTCTTGAACCTACAAGTGCTTCTCGCATACTCATTTGTCCCTGATAGGTATTATCCCAGTCGCCAAGTACGATATCTGTACCAGGATATGTGTATTTGCTATCGTCTAATTGATGATAGGTTGACCAATTTAGGTACTCGATTGCAGGTGCGTAATCCAACACTGGTTTTATAGTAGAACCATTACTTCTAGACGTTTGAACAGCTCTGTTAAGTCCAAACTGAATATTTTGAAGATTTCTACCACCGATCATGGCAATTACTTTACCATTGTTAGGATTGACGATTGAAGCACCTACTTGCATCTTCGAATCTTGGAATTGAACATAATTTGAACTATTCACAATATTATAAAGACGTTTTTGTGCATCGTAATCCATATTTACAGTGATTTTCAAATTGTCTCTATAAGGATCATATCCTTTTTTCTGAACCTCAGTAATGGCTTCTTTAACATAAGGATCTGTTATCATACGATTATTATCATCAGACGACTGAATATTATGGTAAGCTCTCATACCACTGTCGATAGGTGTTGCAATAGCTTCCTGCGCTTGAGATTTACTTATTTTATTATTGTTATACATAGCACGAATAACTAGATCCCTACGTTCCTTGGCCTTATCAGGGTGCTTATATGGGTCATAACTCGATGGAGCATTTGGCAATCCTGCTAATAATGCTTGTTGAGGTAAAGTCAACTCGTCTAATGATTTACCGTAATAGTACTTAGATGCTGTCTGAATACCATAAACACCATTACTCATATATACCTTATTTACGTAGTATTCTAAAATTTGATCTTTTGAGTACTGTTGACTTAACTTGATAGCCAACCATGCTTCTTGTAGTTTTCGCTTATACGTTTGGTCTTTTACATCAGTTGAAAAAGCAGTTAGTTTAATAAGTTGTTGGGTTAGGGTACTTCCACCTTGAAGACCATCATCTCCAAATGCATTATTAAATACTGATTTAACAATTCTCACTGGATTAATTCCAAAAGTTTCATTGTAAAATTGTTTATCTTCTATAGAAACAACTGCATTTTGCATTTGCTTTGGTACTTTATCAATTGTCACATAATTTCTTTTGCTATTACCTAAGGATACAATTTGTTTTCCACTTGTATCTACTATTACTGATGATCCACCGCTTTGTAGATCTTCTTTTGTAACAGTAGGTGATTTAAAGGCATAGTAGGTAAATACGCTTAGGAATATCACGATACATAGTGCTATGAAAATCCCAAAGTATTTAAGGCCCTTTTTCCAATAATTAGTAGTCTTCATTTAGTTCTCCTTGTTTTGCAGCAATCAATTTATCAACTGCTGGCAAATAATCGAGTGTTGGTCGATAGCCACTTTTTAGTTCTATCCCAGTTTTTTCAATTTGATCAACTTTTATTGATTTTGATCCATCAATATTTTTCTTGTCCCAATAATCAAATATAATATCGGCATCTACCAAAAAATAACGATTCAATGTCACATACTTCATAATTACAAAACATATTCCACCTTGCTTTTTGCAAGCTTTCAAATGATCAATTTGATGCTGGTGAAAGTTTTTCAAAGGAAAAGATTGTTTTAAAGTAGTTTCTTTTGCTTCGAAATCAACATAATATCCTCGATATATTCCATTGTAGTCGGTAGTGGAAGCCTGTTTAAAATAAGCTTCCTTTATCACTGCTTTACTACGTTTAGGATAGTCTACCTTAACAATTTGGACGGGGATTGGTTTTTTATAAATTACAGCTTGATCATGTTCTCTATAAAATATATTTGTCTCGTTTATTTCTTCTTCCAGACGCATACCACGATCGCCAAAACGTACTTCCTTTTTGGTTCTTTTTTGGGTATTAGATGTGTTACCATTACTACTGAATGAGTGCCCATCAGGATAATTTAATGTCAAATAATCAACTCCTATTGTGTGACATTATACCATGATTAGATATTTTATAAAAAAGGGGAACATCTTCTGAAAAATTTATGGATTACAGGTTATCGATCTTATGAGTTGGGAATATTTAAAGATGATGACCTAAAGGTAAAAGTTATAAAAAATTATTTCAAAAATAGAATAATTAACTATATTGAAAATGGGGTAGAATGGATACTAACCGGTGCAAACCTTGGTACCGAGATGATAATTGGCGAAGTTGTCGAAGAGCTTAAGCAAGAAAATTATCAAATTGAGCTTGCAGTTATTATTCCTTATCAAAATTTCGAGGGGAATTGGAATGACAGCAACAAGCAAAAACTAAATATTTTTTTAAGAAAAGCTGACTATTTTAGCTATTTATCAGATTTAAGTTATACTAACTACGTACAGTTAATAAATTGGCAAAGTTTCATGCTGAAACATACAGATGGCGTCTTGATGTTCTACGATTTGGAGAATGTTGGTAAGCCAAAATATGACTACAAAGCGGTCATCAAGTATATTGAGAAGAATCCAGATTACTCATTAGAACTTGTTGATTTTGACTCTATGCAAGATTTTGCTAACTCAATGTTTGACAATTATTGAATTACATAAAAGGAGCTCTTACACATGAATAATATGAACAATTTTAATCCTCAACAAGGTCCACAACCTGATCCAAATATGAATAATAACGACTTTTTCTTAAACTTTGAACCAAATGACATTCTTTCAAAAGAATTTAAGATTAAGATGCGTGGTTATGATCAAAATGAAGTGGATTTATTCCTAGATAATGTTATCAAAGACTATGAATCTTTTGAAAACCAAATTGCTACTCTAAAAAATGAAATAGCTATGCTAGAATCTGAACGAAACAACAATCCACAAGGACCACAACGTCCTCGTGTAAATAATCAACAACAAAGACCTATGCAACAACCTCAACCAGGTCAAAATCCTAACATGCAAGCTCGTCCACAAGCACCTAAACAGGCAGCTGCAACTCCAAATAAATCACAAAATTCAAACAAGTCTATGAAATCTGACTCAATGGATGAAACTTACTACGATATTTTGAGAAGATTATCAAATCTTGAACAACGTGTATTTGGTCATGATTTTGCAAATAACAATCAACCAAAATCAAATCCAACTAATCAACAACCTCAACCAAATAACAACCAAAATGTTCAACAATTTTCTTCAGCTGTTGTTCCTAATCAATACAACACAAACAACAATAATAACAGATTTGAAAATGGTCACAACGAAATCAATTCTAATCAAAATTTCAATGGTTTCAATGATAATTTCAACAACAAGAGTAACTTTTAGTGTATAATATTTTTCATTGGTAAGTTTCTGGTAATCGCGGTTTGCTTATGCAAGCTGAGGAAAGTCCACGCCCGCACAAGCTGAGATTGCTTGTAGTGTTCGCGCTTAGCCCAATAA
The DNA here is from genome assembly GCF_002762335.1 of Companilactobacillus metriopterae. Lineage (NCBI taxonomy): Bacteria > Bacillati > Bacillota > Bacilli > Lactobacillales > Lactobacillaceae > Companilactobacillus > Companilactobacillus metriopterae. Next base: position 1,025,336 of record NZ_CP024610.1, on the reverse strand, counting down.
GCTAAGGTACTCCTTTGGAGTAACGGCAGTGAAAGCACTAAGGCTTTTGGCTATGTGTTATTAACTTGAAAGTGCCACAGAGACGAGTATCAGAAGAAATTCTGATAGTGGAACGCGGTAAACCCCACGAGCGGGCAACCCAAACTTTGGTAGGGGCGCTTCATAACGAGAAATGAATCTACTATGAAGACTTTATTGTAGATAGATGATTACTGCTCATAATTTGTTGCCACTTATTATGAGAACAAAACGTGGCTTATAGGAATTTACCTAGGCAGAGGACGACTTGTTCGTCCTTTTTTTTTACAACAAAACAATAATTAATAATGGAGTAACTCTAATGAAATTAATTGCAACTATGGCAAGTGGATTTGAATCTGTTACAAAAAAAGAACTTCAAGATTTAGGTTATGAAGTTCAAACAGAAAATGGAAAAGTATATTTTGATGGTGAATACGAGGATATTGCTAAAGCAAATCTTTGGTTAAGAAGTGCAGATAGAATTAAAATTCTAATTTCTGAGTTTGAATCAAAATCATTTGAAGATTTATTTGATCAAATTTATGCCATACCTTGGGATAATTGGTTGCCACTTAATGCTGCTTTTCCTATTAAAGCACGTTCGGTCAAATCACAATTGCATTCTGAGAGAGATATTCAAATAATTTCTAAAAAGGCCATTGCCAATAAACTTTCAGATGTTTACTCAAGAAGAGGCAGACTACCAGAAAGTGGTTCTACTTTTAGTATTGAAGTAAGAATTGTAAAAGATCAAGTTCAAGTAACACTTGATACTGCTGGTGAATCTCTTTATAAACGTGGATATCGTACTGATCATGGTGAAGCTCCATTGAAAGAAAACTTTGCGGCATCAATGATTCTACTAACAAACTGGAGTCCTGATATGCCTTTCATTGATCCAACCACTGGTTCGGGAACAATTGCTATTGAAGCAGCAAGAATTGCTAAAAATGTTGCTCCTGGTATTGATCGTCATTTCTTGTTTGAAAATTTTGATTGGTTTGATCCTAAAATATTAGATAATCTAAAAGCAGAAGCTAAAGAAAACGAAAAAAATATTGAATTAAATATTTTGGCAAGTGATATTGATGGTTCTATGATCGATATTGCTAAGTTAAATGCTCACAAAGCTGGTACTCTTCATGACATTACTTTCAAACAAGTAGCTGTTAAGGATTTAAAGATAGAAGGGGAAAACGGTGTAATTATATCCAATCCTCCATATGGTCAACGTATGAAAGATCTTGAAACTGTTCGTCGTATATACGAAGAAATGGGGACAGTATTTGCAACTGCCCCCACTTGGAGTAAATATATACTAACTAGTGATGAAGAATTTGAAAAATATTATGGTGAAAAGGCAACTAAAAAGAGAAAACTTTACAATGGTCGTATTAAGACTGAATACTTCCAATTCTGGGGAAAAAGAAACTAATTTTATTTAATTTTTCTTCGACGTAAATCTAATAACACAACAACCATAATCACCAAAGTAATAATTAAGGAAATTATCCATGAACTTTTTTTATCCGCAATTGGAAGAAACATGTTCATTCCATAAAATCCAGAGACAATAGTTGGAATACTTAAAAGAATTGTATAAATAGTTAAAATTCTCATACTTGTATTTGTTTGATTGTTAAGGATATTATTATATGTATTTGTGGTTCGCCCGATTATGTCCGAACAGATAGACGCCTGCTCTTTAACCTGATTTATTTCAATTAATGAATCATTGAGTAATTCCCGCGTTATCTTTGTAAGTTCCATATGAGAATTTACATTATCTGATGTAGCAAAAAGCTGACTAACAACAAATTGATTACCACTAATTGCAGTACTCAAATATATAATAGCATCTTCTAATTTAGCTAGATTAAGTATTTCTTCGTCAGTTGTTTTCTTGCTATTCAAATGCTTTTGAATTCTATTTCTTTCAATATTGAAATCATTAATTGAATCTTCAAAGTCACTTGAAACAAGATCCATTACATAAAAAATCATTGACCAATGTCTATTATCATGGTCGACAGGGTAGTGATTATCCGCTCTTAAGATATAATCGTCAATATATTCACTATATTTTATAGTGAAGCAGAATATTTTATTATCCTTGATTACAAATGAAATTGGTATTGTAGGTTTAAATGTTTTATTTTTTGAACGATCTCTCTGAATATTGTAAACAATTAACCAACTTCGATTGTGCTCATCAAACTCAGTTCTTGCTCGTTCATTTTTATCACTAACGTACTCAATAATTTCATCCGTTAATTTATACTTTTCAGAAAGCAAAATCTTTTTGTCATCTTCACTGAGTGATGCTTCGGATTTTATAAGAACTAGGTTAGTTTTATCCTTTAGTACTACATTTTCAATCATATTTATTACCTCATTAAAAGTATATTAACATAAAAAAGCTCACACATAAGTGTGAGCTTTTTCTATGGCATAAATAGCTTAAGTAGTTCTGCAGTAGGGACTCCCTTGAAGTAGTCATCTAAGTTAAATTTATCTAATACCGAATTTATGGCATCATGTTCAAATTTTATTCCCAAAAGTGAATCTTTAATATCCTTAACATCTTTCATACCAAAGAAATCACCGTAAATGTTAACATCTTTTATTAAACCATTTTCGATTTGGTAACGAACATCAACAGTTCCCATATCAAAGTGTTTACGTTGTTTGGCAGTAAAACTAGGAGATTTTCCATAAACCCAGTCCCAGTTATAGAAATATTTTTCTTTGATTTTATCTATCTCTTTTTGATCATCTGAAGTTATGTGATACTCTGAATCTTTAATTTCATCTAAATTATTTGCATGGAAAAGTTCAAGTAAAATTGCATCTCTAAACTCTTCTATAGTTAGGTTTTGAAATTCAGGATTCAAGTATGGTTTTATATTTGTCACACGACTTCTAATAGATTTAATACCTTTGGACTTAATTTTATCTTTTGGAACATTCAAAGCCTTAGTCAATACACTAAGATCAACGTCATATGAAAGTGTTCCATGTGAGTATGTTTTACCATTTCTTGAATACATCGCATTACCAGAGAATTTTTTACCATCAACTAACAAGTCATTACGTCCTGATATTTCTGCAGTTGATGCCCCCATACGTTTCAATACATCAATGATGGGTTGAGTGAATGATTTGAAATCACCAAAATTTTGATCATCTGAGTTGACTACAAAACTAAAACAAAGATTACCAAGATCTTGATATACAGCACCACCACCAGAAAGTCTTCTAGTAACTGTAATATCATTTTCCTTTACATACTCGTTATTTATTTCTTCTACTGTATTTTGATTTCGTCCAACAATAATACATGGTCCTTCAAAATAAAATAGCACTACAGGTTCATCCGTTTTAATGTTATTCATAACAAAAGTTTCTGTAGCTAAGTTATCTCTAATATCCTGGTCCTTCATAACAACATACTTCATAATGAAACCTCCTATTTGAAAACACTTTCACATTAGCACAACAATATTTTAATACAAATAATTACTCATTTATATTTTGAATAAATTTGTTTATGAACTAACATATGTGCATGATTATTTTGCTTGTCGCGTATCTCTTTAATAAAATAATCTGGGTAATCCTTAAGTAAAGCCATTATTTCATCTAAAATATTTTGAAATGACTTGGCGTAATTTTTATTTATACTATCATATAAAATTTTACTATCAGTAAAAATTAATAGTATATCGTTAGAATGTTTATCTTTTAAATATTCCAATGCTTTTTTCAAGGCTAAAAATTCTAAGTAGTGATTGCTCTCAGATTTTACATTTTCTGAATGTTCATATTGATTTTCGTTATCATCGATATAATAAGAAATTGCAGCAATATTTTGATTAGTATTTATACCGGCGTCGGTGTACAATTTAATCATGTATTTAAACCCTTTCTAGGAGATTTTAATGAAGAAAAAAATATATATTCAAGCCTCAGGATCATGGGGAATTATTCTGTGGTCTATCCTACTTATAATAATCTTTCTTGGAATAATCGTTCAACTAGAAAAACTATCCTTTACAATTGTACCTATAATTATATGGATTTTTGCGGCACTGTATCTAGGACATATTATTTTTAATTCTTGGATAAAAATAGAGAATAATAAATTCTGGATAAAATTACCTATGTTTTTTCAGGCTAGATCCTTTGATTTGGAAGATGTTACTTTAGAGAAAACGAAATCTTTTAAACTAAACATCATCTTTAACAATCATGACTATTTTCCACAGACAGTTTTGCTTACAAAAAAGAACTTAAATAAATTACTTGAGGAGATTGATTAATATGACTTTCCCAAAAGATATTGAAATTGCGCAAGACGCTCAAGAGAAAAAAATCAAGAAAATTACTGAAATTGCCAAAAATATTGGATTAACTGATGATGATATTGAAGCATATGGTCATTATAAAGCTAAATTTTCATACAAAACAATTAATAAAACATTAGAGAAAAAACCTAATAAGTTAGTCCTAGTCACATCAATTAATCCAACACCAGCAGGTGAGGGAAAATCGACTGTGGCAATTGGACTAGCTGATTCGTTAAAAAAAATCGGTAAAAAACCTGTTCTTGCATTACGTGAGCCATCTCTTGGACCAGTTATGGGATTAAAAGGTGGAGCAACCGGTGGAGGAATGGCACAAGTTATTCCAATGGAAGATATTAATCTACACTTTACAGGCGATATGCATGCATTAACTAGTGCTGCCAACACCATTGCCGCCATTATTGATAATCACTTACATCAAGGAAATGAATTAAATATTGATCAAAGAAGAATTATTTGGAAGCGTGCTTTAGATATTAACGACCGATCTCTACGTCAAACGGTTATTGGACTAGGTAGTCCAGTCAATTCAATACCTAGAGAAAATCAATTTGAAATAACGGTTGCTAGTGAACTAATGGCTATACTATGTCTTGCTGAAAGTATAGATGATTTAAAAACTAGAATAGGCAATATATTAGTAGCTTATAACTATAATCGAGTACCTATTTTCTTGAAAGATCTTGAAGTGCAAGGAGCTATTGCCATGCTTCTAAAAGATGCACTAAAACCAAATTTAGTACAAACTATTGAAAATACTCCAGCAATTGTACACGGCGGACCATTTGCCAATATTGCACATGGGTGCAACAGTATTTTGGCAACACAACTAGCTCAAAGATTAGGTGATTACGCAATTACTGAAGCAGGTTTTGGAGCTGATCTAGGTGCAGAGAAATTTCTTGATATTGTTACTCCAAAATTAGGAGCATCGCCAGATGTTATTGTAATTGTAGCAACTGTTAGAGCTCTAAAATACAACGGCGGACAAGCATTAAAAGAGATTGCAAATGAGAATGTTGATGCCCTACAAGAAGGATACAAGAACCTACAGAGACATATCCAAAATATGAGAAAATACAATATTCCTGTTGTGGTTTCTATTAATCGTTTTGAAACAGATTCTGATAATGAGTTAAGCACACTTAAAGAATTAATTTCTAGCGAAAATGTTCCAGTAGAGCTAACTGAAATTCACCACAATGGTAGTGAGGGTGGTATTGACCTAGCAAAAGCTGTTGTAGAAGCAGCAGAAAAAAATAACGATTACCATCCAATTTACGATTTAAATTTGGCTATTGAAGAAAAATTATCAATAATTGCTCAAGAAATTTATGGAGCAAAAAATATTGAATTAAGTTCTTCTGCAAAAAAACAATTAAAAATTATCAATGATAACAATTGGGATAATTTGCCAATTTGTATTGCTAAAACACAATATTCATTTAGTGACGATCCTTCTATGTTAGGTGCTCCAAAAGATTTTACTCTTCATGTTAATGAATTAATGCCAAAATTGGGTGCAGGTTTCATCGTCGCACTTACAGGAAGTGTTCTTACAATGCCAGGTTTACCTAAAAAACCAGCAGCATTAAATATGGACGTTGATAATAACGGAAGGATTTCAGGTTTATTCTAATGCCAGTATTTTATTTTTTATTTGTTATTATTTTAGTTATTCTTGATCAATTATTGAAGTTATATATAAGTGGAAACATCCCCTTAGGATCATTCCACAATTTTATACCTGGTGTACTATCAATAGCTAATATTAGAAATGATGGTGCAGCGTGGAGTATGCTAGAAGGCCAACGTTTGTTTTTTATAGTTGTTACTCTGGTGGCAATTATCGTCCTTTGTTATCTTATTTATAAGAGCAAATTTCAAGATAAACTATATGTTTTCTCGTTACTTTTATTATTGTCAGGGACTATTGGAAATGGAATTGATCGTTTAATTAATTCATATGTAACAGATATGTTTGCACTAGATTTTATAAATTTTCCAATATTTAATTTAGCAGATTCATATATAACAGTAGGTGTTATTTTATTGATTTGCTCACTACTATTTACGTCAGCAGGTGAAGAAAAATAGATAAAAAAGTTATCAAATTAACATGTGACTCTGATTCAAAGGTTCGTCTTGATACTTACATAAGTGAAAAATTACCTGAATTTACCAGATCCCAAATTCAAAATTTAATTAAAGATGAAAACATAAAATTAAATGACAACGTTGTATTAAAAGCTGGTACTAAAATCAAGCTGAATGATCAAGTAGAGATATTTGTTCCAGAGGAAAAACCTATTGAGGCTATCCCACAAGATATTCCAATAGATGTTATTTATGAGGACTCCGATGTACTGGTTGTTAACAAGCCACAGGGAATGGTAGTACATCCCTCTGCAGGTCATCCAGACCAAACTTTAGTAAATGCAATTTTATATCATGCACAAATTAATGACGACGACCTTATACGACCAGGTATTGTGCATCGAATTGATAAAGATACCTCTGGTTTATTAATGATTGCAAAAAATCATGATGCAAAACTCTCTCTGATGAAACAATTGAAAGAGAAGTCTAACTTACGTGAATATGTGGCTATCGTTCATGGAAACTTTGAAGAAACAAGTGGAAAGATCAATGCTCCTATAGGTCGTTCCAAATCTGATCGTAAGAAACAAGCAGTTATTGAAAATGGTCGAAATGCAGTTACTCACTTTGAGGTTTTAGAACAATTTGAAGGTTATTCACTTCTTAAACTTAAACTAGAAACTGGTAGAACTCATCAAATTCGTGTTCACTTACAATATATTGGTCATCCAGTAGCTGGAGATCCACTATATGGACCAAAGAATACTTTGAAAGGGAACGGTCAATTCCTACATGCTCAAACATTAGGATTCGTACATCCCAAAACTGAAGAATGGTTAGAGTTTTCTACTGAACCACCAACTATTTTTTTAGAAACACTCAATAAATTAAGAAATATTAGCAGAGGTTAATTATGGCTAAAGAAATAATCGACGGTCAAACAATGACACGTGCGCTTACTAGAATTACATATGAAATTATCGAAAGAAATAAAGGAATCGATAATCTGGTACTTGTTGGTATAAAAACTCGTGGTGTATACGTTGCTCACAGAATTGAATCTAGATTAAAACAACTTGAAAACCTTAACGTTCCAGTTGCAGAGCTAGATATTACTCCTTTTAGAGATGATAAAAATGATGACGTCGATACTAATAAAATTGAAGATATTGATATTGATATAAACGATAAACATGTCATTTTAACAGATGATGTTCTATATACTGGACGTACTATTCGTGCTGCAATGGATGCAATTATGTCTATGGGAAGACCTAAAAAGATTTCACTTGCTGTATTAGTGGATCGAGGTCATCGTGAATTACCTATCCGTGCTGATTTCATTGGTAAAAATATCCCAACTTCTCAAAAAGAAACCATTAAAGTACTCATGAAAGAGATCGATGGGGAAGATCGCGTAGAAATTGATTAATATTCCAAAACAAAGGAAACAAAAATAATGAAACGTTATCTTATTCTTGAAGATGGTACAGTTTTTCCTGGAATTGGATTTGGTTCATCAGTTATTACAACTGGTCAGCTCATAATTTCTAACATTAGAACAGGAATAGAACAAACTATCACTGACCCTAACGCTGAAGGCCAAATTTTGGCATTTTCAACATCAGCAATAGGTACTCCAGGGATTAACCGCGATTTCTATGAATCCATTAATTCCAGATGTAAGGGTGTAGTTGTAGGTACAACAATCGGATCTACCGTCGATGGCACTATTCCATTTGAAAATTGGGTAGAATCATTGAGCATACCTGGTATAAAAAATGTTGATATGCGAGCATTATCTGATCATATTGCTGAACATGGTGAAATGAAAGCAAGTATCATGGACACTTATGATGAACATGCTAAAGACCAAATCAAAGCACTAGTTCTACCACCAGATTTAGTAAAAAGGGTGTCTACTAAGCAATCATATCCAAACCCTAATATAGGTGTAAAAGTTGTTATTGTGGATTTAGGTCTTAAGTATTCCATTTTAAGGCAGCTTTCTTACCGAGGTACCAATGCAATTATTGTTAACTACAACACCTCTGTTGAAGAAATAGAAGCTTTACACCCAGATGGCATTATCTTTTCTAATGGACCTGGTCATCCAGAAAATTTACCTAATACGTTAAAAAATATTCAAGAACTTCAAACTAAATACCCAATTCTAGGAATAGGCTTGGGAACACTTTTGATTGCACTTGCAAATAATTGTGATATTGAAACCTTAGATATGGCTCACCATGATTCATCAATTGCTGTAAAAGAAGTAGCCAGTGGAAAAATAGACTTTGTAAATCACAATCACTCACTAACTATTAATAAAAGTTCAATCAGTAATTCTAATCTAATTGTTACTGATATATGTGTTAATGATGGAAGTATCGAAGGTATACGTCACGAGTATCTGCCTATTACAGGATCACTATTTGAACCTGAAGCAGCTCCAGGTCCTAGCGACGGATACTATATTTTTGATGAATTTATACAATCAATGGAATCTAATAAAGTACAAAATAGAGGAGGTATACATAAATGGTAACAAGTGATGTCCACAGTATCTTAATACTAGGACCTACTAAAAGTGAAATAAATGTTGATTTATCAACTTCCATTTATGATACAGCTGAAATTTTGCACAAATTAGGTTATAAAACATCGATAATCATTGAGGATCCTACATTCTTATTATCGTCAGTTAAATTTTTTGACAAAATATTTGTTAGAAAGGTCAATGGTGAAAGTGTCCTAGAGTTCCTAGAAAAATTTCACCCTGATGCAATTTTACCTACACTTGGGGATAGAAATGCACTGGGAATTATTTCAGGTCTTAACGATAAATTACGTGGTACTAAAATATTAGGAACTAACAAGCACGCTGCTCTATCGACCTTTAAAAGAGAAGTATTTGTAAAAACTTTGATGCAAAATGATCTACCAGTAATTAACTTTATTTCTTCAAGTGATGAAGAAGAAATTTATGATTTTATCAGGTCAATAGATTTTCCTATTATTGCTCGACGTAGATATTCTAATCGTAATTCTAGTGGCTGGACCAATATCAAAAATATTTATGAATTAGATACCTTTATGTCTCTAGAAGAAATTGAAGAATCTAAGATCGAAATTGAACGTAGTATTAGAGGTTTTAGTGAATACTCATTTACAGTAGTTAGAGATAGATTTGATAATTCAGCTTTGATGGGTTCTATTGAAGATATTGAACCTATTGGTATCCATCATTTAGACTCACATTTAATTTCTCCTGCTATATCTTTAAACGATTCCAAATATCAAAAACTACGTAACTATTCTATAAAATTAGCTCAAGTCTTTGATATACAAGGTGCTTGTACTGTTCATTTTGCGTACAACCATGAGACACATGATTGTTATATAACCGAATTCATTCCAAGACTTAGTGAAGAAACTAAATTCTTGGAATACGCGGCAAGTTATCCAATGGCAACAGTTGCAGTAGAATTATCATTAGGCTATAGGCTGGATAAACTCCAGATTGATGCTGGAACAACCTTTAATGGCGCCACTGAAAACTTTATGGATCATATAACATCTAGAATTCCACAATGGAATGATAGCGAACCACAATATCTTGGACCAAGTAAAACTTCGAATGACAGTCTAATCGTCAATGGATTAGGAATTGAGGAAGTATTAAACCGTGGATCTCTTAATGACAAATTAAATAATACTTCTCAAAAACATGATTACCTTAAAAAATTGAGTGATGATGAACTGTTTGAAAAAATCATTCATCCAACCAATTGGTTGATTGATGTAATCGTTGAGGCAATCCATAGAGGATTTGAATTAGAAGAACTTAGACAGATAACAAATATTAATATGCCATATCTAACTGCATTGGAAAATATTTCTAATTTTAATCTAATGGACTCTGAATCACTAAGTATTGAAGATATCGAACAGCTTACTAGTTACGGTATCAAGGGAATTGGTAATAGTAAAATTATCCAAGAATCTAAAGATCCTGTTAATCACACTGTGGTAAAACGTAAGCAGTCTGTTCCTGTCCAGAAAAACGAATATAATTTTAATAATTATTTTGTTACTTCAGGAATATCCAATGATCTAAAATTCTCTGATAAGAATAAAATAATTGTCAGATCTCCAATAGTTTTTGGTAAAAGAACCTTGATGGCTAAACAATTTGTTCTAATGCAACTCTCGCAATCTATTCAGCAAAATGGATTAGAAATGGTTGTGGTAGGTCGAGAACCATGGAATTCTCCTTTATCAGTTAGAGAAAAAGTTTTTCAAATAGATGATCCACACTATGAATTAAATTCTCTAAATATAATTCCAGAAGAAAAAGTCTTTAAAATAATTGATTTATCTGAAACAGTACTCAATGAAGATGATAGTGATAAAGTCTTTAAAATAAATTCTGAATTAGTAGTGGATAACAAATTGGAAAGTGATATTTCCATAAGATTAATGTCAATTACTGATGGATCAGGAATTCGAATTCCATCATTGATTTACCGAAATGAATCTAATTCTGAAAGTTTTGAAATAGGCTCATATAATAACTTTTTAACTGAAACCGAAAAAGATGAAATATACACATTAATTTCAAATGCTCTAGAAGAAAACGATAAGATTAATATCTTTAGTTTTGATTTAGTCTACTTAAAGGGCAACTGGGTCATTTCTAGGATATATCACGGTATTGATGAAGATATTATCATTCATGAATTAGGTAGTTCAATTCACATGATTGATACTTTAGTCAAATTAATTTTGGGTAATACTCTAGAAAAAACAGACAATCTAGAAGAAATATTTAAGAATACCGATCAATTCTATCTATTGATTCGAGATAATAAAAAAATTAAGATATTGCCTCAAGAAGATATTGAAAATTATCTTTTTGATTCAAACAAAAAAGAAGACTAGAATTCTAGTCTTCTTTTAATTTTTCCACTAATTCTCTACTAGGATCAACCAAGATAGTAGTTTGACCTTCAAAAATAACATAACCAGGTTTAGCACCATTTGGTTTTCTAATATTTTTAACTTGTAGATAATCAACCGGAACTTTTGATGAATTTCTTGCCTTAGAGTAATAGGCAGCAACACTTGCTGCTTCTACAATAGATTGTTCATCTGGCTCACTAGATTTTAGAATCACATGAGAACCAGGGATGTCTTTAACATGAAGCCAATAATGATTTTTTGGTGACAGCTTCATTGTTAACTGATCATTTTCAATATTGTTTTTTCCAACAACAAATTCTATGCCGTTAGTTGTTTTAAATTGTTCACCAACTACACGTTTCTTCTTTTTCTTCTTGTTTTTTCCTCGATTTTTAACATATCCTGACTCGATTAATTCTTCAATAATACCATCAACATCGTGAACATCAGCATATTCTAGTGAGGCAAGAACTGATTCAAGATAATCTACCTCATTTTGAGTTATCTCTGTTTGCTCTTCAATATGAGGTATAGAGTTTTGTAATTTTCTATATCTCTTGTAGTAACTTTGCGCGTTTTTAGAAGGTGAGAGTTCAGGATTCAACTTTATTTTTACATCAGAATTATTGTCATAATAATTAGGTAGGGTGATACTTGACTCGCCTTGGTTAACTTGAGACATATATGTAGTTAGAAGTTCACCATAAAGATTATATTTGTCCATTATAGAAGTTTTTTCCAGTTGCTCATGTAACTTCTTTAGTTTTGATTTATCCTTCTTTAAAACAATGTTTAAACGGCTAATTATGCTTTTGGTCTGTTGCTCAATACGATCAATTCTCGCACTATCAACATAATAATTATCAAGTGCCTGACTTAACGATTCATATTTAACAAATTCAGAGGCTGTTTCTTCAAAAGGAAATGCGGAAACTGATAATTTACCATTTTTATTCAATTTCTGAACAGTAGGGGAGACACCATTTTTAAACTGATATATAAATTCTATAGGATCTTTATCTTTCGATAACAAAGCCGAAAACTCATCAGCAGTATCAACACCAAGACCCTCAAATTTTTCACGTAATTCATTTTTATCAGTAATATTTTGGAAATCTCCAATTGTTGATTTAAAAGGATTTTCTTTATTTTGGGAAGGTGGCAATACGTAATCATCATTAGGTAGTAGACCACGATAACTATTGTTTTCCGGATATACTCGTTTAATAAGATCCACTATTTTGTTGGTTTCCTTATTAATTAGAAAAATATTACTATGACGACTCATTATTTCTATAACCATAGTGTACTCATGAACATCCCCAAGTTCATTTTTTGCACTAAGATCAATCATAACAATACGATCATTGTCAACTTGCCTAAACCCATGGACAATGGCACTAGTGATGTACTTTCTAAGTGACATTACAAATGTAGAAGGTTTTGCTGGATTTTCAAAAGGTAGCTCAGTAATTTGAATTCTTGCATAACTAGGGTGAGCAGATAGCAGCAAATTTTTGCTCTTTCTATTACTTCTAATACTTAAAATTAATTCATTAGGGAAGGGCTGCTGTATCTTACTAATACGACCACCAGCCAATTCTTTATTGAGTTCATCAACCATTGAATGGGTGAACATTCCGTCAAATGACATTTAATTCGACCTTTCTTTTAGAGAAATTAATTATTCTTTACGATAAAATAGTAATTCTATTGTGCTATAATCTAAAACATATACTTTCATTATACTTTAATCAAACAAGGAATTGATAATTTATGAAAATCGCTATTGTTACTGATAGTACATCATATTTGCCAGCAGAATTAGTGCAGAAATATGATATAAAAATAGTCCCAGTTGAAGTAGTCTTTGATGGTAAAACATACAAGGAAGATATTGATATAAATACTTCTGAATTTTATGATTTATTACAAAGTTCACCAGAACTACCATCTACAGCACAACCTTCAATGGGAGAAATGATAAACATATATGATGACCTTGCCAAAGAAGGATATGATACTATAATATCCATTCACTTAGCAAGCACAATCTCGGGTTTTGTTAATAACCTAAAAACTGCAGCTCAAACAATTGAAAACGCAGATGTTAGAGTTATTGACTCACAAATCACAACTAGATTAATGGGTTATCAAGTAGAATACGCTGCTATGCAAGCAAGTAAAGGTAAGTCAGTTGATGAAATTATCGATGGAATTCACGATTTACAAACTACAACTGGTGAAGCATTCGTAGTTAACGATCTTAAGAATTTGGTTAAAGGTGGTAGACTTTCCAATACTTCTGCTGTCATTGGTACAATGTTACAAATTAAACCACTACTTGAATTTGATAATGAAACACATCAGATAGTTGCTTATGACAAAGTTAGATCAATCAAAAAGGCGAAGTTAAAAGCTGAAGAAAAATTGGCTAATGCTTATAAAAACGCTGATTATCAACTCCGTATGCTAGTTATTGATGGGGATGATATTCAAGCGGGAAATGAGTGGGCTGAACATCTAAAAGAAGTATATCCGGATGTTAAAATCGACCGTTCATATTTTGGCCCTGTAATTGGAACTCATCTTGGTAAAGGTGCTTTGGCAGTAGCCTGGATCAAAGAATTTGATAGATAAAAAAAGACACTTCAAAGTGTCTTTTTTTATTTTGCATCTTCACTACAGAAACATTGTCATCTTGTAGTACATAACTATTTGTTGAAATTTGATAGAATGTTTTCTCATCTTGAGTTGTTACTTGAGCTCCAACAAGCCATTCACTGCCAACAGCTAGAGTTGCATCTGTTTTTACAAATTGACCATTCTTCAATTGATATACATTTACTGGCTTCATAATTTCCAAAGTGTTACCACTTCTAATATTTCCATCTTAATCATATTTAGCCACTTGACTAGCATCTATTGATTGAACCATATTGTCGGCCTTAATAACATTACCTGTTGCAGATAAACCTAATGTTAATAATACAGCTGTGGTGATACCAAAAATAATTTTTTTCATAATTAAATTCCCCCGAATTTATATTTGTATATGTGCATTATTGCACAATTGTATACACAATACTAGATTACAATATGATTAAAATCACAAATTTTCTTTATTTATATATTTAATAATGTCATAATTAGATTATCTTTTTATAGGTAAAGGGGATCTAATTCATGTTCATCAAAAAATCAAAATTAGCTATCATTGTATCTGCTGGTCTAATACTAGCATCTAGTTTTCCTTCTGTTGCTTTAGCTGATAATGTCAACACAGAAAACCAAAACACAGTACAAACTGAAAATGTAACTAATTCTAACAATGAAAATGTTGCAGTTACACAATCATCTGCAGCAAGCTCAATTGATATTGAAGCTACTAAACAGGCAATCCTGAAAGAACTTAATAGATTACGTTCACAAAATGGATTACCTACACTACAAACTAGAACTGAACTAAACACATATGCTCAAAAAAGAACTGATAGTCTATCTTCAGCAGGGGATTTAGACAATCATATTGGTTGGAATCCTAGCCAAATGGCACCTTATAATTATAATACTGCCGAGAATATTTCTTTAATGGGATACTCATTGATTAATTCAACTGATCCTACTACAGTTGCACAAAAAATTACTAAAGAATTTTACTCAGAAAATTATGATCCTAAGCCTGATTATGGACACAGAAAATCAATGTTAAATCCATACGTTAGTTATGTAGGTATAGGACTAAAAATTGCTTCAAATGGTGTTATCTACGTATCACAGGAGTTTGGTAACGATGCAGCAGCTTCAAAGTCATTTAGTGATACTAATAATCACAATTACTATCTATCAAGATCGAATGACTACGCTAATGTATCAAAATATGATTTAGTTGATTCATCAAAAACAAATAGTGACTACACAAAAACTGCTAATTACACATATCTAGACTTAAGGGGTGGGGTAACAGTACCTAATAACTCTATTCCAGTCTACGATAGAAATGGTAACAAGTTAAATAATGTTGTCCTAGCTCCTAACACTGAGTATTCTTCAGATATGATTGCTATAATGAATAACAGCTATTTCTTCCATATCTCTGAAAATCAATTTGTATCATCAAATAATGTTCTTTCATGGGCTTCATTCTTGTCATCACAAACACCAATAACAGCAAATAACTTTGTTCCTATATATGACAATAATGGAAAACTAAGTGGTAGATATGTAGAAAAGGGTTCTACATGGGTTATCGATCGTGTTACAGTTAACATGCAAACAAATGCTGGTAAGATGTACCGTGTTGGTACAAATGCTTGGTTAAAAGCATCAGATATAACAATCAAATAGATAATTTTAAAAAGACATGTTTAAACATGTCTTTTTTTGTAAAAAATATATTATTTTGGAATTTTTATTTAAAAAGGTAATTTTTTTTTAAGATAATATATGATATCCTGTGAGTATAACAGTTTCACTATATAGGAGGTTTTTTATTTATGAAAACTAGAAATATCGCTACTGGATTACTATTAAGTTCTACTATTTTGATGGGTGTTTCTGCTACACAAAACGTAGCTCAAGCTGCTGATGTAGCTACATCAACTTCAGCTACAACTGACCTATCAATGCCATCAAACGCTGTAGACGCTTCAGGTACAATCACGGTTAGAGAATGGGGCGCAATGAACTATTCATATCGTTACGGCCTAAACAGATTCCGTTCAATGGATCAACTTATGCCTGCTGGTCAATACTATAACTACTCAAAAACAGCAGATGTAGATGGTGTTATATACTACTTAATCGGTCAAAACCTATGGGTAAACAGTGACGATACAAAACCTGCTACTGATGCAGGTGACAAGATTGTTTCAGCTTCAGGTGTTGTTGATGTTAAACACTGGGGTGCACTAGTTTATACTAAAGATGGTGCAAATCTTAACCCTTCATCACGTACTCTTCCAGCAGCTTCTGGTTGGAGATATAGTGCAACAGTTACAGTTAACGGTGTAACATACTACCTAATTGGTAACAATACTTGGGTAAACAGCATCGACACAACAGTAAGATAAAAATTAAACTAAAAAAGAATACTGAAAAGTATTCTTTTTTTATCTCATGAGGTAAATAAATGACTTTAATAACTGATTACATTGAAAAAGAAAAAGATCCCATCAAAAAGGACTCTATGAATGAGATCTATTCTATAATAAAATCCGTAGTACCAGAAGGCACGACAGAAAAAATTTCCTATGGAATGCCAACATTTTATTATAAAGAGAACTTAGTTCACTTTAATGCGTCAAAAAATCATTTGGGATATTATCCATCTTCAAGTCCAATAGTTAAGTTCTCCGATCAATTATCTAAATACAAAACTAGTAAGGGTGCAATTCAGTTCCCATATAACGAAAAATTACCAGAAAAATTAATCCAGGATATCGTATTATTCAGATTAGAAGAGATAGCAGAAAATAGAAACTAACTTACGATTCTAGATCTAGACATACCGAATTTTAATAAGCTAGAAAGTTTCATCAATGATGATCTTAATTTTTAAAAACACCTATGGATGATAGGTGTTTTTTTTATTTTATATTTATATTTCAATACTTATTTATTGATATTTTTGTTAATTTAATATACCCTAGGGGTATAAATAGATACAGAAATACTGTGGGGTAAATATCAATGAAATACGTTATTATCGGTGGTGTTGCAGGTGGAATGTCTGCTGCAACTAGATTAAGAAGATTAAATGAAAATGCTGAAATTATTGTTCTTGAGAAGGGGCCAAATGTTTCTTTTGCTAATTGTGGACTACCATTTTATATAGGTGGAGAAATAACTAACCATGATAAGTTAATTGTTCAAACACCCGAAAAACTAAAAAATAGGTATAATCTTGACGTTCGTGTTAACAGTGAAGTGATTGCAGTTAATTCCGAATTACATCAAGTAACTATCATGAAAGATAATCAAAAGTATTCATTAACTTATGATAAGTTGATTGTGTCACCAGGTGCTAAACCATTCGTACCAGAAATTGAAGGAATTGAATCAGCTGATAACATTTTCACACTAAGAAATGTTCCTGATGTAGATAAAATATATAGCTTTATTGAGAACAATAATATAAAAACTGCAACAATTACTGGTGCTGGATTTATAGGATTAGAAGTGACTGAATCTTTAGTAAAAAGAGGGATTAAAGTCCATATAATTGAAAAGGTGACGCAAATATTACCTCCTCTCGATGAAGAAATGGCTTTATTCGTGGAAGATGAACTTATAAAAAATAACATAGAAATCATTAAGCAAAATTCCATAAAGACATTTAAAAATAATGGTAGATTGGTAGTTTTAGAAGATAATTCAAAAATAGAAAGTGATATGAATATTATTTCCATTGGAGTTATACCAAATACAGAATTTTTGAATAATTCAAAAATTGAACTTGGAATCAGAAATAGTATCAAGGTTAACGGTCAATATCAAACAAATATAAGCGATATTTTTGCGATTGGTGATGCTATAGAGGTCAATCAGTATACTTCTGGAGAAGACTCACTTATTTCACTTGCAGGACCTGCTAACCGTCAAGGACGTATGGTTGCTTATATTATTTCTGGGAAAAATAGAATAAACAGAGGAACTATTGGTACATCAATTGTTAGAACTTTTAACTTAGAATCAGCAAGTACAGGATTGAACGAAAAACAATTAAAGAAACAACATATAGAATACAAATCTCTACATGTCAGAGGTACAAATCACGCTTCTTACTATCCTGACAGCAAACCTATATTACTTAAAGTTATGTTCAATCCAAGTAATGGATTAATATATGGCGCACAAGCTATAGGAGAAGATGGTGTAGATAAAAGAATTGATATCATATCATCTGCTATATATAGTAAATTAAGTATCGAAGATTTAATTAATTTCGAGCTTACATACGCACCTCCATTTAGTTCAGCAAAAGATATCGTAAATATGGCTGGATACATTGGCCAAAATATCTTAGAAGAAAATACAGTTCCAGTTTACTGGCACGAATTAAGAGATTTACTTGCTAACGGAGAATTATTGATTGATGTTAGAAGTAAATCTGAATTTGAACTTGGACACATCAAAGGTGCAATCAATATTCCGTTAGATGTATTACGCGATAATTTAGATAAACTAAATAAAAGTAATAAATACATTGTTAGCTGTCTAACTGGGCAAAGAAGCTATACTGCTGAACAAATATTGATACAACATGGCTTTGACGTCAAAAATCTTGACGGTGCATACAATCTGTATTCAGAAATTAAAAAAGAAGAGATAATAAAATGAAATCAATAGATCAAAAACAATTCGCTGAGGAATTGAATAATGGCGCTAATATCTTAGATGTCAGAGAATCAGACGAGTTTGAATCAGGACACGTTCCTGGTGCAACATTCTTCCCATTAAGCTCTATACAAAAAAATATTAAGCAACTGGATAAAGATACCAAGTATTATGTGATATGTCGCTCTGGAGCCAGATCTCAACAAACATCAGCATACTTAGAGCAAAATGGATACGATGTAGTAAATGTGATTGGTGGCACAATTTCTTGGCAAGGAGATCTTGAATATGGATTGTGATTCTCAAGTTTTAAACAGATTGAAAAGAATTGAAGGCCAAGCTCGTGGAGTTCAAAAAATGTTGGAAGATCAAAGAGAATGTTCTGATGTATTAACTCAATTAACAGCCATCGAATCAAGTATCAAAAGTGTTAAAAGTTTAATAGTTAAAAATCATGTTGAAAAAAGTTTGGATTGCTCATCAGAATCAATTACGGATTCTCTTGATTTAATTTCAAAACTTTAGTTTGAAAACATTTATAAACAGAAAGGTGGGGTGTCTATTTTTGATACTCCATTTTATTTTATATTTAAGGTTACATAATATATATTATACGAAGCAAGTATTCGACAATTTATCGAGCACAAAAAAATACCCACTTTCGTGGACATCATAATTTAATCTGTTGTTAGTTCAATTAAATTTCCTTCAGGATCTTGTATAACTGCTTCATAATAACCGTCGCCAGTAATACGAGGACCACTAACTATTGGATATCCATCAGCCATGAACCTTTCAACATATTCTTCAACACCTGACTGATCACCAACAGCTATCGCTATGTGTGAATATCCTATGGTATCCATAGCATTATCAAATAAAAATCTTTTTGTGGTTAATTCAATACGACTACCAGATTCAAATTTTATGAAATAAGATTTGAATGTAGTTTTATTATTTACATATAGATCAGAAATCTCCACATCAAAGTATTTCTGATAGAAATTTTTCATTTTCTCCAAATCACTCGTCCAAATAGCTACATGATCAATTTTCATAATGTATCTTCCTTTACTTAAAATGCCTTTATCTGAGTAACACTGTCTGTGTTTGGATCATAATAATTTAAGTATGATTGACGTAGCTTACTCTTTTCCGCATCAGATATTGCGTAATTGTTGTTATATATTGCTGATTCCCAACCACCATACATAGGATTAGGCAAAATAATATATTTGTCCCCAAAATATGTGGAATCTGTATTAACATCATCGTTTCTTCCGTCAATACTATTTGTTTCAGGATCATTAAAGTCGGTTAAATTATCACCGATATATTCGATAACATTATATTGTGATTCTACTTGTGATCTACGTGTAGATTTTCCACTTTCACCATCAGATTTTAGTAATACGTGGTCTTTATCAGCTTGTGGTAATCCTTGTTCGGTAAGATTTTTAATTGTAGCATCTGTTTCAGTTGATTTGTTACGATCACTAACATAAAAAATTGATACTTCATTTGCATTAGCAAGGTTCAAAAAGTTTTTTACGCCTGGCAAAGCTTTAGCTTGAGCAGATAGAATCCAATTATGCCAATTTGTTGGATAACTAACGTTATTCTTCAATGCATATGCTTGATATGGAGAATTATCCAGTACTGTTTCATCAATATCTAAAACTACTGCATATGGCCTATCGGATGGTTGAGCAAGCTTGTTTCTCATATTGTTTGTAGCTGTATTATATCCTTGATAATACAGTGCACGAGCTTCTGAAGACGTCTGGAACCATGCAACTGACATAATATTTTCTGTACCAATATTGTCAGTATCTGTTGAAGCCTGTGCCACATTAGTAATTGGAGAAAAAGTCATTGCTATCAATGCTGTAGACATTAGTGCAAAAGTCTTTATTTTTTTCATATTAAAATCCCCCTTATAATTAATAGAATGACACTAATCATTAAAAAATTAAAGTAAAAAAACAGTGCACTTTGCACATTTATATGTTATTCTCTTTTTATAAATAAGTGCAAACTGCACCAATATATATAAAGAAGGTATAATATGAAAGCTGCAATAATAAAAGAACAAAATACAATTCCCACTTTAGGTGATTTTAAAAATCCAGAAAGCAAAGATAATTTTAAGATAGTAAATATTACTACTTCAGCTTTGAGTAATTTTTCAAAATCTTCCTCTATGGGAAAGCACTACTCTTCAACCAATGTATTCCCATTAATTGCTGGAACGGATGGTGTTGGTACTCTTGAAGATGGTACACGAGTATATTTCGGCAAAACAGAAAAACCATACGGTAGCATTTCTGAACAAACTTTAGTAAATGAGAAATTGATATTACCTATTCCAGATAATTTAGACGAAGTAACTGCCGCAGCAATTGCTAATCCTGGAATGTCCTCATGGGCTGCATTGAAATATCGTGCACAAATAAAAGCAGGTCAAGTTGTCCTTATTAATGGTGCTACAGGTGTAGCAGGTTCTCTTGCAATAAAAGTAGCTAGAGAATTGGGAGCGAAAAAAGTATTTATTTCTGGTCGAAACGAAGATAAGTTAAATAAATTGGATGCTGATGGTTACGCTGTTATTGGAAATAATTTTGAGAATGATTTAAATAAAATTTTATCTGATAACTCCATAGATATTGTTCTAGATTATTTATGGGGAGAAAGTTCCTTATCAATTATGAAATTAATTGCCATTGCAAGTTCAGGCAAATCAACAAAATTTGTTAGCATAGGTACTGCTTCAGGAGAAACAGAAATCAATCTTCCATCAACTCTATTACGATCATCGATGATAGAAATACTAGGAAGTGGTGTCCGCAGTGTTTCTATGAAAGATTTATTTATTTCTATTTCTGAGTTATTTGATTGGGCAGGAAATAATAATATTACCGTCCCTACTTCTAAATTTTCAATTGAACAAATTGAAGAGGCTTGGTCTGCACCTAATAATCCCCGTGCTGTAATTGTGGTAAAATAGCTACATTATGGATAATCAAATATTTAATACACTCATAAATCTAGTGGGGTTCTTTAATAATCCTCAAAATGACAAAAAACTACTTAATAGTGCAAATGTTAAATTAGAAGCACCAGCTTTTCCAATTTTTTCAGCAATTGCAAGAAAACAACCAATAAGTGTAAGTGAAATTGCCAATATTGTTGGAAAAAATTATTCAAGTGTTAGTAGACAGATAGATAAATTAGAAAATTCAAATCTAGTTACTTCCTCTCCTTCCCTGAAGGATTCACGCGTTAGAATATCTACACTAACCGAGGAAGGTAATAAACTTAATAAACAAATTAGCGATGCCCGTACCTCTATTATTAAAGAAGCTCTATCCGATTGGTCTGACGAAGAAAAACAAGTTCTTCTTCATAGCTTGGATCATTTGACTAATGAATTAGATAAATTTAAATAATAAAAAACATATGGAATTTCATCCATATGTTTTTTATTTATCAGCTTCTATATGTGGTAGAACATAGATATCTATTACAACAAATACTGCAACAAAAGCTATTGTTATTAACAACCAAATAGAAAGACCTTGTAAACTTCCTTGATTACTTAAAAAGTCAAAAAAGTTTGAATAATTGTTAACTAGTGTAGTTGCACTGTCGAATAAATAAGAACAAACAATTGCAAGAATTACAAAAAGTCCAAATCTTGCTACTTTTTGATATCTATCAGCAACAAAATGAGAAAAATAAAGTGATCCCATAATCAAAAAGTCTACAATACTAACAAAAAATACAACATTAAGTGCAATTATCAATAGACTAAGAATAAGTGCTAGGTATGCATCTCCAGGTATATTTGGCATTTCTTTAATAACTTGATTCATAGCTTCTATTACTGGATGTGCTTGTAATAATGCAAGTCCAAAAAGATATACAGCAAAACTAATTATCATTGCCAAAATACTTGATTCAATATTAGCTAAGTACAATTTTGAATCTGAAATTGGAACTAATCTATATCTATTGTTATTAAATATTCCATAATCGGCAAAAGTTAAACCAATTAATATTCCAAATGTTAGTAAAAGACTTCCCCATGAAGCCGCAATAGCTGTAATCGTATTTATTATATTATCGCTACTGCCAATTGCAAATAGTGACATTACTATTGTTCCTAATACCCATAAAATACCCACAGTGCCTGTGTATCTCATTTTTTGCTTAAATAGTGCTTTGAACATTGTTGAATGACTTGTCATTTTTTATCCCCTCCTACATGTAAAAACTTTCATAATAATCTTCAATACTCATATTTTTCTTTTCACGAATGTCTTCTGTTGATTCGTGCGCAATAATTTTTTCATCCTTAATTAAAACAATTTCATCTAAAATATTGGCAATTTCTTCAATATGATGACTACTAATAATAACAATAGAATCATCGTCTACCCACCCTAAAATACTATTAATTATCTTTTTGCGGCTCATGCTATCAATACCACTGAATGGTTCATCTAAAAGATAGATAGGAACTTTTCTTGCCAAAGTCAGTGCAATGACAAATTTTTCTTTCATACCTTTTGAAAGTTGAGATAATTTATTAGAATCATCAATATCCAAGAATTTTGCAATTTCTTGATATCTTTCATTTGAAAAATCAGCATAAACTGTAGAATAGTAATCTAAAATTGTTTTAATTCTAGTACCTTTAGAAAATCCTTCTAAAGTATAGCTATAGCTAACTTTTTGTTTTTTCATTTCAATGATTTTTTCACTGGATAGTATTACATCTCCAGTATAGTTGGGTAATGAACCGGCCATGATACGCATCAGTGTAGTCTTACCTGCCCCATTTTCACCGATTAATCCAACAATTTTTCCACTATCTATATTCAAGTTGACATCTTCAAGAATCTTTTTGGTTACCTTACTGTATGATAAATCCTTTATTTCTATTACGTTTTCCATTTTTTAATTCCCCCTTTTTTTCTATATAAGTTTTTACTTTTGAAATTATTTGATCATTATCTAAGTTTAATGCAGATAATGCATAATACATTTCTTCTACAATCTCGTGGATTTGATCATCTCTAAGCTTATCAATAACTGAAACATCTTCAGTTACAAAATTACCCTGCCCTCTTTTAGTGATTACTATTCCATCATCTACTAAATTTGAGATCGCTTTTTGCACGGTATTTATGTTTACTGATAATTCGAGTGACAATTCTCTTACTGATGGAATTTTGTCACCTAAATGATATTCATTATTAACAATATTATTACGAATCAAATCCTCGATTTGGAGATATATGGGAATATTATCTTTGAATTCCATTATCGTTCCTCCGTTCTAGTGTACTACTTAACTATAACAGTGATTATGAAGTTGTCAATATTTTAATATAAAAAAATCCCAACAATTTTTGTCAGGATTTTTCTATGCAGAAACATATTCAGAAATAACTTCCATGAATCTCTTTCCGTACCTATCTAATTTAGCATCACCAACACCAGATATTTCTAAAAATTGTGATGAAGAAACTGGCTGTTTTTGTGCCATTTCTTTAAGTGTATTATCAGAGAATATAACAAATGGTGGTATATCCTGTGCGTGAGCTATGGTCAATCTTATACGCCGTAACTCTTGGAATAATCCCTCATCAAATGTTCCATCAGCAATTTTAATATTATTAACCGCAGGTGCTTTTTTGGATACCTTCTTATAGGTTTTCTTATTTGATTTTAGTATTTCTAACCCTTCTTGAGTAACCTTCAAAACTGGATATTGGTCTGAAGTCATCTCAATGTAATTCGACGAAAGAGCATAGTCAATAAATTCTTCTACTTCTTTTAAACTTTTATCTTTTAATAACCCATAAGTTGATAAATGACTAAAATCTCGAGCATTCTTGTTTAAAGAGTGTTTTCCCACCAGAACTCTCGCTACTGATTTTTTACCATAACTTTGATCCATTCTTATGATGCAGCTAAGAACCATTTGAGTGGTTTTAGTCACATCAATTGATTCGCGTACATCAGTGCAATTACTGCATTTGCCACATTTATCATAATTAGTTTCACCAAAATACTGCAAAATATACTTCATTAAGCACATCTCAGTTGTAGCTAATTGATTCATATTTTGAAGTTTATTGTTCAAACTCTGCTTATATTCTTCATCTGCCTCTGATTTTTCAATAAAGAATAAATGAAGATGAATATCTGCTGGTGAATATAATAAAACAGCTTCTGATGGTAATCCATCTCTACCCGCTCTTCCTATTTCTTGATAGTAATTCTCAATAGTGCCAGGCATAGAATAATGAATCACATATCTAACATTGGTTTTATTGATTCCCATGCCAAAAGCATTAGTTGCAATGATGACGTCAACTTCGTCAAACAAGAATCTTTCTTGCTCATTCTTACGATCTTCATCACTCATTCCGGCGTGATACTTCCCCGCCTTTATCCCGTGATCATTTAAGTATTCATAAATTCGATCGACATCTTTTCTGCGACCGACGTACACAATACCAGATTGATCTTTGTGTTCTTTAGCATATCTCAATATATAAGGCAGTTTTCTTACTGATTTTTCTACAGTTAATGCAAGATTATCTCTTTCAAATCCTGTAGTTATAATATTATCATCACTAACATTTAATGTATGTGCCAAGTCAGTTTGAACGCTATTTGTAGCTGTAGCAGTCAATGCTAATACATTTGGTTGTGCAGGTAATTGATTTATTAAATTAACCATAGCCAGATAACTAGGTCGAAAATCATGCCCCCATGAAGATAGAACGTGGGCTTCATCGATAGCAACTAAATCAATAGGCAGACTAGACAGCCAACCATAGAAATCGGTATTCTCAATGCGCTCAGGTGCTGCATAGATAAGTTTTACAGCACCACTTTCAACGTATCTCATTCTCTCTGACATATCTATATAATCTAAGGTACTGTTAAAAAAAGTGGCAGGTATATTCATTTCATTTAGACCGTCTACTTGGTCTTTCATTAATGAAATTAAGGGTGATATGACTAATGTAATACCAGAAAACATCAGAGCAGGTATTTGATAGCAAACTGATTTTCCACCGCCAGTCGGCATAATACCTATTGTCCTCTTGCCTGCCATAACTCGGTTTATGATCTCTAATTGACCTGTTCGAAATTGATCGTAACCAAAATTTGTTTTTAGTATTTGTTCAGGTTCCAACATCTAACCCCTTTTTTCTAAGATTAATAATTCTTTCTTCATTGCTAATCCACCACGATATCCACTATCTTTACAGTCGGTTCTTATAACTCTATGGCAAGGAATAATCATTAGTATTGGATTTCTTCCCACTGCAGTTCCAACTGCTCTAATTGCTTTTGGATTATTAATCATATTGGCAATTTCTAGATAAGTAGTAGTTTTTCCATATGGTATTGACCTTATAGCATTCCAAACTTTCATTTGAAATTCTGTTCCCGCCAGATCAATTGGTAAATCGAATTGCTTCCTCTCACCAGCAAGATACTCTGAAATCTCTTGTTTTTCTCTTTCTAACTTTCTATGAGTTAAATTAGCTTCTGGATAAAAATTTAGTACTTCTTCTAATTCTTGATTGGGTGATCCTATAAAATTTATCCCATTATCAGTAGCACAGATAAAGTATTTATTATTATTGTAATTTAAACTATCGAAATAAATATTCATTTATCCCACATCCATTCGTTATTGTATAATAATCAATGTAATCGGAGGTAGCCATGACTCAAATTCCACATTGGGAATCATTCAAAATTTACCTTAATGGTCGAAATATTAGCGAACGAGCTAAAACAGAATATCTTAACTCATTAAGTAATTTTTTAAACTATGAGAAAGTTAATAATCCTGGTTTTTCACAATCGAACAATTTAAATGATATTGATGAACTCAATATTAAAGAGTTCAAAGAATATCTACTCAATATATTAGATTACAGCCCTACTACCGTTAATAAAGTCATCAGTAACCTCAATGTATATTTTAAATATTTATACTCTATAAAAGTAACTAATCAAATACCAAGCTTATTTATCAAAAGTGTTCCACTAAAAAAAGCAGATGATCTACCTTTAGACATCTTTGAACACCCCTATTTGTATTTGAACAGAACTGATTTGAAGGTTTACACAAGACTTCTTATCCTCTGTTTAATTAAGGGATTTACATATGAAGAGGCTCTAGAAATTAATTTCTATCGTAAATTCTTAAAGTTGCAATTTGTTGACTTTGAACTAAAATTTTTAAATGAGTATAAGAATTATATTAAACCATATTCAGACTACTGGAAAGATAATAATCTTTTTTTAAGCCGTAATTTTTCTGCTAAATCATCTTTATTACAGGTTCAGTCATTATATCGTGATTTGAAAACTGATTCTGATATCTTAGATATGGATCTTTCAATCAAAAAACTAAATTCAGCATCAATAATTGTATCACTTGGTCAAAAAAATCCTGATGAATTTCAACAATACAAAATATCCCATTTGTCGGAATCGTCTTTTATCTACTATAGTCGGCTATATCGTGAAAATAAATATAAATTTTAGAGAAAGAAGCATTAAACTATGAAAAGTATTGCAGTATATTGTAGTTCATCTATCGGAAACAATCAAAAATACGTAGATTTGGCAACCGAACTTGGTGAATGGATGGTCAAAAATGGCTACGGATTAACATACGGCGGCGGTAACGCTGGATTGATGGGAGTTGTATCTCGTAGTGTAATGGCTAGTGGTGGTTATGCTCATGGCATTATTACCCAAAATCTATCTAATGTGGAATTAGCTAACAGCAAGATTTCTCAATTGGACATCGTTGATAATATGGACATTCGAAAATATATGATGATGAAAGATTCAATGGCTAGTATCGCCTTACCCGGAGGACCTGGTACATTGGAAGAAATCTCTCAAACATTCTCATGGGCAATTATCGGAGAAGACAGTCGACCATCAATTTTTTATAATATTGATGGATATTATGATCATTTAAAACATTTTTATGATCAAATGGTGACTGATGGTTTTTTGAAACAATCTGACAGAGACTCTATCCTATTTTCTGAATCCTTGGATGAAATTGGAGAATATATAGAGAATTATAAACCTATTCGTAGTAGCCATTATTAAAATTATATTTTATGCTAACCATTTTACGACTAAGTAAAATCGCGTTATATTGAGTTTGTTGAATAGCTAATGACTATTTGACTTAGATGCAATGTAAATATTGAAAGTATTTATGTGTAAAATCCTCCAATTTTATAACACGTACTTTTAAGAACTATATATCATAATATATAACCCTAACAAAAAAGCACATCGAATTTTCCGATGTGCTTTTTGCTTTTGAAATTATTTTAAAAATGCTGTTACAACACCAGCTACAACTACAAGAAGTAAACCAGAAATGATATAAACCATTTCTTTGTTTGTTTTCTTTTCGTGAAGGATGTAGATACCACCAAGAGTAGCTACAATAACACTCATTTGTGACAATGTAAATCCAGTAGCCAGTCCATTAACTTCTGGACGAGCTGATACTAGATAAGATAGTGCTGCAAGAGCAAAGAAGAAACCACTAATGATATTAGTATATGAACTCTTTGTTGTAAATGGTCTTGATACTCTGTTGTCTTTTGTTGCAAATGCAAAGATTGTAGCAACTACTGCCATACCCAATGCTTGTGGGAAGAATGCTTCAAACCCTTTTACTTCAACTGCTTGTGGGAAGGCAGAGTATGCAAGATATCCAATTTCAGCAACTAATACAAGAATTAGACCAACCATGATATCTGAGCTATTTGATTCACTGTTATCTTTCTTTTCACTATATGTTGTCAACCAAACACCTACGATGATCAAGATAATTGCAGAAAATCCTGCAATTTTAGATACTGCAGATCCCCAATTTCCTAGTACGAAAACACCCCATAAAGATGCTCCAATTAATTGAAATCCCGTTGAAATAGGCATTGTTCTTGAAACACCCATTTTTGTAAATGCATAGAATACAAGAATTTGTGCAGATGCCCATGAAACACCAGACAAGAATGTAAATAGGAATTCTTTTCCTGTTAGTATTGGTGTTTGTGTAACAAGTGCAACAATAATTGATGCAATCAATGTACCATATGTAGCACCCATAATTTGGTTAACAGGTTTTCCTCCAAAAATACCTGTCAATACTGGGAAAAATCCCCAGCCAATAACTGGAATTAATCCAATTAAGATATTAGTTATATTCATAATATAGTACTCCCTCTATAGATCATTTGATTAAATAAAAAAACTGCTAGTTAACAAACTAGCAGTTTTTATTAACAAAAGTTATTATACGTTAGTAAGATAGCGTTTTCAAGAAAATCTTACAATAACTTTCTTTTTTGTTAAAATGCTTCATTTAGAGGAGGAACAACTTGTTTTTTACGTGAGACAACTCCTGGAAGTGAAGCTTTGTTGTCAGAAACCTTAGTATTCAAGGCTTTTTCAAATACAGCAATGGCTGAATCATCTCCAAGAATCAATCCAGTTGTATCACTTGTAAGAATATTAGTTATCAAAAGAATGAATAAATTGTAATTTTCACTAGCAATTTCACTTTGGATATCATTTACGAAATCTGATTCTCTAGTAAGAGTATCATTAACATCGACAGTATTCACTTGAGCTACTCGGACATTGTTACCTTTCATATCGAAAGTTTTAGCATCCATATTAATTAGCTCTTTAGTAGATTTACTATCCAAATTTGTTCCTGCTTTAAGCATTTCTAGACCATAAGTTTCATAATCAATACCAGCAATTTCAGCCAAGCTCTTCATTGCAGTAGCGTCTTGATCTGTGGTTGTTGGTGATTTAAGAAGTAATGTATCTGAAATTATAGCTGATAACATCAATGATGCTATTTGAGCTGGAATTTCAACAGACTGTTCAACAAACATTTTCCATAATATTGTACTTGTACAACCAAGTGGTTCTGCACGATAGAACAATGGATTAGCTGTTTCAAAGTTTGAAATTCTGTGATGATCAACAACATGTGTAATTTCCATATCAGCAATGTCATCAATACTTTGTTGGAATTCATTGTGATCAACTAGCATAACACTAGAAACTTCACCATTAGTTGAGTTCATAACTCTTGGATATTCATAACCAAATTTATCGAATACAAATTTTGTTTCTTCATTTGGTTCACCTAGAGCAATGGCTTCAGTGTTATATCCCAATTGATTTGAAAGGTATGAGTATGCAATTGCTGCAACTACTGCATCAGTATCAGGATTACTGTGTCCAAATACAAATTGTTTTTCTTTAGTCATAATATTCTCCTATACAACAAGGCTGGATGAAATAAGTCTATTTTGATAGCTTTCTTCAAGTAAGAATTTTTCCCACTCGCTATATATATCCTTAATTTTTCCAATTTTTTCCTTGTTTTCTTTATAAACAAATGATAATTCAAATGATATGTTAGGTTCAAGTGCTACTTGATATAAATTAGTATTTTTTGTCAGATGACCTAAACAGAAGCTCTCAGGAAGAGCTGTATACACATTTTCAGTTCTATCTGTAAATTTTAGTAGTTGGTATGGCGATGAAAATCTAGCAACAACTTGAGGCAAATCAACTAATGAATTAGTAAAACTATTTATAATTAAATCCGAAATATAATAACCTTCTAAATATGATGCCCATGGTAACTTTATAGCTTCTTTATAAGTTACAGATTTCTTGTCTTTCAATCTATCATCATTATGAATCAGCATAATTTTATCATCCATAATTTTATGCGTTCTAAAATGCTTCCAGTTTTTAATGTTTTTCTCAGGAAGGTACATGATAGCAAGATCAATTTTATTATTTTGCATGTTATCCCAAAGTTCATTTCTACTTAAAGAAAGCAAATCCAATTCAATATCAGGATTAATTTTGTTGTAATAAACAATAAAATCATCAACTACAGATGATGCAATTGTCGATAATATACCAATTCTTATAATACCTGATTTAGAGTTTGAATCCTGTTGTATCTTAACAGTGACATCATTGATTAAATCAAACATTTCATGTGTTGACTTAAGCAATGTTTCCCCAGCATCTGTAAGATAAATTTGTTTTCCCATACTATAGAATAAAGGTGCTCCAACAACTTTTTCTATCTTTTTGATTTGTTGAGTCAAAGCAGGCTGTGTAATCCCTAATGATTGAGCTGTCTTTGTGTAACTCATGTTCTTCGTCAACTCATCAAAATAATTTAAAGCTTTGGAACTAAAGACTCTTCTAGCATTTTCGTCTAGCAATAGACAAATCCTCCTGGGGTATAAAAAGATTTAATAATTAAAATAAATTTTGTTCCTGAGATGGTATCTCGGATATAGGATCATCTCTATCAATCTTCATAAATCTCAATGGATTTCCATCTGATTCAATGTCCATAATGAATGAACCATTAGAATATCTATCTACCAATGGATGTTCTGATAAATCTATATTTATTTCATTTTGTAAGTCAGTCTCAATTATTAGATTTTGACTCTTATTTACATTTGTTACTAGTTTAATACGATGTGGATCCCGTTTTAGTTCCCTTAGAGTTAGTACTCCTCGACGAGCACGACTGGTTGTTGGTATTTCCTGAAGCTTCATCTGTTTGTAAGAACCACGCTGTGTTAGTAATGCAATTATATCTGCATCATTTGAACTGACAAAGTAACTCACTAATTCGTCGTCATCTTTTAAGCTTACAAATTTCACACCAGCAGCCTTGCTTCCTACTACAGGTACTTCCGAAATAGGAAACGAGGATGCATATGATTTTTCAGTAAATACATAGATTAAACGTTCTTGTTTATCAGGTTCAATATAATTAATATCGATAACGGAATTATCAAGAGATTTTAATTTAGCATACTTACTTGCTTTGGATTTATAAGTTCTACCTGGTAATAGATCAGAAAATGCAACTTGTTTAATAGTATTTTCATTTGTACCTATTAAGAAAGTTCCCTTTTGTTCTAAATCCTTAAAAACAAACGATTTAATAACAGATTCATCCGTCGATAATCCTACTTCTTGAGACAAATGTGAACCAGTATCTTTCCACTTAGTATCTTCAACCTCATAGACCTGGCGATAAACTAAATTACCCTTGTCAGTGAACATGAATAAGTGATCTCTTGTATTAGCTTCAACATTCATTACTTCATAATCTTCGTCTTTCAATCCGTTACCAGATTCAAAAGAAGCTTGATACGATCGTTGGCTACTACGCTTGATATATCCATTGTGACTTACAAGAAGTCTGATTTCCTCACTAGGTATTAGTACACTAGTATCAACTTCAATTTCAGATACTTTAGATTCAATCTTAGTTCTTCTGGGATTACCATAAGTTTTCTTAACTTCAGTAAGTTCATCTTTAATGACAGACATCAACTTATCATGATTGTTTATAATTTCGTTTAAGTAGCTAATTCTCTTTTGAAGATCATCAAATTCTGAACGTAACTCAGTCACATCAGTATTTGTTAAACGATAAAGTTGTAATGAAACAATAGCTTCTGCCTGTGGTTCAGTAAAATCATATTCTTTAACTAAATTATTTTTAGCATCTGATTTATTTTTACTTGCTCTAATTGTTTTAATGACTTGATCTAAGATTGATAATGCTTTAATGAGACCTTCCACAATATGAATTCTTGCTTGTGCCTTGTTCAAATCAAATTTACTTCTTCTAAGTACAACATCTTCTTGATGTTTTATATACTCAGTCAAAATTTTCATTAAACCAACTTGTTGAGGACGCATATCGGCAATTGCAACCATATTGAAGTTATATGAGATT
Source organism: Companilactobacillus metriopterae (assembly GCF_002762335.1). NCBI lineage: Bacteria > Bacillati > Bacillota > Bacilli > Lactobacillales > Lactobacillaceae > Companilactobacillus > Companilactobacillus metriopterae. Next base: position 992,654 of record NZ_CP024610.1, on the reverse strand, counting down.
TGTAAATCAGTATTTTTGAACAAATAGTTCAAAATACCTTGTGAATCAACATCTTTCTTCAATTCAACTACAATTGATAGTCCCTGACGATCACTTTCATCACGAACCTCAGCAATACCATCAACCTTTTTTAGAACTCTAATTTCATCCATTTTTTTAACTAAAATAGCTTTATTAACTTCATAGGGTATTTCAGAGATAACTATTTGAGATTTGTGACCTCTCAAATTTTCAATAGATGTTTTTGATCTCAAGTAAACTTTTCCACGTCCGGTTTCATAGGCGTCTCTTATACCTTTAGCACCCTGTAAAATACCACCAGTTGGAAAATCTGGACCTTTGACAATCCTCATTAAATCATCAAGAGTAGAATCTGGATTTTCAATTAATTTGATAGTAGCATCGATAACCTCTACCAAATTATGAGGTGGAATTTCAGTAGCATAACCAGCAGAAATTCCTGTTGCACCGTTTACAAGTAAATTGGGGAATCTTGCAGGAAGAACTTTAGGTTCTTTTTCTGTATCATCAAAATTCCATTCCTCATCAACAGTATCTTTGTTGATATCTCTTAACATTTCTGCTGATATTTTACTTAATCGGGCTTCAGTATATCGCATAGCGGCAGGTGGATCTCCGTCCATTGATCCATTGTTACCATGCATCTCGATTAATGGATTACGCAACTTCCAATCTTGAGATAATCTAACCATTGCTTCGTAAATTGATGAATCACCATGGGGATGAAAATTACCCATGACATTACCAACACCTTTGGCAGACTTTCTAAAACTCTTTTCAAAGGTGTTCCCATCAAGATTCATAGAATATAAAATTCTACGTTGAACAGGTTTTAGACCATCACGAATATCAGGAAGAGCACGCTCTTGAATAATTGATCGTGAATATCTTTCGTATCGATCTCCCATAATTTTTTCTAAAGAAAGATCTTGAATTTTAGGAGTACCATTTGCCAAATTATTCACCCTCTTCCTTATTCAATAGATCATCTAATTCAATAGTAGAGTCAGTGGATTCATCAACCTTTTCAAGAATATTATCCCCTTCTTCACTACCATTAAATCTAACATTTTTTTCAATCCAATCACGTCTAGGCTGAACTTTGTCACCCATTAGTGTTGTAACTCGTCTTTCGGCAAGAGCTGCATCATCAATATTTACACGAATTAACATTCTTGTTTCCGGATCCATTGTAGTATTCCATAACTGGTCAGCATTCATTTCACCCAGTCCTTTAAATCTTTGAAGGTCATAACCCTTACCGATTTTTTTAATACCCTCTTTTAATTCATCAGGAGTCCATGCATAATCGATAACTTGTTTTGCACCTCTACCCTTTTGAAGTTTATATAGAGGTGGTAAAGCAATATATACATGTCCAGCTTCAACTAGTGGTCTCATATATCTATAGAAAAATGTAAGTAACAAAATTTGAATATGAGATCCATCATCATCGGCATCGGTCATGATAATAACTTTGTCATAATTTCTATTTTCAAGATTAAATTCAGCACCTACACCGGCACCAATTGTATAAATCATTGTATTAATTTCTTCGTTTTTGTAGATATCTTCTAATTTTGCTTTCTGAGTGTTTAATACCTTACCTCTCAATGGCAAAATAGCTTGAAATTTACGGTCTCTACCCTGTTTTGCTGAACCTCCGGCAGAATCACCCTCGACAAGAAACAATTCATTTAAAGATGAATTTTTAGACTGTGCAGGTGTTAGTTTACCTGATAGTAATCCATCATTTTTTTTGTTTTTCTTTCCATTACGTGAATTCTCACGTGCTTTTCGTGCAGCTTCACGTGCTTCACGTGCTTTGATAGCTTTTTTAACAAGTGTTTGTGCTTGTTCACCATTTTCCATCAAGAAGAAATTCATTTGTTCGTAAACTAGTTGATCAACTGCTGATCTTGCTTGAGGTGTTCCTAGTTTACCCTTTGTTTGACCTTCAAATTGTAATAATTCTTCAGGAATTCTGACAGAAATTATAGCTGATAATCCTTCTCGAATATCAGTACCCTCTAAATTTTTACTATTTTCCTTTAAAAGTCCGATCTTTCGCGCATAGTCATTAAATGCTTTGGTAAGACCTGATTTCATACCGGCTTCGTGTGTTCCACCGTCCACAGTACGAACGTTATTAACAAATGAGATAACATTTTCCGAGTATCCGTCATTATATTGACCAGAAAATTCTATTTCAATATCACTATTTGTTCCTTCAATGTAGAAAATTCCACCGATAGTATCTTTATCTTCGTTTAGATATTTAACAAAAGATTGAATACCATCTTCGTAATAAAAGACTTCGGTCTTGTCTTCTTCTCCACGTTTATCGGTAATTGTAAACTTTACACCCTTAAGTAAAAATGCTGATTCTCTTAATCTTTCAGCTAAAGTATCATAGTTATATTTTATAGTTTGAAAAATTTCTGGATCAGGTTTAAAACTAATAGTGGTTCCATTAGATTCTTTAGTGGTTCCAGTATTCTTCAAAGTTCCTACAGGATGTCCACCATTTTCAAATCTTTCTTCATAAACTTGTCCATCACGGACAACTCTAACAGTCATCCATTCAGATAATGCATTAACTACTGATGAACCAACCCCATGTAGACCACCGGAAGTTTTATAAGAATTTTCTGAAAATTTACCACCTGCATGAAGTACAGTTAAAATTACTTCAATTGTTGGTTTTCCAGAAGAGTGCATTCCTGTAGGCATTCCACGGCCATGGTCAACTACTGTAATACTGTTATCTTTGTTAATTGTTACATTGATTTCGTCACCAAAGCCCGATAATGCTTCATCAACTGCATTATCAACTATTTCATAAACTAGATGATGCAAACCACGATAATCTGTTGATCCGATATACATACCAGGTCTTTTTCTAACAGCCTCAAGGCCCTCTAGAATTTGAATTGACGAGTCATCATAAGATGATTTAGGCATTTCACTCATTCCTTTTTGTTAAATTTTTTTTACATATCTTAAGATTATAACACTTTCCAGAGGTTCTCATCTATATTCCTATAAGTTAAGTCTTATCTTTTAATTTTTGGAGATTTATTAGATAATGTATAGGATAAGTTTTAATTGCTTTTATTTATTAAAAATACGAAGAAAAGAATGTGAAATTTTATGAAACTTTTTATATCTATTATTTTGGCATATTTAGTTGGTTCATTCCCTTCTGCATACCTCGTTGGCAAAATCTTTTTCAAAAAAAATATTTTCGACTATGGTAGTGGAAACGTCGGCACAACAAATACCTATAGAGTTTTCGGGCCAGTAGCTGGTACATCAGTTTTAATTATGGATATTCTTAAAGGAACACTTGGTGCTTTAATGCCAACTTTCTTTGGTTTAGATCATTATCTCATTTTATTTGTAGGTATTTTTGCTGTTATTGGACATGTTTTCTCTATATTTTTGAAGTTTCGTGGTGGTAAAGCTGTTGCAACAAGTGCTGGAATATTATTGGCATACAGTCCAATATTATTTTTAATTTGTTTTATATGTTTAGCTTCAATTGTTTATCTTACAAGTATGGTAAGTGTGGCAAGTTTAGTTACCGTTCTAGTTTTTGCCATATCAACTTTCTTCATGCACGATTGGGTATTATCGACAGCTGCATGTATTGTTGCGGTTATTGTTTACATTAGACATATACCAAATATAAAAAGACTTCTCAACGGTACTGAGAATTTGGTACCTATTGGACTTAGATATAAAAAACAACAACAAAATAAATAATATTCTGAATATATAGAAAAACATCCTACACAAATTGTGTAGGATGTTTTTATTTGAACGAAATACTGTAATAAGCTTCGAATCTTTCTTTTGGATTCAATTTGTTAATACCATACTTAGTTTCAAAATTGTGATCAGTATCTACTTTATCTGCTATCCCCCACCAAGGTTCAATACATACAAAGTTACCTTCACTAGGATATTGTGACCATAATCCAACAAACTTAGCATTTCCAGTATCCAAAGTAATTGAATGTTCTGATTGTTCTGAAGAAATTGAAATTACTAGTGGATTATTTAAACGATAGATTATAGCATCATTTTTAAATAAATCATGAGTTAAGTGTTCATTTTGATTATCAACACTAAATTCCTTGCTTAAATCAATATTAGATTCTTTTAGTGGAATACGATTAAGAGTTTCTTGTGGTTCTAATTTGATTTGATAATCTTCATATTCTAACTGATTATCAAAAGGTATATTAAATCCTGGATGAGCCCCAACAGAAAAATTCATAATTTTTTCTGATTCAAGTGAATCAACCAAATAGCTAATTTGTAAACTATCTTTAATTAATTGATAGACTACTTTCAAACTAAATTTATAATGATAACTTGTAAGTGATTCATCATCATATTCAAGTGTAAATTCCAGCATTGTTTCTGTTTGAGATGTAACTTCAAACTCTCTATCTCTAGCAAAACCATGTTGTCCCATTTGATAATCATTACCGTCTACTTTGTAGTAATCATCTTTCAAACGTCCAACAATTGGAAAGAGAATAGGTGCATGGCGTCCCCATACATCCTGCTCTGCTTGCCAAATAAATTCAGTTCCTGATTCATTCTTGACACTGTAAACTTCAGCACCAAGAGAGTTAATATTAGCAGTTAAAAAATCATTTTTTATTTCATAAAGTCCCATTCAATCAGTCTCCTATAGAATGTATCTTGAAAGATCTCTATCAGATACAATTTCACCAACACGTTCTTGGACATATTCTTGAGTAATTGTTACATCACCCATTTGCATATCAGGACCTTCAAATAGGATTTCAGAAAGAATTCTTTCCAAAACAGTTGATAGTCTTCTGGCACCAATATTTTGATTTGTATTATTCAAGTCAAATGATACCTTAGCAATTTCTTCAATAGATTCTTGAGTAAATGTTAAGTTTAGACCATCTGCTCTTGTAAGAGCAACGTATTGTTTTGTAAGTGAATTGCTTGGTTGAGTTAAAATTTGAACAAAATCTTCTTCTGTTAGGTCTTTCAATTCAACACGAATTGGGAAACGACCTTGCAATTCTGCAATCAAATCACTTGGTTTGCTTTCTGCGAAAGCACCTGAAGCAATAAATAAAATATGATCTGTATTTACAGGACCGTATTTAGTATTAATTTGAGAACCTTCAACTATTGGAAGAATATCTCTTTGAACACCTTCACGAGAGACTTCACCTGATTGCTTCTTCTCATTTCCAGCAATTTTATCAAACTCATCTATAAAAATAATTCCGTTATTTTGAGTTCTATCAATAGCTGCTTGATATACAGCATCATGATCAATATTCTTTTGTGCTTCTTGTTGAATTAGAACTTCACGAGCTTCTCTTACTGGTAATGTTCTTGAAATCATTTTTTTAGGCATCATAGCACCCATCATTTCACCAACATCGATACCCATTTGGTTCATTTGATCATTCATTGGTGCTTTTTTAGATTCTTCAACAACAATTGTTACTTCTTCATCTTCAAGTAAGCCTTGATCTAATTTTTCTTTTACAGATAATCTTTCATTTCTAATCTTATCTGTTACATCTTTATTATTATCAGGGTCATCATTGGCGTCATCGTTGTTTCCACCTAAAACGTCTCCGATATTACCAGATTGTAGGTTACCAAACATAGACATCATGTCACCAAAGTTCATGCCATTGTCATTATTCTTTTGTTTCTTTTCTTGTCCAGGAACTAACAATTTAACTAATTTTTTATCAACTTTTTTAGAAACTTTTGATCTCATCTCTTCAATGCGATCATCTTCTTCCATTTTTACAGCAACATCAGCTAGATCACGAACCATAGATTCAACATCTCGTCCAACATATCCAACTTCAGTAAATTTAGTCGCTTCAACTTTGACAAATGGTGCATTAACAATTTTTGCTAGACGTCTAGCAATTTCTGTTTTACCAACACCAGTAGGTCCAATCATTAGTAAATTTTTGGGTGTAATTTCTTGTTTTAGACTATCAGTTACTTGCATACGACGATATCTGTTATACAAAGCAATAGCAACAGCCTTTTTAGCATCATTTTGACCGATAATATAATTATCTAGTTTTGAAACGATTTCTTTGGGTGTTAACATTTGGGTCATATTTTAAGACTCCTTTAATTAAAATTTGTCAGAGATAATATTATTGTTTGTAAAAATATCAATTTCAGATGCAATTTTGATGGATTCAACAGCTATTTCTTCTGCATCCATATCTTTTGCATGACGTTGTAATCCAATAGCAGCAGCTTGTGCAAAGTTACCACCAGAACCAATTGCAACAACATCTTCATCAGGTTCAATAACTTCACCACTACCAGAAATAAGTAACAATGTTTCTTTATTCATAGCTAACAACATTGCTTCTAATTTTTGTAATGATGGATCTTTACGCCAATCTTGTGCTAATTCAACAGCAGCACGTTGTAAATTACCTGAATATTCTTTTAGTTTCTTTTCTAACCAGTCTTGAAGAGTAATTGCATCTGCAACACCACCGGCGAAACCAATAACTACTTGATCATCAAAGATACGACGCACTTTATGTGCAGTACCCTTCATGATGAATTTTTCACTCATTGTTACTTGACCATCACCTGCAATTGCAGTATGTCCGTCATGCTTAACAGCTACGATTGTTGTCATTTCATTACCTCATCTAGGAAAATATTTTTTATAGTCACTTTGCAAATGATCCATGGTTACATGGGTATATATTTGCGTAGTAGATAAACTCGAATGTCCTAATAATTCTTGAACAGTTCGTAAATCAGCCCCATTATTTAGCATATGAGTAGCAAATGTATGCCTAATCATATGGGGATGAATATCAGCAGTCAAGCTAGTTTTCTTGATAATTTGATCAAGAATATATTCTATACCTCGACTGGTGATAGGTTTACCTCTATTATTGACAAAAATATAATTATGATTTTCATTATATTTTGCCATTAAGTCTATTCTACCATTTTCTATATAAAATCTAAGAGAATCTTGGGCAAAAGTTCCAAAAGGTACATATCGATCCTTATCACCCTTACCATGAACTAATATAATACCATTCGTAAAATCAATCTGATCTTCTTGCAAGTTGGCACATTCACTGACACGCATGCCTGTTGCATAAAGTATTTCAAGAAGTGCAGAATTTCTTTGTGATAAGGGATCATCACCTTCAACTGCTTTGAATAATTGATTTATTTCTTCTTCATAGAAAAAATGTGGAAGTCTTCGACCTTTATTTCTTAATCTTACAATATCAAACGGATTTGTTTCTATCATTGAATTTTTTTTCATAAAACTATAAAAGGACCTCAATCCTGAGATCCTTCTAGCAACTGTCTCTTTTGCATAATCCTTATCTTCCATGTAACTAAGAAAAGTTTCTACATCCAATTTGTTAACTTTAGCAAAGTTTTCAAATCCGCCATTATTTTCTAAGAAACTTCTAAAGCTCTTGATATCTTCAAGATAAGACTTTTTTGTTTCGTCTGAATAATGATGATTGACAGTTAAATTTTCAATGAATTTATCAATTAACTCTTGATTATCCACTATTTTTGAACTTCCTCTTCATAATCTCCATTTGGACATAGTACTTGGCGACCACCTTTGACCTTCTTTTCAACTAAGTAGTGACCATCTTTTGGACAATCACGACCTACTGGTTTATCCCAAGTTACAAAATCACAATCTGGATATCTTGAACAACCATAGAAAGTTCTATTTTTCTTAGATTTTCGTTCAATAACTTGTCCTTCTTTACATTGTGGACAAGTAACACCGATTTCTTTAACAATTGCCTTTGTGTTTCGACAATCTGGGAATCTAGAACATGCAAAGAATTTACCAAAACGTCCCATTTTAATAACCATAGGTGCTCCACAGATTTCACAATCTATGCCGGCTGGTTCATCTTTGATTTGAATTTTTTCAATCTTTTCTTCAGCTGATTCTAGTTCTTTGGCAAATGGTTTGTAGTATCGATCTACTACCTTAACCCAATCTTCTTTGCCTTCTTCAATATTATCTAATTCTGTTTCTAAATTAGCAGTAAAATCGGTATCCACAATATCAGGGAAGTAGTTTTGCACTAGATCGTCTACTATTTCCCCTAATTCTGTAGGTTCAAAGCTTTTACCATTTAGTTTTACATAATATCTTCTTTGAATTGTATCAATAGTGGGCGCATATGTAGATGGTCGTCCTACACCGTTTTCTTCAAGAGTCTTAACTAATGAAGCTTCAGTAAATCTTGCAGGTGGTTGAGTAAAATGTTGTGCCGGATCATTTGATACTAAATCAACTTGGTCTGATTCTTTTAAATCCGGTAAAATGTTGTCTTTACCACTATCAGAAGAATTTTGATAAACCTTTTGGTAACCAGCAAATTTCAGTTTAGAACCACTTGCTTTAAACATTACACCTGATTGTGATAAATCAACTGACATAGTGTCATAAACTGCAGGTGTCATTTGAGAAGCAGCAAATCTTGACCATATCAGACTATATAATCTGAACTGATCTCTTGAAAGTATGTCTTTAAGAGATTCGGGTGTTCTTAGAATTGATGAAGGTCTAATAGCTTCATGGGCATCTTGTGCACCTTCTTGATTTTTGTCGTGTCTTAACTTTTCGGCAGCGTATTCTTCACCATAAGTTTCATGAATGAACTCTGATGCTTCGGCACGAGCAATACTTGATATACGTTTTGAATCAGTACGCATATAAGTTATTAAACCAACAGTACCTTCCTTACGTCCAAGATTAATTCCTTCATACAATTGCTGAGCAATCATCATAGTCTTACGAGTCTTAAAGTTCAATCTCTTGTTGGCTTCTTGTTGAAGTGAACTTGTTGTAAATGGTGCAGCAGGAGTTCTCTTGCGTTCTTTTTTAGTAACTTTATCTATATTAAATTTACTTTTTTTATCAACTCGTCCTAAGACTTCTTGAACTCCATCATTATCATTCAAGTTTAGTTTCTTACCATCTAATCCATAGAAATTAGCAGTAAATTTACTCTTGCCTTTTTTGAACGTAGATTCAATTGTCCAGTACTCTTCTGGGACGAATTTTTTAATCTCGTTTTCCCTATCAATTACAAGTCTTAGTGCTACGGATTGAACACGTCCAGCACTAAGACCTTTTTTGACTTTAGCCCAAAGAATAGGTGAGATTGAGTATCCAACAATTCTATCCAAAACTCGACGAGCTTGTTGAGCATCAACAAGTTTCATATCAATACTTCTTGGATTTTTAAATGCTTGCTTTACTGCATCTTTAGTAATCTCATTGAATACAACTCGATTTTTACCCTCTGGATCTAAATCTAAGAGATGTGAAACATGCCATGCAATGGCTTCCCCTTCACGATCCGGATCGGCTGCAAGATAAACATTTTTTGCTTTTTTGGCTTCTTTTTTCAAGTCCTTAATTACAGGACCTTTGCCTCGAATAGAAATATATTGTGGTTCATAATCATTTTCAAAATCAATTGCCATGCGACTCTTAGGAAGATCTCGGACATGACCTAAACTAGCGATAACATGATAATTTCTACCTAAATATTTTTCAATTGTCTTAGCTTTTGATGGTGACTCTACTATTACTAGGTTTTTTTGTTGTGGCACGTATAGTGCTCCTTTCCAAATTGGTTCTACTGAGATGATATATTAATTACCATTTACAATTTTGTCAAACTAAATGATACATTAATTTTCAAATTTAGAAAGTAAAGTCTAAAAATTATTTAAATTAATTAGTGGAATAGCACCTTGTTCTATCAATTTATTACAGCCTGCAGATAGTTTAGAATCAACTCTTCCAGGCACCGCCAAAACATCTCTATTATTTTCTAAAGCTAAGTCGGCAGTTATTAAAGCACCACTTCTTTCCTCAGCTTCAACTACTATAACTTTTTCTGATAATCCTGAAATAATTCTATTCCTTTGAGGAAAATGCCAACGATTGATTTTTGAACCTGAAGGATATTCAGTAATAACTAAACCTTTTTCAAATATTTCTTTTTGAACAGATTCATTTATTTTAGGATAATAGATATCTAAACTATTCCCCAAAACAGCAATTGTTTTGCCATTATTATTAAGTGCGGCAACATGTGCCATGGCATCTATCCCTTTAGCCAGTCCGCTTACAATTGTGTACTCTCCAACAAGATTAGGCATAAAGTTATTACAGCATTTTTCACCATATTTTGTTGCTTTCCTAGATCCAACAACTCCTAAACACTTTGTCTCTAAAAGACTTATATCTCCTCTATAAAAAAGCAAAGCTGGTGGGTTATATATTTGTCTGAGCTGTTCAGGATATTTGGAATCTATAAAAGTGATAGCCTTTTCCTGTATTTCAGCAATAGAGTCAAATTTTTCTGTAAATTTTTCGAATTTCTCAGTACCTAATTTTAACAATAGAAAATCAAATACTATATTTTCGTAATTTTCATTTTTTAAATATATATCAATAATACTAAGTAGATTTTGGTTTGATAGAGTTTGTGTATAACGACACTTAATTAAGAACTCAGTAAAATTTTCCATAATAAAAACACCACTTTTATTTTAAAATTACGAAAAATGGTGTTAATACAGTTTAGTGCTTTTTTTGACTGGTGAAAAACTCATACGATGTATCGGAGTTCTTCCATATTTATTTAGTGCATCCAAATGATCTTTTGTTCCATAACCATCATTCTTTTTGAATTTAAATTCTGGATACTTTCGATCATAATAATTCATTAAGTTATCACGCATTACTTTTGCCACGATACTTGCAGCACCAATAGAAATTGATTTAGCGTCTCCCTTAATCAGCTTTGTTTGTTCAATGTCAACTGGAATAGTCATAGCATCTACTAAAATATGATTGGGTTTTATGTAAAGACTATCAATAGCGTCTTTCATAATTAGTTCAGTAGCATGATATATATTTTCTCGGTCAATTAATTCAACTGACCCTATAGAAACACTTATATCAACTGCTTGCTCACATATTTGATTGTATATTTCCAAACGGTTTTTTGCAGATAATTTTTTGGAATCATCAACATCTATTAATGTATTATTTTTAGGCAAGATAACTGCAGCACTGACGACAGGACCAGCAAGTGGTCCCCTACCTACTTCGTCAACACCAGCAACGTATAACCCCCTATCCCAAAAAGGTTCTTCAAACTTTTTTTTAGTTTCAAATTTGAGAATTTGATTTTCATACTGAAGTTTTCTTCTATTATATTGCTCTAATATTTTTATTACTCCAGCTCGTTTATCTTCACGAAAGTGCTTTAATTGATCTTCACTTGGAGAATCTTGCAAGATACTTTTTATTTCAGAAATAGTGTATTCGCTATTCTTCATAAAATTCACCTGGCACATCAAAAGTAACTGAACCAAACTTCAACTTTCTAACATCGTTAATAATCTTGCGTGCTGCACGATCATAGTCGTCTTTATAGCCAAATTTATTTGTTAGGAACATCAATATATCAGGTGTAGTTTTGTTCCTTAAATCATTGGGTTCTATATTATACACGGTTAATAAACTATCCAAATAAAATGATTCTAAAAATGACAATGCAAATATTGCCACATCATCTGGTGCAAAAATTTGATCCTTAATAGCGCCTGACAAGGCTAATTTTAAACCTACACGATTATCATCGATTTTGGGCCACAAAATACCGGGAGTATCTAATAAATCAATTCCTACACTTGTTTTTAGCCAATTTTGATTCTTTGTGACACCTGGTTTATTTCCAGTAACCGCAACATTTTTTCCAACCATTTTGTTCAAAATAGTTGATTTACCAACATTAGGAATTCCTACACACATAGCCTTAATTTGATAGTTTTTAACACCATTGTTTTCATACTTGGCAATTTTTTCAGACAATTCTCTTCTGATTGCACTATTTATTTTTCCTAAAGCATTTGTATGTTTTGCATCTAAATCAATTACTGCCAATCCTTCTTGTTGAAAACTCAATTTCCATTCTTTAGTTCTCTGAGGATCTGCTAAATCAGATTTATTTAAGATAATTATGTGTTTCTTTTGACCAATTATATCTTCTAGAACGGGGTTTCTTGAAGAAAACGGTAATCTAGCATCTACAATCTCTAGAACAATATCCACTTGTTTCAATCGATCTTGAACTTGATTTTTTGCTTTATTCATATGACCTGGATACCACTGTAAAACCATAAAGTCTACCTCCTTAAACTTGTAAAAATATTCTTAATTTAATTATAACTATGTTGGACCTATCATACCAATATTTCTAAAAAATAAACTACTGCATATGCAGTAGTCTATTTTTTATCATTTTCTTTATACTTTTCAAAAACTTCATCAAATATACTCATACTTGGTAAATAGTTAGCATTCAATTCCAAGTACTCTGAAATTTTTTCATAATTTTGTTCTTGCTTTGGGAAAGAATGATCATAGAAGGCATTGTTAGCAAATTCTGCTTCTGGCTCGACACTCTCAGCATTTCTCAAAGTCATTAAGTAAGTATAAAAACTTCTTCTCATAAAATCACCTAGTTTCCTGTAATTTTAGAATTAAACATATCAAATTTTAAAACATCGTTCTTTAAGTCTATTTTCTTGGCTCTAATACCATATCCATCTTTTGTTTTATATTCAGTAAATTTCATTAAGATAGTCTTATCCTTAGAATTAATTGATACCCAATCTGGGATATTATACATGTTATTTACATAGTTTAGAACAAATGATATTGGAAGTGATATATCACCCAATTTAATTTTTGTAGCTTTTAATAGCACGTCACCATTTGTCTTTGCATATGGTTTTAGTTCAATAACAAAGTGAATTTTAGAGCCCAAGAAATCAGCATCACCACTTAATTCAGCATCGTCTTTTACCTTAAACTGATATTCGGTTTTTCCATTATTTAAAGTGTTCTTCAAATAATACTCAGCCATCTGATTGGCTTGTTTCTTGTTCATTGTAACTTTAAAAACTTCAGAATTTTCATTTTGAATTTTAGAAGTTACTTCATATTTTTCACTTGGTGAACTAAATATTTTAGTCCCTAAAAACAATAGAAAAATTACTAGAACACTTACTAAAGTTATAAAAGCATACATCCAATAATTTCTTTTTTTCATTTACTTATCAATCCATTCTTTATCAGTTTTCTTGGCTTCTTTAAATATTTTATTTGTCATCATATCATATCCAATAGAATTTGGGTGAAAATGATCTTCGTCAAATAAGTAAGGATTAGAACCGGTCTTCTTAGTTACATTTATCGCATACTTACTTGCATACACTTTATTGATATCAACAAAGTGTACATTTGACATATCTTTTGTAACATTTTCAGAAGACTCATTCCACTTTTTAAATGCAGATGTAGCACCTGTAACATTAGATAAATAAATACTAAATGGATTGTATATTCCTATAAGATAAATGGGGGCATTCTTGTTGTAAGTTCTCAAGTCATCTAATAACTTTACAAGACGTTTATCAAAATTGCCTTCTTCAGTAGATATATCTTTTGAAGTCAAATCAAGCCCTTTTTTTTGTAACAAATGCATGAAATCATTTCCACCTACAGTAACTGTAATTATATCTGCATTTTTCAAATCGCTATGCATCTTATCATTATTATCAATTCTTTTCATAATTTGAGTACTTGTATCACCTGAAACACCATAATTATGTGTAGAGGTTTTAACTTTGTACTTCTTTGAGATCTTTTTGCTTAAGCGAGTTACATAACCCTCTCCATTTTTGCTAGTATCACCAACTCCTTGTGTCAAGGAATCACCAACTGCAACTATAGAAACACTAGTTTTTTTGGCAACTTTTTCACTCTTTTTAGTAGTTTTATTTTTTGATTTAGTGATTTGCTGTGTTTCTTGATTCTGTTGTTGGTAATAAAAATATCCACCAATACCACAACCAATTAAAACGATAACTATTGCAGATATAATATATATAGTTTTCTTTTTCATAAACTTTCCATTCCTCAAAAAAAAACTGATGAAAGTTCACCAGTTTTAGTCAGTATAAAATTCTATAGCAAACGCTCCACGTCCAGCGTGTGTTGCAATTACAGGACTTGTAACTCTAATCAAGATTGGAAGATCTGGGTGAACTTCTTTAATTTTTTCTTGAAGTTCATTAACAAAATCCATGTTATCTACATATGAAATTCCAATAGATTTGATATTATCTAGTCCCTTAATTTCATCAATCACACCCTTAAGGTAATTATCAATGACTTTGCGACCACGTCCACGTTTAGCAATATCCAAACTATTATTCTTCAGAGTTAATACTAAATTGATATTAAGAAGTGATGATAAGGTACCAGCAAATCTACTTAGTCTTCCACCTTTTAAGATGTTTTCAATTGTAGTAACACCCATGTATAAACGAGTATTAGCACGAATTTCATCTAATCTAGCTGTAATCTCTTCAAGACTCTTACCTGCTTCAGACATTTTAGCAGCTTCAATAACTTGAAACGACATTGCTCTATCAGTGAAATTTGTATCAATAACTGTCATTTTCTTGTCAGTCATTTCTATAACTTGTTTTGCTGCATTAACTGTACCGCTGATAGATTCTGTCATATTCAAAGATAATATTTCAGTATATTCATCAGAAATATTATCAATCACATCCATAAATGTTCCAATTGAAGGTTGTGATGTTGTAGGCAAATCTTTTGAAGCATGCATTTTTTGAACAAATTCTTCATGAGAAATGTCAACTCCATCTACAAAGGTTTCATCATCGATTGTAATTGTTAGAGGAACTACACCGATATTATTTTCTTTAATTTCTTCATCAGTAAGTTGTGCTGATGAATCTGTGATAATTTTTACCTTACCCATTTTTTCCAACTTTCGTTCATGTTTATTACTTTTTATAAATTATAACAGATTTACAAAAAAAAAATCTAATTTTAGAGTAAACTATATGTATTAACATTCTATTTAAAGAAGGTAAATTAATAATTTGAGTGAAAAAAATAATCAATTGAAAAATAATAATAATAGTTTTTCCAAAACTTATATAATCACTAATGAAGTTTTTAGTGCAGTAACCCATGGGATAGGAATTATCCTTGCAATAATTGCATCTGTTTTCATTATCATAAAAGGTGCAAAAATGCATGATCCCTTAGCAATAACTGCTTTTTCAATCTACGCATTCACTTTATTCTTTTTATATTTAAGTTCTACATTATTTCATAGTTTGTACTTCACAAAAGCTAAACCTGTTTTCCAGATTTTTGACCATAGTTCTATATTTTTAATGATTGCAGGGACATATACACCTTATTGTTTGATTGGTTTACGTGGTACTGCATTTGGTATTATTTTACTTTCAATCATCTGGTTGCTAGCCATCTGTGGAATTTTATACAAGATATTTAACGTTGGAAAATATCAATTTATTGAAACAATGTTATATGTACTTATGGGATGGGCCATAGTTGTCGCAATGCACCCTCTATTTATTTCTATAGGTGCTACGGGAATTTATCTATTAATAGCTGGTGGAATTGCTTTCACACTAGGTGCGTGTGTTTATCTTATTAAAAATCTAAAGTATGTCCACGTAATCTGGCATATTTTTGTTCTTATTGGAACAGCATTTATGTACTTCTCAGTTTATCTATATGTTAGTTAATACGTTTATAAGTTTCGAAGGTATGTTGGTAATGATTTTTATCATCAACAATACCTTCTTTTTTTTCGACTAATTCAAACTTAGAATAGTCTATCGGGATCATTTTTACGTCACCTTCAAATGAATGATCTATTTTTGTGACATATAAGTAATCCACATCGCCTTTAAACAACTCAAATACACCTCTACCACCAATTACCATGATCTTATCATCCAAGTTCACATGGTGGAACAATTCTTCTTTAGAATGAACCACAATAGCTTCAGAGTCGGCAGAATAATTAGAATCTCTGGAAAGTATAATATTTTTGCGATTAGGTAATGAACCATTGGGAAAACTCTCGTACGTCTTACGTCCCATTAATATTACATTCCCTGTTGTTAAATCTTTGAATCTTTTCATATCATCTGGGAGAACCCAAGGGAGATGTCCCTGATTACCAATAATATGATTAATATCCTCTGCCCAAACAAATCCTATCATTACAATATCTCCTATACTGCCACTACAGCTTTAATAGCTGGTTGTGGGTCATAATTCACCAACTCAATATCTGTTACATCAAGATCAAATATGCTCTTGTCACCATTAATTTTCAATTGAGGTTTTAATGAAGATGGTGTTCTGCTCAATTGTTCCTTAACTTGTTCTATGTGGTTGGAATAAATATGTGCATCTCCAATTGTATGGACAAATTCTCCAACTTGTAGTCCACATTCACGTGCAATCAAATGTGTAAGAAGTGCATAGCTTGCAATATTAAATGGAATACCTAAAAATAGATCCCCACTTCGCTGATAAAGCTGACAAGATAATTTTCCATTATTTACATAGAACTGAAACAATGAATGACATGGTGGAAGTGCCATGGTTGGAACATCTTCAGGATTCCAAGCACTGACAATTAATCTTCTAGAATCAGGAGTTTTTTTAATTTGATCAATAACATTAGCAATTTGGTCTATAAATCCACCATCACGTTTTTGCCAATGTCGCCATTGAGCTCCATAAACAAATCCTAAATCACCATATTTTTTAGCAAATGAATCATCATTTAAAATTTTTTCGTCAAATAAATTCATCTGATTGTGATATTCTTCAGCAAATATGGGATCTTTTTGAGATCTTATACCAAAATCAGTCATATCTGGACCAGTATAATCTGAACTTTCAACATATTTTTTAAATGCCCACTCGTCCCATATGTGATTTTTATGCTCTAGTAAATATTTAATATTAGTATCACCATGTAAAAACCATAATAATTCACTTTTAATCAAACCGAAGGGAACTTTTTTTGTCGTCAAAATAGGAAATGATTCATTTAAATCAAATCTCATCTGGTAACCAAATTTACTGATAGTTCCTGTACCTGTACGGTCTGTTTTCTTATCACCGGTTTCAAGAACACTTCTTAAAAGCGTCAAATATTGATCTTCATTCATAAGACTCTCCTATGCAAACTCACTAAGATATTCCCAGCGTTCCATCAGTTCATCTGCTTCTTTAGATTTTTCATCGTATTGCTTTTGATAATCCATTAATTCCTGATAGCCATTGTCTGAGTTTTCTAGTTCTAATTTTAAATTCGTTAATTCTTCATCAATTTTTTCAATTTTTGGTTCTAATTTTTCTAATTCAATTTTTTCTGCATACGTCAACTTAGTTTTTTCTTTTGATTCATCAGTATCTGATTTTACATTTTCAGTTACCACAGCTTTATCTTTTTGTTTTGTTTTAATTTCTGCGAGATACTCAGAATAACTCAAGTAACTCTCAGAAATTTTACCATTACCTTCAAAAATTAGTAGTTTATCTGCAACCTTATCTAAGAAGTAGCGATCATGAGATACTGCCAAAATTGTTCCTTCAAAATTATCAAGATAGTTTTCCAAAATAGTTAGAGTACCAATATCTAAGTTATTTGTTGGTTCATCAAGTAATAGAACATTTGGTTGTTGAATAAGAATTGCCAATAAGTAAAGCCTTCTTTTCTCTCCACCTGATAACTCTCTAATATAAGCACCCTGCATCTTATGATCAAACTTAAAGGTGTCCAGCAATTGAGAAGCGGACATTGAATATCCACTTGTATTTTTAACACCTTGACCAATACTTTCAAGATATCTAATAACACGTTTTTCTGGATCCATTTTCTCTGTATGTTGTGTGTAGTAACCAATACTTACTGTTTGACCAATTTTAAAAATTCCAGAGTCTAATTGATTTCTGCCAGCTAAGATATTTAAAAATGATGTTTTACCAGATCCATTAGAACCAGTAATTCCTATACGATCACCATTATTTATTAAATAACTAAAATCACTAACTATCTTGTGTCCATCTACTTCATAATTAGCATCTTTGATCTCAAAAACATCATTTCCAAGTCTCTTTTGAGCAATATCGATTGACATTTCCTTTTGAGAACCTGGTTGATTTGAAAGGTCATCCTTTAAATTTTTAAATCTATCCACTCTGGCCTGTTGTCTAGTTCCCCTAGCCTTAACACCTGCCCTCATCCATTCTAATTCTTTTTTAAATAGTTGAGTTTTGTGTTGTTGTTCAGCAGCACTAATCTCTTCATTTGCTGCTTTTTGTTGTAAATATTTTTCGTAATTCCCATCATATTCAATGATATGTTGATTTTCTAACTCTAAAATTCTAGTTGTCACTTTATTCAAGAAATAACGATCATGAGTAACAAATAAAAGAGAACCCTGAAATTTATTCAAGTATGATTCTAGCCACTCAATAACTTCGTAATCTAAGTGGTTAGTTGGCTCATCTAATATCAGTAAATCAGCATCAGAAATTAACGTTTGTGCTAAAGCAACTCTTCTTTGTTGACCACCTGAAAGATTTTTTATGATAGTACCTAGTTCAGTAATACCAAGTTTGTTCAAGATTGTTTTTACATCAGATTCTATCTGCCAAGCATCCTTAGCATTCATTTCTTCTTGTAATTTAAAAAATTCATCTTGAACTTTTTTATTCTCAGAATTTTTGTTAAATTCGTCTAAAGCTAATTCATATTGTTTGATTAATCTAAAATTCTCGTTATCTCCTTCAAATACAGCATCAATCACAGAATGCTCTTCATTCAACTCTGGTTGTTGTTTTAAATAATTAATTTTATAGTTTTTAGGTTTTTCAATATTTATAGTATTCAATGATGAACTATCAACAATTCCATCTAATAACGTTGTTTTACCCTGACCATTTAATCCTAAAAGACCAATTCTATCGTGTTCATTTATCGTAAATGAAACATCAGAAAATAAGGTTCTATCTCCAAAAGACTTTGATGCATTTGTTATATTTAAGGTTTTCACATTTTCACCACTTTATTTAATTATTAAATACTATTTTAAGTTACTGAATGCATAAAAAAAAGCCCCATTGGGCTTCTTATTTTTAGAGTTGTCCTTTATAGACATCCAAAACTGTTTCTTCAGCATCAATCACTATGTAAAGTTTACCATTTTCTTTTGAAATAGCAGACGTTTGATAAACGTTATCAATTTCTTCAGCGTCTTTTGCTTTGAATGGGAAATAAATTTCCATAGGTTCTTTATCTTTTTCATCTTCAAAAACGATTTCGCATTTTTCAATATCTTGATACTTAATTACACGGTTGAACATTCCATCTACCATAGCAGCAGTTGAAACATCCGCGTCCTTAATATAATCAGCTTCAGGAAGAATTTCAATCTTAAAACTCTTACATGGATGTATCTCTTGCATACGTCCACCTGAAATACGTCCATAACTAGTTGTAACACGTGAAATCCATACATCACTCATTTCTGCGTGATCGACAGTCCATGTATCATCATTTCTAAAATAAAATTTTAGTTCTTTAAATACGTGCTTTGACATAATATTCATCCTTTCAAATAAAAAATACTTTCTTTAATTATAATAACACAGCAAGTACTTTATGATTAACGAATTGATAACAAAAAATCACGTATTTCATCATGATTATTTCCTATCGTACCAGATATGATAGCCTTTTCAATATTTAGCATGTAATTACCAATTTGAGGTCCTGGTTTTATCTCTAATACAGTCATTATATCTTGACCAGTAAAATTGATATCATTTGAATTTTTTATTGAAATTTTATTAATTTCATCACTCAACTCATCCAAATTAGTTTCAATGGATAGATAGTTTTTGAATTTTTTAACTCGTTCATAATTAGATATGTCTAACTTATAAAAATCATATGTGTCTAATTGATTTTCCTCAATCAGCTTCAACATTTTAAAACTATTAACACTAGCTTCACGTATTTTATTGGATACTTTCCAACTTCTTAAAAGTTTATTGAGTCCACTTGAATTTAATTCAAGTACATAACCAAGCCCCATCCAAATAGATTCTTCGTCTTCAAATAACAGTTCATCAAAATTCAACAATGATCTTAACTTTGAACTATTACCCTTAAATTCTGGGCAGTACTCAGATAGTTCCATTTCAATCATATCTTTAAATCCTTTTTGCCAATGATTACTTAACATCATCTTAATGAATTCTTCACGGATACGTTCCACAGCAATTTTTTCTAAAAGCTCAGAATTTGATTCAATTGCTTTAATTGTTTCTTCTTCAATCTCAAAATTTAATTGTGATTGAAATCTCACTGCTCTCATCATGCGAAGTGCATCTTCATGAAACCTTTCAGAGGCTACGCCTACTGCTTTAATCATCTTATTATCTAAATCTTGAATACCATTAAACTTATCGATTACATTACCCATTCTATCAACAGCTAATGCGTTTATTGTAAAATCTCGACGTTTAAGATCATCTTCTAAAGATCTGACGAAAGTTACCTTATCAGGTCTTCTAAAGTCCTGATAACCGCTCTCTGTTCTAAATGTGGTTAGTTCATACGGAATTTTATTGTATAAAACAGTTACTGTCCCATGCTGAATTCCGGTATCAATAGTATGAGTAAAAACCTGCTTGATCTCCTCAGGATAAGCACTGGTTGCAATATCAACGTCATGAATTGGTAAATCCAAAATGTGATCTCTGACACTACCTCCAACAAAATAAGCCTCAAAATTAGCATTTTCAAGCTCTTCTAAAATTGGCAGTGCTGTCTTAAAGTCTTCTGGTAATTGAGTGATTTTCATAATTCATAAACCTCATTAATTCAATTGTTCCCAAAGATCATTCATTACTTCGTTATCAGGATTAATTTTTATGTAGAGTTGCAAAGCAACTTTTAATAAATCATTATCCCCTGTTGACTGTAATATTTGAACCAAATCAGTTAAATAATCTAAATTGTCTTTATAATCTTCTAACACGGTAACAATGAATTCCTTAGACTTCTTAATATCGCCCAGTTCAAAATAAGATTTTGCCAAATTCCAAATTAATTTAGGGTTATTATTTAGTTCACTGTTTTCCAATAAATCAAGATTTAACTGATATCTTCCATGAGAAATATAATAATCACTTAAACTGATAATCAGTGGTAATGGATTTTCTACTGTTTCTATACCCTTAGTGATTATAGATAATGCCTCGTCTGGATTTTCGTTAATACCTGATTCAAATGCTATACGATATAAATTTTCGTCTAACTCATTTAAATTTAATCCTAATTGGGCATATCTAAATGCTTCTTGATTATCCTTTAAATTAAGATAATCATCCGCTAATGTCGCATATGCCGTAGGGTAGTCTTTATTTGTATCTAAAAGACTTTCTAACGTGGAGATAGACTTAGAATAATCTTTAACTTGATTATACAAGAAACCTAATTGGTATTGAGAGTCCTCGTTTAATTCTAGAGCATTAAGTTTGTTGTATTCTTCAATGGCTTCCTCATATTCACCGATACCTGACAAAGCACTAGCTTTTCTCATTGTGATAGAAATACCTGAATAAGTTTTGATATCCTCGTCCAAAAGAAAATCATAATAAGTTATAGCACTACTGAATTTATTTTCATCAAAATATAATTCTGCTAATGCAAACTTAAATACCTCTTCATCTGGGAACATTCTAATCCCCTCTAAGAGCTTTTGTTCACTCACCTCATACAATCCTTGTGCCTGATATATATCAGCTGATACAAGGAGATTTTGGGCATAGGCTTCAGAACCTGGTGTGATTTCTGATATATAACCCAAAGCCTCATCCATATTATCTTCAGAAATTGATATTTCCGCTAATCTTGATAATATTTGTCCCTCAGTCGGATACAGTTCATTTAAGTGCTCATATATAATTTTTGCCTGTACGGTAAATCCAATACTCATCAATGTTTCAGCTAGAGAATATTGTGTCTGTTCATCGTCTTGTTGAATTGATTCTAAAATTTTAACTTCGATATCAGAGTAATCTCCTGAATCGATACTTTCCATGACTTCCTCTGCTTTGCTCATAAATATTTCTCCATTTAATTAAATTGAAAAAAGAGCGGTCATAAGACCACTCTTTAAAGGTAAATTATTTAACTGAATCTTTCAAAGCTTTACCTGGTTTGAATGCAGGTACTTTGCTTGCAGGAATTTTGATTTCTTCACCAGTTTGTGGGTTACGGCCTTTACGGGCTGCACGATCACGAACTTCAAAGTTACCAAAGCCGATTAGTTGTACTTTTTCACCTTTTGTTAGATTTTCTTGAATTGAAGCAAATACAGCGTCTACTGCTGAAGTTGCGTCTTTCTTTGTCAAGCCTGTTTTGCTTGCTACACTATCGATAAGTTCTGCTTTGTTAGCCATACTTTAAATTCCTCCGGAATAGGTTTGTTTAGAATAAATGAACGATGAACTCATTACATATCATTCTTACTAAAAATTAACATAGTGAAACGCCTATTTCAAGCGTTTTAAAGGGTTTCCCATTAAAATAAGTTGTTTTTTAACCAAAAAATTAATAAATAGTAAAATTTTAAATTATATTTTTACTATTTTCTGGTTCTAGGCAATATTTTAATAGGTGTTCCCTCAAAATCAAATGTTTCACGTAATTGATTAATTAAAAATCTTTCATAAGAAAAATGCAGTAATTCACTATCATTAACAAATACTACGAAAGTTGGCGGTCCTACTGCAACTTGTGTCATATAGTAAATACGTAATCTCTTACCTTTTACTACTGGCGCAGGTGCAATAGATGTTGCTCTTAATAACAGATCATTTAGAATTGCTGAAGGTATTCTACGTTCCCTATTCTCATTTACTCTAACAACAAGTTCAGGTATTTTGTCTAATCTTTGATTTTTTACAGCAGATGTAAAAATTATTGGTGAATATGACAAATATTGAAATTCTCGACGAATTTCATCTTCGAAATCTTTCATAGTATGAGTATCTTTTTTCAAAGTATCCCATTTATTTACTAAAATGATTACACCCTTACCGGCATTATGCGCATAACCTGCAACTTTTTTGTCTTGCTCTCTTATGCCTTCTTCAGCATTTAGAACAACACAAACGACATCAGATTTATCAATTGCACTTAAAGCTCTTAGAACTGAGTACTTTTCAGTATTTTCGTATACTTTTCCTCTTTTTCTAATACCAGCAGTGTCAATGATTGTAAAATCTTCATCAAGCAAATCATCATGATACTTTGTATCTATTGCATCTCTGGTAGTACCTTGCATATCTGAAACGATTACTCTGTCATCGCCCAAAATAGCGTTAACTAAAGAAGATTTACCTACATTTGGTCGACCAATAAATGAAAACTTAATTGTGTCATCTTCTTCACGTTCGTTATCTGTTGGGAATGATTTAACAATTTCATCTAATAAGTCACCAATACCTGTACCTTGTGAACCAGATATTGGATTAGGTTCTCCAAAACCTAATGAATAAAAATCATATATATCTTGACGTTGTTCAGGATTATCAGCTTTATTGATAGCTAATACCACTGGTTTATTGGTTTTATATAGAATCTTAGCGACATCTTCATCTTGTTTAGTAACGCCTGTTTGGCCGTTAACGATAAATACGATAACATCCGCTTCATCAATCGCAATTTCAGCTTGATTTTTAATTTGAACGGTCATTGGTTCATCACTCATATCAATACCACCGGTATCAATAAGTCTAAACTCTCTACCTAACCAACTGGCACTTGAGTATATTCTATCTCGTGTGACACCTGGTGTATCTTCAACAATAGACAATCTTTCATTTATTATACGATTGAATATCGTTGATTTACCTACATTTGGTCGCCCAACAAGGGCAACAACAGGAACTGGCATATTTTGTTCTCCTATTTTTTATTTTCTATAATATTTAATATATCATCTACTACTTGATCAATAGTTAAATTAGATGTGTCTAATTCTATAGCATCATCAGCTTTTCTAAGCGGTGAAACTTCGCGGTGAGAATCTTTGTAATCTCTTGCTTCAATTTCATCTTCAAGAACTGACAGAGGTGTATCTATTCCGCGTTCTTGATTTTCTTTAAATCTTCTTTCCGCTCTAACTTTAACACTAGCAATCAAAAATATTTTTATCTCAGCATCAGGTAATACGGTAGTACCAATATCTCGTCCATCCATAACAATGCTATGGTCCTTTGACAAATCTCTTTGCATGCTAACTAATTTTTTACGCACTTCTTTTATCGCTGAAACTTGCGAAACATTATTTGTTATTTCTGGTGTTCTAATTTCTTCAGATACATCCTGATCATCAATAAATATACGTTGTCCAGACAAGTCATTGACGAAATGAATTTTATGAGTATTCATTAAATCAATAATTTTAGATGTATCACCATAGTCTACGCCATTATCCCTAGCTAATAAAGTAACAGCACGATACATTGCACCTGTATCACAATATACAAAATTGAGTCTTTTGGCAATAATTTTAGCAATAGTACTTTTACCAGCTGAAGCTGGTCCATCAATAGCAATTTGCATTATCTTCTTCTCCCTGACAATAAAAGGGCCTAGACATTAATTAATGTCAAAGACCCTCAATCAATTATTATTTATTTTACACGAATTGTAGTACCTGGTGTTAGTGTTGTTGCTCCACCATTTAATGCTTGCAATTGTGCTGTTGTCATTCCATGGTTATAAGCAATTCTATACCAGTTATCACCGGCTTTTACGGTGTAAAAAGATGATGATGTATCTGTAGCAGTAGAACTACTTGATGAAGTACCTGCATTTGCAGAAGAATTCGATTGAGAACTATTATTTGTAGATGCTGCTTCTGATCCTGTAGTATCTGTAGCACTAGTTGAATCAGTATTACTTGATGTATCTATACTGTTATCAGTTGTTTCTTTTGCTTTTGATTTCTTCTTGCTTGGAGTTGACTTCTTTTTATTTGAAGTACTTGATGTATCTTTAGACTTATTTGAACTAGAATCTTGAGATTTTGCTGTCTGTGTTGAGTCCAAGTTACTGTTGTTGTTACTATTCAACGCCTTGATAACAACTGGTGTGAACATACATACAATAAGCAAAATAACTAAAGTAGCAATTAATGTTTTATTACCACGTTTCTTTTCATTACTTACTGCTCTTGATATGTGTCCTTCTTCATCAGTATCTGAATCGAAGCTATTTTCCCAAGGTTTTTGTTCGTCAACATTTGCGTCTGCTTTCACTTCATCAGGTGAAGGTACTGGATCGACTGCTGATGTCATCATAGGACGAGTAAAGTCATTTTCTGGTGCAGAATCTGCCTTAGCTTCATCAGTATCGTTAAATGATGGTACGTCATTAAATGCCGAATCATTATTTTGACCGACTACTGTGTTACCATTTGCAGGAATATTTTGTTCATTTTTTGCTGAACCAAGATTATATTTTACAAGATCTTCGGGCGAAACTGACCCGTCGATTCCTGATGTTGTCTTAGGGATTTTTGATCCGCCAAAAAAATTATTATTATCGTTATTGGCCATTAAAACCAACCTCCTAATTATTATCCTCTAAAGGATATCACATATCAGGTATTGTCATGGAGCAATTTAATAGAATATTAAGAAGATTTAATATTTACAACTACGCATTTCTCCATTTTGTCAAAAAGTTTCTCATTCTTGGATAAATTAAAATAACCGCAATATTTATTATTAATGCCTTAATTATATTGAATGGTATTACGCCAGTTAAAATATATTTTCCTAAGCTCATTCCTAGCTGCATACCGACAACATTCATATATAGTGGCATAACTACAAAGTAATTTAATAACGACATAATTACGGTCATTGAAATTGTACTGCTGATGACTGCCATAACTTTTTTATCTCTATTCCAAAAATAATAAAATGGCAACATTAATGAAACTGATCCTACAAATCCTGAGAAGTTACCAATTACCCCTGCCACTCCTGAACCGCTAATAATCAGATGTATTAGTGATCTAATAAATGCTATTAAAGTTCCACCTATTGGTCCATATACGAATGCACCAATTATTGTTACCACATCACTAAGATCAACTTTTAAAAAGGGGAACCAAAATAACACAGGGAATTCAAAAAATAATAGTATTGCTCCTAATGCTGAAAAAATAGAAATTCCTATCAAATTTCTAAATCGTTTTTCATTTCTCATAGTATCAACCTTTCGAGTTGATTTCCAAATAAAAAGAGTCTACTTTGGGCACACCAAAACAGACTCCATCTGTTTTCTTTCATCTAGACTTTAACTATCGGTATGGGAATTACACCCATTCAGCCAATAAAAATTGGGTCGCGGACTTTACCGCCGGTCGGGAATCTCACCCTGCCCTGAAAACCAACTATGATATTTTATTTTTATAATATAACAGACTAATTAAGATCCTTCAACATGGCAACTTCTTGTCTTGTTAGTTCTCGATATTTTCCAGATACCAATCCGTCTAATGTGAGGAAAGCGTATTTTTCACGAGATAACTTCACAACAGGATGACCAACTTCTTTAAACATATTCTTTACTTGATGATTCTTACCTTCATGAATTGTAATGCGCACAATCGAAGTATTTTTTTTCTTATCTTGTGATACCACTTTTACTTTTGCAGGTGCTGCCTTGAATCCCTTTATCCTAATTCCACTTTGAAGTTTTTTAATTGCCTCAACTTCAAGAGATCCTTCAATTTTAGCCAAATATGTTTTATCAATCCTATACTTGGGATGCATCAACTTATTTGCAAAATCTCCATCATTTGTTAAAAGTAATAATCCTGAAGTATCGTAATCAAGTCGTCCAATTGGATATAATCTTTCTGATATTTTTTCATCATCTAAAAGATCCGTAACTACTTTTCGATTTTTATCGTCTTTTGCAGCAGAAATTACACCTCTAGGTTTATACATCAAGATATATCTCTTTTTTTCACCTTGAAGAGGCATTCCGTCTACTTCGATGTTATCAGATGAATCTACTTTAATTCCCATTTCACGAACTGTTTTACCATTAACAGTGACGTGGCCATTAGCTATTAATTCTTCAGATTTTCTTCGTGAAGCTACACCAGCATCTGCCATAGCTTTTTGCAATCTAATTTTCTCCATCAGCTAAATTTTCCTCATTTTCATAAATATCTATATTTTCAAAACTATCAAAATCTGGTAATTCTTTTATATCTCTAATTCCAAAATAATCAAAAAAATGTTCAGATACTACATATAAATTAGGATGACCTGGAACGTCTTTTTTACCCTTTTCTTTTATTAAATCTCTTGCTATCAAGGTATTCATGCTTCCTGAACTTTGAACACCTCTAATCTCATCTACTTCAACTCTTGTTATAGGTTGTCGGTATGCAACGATAGAAAGAACTTCCAGAGCTGCCTGACTTAACTTAGTTCCCAAACCACTTTCAAAAAAGCTATTTAAAATATCACTATACTCACTCTTTGTTACTAATTTGTAGGTGGAATTGAATTTGGCTAATCTAAAACCCAATCTTTCATCACTATCAAAACTGATTTCTAATTCAGATAATAGATATTTGAGAGTTTTCTTGTCGATATCTAATAAACTCAAAAGTTCTTTTTCACTAATTCCTTGATCACCAGCAACAAAAAGTAACGCTGTAATTTCTGCTTGATACAATTTTAATTCCTCAATTCAATGTATATATCTTCATTATAAGATTTTTGTTGTACAACTATTTCCTGCTTACTTATTAGCTCTAAAATTGCCATAAAATTAGTGACAATTTCCTCAATATTAGAATTCAAAGTTAACAAAGACTTAAATGAACTTTTTCCTGCACTGTATAACTTGTCTAAAATACTTGTTTTTGCATCTTCAATTGATATAGTTTCTTGTTCAATAATCTCAGAAGGTATTCTAGAATCTTTATGTCTTTTTAATAGTTCGCTAAATGCCTTGGACAAATCAGATGCGACAACTGTTCCAGGTTCTAAGAATTGTGCAATTTCATCTTCAGGTAAGCTCATATCTTTATCATGAAAAGTCCTACGATCATTCTCTTTACTTTCAAAATAAGCTGCTGCTTCTTTAAATGCTTGATAAGTTAAAATTTGAGAAACTAATTCTTCTTCAGGATTTTCAAAATCATCATCGTCTTCTTCTACTGGAGATTTAGGTAACAAACTTCTACTTTTTATCGACATTAAAGTAGCAGCCATAACCAGATAATCACCAGCAATATCTAATTCTAGTACTTTCATACTGTTTAAGTAATCAATGTACTGTTCTGCAATTTGTGCAATGGGAACATTATATATATCTATTTTCGATTCTCTAATTAAATGAAGCAGCAAATCAATAGGACCTTCAAAGTCAGTCAACACTAATTTTAATTTTTCCATTAATCAGTCTCTACTTCTTCATTATCTATCAATAATTTTTGTTTTTCCCAATCTCTAATAGAATTAACTAATTTTCTATTACCAAGAACAATCTTATCAGGATATATTGCTTTTAATTCATCATAAATTAAAAATTCATTACTCTGAGATCTAAACGAAGGATTTAATGAAAAATACTCAATATAAATACAGTTTGATTCTATAGAAATTGCAACAACTCCTGCATAGTCTGCAAATTCACTTTTCCATAAATACAGTTGTCTAGTATCATCATTCTCAAAAAGATCAATTTCTCTTTCAAGATTTGAGAGTTCTTTTAAATCAGAAATATATGATAAAAATCCCATTGCTACTTTTCTATTATCATTACTATATTTAATTAGCATCTTCTATCCCTTCTATGCTCTTGGATGAGCATTATCATAGACTTGTTTCATTCTTGTTTGATTAATATGAGTGTAAATTTGGGTCGTAGTTATATCTGAATGGCCTAGCAGCTCTTGAACCACTCTCAAATCTGCTCCATTTTCCAATAGGCTAGTTGCAAACGAATGACGTAATGTATGTGGAGTCACGTCTTTTTTGATACCAGCCTGCTGAATATATTTTTTAATCATCCGCCATATAGACTGTCTAGTGAGTTTCTGACCTCGAAAATTCAGAAAAACTTCTTTTGAGTTACCATATTTGGATACCAGATCATTTCTAGTTTCCTCAAAATATTTTCTCAACCATGTTATTGCTGTATCTCCTATGGGCAGAAGTCTTTCTTTATCTCCCTTTCCAAGAGTTTTTATTAAACTCAATTCCAAATGAAGATCTTCCATTTTTAAATTTACCAATTCACTAACACGCAATCCTGTGGCATACATCACTTCAAATATTGCTCTGTCTCTAACACCTAAAGGTGTTGAAGTGTCAGGTGTTTCAATTAATCTATCTATTTCTTTGCTAGACAAAACAACAGGTAAATGACTACCTTTTTTGGGAGAATCCATCTCATCCATAGGATTAAACTGAATTTTTCCTATTATTTCTTGCCATTGATAAAATTTCCTCATCGATGAAAACATTCTTATCTCTGAATTTTTAGATTTCCCCTTTTTATCTTGATTAGCAAAAAAATTTGTTATCTGAAAAGTATCTAAAGGATATTCATTTGTATTATTTTCTTCTAAATAATAACTGTATTCCATCAAATCTTGCTGATAGGAAATTATTGTATTTCTTGATAATCCTCTATCTAATTTAAGATATCTACCATAATCTTCAATAGTATCAATCATCATCTGATTTTTTATAACAATTTTTTCTGGCAAAAAATCACCTACTTATTTCAAAAATGTGTATCCATCTTTTTGCTCAATCTTACCTTGCTTCATCAGATTACCTAAAGCACGCTTAAAACTTGCCTTACTGATACCAAAATATTCACGGATATCATCTGGATCACTCTTATCTGTATAAGGCATCTTATTTTCTCTAGCATGTTCTAAAACAGCCATAATCATCTGTGCATCGGGTGTTATTTCTTCAAAAGCACGAGGTTTCATAGATATATTTAAACGTCTATGACTAGATCCTATTGCTCGTGCTTCGACTTTTTGTCCGATATGCAATGGTTCAACTTGTTCTTCTTTGTGTAAAAATGCTAAATAATATTCTGTTGTAAAAACAAAAGCTCCCGAATTTCTGATAGCTATAACATTACCAGTTATATTTTTATTTTTTAAATCATCATTAGCACTTCTAGCCAGTTGTGTGTACACATTTATATCTGCCATATCTGCCCATAAACGACCTTTATGATCAATTTTTAATTTTACTAATAATTGATCATCTTTTTTAGGCCATTCACTATGTTCCAATGGCAAATCGTCAAGTGAAATTACAATATCCTTATCAGTTATACCTATATCTACAAATACCCCCAGATCGGTACGAGAATCGATAACTTTGACATAACCCCAGACACCCTCCATGACTGAAGGAATATTGAGTGTCATCTTATTTTTGTGATTTCTATTTTCATATGCAAAACCAGATACTTCATCACCCAGTTCTGGTGTTTCTTCAAATTCTTCTAGATCCATGGCAAAAGTTACACCTTCTACCTGAACAAAAACTTCTGTTTGATTTAAATCAGTCACTGTACCAGATACTACATGACCATAAACGTCTTCTAATTCCATTTTTTCTCCTGAAATAATTATTTTCTCTCTAATTTTACCAGTTAAACACTATCTTTTCATGATTTTAAGCTATTTTATGTAATCTTAATTTAGAATAATAAAAAAAGCTAACCTAAAAGGTTAGCTTTTAAAATTAAAAATTAGATTGAGCGTGAAGCACCTTTGTATACTACACCACGTCTTGAATCAACAGTGATAGTTTCACCATTTCCAATTAGTTTTGTAGCATCTTCAGCACCAACAACAACTGGTAGACCCATTGCAATACCAACAACAGCAGCATGTGATGTTAATCCACCATTTTCAACGATTACAGCACTAGCTTTTTCAAGAGCTGGCATGTAATCTTTGTCAGTTGTAGCTGTAACAAGGATGTCACCTGCTTGAACTTTTTCGTTAGCTTCAGCAGCTGAGTTAGCAACAACAGCATTACCAATAACTGATTCTTCACCGACACCTTGACCCTTAACAAGTCTTGAACCGATAAGTTGTAATTTCATAACGTTAGTTGTTCCTGATTCACCAACTGGAACACCAGCAACAACAAGAATTAGTTCACCTTCTTTAGCAAATCCTAATTCTTCAGCTTTTTTAGCAGCTAATTCAAACATTTCATCAGTGTTACCTGGTTTTTCAGCGATAATTGGTTGAACACCCCAGTTAACTGTTAGTGAGCGTTGAACTTCTTCATCAAATGTAATTGCTAGAATATCAGCACTTGGACGATATTTAGAAATCATACGAGCTGTATAACCTGATTTAGTAGCAGTAACAATTGTACTGATGTTTAGTTCTTCAGCAGTTCTAACAACTGATTCACCAATTGATTCTGTAACATTTGAACCCTTGTAATCTTCAAAACGTTGTAGAGAAAGTTGATTACTTTCTTGAAGAGCACGTTCTGTACGTTGGTCAATTGTTGCCATAGCAGCAACTGATTCAACTGGATAGTCACCATTAGCACTTTCACCAGAAAGCATTGTTGCATCTGTACCATCAAGAACAGAGTTAGCAACGTCAGTAACTTCGGCACGTGTAGGACGTGGGTTTTCTTGCATTGAATCTAGCATTTGTGTAGCAGTAATTACTGGCTTACCAAGTGCATTACATTTTTTAATAAGTGATTTTTGAACAAATGGAACGTTTTCAAATGGAATTTCTACACCCATGTCACCACGAGCAATCATAAGTCCATCAGAAACTTTCATAATAGAATCGATATTGTCGATACCTTCTTGTGATTCAATCTTAGGGAAGATTTGGATGTTATCTGCACCCTTTTCTTCAAGGATTTCACGAATATCAAGAACATCTTGAGCTTTACGAACAAATGAAGCTGAAATAAAGTTAACTTTATTATCACAACCAAAACGGATATCATCAGCATCTTTTTCTGTGATACCTGGTAGGCGGATTTCAACACCAGGTGCATTAACACCCTTCTTAGAACCAATCTTACCTTCGTTTTGAACTTCAGTAACTAGTTCGCGGTTAGCGTCATCTTTTTCTGTAATCTTAAGATCAACAAGACCATCATCGATTAAAACATGTCCACCAACGTGAGTATCATCAAATAGTCCTGGGTATGTAACAGCAATCTTAGATGGGTTACCTACAAGATTAGAATCCATTGAGATACGAATAACATCACCGATCTTGGCAATGAATTTTCCACCTTCTTGATCAGTTGTACGGATTTCAGCACCCTTTGTATCAAGAACGATACCTACTGTCTTACCAGTGATTTTTTCAGCTTCACGAACCATATCCATACGTGATTGGTGTTCTTCATGGTCACCATGTGAGAAGTTAAAACGGAATACGTTAGCACCAGCTTCAATTAATTTAACAATTGTATCAATATCATTACTGGCAGGTCCTAGTGTACTTACAATTTTAGTTCTTTTCATTAAAAATTCCTCATTTCATTTTTTAAAAAATTATCTACTTAGTGATTGGTTCAAATCATATAGTGAAAGATCAGCTTGATGTTTGCCATCAAATAAATCTAACATGTCATGATGAGTTAACTTGTTATCTTGAATACCAACAGCAACTCCACCCTTACCTTCAAGAAGAAGGTCAACAGCGTAAGCTCCCATTTGGCTAGCCATAACTCTATCTCTAGCAGTAGGTGATCCACCACGTTGCATATGACCCAAGATAGAAGCTCTAACTTGGAAATCACCATAAGCATTAAGCTCATCTGCAAACTCTGTAGCTGACATAACACCTTCAGCAAGAACAATAATAATATGCTTCTTACCTTTTTCGCGA
The DNA here is from genome assembly GCF_002762335.1 of Companilactobacillus metriopterae. Lineage (NCBI taxonomy): Bacteria > Bacillati > Bacillota > Bacilli > Lactobacillales > Lactobacillaceae > Companilactobacillus > Companilactobacillus metriopterae. The sequence goes on along the minus strand of NZ_CP024610.1, from coordinate 959,624 downwards.
GCTCTCTTAACTCTGTCTGCAACTTGAGCAATGTCAAATTCATGTTCAGGGATGATAATTTCCTCAGCACCACCTGCAACACCAGACCATAGAGCAATATCTCCAGCTCCACGTCCCATTACTTCAACAACGAAAGTTCTTTCGTGAGAAGTAGCAGTATCTCTAATTTTATCAATAGCATCTAATGCTGTTGTAACAGCAGTATCAAAACCAATTGTAAAATCAGTGTATGGAATATCATTATCAATTGTTCCTGGCAAACCAACTGCATTGTAACCATGTTCAGTTAAACGCAAAGCTCCGTGATAAGAGCCATCTCCACCAATAACAACTAGTGCATCAATTCCAAATTTCTTAAGTTGTTCGATACCTTTAAGTTGTCCTTCTACTTGGGCAAACTCTGGATATCTTGCAGAATACAAGAATGTTCCACCGCGCTGTATACGGTCAGAAACATCTGATGCTGTCATAGGGAAAATATCCCCTGCAACTAATCCTGCATAACCATAGTTAATTCCGTATACTTCAAGTCCTTTATCAAGGGCTCTACGTGTGACTGCTCTAATAGCAGCATTCATACCAGGGGCATCTCCACCACTAGTTAAAATACCTATACGCTTCATTTGTTCACACTCCATAATTATTTGTTCAAAATAAATACCTTATAAAATATAACATTTTTAAAGGATACTTTGTAGCATTGAAAACGTTTTACAAAAAATTATTCTCTATTTTTTACTATAATGTTGCTTTTACCTACTAAATCTTGAAGATTTTTTTGTAATTCGTCAGTTATTTTAACTCTCTGATCGTTTTTCAATTCATAATTTGTGTGATTTTGCTCATTTACAATGATTACAGGAACATTTCCAGGATTATCTTTGATAATTTGTTCAATTTTTGAATAAGCAAATTTCAAATCAATTTTATTATCTAACCTTATGTAGAGATTTTGTTTAGAAACTGTTTTTTTACTTAGATCATTATCAATAATATCGGCGATTATTTCCAAACTTCCTCGTTGACTCTTCTGCAATTTTCCCTTAATGATAGTCATCTTATTTAAAAGATCCATATTTGAAAGTTTACTGTAAAGTTGTGGAAATACTGTTACTGATATTTCACCTGTTTCATCTGTCAAAGTTAAAAATTCCATCTGTTGACCTTTTTTGGTTCTAATAACTCTTTGCGAAGATACTTGACCAAAGATAGTGACATTATTATTAAGATTAGCTTCTAACTCATTAATCAACGTGAAATTATCTGCAATATTTTCTCGGTATTTTGCTACTGGATGACCACTAACAAAAGTTCCTAAATATTCTTTTTCTTGATTCAATCTTTCAACCAAAGTAAAGTCATCTACTTGATTTTGTTTAGGGTCTAATAAATCATTTAAAAATAGGTTGGTCCCAGCTAATCCTATACTTTCAATCTGGTCCCTAATATCTAGTAATAATTCACGTCTATTAGGATTAAAATTATCCAATGCACCAGAAAATACCAGTGGTTCAATATATTCTTTCTTTAAATATCTAGATTCTATTCGTTTTAACAGTTGAGAAATGTTTTGATAAGGTTCCTCAGATCTATTTTCTATAATGTTATTTGCCAAATCTTTTCTAACACCCTTTATATCAAGCAATCCAAAATAAATATTTCCATCTATAATAGAAAATTCTGCTTCACTTTTATTAATATCAGGTTTATTGACTATAACTTTCCTTTTTTTAGCCTCACTAACAAAGGCTGGGATTTTTACAGAATCATTTTTAACACTATTTAGTAAGCAAGTATAAAATGCTGCTGGGAAATGCACTTTAATATATGCTAACCAAAAAGCCAACATAGAATAAGCTACAGAATGGGATTTATTGAATCCATAATTACCAAATGTTTGAATATAATCAAATACCTTCTCTGCATTTTCTCTAGAACTTCCCTTCTCTATAGCACCATTAACAAATTTAATCCTATTCTCATTCATCAATTTTTCATTTTTTTTACTAATTGCTCGACGTAACAAGTCAGCATCTGCCAATGAATATCCTGCCATCTCAGAAGAAACTTGCATTACTTGCTCTTGATAAACGATTATTCCATACGTACTTTTTAAAATGTCTTCTAATTTAGAATCGGGATAAACTATCTGTTCTTTTCCGTGTTTTCTATCGATAAAAGATTGTATATTATCCATTGGACCCGGACGGTATAAGGCATTTGTGGCAACAATATCATCAAATGATGTCGGTTTTAATCGTCTAAGTACTGCTCTAATTCCATCACTTTCAAACTGGAATACTCCACTTGTATCACCTCTTTGAAAAAGTTCCAATGTTGCAGGATCGTTTAGATCAATATCTTCAACACGGAATTCTGAATCAAATTCTTGTCTAATAATACTTGTTGCACTATCTAGAATGGATAAATTCCTTAATCCAAGAAAATCCATTTTAAGCAATCCCAACTTTTCAACATTATTCTTGCTCTGCTGAGTTAAATTAATTCCATCTTCTTCAAGTTGAACGGAGACAGTTTCTTCAAGTGGACTTTGACTAAGAACTATACCTGCTGCATGCTTAGAATAATGTCTGGGAATACCTTCTAATCTATGTGCAATCTTAAAAATTAATTTATTTTCTGGTGTCTCATCGATTAAATCTCTTAAATCTGAAGATTTTTCAAGTGCCTCGGATAGACTAACATTTATAACTTGCGGTATACGTGGTATTGCCGATGACCATCTACTTTGCTGATGTGTAGTTTGGTTGAATGTTCGTGATACATCTCTCAGTGACATTTTTGCTGCCATAGTTCCGTATGTAATTATTTGCGCCATATGGTCAGTTCCATATTTATCATGCATGTAACGCACCAATTCATCACGTCTATTATCAGGAATATCCAAATCAATATCTGGCATATTAACTCTTTGAGGATTTAAAAATCTTTCAAATAGTAAATCATATTTAATTGGATCTACTTGTGTTATTCCTAATGAGTAGGATACTAACGAACCAGCGGCTGACCCACGACCTGGACCTGTCTTAATACTCACACTATGAGAATATTTAATAACGTCCCAAATAATTAAGAAGTAATCAGCAAATCCCATTTTATCAATCACTTCTAATTCATAATTCAGTCTTTCAGCGTATTCTTTTGTAACATTGGAGTTACATCTCTTTTCAAGTCCTCTATGCGCAAGTACAGACAAAAATTCTGTAGATGAAACATTGTCAGGAGTTTTATATTTAGGTAGCTGTGGTTGTTTAAATTCAATTTCAACATTGCACTGACCGGCTATAAGATCAGCGTTAATGAGTGCTGATCCAAAATCGTATTTCTTGAATTCGTCATCTATTTCTTTAGGTGTTTTTAAATAATTTTCACCAACTGCAGATTGTAAATCAGATACTGAATTGCTTTTTTCCCCACTCTGTAAAAGCTGTAATGTCTTGTAAGCTGGGTAGTCTTCTTTGTTTAAATATCTAACATCACCTAAAGCTACTGTGGGGATTCTAGTTTGCTGAGATATCTTACTTAATCTGCTAGAACTATCAAGTTCATCTGGATTGCTGGTTACACCTATAAAAAATGATTTTTCATCAAGATAGTTTTGAATTTTGTTTAAATATAAATCAACCTCATCGATATCCAACAGTTCATTTTTTTCTACTGTAGAAATAACAAATAAATCTGATAAAAAGTTTTGAATATCATCTATTGAATAATCATCTTTACCTGAATTGACAATACTTGTGACTTTCAACAAATTTTGATATCCAATATTATTTTTTGCCAAAATTACCAAGGGGTAATTTTCAGAATCATTGAGTAGCCCTTTTATTTCTATAGTTACACCAATGATTGGTTTGATACCTGCTTTTTTTGAAGCATTATAAAAATCAATGGACCCGTAAAGATTGTTGATATCTGTTAAAGCTAATGATGTATATCCATATTCCTTAGCTGATGCAACTAATTCATTAATTTTAAGAGGGCTGTGTAACAAGCTATAACTACTAATAACTTGAAGTTGTGTCTTCATATTTGATTCCCTCCTAAATGTATTTACTTATATAAATTATTATAGCAAAACTTTATTGGGTAAATTTCTATTTTATGATAAACTAACCAAGAAAGTGAGATGGAAAATATGAGATATGTTGCCGTATTCTTTTGGGCTATAATATTAGGACAAATTGCTGGATTTATCGGTGGTGCACTTAATCAACAAACATACAACTTTAATCAAACAATTTATGTTAGTTTAATTTTTGCCGTTATCTTCACTTTTGTTCCATTGTTATTAAAAGATAAGAAAAGTACAAAATAAAAAGAGACTACTTTAGGTAGCCTCTTTTTATTTTGTCATATAGATATATATTCCACTTGTGGAATAGTTAACATTATAAATTATACCTTTTGATTTCACAGCATCGATGGTAGTTGTATTTCCATCTTGAACATCTTTAAATTCTTTACTTAATTTTTTAAGAACCTTCTGTCCATCGGAACCAACCAGTTGAGATGAGATGGCTAGTTCTTGTGCAAAATTCTTTGCTCCATCTTTACTCTTCAATGTTTTCATAGGTACTTTAATAGAAATTCCCATCAGTGAACCATTTTGAACATTAAATCTATAGGTTAATCCGTCATTGTAATTAACCTTATGTATACCATCTGAAAAAATCAATGGAAGTTGTGAATTCTCACTACCACTTTGAAGTAACATATAGTTATAACTTTGTGCATAGGTAGTGTAATCTGTCATCGGTTTAGCCTTTTTTACAGTTACTGAAGTAGAACTAGTATTACTTCCATCTTTTGCAGTTATTTTTACTGTTTGGTCATTACTTGATACGGGAACAGAAAAAACAAATTTATTAGATGTAACATTAGTAGACTTTGTTTTACCATTTTGAGTATAACTAACTTTGGAATATCCTTTCGCATTTCCTTTAACAACAGCAACAAGACCGTCAGCTGAATACTCATTTTTTGTAGTTGTAATATTTTTACTACTACAACCGGCTAAAAAAAGAAATAAAAATGGAATAAACAATAGATACTTTATTTTATTCTTCATGAATAGATTTCCTCATTAATTTTATAAAAAAAAAAGCCAAGAACATTCTTGACTTTAATTATGCTTCTTTTTTGTCTTCGATAACTTGTTCACCCTTGTACATACCTGATGGTGAAACATGGTGACTTAAACGGTATTCACCAGTTGTAACATCGAATTGCATGTTAGGAGCAGTAAGTTTGATGTGTCCACGTCTTTGACGCTTTTTTTGTTTTGATGTTTTTCTTGCTGGAACTGCCATAAGTAAAAACTCCTTTAAAATATATTATTTAATAATTCTTATTAATTAAAAAACTATAACGTATATATGATACTATCGCGAACCAATAATATCAAGCATATTTGTTATTTTGTTTCGTTATTATTAGTATTACTTTGATTATTCTTAAGTGCATTTGCTATTTGATTGTCATCTGCCATTTTAACTTCAGAAAGTTGCTTTTTTGCACCTTTGTTAAAAGTAACATCTTTTCGTGATGACTTACCCATACTTGCTAGTAGAACAGTAATAACTGATCCCAATAACAAAGTAACTATAATCAAAACAATCAATGGTAACTTGATATGTGTAAATCCAAAACTAATTGTAACTGGTTCAACATTCAAAACTGCAAAGATTACAACTATCAATGTGATAATTAAACCAATAATAAATTTCAATTGATTATTATTTTTTTCTTTCATTGTTAGAAACCCCTATTTTTTATTTCCTAATGAAGATGTTAGAATATCTCCCAACTTAGGAGAAGTCTTATATAAAATAGACACTACATTCATAAAACGTGGTCTATTGATCTCACGCTTATTTCCATTAAAACTTTTTACTATATCTTTTGCAAGTTTATCTGGTTTTAACATCAATAATTGAACACTCTTTTGATAACTTCCATCGTGATCTGCAATTTCAAAGAAATTAGTATCAACAGGTCCTGGATTAACTGTAGTCACCTTAACACCAAGAGGTTTTAATTCCATTCTTAAAGAATCTGAAAATGCTATAACTGCTGCTTTAGTGGCTGAATATGCAGCACTCTTAGGTGTAGGTATCTTACCTGCCATAGATCCCAAGTTAATAATGTGACCTTTATGGTTGTTAATCATTGAACTAGCAATAGATCTTGTTAAATACATCAAACCGAAAACATTCACTTTGAACATAGACTCAATTATAGCCATGTCGTTGTCAACTAACAGTGAAAAATCACCAAATCCAGCTGCGTTTACTAGAATATCTATCGTTTCGTTATTTGATTCCAAATCGTCAACTAATTTATCAATTGAAGAGTAATCACTAACGTCGACAATATAATGTTGATTAAAAGAATTTTCATGCCCTAATCGGCTACATTCATTTTTCACTTCAATTAATCTGTCTTCATTTCTTGCTACTAGAATCAAATTAGCTCCAGCAATTGCGGCATTAATAGCAATTTGTCGTCCAATTCCTGATGACGCTCCTGTAATTAAAACATTCTGTCCAGATAAATTTTTCATATTTTAACCTCAATTAAATGGAATTGTATAAATATCAAAATCCCTCACTAGATGTGTATTAGGGAAAATTGATTTTGCTTCATTTTCAAGTTGCTTGGCACTTTTACCAATAAATCTAGATGAAATATGTGTTAATAATAAACCTTTTACATTATTTGCTCTAGCTACTTCAGCGGCTTGTGTAGATGTGGAATGGAAATAGTTTACTGCCATTCTCTTTTCAGTACTAGAAAAAGTAGATTCATGAACTAAAACATCCGCATCCTTAGCAAGTACATCTATCTCACGAGTATACTTCGTATCTAGAATAAAAGTAACAATTGTGGCAGGTTTTTCTGGACCAATAAAATCATTACCATTAATGACAGTCCCGTCATCTAGAGTAATAGTTTTTCCCGCCTTAAGTTGACCAAATATAGGTCCATTTGGAATATTATATTGTTTTAATTCATCTACTAATAGCTCGCCTACTCGAGGTTTTTCAACTACTCTAAAGCCAAAGCATTCTATTCGATGATTTAATTTACCGGCGTATACTTCATAGGTTTTGTCTTCAAAAATTTTTGTAGTTTCATTGAGCTCAATATATTCAATAGAATAATTTAATTTACTACCTGTAACTTTCAATGATGTTTCTACAAAATCCTCGATACCTTTAGGCCCATATATTTCTACAGTAGACTCTCCACCTTGATTTGCTCTTGTAGATAATAACCCTGGTAATCCAAAAATATGATCTCCATGTAAATGAGAAATAAATATTTTTGTTATTTTCCTTGGACGAATGTTCGTTTTTAAAATTTGATGTTGTGTTGCTTCTCCTACATCAAATAACCAAACTTCATTCCGTTCATCAAGCATTTTTAAAGCAATACTTGATACATTTCTTGATTTGGAAGGCACTCCTGCACCTGTCCCTAAAAACTCTAGTTCCATATATTATCAACCTTACTTTTTATCTAAATCTTTTAAAATTTCCTTAGCAACAAAAGATGTGTAATACATAGAACCATCAGGATTAGGATGAACATTGTCATCATAGAACCAATCTTGATGTCCTTCAGAATAATCATACCAGTCAATAACTGTCAAATTCTTATATTTCTTGTCTGAAGTTGCTAAAACACTATTAACCGTTTTTTCCCACGGTCTTGTAGGAACGTGGACATTGATCCAGAATACTTGACGATTTTTACCAGCAATTTGCATAATTTGATCCACTTGATCGGAAGAAATTGGTCCATTAGTACCTAATCCAATTAGGATATTAGGTGCTAATATTCCCTTATCTTTATAACCATTTAAGATATTAACTGATGCTTCTAATTGACGACTAACAGCTGCATCGATTAAAGCATTTTTACTATTGAATAACTTCATAAAATTATCATAGCCATCAGCCATAACTGAATCTCCAACTCCAGTTAACTGAACATCTTGTAGTCTTTGTAGGTCAAATTGTGTCAAACCATATTTTTCAAATTCTTTATTTACTGGTTTTTCTTTGGCACCTTTTTTGTATTTAGCTATTTCTGCACTTGTTAATTTACTTGTTGAGCTAGGGTTTTTCTTAAAATTCTTTATAGCTTCTTTTTTATCAGAACTAGCTTTCTTTTCATTCTTGTTAATATTATTAGCTAATTGATTATGATTAGCAGCAGGTTTAGGAGCATTGACTGCTTGAACCACACTGACTGATCCCATAACTAAAATTGCAGCAATAACTGTTGCAATAACTTTTTGGTACATCTTTGATACCGTGAAAAATGATTTTACATCTGACCATTTTGCTTTAGCTATAGGCTGTTCAACAAATCTATATAAAAATTCGGATATTAAGACAATAATTATTACTTCAATGATGGGATAAAGTATCGGATGATCCGCAATATTTTTGAATTTAGATTCAAAAAAGATCATAACTGGAAATTGATATAAGTATAATCCGTAACTTCTACTTCCAATATAACTGAATACTCTATTACTTAACACTCTGTTCCACACAGAGTCTGGATGTGCAATAACACCGACAAATATAGTAGTTATTAATGTGAATAAGAACATTCCACCTCTATATAGGAAAGGATCATTATCTTTAATAGAGAAAATCATGTAGATCATACCTGCAAATAAGAAAAGACCTAGTATATTTAATCTATTTCTATCACCCTTTGCAATTCCGGTCCTCAATCGTTCAGCTGGCCAGATCATTGCTAACGCACAACCTAATAAAATACCAAACATTCTTGTATCTGTACCATAATATATTCTACTTGGATCTACTCCTGGTTTAAACTGTATTGCCATCCAAACAGCAGATATCAATGCTAGAGAAATCGTGAAGATAAAAATTTTACCTTTATTCCAACCTAGTCTTAGAAGTAGCAATAAAATTAGTGGCCAAAATATATAAAATTGTCCTTCAATTGAAAGTGTCCACAAATGCGTGAATGGTGATTCATTGTTAGCAAATCTTTCAAAATAAGATTGACCATTTGAAATTTGCCACCAGTTATAGACATTTAAAATATTTGTAATAAATATCTGGTTTAGGTTATATAGTAGATCCTTCAAGAAGAAGAAAATGTATGCTCCTGACCCCAAAATAACAAATATCATTCCCGGGTATATTCGCTTAATCCTCTTCCAATAGAAGTTTCCTAAGTCAAATCCCTTACCACTTTCCTGGTTATTAAAAAAGTGATCAGTTATCAGATATCCTGATATAGTGAAGAAAATTAATACTCCTAAATATCCACCAGAAAAAGAGTTTGGATTTAGATGGTACATAATAACACCAATAACTGCCAGTGTTCTTAATCCATCAAATCCAGTAATATATCGTCTTTTTTGCTTATCCATATCCTTTATGCCCCTAGATAAATTCAAATGTAAAGTCTGAAATAGTTACAGAATCACCTGATTCTGCTCCTGCATCAATAAGTGCGTCATCAATTCCCATACCCTTAAGTTGTCTTGCAAATCGCATAACTCCATCTTGATGATCCAAGTTACTTCTCGCAAAGAGTCTTTCAACTGCTTCACCAGTTATTATAAAGCTATGTTCATCTTCTCTAACAATTTCAAATTTCTTCTCATTAGATTCAAAGTTATACTCTTTAGTCTCATCTTGAACTTCTGTTTCAAAATGAATAGGTGCTGTTTTAGAAAGTACTTCACTTGTGTGGTTCATTAGATCTTTTACACCTTTGTGGCTAATACTTGAAATGGGATAAATATCTACATCAGAATTCAATTTCTTTTTAAACTCTGCTAATCTTTCGTCAGAACCTTCAATGTCCAGTTTTGATGGAACAACTATTTCAGGTCTTGAAAGAATTTTTTCGTCATAATTTCCAAGTTCTTTTCGAATAGAAATATAGTCTTCATAAGGATCACGTCCATTATTAGGATCCATATCAACAAGATGTAGTAATACTCTTGTTCGCTCTACATGTCGTAAAAATTGTATTCCCAATCCGATACCAGTTGAAGCTCCTTCGATAAGTCCTGGCAAATCGGCAATAGCAAAATCTTGACCATTATCTAGTTGTACCATACCTAAATTAGGTGCCAAAGTTGTAAATTGATATTCTGCAATTTTAGGTCTGGCAGATGTCGCTACTGATAATAGAGTTGATTTCCCAACAGATGGGAATCCAACTAACCCAACATCAGCAATAACACGCAATTCCAATTTTATTTCTAACTCTTGACCAGGTTCACCATTTTCAGCAATTTCTGGAGCTCTATTTTTGGAACTGGCAAAATGAATATTTCCTCGTCCACCTGCTCCACCTTTAGCAACTACTAACTCTTGACCATCTTCGACTAAATCACCGATTAGTTTATTAGAGTTGGCGTCAAAAACTGATGTACCAGCAGGAACTGCTATATAAACCGGCTCAGCTTTTCTTCCATACATACCCTTAATTTGACCGTTTTGTCCAGGTTTTGCTTTAAAAATTCTCTTATATCTAAAATCCATTAAGGTATTCATGCCCTCATCGGCTTTCAAAATAACGTCGCCACCACGACCACCATCACCACCAGCAGGACCTCCTAATGGAACATATTTTTCATGTCTAAAAGAAACAGCGCCATCGCCACCTTTTCCCGACTTTACGGTGATTTTCACGTTATCAACAAACATAAATTATCCCCACTTTCCCAATTTATAATCGTTATTAAAGTTTATCATAAAATCACTTGAATTATATGATTTAGCAATTTTATTTTTCAGAAAATTTGAACGGTTTTGAACTTTTTTGACAAAAAGTGGTTGATTTTGATCGAATATAGATTATTATATAAATCAGGAGGTGAATGTAAGTGCTTACCGAAGAGAGATATCAAATTATTTTAGATCAATTAAAAAAACATGGAATTGTTAAAATTAAAGATTTAGTTTCTATAACACATTCATCTACTTCAACTCTTAGAAGAGATATGCAAGATTTGGAAAATCAAAACTTGCTAGTTAGAATTCATGGTGGCGCAAAAGCATTCAATTCTCTTAAATCCGAAGAGGCAGTTTTTCAGAAGGAAAATATTAATGTTGATAAAAAAACATTAATTGGTAAAGCAGCAGCCGAAACTGTACATGACAATGATGTTCTTTTCTTAGATGCCGGGACAACAGTTAAATCTATGATTCCCTTTCTTAGGGATAAAAATGAGATTTTAGTGGTTACAAATAGTATTGATAATGCAATGTTACTTTCAGATAGTAATATCGAAACGTTTGTAATTGGCGGACAATTGAAGATATCGACTCATGCATTAATTGGATCCTCAACGATAAATGAAATAAAAAAATATAATTTTGATAAATCGTTTATCGGTACAAATGGATTCGACATCGACTCTGGCTTTACAACCCCTGACCCTGAGGAATCCTCAATCAAACGGTTGGCAATTCAGAAATCCAAAGAAGCTTACGTATTAGCCGATAACAGCAAATATAAAAAAAGAAGCTTCTGCCAATTTGGAACTATCAATGATTGCTCAATTATATCAAGCGGTTTAAATACAGCTGATATCAATCTAATTAAAAAGGAAACTAATATATTGGAGGCAAATTAATTTGATTTATACAATTACCGCTAATCCCTCAATTGATTATGTATTACAACTAGATCAATTAAAAACTGGAGAAGTGAATCGCTCTACTAATGATGTTAAATTACCTGGAGGTAAAGGAATAAATGTATCTAGAATTTTGAAAGAACTTTCTATTGATACAACTTCTCTAGGTTTTGTTGGTGGAGCTACAGGAGAGATGTTCAAAAATCTTTTAGCAACTCATAACCTAAAAACTTCATTTACAAATGTTAAAGATGATACACGTATCAATGTAAAAATAAACGCAGTTAAGCAAGATATTGAAACTGAGGTTAACGGAACTGGCCCAAGTATATCTTTAGAAGAAAAAGATAGTTTTATGAATCAACTTAGGGTTGTTGGCGATGGAGATGTCATTATAATGGCAGGTAGCCTACCCAAACAATTACCTGACACTTTCTACCTAGATATTGCCAAGACAATTCAAAAACAAGGTGCCGAATTCATAATTGATACAACCGGTCAGGCTTTACTTGATACATTGAGCTCTCACCCTTTGGTGGTTAAACCTAATCATCATGAACTTGCCGAACTATTCGACGTAGAATTCAAAAATGAATCAGAAATCGTTGAATATGCACGTAAATTATTAGACTTAGGTGCTAAACATGTCATGATTTCTATGGCCGGTGATGGTGCTTTATTGGTTAGCAAAGATCATGCATACAAGGCCAACGCACCTAAAGGTACAGTTATCAATTCTGTTGGTGCTGGAGATTCAATGATTGCAGGATTTGTTGGAGCTTTTATGGAAACTGGTGATCCTATCGAAAGTTTCCATATTGGGGCTGCTTGTGGTTCTGCGACTGCATTTAGTCAAGATATAGCTGTTAAAGAAAAAATTGATCAAGTGTACAACGATATAACAATCACAAACATAGATTAGGAGAATGTATTATGGATCTTAAACAATTATTATCCAAAGATGCCATGATCATGGACTTAAAAGCTACTAACAAAGAAGAAGCTATTGATGAAATGATCAACAAGTACTACGAAGTTGGAGTTATCAATGATAAGGAAATTTATAAAGAAGACATTCTAAAAAGAGAAGCACAGTCTAGTACTGGTATTGGCGACGGAATTGCTATGCCACATGCTCGTGACAAAGCTGTACAACGTGCAACTGTTCTTTTTGCAAAGAGTGAAAAAGGTATCGACTATGACTCATTAGACGGTAAACCAGCTTACCTATTCTTTATGATTGCTGCTCCAGATGGAGCTGATAATCTACATCTTCAAGCTCTTGCTAGTCTTTCTTCCCTACTAATTAATCCTACATTAGTAGAAAATCTTAAAAAAGCACAAACTCCGGATGAAGTTCAAAATTTATTTGATTCAGCCATGAAGGATAAAGAAGAAAAAGAACGTTTGGAAGAAGAGAAAGAACAAGCTAAGAAAGATAGTGCTTCTGAGAACAATTCAGACAAACCATATATTGTTGCAGTTACCGCCTGTCCTACTGGTATAGCACATACTTATATGGCAGAGGCAGCTTTGAAAGAAACTGCAGAAAAAATGGGCGTTGATATCAAGGTTGAAACTAATGGATCTGAAGGTGTTAAACACCTACTAACGTCTGATGAAATTAGCCGAGCTGCTGGTGTTATTGTTGCCGCAGATAAAAAAGTTGATATGCCAAGATTTGATGGTAAACATCTAGTAAATAGACCCGTTAGTGATGGTATCAACAAACCTGAAGAATTGATTCAATTAGCTATTGATCAAAAAGCTCCTATTTTTCATTCAGATTCAGCAGCTACTGAGGAAGACAGTGGTGACACTAAATCATTTGGATCAAAAATTTATGCTGATTTAATGAATGGTATTAGTAATATGCTACCTTTCGTTGTTGGTGGTGGTATATTAATGGCTATTTCTTTCTTAGTTGAAAGATTTGTCGGTTCTGAATCACAATGGTTCATCTTCTTTAACAATGTCGGAAATTATGCATTTAGCTTTTTAATCCCTGTTCTTGCTGCTTACATTGCGGTATCAATTGGTGATCGACCTGCATTGCTACCAGGTTTTGTTGGTGGTTATATGGCCAGTCTAGCAGCAGCCTCTGTTGTTAAATCTGATAGCCCTGCCGGATTCCTTGGTGGTTTACTTGCTGGTTTCATCGCTGGTCTTGTAATTGTTTGGCTTAAAAAAGTTCTTAAAGTCTTACCTAACTCACTTGATGGTTTAAAAACTATTTTGATATATCCTGTACTTGGTTTACTAATAACTGGTGCTATCATGTACTTTGCAATTGATCCAGTATTTGCTGTTATAAACAAAGCTATCACAGCATTCCTTAACAATATGGATACAGGTAATGCAATTATTTTAGGTACACTACTTGGAGCTATGATGTCTATCGATATGGGTGGTCCATTTAATAAAGCTGCCTATACATTTGCAATTGGTTCATTTACAGCTACAAACTCTGGTACTTTAATGGCAGCAGTTATGGTTGGTGGTATGGTTCCACCACTAGCAATTGCTATTGCAACTACTTTCTGGAAGAATAAATTTACAGAAAGTGAAAGACAAGCTGGTATTTCCAACTATGTTCTAGGTCTTTCATTCATCACAGAAGGTGCAATTCCATTTGCAGCCGGTGATCCATTACGCGTTATTGTTTCTTGTGTTATTGGTTCAGCTATTGGTGGTGGACTAACTCAACTATGGAAAATCAATGTCCCTGCTCCTCATGGTGGAATTTTCGTATTACCATTAGCAAATCACCCAGCTCTATACTTAGCAGCAGTTGTAATTGGTGCTGTAGTATCTGGTGTTATCTATGGTATATGGAAACCAGCTCTAGCAAAAAAATAAAATAAAAAAATCCTCGAAAATTCGAGGATTTTTTTTATGGTTTTAAAGGGAAAAAGACTGTAAATAATACTATTATTGCTAAGAAAAATATTCCTGAAATTGGTAAAAAAATTGTTCCTAATAACGATACAACATATGTACTATAAATCAAAATTCTTCTCTTAACGTGAGTATTTAATTGCGGATTGATTCGTCCCAAATAATTTGTCATTAATTTAAAAAAGATTGAAGCAATAATATAAACACTTATAAAAACAAATTCTGGCTGCCAGTGATATGGATACTCTACTACCCAAGATAATGTATATGGCAAAAAACTTAATGACAATACCCATAATGCATTTAACCAAAATGAAATTCTGTCTACATTATCTATTTTTGAAATAAATTATGATGGTTTAACCATATTGCTACTATCCCAACAAATGTAATTACATAAACCAAAACCATTCTCCAGTTAGAAAATAGTGCCTCCATTGTAAAACCTTTTGGAGATGGCAATTCTAATACCAGAAGTGTTATAAGAACTGCAATAATTGCATCCGTGAACGCTTCTATACGATTCTTGTTCATAATAAAATTTCTACATCTTTCTATACTTTTTAGATAAATCAGTACTTGCAAGTGTGATTTTCAATGTCTGAGCAGTAGTCTTAGAAATTCCTAAATCTATGAAGTCATCAACACTAGCTTCTTTTATTTTTTTAATAGATCCAAACTTCTTCAGAAGCTTATTTCTTGTTTTGGGACCTACCCCTTGGATTCCATCCAACTGTGATGAAAGTGCTGTCTTGCTTCGTGTTTTACGATGGAATGTTATTGCAAATCTATGAACTTCATCTTGTATTCTTTGCAATAAATAAAATCCTTGGCTTTTTCGATCTAGGTCAACTACTTGACCATTTTCTCCATAAATCAAATGTGATGTATTATGATGATCATCTTTAACCATACCAGCAATAGGAATATCTATCCCTAATTCATTATTAAGAACATCAATAGCAGCTCGTAATTCTATAATTCCACCATCCATTAGGATTAAGTCTGGCAAACTTTTATTTTCTTTAAGCAATCTAGAATACCTTCGATAAATAACCTCTCTGGTATTGGCAGCTTCATCACTACCTTTTTGATGCTCTAATTCACCCTTAATTTTATATTTACGATATTCACTTTTTTCAGGTCTTCCATCTTTGAATACGATCATCGCTGATACCGGATTTGTTCCTTGAATGTGAGAATGATCAAATGATTCAATAATATGACCGTATGGTAGCCCTAAGGCATCAAAGATTTGTTCTTGTGCCCCAAATGTTTGTCTATTATCTAATTCCATTAATCTAAATTTCTCTTGAAGAACTAGCTTAGCATTCTCCCCCGCCATTTCCATAAGATCACGCTTTTGTCCACGCTGAGGTGTTCTAAATGGCACATTTAAAACTTGCGATAGTGTTTCTTTGTCTAGTGATTCAGGTACTAGTATCTCTTTAGGTAACAACTGATTTTTTCTATTATAAAATTGCAAAATATATGTTGATAGCTCTTCCTCAGGTGTATTAATACATGCAAAAGTTTTCTTTTCGCGTTTCATCAGTCTAGCTTGACGTATAAAGAACACTTGAATAGAAATCCAACCTTTTTCAACATAGAAATTAAAAATATCTCGAGGAAGTCCATCATTAGAGATAATTTTTTGTTTTTCAACAGTGGCTTCAATATATTGAATTTGATCGCGATAATCAGCTGCGCGTTCATATTCTCTTTTTTCAGCTGATTCTTTCATTTTATTATTTAAATCACGTTTTATTTCAGCAACATTTCCACCTAAAAAACTCTTTATCTTGTCAATTTGATTATTGTATTCAGATTCAGGTACTTCCTTGAAACAAGCTCCTAAGCATTGTCCCATATGGTAATAAAGACATGGTCGCCCTAAATGACCTTGACATCTTCTTAGAGGATAGGCTTTTTGAAGGAAATTTAATGTGTTTTGAGCTGCATAGACATTAGGATAAGGTCCAAAATAATAACCCTTGTCATTTTTAACTTGGCCAGTTATTTCCATTTTAGGATCGCGCTCGTTAGTAATTTTTATATAAGGATAACCTGTTCCCTTCTTTAATTTGATATTAAAGTAAGGCTGATGTTTTTGAATTAATGTTATTTCTAATAAAAAAGCTTCTTTATCATTTGAAGTAACAATAGTTTCAAAATCTCTGATTTCAGAAACAAGTCTTTCTGTTTTACCTTCATGAGAGCTCTTAAAATAAGACCTAACACGATTTTTCAGGTTTTTTGCCTTTCCAACATATATAATCTTGGAATTAATATCTTTCATCATGTAACAACCCGGTTTATCAGGTAGTAACATTAACTTTTTTTCTAAATATTCAGTCGCCAAGTTATATCTCCTTAAATAAATTTAACTATATTAATTTTAAACATTATTTATATAGTTGCAAGAATTGCGCTTTCTTCCGAAACGTTCTATAATGTAGTTAGTAAATAATATTATACCTCTAGAAAGGGGCTGATACCGATGGGATTAACAGTGAAACGTGAAAGTAATTTTGGTAGTCTATTCGATCAATTTGCTTCTTTGCCAGATGATGTAAAAAAGAACGTTGATAGAGTAAATGAAGCAGATAAAAAATCTTCAAAGAAAGAATCAAAATCCGAAGATAAAGAGTAATATTTAAGAAAATTACTTGTAAAAAGACACTCACAAAGAATGCGAGTGTCTTTTTATTTATACTCTTCTAAAATTGCAGGTATTATCTCACTTAATTGATTATAAGTCCTATCAAATTTATGATCATACCAAGGATCTTCTATAATTTTATCCTCACCTATCATGTTATAGGCAAGTTTAATTTTGTCTATATTACCTGCTGAAGATATCTCTTTCAAATCTTCAATATTTTGATAATCCATACCTATAACCAAGTCT
Source organism: Companilactobacillus metriopterae (assembly GCF_002762335.1). Taxonomy (NCBI): domain Bacteria; kingdom Bacillati; phylum Bacillota; class Bacilli; order Lactobacillales; family Lactobacillaceae; genus Companilactobacillus; species Companilactobacillus metriopterae. The sequence goes on along the minus strand of NZ_CP024610.1, from coordinate 942,141 downwards.
GCACTGTCTATATCTTGTTCAGTAATTTGTTTTGCCTTATGAGAAATAATTGGAATAGATTGTCTTTTTAATTCAGCAATAGCACCTTCATGTGGTGGGTTTCCAATTTCATATGTCGAAGTAGCCCGAGAACTTATATAAAAACTATCTTCTAATCCTCTATTGGCAACCATTTCTTTCATAATCATCTCTGCCATAGGTGATCTACAGATATTTCCTAAACAAACATAAATTATTTTTGTCATATTAGATTAAACCCAGTCTTTTCTTTACTTCTTCTAATTGAGCTTCTAAAAATGGATCTTTTCTGCTGAGAACGTCTAGAGTTTTACGCTCTTCAGCTTGTCTTTTTGGTTCTTTAGAAATATTTTTTCCAGAAGATGATTTTTTAGATTCCTTCATACCATCATCAGTTAATGTTGATTCAAATTTTCGAACCCAAGCTCCCACTTGTTGATAAGAAACAGCATACTTTTCTGCAGCTAATTTACAGTTTCTATCATTTTGAAGTGTATATTTTACAATTTCAATTTGTTCTTTTTCTGAATACTTCATAAAATCTCCTAATTTTTAAGTATTTTAAGTATATCATATGCATTTACGGTATTAATTATTGCAAACATAACTTAACTTCAATTTAAAAATTAGGAATTATTTCGAAAAATATCAATAAATTCTTGTATATAATCTGTCATTTCCATCGTTCTTCTGTATGCAATTGCTATATGAAATTTAGGAATTTCCACGTCAGTTATATCAATAGAGCGAACTCCTTCAATATTATCCAACGCAATTTCTGCTATAAAACTAATTCCTCTATTCTCCTTAACTAAGTTCAATAGTAAATTGTAATCATTTGTAGAATAAATAGTATTTGGCAAAAAATTATATTGTCTTATCATATTTTGAAAAACTTGATTATGAATTGATTGTTCATCTAGTAGAATGAATGTTTCATCCTTTATGTCCGAGATAGATACCTTATCGGACATTTTTTTGTCAAAAGAAGTTATAACTTTAAAATCCTTTATATCAATTTCTTCATATATTAAATCTGGATCATCCGGTTGATTTGTATACCCTAAAAGAGATATATCTACATCACCATTTTTAAGCTTATAAACTAATTCTTTGGATCCATCTTGCACTGAAATGATTCTTGATAAAATACCACTCTCATTTAGAGCAACAAATTTTTTAGGAAATAAGTAATTGGTAATTATTGGTGGCATACCTACTCTAAATTTTTGTGAATTTAACTTTTGCACCTCTTTCTTCGAAATTTCATTCTCTGAAATAATTCTCTGAGCATGTGTCAAAACTTGTAATCCAGATAATGTTAAATAAAATGAATTAGCATAACTCTTCCGCTCAATTAGTTTTGCATTATACTCATCTTCAAGTCTTTTAAGAGAATAAGTTATTGTTGGTTGACTCACATGAAAGTATTTAGCTGTGTCTGAAAAATTTTTAAATTGGTTTAATTTTACAAAGTATTGATAGTCTTTAATATTCATAATTCACCTATAATATTTTTTTATCAATGATACCATATTTGACTATATATTTTATTGAGAACTATTATTATGTCATAAATTAATTGGAGGAACCAAAAATGACATATTCTGGATTGAACTTAATAAATAATCCCTACCTTAACAAAGGTACTGCCTTTACAAAGGAAGAAAGAAAGGAAAATAATATTGAAGGTTTATTGCCTCCATTTGTTCAGACACTAGATCAACAAGTAGAACAGACTTACCTTCAATATCAATCAAAAGTTAACTCTCTAGAAAAAAGAATTTTCCTAATGGAAATTTTTAACGAAAATAGAGTTTTATATTACAAACTATTCAGTCAACACATAAACGAATTTATGCCAATCGTTTATGATCCTACTATTGCTGACACAATTGAAAACTATAGTCGTCTATTCATTGATCCTCAAAATGCTACATACTTATCAATTGACGATCCAGATTCTATGAAACAATCACTTATAAACGGTGCAGATGGACGTAACATCAAGCTTATCGTTGTGACTGATGGTGAAGGAATTCTTGGTATTGGCGACTGGGGCGTTCAAGGTGTTGATATCTCAGTTGGTAAACTTATGGTTTATACCGCAGCAGCTGGTATTGATCCAAGTTCCGTTCTCCCTGTAGTTCTTGATGTAGGAACAAATAACCAATCACTACTTGATGATGATTTATACATAGGTAATCATCACAAACGTGTAACTGGAGAAAAATACTACCAATTTGTTGATCAATTTGTTGAAACTGCGGAAGATCTTTTCCCAAATATGTATCTTCATTTTGAAGATTTTGGAAGAGATAATGCAGCAAACATACTTAACAAATATAAAAATGATATTTTAACCTTTAATGATGATATTCAAGGAACAGGAATTATCACACTTGCTGGTATTCTTGGTGCTCTTAATATCTCAAAACAAAAATTGACAGATCAAATTTATGTATCCTTTGGTGCAGGTACAGCTGGTGCTGGTATTGTAAGAAGAATCTACGATGCAATGGTTGAAGCAGGTCTTTCTGAAGAAGAAGCAAAAAAACACTTCTATCTTGTTGATAGACAAGGTCTTTTATTCTCAGATACTGAAGGATTAACACCTGAACAAGAACCATTTACAAGAGAAAGATCTGAATTTTCAAATGCTGATGAACTTACAACTTTGGAAGCTGTTGTAAAAGAAGTACACCCTACAATTCTAGTAGGAACTTCAACTCAACCTGGTACATTTACTGAAAGTATTATTAAAGAAATGGCAAGTCACACAGAACGACCAATTATTTTCCCACTTTCAAATCCTACTAAGCTTGCTGAAGCTAAAGCTGAAGATTTGCTTGCATGGACTGATGGAAAAGCTCTGATTGCTACAGGGATTCCTGTTGAACCAATTGACTATAAAGGAACAACATATCATATTGGACAAGCTAACAATGCACTTGTCTACCCTGGATTGGGACTAGGCACATTGGCTGTTAATTCCAAATTACTTAGCGAAGGAATGATTAACAAAGCCGCACGTTCACTTGGCGGAATTGTGGATACTACACAACCAGGTGCAGCTGTTCTTCCTCCTGTATCTAAACTAGATGAATTCAGTATGACAGTTGCTACAGGTGTAGCACAAGAAGCTATTAATGAAGAACTTACAGATGCAACAGACGCTAAAAAAGCTGTTGAATCAATAAAATGGGAACCAAAATATTAATATATTAAGAGGGAATAAATTATGGCAGCTTTTATTACATCATTAGAAAGTGTTGCAGAAATTGTTATTGTCATTGCACTTGGTTTTTGGCTAAGAAATTCTGGACGCTTAGCAGATTCATTTAAAGGTAATATCTCATTTATTATTATGAATATTGCCCTACCCGCATCAATTTTTGTTTCAGTTTTAAAGTATTTAACTAGAGATAAATTGGCAAGTCTTTCAGGTGGTTTGATTTTTGCCTTTGCATCTTTTGCATGTAGTTATTTACTAGCTTGGATTTTGACTAAAGTTTTAAAAATTAGACCAGGTCGTCGAGGAACATTTATTAATATGTTTGCCAATGCCAATACTATTTTTATTGGTTTGCCACTTAACATGGCACTATTTGGAACAAAAAGTTTACCCTACTTCCTTGTTTACTATGTTATGAATACTATTTCTACTTGGGCAATCGGAGTTTTCTTTATTTCAAATGATGATCCAACAAAAGAAAAGGGTACAAAACAAGATTTTAACTGGCGAAAATTATTACCAGCTCCACTTGTTGGTTTCTTAGTTTCCTTAGTATTCCTACTACTAGCTATTCCTATTCCAGAATGGATTGATAAAACTTTAGACATGGTTGGTGGTATCGTTACTCCAATGTCACTTATCTATATTGGTATTATTCTGGCAGATGCTGGATTAAAATCAATCAGATTTGATCATGACACAATCTGGGCACTTCTTGGTAGATTTGTATTTGCTCCAGCTATTATGATTGGATTTGTCACTTTAGGTGCTTCAATAGGACATGGATTACCAGCTCTAGAAAGTAGCACTCTAATTATCCAAGCTGCAGCTCCCGGACTAGCTGTTTTACCTATCTTAGTTGGACAGTCACATGGGGATATCGAATATGCAACAAATGTTGTTACAACATCTACAGTTCTATTCGTTGTTGTAGTTCCAATTTTAATGCAAGTTATTAACTTTATTTAAAAATTTGTCATATACTGAAATCAGTATATGACTATTTTTTTACAAAATATTTTTACTTTTATAAAGGAGTTTCTAATGGCACTGAATAACTTAAGTTTTAGAACTAACTATTTGCACACTTATTTCAACTCTGTCGTCATTATTCCTGATGATTATCAGCCTGACTATCCTGTTGTTTGGTTATTGGCTGGATATACAAGTGATGAGACAACATATGTTAGACATGTTAATTTGGAAAAAATTGCTCGTGAATACAAATGCGCGATAATAATGCCCGAAACAAGAAATGCATTTTATACAGATTCAGATTTCATTCCTTACTACTCATTTTTTATTAATGAATATATGAAAAGAATTCAAAATATTTTCCCGATATCTAAAGATAGAGAAAACAATTATATTGTTGGTTCTAGCATGGGTGGTTATGGTGCTCTGAAGATCGCATTTAAAAATAGCACTCTATTTTCAAAAGTTGTTGGACTCTCACCTATCGCCGATATTTTAAAATTTAGAAATAATCCTAAATGTCCAATGCCGAAAGAAGCTTTCGATAATATATTCAAAACAAATAATAAAATTAAAGAAAATCAATTAATTAATATTTTCGATGAATATAAACCTGACATTGATATCTTAACCATCTGTGGTGATCAAGATTTTATGTACGAAGATAATGTTGAATTAGCAAATTTCCTTAAAAAGAAAACTTCCAAATATAGTTGGAAAGAAGTAACTGGTGATCATTCTTGGGAAACTTGGAGCTCAAATATCGATTATGTTTTTGACTGGATTTTTAACAAATAAAAAAAGAGTACCAGTTAATTAACTGATACTCTTTTTTATTACCAAACGAAAAGTCCTACAAATGCTGCTGATAGCAATGAAACTAATACACCTGAAAGTAACATGTATCCAACATTTTTAGAAATTAAATCATTCTTTTCACGATCAACAATACCCTTAAAACATCCAATAATCATACCGACTGTTGAGAAGTTGGCAAATGATGTAATGAATACTGTAAGTACTGCTTTAAAGTGAGGAGCAAAACTATTGATACTACCTGTAACCTTACCCATAACAACAAATTCGTTAGTTACAAGCTTTGTTCCCATGTATTGAGCCATTTGGAATGAGTCATGACTATTAAGTCCCAATAGCCAAGCAAATGGATACATAATAACACCAAGAATATGTTCTAGTGTCAACCAAGGGTTAGCTAGTTGAAGAACTTTATCAATAAGAGCAGCTAAGGCAACGAATGCAATAACGTTAGCTGTAATGATAAGAATTAATCTACCAGCTCCTAAGATAGAATCTCCAAGGAATGAGAAGAATGGTTCTTTCTTTCCTTCCCCTTGTCCCTTGATTTTTGCAATTGTATCCTCTTCAGCTGGAACATCAACTGGGTTAAGCATACTTGTAACGATAATAGCATTGATAATATTAATTGGAATAGCTGTCAAAATATACTGACCTGGCATCATTTGTATATAAGCTCCAATAATTGAAGCAGTAACACAACTCATCGACATCATTGCAAGAGTCAAGTTTCTCTTTGCACTCATCTCTTTTAGTTGGATACTTGAAACAGCTAAAGCCTCAGTATTTCCTAAGAACATCATCTCAACAGCAAAGAATGATTCAAACTTAGGTTGTCCTGTAATAAATGAAAGTCCCTTACCGATCCATTTGATAATGAATGGTAAAACTCCAATATAAGTTAAAATATCGAACAAAGGAACAATCATTAGGATGGGTAGCAATGCACTGGTAACAAAATCCATTTGTTTTACATGAACCCAACTTGGAAGTGCAAATGCGATACCAGTATATGAAACTTGGACCAACCAGTCAAAACCAGTTGCGGCACCAGATATGATATCACGACCTGCTTGTGAACCTGTCAAAAACCAAGCCAGTAGCAAGTTTACAACAACCATAATTCCTATAGATTTCCAGTGGATAGATTTTTTATCCTTGGAAAACATAAATCCTATAGCTAAGAAAACAACCAAACCTATAATGTTAGTTATTAAATACATTATTCTCCCTATTCCCTTCACAAATATACAATTTTCGTAACAATTAAATAATATCATTTGGTTTTGATATTTTAAAATTTAATTTACTGACTTTTTCTGTTTAAAATTCCCAATGTTGGGAATTTAGTAGTAAATATAAGAAATTAGTTTGTGAAATATAAAATAAAAATTCTGTATTTCCTATTAAGTTTAAATTACGCAAAAATAAAAAAGAATCTAATAAAAGATTAGATTCTTTAGACAATAATTTTCTTTATATCATTTAGAAGATTAGGATAAGACACATCGATAACTTCAATGTTTTTAATCTGTAGAGATTGATCAATCAAATTAGCAGCTACTATCAACATCATCGCTATTCTATGATCGTAATGGCTATCTAGAATACCTTTTACAGTAATTTTTTGATTACCTTTTATGATAACTTTATCACCGTCATTTTTTATCTTAATGTTTAATTTTTCAAGTTCTTCTTTCATAACTTTTAATCGCTCATGTATTTGAACCATGGCATCACTAATATCTTCTATAACTGTATCCCCATCAGCTTGAGATGCCATCAAAACAATTAGGGGTAACTCATCAATAATAAGTGGCAAAATTTTCCCAGGGATAACCGTTCCACTTAGTTTTTGACTTTTTACAATTAAATCTCCATAAGGTTCAACTTTGTCTACAGATAAATTTTCCAATTCATATGTTCCGTTCATACTTTCAAGAACAGTAAGCAATCCAGTTCTTGTGCTATTAAGACAAATATTTTTTACTTTAATTTCGCTATCTTTAGATAAAATAGCGCAAACAATATAAATTGCTGCTGAAGAAAAATCACCAGGTATGAATATGTCTTTTCCTTGTAAATTTTGTTCAAGAGGATTAATAGTTATCAAATCAGGTGTTGTTTTTATATCCGCACCAAAATAATTAGCTAAATTCTCTGTATGATTTCTAGTTACATATTTTCTATGGATTCTTGTAGGACTATTTCCATATATTCCAGATAAAACTAAGCTACTTTTTACCTGTGCATTGGATATATCTTGAGTGTAATCAATTCCTTTTAGGGAATCAGTTCCTGTTATTTCAACAGGTAACTTGCTCTGTCCCAAGTAATTTACTTTTAAACCCATTTTTTGCAAAGGATCTAAGACATCATCTCTTAACCTATTTTCTAAAAAAGCTCCACCAGTAACTGTATAAGGATTATCAATGGATGCTAGGAATCCATATAGTAATCCTTGTAGTTCCCCTACATTACGAACATTAAGTGGCTTATCAATTGGTGAAAATCGATGATTAGTACCTTTTATTATTAAATCTTTAGAAAATGGTTCAAAATTTATTTTTGCACCTAAAGATTTAAAAACATCTATAGTGGTTAAAAGATCATCGGAGATTGTAAAATTAGTAATTTGAGTTACACCTTTGGCCTGTGAACCGAACATTATTGCGCGGTGTGAAATACTTTTATCACCTGGAAGTGTAACTTCGCCTACTAATCTGTACCTCTGTGATGGTGTATTATAACTAAACACAATAAGTTCTCCTTTCACATTTTAATAAGTTCACCCTTAATTATATCTATCTTTGCAAAACTAGGCTATTTAAAAGCATTAAAAAAAGCATACTACTGTTAGTATGCTCTAAATATATGTACAAATTACCAAGAATAAAATTGAGACAACAAATAAAATTATCATTAATTTCCAAATATATTTCCACCATTTAACAATGTCTACATGTCCTATGGCTAAAGCTCCCATAACCACACCTGATGTAGGTGTAATTACATTTACCCATCCAGAAGCTGCCTGATATGCAGTAACTACTAGTGAAGGACTAACATTTGAAAACTTACCCAACGGTCCCATTATTCCCATAGTTGCTGCTGCCAATCCTGATGTTGAAGGAATCAAAAATGACATTGGAATATAAAAAATATACGTTAATGTTATAAAAATTCCTGATGATAAATGGCTTAATCCTTGTTCACCAGCATGTAAAACTGTTGCTGTAATAAATCCATTGTTCATTACTACCTGAATTCCTCTTGCAACTGCAACGATTATTGCAACACTCAAGAAGTCATTCATTCCACCAATAAAGGCATCAATAAATGTGCTTTCTTTCATGTGGTAAACAAACATTATTACAACTGACATTATCAAGAATAAAGTTGTTATTTCAGTAAAATACCATGTTCCAAGTGGTGCAACGTCATGTCCTATAAAATTACCTAAAAATGGAACTTTAGAAATATTTTTAGTCGTTGTTTCAAATACAGTCCATCCAGGATTCAAACTTGTCCATGGAATCAACCCTGCGATCATTATGACAAATGATAATAAAAATAGAACTAAAACCCATTTTTGATTTTTTGAAAGGTTTACATCAATTTCAGAATCTGAAATTGAAAATTCTTTCATATCTTGTTCTCTTCGATCATATACATAAGATTTTTTAGGATCATTTTTTACTTTTTTGGCATAATACATTACGTAACCAATACTTATTGCTGTAACCAGTACTAACAATACTACTCGAGATAATAAACCATCACCTGGTGAGATATTCAAAGTCTGTGACGCTACACCGGTAGCAAAAGGATTGACCGTTGAGGCTAAGCATCCAACTTGTGACCCGATCAAGGCAATGGAAATAGCTGTAATAGAATCAAATCCCACACTAATCATAACTGGTATAAGAATTGGATAAAATGCAATTGTCTCCTCGCCCATACCATATGTAGAACCACCAATAGCAAATAAAATCATTAACACTGGGATCATTATCATTTCTTTCCCAGCAAATTTTTTGACCGTGGTACTAATACCGTCATCTAAAGCTCTAGTTTTATTGACTACCCCTAAAAATCCACCAATAACTAATATAAATAATGAAACAGATATTGACCCTTCAGTAGTTGAAGTTCCAACCATACCTTCGATTGGAGCTTTGAAAATATCCCAAAGACCTTGCGGATGCGCTGGTAAAGACTTATATGTTCCAGCGATGATATTACCCGCTTTATCTGTATTATATTGTCCCGAAGGAATCAACCAAGTTAATATTGCTACAAAAATTATTAAAAAAAACAGGATGGTGAATGCAGATGGCATTGACCATTTTTTTCTTTGCTTTAAAGTATCCATAGTTTTGTCCCCTTTTACAATACTCATTATAGCAATAAAAAAAACAGATTTTTCAATCTGTTTTAAATATCTATATTCTTTAAGAATTCAGGTAACTTTGAACGTTCATCTTTTCGACTCAAGTATCTTTGTTCAAATCCTGCCATTAATGCTTTTTCTTCTTCTGTTTCAGCAATTACCTCAGGCAATTCAAAATCAGAATCACCTGGTAATGTTACAAGTGTACAAAAACTAGTAAATGCTAATTCTTTTTCTTTAGTATGTAAATCTTCAGTAATAAATTTTGTAAATACCTCAATAGATCTACCTCTAGTCCCAGTAACAAATGAAACAGCTTTGAGACCTTGTCCAACTTTCATCGGTTTCAAAAAATAAAGATTATCGTAACTAGCAGTCGCAATTGGTATATTTACCAGCTTATAAGCAGCTAATCCTGCATTTTTATCCAAAATCTCTAAAGTTCTACCACCAAAAAGTGTTTTCTTTTCATTTAATTCATTATTAAAAATGATTTCTTCAAAAATTGTTTTTGTAGCTGAACAAGTGATTTTATTCAATATTCTTTCCCGCCTTAAACAAACGATTTTGGAATATAAATCCAAATAGAATTGCTAATATAGGATTAAGCCATGTATAAAATGTGTATGGTAAGTAATGTATTGTATTGACTCCTAAAGTACCTGCAATAAATACACCACTAACACTCCATGGAACCAGTGCGTTGATATCAGCACCAGCAGTTGCAAGAGTTCTAGATAGATATCTAGGTGCAATTTTTAATTTCTCAAAGTCTTTTTTGAATGTTGTACCTGGCAAAATAATTGATAAGTATTGTTCACCAACTAAAACATTTACTCCTATACCACCAATACCTGTTGCTAAAATCAACTTACCTGGAGTATTAACGTGTGCTTCCATTTTGCTAATCAAACTATCAATTACACCCAATTCTAGTAAAATTCCACCTAGAGCTAGAGCACAGATAATAAGTGAAATACTGCCTAACATATTGCTGATTCCACCACCTGATACTATTTGATTAATTTCTGGTGTAGATTTAGTAAAATGAAATCCATTCATAATTTCATCACTTACAGTTTTCAAAGATACACCATTAATAATCATATTCATAATTATTGCAGTTATTGCACCAGATAATAATGTTGGAATAGCAGGTACTTGACGAATTGCCAAGATCAATAGAACAAGAATTGGTAATAACATTATAGGTGAAACTACAAAATTAGATTTCAAAATATTTTCGATATGATGAACACTTGAAAGATTGACCTGCTTGTTGCTTTGACCAATTATGAAAAATATTACTGCACTTATTCCTGCAGCAATCAGAGAAGTATGTGACATAAGTTTTATATGAGAAGAAAGGTTTTTTACACCTGCGATACCAGTTGTTAAATTAGTTGTATCAGATAATGGAGACATATTATTACCAAAGAATGCCCCAGATACTACAGCACCAACAGTCATAGCTGAATCTATTCCCATAACTTGACTAATTCCTATAAAAACCAAACCCATTGTAGAAATAGTAGTAAATGCACTACCGACAATTATTCCTACTAAACAGCAACTAATAAAGACTGTTAAAAGGAAGAAATTAGGGTTCATAACTTCTAATCCATAAACCATGATTGTTGGAATTACTCCTGCACTAAGCCATGATGCTACTAATACTCCAATCATAATAAATATTATCATAGGTATAATACCTGGCTTGATACCGTTAATTATTCCTTCATGGAGACTATCCCAAGAGAATTTACGAAACTTACCATATGCTAGTAATAAAGTAAAAGTTAATAATAAAGGTATTTGTGGTGCTATTTCTAATTTTATAATCATAAAACCTAGTATTACAAACATCAAAATTATGATTATTAGTGATTCTACAAATGAAAGTTTTTTATTTTCCATAAAACTTCCCCCCAACAGTTTATTTAATTGTTGCTAAGAAATACTTCTTTTTACCTCTGCGAATCACAATATATTTACCATCAAATGAACTCTTAGGATCAATTTCAGCAGTTGTTTCTGTTATTTTTTCACCATTTATTCTAATAGCACCATTTTGTACATCTTCACGAGCTTGACGCTTAGAACTATCGACTTTGGCTTCAATTAATAAGTCCACAATATTGATAACATCAGAAGAAATTTCAGCACTTGGAACTCCATTAAATGCTTGAGAAACTTCATCTGTTGTTAATTCCTGAATTTCACCAGAGAAAAGTACATCAGTGATCTTTTTAGCTGTTTCTAGTGCTTCCTCACCATGGACAAATTTGGTTACTTCTTCAGCTAGAGTTTTTTGTGCTTCACGTTTTTCTGGTTGTGTCTTTATCTTTTCTTCTAAATCTGAAATTTCTTCACGAGAAAGGAAAGTAAATTTCTTAAGCAAGTTAACTACATCTGCGTCATCTTGATTGAACCAGAATTGATAAAATTCATACGGTGAAGTTTTTGCAGCATCTAGCCAAATTGCTCCACCAGCTGTTTTACCAAATTTTTGTCCATCTGATTTCAGTAGTAAAGGTATTGTCAAAGCATATACTTTAGCATCAGAACCTTCTTTTTTATGAATTAAATCTAGACCTGCAGTTAGATTTCCCCACTGATCAGCTCCACCAACTTGAAGTTGAACATTTTTATTTCTGTAAAGTGTTAGGAAATCTAGTGATTGAAGAATTTGATATGTAAATTCTGTAAATGAAATACCACTTTCAAGACGACTAGAAACAATTTCTTTATTTAACATTGTGTTAACACTAAATGATTTTCCATAGTCTCTTAAGAAATCCAAAATACTAATTGGAGATGTCCAATCGTAGTTGTTAACTGACTCAAAATTAGGGAAAATACGACTTGCCTGATTACTTAGAGCCTTCACATTAGCATTTACTTGTTCCATTGTTTGCATTGGTCGTTCTGCATTTTTACCACTCGGATCACCGATGGAACCAGTTGCTCCACCAATTACTATTATTGGATGATGACCTTCTTCAGCAAATCTATTTAGTGTCATAAATGGTAACAAGTGACCTATGTGCATTGAATCTCCAGTCGGATCCATTCCACAATATAGACTAATTTTACTTTCTGATAATAGCTCAGTTAAACCTTCCTCATCTGATTGTTGATTAACTAAACCTCTCCATTTTAAATCTTCTAAAATATTCATTCCTTTTCTCCTTTTTTAATATATTGTAAGAGACAAAAAAAGAGCATCTCTGCATAAATGCAGGGACGCTCCTTTGCGCGGTACCACCCTAGTTCAGATAATTAAATATAACTATCCACTCTTACTCCTGTATCGTAGGAAACGATAAAAGAAAAACCTAGTATTTGGTTAAAACATCCTGCTTGGCTCGCACCTACCGCCAATTCTCTGAACACTGAGATGTCTAACTACTTCTGGTTAGATTTAACTTGTTAAAGATATGATAACAAACAAATTTCAAATTACAACATTTTTATTTCATGTGGTCTTCAATCCATTCCCAAACTTCATCTTTTCCATATTTAGTTTCTGAACTAAATAATTGTAAACTATCAGTTTGGTTGATATTCAATGCACTATTTACCTGACTAATTGTCTTATTCCATTGATTCTTTTTAACTTTATCCATCTTGGTCGCAACAATTAATGTTGGAATATGGTAATAGCTAATGAATTGATACATTGAAATGTCGTCTTCACTTGGTGCATGACGACCGTCCACCAAAATAACAGCACCCTTTAAAACATTACGTGTAGTCAGATATTCTTCAATCATAACTCCAAATTCTTCACGTTGTTTTTTAGATACTTTAGCAAATCCATATCCAGGAACATCTACAAGATACAACAAATCTTCAACATTATAAAAATTCAAAGTTTGTGTTTTACCTGGTGTACTGGAAGTTCTAGCAAAATTCTTACGATTAATTAGAGTATTAATCAGCGATGATTTACCCACATTAGAACGTCCCAATAAAGCAATTTCTGGATATCCTTCATCTGGATAATGTGCAGAACTAACTGCACTTAAATTCATAGAAACGTTATTAACTTGCATACTGCACCTCACATAAATAACATCTTAACATATTTCAAGACAATAAAAAAAACAAGATTATTTCACCTTGCTTTCATAAAGATACTTATTAATTTTTCTAATCAAAAATGGTCCTTCATAGATAATACCTGTATATAGCTGAACTAAATCAGCACCATTTTTTAAGGCAAGCTCTGCTTCTGATTCCGAGAAAACTCCGCCTGAAAAGATAATTTTCTTATCTGGAAACTTTTGATGAATCAATTTTGTTAATTTTAAAGATTTTGAGAATAGTGTTCGCCCACTTAATCCACCATGTTCAAATTTGTTCTTTGAGGTCAAATTTTCTCTGCTATTACTGGTATTAGTGAGAATTACTCCGGTAACTTTATTAGTTAATTGAGAACAAATATTTACTAACTCCTGCTCACTCAAATCGTGACCTAATTTACAGAAAATTGAAACCGAAAAATCATATTTTTCTAGTGCCCATGTAAGTTTTGAGATATTTTCTTTTGACTGGAGTTTCATTATTCCTTCTTGATTTGGGCAACTCATATTAATAGCAACATAATCACAATAATTTTGAGAATATTTTATGTCCTCAATAATTTGAGATACCATCTCTTCTTCAGGCGTATCATGATTTGTAGCTATACTAAGTCCAATCTTGGTAGTTGGTGCTACCTTCTTCAATCTTTTCACAACTGTCTTTAAACCATCATTATTTAGGCCCATTCTATTAATAATAGCTTCATCTTGTGCCAGTCTAAAAATTCTCTTTTTAGGATTACCTGCTTGTTTTCTTCTTGTTACGCTACCAATTTCAACAAATCCCGCGCCCAATGCACCTAGACTATTATAAAATTGTCCATTTTTATCAAACCCTGCCGCAATACCAATAGGACTATCAAACTTTATGCCAGCAACTTCTGTATTATTTTTTTCACTTGCTACAATATTCCTAATTACTTGTGGATTCTTATTAAACAGTTTAAGAAGAAATGATACCAAATGATGGTCTGTTTCTGGATCTATACTAAAAATAACAGGTCTGATTAATTTATATAGATTCATTTTTGTCCCCACTCATATGGATTCTTTTGCCACTCGTTCAGTAAATATAGATCGTCTGAACTAATTAATTTTTTCTCTTCAGCTACAGTTATCAAATCTTGATAATTGGTGAGTGTAACTAGTTCTAAAGACTTATCAGCAAAATTCTTATTCCCAACTTCTAATGAATATGAAAATATGGCGGCCGATCCAATAACATTCCCACCCTCTGCTTTGATATTATCAACTGCTTTTAAAAGACTGCCACCGGTTGAAATTAAATCATCGATGATAACTATCCTATCTCCAGATTCACATCTTCCTTCGATTAAGGATTTAGTACCATGATCTTTTGCTGAAGATCTAACATAATTCATAACTAAATTTAAATTATTTGCTACTCCAGTAGCATGTGGAATTCCAGCAGTGGCAACTCCACTAATAACGTCAATATTGCTATATCTAACAAATATTTTGTGTGATAAATATCTAACAATTTTTTGTCGTACTTCAGGATATGCAATTGTCATTCTATTGTCAGTATAAATTGGTGATTTGATTCCACTCGCCCAAGTATAAGGTTCTTGAACATTCAATGAGACAGCACCTATTTCTAGTAAATCATTTGCAATTTCCATTGAAATTTTCTTATCATCCATTTGAATTTACCCAACTTTCATAGAATTTTTTATAAGCTTTATTCCTGTCATCAGATTGTGTTATTGGTCGTCCAACCACAATGCCATTACTACCCAATTCCTTTGCCATCATGGGTGTAACAACACGTTTTTGATCTTCATTCTCAGAATTTTCAACTCTAATTCCAGGTGTTATACAGATAAAGGAATTATTTGTCGCCTCTTTTATGATTGGAACTTCTAGGGCCGACGATATTACCCCATCTGCATTATTTTTATATGCTAGCTCGGCTAACTTACGTACATAGTCTTGGGAGGTTAAATTTACCTGTAGTTCATCAGATAGATTTTTATCATCTAACGATGTTAATTGTGTAACAGCAAGTAATTTTGTGTCACTGCCTTCCAATCCTTTTTTTGCTGCGAGAATCATTTCAGAACCACCTGTAGCATGGACCGTTATCATCTGAATATTCCATTCTGAAATCATCTTGCAAGTTCTTTCAACAGTGTTAGGAATATCATGCAACTTAATATCCAAAAATATCTTATATCCTAAGTTCTGTATTTTTTGTATAAACGGATAACCATATTTACAAAACATTTCTAAGCCAATTTTTAAATATGTATTATCCTTATCTATTTCGATACTATCTATAAAAGATATCGCTTCTTCATCTGTTGAAAAATCTAATGCCAATATTAATGGATTAATCAAATGAGTACACTTCCTCTCCTTTATAGTAAGTTTTCAAAACTCGTCCGTTAACTAATTCACCATCAAACGGAGTATTAATACCCTTTGAAAGAAAATCTTTCTTAGAAATTTTGTAAATTGTTGATAGGTCAATTACCGTAAAATTTTTATAGATATCACTTTCAATATTAAAAATTCTGCTAGGATTTACTGACATTAACTGGACTAATTTTTCTAAAGTAATAAGTTCATTAACTACAAGATGTGTGTACATTAATGAAAATGATGTTTCAATACCAGTGATTCCAAAAGCACTGTTAACGAATCCCTTATCTTTTTCGGATATCGCATGAGGTGCATGATCTGTGGCAATCATATCAATTGTGCCATCAATAATTCCTTCAATCATCGCTTGCTGATCTGATTTGGATCGTAGTGGAGGATTCATCTTAAATTGCGCATCATCTTTAACAATATCTTCTTCATTCAAAATAATATGATGTGGCGCCACTTCACAAGTTACATTTATTCCTGCATCTTTAGCTATTCTTATTAGATTAAGTTCTTGTCTAGTAGAGATATGACAGACATGATAATGTACATTTGACTCTTTTGCCAAAATTAAATCTCTAGCTAATTGTGAAGATGTTGCGCAGCTTTCAATATATGGAATTCCTAAACGCAATCCTGCACTTTTTGAAATATATCCGCTGTTCATCAAGTTCTTATCTTCAACATGAGCACACAGATGGCTGTCCATTTGCGCAATTTGATTCATAGCGTCTAGCATCGTTTTAGCATTCATAACACCATGACCGTCATTTGAAAATGCAAATGCCCCTGATCTGGATAATCCTTCGATATCTACCAATTCATCAGAAGTTTCATCAAATGTAATCGGTGCGTATTGAAGTGTATTTATTTGAGAATTTTGGTGATTCAACTCAATTTGATTTTTAAATTTTTCCACTGTGTCAGGAACTGGAGTTACGTTGGGCATTGCAGCTACTGTAGTGAATCCTCCATGTGCAGATGCCATGCTACCTGTTTTAATGGTTTCCTTGTGAGTTTGTCCAGGTTCACGGAAGTGAACATGCATGTCCACCAGACCAGGTAACACAGCAGTATTATCAAAATTGATAACTTTAGATTTTTCAGATTCAACATTGAAGTCAGTTTGTATAAATTTATTATTTTGAAATAACTTTGTATTCAGAATTGATAAGGTCATTTACTTTGTCCCCTTCTAAAACTGCTTCAATCATGGCCATTCTCATATAGACTCCATTTGTCATTTGTTGGAAAATAACTGATTTATCACACTCCACTACATCTGAAGCTATTTCGACATCTCTATTTACAGGAGCTGGATGCATTATGATGGCTTCATCTTTCATCAGTTCGACACGTCTAGTATTTATTCCATACTCTTGTGCATATTCTTCTTTTTTAAATTTTTTGCTCTCGTTACTTGTTAATCTTTCGTGTTGGACTCTTAATAACATAATTACGTCCATTTCACGGCATAATTGGTCCACATCTTTGTGGTCTCCAATTTCAGCAAATTCATCGCTATACCATTCGTCTATTCCACCAAAGCTTACTTCAGAACCCAATCTAGTTAATATTTCAGCATTGGAATGTGCAACTCGAGAGTGTCTCAAATCTCCAATTATCCCTACTTTAAGACCTTCAAATTTACCGAATTTTTCATAAATCGTCATTAAATCTAAAAGTGATTGTGAGGGATGTTGTCCTGTTCCATCTCCCCCATTAATGATATGTATGTTCATATCATCGTTAATTAATTCATCGTAATATCTGTCTTTACTATGGCGAATAACAGCCACACTCGCACCGATACTTTCTAATGTTTTTACGGTATCGTAAAGTGATTCTCCTTTGGAAATTGAGGATGTAGATGCTTCAAAATTTATTTCTTTCATACCAACATTCATTTCTGCCACTTGGAAACTCGATTTAGTTCTTGTACTATTTTCAAAAAACAAGTTAACTGCAAATTTGTCTTTACCTATACTAGTTTTTTGACCTGATTTATAAGACATTGCTGATTTAATAAGTTGGTACACTTCTTCGTTTGAAAGATCTGACATTGATAAAATATTTTGCATTGTTTTCCTCCATATAAAAAGACGCTGAAATTAGTTTTCCAGCGTCCAAAAAAGAAGGAGTATATCTCCAAAATTACTTTTTCAGATCTCTCTGGATCTAATTAAAAAGTCTTATTTTATTGTAATAAAAAAACTTTCTACCCAAAAAGAATAGAAAGTATCCAATAGTCGCCTATATAATTAGATAACTTTCTAAGCCTCTCTGGACTTAGTTAAAAGTTTTATTGTTAATAACAATAGCGGGATTAACATATAAAGTCAAGAACAAAATAAAAAAGGTAGCAAAATTATGCTACCTCTCCATTAATCAAAATTACTTCTGGCTTTTTATCCTTTTTAACAGCGTCTTTTGTAACTTTAACTGTTTTTACGTCTTTACGTCCAGGAATTTCAAACATAGTATCTAACATTGTTTCTTCGACAATTGATCTCAAACCACGAGCCCCTGTATTTCTTTCAATTGCTAGTTTAGCAATTTCTTTCAGAGCTCCATTTGTGAACTCTAGATCTACGTCATCTAGTGCTAGAAGTGCCTTATATTGTTTTACTAGCGCATTTTTTGGCTTAGTCAATATGTTTACTAGGTCTTCTTCATCTAGTTTGTCCAACGCTGTAACAATCGGAATACGACCGATAAATTCTGGAATAATACCAAATTTCATTAAATCTTCCGGAATAATTTTTTGCATTAAACTTTCAGTTTCATCAACCGTTTCATTTTCTGAACCAAAACCAATTGTTTTATCACCAAGACGATTCTTGACAATTGTTTCAATTCCATCAAATGCTCCACCAACAATAAATAGAATATTAGTTGTATCTATTTGAATTAATTCTTGTTGAGGATGCTTTCTGCCACCTTGTGGTGGTACTGAGGCAATAGTACCTTCAAGTATTTTTAGAAGTGCTTGTTGAACACCTTCACCCGAAACATCTCGAGTTATTGAAACATTTTCACTTTTCTTAGAAATTTTATCTATTTCATCGATATAGATAATTCCATGTTCAGCTTTTTCTACATCAAAATCAGCATTTTGAAGAAGCTTTAATAGAATATTTTCAACATCCTCACCAACATAACCTGCTTCAGTCAATGTTGTTGCATCAGCAATTGCAAATGGCACTTTTAAAATACGCGCAAGTGATTGTGCTAGGAAAGTCTTACCAGAACCAGTTGGTCCTATTAGAGCAATGTTACTCTTTTGAAGTTCAGTATCACCTTCATCAGAATTTTCCATTTTATTAATACGTTTATAGTGATTGTAAACTGCAACAGATAATGCACGTTTTGCAGCTGATTGACCAATCACATACTGATCTAAAATTTCTTTAATTTGTATAGGTGTTGGAATATCACCCAAATTTAAATCAACAGAAGATACAAGTTCTTCATCAATAATTTCCTTACACAAATCAATACATTCATTACAAATGTAAACACCTGGTCCAGCAACTATTTTTTTAACTTGATCTTGAGTTTTTCCACAAAAAGAACAACTAATTGTTCCCGTAGTTTCTGTACTATCAAACATATATAAATCTCCTTAAGGGCTTAAGTACATAGACGATAACACTATACCCTTTTTGAGTAAAGTATTTAGTATTTATATTAAAAAAAGAGCCTTTCGGCTCTTACATTAATTATTTTTCTTCAGCAGAATCAACAACTAATTCAATTGCTTTTTTAGCAGCAATATCATGTGAAAGCATGTCATCTGTAAGAGCTCCTCTAACAGCTTCTTCTTCCATGTTGTATTCGTCAGCCAATGATTTTATTTCGTCTTTAATTTCAGCCTCAGTTGCTTTCAAACCTTCTTTAGCAACAATAGCTTCAATTATTAAATCAGTTTTAACACGTTCTTCAGCGTCTTTTTTGAATTGATTTCTTAAATCTTCTTCAGAAGTACCAGTCATTTGGTAGTACAAGTCTGGTTCAATTCCTTGACGTCTTAAGTTAGCTAAATATTGATTCATTTGGTTAGAAACTTCTGTTTCCACCATTACATCAGGGATACCATCGATTTTTGCGTTCTTAACAGCTGTAGAAATTGCTTCTTCTTGAATGTTTTCTTCGGCAGTTTGACGCTTTTCTTCTTTAATATCAGCGTGAATTTTCTTCTTAAGTTCATCAAGTGTTTCTACTGAGTCATCAACATCTTTTGCAAAATCATCATCCAATTCTGGAAGTTCTTTTGTTTTAACTTCATGAACAGTAGTTGAGAATACAGCATCTTTTCCTGCAAGTTCTTCAGCTTGGTATTCTTCTGGGAATGTTACCTTAACTTCAACCTTGTCCCCTGCTTTAGATCCAACAAGTTGGTCTTCGAATCCAGGAATAAATGAGCCTGAACCTAGTTCTAGTGAGTAGTTTTGTGCACTTCCACCATCGAATTCAACTCCATCAACAGTACCAACGTAATCGATGACAACAGTATCGCCTTCTTCAGCTTTACCATCTTTTAATACTAGTTCAGCTTGTTGAGCTTGCATACTCTCTAGACGTTTTTCAACATCTGTCTTCATTACATTACGTTTTTGCTTTTTAACTGTAAGGCCTTTATAATCACCAAGTTCAACATCTGGTTTCAATGAAATGGTAGCAGTAATAGACCAAGGTTTGCCTTTTTCCATTGAATCAACTGTGATTTGAGGTTGATCAATAGGTTCTACACCTGTTTCATCAACAGCTTGTTGATATGAAAATGGTAGCATTGCATTTAGAGCATCTTCATAAAGTGCTTCTTCTCCGTACATTCTTTCAAAGATTGGACGTGAAACTTTTCCCTTACGAAAACCAGGTACGTTCAAATTTTTTCTTACACGGTTAAATGCAGTATCAAGACCTTTTTTAATAGTATCTTGATCAATTTCAAATTTTAGTTCACCTGTATTATTTTCTTTTTTTGTATATTTAGCCTTAGCAGACATTATATTCCTCCGGTATTTCAAATATCATACGTTAAATATTACCTTAAAATGCTGATATTGTAAACAATTGTATGTATTTTATAATTCCTTATAACTACAAAAAAAAGACAAGACTAAAAGTCTTGTCTTTAAAACTAATAATTTTAGATATTAGTCTAAGATTTCAGTAACAACACCGGCACCAACAGTACGTCCACCTTCACGAACAGTGAATTTTGTACCTTGTTCGATAGCTACTGGAGCAATCAAGTCAACTTCAAAAGTAACTTGGTCACCAGGCATAACCATTTCTACACCAGATGGTAGTTCAATAACACCTGTAACATCGGTTGTGTGGAAATAGAATTGTGGTCTATAGTTTGAGAAGAATGGAGTATGACGTCCACCTTCTTCTTTAGAAAGGATATAAACTTCACCCTTGAATTTGTTGTGAGTTTGGATTGAACCTGGCTTAGCAAGAACTTGTCCACGTTCGATTTCATCACGGTTAACACCACGAAGAAGAACACCAACGTTATCTCCGGCTTCACCTTTATCAAGAGTCTTTCTAAACATTTCTAGTCCTGTAACTGTTGACTTAGCGATTTCTGGTTTCAAACCAACGATATCAACTTCGTCACCAACTTCAACGACACCACGATCGATACGTCCTGAAGCAACAGTACCACGACCAGTGATTGTAAATACGTCTTCGACAGGCATCAAGAATGGCTTGTCGTTTTCACGATCTGGAGTTGGGATATATTCATCAATTGTGTCTAGCAATTCTTGAACAGCTGCAACATTTTCAGGATCACCTTCAAGTGCTTTAAGAGCTGAACCACGAATAACTGGAATATCATCACCAGGATAATCGTATTCTGAAAGTAATTCACGAACTTCCATCTCAACTAGATCTGTTAGTTCAGGGTCATCAACAAGGTCAGTCTTGTTCAAGAAGACAACGATGTAATCAACACCAACTTGGTGAGCTAGTAGGATATGTTCACGTGTTTGTGGCATAGGACCATCAGTTGCGGCAACAACAAGGATGGCACCATCCATTTGTGCAGCACCAGTGATCATGTTCTTAACGTAATCAGCATGTCCTGGAGCGTCGATATGAGCATAGTGACGAGCTTTTGTTTCATATTCAACGTGGGCAGTATTGATTGTAATACCACGTTCTTTTTCTTCTGGAGCTGAATCGATAGTAGAGTAATCTTCAGCTTTAGCTAGACCTTGGTCAGCCAAAACTTTTGTGATTGCTGCTGTAAGTGTAGTTTTACCGTGGTCAACGTGACCAATTGTCCCAATATTTACATGGGGTTTTGTTCTCTCATAATGTTCTTTTTCTGCCATTATAAAGGATCCTCCTAAAATTTCATTTCATAAGATTATCCAAAGACTTGCTTTAGATGACTCTTTACTGAAGAATTATACTACTTTCAGAGGCGAAAGCAAAGCAATAGAGCAAATCGACCACTAAAAATATACTCTTCGAATTATACGTATCCGCAGTGGGATTGTAAATACTTTAGTCGAAAAAAATACTATTTAATTACTGAAATTGACTCATTAAGCTTTCAAATCTTTCTAACCACTGATTTATGTTCTTAATATCATCATTTCCGACCACTTTATCTTCCGATATTAAATCATAATTTGCAAGTATTTCTTTGACCCACATTGATGGATCTTTAATTATTTCTTCCCCATATGGATACACGAGTGCAACATACAAAGATAACTCTGAATTGATGTTCTCAATTTGAGAAGCATTCCCACTATCAGATAATTGTTTCTCCACTTCTTTGACCATGTCATCGAATATTTTAGATGCAAGTATTGGATACAAATTGACTGGATTTATCTTTCGATATTCGCCATAAAAAGAAAAATTAATTTCTTCATCTAATCCTAGTTTGTAAACATTCTCTAAAATTTCATTTTTCAATAACGGATGTAGGAGTGGATTTTGAAGTAACTCTTTAGATAGTTTGATGTAATTTCCCTTATCTAACTCCCGAAGCCCACGAAGCATCTGTATCTGATCATTCATAGGCATAGTAACTATAGATGAAACTCTATCTTTCAGCCTATCTAATTGTGGTTTATACGCTCTGATATGTCTTTCTTCAGATATGCGAATTTTGTTCTCAAACTTTTCAATTTGTTCTTTAGGTATGTTATTTGCTGGATTTCTTTTATAAAAATTTAGCGACTGATTTGCTAAAAGATAATCATTATTTTCTATAATAATGTCAAAAGCCAATTTAGATGCATTGGGACTTCCTAGGTATTTATTAAAAAAATCAAGGATTACAACCTCAGCTTCATCTGCCCTATTCAGGTTCAGAAGAGCTTCAGCTAATCCTTGATTAATTTCAAAATTCTGTTCGATAGAATATGCTTGTGTATATAAATCAGCAGATTCTTCCCAATTTCCTTTTTCTAAGGCATCTTCGGCTTTTTCCAAAATTTGGTTTAAATTTTCAGAATCGTCCATAAGTTACTGAGAGATAATATTTCTATCTCTTTGCCTTTCTATGTCTATTTTGATTTACTTCCATAATTACTGGAAGAATTACTGGGTGTCTACTTGTTTGATCATAAAGATATTTACTTAATTTATCTCTAACACCTTGCTTTAGATCAGACCAATCAAATTCTTTGCTGTTTTCTAGATAGTTAACAATATTTTGTTCTATTATCTCTGAACTTTCGTTTAGAAGATCACGACTAGTTCTCATGTATACAAAACCGCGTGCTGTTATTTTTGGCTTGGCAACAACTTTTTTCTTTTTACGATCAATTGTAACTACAGCAACAAAAACACCATCTTCTGCCAATAACTCACGGTCACGAAGAACAATGCTTCCAATGTCGCCCACACCAATACCATCTATCATAGTATCACCAGCTGTTACACCTTTTCCACGATAAAATTGACCATTTTCGTAGTTAAGAACGTCACCCTTTTTAGTAATAAAAATATTCTGGTAAGGCATGCCTGTTTGATTAGCAATTCTAGAATGTGAATCAAGTAAACGATATTCACCTTGAACTGGAATTAAATTTTGAGGATTAAGTAAATTAATCATCAATTGTAAATCATTTCTATTTGCGTGACCTGAAGGATTTAATTTATCTCCTAGCGCTTTGATATCGGCACCAGCTCTATAGATAGCATCTCTAGTTCTAGCAAAAGCTGTATCCATGGCATGTGAAGGAGTAGTTGCAACAAAGACCAAGTCTCCTTCTTTAATTTGAAATTCTGTTTTTGTTGTTGGGTCTGCCATACGTTGAAGTAACTTAATAGGTTCACCCATTCGGCCTGTTTCAATTATAACTAGTTCGGTGTCATCAGTTTCATTAAGCTTTGAACTGTCAATAATTAAATCATCACTAGGAACATGCAAATATTCCAACTTCATAGCTGTTTTTAAAATTTTATGTGCATCATGACCTGTAAGATAAACCTTTTTACCAGTCTTATATGCTGCATCCAAAACTTCTTGCATTCTTTGAATATTTGAAGCTACTTGGGCTACTATTATTCTGCCGTTGTGGTATTCAAAAGTATCCAAAATATGGTCAAATACTTCACGTTCATTTGAGGTTTCTGCAACTGTTTCTGCATTAGCAGAATCACTCAATAGAGCAATAACGTTTTCAGTACCTATTTTTGCTATTTTGCTGTAATCAGTTTTATATGTAGGTAAAGCTGATTGGTCAAATTTGAAATCTCCAGTATAAACAATCTGTCCTTCGCCTGTGTTAATTGCAATTCCTAATGATCCAGGGATTGAATGTGTAGTTCTGAAAAATGAAATTGTTGCCTCTTCAAAATCAATTTCAGTATTTCCATCAATAACATGAAAATTACTGAATTTTTTGCTACGCTTGTCATTTGAAACTACAATCTTAGCAAGCTCAATAGTCATTTCTGATCCAAACACTGGGACATCATACTCACTAATCAAATATGGTAATGCACCGATGGCATCTGAATGTCCATGAGTAAGAAATACTCCAACAACTTTATCAATGTTTTCTTTAACGTAAGTCATATCTGGAACAACCATGTCTATTCCGTATAAATCATTATCAGGATATTGTAATCCTATATCTAAAATATAAATTTCGTCATTTACTTCAACAGCGTACATGTTTTTTCCGTTTTCACGTACCCCGCTTAAAATATCTATTTTAATTTGTTTGCTCATTAATTTTCTCTCATTTCAATTTAAGTTAAATTCTATCGATATTGTTCCATGTTTTTATCTTCTAAAAATACAAAGACTACGTATATTATACCTAGCGAATATTTTAACATAACAATGAATAAAAAGAACTAACAAAGCAACAAAAAAGGGAAGCTCATATGAGCTTCCCTTTATAAAAGTATTAACGACGTAGACCAAGTGATTGAATAAGTTCACGGTAACGTTGAACATCTTTATTTCTTAGATAAGAAAGAAGATTACGACGGTGACCAATTTTCTTTAGAAGACCAACATATGAATGGTGATCTTTCTTATTAACTTTCAAGTGATCGTTTAATGAGTTAATTTCAAATGTCAATACAGCAACTTGTACTTCTGGAGAACCAGTGTCCCCTTCTTTACGTGCGTATTGCTTAATGATTTCATTTTTTTGCGCTTTAGAAATAGCCATTTTATTTCCACCTTTATTTTTATATTTAGCCTAACTATGCAAAGCGTTGGTGAATCGCAAAACAGAGCAAGGTTATTACAAGTAATTAATTTACTATATTTTAAATCAATGTGCAAGTTAGAAATTAATACGAAATTCATTGCAATCATAGAAAAATTATGTATAATTTTAAATATTGAGTTTATTGATACAAACAGTACTCGGAGGTGAAAACAATGCCACAAATTAAATCAGCAATTAAACGTGTAAAGACAGCTCAAACAGCTAACGAACGTAACTCTGCTCAAAAGAGTGCAATGCGTTCAACAATCAAGAAATTTGAAAAAGCTGTTGCTTCAAACGCTGACAATACAGAAGATATGTTCAGATCTGCTGTTCGCGCAATTGATATGGCTAAATCTAAAGGACTTATCAAGGCTAACAAAGCTGCTAGAGACAAGTCAAGACTTGCAAAAATGAAATAATTAGTAAACAACCTTTTAGGTTGTTTTTTTTGTTTTAAAAAGAGGACTCCTATATTAGGGGTCCTCTTTTTATGCATTCTTTAAAATAAATAAGTCCAATAAAACTTCTTTATCATTCTGACCAGTCTTTATTTGAAAATCTGCATCAACTAATTCTGAATACATTTTATTAAGTCTCTCCATGGAGATTTCTCTATTTTGTTGTAATATCATTTTTAATCTATACGGATTTAACTTCAACTCTTTTTGAATTGTACCTTCCGTTAAACCACGTTCGCTCAATATTTTGACTTGTAATAAGCTTCTTATCTGACCAATTAATATCGCAATTAAAAATATCGGATCGATTTTTTGTAGTAGAAATTGCTGTAACAAATCATCAGCCCTTAAAACATCTTTCTTTAGAATTGCATTAGACAGATCAAAAACATTCTCTTCTAAATTATTAGGAACTAACAACTTCACAGATTCTTCTGTAATTTTCTTTGTATCTATTGCATACAATTTTAATTTATCTAATTGATTAATAGTATTGGAATAATTATTGTCAGTTTTGTTCAACAACAGTTGAAGTGCACCATTATCGATAGAATATCCATCATCATTAAGAGTTTCATTGATTTGCTTAAATAAATATTTGCTATCTAGTTTTGATGCATCAACTTCAACTGACAATTTCTTCAATTGTTTTACAATTTTTTTTCGAGAATCTAATTTTGGATAATCAGCGAAAATGACTAAAGATGTTGTCGGTGAAGGATTATCTATGTAACTAACCAATGAATCTGTATTTTGATCAATAGAGCCTTTTGGCTGCTGAGTAGAAACAAAATATGGATGTAATGCAAATATTAATCTTCTTTCACCAAAGAATGGTGCTGACATTGCTTCATTCAATAGATCTTCTATAGACTCATTCTCTAGGTCAAAACTAGAAAAGTTCATTTCTAGTTCTTGTGGATCAAATAGAGATTTAAATTTACTCTGTAATTCTTGAATAAATGCTTCTTCATCACCACTGACAAAATATACAGGAGCAATGTTATCTTTATTTAAATTTTTTATTAGTTCTGAATATTTCAAATAACTACTCCTGAATAAATGTTTTTATATAATCTTTACCCGTAAATGGATAATGATACCAGCTAATCATACCACATTCAGCAGTATTCAAAAAAGGGATATCCAAGCTATTGAACGTTTCTATTGTTTCTTTATTTGGATGTCCGTATCGATTATTCACACCTGAAGAAATTAAAGATAATTCTAGATTTATTTTCTTTATGAATTCGTAGTCACTTGCTGTTTTAGAGCCATGATGCCCTACTTTCAAATAATCTACTTTATTTATACTTAATTGTTTTTCATGTTCTTTATCCAAATCACCAGTGAATAACCATATTTTTTTATTCAGATTGGTCCTCAGTGTTAGTGAATCACCATTCTCTCCCTTAGAGGGTCTACCAGGCCATAAAACATCGATCATTAAATTAGAATCAGAAATCCGATCCCCTTTAAGTACTGATTCAAATTCAATATCTTTGTGATTATTCTTTATATTTTTAATTAATTTATTCTCATCCAACCCCTGACCATATATAACTTTAGAAACTTTGAATTTATTTAGTAAAATATTCAGATCACCAATATGATCAACATCTTTATGCGATAAAAATACAGCATCCACCTTTGATATCCCTTGTGATTTTAAAAATGGAATTGTAGAAGTCTCAACTCGTGATTTGTAATCGCCTACTTGCCATTTTTCGTTATTAAAATTAAGCTTCCCTCCCGTATCGATCATATATGTTTTTCTTTTAAATGGCGTAGTTATTACTATGCTGTCACCCTGACCAATATCAATCATATGAACTGATCCGAACATAGGCAATTTATTAAAAATAATTACTCCTGAAAAAATTAAAGAATACAGATAGAATTTTTTTAAAAAAATTATCTTAGACTCCACAATAAGTAAAGCTAATGATATTAAGATCAAAACCACAAAATATGGAATACTACCTGTAATAATAGTTAAAAATTTAAAGCTAGCAGCTTTGTCAAAAAGATAATATATATATCCAAATAATTTATCTATAGAATTCCATATTTTCCAATGTAATCCTGCTGTAAGTCCTGCAATGACAGTGATTGGTAAAATAAAATAAGTGAACATTGGTATGAATATAAAATTATAAACCAAGACTAATGTTTTTAATTCATATGTGTAACTAGTAATTACAGGTGATGATACAAGATTCAGCCTAAAGATGGTTTTAAATAAATTATCTCCTTCGTATATAAACAATATTGCAAATGATACTAAAAAACTTAGTTGCCCACCCATTGTTTGTAAAGAATAAGGACTAATGAATAAACATATTATTACAGTCAAGCTAAACTGGTAAAGTTTGTTTACCTGTATATTGAACTTTTTGAATAAAATTCCTACTATTGCCAAGCATATTGCTCGTTGAATTCCCGTTCCTAAACCTGCTAAAATTCCATAAAATGGGAGAACTAAGAGTAAAATAAAATCTAAGGTTTCAACTTCAATCAATATAACTGAACTAATCTTTTTGAGAAATTTTATCAAAATTAATACGTGCATTCCAGACAAACTGAATAAATGTATCACTCCAATGGTACTTAATAAGGTTTTCCACCCTTGAACATCTATATCACTGTAACCTATTAGGAGACTAGTTGAGTGAATTCTTAACCAATGCGGCAGAGAAGATAAATATTTTATTATATGTATTCGTAAAACTTTTATTTTAAAATAAATACTATTGCTTTCGTAATTAATTATTTTACTAATACTCTTTATTTTTACATTTTGATATATCTTTTTAGATTTAAAGTAGTTTTGATAATTGTATTCACCAATATTTCTATTTCTTTGTATTTTTTCAATTTGATAATCCTCAATTGATAATTTGACAGGATTATCGATATTTTTCCAATATTTCTGTTCTTTCTTACTGTGAACATAGTAACTGAATAAAAATTTACTGTTATCTGATTCAGCAATGCCTGATATTCTTGCTCCGTTTACTTTGATATCATCAGGATAAACAACAACACTTTCCAGATTGCTAATTTGATTTGATTGATCTTTATTAGATTGAACAAGTCTAGCTGTGAACAATGGTAATAGGACTAATGCTAATACTATTATTTTATAATTTTTTATTTTTATTAAATACAAAAGAAAAATTACTACTAATACCACTAACAAATAAACCCAGCTAGAATTGAATACATTTATAAAAATCACAATTAATAGAGCTAGATAAATAATGTGATTATTCATTAAACAGTAATTTGATCTTTCAAGGACTCTAAGGTTTTGTCACCTATTCCAGAGACATTTTTCAATTCTTCAACAGTCTTAAACATCCCTTTATCTTAACGATAAGATATTATCTTTTGAGCTTTCATAGGAACAATTCCTGAAATAGTTTGTAATTCTTCCAGTGTTGCACTTTTTATATTAACAATTTTAGAATTACCATTATCTGTTGATAATGATCCAGCGTTACCCGTCCCCTCCTCGCCAAACCTAGGTACATATATTTGCATCTGATCTGATACACTTTGAGCCTGATTGATTTGGCGGACGTCAGCATTTTCCAACATTCCACCAGCTAAATTCACTGCTTGTTGGATAATAGCCCCCTTCTTTAATCTATATACACCTGGATATTGAACAGCACCTTGAATATCAACATTAAAATACTCCTTTTTTACATTACTAGTACTTTTTGGTTTGACTACCTTGTTATGTGAAGTTCTGTTTACTGCAACAGAACTATTCTTATGCAAACCATTATCCTTAAATAAAAATGTACCTCCTAAGATAAGCGCTAATGTAACTATTGCAACAGTCTTAAAATTATCTTTGATTAATTCAACAACATTCTTCATTTATTCACCTCTTAAAAAATTACGAAAAAAAAATAACCTCATATGAGGTTATTTTGTCTTATTCAAATAGTTAATCGCGTCATCTAACGTTTTTACGGGAACTATTTTCATCTTAGTATTTAATTTTTTTGCTGCCTGTTTTGCTAAGTTATAGTTATTTACATAGTTAGGATCGTACTTCTTAATATCTTTTGTAACTGGATCATCTGGAGCAAAGAAGATTGTTGCACCTTGATGAGAAGCTGCATATACCTTTTTATCTATTCCTCCGATTGGACCAACGTTACCATCACTATCAATTGTTCCTGTTCCGGCAATTGTTCTGCCATCTTTCAAATCTACATTAGCAATTTGTGAATATACTTGTAATGTGAACATTAATCCAGCAGATGGTCCACCAATATCTCCAGCGTCTATTTTAGTAGGAGGTGTTGCAGTAACCTTTGTGTTATCCGTTAAAGTTATACCTACTCCATAACGTTTGGTACCCTCTAACTTCACTAAACCACCCTTAGCTGTTTTGGTCTTACCATCTCGAGTATATTTGATAGTAACTTTATCATTCTTATCTAGTTTTTTTACGTAATTAATGAACTTTTCAGAACTGTTAAAGTGATATCCATTTACTTCTGTTACTGTATCTCCAATTTTAAGTTTATTCTTAAAATCAGAATTTTCAGCAACTTCCATTATGTATACTCCCAAGTACTCACTCTTGTATGGTTTTCCTGCTTTGGAATATGCAGCCGCAACTGCAGCGTTTGTTGCTGATTGCATATAGTACTGTTGTATTTGATTGTACTCTGCGTTGGATTCATTACCCATCAGTTCCTCTTTAGGAGTAATAGTTTCAAAATCATCCCCCATTGCTTTGAGTAAAAAGAATGGTGTCGCAGGTCTTATAGCCACAGTAGTTAGAAGTAAGTTACCTTTCTTCTTATCTGCTTTTCCATCTACTTTTACAAAATTTGATGTTGGTTCAGCTGTACCGGGACCTTCCAAATAAAAATTTGGACGTCCAAATACAAAGGCAACCATCATTATAAAAATAAAGATTCCACCAATTGTCTTATTACGGGCTCGATTAAATTTCATTGGTTTTATCCCCCAATTTTATTTTTATTTGCTCCGCAACCTTAGTTGGAACAAGTTCACTTATATCTGCTCCAAACAATGCAACTTCTTTTATCATTGATGAAGATATGTTGGCATATTTTTGATCAGCTATTAAAAAGACTGTTTCAATATCTGGATCCAATATTTTATTCACTGATGATATACCAGATTCATAACCAAAATCATCTGAATTGCGCATTGAGCGTACAAGAAACTGAGCTTTATATTCATTAGCTAACTCTGTAGTAAGTTGACTCTTGCCGTCTACTACTTCTACGTTAGAAATGTTTTTAATCTCTTCTTGAATAAATGACTTCTTTTCTTCGTAAGAGAACATATATTTTTTGGATGTATTTGTCATAGTAGCAACAATTAATTTATCAAACATTTTTGCAGAACGTTTTATTATTTCTATGTGACCATTTGTCACTGGATCAAAACTACCAGCATAAATTGCTATTTTATCTGTCATCAGTTCCTAGCCTCCGTATTGATAAATTGCTACTTTTGTATCTTTATAATCCTTCATTTTGATTAAACTTAATTTTTCAATACCTTCAATGGTAACTTCATAGTCTGTTTCAACTACAAATATTCCACCTTCTTCGATCATTTCTTGTTCAATCATATCTTTAACAATTTGTTCAGTTATTTTCATTCTGTATGGTGGATCTAAAAATACTAGATCAAATTTTACACCATCACTGTGTAATTTATTCAATGCTTCAGTCGCTGAAGATTTAATGATTTGAAATTGGTCTCTAGAATTAGTTTTTTCAACATTTTCTTTTATAGTACTAATTGCCTTATATGCTTTATCTACTAAATAAGATTTCTCATAACCGCGTGAAACTGATTCTATACCAAGACTACCAGTACCTGCAAAAAGATCTAATGAGTTCCCATATTGTAAATATGGCCCTATCATACTGAATACTGCTTCTTTGACCTTGGCAGAAGTTGGTCTCGTATCATTACCTGGAACTGCCTTTAAGTTTAATCCACCAAATTTACCAGATACTATTTTCAATCTTAATCAACCTTTTCTTCTTTTTCTTCAGCATTAAAAGTAAAATGTGCATCTAATTCTTGACGATATGACATAGCAATCCGTCTAACAAATTTTTGCTTCTGTAGCTCATTTTTTACTTCTGCTGCTTTATCTTTATTTACATAAATTAGAACGTACTTCATCTTCGGAGAGTCATAATAAACTGTTCCATACTTTTGAAGTCTCTTTTTCCATTTCATTGAGTACAACCAAACATACATGGCTTGTCTCTCAGGTCTTTGATACATTTAATCACCTATTTTCGACTAAATTTTTCTGTTGCATCTAGATTAAGCACAATCCCGAGTGCCAAGGACAGAATCATCATACTTGATCCACCGTAACTTATAAATGGTAAAGTAACACCAGTTAGTGGTACTAGACCTAATAATCCACCTACGTTAAGTACAATCTGTGTTAAGAACATTGTAGCAATACCATAACAAATTAACGATACATAATTCTCTGAAGATGTGATTCCAATCTTAATAATACGAATTATGATTATTAGTAATAATGCTAGAACCAAGACAACACCTATAAGTCCTAATTCTTCACTAATTATAGACAAAATAAAATCAGTTTGAGGTTCGGGTAAATAGCCACGTTTTTGAATACTATTTCCTAATCCTGCTCCAAACAATCCACCATTACTAATTGCATAATAAGAATTAGACAACTGGGCTCCGGATGTTCTTTCCAGTTTAAATGGATGTTGCATTGCTAAAAATCGTTGATATTGGTATGTTTTACCAAATCCAAATGGTTTTACAGTTAAAAGGAATGTCAATGCAGACCCTAATACTGCTGCTATAAGAACAGTCAATGAACCTGTTATCCTACCTGGAATAGTAGAAGTTGCCAGTATTATTGCTGTAATAATGAAAAGAATCAAAGCACCACCGGTATCAGGTTCAATAAATACAAGGCCAATAATGGCAATTACTATAATAAAAGGTGTCTTCATCTCCTGGTATATTCCAGACCAACTAGAGTCCATCAAACGATCTTCTTTATTGGTTAAGACAAGTGCCAAATATAAAACTAGAGAAACCTTGGCTAATTCTAGAGGTTGGAAGTTCATAAATCCAAGATTAATCCAGGCTGCTGCACCATTGACCTTTGTTGAAGGTTTTATAATCCCAATTATCAAAACTAATAACAGTGCAAAAATCGTTCCAAATATGAGTACGCTGATAACTCTTTGACTCCAAAAAAACTTTGCTTTCATCATAAAAGTTAGTGTACATATTGTAAGTCCCATGACCGCATATATAAGCTGTTTTATGAAATAAAAGTCAGTTGTCCCACCGGCCATCATTATATTATAAAAACTTGCTGAATAAACCATTACTATTCCAATACCTAAAAGTAATAGATATGGAACAACTATCCACCAGTCTATTTGACTAAATTTTCTCAACTTACCACTCCTAGAATCTAATATTCAAATTATACCACCCTTGAAATTTAATCTCAGCATAAAAAAAGATCGATGTACTATTATACACCGATCTTTTTAAAATTATTTAGTATTTTTCTTTTGTTTATCGAATTTCTTACGTTCGTTTGTTCCAAGAATCTTCTTACGTAAACGTACGCTTTCTGGTGTTACTTCACACAATTCATCATCATTCAAGAACTCGATAGATTGTTCAAGTGACAAATCACGAGGTGTCTTGATTGCAGCAGAGTGATCTTTACCAGATGCACGGGTATTTGTAAGTTTCTTACCCTTTGTAACGTTAACGGCAATATCATCATCACGACTACTTTGTCCAACGATCATACCTTCGTATACATCAACACCGGCACCTAAGAATAGGACACCACGATCTTCAACAGATTGTAAACTATATGTTGTTGTAGGACCTTGGTTGATAGAAACTAAAGCACCGTTTCTTCTACCTGGTTCCCAATTTTTAACTACTGGTTTGTATGTATCAAAAGTATGGTTCATGATACCGTAACCACCAGTCATTGAAAGGAATTCAGTTGAATATCCAATCAAACCACGTGAAGGTGCTGAGAATGTAAGTCTTGTTTGACCATTTCCAGTACTTTCCATGTTTTGCATATCACCTTTTCTTTGTGACATTGAATCAATGATTGATCCAACATATTCATCAGGTGTATCGATGATAACTTCTTCAAAAGGTTCTGATTTTTGACCATCAACGTCTTTGAAAATAACTTCTGGTCTTGAAAGTTGTAATTCAAATCCTTCACGACGCATTTCTTCAACAAGGATAGAAAGGTGCAATTCACCACGTCCAGAAACAATCCATGAACCTGCTTTTTCACCATCTTCAACTTTTAGAGAAACATCTGTATGTAGTTGTCTTCTTAGACGTTCGTCAATTTTACTTGCAGTAACTTCTGAACCTTCTCTACCAGCAAATGGTGAATCATTTTGTAAGAACATCATTTGTAGTGTTGGTTCGTCAATATGTAGAATTGGCAATGCTTCTTGATTATCAGATGGAGTTACTGTTTCACCAACATAAATATCATCCATACCTGACAAGGCAATCAAATCACCTGCTCTTGCTTCATCGACCTCTTCTTTTTGAAGTCCAAAGAAACCATAAATCTTAGTTACACGGAAGTTTTTAGCTGATCCATCAAGTTTGATAACAGAAACACTATCACCAACTTTGATCTTTCCACGGAAAATACGTCCAATACCAATACGACCAAGAAAATCATTATAATCAAGCATAGCAACTTGGAATTGCAATGGTTCATCAGAGTTGTCAATTGGTGCAGGAATTGTATCAATAATAGTATCAAATACTGGTTTCATAGTATGTTCTTGATCTTCAGGATCATCGCTCATACTTGAAGTACCATTGATTGCTGATGCGTATACAACTGGGAATTCTAGTTGATCTTCATCAGCTCCTAGTTCGATGAATAGTTCCAAGACTTCATCAACAACTTCAGCTGGTCTAGCACCTGGTCTATCAATTTTATTGATAACAACGATAGGTGTTAAATGTTGTTCTAGAGCTTTCTTAAGAACAAAACGTGTTTGTGGCATTGTTCCTTCATAAGCATCAACAACTAATAGCACACCATCAACCATTCGCATAATACGTTCAACTTCTCCACCGAAGTCAGCATGTCCTGGTGTATCTAGAATATTAATTTTTGTATCTTTATATTGAACAGCAGTATTCTTTGAAAGAATTGTAATACCACGTTCCTTTTCAATATCATTTGAATCAAGAGCTCTATCTTGAATTTCAAAATGTGATTCTAGTGTATCTGATTGTTTTAGTAATTCGTTAACTAGTGTAGTTTTACCGTGGTCAACGTGGGCAATAATAGCGATATTTCTAATATCATCTCTAGTTTTTGTCAAAATTTTTCTTCCTTCCGTATCTGAACTAAAAATTGTTCAAAGCAATAAAAAAGCTGTGACATAATCACAGTTTTTTCGCACTCTTAACTGTATCTAGCACCTCATTTTTTGCATTTGAAGTACTAACTATTACGACTTGTGATTTTAGCATATTTAGAGGTGCTTCGTCAACACGGCAAACACTCATTCCAAGTGTTTCTATTAGTACTCGCCCTGCTGCAAGATCCCAAGGAGCCAGTCTTGACATATACACAATTTCTTTTCCCTCAAGGATATGTGAAAAAATAATCCCTGCACTTCCGTATATTCTTAATCCATTACTTTTTTTAACTATTTCAATTGCATTGTATGAATTAGACAAAACTAACCAAGATGCTAAATTAACCAAGCCATCAGATAAATGCTTATCCTCAGGGTTTTCTAACAATTCAGTGTTTTTTCTTACACCAATACCTTTTCCACCATGAAAAATATTGTTATTCATAACGTCAATAATGGCACCAACATAAGGTTCTCCATCCAAATAAACACCTATCATCGAAGCAAAATCTGACTTGCGTTTTACGTAATTCATAGTTCCGTCAATAGGATCTACTAGAAAAACTAAGCCATCCATATTTTTAGGAGCATCACCAAAACCCTCTTCACTGATGATTTGTGATTCTGGATAATGTTCTTTTATTTGACTAACAATATATTTTTCTGTGTTTTTGTCGTAGTTAGTCACTAAATCATTACGACCATTTTTAGTATCAACTTCTTTTTGGTTATTAATCGTTTCACGTAAATTTTTACCAACAACATCTAATGTTTGGACTAAAAAATCATCAATTTCTTTTTTATTCATTATTTCATCCTAAATTTACCCTTTCCATCGAAAGAACTAATCGCCTTAAAAGTTCGGTAGATTGAATAACATGATTGTAGTTCAAATTCACTATCAATATTCTTTTGATCCATCTTCATAGGAACAATTTTTTGAAACAGTCTGTATTTTTCTAAGAAATCATCCCTATTTATCCCGGATTCATTAGCTAATTCCACAGCATTATAAAATGAAATGATTTCTGCTATCTCACTATGGCTCCATTCAGGATCTAACGGGTAATTATAATTTTCTTGCATAGTTTTAACCTCTTTATTTGCTTCTCTTTACTATACAAAAAAAGCAATGCATTTGCATTGCTTTTTAATATTAAATATCTGTTGGGAATCCAGATAGAATATCTGAAGCTTCCATGATTGTTTCTCCAAGAGTTGGATGTGGATGAATTGTTAACTCAATATCTTCATAGTTTAATTGGCAATTAACTGCCACACTAAGTTCTGAAATCAAGTCACTTGCACCAGGTCCAACAATTTGTCCACCAAGAAGTGTTCCAGTTTCCTTATCAGCAACCAAACGAACAAATCCTTCAGCTGAATCTAGAGAAACTGCACGTGCATTAGCAGCAAATGGGAACTTAGCAACTGTTGTTTCGATACCTTTTTCTTTAGCTTCATCTTTTGTTAATCCGACAACAGCTAATTCTGGATCTGTAAAACAAACAGCAGGAACTCCAATATAATCATTGGCAGTATTTTCACCAGATATTGCTCCAGCAACTGTTTTAGCCTCAAATGAAGCTTTGTGTGCAAGAGCAGGACCTGCAGTAATATCACCAATAGCATAGATGTTAGGAACGGATGTACGACCTTGTGAATCAATTTCTACAAGACCATGATCTGACAATTTAACAGAAGTCATTTCTAATCCAAAATTATCTGTATTAGGACGACGTCCAACTGTAACCATACAATAATCTGCATCGATTGTTTCAGGTTTTCCGTCAACTTCATAAGTGACCATAACACCATCTGCTGATTCTTCACCTTTTTTAGCCATAGCATTTGTAACAATTGTTACACCTTTAGCTTTAAGGTTCTTTTCAACAATACTTACCATATCTTTTTCAAAGTTAGGAATAATACTTGGTGAACCTTCAAGGATAGTTACATGTGATCCTAGATTAGCATAAGCTCCAGCTAATTCTGTACCAACATAACCTCCACCAATAATAACAAATTCCTTTGGAATTGATGTTAAGTTTAAACCACCTGTTGAATCGATAATACGCTCGTTGAATTTAAATCCACGTATTTCAATTGGACGACTACCAGTTGCCAAAATTAAGTTTTTAAACTTAATAGTTTGACCTCCACCATTATCCATGAATTGACGAGGTCCACTAGGCATAACACGTAATTGTGTATCACTATCAAGGTATGCTTCACCTTGAATTACTTCAACTTTGTGTTTCTTAAAAAGCATGTTAACTCCATCAGTCATACGTTTAACAACTTTTTCATCTTTCCATGCTTGAGTTTTTGTAAAGTCGATTTTTGCATCTGCTGTAGTAATACCATAAACTGATGAATCTATAGATTCTTGTAAACGGTGTCCTGCTGTAATCAGTGCTTTAGAAGGTACACAACCAACGTTCAAACAAACTCCACCTAATGTGGGTTCTTTTTCAATAACAGTCACATCTTGACCCAATTCAGCTGCACGAATTGCTGCAACATATCCACCAGGTCCAGATCCAATGATAACTGTATCTTTTTCTACAATATTTTCAGCCATTTTAAAATTAGCCCTCCATTAGTAACATGTCAGGATCATGTAATAATTTCTTCAATAGATTTAGTGCATTTTGAGCTAATGCTCCATCAATTAGTCGGTGATCATAACTCAATGAAAGTTTCAACATGTTACCTACTTGAATGTTTCCTTCTTCATCAACGTATGGTTCTTTAGCTATTTTACCAACACCCAAAATAGCAACTTCCGGATGATTTATAACTGGTGTGAACCATCCACCACCGATAGAACCAACATTACTGATCGTGATGGAACCACCTGTCATCATGTCAGATGATACTTTGTTATCATAAGCAGCTTGAGTATTCTCAGATATTTCCTTAGCAATTTGGAACATACCTTTAGAATCAACATTCTTAATATTTGGAACATAAAGTCCATGTTCAGTATTAGTAGCAATACCAATATTGTAATAGTGTTTATATACAATTTCTTGAGCTGCGTCATCAATTGATGCATTCAATTCAGGATATGCTTTCAATACTGCAACAAGAGCTTTGGCAATATATGGTAAGAATGTTAGCTTGATATCTTGTTCTGCTGCAACTTCCTTATACTTCTTACGGTTAGCCATAAGAGCACTAACTTCGACTTCATCAAAACTAGTTACGTGAGGAGCTGTATGTTTACTATTAACCATTGCCTTAGCGATAGCTTTTCTAGTAAGACTTAGTGGCTCTCTTGTTTCCATTTCTGGAGTTGAAGACTTGTAAGGTGTTACTGATGCAGGTTCTGCTGGAGCAGCTGCAGGTTGAGCTGTATTAGCTGCAGCCACAGGTGCCACAGTACCATCGAATGAATCAACGTCTGCTTTAGTAATTTGTCCATGTTTACCAGAAGGTGTTACTTGTGATAGGTCTACGCCCTTATCACGAGCATATTTACGTACTGATGGCATAGCCAAATAGTTTGTTGTTGCTGAACCTATTGATTGTGCGAGTACAGCAGGTGCTGCTGTAGGTGCTTGAGCTGCTGGACTAGCTGGTGCTTCTGTTTTAGCAGCAGGTGCTGCGACTTCTTCATCATCGACATCGTCTGCTGATCCATCATCAATAACAATCAATGTTTGACCAATTTCTACTGTTTCGCCTTCTTGTGCAACAATTTGTTTTACTGTACCTGAAACAGGTGTAGGTAATTCTTCAACTGACTTATCATTTTGGATTTCAACAATTGAATCGTCTTCTTTAACTGTGTCGCCTTCTTTAACAAGCCAACTAGCAATTTCACCTTCGTGCATACCTTCTCCAAGTTCAGGTAGTTTGAATTTATATGCCATTATAAGATCCCTTTCTTTCTATAGCCTATTGTTTAGTAGCCAAGAATTTCGTTAATTTTTTCTTCAATTTCGTCTGCTCCTGGAATCCAAATATCTTCACCTAAAGCGAATGGATATACTGAATCTGGTGCGGCTACTCTTCCGATTGGAGCGTCAAGTGACATAATTGCATTTTCAGAAATTGCTGAGGCAACTGTTGCACCTACACCAGCCATTTTTTGAGCTTCTTGTACAATAACAACTTTATGTGTTTTTTCAATTGATTTGAAAATTGTACCTGTATCAATTGGTGAAACTGTTCTTAGATCAACAACTTCAACAGAAACATTCTTCTCTGCTAATTTGTCAGCAACCTTAAGAGCTTCATTTACTTCAGCTCCGTATGCGACAACAGTGATATCTGTTCCTTCACGAACAACATTAGCTTTATCTAAAGGAACAGTATATTTTGTATCAGGAATATCATCTTTCATTGAACGATATAATTTTAAGTTTTCCATAAATAGAACTGGATCATTATTTTCTACCGCAGAAATTAGTAGTCCCTTTGCATCATAAGGATTACTTGGCATTACAACACGTAATCCTGGTGTACCTGTGAAATAATTTTCCAAGTTATCAGCATGCATTTCAGCTGTATGTGTTCCTCCACCATAAGGTGTACGAATAACTACTGGAGCTGTTTTTTCTCCATCAAATCTAAATCTCATTCTTGCAAGTTGTCCAACGATTTGATCAACAGCTTCAAATGAAAATCCCATAAATTGAATTTCTGGAATTGGTCGCCAACCTGTTAAGCCAAGACCTGTAGCAAGTCCAATGATTCCAGATTCAGCCAATGGTGTATCAAATACACGATCTTCACCATATTTGTCTTGTAGACCTTGAGTTGTTCTGAAAACACCACCGTTTTTACCAACATCTTCACCAAAAACAAGTGTTTTAGGATCGTCTTCTAGAACAATATCAAGAGCATCTGTAATTGCTTGAATATATGTTTTTTTAGCCATTGTTATTTAGACTCCTTTGCCTTGAATATTTCGATTTGTTTCTTAACTTCTGGAGTTGGGATTTCAAATGTACGTTGTAGCATATCTGAAACCTTATCTGCAGGAACTGCATCTGCTTCTTTGATTGCATCTTTGAATGAAGCTTTGTAGTCTTCAACCATTTGATCTTCTTTTTCTTCGCTCCAAAGTCCTTTGTCTTCAAGAACTTTTCTCAAACGAACAAGTGGATCTTTCTTAATCCATACTTCTTCATCTTCCTTAGTTCTGTAACGTTTAGGATCATCCCCAGCACTTGAGTGAGCACCATAACGATATGTTAATGTTTCAATCATAACTGGACCATTTCCAGCAAGAATATATTCACGTGCAGCTTTGGCTACAGCATAGCAAGCTAGTACGTCCATACCATCAACTTGAATACTTGGAATACCTGCAGCTACGGCTTTTTGAGCAAGTGTCTTAGCAGCAGTTTGCTTGTTACGAGGAGTTGAAATGGCAAATCCATTATTTTGAACAATAAACAATGCTGGAAGTTGGAATGCACCTGCAAAGTTCATACCTTCATAACTATCACCTTGTGAAGTACCACCATCACCTGTATATGTGAATGCTATAGCATCTTCATTATTCTTCTTAAGACCCATAGCAACACCAGCTGTTTCTACATAAGCAGCACCGATAATGATTTGAGGCATCATTGATCTTGCCTTAAATTTATTACCGACAACATGACCTCTAGACCATAGGTATGCTTCTGTAACAGTAGCTCCATGTTGGATTAATTGAGGAACATCACGATAAGCTGGTAATAGATAATCATTATTTTCCATTGCCAGTACTGTACCCATTTCTGACGCTTCTTCACCAGATGTAGGAGCATAGAATCCCATACGTCCTTGACGAGAGAAGTTCATTGTTTGATCGTGCAATGCACGCTCCCAAACCATCTTCCCCATAAAGTTTAATAATTCGTCATCAGAGAAAGAATCAAAAATTTCTTTATCTATAACTTTTGAATTTTCATCCAAAACTTGAACTGGTTTCTTTACTTCATCTAAACCGTTCTTAATTGCTCCGAAATCAACTATTGGTTTTTGTGCCATTTTTTTACACTATCCTTTCTATTAGTAACATCTAAAACAAACTAAAATTGTAAGGGCTTTCACATTAATAATTTTATCATTCTTTTGTGAAAACACAAGATGAAAACTTATTGTTTCTAAGAAAAATTTACAACAATTTGTGAATAATTTGTCATTATCCTAGGTCAATTTCATTTTGTGACTTACCGTCTTTTAATTCTTCAAGCATAGAATTCAATGAAATTGTCGCCATATTCTTGACTGCTCTGGTTGTATAGAAGGCAATATGAGGAGATAGAATGAATTTTGGATTATTGATAATTTTTTCCAAAAGTTTGTCCGGTAAATCTTGTCCTGTTCTATCTGTATTGAAAATACCTACTTCATTTTCATAAACATCCATAACTGCACCGTACAGTTTACCTGACTCTACTGCATCGTATAAGTCCTGTGTATTGATCAAATCTCCACGACCAGTATTTATTACAATTGCATCGTCTTTCATTTCAGATATTGTTTCTTTATTAATAACTGTATGACCTTTGCCCAAGCTTGGAAGATGCAAAGTTACAACATC
The DNA here is from genome assembly GCF_002762335.1 of Companilactobacillus metriopterae. Lineage (NCBI taxonomy): Bacteria > Bacillati > Bacillota > Bacilli > Lactobacillales > Lactobacillaceae > Companilactobacillus > Companilactobacillus metriopterae. The sequence continues at coordinate 900,040 of NZ_CP024610.1, read as the reverse complement.
AGATTGTTTTAATAGTTCATCTAATGTATCAACATACATTGATTGATCTAAATCTGGATTACGATATTTATCATATGCAATAACTTTACAGCCAAATCCTTGATAGATTTTAATTGCTGCATGCCCGATTCTACCCGTTCCTGCAACTCCTACTGTAAGACCATTCAATTCTCTACCAATATCAGGTGCCCATCTCAAATCATGTTTATCAACTTTTCTGATAACTTGCTTCATCTGACGCAATAACATCATCAATCCTGTTACTGAATATTCTGCAATTGCAGTTGGTGAGTAACTAGGTACGTTAGTAAGTTTAATATTATTTTTCTTCAATGAATCAAAAGGAACGTTGTCAACACCAACATTTCTAAGTGATATAACCTTAATTCCAAAATCATTCATTCGATCAAAAATCTCTGGATCGTATGGTAACTGTTGAAATGCAACAACTCCATCGTAACCGTCGGCTAATTCGATAGTATCTTTTGTTAGTAAATCTGAAATAATTTTGACTTCTATTTGATTTTCTTTTGACCACTCTTCTATATAAGGACGCTCATCATCACGAACTCCATAATCAATTAATTTCATAGTAAATTACCTCCCATATCATTTAAGTCCAACAAGATTAGCAAAAATAGGAACAACCAAATTAGTTGCTACACCAACGATTACAACAGCAATTGAAGCCATAGCTCCTTGAATAGAACCAAGCTCTACAGCTTTAACTGATCCCATTGTATGACCAGATGATCCTAGTCCTAATCCAACACCAATTGGATCTGATCCTAGTCTGAACAATTTGATTATTTGATCTCCTAAAGCCATTACAATAACAGCGTTTAAAATTACTGTCATAGCTGTAATTGCTGGCACTCCACCAATACTTTCTGAAAGTGGTAGAGCAATTGCGGTTGTTGCTGATTGTGGCAACAATGATGCAATTTCATTTTTAGGAAGACCTAGTGCTATACATACAAAGTAAATTATTGTTAATGAAATAAATAATCCAATTATCAAAGATAACAGAATTTCTACCCAGTATTTCTTAACAATGTCATTTCTCTTATATAAAGGAACAGCAAAAGCAATTGTAGCTGGTGATAAGAACCAGAACAGTAAGTTAGCACCTATCATGTTCTCCTTACCACCATTCCAATATGCACTAAACACAGCATCAGAAGTTGCACCAGTTACTTGTTGGATTAAAACAAGTACTGCAATTCCTAAAACCATACCTACAAATAGAGGTTGGAATAAGAAAAAGTTATTAGTTTTTTTGAACAAATATTGTCCAATTAAGTAAACAATAACCGTTAGAAAAATTCCGAAGAACATATTATTCAGATACTCCATCGTTACTATCCTCCTTACGAATTTTCTTACCTATGGCAATTAAAATTCTAGCTGTAAAAGCTATAACAATAAGTAAAACAATTGTGGAAATAATAATAGCAATCATTAATTTCACACCATCATTTGCTAAAAGATCTAAACTCTTATACATCTGGATACCTGATGGAACAAATAGGAATCCCATTATTCCAATCAAAAATTTAGAAGTCTGCTCCACTTGATGCAGCTTTATAACATTTGTTGTTAATAACACATAAAGTATTATTAGTCCCCATACTGGAACTGGTACTGGGAACGAAGCAGGCATAAAGTGTGACAAAATATTTGATAAAAATAATATTCCACTATAAATAAATATTTGAATCAATATATTGGATGGTTCTTTTTTCGCCTCAACATTAGGGCTTTCTTTCTCATTTTTCATCATATTCTCCCATCTTTATGAAAACGTATTCACTTATACAATGAAACTCTAACACAGGCAAAAAAATATGTAAAATATATACTTATATGGACTTATAAATACTTTTTTATGATATTTATGTGCAATTTATTCTATAATATAGTTACTTATAAAAATCTGGAGGCAAAAAATGTATTTAATGAAAGATATTGTCAAAGATGGAGACCCTATCCTAAGAAAAGTTGGGGAAAAAGTTACCCTTCCATTAAGTGATGATGATAAAAAACTTGCTGAAAAAATGATGGAATATCTTATCAATAGTCAAGATGAAGAAATTGCTGAAAAATATCAGTTACGTGCCGGCGTTGGACTAGCTGCTCCACAAGTAGGTCAATCAAAAATGATGACAGCTGTCTTGATCCCTAATGATGACGAAGAAAGTGATGAAGAGTACATTTTAAAAGATGTGCTTATTAATCCTGTAATTACTCGTAGTTCTGTACAAAAAGTCGCCCTCTCTGAAGGTGAAGGTTGCCTAAGTGTTCCAAAAGATATACCCGGTTACGTTCCTCGTTCTAACAAGGTCACAATTGAATATGACAATGTAGATGGTGAACACAAAACTCTAAAGTTAAAGGGATATCCTGCAATTGTTTGTCAACATGAAATAGATCACTTAAATGGACATTTATATTACGATAAAATAAACAAAGAAAATCCATTCGATATCGATCCAGATACACTACTTATTTCTTAAAAACCACAAATTTTGATTTGTATACTATATATATGAAATATGTTAAAATACCAATATCTGTATTGCACACTAATTAATGTTTTGGAAGCATTAAATATAAAGTACAAATTTTAATAAAATACTGAGGAGATATCATATTGATTTATAAAGTCCTATATCACGAAAGCGAACAAGATAACCCCCGTCGCGAATACACAGAAGCAATCTACGTTGAAAGCGACTCAAGCATCAACGTTAGAGAACAAGTTGAAAATAACACAGAATACAACATTGAATATATTCAAGCACTTGATGAAAAACACCTTGAATATGAGAAAAATAGCCCTAATTTCAAGTTGACGGAGTTTTAATTAATGTCAGTTAACGTTAAAGATAACGAAGTTGCTGTTTTTGCCATTGGGGGCCTTGGCGAAATCGGTAAAAATATGTATGGAATTGAATACCACGACGAGATTGTGGTGGTAGATGCAGGTATTAAATTCCCTGAAGATGACCTTCTAGGTATTGACTACGTAATTTCTGATTACAGTTATTTAATAGAAAACCAAGAAAAAATCAAAGGATTATTTATTACTCACGGTCACGAAGATCACATTGGTGGTATTCCTTTCCTACTTCAACAATTACCAAATATTACAATCTATGCAGGTCCACTTGCTAGTGCGCTTATCAAAGGTAAATTAGAAGAACATGGTTTAGTAAAAACAACTAAAATCATAGAAATCAGCGAAGAATCTGAATTTACATTTCCAGAACTTAGTGTTGATTTCTTCAGAACTACCCACTCTATTCCAGATACATTAGGTATTGCAGTACATACAGAACCTGGAGTTATCGTTGTTACAGGTGACTTCAAATTTGATTTAACACCCGTCGCAGGTTTACCTGCTCCAAATCTTCAAAAAATGGCAAAATTAGGTAGTGAAGGAGTACTTTGTTTATTATCTGATAGTACTAATGCCGAAATACCAACTTTCTCTAAGTCTGAAAGATCTGTTGGTAAGACTATCCACCAAATATTTGAAACTATCGAAGGTCGTATTATATTTGCTACCTTTGCTTCAAATATTTATCGTGTTTCTCAAGCTGTCGACGCTGCTTTAGAACAAAACAGAAAAATTGCTGTCTTTGGTCGTAGTATGGAAACTGCTATTGTGAACGGTCGCGAATTGGGTTATTTGAATATCCCTGATGATATGATCGTTGATGCTAGTGAATTAAATTCTCTACCCGCAAACGAAACATTGATTTTATGTACTGGTTCTCAAGGTGAACCACTTGCTGCTCTTAGTCGTATTGCAAATGGTACTCACCGTCAGATAAGTATCCAACCTGGAGATACAGTTATTTTTTCAAGTAACCCTATTCCAGGAAATACTATCAGTGTAAATCATCTAATCAACGACCTTTCTGAAGCTGGTGCAGAAGTTATTCACGGTAAAGTAAATAACATTCACGCATCTGGTCATGGTGGTCAAACTGAACAAGAATTGATGCTTAGACTTATGAAGCCTAAATTCTTTGTTCCTGTCCACGGTGAATACAGAATGCTTAAACTACACACTGAACTTGCTGAAATGTGTGATGTTCCAATGGAAAATTCATTTGTAATGAAAAACGGTGATGTACTGGCTCTTACTTCTGAGACTGCTAGACGTGCTGGACATTTCCCTGCTGGTGACGTTTATGTTGACGGTAAAGGTATTGGTGATATCGGCAACGTTGTCATCCATGATAGAAGATTGCTTTCTGAAGAAGGTATGGTTGTTGTTGTTGCAACTATTGATTACAAGAAAAAAATTGTTCTTGCTGGTCCTGATATACTATCTCGTGGTTTCGTCTATATGAGAGAATCCGGTGAATTGATTAATCAGGCACAAAAACGAGTATTCCATGTTATCAAGAATGCCTTTGATAAAGAAGACGACAAAGTAACAGAAGCTGAACTAAAGAAATTAATAATTGATAATTTGCAAGACTTCCTATACAAACGAACAGCTAGAAATCCTGTAATTTTACCTATGATAATTTCAGCTTCAATTTAAATATAATAAAAAAAGACAGATTAAATTTAATCTGTCTTTTTTGTTTTCTAAGGATATAATTGTAATATGAATAATTCAATTACATTAGAAATAATATTAAATAAACATGCTGGAAATGGCCAATCAATTAAAAATTGGAAAAAAGCAAAAGATTATCTAGAGGATGAAAAAGTTGATTACAACGTGCACCTTACCGATAAAAAATTCGGTGCTAGGAAAATTGCAACTAAATTAGCCAATTCATTAACTGATAATAAAAAAATATTAGTACTAGGTGGCGATGGGACTTTAAATCAAGTTCTAAATGGCGTGAAAAATTCTAAAAATCCTGAAGCCCCTATAGCCTATCTGCCTGCAGGATCTGGTAATGATTTTAGTCGTGGAATTAAAATCAAAAATTTAGATACTATTGATGCCTTACAACAAATTATTAAAATGGATAAGCCTTTAAAGATTGACATCGGCAAAGCTTCATCTAAAGATAGCGTAAACTACTTCTTGAATAATATTGGTATTGGATTTGATGCTCGTACTGTTTTCTATACAAACAACTCCAAAAGAAAATCATTTTTTAACAGGTTAAACATCGGTAGTTTAGCTTATGTTTCTAGTTTACTCAGAGTTTTAAAAAATCAAAAGGGGTTCTCTATCGTAGTCAAGGATTCTAATAACAATGATATCGAGTTCAACAACGCTTATATAGTAACAGCTACAAATCATCCTTATTTTGGAGGAGGCATTGCAATTGATCCCAAAGCCTCTCCTTTTGATCAAAAATTAGATTTAGTAGTTGTTAATAAGATTTCTGGATTAACTTTTGTTAGATTATTTAGAAAACTCCTAACTAACGGTTCTCACCTTGATGATGAAAATGTCTGGTTATTGCAAGAAAACACTTTTACACTCAAAAATAATCAAAAACAATACGGACAAATGGATGGAGAAGAACTTGGTAATAAAAATTTTGATTTAAAGTTTGAAGTTAGCTCACACCATTTCTGGATACCTATCAAAAAAGAAGCCTAAATATTTAGGCTTCTTTTTTTTTGAAAATCATATGGTGTAATATCTTCCATTCCAATCATAGGATCAATCGATTGTGACATTACCATTTCTACAGTAAGTTCTGTTGATTTTATTTCAGGTGTTTCTTTTTGAGTTTTTGATTTTTTGGATAGTTTAAATACTTCTATTATTTTATCTAATAACGCTGTATTTCTACGAGCAGATTGATCAACAATTGCTCGTTCAAATGCACTACGATTACCTACCATAACTAATAATCTTTTAGCACGTGTAACAGCTGTATAAAGTAGATTCCTCTTCAACATTCGCTCTTCTTCATTAACAAGTGGCAAAATTACCATCTCAAATTCAGAACCTTGAGCTTTATGAATTGAAGTACAGTAAGCTAGCGTAATATTTATCCAATCTTTGCGAGATAGAATTATTTCATTTCCATCAAAATCAATTACTAATTGATCAACTTTATCTACATTTTCTTTAGCAAGAATAATTCCTTTTATCTCACCTATTTCACCGTTGAACACATTTTCATCAGGAGTATTAACTAAATAAACAACTTTGTCACCTATTCTGTAGTTAATATTACCCATTTTGACTTCTTTTTTCTTGGGTGTTAAAGGATTTAAGACGTTTTGAATTGTTTCGTTCAAGTTATCAATTCCAGCATTACCACGATACATTGGAGCCAAAATCTGCACATCAGTGGTATCAAATCCTCGATCAGATGATCGTTTAATTATCTGCGAAACAACTTCAGGAATATCTCTACTATTACAATCAATAAATGATCTATCAGATTGATTAGCAAATATATCTTCAGACACCTTACCAACATTTATTTCGTGAGCAAGTTCAATAATTGTTGAATCATCATTTTGACGGTGAATGTTCTCTAATCTTGTGGTCTTAAAGCCGTTACTATCAATAAGGTCTGTGAATACTTGACCAGCTCCAACAGAAGGCAGCTGATCCATATCCCCTACCAAAACCACTTGTGTACCTGGCTGAACTGCATGAATTAAAGTTTTAAATAATAATGTATCAACCATGGACATTTCGTCTATGATTAATAATTTGCAATCAAGTGAAGGTTCTGCAAATTCATCGTCTGCAGTTCCGGTTAATCCTAGCAATCTATGAATTGTCATTGCTGGTAACCCTGTAGATTCAGTCAGTTTTTTAGCAGCTCTTCCTGTAGGAGCAGCTAAGGCTATAGAATATTTGTCAGAAGAAGGATCCAGCGTTTCATCATTTAATTTAGAATACGTGGCAACTATTCCATTAATTATGGTAGTTTTCCCTGTTCCTGGACCACCGGTTAGAATGAAAATTGGACTTTTTAGAGATTGTTCAATTGCTTCTAACTGTGAATCATCATATTTTACTTTGAAATTATCCTGTACTTCAGTAATTTCTGTTTGAAAATCTTTATCTTTCCAAGAAACTCCTTTGAAAGAACCATTGATCATCTTCAATGTTTCTACTATTGACCATTCCGCATTATATAAATTTTCTTGAAATACCCTGTCATCTTCCACAATCAAAACAGTTTCATTTACTAATTCAGTAATTGCATCGTCAATTTTTTGTTTCATTTCAGATAAATTTTGCGCGTTAGCTAAGATGTTTTGTGCCATCTGTTTCAAATCATTTATTAGAAGATAGGTATCCCCTGTTGAATTACCAACTTGAGCCATTATTTGGATAATAGCGCCTTTCACTCTACGAGGATCATCATCTTCAATATTTAATTTTTTAGCTAATTCATCAGCTTTTTGAAACCCAATACCCTTTATATCCAATACTAATTGATAAGGATTTTCAGTTATTATTTGATTTGTTTTAGGCCCATATTTTTGAAAAATTCTCGTACTTAAAACATTACCAAAACCGTAATTATTCAGTTGAAATAATATTTGTTCAGTCTGATGATTTTTCTTGATTTGATCAATTATAAAATCTTTTTTATCTTCTTTAACATCCAAAAAGTCTAGCGAATTAGGATCATTCAAAATTTTATCAATTGCATTTTCGCCAAGTTCATCAACAATTTTTTCAGCTTTTTTCTTTCCTATACCTGGAAACTCTTCACTAGAGAAAAAATTGATCAAACCTTTTCTACCATTTGGACGACTTCTTTTATATGTTTTTGCCTGAAATTGCTTACCGTATTTAGGATGATCAACCATTTGACCAGTAAAACGATATTCCTCTTCTTCAACAATATTTCCAAAGCTTCCAGTAACTACAATATCTGTAGCAGTCCAATCGGTATTAGTTTCTTTGATATCGATCGTGAAAATTTTGAACATATTATCAGGGTTCTCATAAAAAATTGCTTTGACGATCCCTACAAAAAATTGTTCATCTTCACTCATGTTTTCCTTCAGTTTCCTTTAAATAATTTTGAATATTGGCTAATTTCTTTTCTTGTTTGTCAAAATAATCTGCATCTAGTTCACGTGACTTCTTCAAACTATTGTTGAATTCTTCACCTATATTCATCTGACAAATTGCCAAATTAAAATAATCTGCAGATTTTTCTTTAATTTTAAGAGCCTTTTGATAATATTGTTTTGCTTCTTCAAAATTACTGCTTTTCATTAAAATAGAAGCCAATAGTTCGTTAACTAATAAATCATCAGGTTGCATTTCTTGTGCCGTCAGCGCGTAAACTGTAGCCATCTGAGTGTTGTCCATTTCATCAAGTGTTTTAGATATCATATAAAATGCTTCGAATCCAAAATCACTGTTAATTAATTTTTGAAAGATCTCAGATGCTTTTTCATATTTACCAGCAGTAAAGTAAACATTCCCTAAATTATAGAGTAAGTTAGAATCATCTTCGTATATAGATAAACCCTTCGTCAATAATTCCTCAGCTTGCTCAACGTCACCAAGCTCCACTAGGTAAGATGACAACTGTAAGATTAAATCTAATTGATTATAATTCTCATTCAAACTTTCAACTAACAGATGAACTGCCTTTTCTTTATCATCATTTTGAAAAAGGCGTTCTGCTTCTTTATTCATCATAAATTCCTCAAAGAGTATCTGATTTATCTAATTCCTTATTCAAATAATCAGTTTCATTCCATTTAATTAATTTAAATTTCTTATTTTCTGCATCGTAATCAAGATGAGTCAAACTTGTGTTAGATAAGCCACCATAATCTCTAATTTCTGAAATAGATTTTCCTAACAACGACTGAATCATATCTACAGACGAAGCACCATGACCTACAATAACCAAACTATCATCAGGTTCATAATTAGCTACAATGTTATAGATAGCTTTTGTTGTTCTATCCGCAACATCTTCAAATGACTCACCTTTGATTTTTTTATAGTCATAATCCAATGGACTATATCTAAATGCGTGAACAACTTCCGGCATTTCAACTTCTAGGTCACTAAATTTTTGGCCTTCCATAATTCCTAAATTGAACTCTCTTAGGCCGTCTACAAGTGTAATAGGTATATCTTTACCTAAATCTTCAATAAGCACCTCAGAAGTCATTTTTGCACGTTTTAAGGGACTTGAATACACATGTTTGATATCGATATCACTTAATCTATTAGCTAATAACTTTATGTCAGCAATACTTTCTGGCAAAAGTGGTGAGTCCCCACTTCCCCCTTGGTATCTGCCCTCTAAGTTCCATTCTGTTTTTCCGTGTCTTACAAAGTATAGATCCATCTTATGTCTCTCTTTTTTATTTATAAACTTAATTATGTAGATTTTACTACTTATTTTCAAGTAAATAAAAAAAGCTCACTAATGTGAACTTTTAAATATATTGTAACTTTTCTGACTTCATATAAGCATTATCAATTGTTGCTCCACCTAGACACTCGTCGCCATTGTAGAAAACAACTTCTTGACCTGGTGTGATTGCTCTCACTGGTTCATCGAAATCAACGACAACTTTACCGTCTTCTTTCATATGAACAGTAACACCAGTATCTTGTTGACGATATCTAAACTTAGCTGTGCAGTGGAATTCTTCACCGTAATCCAAACCTGTAATGAACGAAAGATCACTGGCTTCTAATTGATCAGCGTAAAGTAATGGATTATCGAATCCTTGATCTACGTAAAGAATATTTTTATCCATATCCTTACCAACTACAAACCAAGGCTCATTTGACTTACCGTCTCCACCTATACCAAGACCAGATCTTTGTCCAATTGTGTAATACATAAGACCCATGTGATTTCCTTTGATTTCACCATCAGGTGTCATCATTTGACCACCTTGAGCAGGAAGAAATTCACCAAGAAACTTTCTAAAGTTTCTTTCACCAATGAAACATACACCAGTTGAATCTTTCTTTTTAGCTGTAGCTAATCCTGCCTCTTCAGCGATTTGGCGTACTTCTGACTTTTGCATACCACCAATTGGGAATAGAGCCTTTTGTAATTGCTCTTGTTGTACTGTACTCAAGAAGTATGTTTGATCCTTATTAGAATCTCCTCCTCTAAGTAAATGAACTACACCATCTTCATCACGATATGTTTGTGCATAGTGACCCATGGCAATATAATCAGCATTCAACTGATTTGCATAATCTAGGAATGCTTTAAATTTAACTTCCTTGTTACACATAACATCAGGATTTGGAGTTCTACCCTTGCGATACTCATCTAAAAAGTACTCAAATACACGATCCCAATATTCCTTTTGGAAATTAACAGAGTAATAAGGTATACCAATCTTGTTAGCAACCTTTGCTACATCTTCATAATCTTCTGTTGCTGTACATACGCCCGACTCATCATCAGCGTCATCCCAATTTTTCATAAATACACCGATAACGTCGTATCCTTGCTGCTTTAATAAGTAGGCAGTTACTGAAGAATCCACTCCTCCACTCATACCTACAACAACTCTCTTCTTAGAGTTATCCATCTTTTTTTCCTCTACTTCTTAATTAAAATATTTTTCTCAATCATAAATTCTGTTTGATAATGGAAATCTTGAATTTCAGGTTCTGAACCTTCCACTTTGAATATATCTAAATTATGTAAACCACTTTTATCAGTGATATCCATTTTTAAGGTAGTAAAATCCTTATCAATATTAACCTTCAATGTATATTTGGCATTGTATGGTGAATCACCTGAGATAGGACGTTCTAGTCTAAAATTCTTTTGTTTAGTTTCTCTGAAACCAACATCTAAAAGTGCATATTTTTTAATTTCTGGACTAATTTCGTATACGTCCTTATCACCTAATACTTGAGCTTGATTTTTTTCCATAATTCTTCCCCTTAATACATTTAAAAATTAATTTATATTATCCAAATCTATAACGATTTTGACAAGTGCTTCTGAAAAGTTTTTTATTTCTTCTTCATTATTGTATTTCCCAAAACTAATACGAATTGATTCATTTAATCTGGGACTGTCTTCTCCAAACATTGCAGAGATGACATGTGATGGTTCTAAACTGCCGGCTGTACAAGCAGAACCACCTGAAACACCATATCCATCGATATCCAATCTAGTTAATAGAATTCCTCGTTCAATACCTGGTAAATAAATATTTAAAATTTGATTTAGTGATTCTATTTTTGTCGAACCATTTACTTCAAACTTAATATCATTTTGTCTAAGTATATCAAAAATTATTTTTTTATATCCAAAGTACTTTTCTTGTATCTTTTGTTTATCCACATCTGAAATCAATTCAACAGCTTTTGCAAAGCCAGCTATTGCCGGTACATTTTCTGTTCCTGCACGGCGTTTTGTTTCTTGATCTCCACCCTTTAAATAAGATGGTATTACGATCCCATCCCTAATATATAGAAACCCAATAAATTTAGGACCATTAATTTTATGAGCTGAGGTTGACAAGAAGTCCACATGCAGGTCATTAACGTCTAAATCATAATTTCCATATGCTTGAACAGCATCCACATGAAATAAGGCCTGACTATCCTTTAATAATTCGCCAATTTCACAAATAGGGTTTATAGCACCAGTTTCATTATTACCATACATCACTGAAACAAGAATAGTTTCATCAGTTAATGAAGACTGAACTTGTTCTGAAGTTATTGATCCCTCTTCATTTGGTTTTAAATAAGTCACATCAAATCCAAGATTTTCAAGATATGCCATTGATTTCATTACCGCCTCGTGTTCGACGGCAGTAGTAATAATGTGTTTACCTTGCTCAGATCTAGAAAGTGCAGTAGAAATAATTGCTGTATTATCACTTTCTGTTCCACCACTAGTAAATACAATTTCCGTATCTTTGGCACCAATACTTTGCGCAATGGTATGGCGAGATGTCTCCAAAACACCCTTAGCTTGTCTACCATAAAAATTAGTAGATGATGCATTACCAAAAACATTAATCATTTTGTCATTAATTTCTTCAATTACTTCTTTAGCCATGGGAGTTGTCGCTGCATTATCTAAAAAAGTATAATTCAATTTTCTCGCCTCTTGACTTTAATTATTCTCTATCTAAAAAGTTGAGTAACATTTGTACAGAATTTTTACCTGCTTGGATAACAAATTCGTCAAAGTTTACATCAGCATTTTCGTCACCAACGTCACTCATAGCTCTAATAACTACAAATGGTGTTTTAAACTGTGTACATACTTGAGCTACAGCAGCACCTTCCATTTCAGAAGCTAACACATCTGGGAACATTTTTTTAATTTTATCAATTTTTTCTGAGCTGTCAATGAATTGATCTCCAGTAACAATCAATCCCGTATGGTAATTAAGATTTGATGCGACAGCTGCTTGTTCTATCTTTTTAACGTAAGAATCATCTGCTTCGAAATATAGTGGTTGATCTGGTAATTGACCTAATGCATATCCAAATGCAGTTGCATCAGCATCATGGTAAGCTAGTTTACTAGAAATCACTACATCACCAATACTTAATCCTGTACCAATCCCACCAGCAGAACCTGTGTTTATTAGTACATCTGGATTAAATTTATCATTGATAATAGTTGCAGTCATACCTGCTTGAACTTTACCTATTCCACATAGAGCTAAGTATAATTCGTGTCCATTATATTTACCTTGGGTAATCTCACGACCAGCAATAGTGTCTTTTTTTACGTCCTCTAGTGATTCTCTAATTAATTTGATTTCTTCTTCCATTGGGACAATTACGCCAATTTTCATAACTATATTCTCCTTTTAATTTAAATATAAAATAGGATCAAAACTACTAAAACCAATAAGCCAATTACGGTAATAATAGCTATATTCAGTCTATTCTTTAATCGTTTTATTTTGTATTCAGTTGCTTCATTTATTTCTTTTTTTATAACTTCCGGATGTTTTCGACTATACTCACGTTCTGCCTGCAAGCGTTCAGTATTCCTAATTTCAGCTTGTTTCTTTTCCAATTGATCAATTGGGACAGCAGCTCCACTTGTAGGAGTTTCTTTGTCACTGAATCCAAAAAAGTTTTTAAAACTATCTAAAAATTTATTCACCTTTTAACTCCATAAGTTCCCAATAATTTACAGCAAAAATAGTTTTTGCGTCACAAATGTATCCAAGTTCTATTTGTTGTTTAGCTTCTTCTAAAGTCAAAGCTTCCACATCTAAAAATTCATCATCATCTAATGAATCCTTGAACTCTAACTTTTTCAGATTAGTTGCTTTAAAAACTGTTAGCTTTTCATCGGAATAACCAGGACTTGGGAAAAAAGAAATAATTTTTTCAATATCTTCTGTAGTATATCCTAATTCTTCATTCATTTCTCGTTTTATTACTTCTAAAAGATCAGAACCTTCATCAGGGTTAATTTTACCAGCAGGTATCTCCAAAGTTTCTTGTTCTAGTGGTGTCCTATATTGTCTAACAAACATTACTTTGTCATCAATGAAAGGTAACACAGCAACTGCACCATTATGTCTTACTACTTCTCTGATAGCTGGAACTCCATTAGGTAAAATAACTTGTTCAACTTGAACGCCTATTACTTTTCCGCCAAATACATCTTTTGTTTCAATCACTTGTTCATAAAACTTAGAATCTTCTTTATTCATAATTATCTCCATTTTAAAATAGTCGATAAATAAAATATCTGTACGTTATATTGTAACACGCAATTTTTAAGATAAAAACAGTACAAAAAAAGCACTCCTAGAGAGTGCTTTCTTCATCTTCATTTTCTTCAAAAATTGTAATATTAATAGCTTGTGGTCCCTTAAAACCGGGAGCAACTTCAAATTCAACATCTAAATTAGTTTGAATAAAATAGTCATCTCGATTTAAAACTGAATCTGCAAAGAAAAAGATATCTTCATCATCTGCTTTAACAAATCCAAAACCACGATCTTTATTGAACCTTACAATTTTACCGACAAATTTATTTTCGTCCATTATGCTTCAAATCCTTCACTAATTGTTTCTGGATATTCTTCTCTAACAATCTTAGCACATCTTGCACAGAATTCAGGATAATCAGCATCAGATCCAACATCTGTCTTAACCATACGACAACGTGAACATACTTCTCCATCTGCTTTTTCAATAAGCACACTTGAATTTTCATATTTGTCTGCTGAATCAGGTGCAGCTTGATCACTGATTTCAAAATCAGAAACAATTAATAGTTGACCTAAATCACTATCCAAACCATTTAAAAGTTCTAATAATGCAGAACTTGGATAAATAGTTACCTTTGCTTCTAAAGATTTACCGATCAACTTGTTCTCACGAGCAATTTCCAATGATTTTTGAACATCATTTCTAAAGTCCATAAATTTAGACCATTGTTCTTTGATAGCGTCTTGACCCTCAAAGTTTTCAACAACAGGCATTTCTGACAGTTGTACAAAATCCTCCGACTCTTTCAAATACTTGAATACTTGTTCCATAGTATGCGGAAGAATTGGTGTTAGAAGCTTAGACAATTTAACCACAGTATCATAGATAACTGTTTGCATTGATCTTCTGGCATGAGAATTTTCAGCGTCGATGTAGACAACATCCTTAGCAAAATCTAAATAGAAAGATGACAATTCATTCACAATAAATAGTGAAGCTGATTTATTAACATCAGCAAAATCATAGTTTTCATAATCAGCAGTGATTTTTTCTACTAATTCATTTAATTTAACTACTAGATATTGATCAACTGGTCTTAAATCATTAAATTCAACACGATCTTTTGATGGATCAAAGTCATCTGTATTAGCAAGCATAAATCTCATTGTATTACGGATTTTACGGTATGCTTCAGAAACTTGCTTAAATGAATCAACTGTTACAGCTACATCTGAACTTGCATCAATTGAAGCAACCCATAATCTAATAATTTCTGCACCAAATTGACGTTCTATATCACTAGGAGCAATAACATTACCAAGAGATTTACTCATTTTTACACCATTTTTATCAAGCGTAAATCCTTGAGAGATAATCTTCTTGTAAGGTGCAACTCCATTAGCAGCAACAGAAGTTACTAATGTAGAGTTGAACCAACCACGATATTGGTCAGATCCTTCCAAAATTAGATCTGCTGGGAATCCTAAATTAGGTCTTGCTTGTGAAACACCTGCATGTGCAGTACCTGAATCAAACCAGACATCCATGATATCTGTTTCTTTGGTAAATTCACCATTTGGACTACTTGGATGTGTAAAACCTTCTGGTAGAAGATCCTTTGCATCTTTTTCAAACCAAACATTTGAACCATACTTACCAAATAATTCAGCAACGTGGTCAATTGTTTCTTTGGTCATAATTGGATCACCATTTTCTGCATAGAAAATTGGTAGTGGTACACCCCAGGCACGTTGACGTGAAATAACCCAGTCGCCACGATCTCTAATCATATTGTAAAGCCTTGTCTTACCCCATTCAGGAGAGAATTCTACTTTTTCAATTTCAGCAAGAATTTGATCTCTAAATTTATCAATTGAAGCAAACCATTGAGGTGTAGCTCTGAAAATAACCGGTTTTTTAGTTCTCCAATCATGTGGATAGCTATGTTCGAAGAATGACAAACTCAAAAGTGAGCCATTTTCTTTCATTCGATCAGCAACCATTTTATTTGCATCATCATAGAAAATACCTTCGTATTCAGGTACTTCATCTGTAAAACGTCCACGTGAATCAATTGGTGAGAACACTGGTAATTTATACTTCATACCAGCATTGTAATCATCTGCACCAAATCCAGGAGCTGTATGAACCAAACCTGTACCATCGTCTAAAGTAACATGATTTCCAAGGATCAATAATGATTCTCTATCATATAGTGGATGAGTAGCTGTTAAACCTTCTAATTCTGCACCTTTAAATGTCTTGATTGTTTCAACTTGCTTCCAATCAAGTTTTTCAGTCATGAAGTTGATACGTTCTTCAGCAACAACATATTTCTTACCATCTGCATTAATTAGAGCATAGTTATATGCAGGGTTAACACAAATAGCTAAATTTGCAGGTATTGTCCAAGGTGTTGTTGTCCAAATAATAAATGAAGTATCGTCTTCTAAAAGATCTTTGCCATCTCGTACTTTAAATGCAACAAAGATTGAAGGTGACTTAATATCTTTATATTCAATTTCAGCTTCAGCTAATGTTGACTCAGAAGATGGTGACCAATAAACTGGTTTTTTACCACGATAAATGTAACCTTTTTCTACCATCTCACCAAAAATTTTCACTTCTTGTTCTTCAAATTCTGGTTGATAAGTAATATAAGGATTGTCAAAATCAGCTGAAATACCTAGACGTTTAAAACCTTCTAGTTGTTTCTTAATTTCACCTTCAGCATAATCTTTACATAATTGACGGTATTCAATCATACCCATTTCTTTACGTTTAATACCTTTTTTGGCTAGTTGTTGTTCAATAGGTAGACCATGTGTATCCCATCCTGGTACAAATGGTGCTCTAAATCCACTCATAGATTTGTATCGAATGATAATATCTTTTGAAATTTTATTTAGTGCATGCCCCATGTGAATATCACCATTAGCAAATGGAGGACCATCCAAAAAATTAAAAGAAGGTTTCCCTTCATTTAATTTTTGACGTTGATTATATAAATCAGCATCGTCCCATTCTTTTTGCCACTCTACTTCTTTGGTAGGCAAGCCACCACGCATTGGAAATTCAGTTTTTCCTAAATTTAATGTATCTTTTACTTTCATCTCTTCACCCCATTATAAAATAAAAAGAACCCGCCCATTATAGGACGAGTTCTCGCTGTACCACCTATTGGTAAAATTAATTAAATTATGAAAAAAAGTGATATTTACAGGCATCCATTTACTAATCTCACACCAACATTAGCTCGCTTTAAATTTCACACCTATAAATGCGTCTTTTTTAATTATTCTCAGTATCTTGTGGTTGATCATCAGTTGATTCTTGATTCTCATTATCAACATACTGTGAATCTTGGTTATTAGCAAGTTCTTCATACTCTGAATCAGAATAATTGTCTTCAATGTATTCTGGATTGTCTGTATTTGGCTCCTGATAATATTGATTATCTTCTTGATAATTCATGTCGTTTTTTGACATATCATTATCATAATATGTTCCATCATCTTGTGCAAGCATTTCTGGAACTGAAGGACTAATCATTTGTTTTAAATTGCTCGAAGCAATCTCTGAAGTAAGATTTTCCCACTGCGGGCTTTGAATCATATCTAACTGTTGTTGAAGTAATTCTTGTAGATTTGCTCTCAAACGGTCAGTATTAGATTTCAAAAGATCACTTTCTGCAGAAACAGTTTGCGCTTTTTCAGATGCTTCTTGAAGTATTTGATTTGACTGTACTGTTGATTCATCAAGTATCTGACGTGCTTTTTTCTGTGCTTCATCAGACATGATTTGTGCTTCATTCTCAGCACCTAATTTTACATTTTCAGCCGCTTCTTGGGCAACTAATAGTGACTGATTCATTGCATCTTTTACTTCATTGAAGTATTGCAATTGGTCATTCATTTCTTTTAGTTGACCTTGTAGTTGATTGTTCTGTTGCAAAATAAGGTCATAATCGTTAACAATTTGATCTAAAAAAGAATCAACTTGGTCACGGTCATAGCCTCTAAATTTTTGGTCAAATGATTTATTATGAATTTCAATTGGTGATAATACCATAGTATTACTCCTAACTATTATGAATAATATTAACGAATAAAATAAACTTGTTATTTTTCGATTTACCCATTAAATCATTAATTTTAATTCTTCCAAAACCTCTAATACTAAGTGTATCACCTATTCCAACAAATGTACTTGGATTTGTATTACTAGTCCAATTTAACTGGACTCTATTGTGTTCCACAAGAGATTTTGCATTTTGACGAGACATGTCATATACAGTAGCTATGATTGTATCTATTCTTAATGATTGAACATTGATTACTTTATCATGAGATTCATTAATTGGAAGAATCATTTCGACAAACTTTTTTTCTCGAATGTGAACTTTAAAGGATCCAACTTTTGTTAATTGTTCTTTAAGGTACTCACCCATTTTATCAATTACAAAGAATTGCCACTTTTTACCATTGGTAATTATATCGCCAATCTTATCACGTTTAATTCCAGTTCCTGTCAGTGAACCCAATATTTGCCCATGACTCAAATTAGCAAAACGTTCAGGATATCTAATTTCATAAAGTGCAATCTTAAAATCATCATCATCTGGTTGATAGTAGTCCGGTGCTATTATGGCTCTAACACGTTCTGAATTATTGTATCCACCAAAATAATGAACATATATTCCTTCATATTGTCCAGACAAACTATCCAATATGGTTACTTCTCTTTGATTTAAAAAATCTGTTATCTGAGGAGAGTATGTAGTTTCAGCATTTAAAAGCAATTCACTCATGCGGTTTATAAAAGGCTTTTCCTCAGAACGGAAAAAGCCTCCACCAACATTATTATCCATTATAGAAATCTTAAAATTAAACCTGATATTATTTCCAGTATAATGAAAGCAATAACTGGAGAAATATCTAAAAAGCCTACTCTAGTAGGGATTATTCTTGAAATCAAATTTAAAAATGGTTGTACCATAGATCTAATAAATACCCCAAATGCTGAATTGTACAAAGCAGGGAAAAATGAAAGAACACAATATATAAGAATTATAAAACTATATATATTTATAATATTGGCTAAGAAAATAGGTAATCCATTAACTAGTCTGTCCATAAAATTACCTCATTATTTTATTCTGTTAAATCAGGAATACTTCCGTCAATTTCAAATTTTGGAGGTGTACACAAGAAAATCTTTTCTCCGACACGTTTTATCTCTCCATCAATTGCAAATACCGTTCCAGTTAAGAAATCTACAACACGTTTTGCTTGATCTTCATTTATATTGTTGAAATTTACAACTACTGCCTTATTTGATAATAACTGTTTAGCTACAGTTTTAGCATCAGAATAAACACGAGGTTGGAATATAGAGATTTTTGATGCTCCTGTATTTCTAACCTCAGTATTCATTGATACAACTTTATCATTTTCAGGCAATGTTTCTGTTTGTTCATATTGTTCAGAAGTTGTTTCTTCGTCGTTTATTCCAAAAAAGCTATTTAATTTCTCAAATGCCATAATGTAAAACTCCTTTGGTTATTTATTTCTACGTCTAAAAATTGGTGGTGTAGAATCATCTGAATCATCGTTTGTATCAAATGTTTCTGGTTTTTGGAAAATTTCAAAATCACTCTTTTCACCAGATGTAGATGTATTAGAAGATTCTGTATTAATATCCCAGTCTGCCAATGGGTCAACATTATTAGACTTAGATTGTGGTTGATTATCACCTCTATCAATAGTTATTGAATCAGTACCAGTTCCGCCAAAAACGGGTGGTTGTGGTTGAGGTCTTGAAGTGTTTCTTCTAGAAGGACGTTCTTGATCAACACCTGTAGCAATAACTGTAACTTTAACTTGATCACCAAGTGATTCATCAATAGAAGTACCAAATATGATGTTAACATCTGATGTAGCTTGATCTGTGACAATTTGAGCAGCATCTTGTGCTTCAAATAGTGATAGATCTGAACCACCAGTGATATTTAGAAGGACGTTCTTTGCACCATCAATTGAAACTTCTAGAAGTGGTGATGAAATTGCTTTATTTGTGGCTTCAGAAATTCTGTTTTCACCATTAGCCAAACCAACACCCATAAGTGCTGAACCTTGATCAGACATAACTGTCTTAACATCAGCAAAATCAAGATTAACAAATCCATTTGAAGTAATTAAGTCAGAAATACCTTGAACACCTTGTTTTAGAACATCATCAGCAACACTAAATGCTTCGTTCATTGGTGTGCTCTTGTCAACAATTTCAAGAATCTTACTGTTTGAAATTGATACCAATGTATCAACATTTTGCTTCAAGTTAGCGATTCCTTCTGCAGCAAATTTTGAGCGTTTAGGTCCTTCAAATACAAAAGGTCTTGTTACAACACCAACTGTAAGTGAACCACTTTCTTTTGCAATAGATGCGATTACAGGTGCAGCACCTGTACCTGTACCACCACCCATTCCGGCAGTAATAAAGATCATATCTGCTCCAGCAAGTGCTTCACGAATTGTTTCTTCACTTTCTTGTGCAGCTTTTTGGCCTACTTCTGGTGTAGAACCTGCACCAAGACCTTTTGTAAGTTTAGGTCCTAATTGAATTTTTGTTTGAGCTTTTGAGTGGTTCAAAGCTTGTAAATCAGTATTTGCTGCAATAAATTCAACACCTTGAATTCCAGCATCCACCATGCGATTTACGGCGTTTCCACCGGCTCCACCAACACCAATTACTTTTATTATTGCTCCAGATGAAGCATTTGAGTCTAATGAATATTCCATTGTCATTAAAGGATCCTCCAAGATCTTTATATCTGTTTTAGTTAATTAATCGAAAAATTTACTCCAAAAGTCTTTCAAGCCTGACAAGCGGTCACGTGAATCTGATTTCTTCTCACTTGATTTTTTCTCTTTAGGGGCAGATTTTTTAGTAGGTTGCTTCTTAGGTGTTTCCATCTTCTTAGGTTGTTGTTCAGGTTCATTTTGACGAACTCTGACATCAATATTGGAAACTACCGCACCATTGACAACATTGTCAGCGATGAATCCTACCTCACTTAAAGCTGCTGCATAAGTTACCAGTCCAAGACCTAATGAGTACGAAGGATACCTCATACCCATCTGTGCAGGAACATAACTTCTTACTTTAACACCAAAAATTTCTGAGGCTAATTTTTCTATATTAGGTGTAGCAGCAACTCCACCTGTTAGAACAATTCCACCAGGTAATGACAAAGCACCTGATGTTTCTAAAGGTGCTTTAATTCGATCAAAAATTTGTGCTATTCTTGCTTCGATTATTTCTGCTAAATCCTTTTCAGAAATATTTTGTGGTGTAGTTTCACCTACCACATCAACACTAATATTAGGATCTAGTGATGCTTCCAGTGAATCAGCATTTCCGTAATATAGTTTCAACTGGCTAGCATTTTCAATTGTTGTATTGAGAACTACTGATATATCATGTGTGATTAAATCTCCACCTTCAAAATCTGTAGTTGAAAGTTTTAATTTACGATCGTGAATTACAGACGCACTTGTCTGACCTGCACCCATATCCACTATTATTGCACCAAAATCAGATTCTCCTGAGTTAAGTACTACCTTACTCAAGGCCATTGGAGCAATGACTTTATGCTTGATATTTAATCCAGCCTGTTCTACTGCTTTCTTGGCATTGTGGATAATAGTCTTAGGAGCTGTATATGTAATACCATCCATCTCTAAGCGAACACCAATCATCCCACGTGGATCTTTAATATCCTTGAATCCGTCTACTGAAAAGCTAGAAGGAACCAATGATACAACTTCTCGCTCACTAGGTAAGTTTTGAGTCATTGCAGAAGACATCACTTGTCTAACATCATTCTCATTGATTTCTCTTGATTCAGAGTCAATTGCTAACATTCCCTGACATTGTTCGATTTGAATCATATTAGGCGAAATTCCTAAAACAACATCCTTAATAGTTATATTGGCTTGAGTTTCAGCTTTTTTTACTGCTTTTTGTATTGCACCTGAGGCCTTATCGATATCAACAATAACGCCTTTACTTACGCCTTCAGATCTTTCACTGCCGACACCAACAACATTTAGCTTATCACCGATAGCTTCACCAACTACTACTTTAATAGAGTTAGTTCCAATATCTAAGCCAACAAAAAACTTAGAATCATCCATAAGTTTATTCGCTTCCTCCTACCTAGTTTACAAAATATTTCACTTATCTAAAATTTTAACATAAAAAAGTTTAGATAAAAGTTATTTCTTTTCTTCAAACGGATACGAATAAGCACCAATTTGTAAATCAACAGTACCCTTTTCTTTCATTTGTGAAGCTATACCCGGATAATATTGCATTTTCTTCTGGAATGTTCGACTATCAGCAACAACTCGATTGCCGTCATTCATGTCAATTTTTATTCGGTAAGGGTTGAGTTTAGTGGCTGATTTATGTATTTCTGAAATGTTTGTTTTTACACTTTTTGGTAATTTTCCATATTTATTAGAAATATCCTTCAACTCACCTTTAGAAAATCCACTGTACAAAGGGTAATTTCCAATTGGTGACTTCATCTTTTTATCAACAATTTTCCCATCAGTTATTATCCGATAATAATATCCATTTTTTACAATGAATCCTAATGTTTCGGATTCTTTTACATTGATAGTCAGTTTATTGAAATGAGAAAAATTAAATGATAGTTCCTTTATTGAAGGTAATTCTTTTATAGTTTCATTCTTTATAGATTTTTCATGAAAAACAATACCTAAAATATTGCTGTTATCTTTAATTTTTGTTGCATCAATAACTTGTTGTTCGCCTAAGTCATTGACCCCTTTAACATCTATTTCTTTTAGTCTACTTAATGGTGAACCTAAGTAAGCAAAGAAAACAATGATTATTGCAACAACAAGAACAAAAATATTTCTAATTAGTTTCTTTCTTTTATTAGACATTTATTTTCCCCATAAAAACTAGTCAGTAAGTTTCTTCATTAAGTCAATCAATCTATCTGATGCATCTGGTACACCAATTTCTTTTGATTTTTCAGACATTTCTTTTTGTTTTGATTCATCAGTCATAATTCTGTTCACAGAATCAAACAAGCTTTGAGCATTCAAATCTGGTTCTTTCAATACAACTGCTGCACCATTTTTTGCAACTGATTGAGCATTAACTGTCTGATGATCATGTGTTACATATGGACTAGGTATAAAAATTGCAGGTATTCCTAGAGCTGTAATTTCTGCAATACTTGTAGCACCACTACGTCCAACTATAAGCTGAATATCTGGTAAAATCTCAGGCATATTTTCTATATATGGAACCACCGAAATATTATGATACCTATCCATTTTATCTCCCAATATTTCTGAAACATTGGCAAAATGAGCATTGCCAGTAACAAATAATACTTGATAGTTAGCATCAGAAAATTTGTCAAAATCTTGAACAAATGAATTGTTGATTGGAGTTGCTCCTCTAGAGCCTCCAAATACTAAAACTGTTGGTTCTTGAGGATTAAGATTAAAATCCTCTAATCGGTTATTTTTTTTAATACTTACAACTTCTTGAGCACGAGGATTTCCAGTAAAAACAATTTTCTTTTTCTCAGAAAATTGAGATCTAGCCTCTTCAAAAGCGATTGCAATATTATTAACAAAATGTCCCAAAAATTTATTTGTAACACCAGCAATTGTATTTTGCTCGTGAATTATCGTAGGAATATGCATTAAATGAGCAGCGTAAACAATGGCACTAGAGACGTATCCCCCAGTTCCAATGACAATATCTGGTTTAAATTCTTTGAGGATTTTTTTGGACTTACTGATACTAGATATAAATAAATTGACTGTTTTTATATTTTCTAGTGATAGCTTTCTTTTAAAACCTTGAATTTTAATTGTCTTGAATGGTATTCCATTTTCTTTAACAATCTTTTCTTCTAATCCTGTCTCAGTTCCAACATATAATATCTCATCAATTAAATCACGTTCTTTTAAACGATTTATTAATGCTAAAGCTGGATAAATGTGTCCGCCGGTTCCTCCACCAGAAACAACTACTCGCATTTTTGACATGCTATTCTCCTCTAAGTTTTTCAACTTCTTTAATGAATAAATCCCCACGTTGCTCAAATGTATCAAATTGATCCCAACTAGCTGCCGCAGGTGATAGTAAAACTACTGAACCCTTTTTGCTATTATCTTTTGCTAATTTTACTGCTTCAGGAAGTGTGTCCAGTACAAAAATATTTTTTATTCCTGCTTGTTCAGCAGCAACCTTCATTTTTGCTTTTGTTTCTCCATACAAATATATACTTACTACATTATTTAATTGTGGAACTAGTTCATCAAAACCATTCCCACGATCAAGACCACCTGCAATCAAATTTATTGGTTGCTTGAACGATTGCAAAGCCACTGTAGTTGCTTCAATATTTGTTGCTTTAGAATCATTATAATAACGAACATTGTCTATCTCATCGACAAACTGTATTCGATGCTTTACACCCTTAAATTCTTCTACAACTCGCACAATATCATCATTTTGAACATTAAATAATTTTGCTACGGTCACTGCCGCTAATATATTTTGAACATTATGTTCACCAGGAACTTTTATAGATTTTTCATCTAAAACTTTTTCGTTTTTCCAATAAATTGAACTGTCCTTAACGTAGGCGCCATTTTCCAAGACACTATTATCAGAGAAAGGAATAACTTTTGCTTTGGATATTTTTGATAAAATTTGCCACTCTGAATCATTCCAATTTACAATAAAATAATCTTCTTCAGTTTGATTCTTTGTGATATTCATTTTTGCTTTTACATAGTTATCACGATTACCATGAAAATCTAAATGAGCTGAATAAATGTTATTTAGTACTGCAACATGTGGGTGTAGATTAATTGTTCCTTCTAATTGAAAACTAGACAACTCAGTCACAATAACATCATCTTGAGTTGCTTTCTCTACAACATCAGATATTGGGATACCTATATTTCCGGCATAATAAGACTTCTTAAATTTAGATGATTTAGCTAGCATATCTCTAATTAAAGTAGTAACTGTTGTTTTACCATTTGAACCAGTAACTCCTACCATCGTTGCATCTGAAAAGGAATAAGCTACTTCAGGTTCTGTTATTACTGGAATATCTAAGCTGAGGGCACGTTCAACGATAGAATTAGTATATTTTATCCCAGGATTTTTCACTAAATAGTCAAAGCTAGAATCTATTAAATCAGGATTATTGGTACCTGTATGCACTTCGAATCCTCTTTTAATAAGCTTATTAGCCTCAATGTTGCCTTCCAAATCATTAGAATCAACAATAACTAATTTAGCATCCAATTTGTCCAATAGATTACTTACAGCGTAACCACTTTTGGCCAATCCTAATACCATTATCTTTTTACCGGAATAAATACTATCTAAATTCATTTAAATACCCCTTTTTTTAAATAAAGAACACGATATATAACAATGAGCACACTAAACCACAAATCCAGAATACAATATCAACCTGCCATTCACTCCAACCTAACATCTCAAAGTGATGGTGAATTGGTGTCATTTTGAAAACTCTTCTTTTAAATACTTTGAAAGAAAATACTTGAATCATTACACTCAAAGTTTCTACAACATAAACTAATCCTATTAATAGTAAAGACCAATATCTACCTAGCAAAATTGAGATAACTGCCAATCCTGCCCCTAATGCTAGTGATCCTACATCACCCATAAATATTTTGGCCGGCTTATGATTATAAACTAAAAATGCTAATAATCCACCTACCACAGATAAACAAACAATAGCGATATCAATTCTATCCTGCTTTAGAGCAATATATGCATAGGTAGCATATGAGATAGTACCCAGTCCACCTAAAAGTCCATCTAGCCCATCTGTTAGATTAGTAGCGTTAGAAAATCCAACAAGCCAGAATACTACAAATATTGAAAAGATGATTGATGAATTAATAGAAAATAAGCCAGGAATAGTAAAATTAACGGGCAATTTGTCATAGAAGTAGACTGAAAGAAAAATAAGACCAACTATAATCTGCAATGATAATTTCTGAAGCGCGGTTAATCCCATATTTCTCTTTTTGAATACTTTAATTGAATCATCAATATAACCGATACCAGCATATAAAATAATCACAAATGTTGTGATTAACAGAGCATGTGTAAGTTGATGCATCCATAATCCTACCCAGAGGTTAGTAATTGTCATCGCAATTACTATAATTAAGCCTCCCATAGTAGGTGTTCCTGATTTTTTCTCATGCCATTTTGGTCCTTCTTCGCGAATGGACTGACCTTCATTCCTAGAAATCAAATATCCTATAAAATAAGGCATCGCAATGGCTACTATAGCAAATGTACTAACTATATCTATAATTATTTTACTTAAAATCATATCTTTTCCCCAAAATATTAGTTTGCGTCTTTTAGTGTGATTACTATTTTAGTTTTATCTTCTAAAACTTTATCACTTTTAATTGATTGTTTTGTAACATATCCATCGCCCTTTGTTTGAACAGTTTTACCTGTGATTTCGGCAAATTTAAGTACGTCATTCTTGGACCATCCTGTTAAATCAGGCATAGTCATTGCTCCATTTGTCAACAATACAATTCTTTGACCACTCATAACCTTGTCGCCACTAGTTGGAATTTGTTGAACAATTTTATTACCAGTACCTATGATACCAGTTTGAAGTCCCAGCTTCTCTACTTCTTTTGATGCATCATCTACTGATTTATTAAGTAAATTAGGAACAGTTATATACTGACTTGATGCATTAGTTGATTCTATAGGTGTATCACCTTGATTAACCAATCTAGTTACAAGTGGGTTAAATATCTCAGAAATCATTTGTTCTGCACCTTCAGTCATTAACTGTGGTTGTTTCATCGTTATATAAACAATATATTTTGGATCTTTATAAGGAACCATTCCGGCGACTGAGAATATATAATTACTTGATCCAGTTAGATAACCACCCGTAGGTGAGGCAATCTGGGCAGTACCAGTTTTAACCCCCACTTCAACATCTGGAACATCATAAACGCGTCCAGTACCATAATCCGCTGTTACAACTTCACGCATAGCATTTCTAACTTGTTTGGCTGTTGAAGCCTTAATAGGTTTCCCAACTTCGTTTGTTTTAAATTTCTGTGTTGTTTTTCCTGTAGTTGGATCAACAACCTTTTTTACTATTTGTGGTTGAATCATCACACCATTATTAGCTATAGCTGATATTGCCTGAAGCATTTGAATAGCGTTAACGTTGACACTTTGTCCAAAGGATGTCATTGCTTGATCACTGGCGTGATCAAAAGAAATCATCCCCGGAACTTCTCCTGGAAGTTCAATGCCAGTTTTTTGACCCATATGAAAATCTTTCATATATTTTAGCCATGTTTTGGCACCCATTTCTTGTTCAAGAGTAACCATACCTACGTTAGATGATCTTGGAAAGGCTTGTGACAATGGTATAGAACCCCATCCAGCTTTATCCCAATCACTAATTTTACGACTTCCTATTTCCACTGATCCAGAATTGAAATACTCATTTGGATTGTAGTGTTCAGAATCAATTGAAGCTGATAGAGTCAAAATTTTCATTACTGAACCAGGTTCATATTGATCTTCAACCAAAGTATCTCTCCAACTATTCTCAAGACCCTTACCAGTTGAAGGATTGAATGTAGGACGTTGTGTAGCTGCCTCAATGGCACCTGTTTTAGCATTCATAACAATTACTTGTAAATTTTTAGGATCATACTTTTCTTCAACATTTTGGCTTAGAACTTCGACATACTGTTGGACTTTACTATTTAAAGTTAAGTACACATTTGAACCATTTTCTGATTGTTTACCAACAGTTTGTGAACCTGGCAAAATATTATTATTTGAATCTACTTTTGATACGGTTTCGCCGTCCTTACCAGATAATACCTTGTTAAAGTACTTTTCAATTCCCATGACACCAGAAATATTGCTACCAGTATCTGAACTCTTGGATTTAGTAATTCCAACTAAATTGGTTGCAAAAACACCATTAGGATATGAACGTGATGGCAATTCTGTAAACTGAATTCCTTGTAAATTTTTTGAGGCAATTTTTTTCTTAGCTTCAATAGAGATACCACGACCAGCTGAACCAAATTCAACTTGGTAGGCACCTTTATCTGAAGGATTTAAAAATTTCAAAGCCTGTTCTTTTGAGATAGCTAAATTATCACTTAAGACTTCAGCGACCTTTTCTTTGTTATTTACATAAGCAGGTTTGCCATTTTCATCAGTTGCTTTTTTTGATAAAACTGCATAAACGTTATAGATAGTTGATTCACCAGCTATTACATTACCTGTACTATCAAAAATATCTCCACGTTTGGCATTAACCTTTTGAACTTTTTGATATTTCAATTTTGTTCTATCAGAAAGGTTTATTCCATCTTTACTTTTTGTAATGGCAACGCTAGAAAATTGTCCTATGAATACAGAAAAAGACAAGATAGTGACCGCCCCAATTATTATTCCAACAATTGTAGCATTGCGTCTTTTCTTGTCTGATAAATTATTTTTTATTATTCTTCTGAAGTTTGAAAAATTCATTTTGAAACATTCCTTACATTTTCATTACTCATTTTCAAATTATGTTCAGCTGCAAATGCTGATAATTTATCATAACTTGTTAATTCTGAGATCTCTTGTTGTAAGTTTACATTATTTGTTGTAGTTTGTGATGCTTCTGTATTAATTTTATTTAATTTATTTTGAGAAGTAGTCATTGATGCTCGCAAAGTAACCAATGAAACCATAAGAATCATGGTAACAATAGCAACACCTATTATGGAAATAACTTCCATAGGAGAAATAGGAACTTTTCTAGTAATAACTTCAGTTGCTTTTACTACTGAAGGTTGTGGTTGTTCTACTGTTTGATATTGTTCTTGATTTCTAAATGCTGTACTTTCTCTCATAATTATTCTCCATAATAATAATTAAATTTTTTCTACAACTCTTAATTTGGCGCTATGCGAGCGGTTGTTTTGATCTAACTCTGATTCTGAAGGTAGAATCGGCTTTCTTGTAATCAATTTCAACTCAGGTTGTAAATCATCTGGTATAACTGGTAAGCCTCTAGGTACATCAACTTGAGCATTGACTTTAAAGATATTTTTTACAATTCTGTCTTCCTTGGACTGGAATGTAATAACACTGATACGTCCCTTAGGTGCTAATAACTCTATAGATCCTTCAAGCGATCTTTCAATTGATCCCAATTCATCATTTACAGCAATTCTAATAGCTTGAAAAACTCTTTTGGCAGGATGACCACCTGTTCTTCTTTTTGCTGCAGGAATGGAATTTTTAACGATATCAGCCAATTCCAATGTGGATGTAATTCTGTGATCTTCTCGAGTTTTTTCAATAGATCTGCCTATTTGTTTAGCAAATTTCTCATCACTATATTTGAAAAATATACTTACTAATTCATTGAATGACCATGTATTGACAATTTCTTCAGCATCCAAAGATTGGCGCTGATCCATTCTCATGTCTAATCTTGCTTCCTTCTTGTAACTAAAACCTCTTGTTGCATCGTCAAATTGTGGTGATGAAACACCAAGGTCATAGACAACACCATCAACTGACTCAACACCTAATTCATTTAATCGTGATTTGATATTTTCAAAGTTATCACGAATCATTATCAATTTATTTGTACCAACGATTTCAGAATTATTTTGAATATCTTCACCAACTTTTATGGCTTCTTCATCACGATCAAAAGCGTAGACAGTACTGTTATTTATTCTTTTTAACAATTCTGTTGTGTGTCCACCTCTTCCAAAAGTTGCATCCACAAATACTGAGTTATCTCGCGGATTAACTTCATCAATGGTTTCTTTTAGTAGAACTGTTGTATGATCAAAATTTTTAGAAGTCAAAATCAGTCATCTTCTCCGATATATCTTCAAAATTTTCTTCTGCTTGTTGGCTAAACTCTGTCCATTTGTCTTCATCCCAAATTTCAATGCGATCTGAAACTCCAACAATGACACAATTTTTTTCTAATTTAGCAAAATCTGTGAGTGGGTTTGAAATGTTAATTCTTCCTTGCTTATCAAATTCTGCTTCCATAGCAGCTGAATAGAAGAATCTAGTAAATGCACGTGCATCTTTCTTAGTTAGTGGAAGTTTATCAAGCTGATGTTCCAGCTTCTCCCACTCGCTCATTGGATATCCGAATAAGCAACCATCCATTCCACGAGTCAATACAAATCCATCTTCCATTTCTTTACGAAACTTAGCTGGAACGATAATACGTCCTTTTGCATCAATCGTATGATGGTACTCTCCCATGAACATCCAAATCACCTCTTTCTCACATATATAAATTTACCACAATCTACCACTATCCTCCACTTTTTATTCAGTTTTTATCATTTTTATTTATTAAGCCTGATAAATTAATATTTTAACTAGGTGGGGGATTATCCCACTTATTGCAAATATTCTTAATTTGAAGTAACATTCAATTATCAATTATCAGGTGGTGAAGATTAATGAATAATCAAAAACCGAAAAAAAGTGCAATTACTCGAATTACACAAGTCATTATTTGGTTGATGATCATTGTTACATTAGGTGGAGTTATTTTAGGAGCCGTCTTTAGTTTTATAAATTAAAAAAAGAGGTTCTCACAAAAGTGAGAACCTCTTTTTATTTTATTTAGACTTTAATTATTCTATTTATAAATCTATTTAAAAATACGAGAATTATCGACAGCATAATTAAGTTGGCTAGAAAACTTCCTCCATTGATGACTAGAGAATATATCCATGGATTCATATTTTTTGGTGCATACAATCCCCAATATATTCCACCAGCAATAAAATGTAAGAAATACTTTGCAAAAAATCCTATTGTGGAATAAATCAAGATTACAAAGAATGTACTTTTTCCTTCTTGTATTTTTTCTTTTACTCTTGTACTTCCTATTCCAGCTAATCCAATTGCTGCAAAGGCGATTGGATACTCTATAAATCCCTGTAAAGGATTTAAAAATCCTCCACTACTAAATCCTCTTAAAATTAAATCAAGAATCCCCCACACTAATCCAGCCGTCAATCCAGGTTTGAGACCCCTTCTCAGGGCAAATATAACCATAGGAACCAACCCATATACTACTTCAATTGATGATGCACCAACTGAATGTGGTATATAATTCAATGCCTGAGCTAAAGCTGTTATTATTGCTCCTTCTATTAAGATAATTAACCCATCTTTTTTTTCCATAAAAAAACTCCCTTATGATTTTTTGTCATCACAAGAGAGTTAGAATAGTCTAACGAATAGGCATCTAATAACACATTCCTACGCATGTACTAACATAACAGGTTTAAAGGGTCTGACATATTTGCCACTCTCAGCCATTCGGCTCCCCCTGTGTTGACATATTTAACTATTGTTACCATATCACAGAATTTAACGTCTACCAAACAATCTGCCGATAAATCCTTGTTTCTTTTCCTCGGCATCAAATAAATCTAAAGGAATTGTCTCACCCAACATACGCTTAGCTATATTTTTGTATCCTCGACCAGCTTCACTGTTTGGATCGTTAACAATTGTTTGTCCAGAGTTAGAAGCATAGATAACATCATCTTCATCAATAACTACACCAATAAGAGGAATTCCTAAGTGATCCACAATATCAGTTATATTCATTGAAGTTCCATTGTTAATCATATTTTTACGAATTCTATTAATAATTAAGTGAGGTGTCACTGGCATGTTTAATTCTTCTAGAATTCCAACCACACGATCTGAGTCACTTATCGATGATACTTCAGGGTTAGTTACAATAAGTGCACCATCTGCAACTGAGACAGCATTTTGGAATCCTTCTTCTATACCAGCAGGACAATCGATAATAACAAAATCAAATCTAGATTTTAGATATTCAACAATGCCACTAATAGATTCTTTGTCTAAAGCATATTTGTCTTCAAATTGAGAAGCAGCTAATAAATATAAATTATCGTCAAATCTTGGATCTCTAACTAGTGCTTGAGAAATAGCAACTCTTTGACTAGCAACATCCAAAACATCATAAACAATTCTATTGGTTAATCCTAATACGGAGTCAAGATTTCTCAACCCAATATCAAGATCAATCATACAAACTTTTTGATTCATACTTGCTAGAGCTGTACTTATATTTGCAGTAGTTGTAGTTTTACCTACACCACCCTTACCAGACGTTACTACAATTGAAATTCCCATTATCTAAAAAAGTCCTCTCAAATTAATTTTTGAAATTTTTAATATCGTCTACACTAATTGAATGTATATCATCTAGATAAGCATATTGATTATCTGTATATTTTTCTGAATTTCCATCAGCAACTATTTCAAAAGTATCCGCAATTCTCACTTGAGCTACCTTAGCCAAATTTCCAAGAATATTGGCTGAAGTATTATCGGGATAACCTGCTTGGACAATACCACTGACTTCTCCCAAAATATACACAGATCCTGTAGCTGAAATTTGTGCAGAAGGATGCAAAGTTCCTAAGAATATTAAATCACCTTGATACTCTCTTTTTTGCCCACTTCTGATAATTCCTGTCTCAATATTGATATTACTCTCTTCAATTTTCTCTTCGACATCGTCTTTTGATAGTACATCTGATTCCAAACTTTGAAGATCAATTTGTGGGTACTTTGACAGAATAGTTTTTATTTCCAGTAATCTTTCAGAAGAGAGTTGTCTGCTTCCAGTTTTAACAAAGAATTTTATTGATTTATCTTCTGCACCCAAATTTTGTTGCAAAATTAATTCTTTAAAATCTTTAATCGAATCTTCTAAATTAGCTTCATCATTGAAGGTTACAACGATACCTTCTTTATTCCCCTTAAAAACAACGTTGTTCATCGTGATTCCCTCCGATATTTCACTAACCAATCACATATCCTTGCCATAATTACATATAAAATAAAAAACATTACAATATTAAATAATAAAGTTGGTCCTAATGTAAAAGTTACATAATCCAAAAAATCAGTTGTTGTCTGTTGAAATAGTCTTTCTAACAGATATACAAAAGTTTGTAATACAACTAGTACAATAAAATAAACTGATATTTCATAAATGAAGTCTGAGCTTGCAAGTAAATATTTGTAATGGTCAATTCCATAAAGGATAACTGGTATCAAAACTGTATAGATTCCTATTAATCCTGAATAATAAAAATCGTATGACAAACCAAAAATCACGCCGTATATGATGATCAATCTGGTATCATCCATTCTTACACAAAGCATAGTTAGTGCCATCAGCATTAACTGTGGAACGACAAAAAATGTTCCTTTATTTATGTTGTCAAAAAAAGACCATTTGATTATCCCATCAAGGAAGAATGTGATAAAAAGAAAAATTACTTGAAAAGAAATCTTACGTCTTCTAATTTCCATTTTTAATCACCACTAACCTTTGACTTAATAACTGTAACAACAGTAAAGTCTCTTAAATCTGCAGATGGAGTTATGTAAACAGAATTTGTCATTCCGTAGTTGTCCTTCTTAATTCCATAAACTTTACCTACATAAAGACCTTTAGGAGTTCTACCACCCAATCCTGAGGTTACAACTCTTTGACCTTTTTTGATTCCATCTGTAGATTGAACATTTTCCATAACTAGTTTTCCAGTTGATGAATCATATTTACTAATGACTCCATCAATTGCATTTGTTCCTTGAATTTCAACAGCAAATTTATCACTAACTTCATTATTTGTTGAGATCAATTCTACTTTTGAACTAATCTTATTAACTTCAATAATTCTACCTATCAAACCATTTCCAGACATTACTGGCATGTTTTTCTTAAGACCACTGGTAGAACCGCGATTAATTGTAAGATAATTTTGCCAATTATTAGGTGATCTAGTTACTACTGAGGCAGTCTGGATATCATAGTCGGTTAACGTAGCATCTAGCTTCAATTCTTTTTTTAATTTAGAGTTTTCATCTTGAACAGTTTTTAAATCAGTTTTATTTTTATCTAATTCATCTATTCTAGATTTTAAGCGTTGATTTTCAGTATAAGTATTATAAAAACTAGCAAACTGTGAGTTCACATTTTTTGCTGCATTTACGGGATACGCAAAAACACCACCTACTAAACTGTATGTGTCATTTCCTATCTGTTGGACAAATGATGGTGTTTCATCGTTATCCCTAACGTTGACTGAAACTGCTAAAAGTCCAAATGTAACAATAATAATAATCATAAAAATTATGAACTTTTTATTTGAAAAAAATTTCTGCATAATTTTCTCCCACAATAATCAATAAAAAAAACGGGTTACCCCGTTTACTTTTGACGACGGATCACATCGATATTTTTAAGTGATTCACCAGTACCTGCGGCAACACAATCCAAAGGATCTTGCGCAATAAATACAGGAACACCAGTTGCTTCTGATATAACTTCTGGTAAGTGATGTAGTAGTGCTCCACCACCAGTAAGAACGATACCATGATCGATAACATCAGCAGCAATTTCTGGTGATGTTTCTTCTAGTGTTTCCTTAATAGCAATAATAATTTCTTCAACATCTTCGTGAATTGCTTTAGCAATGTCTTCACCAGTTAGTTGGATTGTTTTAGGTAATCCAGTAACAAGATCACGACCTCTAATTTGCATTGCTTCTAATTCAGTAGCTTTTTCAACTGAAGCTGAACCAACTTGAATTTTAACTTCTTCAGCAGTTCTTTCACCAATTTGTAAATTGAAATGTGCCTTGATATAAGTAGTGATTGATTCATCAAACTTATCTCCAGCCACTCTAATTGAACGTGAAGAAACAATTCCACCTAATGAAATTGTAGCAACATCAGTAGTACCACCACCGATATCAACAACCATGTTACCAGTTGGATCCATAACAGGTAGACCTGCACCAATAGCAGCAGCAAATGGTTCTTCAATAACATAAGCTTCTTTAGCACCAGCATGTTGAGTAGCTTCGATAACAGCTCTCTTTTCAACTTCTGTAACACCACTTGGTACACAAACCATCACTGATGGTTTAGAGTTACCGGCAGCTTTTGAAATGAAATATTTCATCATGGCAGCTGTTGTATCGTAATCAGCAATAACTCCATCCTTCATAGGACGAATTGCTGAAATACTACCTGGTGTACGTCCAATCATTTCACGGGCATCAGAACCTACAGCAACAACTTCACCTGTATTATTATTTTTAGCTACAACTGAAGGTTCGTTAAGGACAATTCCTTTACCTTCAACATAAACTAGAGTATTAGCAGTACCTAAATCGATACCTATTTTTTTTGAACTAATTCCAAACAATATTATATCTCCTTTAATAACGACTGAAAATCGGACATTTTAAGCTAAAGAAAATTATATCATATATAAATGTATTTTTTATACAATGAAAAAACTTAACTTAATTGAAACATTATAAATTTACTTTTATAAAATCATTCTTTGAAAAAATTAGATGATCAATAAATTTAATACCCATTATTGTACAGCATTCTTCAATTCTTTGCGTAAGTTTTTTATCATTTTCTGAAGGAATTAATCTTCCAGAATAATGATTATGAGCTATAAGAATTTGAGTTGCTGAAAGTGACAGAGCTTCTCGGATAATATCACGCGGGTGAACTGTGGCTGAATCCATAGTTCCAATAAACATTATCTTTTCAAAAATTATATTATTATCACTATCTAGAAACAACGCCAGTAGCTTTTCTTGTTTAGAAAAACCTATCTTATTGCTAGCGTGTTTTGCAATCTCAGATAATGAATTAAATTTTTGAGGCATTACGTCACTTTCAAGTTTTCTGGAACCCAGTTCAGTAGCTGCCATTATTTTACATCCCTGCGCTAAGCCGATACCCTGTTGATCCAATAAATTTTGTAATGAAAAATCTAAATTTGGATACTTAGTAACTATCGAATGAGCTATCTCTGCAACATTAATATGTTTATTGCCATTGCCCAATAAAACTACCAATAATTCTAAGTTGGACAACGATGTTACACCATTTGTCTGAATTTTCTCTCTTAATTTTATCATTCTTTAAATTACGAAAGTATTCAATAAATCCGACACCAAGTAAAAAGATCCTGTAACTAAAAATATTTGATCACTTGTTTGTTCATCAATAAAACTTGAATAAAAGTCCCTATAATCATCCACAAATTCAACGTTCGAATAAATGGATAAATCGTAATCTTCTTTTCCAGCAGATCGTAAATTTTTTAACTGAGTTACATATACTTTTTTACTATGTTTAGACAAATTTGATAGAATAACATCTCTCTTTTTATCTTTCATGCCAGAATACAATACTATTATATCTTTATTGGGCCATGTTTTTGTTAAAGAATTTGTTAAATTATCAATTGCCGCAAAATTATGTGCCCCATCAAAAATAACTAGTGGATCTCTCCTCACTACTTGCATTCTCCCAGGTATCGGATGACTTTCAATTTCAGGTATCTCATCAGTTAAGTCATGATCCTTGTTAAGAAGATAGAATGCTTCAATTGCTATTGCTGCATTGATCGCAGTAGTTTTTTCAATTCCTAAGATACTAACAGGATAGGTTTCTCCATTTTTAAAATCAAAATTGATTTTAATATCTTTCACTCGGAAATTTTCTATATTAAATTCCCTTTCGAATTGATACACAGAACTATCTTTTTGATCCGCTACTTTTTCAATAAGATGACTGACATCATCATCTAATAATCCCAATATAACAGGTGTATTCTGTTTTATTATTCCTGACTTTTCTCTTGCTATATCTAACAACGTAGGACCAATAATATTCTCATGATCCATTCCTACTGAAGTTATAATGGACAGAACTGGCTTCACAATATTTGTCTTATCTCTTTTTCCGCCGATACCTACCTCAACAACCGCAATATCTACTCTATCCTTAAAGTAAAGTAATCCCAGTGCAGTAACAAATTCAAATTCAGTTAATTCAATCCCCTTAGTTTGGACAACAATATAATTACTCAAATTGCACAAATCATCATTACTAATATATTCATGATTGATTTGAATGCGTTCATTAAATATTTTTATAAATGGAGAAATAAACATCCCTACACGTAAGTTGGATGCTTCCAATAAATTAGCCAGATAATTTGTCGTAGTGCCCTTCCCATTTGTTCCAGTGATGTGCACTATCTTATAACTATCTTGAGGATTCCCTAATTTTTGCATCGCTAGTTTAATAAAATCCAAACTATCAGATTCATGAAATTTGGGTAATGAATGAATATACTCTACTGCTTCATCTGATGTTTTAAACATATAATCTCTCCCAATAAAAAAGCCATCTATTTCATTATAGATGGCTTTTTTATTATTTACTATTTTTAAGTTGTTCGATACGTTGTTTTACTTTATCTTGCTTATCTTGATAATCTGCAAGTTTTGCTTTTTCTTCTGCAACAACACTTTCAGGAGCTTTCTTAACAAAACCTTCATTAGAAAGTTTCTTGTCAATTCTTGAAATTTCCTTGTCTAGCTTTGCAACTTCCTCTTCTTGACGAGTAATTTCTTCATCAATATTGATAAGCTCTGCTAATGGAACATAAATTTCTGTGCCACTAATAATCGCAGTCATAGCAAGATCAGGAGCTTC
The DNA here is from genome assembly GCF_002762335.1 of Companilactobacillus metriopterae. NCBI lineage: Bacteria > Bacillati > Bacillota > Bacilli > Lactobacillales > Lactobacillaceae > Companilactobacillus > Companilactobacillus metriopterae. The sequence goes on along the minus strand of NZ_CP024610.1, from coordinate 862,662 downwards.
TAAATCAACAGAAACTTGTAAATCCTTAGGATGAACAAAACGATCTATATAATCTTTGTTGTCTAAGAAAATTTCTTTTATAGAATCATTTTCAGGTTTGATTAGAATATCAACTTCTTTTGACATTGGTGCATTTGCATCTACACGAATTTTTCTTACTGCTTTGATCAAATCAATTAGTATTTCCATTTGTTCAACTGATTCTGAATCTTCAAATTCAGCATGAGTAGTTGGATATTCTGATGTAGAGATTGATTCACCAGTATGAGGCATTGATAACCAAATTTTTTCGGTAACAAATGGCATAATTGGGTGCATTAATTTCAAAATTTGATCTAAAACATAAGTAAGTATCATGCGTTTATGGTCTTTTGAAGCACCATCTTCACCAGTAAGTGTCGCTTTACTCATTTCAATATACCAATCACAAAAGTCATTCCAGATGAAATTGTACATTGCTCGACCTGCTTCACCAAATTCAAACTTGTCAAATAGACGTGTAACATCAGAAACAGTTTGATTTAGTTTAGCAAGAATCCACTTATCAGAAAGATCAAATGAGTCATCAATTGTTATATTATCTACTGGTTGAGCAGATTCATCCAAATTCATGATAACAAAACGACTAGCATTCCAAATTTTATTTATAAAATTCCATGCTGCATCCATCTTGTCGTAACTGAATCTTGTGTCCTGACCAGGAGTAGAACCCATCATCAAGAACCATCTTAATGAATCAGCACCATACTTCTCAATAACTTCCATTGGATCAATACCATTACCCAATGATTTACTCATCTTGCGACCTTGTTCGTCACGAATTAGACCATGAATAACGACATTTTCAAATGGACGTTCTCCAGTAAATTTCAAACTTTGGAAAATCATTCTTGATACCCAGAAGAAAATAATATCGTAACCAGTTACAAGAGTATTTGTTGGAAAATACTTCTTATAATCTTCACTTTCAACATCAGGCCAACCCATAGTTGAAAATGGCCATAATGCACTAGAGAACCAAGTATCCAGAACATCTTCTTCTTGAGTCCAATTTTCAATATCTGCAGGTTCTGTTTCACCTACATAGATCTCACCTGTTTCTTTATGATACCAAGCAGGAATTTGATGTCCCCACCATAATTGTCTAGAAATAACCCAATCGTGAACATTTTCCATCCATTGAGTAAAGGTATTTTCAAAACGTTCTGGAACAAAATCTACTTTGTTATCTGTTTCTTGATTCTTCAAAGCCATTTCAGCTAATGGTTGCATTTTAACAAACCATTGTGTTGATAATCTTGGTTCAACTACTGCATCTGATCTTTCTGAATGTCCAATACTATGAGTATAATCTTCAACTCTAATCATAAATCCAGCGTCTTCAAGATCTTTTTGAATTGCCTTACGAGCATCAAAGCGATCCATGCCATTATACTTACCAGCACGTTCGTTCATTGTTCCATCAGCATTCATTGTGTTAATACGTTCAAGATTATGGCGATTACCCACTGCAAAATCGTTAGGATCGTGAGCAGGTGTTATTTTAACCATACCTGTACCAAAATCTTTATCTACATAATGATCTTCAATTATTGGAATTTTTCTATCTACTAAAGGAACAATGACTTCTTTACCAATAATATCTTTATATCTATCATCGTCTGGACTTACAGCAATAGCTACATCACCAAACATGGTTTCTGGTCTAGTTGTTGCAATTTCAATAAAGCCAGAACCATCAGCGTATGGATATTTAACATGGTAAAAAGCACCATTATCATCTTTATGAATAACTTCAATATCAGAAAGTGCTGTTTGAAGAACAGGATCCCAGTTGATTATATATTCACCACGATAAATTAACCCCTGTTTGTAAAGTTCAACAAAGACCTTACGAACAGCTTTGGATAATCCTTCATCTAGGGTAAATCTTTCTCGATCATAATCCAATGAAAGACCTAATTTGCCCCATTGAGATTTAATGATTGAACCAAATTCATCTTTCCAATTCCAAACCTCTTGAACAAATTTTTCACGGCCTAACTCATATCTAGTTACACCTTTTTCTTCTCTAAGTTTGGCTTCAACTTTAGCTTGGGTAGCTATACCCGCGTGATCCATTCCTGGAAGATACAAGGTATCATAACCTTGCATTCTCTTGAATCTAATCAATGTATCTTGAATTGTTGTATCCCAAGCATGACCTAAATGTAGTTTTCCAGTTACATTGGGAGGTGGGATTACTATTGAGTAAGGTTTTGCTTCAGCGTTTCCTGAAGGCTTAAATACCCCTTGTTCTAGCCATTTATCATAGCGACCTTCTTCTACTTCATTGGGACTATACTTAGTATCCATATCAATTTCTCTAACCATATTTTTCTCCTTAAAATAAAAAAACACCCATCCTATGGAATAGGACGAATGCTCGCGGTGCCACCTAAATTAAGAGTTTTAAAAAACTCTTCACTCTACAATTAACGGTGTCCCGATCTTTAAAAGATAGCTCATAGGTAACAATTAATATCGACATCTAGGTAATTCTCAGCTGACATACCATTCTCTTAAGATATCTAATATCAATACTCCTAATCATTGCTGATAACTTGATGATAAATTATTACATCAATATCGTCAATATATTTATTAAAGCAAACTACTAATTTCATCTTGTTTTGAATCCATAAATGTATCCCCAGGTTCAACAGTTGTTATCTTAATATTATCTAATGAACGTTGAATTAAGCCATCAATATCCAATGAACTTTCAAACTTAATAGTCTTTTCCATATTAGGTTTAGTCTTTGGACTTGGTGGAGCAAATACTGTACAGCAATCTTCAAAAGGCATAATTGATAAATTAAATGTATCAATATTTTCTGCAACTCGAATAATATCTGTTTTATCCATCGTAGCAACAGGTCTAAGTATTGGAGTTGTTGTCACTTCATTGATAGCTGCCATACTTTCAAGAGTCTGCGAGGCAACTTGTCCAACGGCCTCACCATTGAAAATCGCCAATCCTCCACGCTGTTCACGAATCATATCTGTTAATCTCAACATAAAACGACGTTGAATTGTCATCAAATATCCTTCAGGAACATTAGCTTTAATAGTTTCTTGAATCTCAGCAAATGGAACTTCGATAAATTTAATACTTCCACCAAAGGATGTTAATTTACTTGTTAATTCTTTTGCCTTATTCAATGCTTGCTCAGAAGTATATGGAGGGCTGAAGAAATGAACCATCTCTATTTCAACGCCACGTTTTAATGCAAAATATCCTGCAACAGGAGAATCAATTCCTCCTGACAACATCAACATCCCCTTACCTGCAGTACCAACAGGAAGACCACCAGCACCTTTAACAGTTAAATATGATAAATATATCCCATCGTGACGGACTTCAACGGATATCTTAATATCAGGCTTACGAAGGTCAACCTTAATTTCAGGAAATTCTACACAAATTGCATCTCCTAATTGAAGATTAATTTGATTAGTATCCAGTAGATAATCATGATCAGATCGTTTTGTACCAACTTTGAAAGTCATACCAGGTTCATATGCTTCGTGCATCATATCAATCGCTGTCTTTTTAACTTCTTCAAAATCTTTGGATACCCTGATACTCAAAGAGAATGTTTGAATACCAAAGATATTTTTTAATTTTTCCATAATGGGTTTTGCATCTAAACCATTCAATTGGATATGCAAACGGTCACGATGAGGTTGAATAGTTAATTCAGGATAATCTTTTAAAACTTTAGTGACATTACCATGTAGTCGCCCAATAAAACTATTGCGATTTTTTCCCTTTGTTGATAGTTCACCATAGCGAACCATAATTTCAGTATATTTCATTAATTTCTCCTAGTTTAGAATTTGAAAATGATTATAAATTTCGTCCAGATTTTGAATGAATTCATTCATCTCTGAAATTGTATTGTTTTCATCTAAGCTCACTCTAACTGCGCTGGTAGCAATTTTTTCAGGTACTTTCATTGCTTTAAGAGTACTTGACTCTAGACCCTTTTTAGAAGAACAAGCGCTAGTTGTTGAGACATAAATCTCTTTCTTTTCAAAAGTGTGGACAATTGTTTCTCCACGAACTCCGTCTACTGTAAAACAAATAATATGTGGTGCAAAAGTATCTTCTAATTTAGAAAAAACATGCACATTCTCAAGTGTTTCTAAGTGTTCTAGTAATTTAGTTTTCAATTCTAGAATATTATTGGTTTTCTTTTCTTCATCATCTTTTAAAAGACGAATAGCTTTGGCCATTGCAGCAATCGCAGGTGTATTTTCTGTACCACTACGGAAATTATGTTCTTGTCCACCACCAGCAAGTAATGGTTCAAGTTGCTTACCATCTTTCATATATATGAAACCAATTCCTCTAGGTGCATGAAATTTATGACCTGAGAATGTATAAAAGTCAACTCTGTCGTTCATAAACTTATCTTCAAGATTTTTCCCTATAGCCTGAACTGCATCAACGTGTAATGAAATACTTGGATAATCATTTAGCACATCTGCTATTTCATTGATAGGTTGAATAGCCCCTATTTCATTGTTTACAGCCATTATTGATACTAAGATAGTATCTTTGCGAATTGCCTTCTTTAAATCAGCTATCTTAATATGACCGGAATCGTCCACAGGTAAATAAGTAACCTCAAATCCTAATGATTCGAGCTGCTTCATAGTATTAGTAACTGAAGGATGCTCAATAGAACTAGTAATTATATGTTTACCAAATTCTCTTTTCTTGTAAGCAGTTCCCTTAATAATCCAATTATTACCTTCTGTACCCCCACTAGTGAAATAAACTTCACTAGGGTTAAAATTTAGCAGGTCAGCAATTTGTTTACGTGAACTCTCAACTAGTTCATAAGCGTTTAATCCCAGCTTATGTAAACTAGATGGATTCCCCCCAAAATTTCTTGTTGCTGTTTCATAGGTACTTAAAACTGAATCATCTATCTTTGTTGTTGCACTATTATCAAAATATATCATTATTTTCACCCAAAATAAAAAGGCCTAACGGCCAAATTTTTATTATTATAATGTACATCATTTTTTAAAATCATGCACTAATCGAATCTTTTATTCTTTCAACTGATCCTGGTTCAACATTTTCCAAGGCAGAAGAAATTACATTTACTGATTTTTCAAACTCAAACTCATTATCAAATAATTCTCTTGCAGTTGTAAGTCTCTCATTTAATGTAGCATCTTGATCAGCGTATCTTGTAGAATATTGCATCAATCTTTCTGATAACTCAATATCGAATTTTAATTTATTAGTCATTTCTACTAAATTCTCTAAATCTTCTTGAGTAACAATGGATTGTTTGCTTACATCTTCAACATTGACACGTTCTGAATTTAGCTCATCATTCATTTTTTTGATTTCATCATAAACCATATAGAAATAATCTAAATAATCGTCAGGAAGTCCATTAATTCTAAATTGTTCTAATGATCTCTTTTGTATATCTAAATTTTTTGAAAATCTTGATACACTTTGAATTGCAACTTCTTCGGTTGAAATCATCTCGTTAAGTTGATCATTTATAACTTTTTCGTCACGTTCGATTTTATCTAACTTATCAATTGTTTCTTTAAAGTTTTCAGATACTTCACTATAAACAACTTCTTTATCAGCTATCTTTTGAATATCATAGTCAAATTTTTCTCTGATACGATTTAATTCTTCATTGTGCTTCTTAACGGATAATAGGATATCTCCGTCGATAACATAGCTTTCTTTTAAATTCTGAACACGTTCTTCGAGTCTGTTATGTTGGAACTTAGCATGATTAAAGTAGTCAATGACTGGTTTTTGCTGTTTAAGAACAGTTCTCTTTGCGTCATTTTCACGTGACAATATCTCGTAAAGGTCCTCTATTTGCTGACGAATAACATCATTTTTTAATGTTGAATCATTAAATTGAAGTTCGGCTAAATCGACATTGGATTTAGCAATATTAGTTTCAACAGAATCAATTAACTGCTCAATATCCTCTTTGAATTTAAATTGTTGTTTTTCCAATTTGTCATACACAAAACGAATTTCTTCTAATTGTTCTGGAAAAACATCATCAAGTTCTTTATGTAGAGGTTCAATGATATCAAGTTGATTATTGATAAGTTTAATTTTTGTACTTGCTTCGTCAATATATTGACTTGCTTCGATATAGTCCCCTTGTCTTGTCAATTGTTCCTCAGTATCAAGAAGATTAGATATCTCTGCCAATTCTTCAGAAAGCTTATCTGATGCCGAGCCAAAGTTAAATGATTGTGTAAGAATCTCTTTACGAAGAACTTCGAATTCTTTTCTAAGAGCCTGACTCTGTGAAGCATTTGACTCATTACTCTTTGAGATATTCATCAATCTATCGTAGATTTGAGAAATTGTGATTTGAATTGAATTTAATTCTTCATTTATGTTTCTTAAACTACGATAAGTTTGAAATACTCGAAACTCCGTATTACTATTTGCAATACGATTCAATCTATTTTCTGCCTTTGGTAGTCGATCTTCTAATTGCATTTCAAAATCAGATTTTGATTGTCCAAAAATCTCCAGACTAGTACCAGTCATCTTCATTTCTTCAAGATCTTCTATTTTTTCAATCAACTTATCTTCTTTAATATTAGCGATTTTTTTTCTATATTCATCAATTGTTCTACTGTTTCTTTGTTGTAAAAACCACATATATAGAAAAACAGCGACAACTAACAAAATAATTACTATAATAGATATAAACACGTGCACACCCCTGTTATGGTCTTTATTGAATAAAAGTATATCAGACCAAAAAATGAAAATATCAATATACAAGCATTCATAATAAACTTTTAACTTTTATGATTAATAAATAACTTTGACAGAGTGCAATCAATAATGATAAACTACTCTTTATGTAAAGTATGCAGCAAAGAGCGACAAGAACGTCAACAGTCATCAACAGATAAGTAAACGAGTAACCCGGCTGCATGTGGTGAAAGTTCCAAAGATGCCTGCACGAATGTTGAACTCTTAGTTAAATATTTTACTCCAAAAAAATTATTGGAGGACAAATTAATGTCTAGATATACAGGACCTCGTTGGAAATTATCACGTCGTTTAGGTATTTCCCTATCAGGTACAGGTAAAGAAATTGCTCGTCGTAACTATGCTCCAGGTCAACATGGACCAAACAGTCGTCGTAAGATTTCTGAATATGGTACACAATTAACAGAAAAGCAAAAGCTACGTTTCATGTACGAAGTTAACGAACGTCAATTCCGTAACTTGTTTAAACGTGCCGGTAAGATGGAAGGAATTCATGGTTTCAACTTGATGCTTCTTCTTGAAACAAGACTTGACAATGTTGTTTACAGACTTGGATTAGCTAATACTCGTCCACAAGCACGTCAACTTGTAAACCACGGTCACATTCTTGTTGATGGCAAACGTGTTGATATCCCTTCTTACGAAGTTAAGATTGGACAAGAAATCACACTAAGACCAAAATCAAAAGATCTAGCAATTGTTAAAGCTAACCTTGAAAGTGTTGTTGGTCGTCCTGGTTTCGTAAACTTTGATGAAAACACACTTACTGGTTCTCTTGTAAGAATGCCAGAACGTGATGAACTAGAACCAAATGTTGATGAATCACTAGTTGTTGAATACTACAACCAAATTCTTTAATATCTACAAAAAAACATCCACTGTGTGGATGTTTTTTTTATTTATATTCTAAACTGTTATAATTAGTATTATGTCAAAATTCTAATTAGGAGGAATTATGCAGACACCACTAGCCTATCGAATGAGACCTACAAACATTGATGAAATAGTTGGTCAACAACACCTTGTGGGTGAACATAAAATCATTCGTCGTATGGTACAAGCAAAAATGCTATCATCGATGATTTTATATGGTCCTCCTGGAATTGGTAAAACCAGCATTGCAAGTGCTATTGCCGGAAGTACTAAGTACGCATTTCGTATGTTAAATGCTGCCACCGATACCAAGAAAGATTTACAAATTGTAGCAGAAGAAGCAAAAATGAGCGGCACGGTTGTTTTATTATTAGATGAAATTCATAGACTCGATAAGACCAAACAAGATTTTCTCCTACCATTATTAGAAAGCGGCTCAATTATATTAATTGGTGCTACAACTGAAAATCCATACATAAATATCAGTCCTGCTATTAGATCTCGTGTTCAAATATTCGAACTTAAACCTTTAAGCATAGATGATATGAAAATAGCTGTCCAAAGAGCATTAGATGATAAAGATAAGGGCTTAGGTAGTTATCCAGTAGACTTAGATGATAATGCTCTCAATTTACTTGTAAGCTCCACTAATGGCGATCTAAGAAGTATCCTTAATGGTTTAGAGTTATCTGTCCTTTCAACTGATGAGATCGACGGAAAGATACATATTGACCTTAAAATCATCGAAGAATCAGTTCAAAAGAAAGCTATTTCTGCTGATAAAGACGGCGACAGTCACTACGATGTCATTTCTGCATTTCAGAAATCTATACGTGGTAGTGACGTTAATGCTGCCCTACTCTATCTTGCTAGATTACTAGAGGCAGGTGAAATAACAATTGCTATAAGAAGATTGTTAATTTGTGCCTATGAAGATGTTGGCTTAGCTAATCCACAAGCTTGTTCAAGAGCTGTACAAGCTGCCCAAGTAGCTCAGATGGTAGGAATGCCGGAAGCAAGAATTCCATTAGCAAATGCAGTTATAGAATTGTGTCTATGTCCTAAATCAAATTCAGCTATGGAAGCAATTGATTCCGCACTTTCTGATGTTCGTTCTGGTAAAGCCTCATCAATTCCAGATGATTTGAAAGATGCACATTACTCAGGTGCAAAAGAGTTAGGACATGGTGTTGGTTACAAATATCCTCATAATTATCCTAATGCCTTTATAAACCAACAATATCTTCCAGATAATTTAGCAAATAAAACATATTATGAACCTAACGAAACTGGTAAATATGAACAAGCTTTAAAACTGAGAATTCAACAAATTGAACAATGGAAAAAGGAGCAAAACATTGATAGTTAATATCTTAATGATTATCTTTATAATATTTTTACTTGGTCTTTCCTATAACCTTTGGTACTACAGCGACAAAAAGTTTTTAATTTATGATCCAAAAAATATAGCATCACTGAAACCAACTATGAGAATAACTGCAGGACTCCTTTGCCTTGATTCGATTGCAGGGATTATAATATTATTTTTTGGGAATGTAAAATCTAACTTAATTATTTTAGTAGCAGGTGCTTTTATCGCAGGATTTTTCTCCATTTATCTATCGAATATACGTAGATAACTGTATTTATGTTTCCGAATACATTACAATATAATCAGATACAAAAAATTACTTGAGGTGATTATCATGCTACAACAATATAAAAACATTCTAGTACCTATCGATGGTTCATTTGAAGCTGAATTGGCTTTCAAAAAAGCTGTAGAAGTTGCTAAAAGAAACAATGCTACAGTTCATATTCTACATATCATTGATACTCGTGCTTTCCAAAACGTTTCTAGTTTCGACACTACAATGGTCGAAGAAATTACTGAAAAAGCAAAAGAAACTGTTAAGGGTTATGTAGAAACTGCCAAAAGTGCTGGTCTAGAAGACGTAGATTACAGCATTGAATATGGTGCACCTAAAACAATTATTTCCGCAGAATTTCCAGAAAAACACAATATTGATTTGATTATGATTGGTGCTACTGGATTGAATGCAATGGAAAGATTGCTTATTGGATCTGTTACAGAATACGTAACACGTACTGCTAAGTGTGATGTATTAGTTGTAAGAACAGATTTGGACAACAAAGAAATTAAAGCACCAAAATAAAAAAAGCCGACATTAAATGTCGGTTTTTTTTATTGAAATAAACTCAAATTCTTTTGCTTTAATTCTACTAATACACGCTCATGTAATTTAGGATTATCATTGATATCTGAGATAACGTAAGCTTGAACAAGAGCTTTATCTGGTGTTTCATCAACTAAGATCTTAGCTTGTGCCAAAATGTAGAACATGACATCCAACTTGAACAATGATTGTTCTTTCTTAGCAATGAAGATACCTGATTTAGCAAATTTCAATGCTTGATCATTATCACCTAGGTTAAGTGATAATTCTGACATATTAGCATATATTAAAATACTATCATGATAATTTTCATCATTTATTTTTTCAACACTGGAATTAATTAATGATTTTGTTTGATCATAGTAAACCTGAGCTTCATCATTTGATTTCTTATTAACATATGATTTTGCTGTATAGATATCAATTAGGATATCGTACATATCAATGTTAGTTAAATCAACATTCATAGCCCTATTAAAGTCAAAGATGGCTTTATCGTAATTGTGATTTACTTCATATTCAACTAAACCATTAAAGAAATGAATTAATTTAATTTCTTGCTTATTATTTACATTAACATTGCTTAATTTATTTAACTTTTCAGCAATGGCTTTATAATCAGCATGGTAAAATAATGTTTTAATTTCACTAATTATTGAGTAGATTTGACTATCATCATTGACGATTACAAGGTTCATTGTGATACCCAGTCTCTCACATAAACGAACCAATATTTCCATACTTGGAATCTTGTCTTTCTTTTCAATTAATGAAACAGTAGCTTGAGTACAAATCCCTTCGGCTAATTCAGATTGAGAAATTCCTCTTAATTTTCTGTAGTAGCGAATCTTGTCTCCTAAAATCTTCATTATGAATTATCCCCATTCATTATTAATTTCAGACTAAATTTAACCAGTTTTATGAAAAATTTGCAAGAAATATGCTAATTGAAAATAATCAATTTTTTTATATTCTTACTTCATACATCCAAGAACTGTCCTTGTTGACAACTACTTGAGGTTCATCAGCAAGTGCTTCATTTATTCTGATTACTTCTCCATCTACTGGAGATTCTAGCTCTATAACAGCTTTTTGGGCTTCAACTTCAACAGCAGTGTCACCTTTTTGAAGTTTTTGTCCAACGGAAGGTAGATCAACATATTTTACTTCACCCAGTGTATCTTGATTATCTTCTTTTAAACCTACTAAAAATCCATTGTCGGTTTTCTCAACCCACAAATCTTCATTTTCGTTCATAAAAGTCTATCATCTCCTTGTAAATGATCCATTTTCAAACATATAACTTCTATTGTGGAATCTCATGGACATTATCAAGCCGACACCAATCATATTACCCAGAAGGGCTGATCCACCTTGAGATATGAATGGTAATGGAATACCTGTCATAGGTAATAATCCAACACTCATACCAATATTTTCAAAAACGTGGAAAAGTATCATCATGATAACACCAGTAGATACATATGCGTAAAACTCATTCTTTGTATCAAATGTTACTTGTATCATTTGATAGATAAGTAAGAAGTACAAAAGAATAAGTACACATGCACCTATAAATCCAAAGTTCTCTCCGATTACTGAGAAAATCATATCTGATTCTCGTACCGGAACGTAAACATTAGAAACATTGAATCCCTTACCTAGTAGCTGTCCCGAACCGATGGCTTTCATATTTTGCCAAACTTGGTATCCGTCACCCGAAGTATCTTGAGAAGGATTCAACCAACTGTCAATACGAGAAAATTGGTATGTCTTGAAACCAAAATTAGCTAAAATACTTCGTCCCCAGTCGGTAGTAGTAAGGGCAATGCCCAAACCACCTATTACAGCAATAATAAGGACTAATGTTCCAATTATTTTCCAGTCAATACCTGAAACAAGAATACTACCACCAAGTATTGCTAAGAATACTAGAGTAGTACCTAAATCATTTTGAAGTGTCAATAATACGACAACTGGAAGTGTCCACAATAACAATTTACCTAGTAGTAATAAATCGTTACGAACATTATGATTTCTATATTCGGTATTATGCGTAGTTATAACTTTACTTATCATCAAAATATAAGCAGGTTTCATAATTTCCGACGGCTGGAAAGTGAACGATCCTACAGCAAACCAACTACGAGCACCAGTTTGAACTGCATATTCTCTACTATAGAAGATCAAAACGAGAAATAATAGCGCCAGTCCAGCGTAGTATACATAATCGGTAACCATCCATAATTGTTCTGCATCAAACTGCATTATCACTACAATAATAACAGCACCTATTACATACCACACCAGTTGAGAAACTACATTTCTCAGTGGATTAATAGAATCTTGTACAGAAGCAACATAAATTGATAGTAGACCAATTATTGCCAAGGTCATAATTGAAAATATTATTCCCCAATCAATTCTTGATTCTAAATCATTTTCTTTTTTATTACTTCTCATTTGCATTTTAACACCTATTAATGATTATGTAGATTATATTGCATTAATAATTCGTTGATAGCATCATCTAATTTAACTGTCTTAAATGGAGTATCTCCAGATTCGATAGTAGATAAATATCTATCCCCTTCTTTTACTATTGATCCAATATATTTTTTCTGATCCCAAAGTTCATATTTTTCAGGATCACTAGATATTTCTTTTAAGTCAATTTCAATTGATTTATCTTTTCTTGCCATTATTTTTCCTCATTATTTTGATTATGAAATTTATTTGCTATAATTTCGTCTTCATAGTTTTGGGGATTAGGATTTCTGAATATAGTGAAATTATCCGGAACCGGATCAACTCCACCTCGAATAAATGGATGACATCTTAAGATTCTGGCGATACCCATTATCGATCCTAATATAATACCATGTTTTTTTACTGCATCGATAAAATAGTTAGAACACGTTGGGTAATATCGACAACTTGGAGGTAAGATAGGCGATATAAATTTTTGATAAAATCTCACTGGATATAAATAAATATAGCTCAGCTTTTTCATCTTAGAAAATCAACCATATGTATCCATGTTCCTGGCCACAAAATAGCAAATGGATTAGATCCACCTAAAGCAGATCCTATCAACATTCCTAATAATAGAAATATGACCATTAACAAAATAACTCGCCATACTTTTCTAAATATCGAATTACGATATTCTTTTCCAAAGTCTCGTTTCATTTTTCACCCTTAAAATTGCTTATGTTTTCTTATATTTTCTAAAAGTATTCCTGTTCCTAGTGCCACAGAATCCAATGGATTCTCTGATCTTAACACAGGTACTCCTAATTCATCAGCAAAATATTTATCTAGATTTTTAACTAGTGAACCTCCACCAGTTAACATCACACCTTGATCGATGATATCTGCAGTAAGTTCTGCTGGTGTCTCTTCCATAACAGTTTTTGTAACTGATAAAAGTTGTTCAACAGATGGTTTCAAAGCTTCATAGATATCCACTTCTGTCAATTCTACTTCCTTAGGTAAACCGGAAGCAACATCGATACCACTTGCTGAGTACTTATTACTCTCTTGAGGATTCATTGCTGTCCCAAGACGAATTTTAATATTTTCTGAGGTCTTTTCACCTACAATTAAATCTTTTTTATTCTTGATATAATTTTGAACAGCAATACTCATCTTATATCCTGCATGACGAAGAGATCTACTTGCAACAACATCACCCATTGATAAAACAGCAACATCACTAGTTCCACCACCAATATCAATTACCATACTTCCGTGTGGTCTAAAGATATCTAACCCTGAGCCAACTGCAGCCACTTTAGGTTCGTATTGTAGATAAACTTGGCTAGCGCCAGCATTTTCTGCTGCTTCAATAATTGCCCTCTGTTCAACATTTGTCACATCTGTAGGTGTACAAATCATAATTATTGGTTTAGAAAATCTGCCTTTGGCTTTTACTTTGCCAATAAATTGTTGAAGCATTTTTTCTGTAACATCAAAATCAGCAATTACCCCATCTTTTAAGGGTCTTATTGCACGAATACTGTCTGGTGTTCTACCAGCCATTCTGTAAGCATCTTGCCCTACAGCGATTACTTCATTTGTTTTAGTATTAACCGCAACCATAGACGGTTCATTTAGAACAACTCCATCACCTAATACGTTAATTAAAACATTGGCTGTCCCTAAGTCTATACCTATTAATTTTTTCATGAAATCCTCCGTAAACCTAATAAAAATTATATCATATCTAGACATTACAAATAAAAAAAGAAGCGAATAAAATTCGCTTCTTTTAAGCTAGTAAATCTTTTTTATTTAAATCAGATGTGATAACTGTTTCAATCCCATTTTTATCAATGGATACTCGATGAATATCAGCACCTAAATTTTGAAGTTTTTCTACAAATTTATAGTAACCACGATCAAGATATTTTAGATTTGAAACTCTGGTTTCACCGTCAGCAACAATCCCAGCTAAAACAAGTGCAGCGGCAGATCTCAAATCTGTAGCTTCAACGTCTGCGCCTGAAAGTTGTGCAGGGCCAAACATAATAACAGAATTACCTTCGATACGGTAATCTCCACCCATTTTCCCGAATTCATTAAAATGCATGAATCTATTTTCAAAAACAGTTTCTTGCATAATACTTGTTCCATTACTTAGAATCTGAGCTAATGTCATTTGTGCTTGCATATCTGTTGGGAAGCCTGGATGCGGAATTGTTTTAACATCTGTAGGCTTCAAGTTGTCAGTTCCGATAACTCTTATACCTTCATCAGATTCAATAAATTCAACTCCCATTTCTTCCAACTTAGAAATCAATGGACGATTGTGATTTACAACTGCATCTTCAATCAAGATATCACCATTCGTAACGGCAGCGGCTACCATGAAAGTGCCTGCTTCAATTCTATCCTGCATAATACTGTGTTCACAGCCGTGAAGTGATTCTACACCCGTTATTTTGATAGTATTTGTTCCTGCACCAGTGACTCTAGCACCCATTTTACTTAGAACATTGGCCAAATCAACAATTTCAGGTTCACGAGCTGCATTTTCAATAATTGTTTCGCCTTCTGCTAAGGTAGCAGCCATCATGATATTTTGAGTAGCTCCAACACTAGGGAAATCTAAATAGATATTTGTGCCATGAAGACCTTCTGTCTTGGCATCAATATATCCACCATTTTGAGTAAATTCTGCTCCCATAGCTTCCAAACCCTTAAGATGCAAATCAATTGGTCTAGAACCAATAGCACAACCTCCAGGCATGGCAATATGAGCTTCTTTGTTTCTAGCAAGGAGAGCTCCCAAAACAACAATGGATGCACGCATTTTATCTACTAATTCTTCAGGTGCATCTGATAGAATCGTACCTTCTGAATTAATTTCTACTGTCTTATTTATCTGATCATAATCAACATCAGCGTCTAATCTTTTTAGCACTTCAATCATTGTTAAAACATCAGAAAGAGGAGGAACATTTGCAAGTTGTACAGTTCCTTTCTCAGCTAAAATGGTTGATGCCAAAATTGGCAATACTGCATTTTTAGCCCCTTCTATTTCAACATGCCCTGTCAAACGACTGGGACCATTAACAATAATTTTTTCCACGATAAAGCCTCCAGATATTACCTAAAGAGTAAAGAAAAACTCTGTGATAAAGTAAAAATACTTATAAAAAATGTACTTACGTTGTACCCAATTGCAATTGATAAAAATAAAACAAAAAATCTTAAAGGTCTAGGATCATTACTTGATCGGAAAATTTTATTCCAATCGATAGATTGTAATATGTTGTATGTAATAGTAATAAAGACTAAATGACTAATTAGCGTAACTAAAGATATCAAACTTAAACTCATAGTCTAACCTCACTTTCTACATAATAACATGACTTAATTTTAAATATGCAAATTAAGTAATTCTTTTACTTTTTTTAATTTAAAATAAAAAAAGCTTGGGAAATTTATTCCCAAGCTTTTTATTTATCTGAACTTACATTAATTCTATTGATAGCTTTACGTAGTGATATTTCAGCTCTTTTGGCATCTGCATCGTTCTCTGAATTATCTTTAGATTTCTGAATAATTTCTTCAGCATGTTTCTTTTGATATTCAGCACGTCTTAAATCAATGTCTCCAGCTCTTTCAGCACTATTTGCCACAATAGAAACTAGATCATTACTAAACTCCAAAAAGCCGCCATTTACAGCAATTACATCCACATGATTAGGATCGTCTAATCTCTTAACACGAACTTTATCTATTTTAAGTGGAGCAATAATTGGTTCATGATTTGCCATTATACCAATCTCACCATCAATGGAACTTGCAATAATAATTTTTCCATGATGATCGTAAACAACGCCATCAGGAGTGACAATATTGACCGTCATAACATTATCTTGATCAGCCATATTATTCCTCCTTATTTTTAGTTAGTAACAGCTTTACTTGAATCTTCTGATGCTTTCCAGCCCATACCTTCAGCTTTTTTAAGTACATCTTCAATTCCACCAACACCATTGAAGGCATCTTCTGGAACATCATCGTACTTACCATCTAGTATAGAACGGAAGTCTTTTACTGTTTGTTCGACAGGAACATATGAACCAGGCATACCAGTAAATTGTTCAGCAACACTAAAGTTTTGTGCTAAGAAGAATTGAATTCTTCTGGCACGTGCAACAACTGTCTTTTCTTCATCAGAAAGTTCATCCATACCAAGAATTGAAATAATATCTTGCAATTCACGGTATCTTTGAAGAACTTGTTGTACTTCAGTAGCTACATTATAGTGTTCTTCACCAACGATTGACGGATCAAGAGCAGATGAAGATGATGCCAATGGATCAACGGCAGGATATATACCTTGCTCTGTCAATTTACGTTCCAAGTTGGTTGTAGCGTCCAAATGGGCGAATGTTGTTGCTGGAGCTGGATCAGTATAATCATCAGCAGGAACATAAACAGCTTGAATTGAAGTGATTGAACCCTTCTTAGTTGAAGTAATTCTTTCTTGCAATTGTCCCATTTCTGTAGCCAATGTTGGTTGGTAACCAACGGCTGATGGCATACGACCTAGTAAGGCAGAAACCTCAGAACCAGCTTGAGTAAATCTAAAGATATTGTCAATGAACAATAGAACATCTTGTCCTTCAACATCACGGAAGTACTCAGCAATTGTTAACCCTGTTAGAGCAACACGCATACGAGCACCTGGTGATTCGTTCATTTGTCCATAAACCATGGCAGTCTTTTTAAGAACACCAGATTCCTTCATTTCATAATAAAGGTCATTACCTTCACGAGTTCTTTCACCAACACCAGTAAACACAGAAATTCCACCGTGTTCTTCGGCAATATTGTGAATTAACTCTTGGATTAGAACGGTTTTACCAACACCGGCACCACCGAACAATCCAACTTTTCCTCCTCGAACGTATGGTTCAAGAAGATCAATAACTTTAATTCCTGTTTCAAGAATTTCAGTTGATGTATTCAATTCATCATAAGCGGGTGCTTGACGATGAATTGGATCACGTCTAAAGTCTGCAGGAAATTCATCCCCACCATCAACTGTTTGTCCAAGAACATTGAAAACACGTCCCAATGTTTCTTTACCAACAGGGACAGTAATAGGACTACCTGTAGTTATAACTTCAGCACCTCTACGAATACCATCTGTTGAACTCATTGAAATAGTACGTAATATACCATCTCCAAGTTCTAGGGCAACTTCTAGAGTAATCTTTGATCCATCTGCTTTGTCTACAACAAGAGCATCGTTAAGTTTTGGTAAATCTCCATCTAGTGGAAATTCTACGTCAACAACTGGACCAATGACTTGATTAACAGTTCCTTTACTACTCATATTATTGGTTCCTCTCTTAACTATTCTAGTGCAGCAGCTCCACCAACAATTTCAGTGATTTCTGTTGTAATTTGAGCTTGACGAGCACGGTTGTAGTGTAATGATAAATCTGAAATTAAACTATCAGCATTATCAGTAGCACTCTTCATTGCTGTAACAGAAGCAGCATGTTCTGCAGTTTTTGCATCCATGATTGCTCCAAATATCAAACATTCAATATATTGAGGCACAATTGCTGACAAGACCACTTCAGGACTTGGTTCAGTAATATATGCACTTGCAATATTTTGTTCTTCTAAAGTTGCATCTTCGGCTTCATCTAAAGGTAACAATTTCTGTTTTGTAAATTTAGATACTAAAGAATTAACATGATGATTATGACATACATAAATCTCATCAAATTCACCCTTTTGATATAATTCCAAAACTGATTTAACAACTGGAGTAATTTCTTCAACAGTAGGAATATCAGGTAAGCCATTATATTGATAGCTCACATCAAATCCACGATTTTTAAAAAACTCAGTTCCTGTATTACCAAATGAAATAATAGTAAATTTAGATTTATCGTTATTATGATTTTGCTTAAATTGCTCCATCATTGCCTTCAAAATATTACTATTGTATCCACCAACTAATCCACGATCACTAGTGACAACAATATATGCTGTCTTCTTGATTGGACGTTTAGCCAAAAGATTTCCTAAAGCCATAGGATCACTTGATTGTGTTTCTGAAGCTTCACGAAATACATGTCCGACACTCAAGTGTCTTACAATTTCTTCAACCTTATTTGAATATAATTGATAAGCTTTTGACTTGCTTTCAATACGAGAGAGTTTGGCACCAGAAACCATTTGCATGGCTCTTGTAATTTGACCGGTCTTACGAGTAGAAGTTATTCTTCTTTTAATATCCATTAATGATTCAGCCAAAATTTAAACCTCCTGTATTTTTACTTATCATTTTGTTTTGAAGCAATGAAATTCTTAGTAAAGTCATCAATTCCAGATTTCATCTTATCTTCATCAGGAAGAACACCTTCATTTTTGATAGTGTCCAATAGATCTTGATGATTTGATTCAAAGAATTCTGATAATGAACTTTCATATTCTTGGATATCTTCAACTTCAACGTTATCTATGAATCCGCGAGTAAGAGCAAAAAGAATAAGAACTTGCTTTTCAACAGTAATTGGAGAGTGAACTGGTTGTTTTAGTACTTCAACTGTTCTACGTCCACGATCTAATTTTGATTTAGTTGCTGCATCCAAATCAGAACCAAATTGAGCAAATGATTCCAATTCACGATAAGAAGAAAGATCCAAACGAAGTGTACCAGCAACTTTCTTCATAGCTTTAATTTGAGCATCCCCACCAACACGAGAAACAGATGCACCGGCATTGATAGCTGGTCTTGTACCTGAATAGAACAAATCACTACTCAAGAAAATTTGTCCATCTGTAATGGAAATAACGTTAGTTGGAATATAAGCAGAAATGTCTCCGGCTTGAGTTTCGATAATTGGTAAAGCGGTCATTGAACCACCACCCAATTCATCACTCAATTTAGCAGCACGTTCTAGTAAACGTGAGTGCAAGTAGAAAACATCACCAGGATAAGCTTCACGACCAGGCGGTCTACGAAGAAGCAATGAGAGTTCACGATAAGAAGTAGCTTGTTTACTTAAATCATCATAAATAATCAAGACATGCTTACCGTTATACATGAAGTATTCACCCATTGCTGCACCAGTATATGGTGCAAAATAAAGCATAGGTGCTGGAGAACTTGGTCCAGCTTCAACAACGATTGTATAATCCATTGCTCCATTTTTTCTAAGGGTCTCAACTTGACTTCTAATTGTTGATTCCTTTTGACCAATAGCTACATAGATACAAATCATATCTTGATCTTTTTGATTCAAGATTGTATCAATGGCTACTGAAGTTTTACCAGTTTTTCTATCCCCAATGATCAACTCACGTTGTCCACGTCCAATAGGAACAAGGGCATCAATAGCTTTTAAACCTGTTTGAAGTGGTTCAAAAACTGATTTACGTTGCATAACACCAGGTGCTGGTGATTCCATTGGTCTAGTTTCTGTAGTTGCAATATCTCCAAGACCATCAACAGGTTGACCTAAAGTATTAACAACACGTCCAATGAGTGCTTCCCCAACAGGGACTTCCATAATTTGACCGGTTCTCTTAACAGTGTCGCCTTCACGAATATTATCGTAGTTACCTAGAATGATGATACCAACATCATCACTTTCCAGGTTTTGAGCAACACCATAAGTACCATCAGCAAATTGCAATAACTCACTGGCCATAGCATTACCCAAACCATTAGCACGGGCAATACCGTCACCGACGTAAGTAACTGTACCTACTTCGTCAACTGAAAGTTCATCTTTGTAGTTTTTCAACTGTTCTTTAATCAATGAACTAATTTCTTCAGTTTTGATGCTCATCCTTTTCACCTCAATTATTTTAATTTGAAGCAAGTAGATTTTTGATGTTATTAAATTTCTTAATTACACTACCATCAATAACGTTGTCACCTACACGTAAGATAACCCCGCCTAAGATTGATTCATCTACTACACTCTTTAGATTTACTTGTTTCACCGAAAAACGTTGCTTAACAACATTTATCAAGCTTTCTTCTTGTTCTTTTGATAAAGGCACACTTGTTGTAGCAGTTGCTTCAACAATACCATGGTCCAGATCATAACGATCAACGAATGAATCTACAATTTCTGTAATAGCATTCATCCTATCTCTATCAAGAACCATACTCAAAAAATTCTTTAGAAGATCACTATATTGTGATGATAAGGCATCTAATATGTTTTTCTTATCTTTCGTTGAAATAGAACGCGTGCTCAAGGCAACACTCAATTCTGGATTTTCATCAAAAACAGCTTTTAAACTATAAATTTCTTCAAGCGTTTCATCTAAATTCACATTATCTTGAGCAACCTCATACAATGCACGGCTATATCTTTTTCCAACTTGGAATTTACTTAGCTTCATTGTCTAAAGTCAACTCCTTAATATAAGAGTCAATTAATGCACTTTGATCATCTGCTTTAAGTTCTTTTCCGATAACTGTTGAAGCAATTTGAAGTGAAATACTTGCGATGTCATTCTGAGCATCTTTCATTGCATCTTCTTTAGCTTTTGCAGCATCTTCTTGTGCTTTTTGTCTTACCTTTTCAGCTTGATCATTGGCACTGTCAACAATACCCTTCTTCTGAGTTTCCCCATTTTCTTTAGCTTTGTTAACAATATCAACTGCTTCAGCTCTTGACTTTTGTAGAGCTTGTTCGCGTTCGTTAGCTAATTTTTCAGCTTTAGCTCTCTCTTGATCAGCGTAATCTAGGTCGCCTGTAATTTTTTTAGATCGATCGTCCATGATCTTAGTTACAGGTCCCCATGCAAATTTCTTAACCAATAAAGTTAAAATGATAAAGGAAATAAGAACAAATAACATATCACCTAAAGCTAATTTTCCGGCTCCAAGTACTAATAAGTTTGCCATTTACTATTCTCCTTCCTTTCATAAATAAAAACAGAAAAAGGCGATTATTATTTTTAATCATCGCCAGCAATTTGTTTGATATTATACGAAAAGAATAACAAATGAGATGGCAATAGCGATGATCGGAACAGCTTCGATAAGACCAACACCGACGAACATTGTTCCTCTTAAGTCACCTGATATTTCTGGTTGACGTGCCATACTTTCAATTGTTTTAGAGATAACTAGACCGTTACCAATTGATGCTCCAAAGGCTGCTAAACCTGCTGCTAATGCTGCGGCTATTTCTTTCATAGTTAAAAATCCTCCAAAAATTTGTTATTCTCGTTCTAATTTGCGTGATACATATACCATCGATAGTGTAGTGAAAACGTACGCTTGGATGGCTCCAATAAATACTGAGAAACCTTGCCAAATCATTTCTACTGGAATTGCAAAGGCAAATGATACAAGACCAAAACTTGTTGCTACCTTAGCAATCAACATCAATAAAACTTCTCCAGCAAAGATATTACCGTAAAGACGTAATGATAAAGTAAGGTAATTCGTAAATTCTTCAATCAGATTAAATGGTAATAATAGAGGCAATGGTCTCGTAAAATTACTCAAATATCCACCGAATCCAAATTTCTTAACTCCATAATAATGTGCTAATAGAATCGACATTAATGCCAATCCCATTGTCACAATTGGATTAGCCGTTGGAGATTTCAAGTATGCATATCCACCAACGTTAATTTGAAAAATTAATCCTAATTGATTTGACATAAATATAAATAGGAATAATACAAATCCATATAATCCAAAGTTATTAGAAGGTCTATCAGAGACATTAGATTTTACAATTCCATTTGTAAAATCTATCATCCATTCAAGAAGGTTCTGAGCTTTACCAGGTTTCAATTGTAGTTTTCTTGATAATGAAAATACAAGTATAAATACTAATATTGCTGCGATTATAGTTGAAAGACAATTAGCAACATTAAATCTCATACCTAAAAAATCAATAAATCTATACTTATCATCCAAGTTAGATCACCCTCCTTTCAGCGTATTATTTTGTACACGATACCACAAAATAATAACACTAAAGATAAAAAATTATAAGTTAAAAATTTAAATTTTTTCATTCAATTTGTGAAATTATTTTGTGCCGAAAAGACGATCTCCAGCATCTCCAAGACCTGGGAAAATATATCCGTCATCTGTTAGTTGATCATCCAGAGCTGCTGCATAAATATCTACGTCTGGATGAGCTTCTTGAACAGCCTTAACACCCTCTGGCGCTGCTACTAAGACTACAAGTCTCATGTTCTTAGCACCACGCTTTTTCAAGGCGTCAATCGCCATATTTGCTGAACCACCAGTAGCTAACATCGGATCAACAATGAATAGATCACGTTGATCGATATCACTTGGAAGCTTCACAAAGTACTCATGTGGTTGCAAAGTTTTTTCATCTCTATACATTCCGATGTGTCCTACTTTTGCTGCAGGGATAAGTTCAAGAACTCCGTCAACCATTCCCAAACCTGCTCTTAGAATAGGAATAACAGCTAGTTTTTTACCAGCAATAACGTTTTGCTTTGATTTACCCATAGGTGTTTCAATTTCAACTTCTTTAAGAGGAAGATCCCGAGTAATTTCATAAACCATCAATTCACCAATTTCATTGGCTACTTCTCTAAACACTTTTGTTCCAGCATGCTTACTTCTGATAAGTGTTAATTTATGTTGAATAAGTGGGTGGTTCAATACTTGAAATTTAGACATTTCAATTCTCCTTATTTTTTATAATGTTTTTGACCAGCAGATTTTTCCAATCTATTATTATATGCTTCATTTATATTATCATCTGAGAAACCCTGTGCCAAAATATATTTTACTTTTTTATTATCAAGATATCTCAAACCAGCATATAAATTTCTCGTTGCCGAATAAATATCGTTACCTAATGAAAAGGTTAGATCTGCATTCTTAATATTAGAAAGCAAATCATCAGTAGCCATTATTCCAACAGAATCATTTGAATATTCTGCCATAGCCATAGAAAAATCATCTTTATTATCTACTATAATAACTTCGGCATTGGGTGAATAGTGGGTGTACTTCATTCCTGGAGCTTTTGGTATTTCCTTCTGGCCTACTTTATGATGATCACTTGAAACGACAGGTAAATATTTACCCAAATCATCAACAGTTATCATTCCCGGTCTTAAAATAGTCGGCACATCTGTCGACATATCTAATACAGTAGACTCGACACCTATAACAGTAGGACCATCATCCAAAATTGCTGCAATCTTACCATTTAAATCATGATAAACATGCTCTGCCAGAGTAGGACTCGGTTTTCCAGAGGTATTAGCTGACGGACCAACAATTGGTCTGCCTAGTTTGTCAATCAAGCTCAATGTTAATTGATTATCAGGCATTCGAAATGCAGCTGTATCCAAACCACCAGTTACACTTGAGGATAACCTATCTCTTTTAATTGGAAATATAATTGTCAATGGACCTGGCCAAAAATTATCCATTAATTCTCTAACTTGATCAGAATAATTTTCATCTGCATACTCAAAAACCATATCTGGACTCGACACATGGACAATCAAAGGATTGTCACTAGGTCTACCCTTGGCAAGATAAACATTTTTGACAGCATCCTCATTTGTAGCATCTGCACCTAATCCATAAACAGTTTCAGTTGGAAAGGATACTAACTGACCGCTATCTAATAGTGACACTGCCTTATCAATTTCAGAACTTGTTAGTATTTCAGTCAATTTATCATCCCTTCTCTGCTCTAAGATATCTATCGTTGCCACCTATATCTTTGAAAAAAGTCACTTTCATATCAGGTTGAAATTCTTCAAAAATTTGTTTTATTGCTTCTTTCTGGTGATAACCATATTCAAGGTATAGTTTACCCTTTTCAGAAAGAAAATGATCAATTTCAGGTATTAATTTTTGATATATTTCTAATCCGTTATTTTCTCCAAATAATGCTAAATCTGGCTCGTACTTCTTAACACTTTCGTCCATTACATCCATCTCATCAGTTGAAATATATGGTGGGTTGGAAACTACAATATCAAAAGTGTTATCGATTGAAGAAAACAAATTACTTTCAACAAATTTTATATTTGGAACATTTAAGTTTTGAGCATTACATTTTGCAACTTCTAAAGCATCACTAGAAATATCACTTGCAATAATATTTGATTTTTCAAAATGTTGTGCCAGTGTAATGGCAATAACACCAGACCCGGTACCGATATCCAGTATATTTTTTGGATTAGAATTAACATTATCTTGAATTACTTGATCAACCAATTCTTCTGTTTCTTGCCTTGGTATCAGGACACTGCTGTTAACTTGAAAAACATTTCCCATAAAGTAGGCTTGTCCCAAAATATATTGAACAGGTTCGTCATTCAAGAGTCTTTGAATACCTTCATTAAATTTGCTTTGCAAATCATCTGTCATTAATTCCTGTCCATGAACTTGTAGCTGAAGTTTATTCCATCCAGTCAGCTCTTCCATCAAATATTGAGCATCATATGGAAGTTTTGAATTATTTTCTAGCATTAAAAAAGCCCTTTTCAGGGCATTAGAATAGTTTTGATTCTCCACTTTGGATTTGCTCCATCTTCTTAGTTTGGTCATCAACTATTAATGCTTCAATGACTTCATCTAATTCACCATTCATAATTCTATCTAATTTGTTAAGTGACAATCCGATACGGTGATCTGTAACACGGTTTTGAGGATAGTTATATGTTCTAATACGTTCAGAACGATCACCAGTACCAACTGCTGATTTACGTTGTTCATCGTATTCACTTTGATTTTGTGATTCATAAAAGTCATAAACACGAGATTTCAAAATTTTCATAGCTTTCTCACGATTTTGTTGTTGTGATCTTTGATCTTGCATAGCAACAACAATACCCGTAGGCAAGTGAGTCATTCTAACTGCGGATGACGTTTTATTAACATGCTGTCCACCAGCACCAGAAGCACGATAAACGTCGGTTCTAATATCTTTTGGATCTAGATCCAAATCAATTTCATCGTACTCTGGCATAATTGCAACAGTGGCTGTTGAAGTATGAACACGTCCTTGTGATTCAGTTGATGGAATACGTTGCACACGATGTGCACCATTTTCGTATTTCAACTTAGAAAATACGCTCTGACCTGTGATCATAATAGCAACATCTTTATAACCACCAACTTCAGTTGAAGTTTCATCAATAATTTCCAAATTCCAACCTTGTTTTTCCCCATACTTCGTATACATACTCAAGAGATCGGCAGCAAATAAACTGGCCTCATCTCCACCAGCAGCTCCACGAATTTCCATGATGATATTCTTATCATCATTAGGGTCTTTAGGAAGCATCAACATATTCAGATTTTGAGCAACTTCTTCTATCTCAGCTTTTGCTTCATTTAAATCTTCTTTAGCCATTGCTTCCATTTCTGGATCATTGCTTTCACGAAGAATTTCGTCACTTTCTTCAATTGTCTGCTCTAAATCTTTGTATTTCTTGTATGCAGAAACAATCTCACGCATATCTGATTCCTCTTTAGAAATCTCCATATAGCGTTTTGTATCATTTATAACATCTGGATCACTCATCAATTCTTGTAATTCACTGTATCGATCAAGAACTGTTTCTAATTGTTCAAAATTATTATCCAATTTAAAAATCCTTTCTTACTTGTTCAACATTGGAGGATGGTTATAATGATTACGACAAACTGGAACATACATCTCATTACCACCCATAACAATTTGGTCACCATCGTAAACAGGTTTACCATCATTTATACGCATATTCATAATAGCTTTTTTCTTACAGTACCAACAAATTGTTTTCATTTCTTCTAGTTTATCAGCATATAGTAGCAAATACTTGCTACCTTCGAACAATTCATTTTTGAAATCGTTCTTTAGTCCGAATGCCATCACTGGAATTCCTAACTCATCCACGACTCTAGTAGCTTGTAAAACTTGTTCTTTTGACATAAATTCACATTCATCAATCAAAACACATGAAGCATTCAAATCTGTTGATTTAACAATATCATAGACATTGGAATCATTCTTTAATGCAATAGCCTCTGACTCTAATCCAATACGACTCTGAATCTTGCCTTCACCAGATCTGGTATCTAGGATGCTTGTCATCAAAATTACTGATTTACCCTGCTCTTCATAGTTATGAGCAACTTTCAAAATTTCAATAGATTTTCCACTATTCATTGCACCATATTTAAAAAACAATTGCGCCATTATACTGCCTCCAATTTTGTGTTCGTTAAAAATTATAACTAAAAACTACTTAGATTAACACAACAAACATCATCTAAATTAATTTAATATTAGGAAAAATCTATAATATTATGTGATAATATATTTCTATTGAAAATAAATGAGGTCCCCTAATGACAATAAAATCGAGAATTGCCACAATAACTGGTAAATCTTCATACTTTATTTTAAATACATTTTTTAATGGTGGTTCTTCTTATCCGGGAAAAATCGCCTATAAAATAGACCCAAATATTCTAAGTTCAATTGGTAAAAAATACGATTTGGTTATTGTGACCGGTACTAACGGTAAAACTTTAACAACATCGCTTATTACCAAAATGCTATCTCAAAAATATGATGATATCTTAACTAACCCTACTGGTTCTAATATGATTCAAGGGGTAGTTACCAGTTTTGTGACACATCACAAAAAAAGTAAAAAACCATTAGCAATTTTGGAAGTAGACGAAGCAAATGTCGAATTAATTTGTAAACATATTAAGCCTAAATACTTTGTCCTTACAAATATATTCCGTGACCAAATGGATCGTTATGGTGAAATTTATACAACTTACCAAAAAATCCTCGATGGTATTAAGCTTGCTCCTGATGCAACAATTATTGCAAATGGTGATGCTGCAATATTCTCATCAAAAGATTTACCAAACAAAATTGTTTATTATGGATTTAGCGATCAAGGACATGAAAATGATGACTTCAAAGCCCCTACTAATACCGATGGTGTGCTTTGTCCTAAATGTAATCATATAATGCACTATCACTCAATTTCTTACGCAAATCTGGGTAGCTTCTTCTGTCCTAACTGTGGATTCAAACGTCCAGAATTAAAATATTTAGTTACAGATATACCTAAGCTTCTTCCTAATAAAACAACATTTGAAATCAATGGCAACACTTTTGAAATGAACATTGGTGGTCAATATAATGTCTACAATGCACTAGCAGCTTATGCATTAGCATCAGAAATGGGTGTTAGTGTCGAACAAATAGGCAAAGCTTTCAACTATGATGAAAAAGTTTTTGGTAGACAAGAAACAATTACTATTAAAGATAAAAGTTTGAATATTATTCTAGTTAAAAATCCTGTAGGACTTAATCAAGTTATTGAAACTATCCTCAGTGATACTTCTGAGTATTCACTAGCTTTCTTATTGAATGCTAACTACGCTGACGGAATTGATACCAGTTGGATCTGGGACGGTAACTTCGAAGAATTCGATTACGATAAAATTCCACTAGTACTAACTGGTGGAAAAAGATCCAAAGATGTTACTTACAGATTTAAAATAGCTGGCCTAGATATGGATAAGAATATTCAAACAGAGGATATTGAAGACTTTGTAGATGATATTCAAAATATTCCAACATCAAAAATATATGTTCTAGCAACATATACTGCAATGATGAACTTAAGAAAAATACTTACCGATAAAGGTCATATTAAAAAATAAGCAAATCTCATAAATGAGATTTGCTTTTTATTTTTCATTCATAAATGAATCTCTGATAATTTGTCGTCTAATTAAAAATTTTTGATTATTTTCTACAGGATGAACCCTGTTAGTCAAAACAACCATAGCTCTTTGTTTTTCATAGTTAAGTTCAATGAAATGTCCTGTATATCCAGTGTGGAACAAGATATTTCCATCTTCTGTTAAGATATTCCACCCGTAAGATCTGCCAGGATTTAATTCCGTTAAATTTTGATAATAATCTTTATTTTCAAGCATAATTTCAGCAAATTTCATAACATCATTTAATGTCGCAAACAGCCCTGCAGAGCCACAATGTACCCCCAACTGTCTAGCTTTAGGATCATTAGGTATGCCTTGCATATAGTCACCATTCAATTTGTAAGTTGGAACACATATTTGAGGATCAGGATTGAAGGTTGTTTGATATAATCCCCAATTATCTAATATTTCAGTTTGAACAATTTCTTGAAAATTACCGCCTATTATTCTTTCAATAATCAATCCTAAAAATATCATCCCTGTATCTGTATAAACTACTTTTTTATTAAAATCTGCTGTTACTGGTAGTTTTAAAAGAGCTTTAACTAACTCTTCCCCATTTAAACTATCACGATCAGTTATATAGCCCTTAATTCCTGATGTGTGCGTCAATAGATTAATCACCTGAACCCTATCGTCTTTGAATTCTGGTAGATATTTGTTAATAGGATCAGAATAAGACAGTTTACCTTCTTCAACTAGTTTTTTGATCATTGGCGCAGTTACCATGACTTTGGTCAGCGAGGCTAAATCATGAAAACTTTCCTGATCTATTGGACGATACGTTGGTAACCATGATTTGGCTCCAAGGTATTCTGTCTCCATTTTCCCATGGTCAATAAATCCCATGCTAACTCCGGGACAAACCTGCTCGTTAACTAATGATATTAATTGTGAACGTGTATTTTCAAACATTATTTTCTCCAATAAAAAAAGACATGTCTAAACATGTCTTTAATTTAACCTGAATAATCTTATAATGCAACGTTTCCAGCAAATTGTGAATTATATAAATCAGCATAGAAACCATTTTTTTCCATAAGTTCTTCATGATTACCTGTTTCAATGATAGAACCTTCATTCATAACAATAATCTTGTCAGCATCACGAATTGTAGACAATCTGTGAGCAACAACAAAACTTGTACGGTTCTTAAGTAGTCTATTCATAGCATGTTGAATATGTACTTCCGTTCTTGTATCAACAGATGATGTAGCTTCATCAAGAATCAGAATTTCAGGATTGGCAATAAATGCTCTGGCAATTGTTAATAATTGACGTTGTCCTTGAGAAATATTAGATGCTTCTTCATTCAAGACAGTATCATAACCATCTGGCAATTGGCGAACAAATCCGTCAACGTGAGCAGCTTTAGCTGCTTCGATAATTTCTTCCTTGGTAGCGTCTTCTCGACTGTACTTCAGATTATCATAAATCGAACCAGTAAATAGCCATGTATCTTGAAGAACCATAGCATAGTGAGAACGAACTTCCTCACGTGTCATATTTCTGATATCTTTACCATCAAGTTTGATTGAACCATCGCTTACATCGTAGAAGCGTTCTAGCAAGTTGATGATAGTAGTTTTACCAGCACCAGTAGGTCCAACAATGGCAATCATTTCACCAGGATTGACTTCAAGATTATAATCATCCATCAACAATGATTTACCATCATATCCAAATTGCATATGGTCAAGAATAACTTTCTTGTCAGTTTGGATGTCAGGAACATCGACTTTATCGTCGTTCATTTCTTCTTCATCCATAACTTCGAAAATTCTTTCCGCACTGGCAACCGTAGATTGAATAGTATTAGATAAGTTAGCTAGTTGTGTGATTGGTTGAGAAAATTGATTCATGTATTGCAAGAAGGCTTGAATATCACCAAGAGCCAACTTACCAGAAGCAACCTTGATACCACCATAGACAGCAACCCAAACGTAACCAAGGTTATTAATAAATGTCATAAGCGGCATAATAACACCGGATATCATTTGAGCACGCCAAGATGATTGATAAAGTTTTTCATTTTCTTCTTCGAAAACTTTGATAGATTTTTCTTCATGATTAAAACTCTTTACAACATCATGTCCAGCGTATTCTTCTTCAACTTGATCATTTAGAAGTCCAAGCGATTTTTGTTGTGCTTTGAAGTGTTTTTGAGAACGTGGAGCAATTACTCCAACAACTAGTAAACTCAATGGAATAGTTATTAACGCAATTAGGGTTAACTTCCAACTGATAGTAAGCATCATCCAGATAACACCGATAAATGTCACGGTACTAGTAACTATTTGAGTAACACTTTGTTGCAGTGTACCAGCAATATTATCCATATCATTGATAGCTCTGGACATAACATCACCATTAGTATGAGTATCATAATAATGAATTGGTAAACGTGACATTTTTTCCTTAAGATCTCTTCTCAAGTTGAAAACAGTTCTCTGAGAAATACGTGTCATTATAAATTGTTGCATGAAACTAAATAGTGCTGATAATACATAAAGTGTAAGAACAATTAAAATAATATGTCCGATTTTTTCAAAATTAATTGGATATTGCGAAATATTAATTCCTGCTTTTTGTTCGGCTACACCATTCATGTAACCTTTGTATATTTCTGTAGTTGCCTGACCAAGAACTTTAGGAGTTCTGATTTGGAATATTGCAGATGCAATGGCAAAAATAACAACTATCAAAACACCAATTGAGTATTTAGACATGTATTTAGCAAGTCTTCTGGTAGTTTTCCAGAAGTTCTTAGGTTTAACTACAACACCAGCAGTGGAACCAGGTCCATGTTGGGGATTAGGAGCTTGTTGCTTTTCTTCTTTTTCAGCCATTACTCTGCCTCCTTAATCTGAGACTCAATAATTTCTTGATAAGTCTTATTATTTTCTTTCAATTCTTGATGAGTTCCAAGACCCACCATCTTACCTTCTTCAAGAACAACAATTTGATCAGCGTCAGCGACTGTTGAAATTCTCTGACCAACAATAACAACGACACTCTTCTTAATCTTAGAATCATTCTTCAAAGCTGTACGAAGATTCAAATCTGTCTTGAAATCAAGTGCTGAAAAGGAATCATCAAACACATAGATTGAAGCATCTTTAACCAATGCTCTGGCAATCGCAAGACGTTGTCTTTGACCACCTGAGAAGTTATCACCATTTTGTTCAACTGGTGCATCGAGCTGATCATCTAGTTCTCTGACAAATTCTGCAGCTTGTGCAATCTCTAAAGCATTCCATATTTCCTCATCGGTTGCTTCAGGTTTACCATATCGCATGTTATCTCGAATATTACCCTTAAATAAAACAGCTTTTTGAGGTACCATAGAAACTTGGTTATTAACATCAACCTTATCCAATGCTTTAACATCTGTTCCGTTTACACGGACTGTTCCTGCCTCAACATCATAAAATCTTGGAATCATGTTTATCAGTGTTGTCTTACCAGATCCAGTACCACCAATAATTGCCAGAGTTTGACCTTCAGTAATTTTGAAGTTCAAATCAGTAAGTGCAAGATCTTGAGCACCTTCATAACGATAATTTACATCACTAAATTCTACTGATGGATCTGTACCCATAACTGCAGGTTTTGTAACATTATCAATATTACTTTTTGCTACAAAAATTTCATTGATACGTGCAGCCGAAGCTGAAGCTCTGGGAACAAAAACAAACACCATTGATAAAATCATGAAACTCATAAGAATTTGCATAGCATATGTCATAAAGGCAATCATATTACCAATTTCCATACTTTGACTTGCAATATAATGAGAACCCAACCAAACAATACCAATATTTGTACCACTCATTACCAATGTAACAAGAGGAAGCATCAGTGAAACAATAGTAAATACACTGATAGCATTATGTGTATAATCTTGATTAGCATCTTTAAAACGGTTTTGTTCAAATTTATCTTGTCTAAATGCACGAATAACACGTACACCTGTTAGACCTTCTCTAAAAATCATGTTCAAACGATCCGTCTTGGTTTGCATTGCCTTAAATTTAGGAACTGCAAAGAACATAATTAGTCCAACAATAATTATCATAACTGGTATTGATACCAAGAAAATCTTTGTCATTGCAGCATTTTGGCGATAAGCCATAACACTAGCACCTACTAAAAGAATAGGTGCCATGATCATCATTCTTAATACCATGATAAGAACATTTTGAATTTGATTAACATCATTAGTAGTTCTAGTTGTTAATGACGATGTATCAAAATTATCAAATTCGTCATTAGAGAAATATAGAACTTTCTTAAAAATATCTGAACGTAAATTCTTACCTAAACCTTGTGAAGATTTAGCTGCAAAATATACGTTAATAAATGATGCTATAATACTTAGAACAGAAACTAAAATCATCTTCATTCCGGCACTAATAATATAACCAGTCTGTCCTTTGGCAATACCGTTATTAACAATGTCAGAAGTAAGATTAGGAATATATAATGTAGCAATAACTTGAAAGACCATAAACAAACAAGCCATGACTACAAAAGTAATATTCAATCGACCTTTTGCAACTTTAATCATTTAAATTCTCCTTCGTAAATTAAGTATTATAATATTAATTTACTAAAATATCTAATTAATTTTAAAATCAGGATGGTGCTACATGAATAATAATACCAAATCTCAAAGTATAATGTCTGGAATACTTAAAATAATAGCCTTTATAGGCCTATTTATCATAGAACAATTGCCCATGGCTATTCTGACAATTCCACAAAAAAATCTAAAGCAAGTGAGTAATATTCTTCCTTACATAGTAATTGCACTAACTTTAGTAGCCTTTCTTATTATTTACTTTACCTATAAAAAAGCACAGAAATTTGATACTGTAGCCTTCAACAAAAGAACTTGGATTTATATATTAGGCGGAGTAGTAGCATTCTTGATTATTAATTACTTAACACTTCTTCTTGTACCTAGTACGGATAACTCTAACATAGAAGCGCTGTCTTCTATTGCTAAAAATTATTTACTATACTTCTTTATATTTGCAGTATTTCTAAGTCCTATTTTTGAAGAATTATTATTTAGAGGTATTTTCATGAATTGGTTCTTTTATCGGTATAAATATTTGAATATAATATTGAGTGGTTTAGTATTTGGTTATATCCATGCACCAGATGTATCAATCAAAACATTTGGATATTTGATATCTAAAGTTTTATTGGGCATCATCCTAGCTACAATCTATAGAAACACTAAGAATATAAAAGCTAACATAGCAGTTCATATGCTAAATAATTTATCGGCTTTCTTCATAAAAATATGAAAAATGACATATTTAAAGATCTATCCATACGAGTTATCACATTTGCTTTAATGACTATCTTACTGATTGCTACCTATCATGTTACAAACTGGATTATCTTTTGGTACCTAGGAATGGCAGGTTTGATTGGTACTTTTGGATTTTTAATTTGGTTGATTTTTTATTTATTTTTTTGGTTATTTAATAAAAACAAATAATTTAGATTGACAATACATACATATATCTTTAAAGTATATATTGTCTTTTTGCCCGTTGGTCAAATGGTTTAAGACGCTACCCTCTCAAGGTAGAGTTACGGGTTCGATTCCCGTACGGGTGATAATATTACTATTTTAAATTGCCTTAAAACGTTGATTTATCAAAGTTTCATATTTTTGATTGTTTATAGAATTTGTATAAAATTAGAATTCCACTATACAAAAAAGAGCCTCTACCAATTAAGGTAGAGGCTCTTTTTATCACTATAATGCTCTATCTCTATTTACAATTCCCGAATACATATTCAAAAATTGATTCTCAATACTTTTATCTTGGAATGGATCTAATAATGTGAAATCAGTATGATCCCATCCTTGTATAGGTTCATTGTATTGCCAGATTCCAGGTTGATCCACAGTATGACTATCTTTAACATGTGCTTGATTTAATGGATACTCACCTGAGATCACTGGAACCGCTCCATCATTAGCCCACCATTGAGAATTTCCAGCGTGACCAATATATTGTGCTGTTAATCTTAAAACAGGAGTTGTACTTAAAACTGGCGCCTGAAATCCTAGTGCATCAGCCTTAGTAGTCTGACCAGAGTATGTGTAATAATAAGTATCTGGTGATAAATCTGTTTGGCTATTTAATTCTTCTGCACCAGAAGTTGTTAAATCATACAGAGAAATATCTTTACTATTCCAAATTGAACTTTCCAATACCCTATTGTTGTAATGATTTATTGATTCATCTTCTTGCTGTTTTAATCCCCATTGATCTAACTTGAAATCATAAGTTAATTTATTAACATTTGTTCCAGCAAGACCGGCTACACCTGATAACAAGTTTCTTACAAGTTTTTTATTACCTATATCTGTAGCGATTGATGTTCCATTATGTGGAGTTGCCATAGTGGTTACAGATTTGATCCAACCACTTTTAGTACCAGTATATAAATTGCTTGGTTGTTCGCCCCTTGCCTCACTTAAAGCAACTTCATCAGCCGAACCATGTCTTAATAATGTTTCAAGTTCTCTAGCTGTTTGGCCTCCCATAGAATGTCCTACAAGATGAATAGGATGATTTTCATCCCATTCAGGATAGATACCAGGGAAAGTTCTACCATATCTTGCATGCCCAGTTTTTTCTGAATGTTCTATACCGTAATCAACGGTACCACCTTTAATATAATAATAAAGCTCTACAGATCTGTCATACACACTACCGAAGGGACTTACAACACCTTCATATGCAACAGGCTTTGTTGATTCAGGGTGTTGATCATTCAACTTTTGAATCAAATCCGTCCTACGACCACCCCAATAGTTTATAGGACCAACTTCTCCTTTTCCCCATCCTACAAGGCCATGAACAAATACTACTGGATCCTGATTATCTGCCTTGACTATGGTAGGACTAAATATTCCCATTAAAACTATACTAGATATAAATGCTATTATAATTTTTTTAAACATTTTTGAATCCCCCTTAATTTTGTTTATGTGAAAAATTTTAATACAATTTGTTTTAATTTAACTAAAAAAATATAAACGTATCGTTTTTGGATATAAACGTTACTTTTTTTAAAAAATGTCAAAATATATAATACTATTTTTAAAAATTAAAAAGCCCCTACTCGATTTGAGTAAGGGCTATTTAATATAAAAACGGAAGCGTTGTGAATTTAAAAACCTAACAGCAATTACAATTAATTCTACATTTCCGTTTTAAATTATATTTCCCAATTCATTTACTTCCGAATCCATTTGTGTAGAAACTATTGACAATTGACATAGAGAAGTAACAGAAAATATAAATTACCTTTATCATTTACAGCTTAATTACTTTAATTGAATTAATCTAGCTTGGTATGTATGTTCATTATGTTACATATATATTAGTGGATACTTGACACGTAGCACGACTGTTAGTTAACTCAATCCCTGCTGTTTTACAGTAAATATAATATTTAAATGTTAATTATTTAATTTATATTAAGCACATGATTTATTAAATATTAATACTTCATAATTAGGACATAATTAATATTTGATAACATCCTCAATTATTCACCAAAAATTAGACTTTCCCCTAAATTTACAAATTTTAACCGCATATTTAATTCTATTTTTCTATTTTTTCTTGATTAATGACGTTTGTTAAAATAATTGAAAACAAATTAAATAAAAAAAGCACTCCCTAATCAATAGGTGTGCCTTCATTTGTTTAATTCATTTGAACAATTGCTACAATACTTTTGAACAATATATTTTTCCTAATTATCAATAACTACTAACATTCGAGGAATTTTATAAGAACAATGGTTACATTTATCCATATTAGGGGCATCCTTCTAAATTAGAATTAAATCATTATTATATATTAAATTTATAAGAAGGTAAAAAAAGCAGGCACATAAGAAACCATGCTTATTGTTATATTTTATAACAAAACAAATATGTAACTTCCTGTGAATTTATTAAGAATAATGAAGTAAATTCCAAACGTATGTATATTTCTTCCTTTTTTGTTAAATGGTTTTTCTCTTTTTAAATTATTTTTATATAAGATTTTAAATTTTTATTATTTTCAAACTTTCAATTAAAAGCATTCCAAAAAAAACTAACCATTTTTCTTGTCTTGGATCAACCCTTAAATATTTATCTAAATCAGCTCTCCAAACTGATTCTTCAATGCTTAGTCCTTAATCATATAAAAAATACAGAATATCTGGATTCTAATTACTATTTACATATCCTCTTATGAAATTCCGATCATTCTACTTCTTTTTTAGTTCAAAATAATCATTTTCATTATTTTAACTCTATGATGAGATGCTTCTTATATAATCTCTCTACGATACTTGACACTTTTTATCATTTCTTGTTTTTCTTTCTGCTGTTGCATTTCTTTATAATGTATACCTTTACTATTCACTAATAATTTATCTTGCCTTTATAAAATTTTCTAAAAACTCTTAATTTCATAACTTCATTCATTATAGCCATAAAAGAAAGCGGCCATGCTAAACTCATCGCAAAAATGTCAGTTATGAATTCACCAAACATATTTGCATGAAAAATTAAATATACAATAATAAGAATAACCAAAAACAACATTGAATAAGGAATTATCAGCGTAATAATGGTTTTTCGATACATAGAACCGTCTCGCTTATAATGAGGTATATACTGTGAGTATTTTTCGTTAAGATCTTCCAAAGTATTTCTTACCAGATTTTCATCTATCTTTTGAGAACTTCTTCCAGCTCTTTCAAATATACCTTCTATAGAATACTGGGCTAAAAAGCCTGAAATAACGAGGGTAATTACTGTCCAAATTAGAATAGAATTATAAGCTTCCCTGTATATTAAAGGTTCCATTGCGCCAAAACCGTACTCAAAAAGTTGTCTCACAGAAGAAATCAATAACAGCGCTCCTGATATAGGTCCCAATATACAGATAAAATAAATATAAACTTTACTTATCGTTTTAGGCTTATTAAATCCTTCAAATTTATTTTCTCTGAAATTATAAATAACCCTAACATCTTCGTAGTCCCATATGAAAAATCTGTTTAATTTCCCCATTATCCAATAAAAATCCCATCTACATAGTTATATACATTTGTTATACTCATAATATAATAACAATTATAAAGGAGCAATCTATGTTTGAACGAACTGAACGTTTTGAAGCATTCACTGATGCTGTAGTCGCAATTATTTTGACAATTTTGGTATTGGAAATTCATCTTCCTGACAATGACCACTCTGTGCATGCATTAATGGAAATGGCTATCCCATTCTTCTCGTATATTATAACTTTTATATTCATAGCTACTATGTGGGTAAATCATCACTTACTATTTAATAGTATTGATAGAATTGACTATAGAATTATTTGGTCAAACATTGTTTTGCTATTTTTCACATCCCTACTACCTGCAACAACTGCGTGGATGGGATCAGATATTAATTCTGTTCTGTCGTCTTCACTTTATGTAATAAATGTAATATTGTTCAACTTATCTAGTATCAACTTGAAAAAATCTGTTATGAGAATTAATGATATTCCAAAAATGGAACAGTCTTTACAGAAAGAATGGATTTCATTAGCTATCAATTGCTTCACTTTGATAGTTACATTATTTATTCCTTTCTTCCCACTTATTGGACTTCTTTCTTCAATATTCTTTTGGTTTATACCTGAAAGATCTTCCAAAACAAACTAATACAAAAAGCCCCTACTCAAAATTTGAGCAAGGGCTTTTTCTAGTTAATAGGGTTGGTTATTATGCTATACAGTCTCTCGACTGTAAAGATATTATATTAGGTATCGAAAGTAAATTCTAAATATATGCCTGGTATACAACATCATAAATATTTATATATGCAATCTGAAATTTCCTGGTTCCTAGAAATCAAAGAAACACTGCGGAGCAATGATGAAATTGTTTCTTCGGATGTTATTGGTACAACTTTTGGTGGTATCTTCGACCCTACGCAAACAGAAGTTGTTACAACTGATGACTACCAATTAATTAAGACTGTCTCTTGGTATGACAATGAATATGGATTTGTATGCCAAATGGTACGAGTGTTAAATAAACTAGCCAAAATTTAAAATACTAAAAAAGTTCACTATCATAAATAGTGAACTTTTTATTATTCTAAAACCAAATTGTAGTTATAAATTCAATCACCCCAACAATTACTGCCATAGTAATTGCAAATCGTATATTCTTCTTAGAATGCATATTCTCGTTAATACGTTTTTTTATATTTTCCATAGTTAATGCCCCCCAAATAATTCCAAATTAAAGCTTAACCCAATAATAACATCTTTAAAGAAACAAAAACACTACTCAAAAGTAGTGTTTTTGTTTTAGAAATCTAAGAAGTGGAAACATTTCTTCTCGTTATCTTTTTCAATACTTTCTGATACCATACCTGGATCAGCAATTTGACTGATGTTAGCTAAATATGGCATACCCCAACTGCTTAGATTCTGACCATTAATTGGTTGAGCATAAACTAGATTTTCACCAGTTGTCTGATTGAACAATTCTCCAGCAAACCATGCACAATTATTAATAGGTGTATATGAACCATTAGTTGCATTGCCACTAAGGTTCATCATTTTACCAACACTGTAACTTTGGCTGTTTAACTTAGGAATATATGTTCCTTCCATTAAATTTCTAGTATCATCATAAGATTTAACATTTACAGCAAGTTCTTGATGAAATTTTCTTTCTGATGTATCGTAAGGACCATTTTTTATATAACCATTTCCGTGGTAAGCATAACTAGTATAATCACCAGATTTTGAACTATTAAATACGATAATCCAAACATGACCGATATTACCTGAGTTAAAGTATGTATTCAGTGAACCAATTGCTGCTTTAGATCTTGCAGCACTGTCATCTTCTGGATATTCATTGACGACATTATTAACATTAGTAATAATACTGTCCAAATCGGTTCTCTTTTCATATCTGTTTGTTCTAATTACAACTTGTGGATATTTCACAGCAGCAACACCAGTAGGCTCATATTTATCAGTAAGAATATCTGTTGAAGCCTGAACTACTGTGCTAGTTTTATAACCCCCAATTACTAAAATATTTAATAGTATTATTCCTAATAATATTAATTTCTTCTTCATAACTTTTCTCCCCATATACTATTATTTTGATACACATAGCATGTAATACTACTTCAAAAACACGCCAATTATAATCTCGATAATTTACAAATAAAAGTATATTGATTAATACGTTATAAAAAATTAATTTTTAATTTGAATTAGATTTTTTCTTTCTAATGCCTTTTTCGAGTTATCACCTGCTGGTTCGTACCCTTTTTGCAACAAATTTTTTACATAAAGTCCGTTGTACAAAAATGCGAATACTACTGCGGTTATAATTCCACCAACCCAAGCAACTCCTAATGTTAAAATATTCGCCACGAAATAAATTCCAAATATTATTCCTGCCCACTTCCAATCTTTTCTAAAAATTGCTGGGAAAAACGCAAAAAATAAAGTAGTCCACGAAAATCCTAAATTTACATCTATCATATCTCCAGTTTCATTATTTACTAATCTCACATCCATAATAAAAATTCTCCAATTTAAATTTACCTTTGACGTCAAAAAGGCTTAACCAATTGATTAAGCCTTACTTTAATGGATTCATTTCAATTTGTAAACACATTTATAAACCGGAAATTAATTTCTCATTTATAAAGTTATAAATCTTTAATGAAAATTAATTTAAATTTTAACACACTTGTCAAATATATTCGATACATATTTATAAACAATATTAATTTTTATTTGGTTATTCCTATAATTATATATATCGCCCATTATGCCATACAATTAAATTAACTAAGAAATAGGTGGAATATTTAAACATGAAAAAAATTACTATAATAGGATCTGGTGTTGGAGGATTATCTGCTGGTATCAGATTGCAAAAGTTAGGATACGACGTTGATATCTACGAAAAAGAAGCTACAGTCGGAGGCAAGATGAACCAAATAGTCGATTCCGGCTACAAATTTGATGTTGGTCCAACAATCGTAATGATGCCTGATATCTACAACGAAGTATTCGAATTTGCTGGAAAAAATTCTGAAGATTATATTCATATGAGACGCATCGAACCAATGATGGATTTAAAATTTAAAAACGATGGCGACTTAGAACTTACTTCTGACCTTGTCAAACTAACTAGGTTCATGGGCGACGAAAATGCTTCAGGTTATTATAAATTCTTGAGCGATATATATGATAAATACATTATTGCCAATGAGAATTTTTTAAACAAATCGTACAGAAAACCACACGATTTTTTTAATATGAAATCACTAGTAGCAGGTTTTAAATTACACACTCTCGGTGACGCATACACTGCTATTTCAAAATTTGTTGACGATGACAGAATTGCCAAATCAATTGCCTTCCAAACTCTTTACATTGGCATTTCTCCATATGAAGGTCCATCTCTTTACAATATAATTCCAATGATTCAATCACTTTATGGGGTATGGTACATAGATGGTGGTATGTACTCAATGGCTACAGCTATGGCTAAATTGTTTGAAGAACTAGGTGGAAAGATACATCTTAATAGCGACGTATCTAAAATTATGGTTGAGAACAAGAAGGCTACTGGAATAATTATTGATGATAAAGAATTTACTTCTGACTATGTTTTGGCCAATGCCGACTTCCCTTATGCTATGAAGAATTTAATCGATGAAACAAATAGAAAGAAGTATACAGATAAGAAAATTGATAGTATGAAATACTCTTATTCAGCATTCATGATATATCTAGGAACAGATAAAAAGTATTCAAACAGAAATCTTCATACTATAAGATTTGCAGATGATTTCAAAAAGAATGTTGATGATTTATTCGATAACAACATATTCCCTGAAGATCCTTCGTCTTACATATACATACCAAGTAGAATTGATGTATCGATGGCACCTGAAGATGGCGAATCAATCTATATCCTCACTCCAGTACCAGAACTTTCAAGTGGAAAAATATCTTGGAGTTCAGATGAAGTTGCCAAATATAGAGATAAGATTCTAACAATGATGGAAGATGAGGATATTCTTCCTGATATCAAGGATCACATTCGTGTTGAACATATTTATACACCAAAAGACTTTGAACAAAAATTCAATGCATACAACGGTGCTAAATTTGGATTAAGACCTACCCTATTACAAAGTAACTATTTCAGACCTCATAACAAATCTGATGAAATAGACAACCTATACTTTGCCGGTAGCAGTGTCCACCCAGGTGCAGGTGTTCCAATAGTACTTAACAGTGCAAAATTAACAGTTGAGGAAATATTAAGAGATGACAAATAATTCTGAAAATTTATTTTTGAAATACAAAGATGATTTTGAATATTGTAAGAATGTAATAAAAATAACTCCACGAGTTTTTACAACGCTTTTAAGTCCTTACCACTAGAAGATGCCTACAGTGTTTTTGCAGTATATACATTTTGTAGAAGAATTGATGATCTAGCTGATAAAAATGATGACATAACTACTCTCGAATACTTTGTTACTGACTTTGATGAATTTTTAAACGGAAATATCGCAGATTCACCAATGTGGCGGGCTCTGTATGTTGTATTTCAAAACTATGATATGAATATTCAAGCATTTAGAGATATGATACATGGTCAAATTTCCGATTTTCAAAAAATCGAGATAAAAACTCAAAATCGATTAGAGGATTACTGTTACTATGTTGCAGGAACTGTTGGTCTCATGCTATCACCTATTATCTTTGATGACCCCGATGCTTTTAATCCTTATGCTATTTATTTGGGTAAAGCTATGCAATTAACAAATATACTGAGAGATGTTGGTGAAGATGACAAGAATAACAGAGTATACCTCCCTTTAGAAGTAATGCATTCATATAACTACTCTTTAGATGATTTACATAACAAATTATTGAATGATAATTTTATTAACCTTTGGGAATATGAAGCTAAAATTGCAGAAAAATATTATAAAGAATTTGAAGACGGAGCAAAATATTTAAAACCAATTGCAAAAAAATCTACAATTCGATCAGTGATGTTCTATAAAGAGATTTTAAATGTAATAAGAAAAAACAACTATGATTGTTTCAATAAAAGAAACTATATAAGCAAATCACAAAAAGTTTATCTATTTTTAAGAACACTATAAATAATAAATATTGATAACACTAGTTGATGCTCCATAACTTTGATTTATTTGTTAAAATTATTTTTAGATTATAAATAGAAAGTTTGAGGATATTAAATAATGAACGATATAGTCGAAGTAATGTTGTACGTTAAAAATGTAGATGCTGAAGCAAAATTTTGGCAAAATATTGGCTTCTCACTGATAGAAGCTGGCAAAATAGGAAATTACTCATTTGCTAAAGTATCCCCTACTGATAACAGCAGTTTAACTTTATGCATTTATGATATTGAATTTATAAAAGAAAATTCCCCTGAAGTGGCTGACAATGTCCCATCTATAATGTTCCACTCAAATGATATTGATAGTTTAAGAAGTAAGATGATCAATCTTAATATCACTGTTGGTGATTTACAAAAAATGGGTGATACAAAGTATTTAACTTCAAAGATCCTAATGATTTATACTTTGCTGTTTCTGGCAAATAAAAAAGGACTCTCAAATGAGAGCCCTTTTTGTTTACTTAACACTATCAACAATAGTCCAAGTTAGTGATGCTTCATAATCACCTTTTGGTGTATTAAGATTATATAGATATAAGTTCAGTCCTGTTTTATCGCTCCAATATATAGAATTAATAGCTTCACAAAGTTTTGTACTAGATATCAACAAACTTCCCTTACTCAAACTATCAAAATTGCCATTTGAATAGTAGTATCTAAGATCAGCGTTCATTTTATTTCCAGTAGAATTAGTCAATGGTTTATATTCAGAAAGATAAATTTGCTTTGGCTTCTTCTCTCTTCTTTGATCGTCAACTTCTAAGGCAATTCTGTCACTATTACTCAACTGTGCAGATACTGGTTGATTAATGTTCTTATAATCAATATTTCCGTAATCAATATCACTGGAATTAGCAGTTATATTATTTGTAGTGTAATTAATATTCAAAATATTACTACGATATTCACCGTCTAATTCATCATCATTACTATCTACACCCTTAAATAAAACAAATGATTGATAGTTATCTAATTGAATATTTTCAACGTATCCCGATAATTCAAATGAATGAGTTTTTGTGGTTTTAAAACTTAAATCAGATATATTCAAGTACTTAGTTGATGTATCACTATCATTCGTTACGAAATAGTTTGAAGTAGATGATCCATCAATTTTTACATCAGATACATTAAGAACAGCAGGTATTTTAAATGTTAAAAGACCTGATGCAAGTTTCGAATTTACATTATCATCTTTAATATTACCTTTGACAACGACATTGTCATTCTTGGCTACCGAGTTTATTGTAGTACTGTCATTATTTGGATCTGTGTAAGTCTTATCTTCTATTGTACTATCCAATGTAATTCTTGGTTCTGTATCAAAATTAACATTCAACTTTGCTTGATTGGTTGTTATAGTTGATGACTGGTCACCTTGAGATATTTTGATGACCGCATAGTACTTTGCTCCATCATCCTTATATGTAGTTTTAGGGGTAGTGTACGCCATATTGTTTGACTTATCAACAACAATATCATCTCCATCCAAAACCTTATGCCACACGACAGAATCAGGTGTTGCAGAGAAATTTCCCTTTACAGCAAAAGTAGCTGTATTTCCTTCATCTACAGTTTGATCGTCTAGTCCTCCACCAATTTCAACATCAGTATGATCAGATACAGTTGAACCATCACTATTTGTCAGAGTTCCTGTTACAGTAACAATACCAGATTTACTATTATTATTTGCAGTTAATAAACCAGTTTTTTCATTTATAGTTGCAAGATCTGCATTATTAACAGACCATGTTACCTCTCCTGTTGCATTCGTGGGGAAAGGCGTCGCATGAGCATATGTTGATGTTTTATCTTTTTGATTATTATAAAGATAAGTTACATCCGTATTAACTTTTAATGACACAGCTTCAACTGGATTTGGAAGTGTAGTAATAGTTGCAACCTTTGAATACGCTTTAGGAGACAGAAGAGTTGGTATAACATACCATCTAGATTTTTGTTGATAATGTGTCTCTCCTACTTTTGTAGGTGTTACTAATAGACTTGTTTCAGTTCTTTTCATTTCAGTCCATGTCGATCCATTATTATCTGATGTGTACCAAGTTATATGTTGACTTGCAAACGGATTGAGAACAGCATCCACTATAGACATTGCGGAAGATGTTGTCAGTGTCTTAGTATTACCTACATATGTGTACTGACTTTGCGGTTGTAAATCATAACCA
Organism: Companilactobacillus metriopterae; assembly: GCF_002762335.1. NCBI lineage: Bacteria > Bacillati > Bacillota > Bacilli > Lactobacillales > Lactobacillaceae > Companilactobacillus > Companilactobacillus metriopterae. The sequence continues at coordinate 817,989 of NZ_CP024610.1, read as the reverse complement.
GTAGTTAACCAAATAAATAGAAACTTAATAGGGTCACCAGTAGGTTTCTCATAAGGAGTTACTGTTGTCTCTGCGGCAAGTACTTCATTTGAATTACTATGGGCAGGTAATATATTAAACAGTCCAAAAAATAATAAAGAAAATACTGCAACCAATATTTTTTTATGCAATTGAACCCCTCCAATCTATATAAACACATTATCACAACGAGTAATCAAATTATACTTTTTTGTTCGCAACATATTATACAGGTTTTAAAATAATTAGGCTACGATTAATTCATTATCTTGTGACAAGTTATTAACTTTATTGATTTGGTCTAAAAATCCTTGAATATTCTTTTGATAGTCACCAACTGCGTTATTGGCTGAGGCATGACCTCCTACACTACCCGTCAGTACCCATAGACTTTTCAGGCTGGCTTTACTTGCATCAAACATAGCAACTGTTTGTGTCTCTGGTATAAATCCATCATCCTCTGTTGTAATGAAATATGATGGGATAGTTGTTTTTGCAGCAGCAGCTATTCCCGATACATCATCTAAACTGAATCCTTGTAAGAATTGGTTAATTTTATCAACATTCTTAACTATTTTTTCATATGGCAGGAAAGGTAAACTACTAAAATTAATTGGTATAAGTAATTTTCCAGTCACTCCATTAAATGAATTAAGTGTTTTTCCATAGAGTGAATTACCCAATGAAGGTAGAGTTGAATACCCTGCATCAGCGATAACTGCTTTTACATTTTTTGCTAAATCAGTTTCAGATGCAGCTTCCAATGCTGTATTTGCCCCTAGTGATTGACCATAGAAAACAATTTCACCATCTTCACCATTCATTTCATTAACTTTACTTACTAAAGTTTTCCAATCATTTTTATCTTGATAACCAAATGATAGTAGATTTCCATCACTACTGAATTGACCTCTTTGACTTGGCATTAATACGTTATAACCCATGTCGTACCAAACCTTCGAAACAACACCTATCCAGTCTGGTCTTTCAGTCCAACCTTGGCCTATTATTACTGTTTTTTTAGATGCATTATTAGCAACATACGTTGCACGAATATTTTTGCTGCTATCGTTGTAAAATGGTACTTCCATAGTTTCTTTTACTGCTTGATTGTCCCACCAATCTTGAGCATTTGTGTAGAACTCTTGACTAGCTTCTGGATTATATTTTTTATCTAAAACATTCCATGTGTTTTCAACATCGTATCTATTTGGATTTATAAAAGTTCTGACATCAGAAAGAATTTGTGTCCCATGTTTACCAAACAAGAATGGGTAACTTATTGCAGCCACAGTCCCTGTTGTGACGTCAGTAATCCTATCATTGATAAAACCATTTATCTTACCAAGGATAGTCTTATGTGTTGTGCTTCCCTTTTGATTAATATCACTTATGGAAATAGTATCGTTTTCACTAGGACTAATATTATTTTCGTTGTCGATATTATTTACTTCTGAATTGTCATTACTTGTTATATCTGAGCTGGAATTCTCATTTAAGTTTTGGCTTTCAGAATCATTATCAGAATTCAAAATATTTTTTTCTGAACTAAGTAAATATAGCGAATTGTCATCAGATAAATCTTGCTGGCTTACTAAATCCGATGATTGATAATCAGATGTATCTGGATCTATATCTGCCGAAACGACCGTTGTTGTGACAGGCGCAATTAAAATTGACGCTAAAATCAAAGACGGTAAAAACTTTCTCTTTTTCATAATTTTCCCCTTAATTTATAATATAAAAATATATCATATTATCGATCGCTATTTTACATATTTTTAAAATTGTAAATAGATTTAAATAATAAAATAACTTTATTTAACATACCGACATCTAAAATTTTAAATAAATTATTTATTCACTTCTTTTTACAATATGTCCATCAGGATATACATAGTAGTCTGCACCATCATATGATCCTGCTTTTGGATTAGCCCTTACGTAAGACTTGTGTTGTCCTCTGACTAGATAAACTTTTTTATTCTTGTGATCTAATGTTGAACCGTCTTTCTTTTCAGCATAAGAAACCACTGACCAGTTAACGATAGGGTCTTTATCATTATTACCTTTTCCAATTGCTTTTTTAACAATTGAAATGGCTTGATCAGAATTCTCAACGCTGTCTTTGTTCTTAGAATTGTTGTAAACAAAAAGTTCAGCAATAATAATAACTATAACTGAAACAATAGTAGTCTTTTCAACTTAATCTCCTCTATAACATATTTGAAGCTTAATTATCACATATTTAACAATTTAAAAGCAACAATAAATCAGATTTTTATTTTAATATTCAATAATAATAATTAGATATTTCAACTATTGGTTGTTATCGTTTACATAATTAAAAACTAGGACTACAGTTAAGGAAAAAGATAAGGAGAATTATTATGACTGTAAAAAATGTTACTGTTGCTGGTAGTGGTGTCTTAGGTTCTCAAATTGCATTTCAATCTGCTTTTAAGGGTTTTAATGTAACTATCTACGATATAAATGACAAAACACTGGAAAAAGCTAAACAAACTATACAAAATTTATCTGACATTTATACTGAAGAAATTAGTGAACAACAGAAAACAATGGATAAAGTATTGCATGGCGGTGTTTATAATCCTAACTTTTTACCTGATATAAAAATTGCTACTTTTAATGAACTAAACGACGATTTAAAATCTATAAAGCATGCCAAAGATATCATCAGTTTTTCATCAGACTTAAAATCGGCAGTTAGTGATGCAGATCTACTGATAGAGGCAATACCCGAAAATGTTGAGATAAAAAATAACTTCTATGAAAAATTAGGAAAAGTTGCTCCATCAAAAACAATTTTTGCTACTAATTCTTCAACTCTATTACCTAGCATGTTTGCTGATATTACAGGTAGACCTGAAAAATTCATTGCTCTTCACTTTGCAAACCAAATATGGAAGAACAATACTGCTGAAATAATGGGTCACAGCAAAACTGATAAAGGAATTTATGAGGATGTAGTTCAATTTGCTAAAGACATTGGTATGATAACTATCGAACTCAAAAAAGAACAGCCTGGTTACATACTAAACTCTATGCTAGTTCCATTTTTAAGTGCAGGACAAGCACTATATGCTAAAGGTGTGGCCGATTTTGAAACTATAGATAAGACTTGGATGTTAGCAACTAAAGCTCCGATGGGTCCATTTGCAATATTGGATATTGTAGGATTGAAGACCGCTTATGACATTGTCTCTAATCACGCAAAAGATGATCCTTCATTCCAACCATTAGCTGACATGATAAAGAATGAATATATCGATAAGGGAAAAATGGGTATTGCAGCAGGAGAAGGATTTTACAAATATCCTAACCCTGCTTACACTGATCCTAATTTTCTTAGTTAAAAAAAGCTTCCTTCATAATGAAGGAAGCTTTTTTATGCTTGATAAGATTTATCAACAATTAGAACTGGCTTGATAACGGAACCTTTATTTGAAGCTTTATTTGCTTCATTAATTTCAGAGAAATCATAAATTTTTTCCAAAATATCAAATGGAAATTGACCTTTTTGCCAAAATTCTATTAATTGTGGTATCAACAATTGAGGAACTGCATCTCCCATCAATATACCATCAACGTGCTTTTGAGAAGCTACCAATTCATTCCAAGGTAAGAATTCTAATGACTTGTCAGTAACTGCTATTGGTGCAAAGTGTCCACCAGATTTCAAAACATCTAGACATTCTTTAATGATTTTACTAATTCCTGTTGTATCGATAGCAAAATCTACTCCATAACCGTCAGTTAGTTTCTTAACTTCTTCAACCCAATTTAAATCTTTACTATTGATAGTATCAGTAGCACCGATTTTCTTTGATGTTTCTAATCTTTGATCATGGATATCAACACTAATAATCTTAGAGCATCCTTTAATTTTAGCAGCCATTATAGCTCCGGCACCTACTGCACCGCTTCCTACAATAACAATTGTGCTACCTTGTTGAGGGTTCAAGCCATTAAAGACGGTACCTGAACCAGTAACTAGACCACAGCCAAGTGGTCCAACTTTTCTCAAATCAACTTTTTTATCTATCACGATTACATTGTTTTGTTGTACCAATGTCGTTGAAGCGAAAGAAGATTGATTGAAGAAATTATCTATTACAGAACCATCTTCGGCTGTAAATGTAGGTGCTCCATCTGGTCTCTTACCTCCAACATTTAGTTCACCCCAATTTAAACATGATGATGGATGTCCTTTTAGACATTGTTCACAAGTTCCATCAAAAGCATATGAAAGAATTACGTGATCTCCAGGTTTGATGTTTGTTACACCAGCACCTACTTTTTCAACAATTCCTGCACCTTCATGTCCAGCAATTCTTGGAAATTCTGTAACACCTGATTGTCCATTTCTTAATGCTTCATCAGTGTGACAAATACCTGTCGCAACAATATTAACTAAAACTTCATTGGCTTTAGGTTCATCATCAACATAAACTTCCTTAATATCAAAATCTCCGTTTAATTTTTCAATAACGGCTGCATTAATTTTTTTACTCATTTTTTCCACCCCAATTTGTTAATTTATTAACAATAGTTTACATACTTAGTTTAACATTCGATCATATTTTCAAAAGCGTTTTCATAAAAATAATGTAAATAATTTTCAAAATAAAAACTCCCACAAATTTGTGGGAGTTTCTTAATTTACTTGATCAGCGAGAATGTATTGATTTGTAGCGATTCTATAATAAACTTTGCCATCTTTTTGGCTTGTATGTTGTTGGTCTGTATACCAAGGAGTATTTTGTGGAGCAACCTCTCCTATAGCATTGCCATCATAGTCAAATACTGGTGCTGAAAAACCATCTTTTACAGTAACAACAGTATCCAGATGAGTATTTACCCAATTTTCATCTACAGTAGGTGTAACTCCTTCAACATCAGGGTTAACAACAGGATCTACTGAGAAGTCAGGGTCAATGATTGGATCTACAGGATCAATAGCAAATCCAGGGTCGATATCTACTGCCTTATCAGCTAAAACAACATAATTCACAGTTCCCAATGAAAGTAGTGTAGCAGCAGCAAATGCAGTAATAAATTTTGTATATTTCTTCATGTATATTCCTCCAATTTAACTAGGTATTTGATTGATTAACTCTCCATCTACTATTTGGGTTCGATGGTAATAATAACAATATAAATATAACTAAATCACCTAAGAAAGGTATGATTTCAATGAGAATCCACCAATTACTTCTATCGGTATCATGTAATCTTCTTGCTCTAATAGTGAAAGTCGCCAACCAAAAGACAAACAATACTATTGTAGCTGTTAGTGATTCAGAGTGTAAACTGATTTGATAAACACTAGGATATAAATATTTGTATTCTCCAGAAGCTCCGAAATAAATACCCATAATAAGATAATTTACTATTGCTGGAATCCAGTACTGTTTTCTTGTAGCTGAAGCATTAAAAACAAATAGTTTAGTCCAAAATTCTAAATATGATCTCAAATTAAACTCCTATCCTATTTGATAACTTAAGTTTAACAATGTTTGTATACGCTATCATTTCATAATATGAAAAGATTTCTATCAAATATAAGTTACATTAATTTTCTTTTTCCAAAATAATTGTACTAAATATTTTTTGAACATAAGGTTTTAAATCATAAGCATCCCTCTGATAATTACTTAATAGAATAGCAAAGCTTTTACTATCATCTGTTAAGTGGATAACTCCCTGATAGCCATAACCCCAACCATTCGCATAGTGGTCATTCTTTCTATTGTAGAAACCGCCTGAATAAGATGAAACTTGACTAGGACTATATAGTTTTTGTCTAGATTTAGGAGTCAAAAACTTGCCAGATGTAATATATTTTTCTGCTTTATATAAGTCTTCAACACTCATATAGACTTGTCCTGTTCCCAATTCATTGTGATACTCGTATTTTTGCACAACAAAAGGTGATTTATAATTTACAGTTTTATCTTCATGATCAGAGTTAGTATAACCACCAGCAACTCTGATTTTCTTGCCATTATCATATGCAAATTTAGTATGTTTTAATTTTAATTTTTTGATGTATTCCTTTGTAAATAATTCAGAGTAAGACTTGTGAGTAACTTTCATCAATATACCAGCTAACAAATTATAATTGATTGGTGTATAAGCCCATTTCTTGTATGTTTTACTATTAAACGTTGTATTATTGGCTAAATATAATGCTGTATCTTGCTCAGACATTATTTGTTTTGATTCATTATCTTCATCAAACCTTAATCCAGAAGTCATCTCTAACATTTGAAGAATAGTAATTTTGTTACTACCTTCTATCTGTGGATAAAAATCACTTAATTTTTGATTTAACTTCAATTTTTTCTTATCAACTTGTTGCATTACAAGACCAGCAGTCAGACTTTTTTGAATAGAATCGATTTGATAACTAGTCGTATTGGTATTTTTTTTATCTTTTTTATAGTTTGCATAACCAAAACTTTTTAGATAAACAGTTTTATCGTTCTTAACCACCATCATAGTTCCAGACCAACCGTTTTTCTGTTCAATACCACCTATATAAGAACCGTTTGAAGCATAAACATTACTCGAAAAGAAAGATAATAACAGAATTGCTATAATGTCTAATATGACAATACGTTTAATATATTTCATTTTCCACCCACCTCACTCATATTATAGAACACAATGCTAAGTATGCTAGAATATACTTAATAATATAAAAGGAGAAACATATGATTGCAATTATTATAATCGCTATACTGGTTATACTAGTAATAGCCTATGTAGCCGCATATAACGGACTAGTTAAGTACAGAAATAGAGCTCAAGAATTTAGTTCACAAATTGATGTTCAACTAAAACGAAGAACTGATCTTATCCCTAACCTTGTGGAAACAGTCAAGGGCTATGCTTCTCATGAAAAAGAAACATTAGCCAACATTGTAGAATTACGTAATAGTGTAAATAATGCATCTACCCTACAAGAAAAAGTAGACGCTGATACACAACTTACTGGTGCATTACGCCAAGTTTTTGCTTTATCAGAAAGTTATCCTGACCTAAAGGCTAATCAACAATTCGGTCAATTGATGGAAGAACTATCAAATACTGAAAACAAGATTGCTTACTCTCGTCAAGCATATAACAGCCAAGTTCAATCTTATGATACTGCTCTTGAAACATTCCCTCGCAACATTGTTGCAGGAATTCACCATTTTGAAAAAATGGATTACTTAAATATTCCGGATGCTGAAAAAGCTGCGCCAGAAGTTAAGTTTTAATTGAGGCAGCATCATGGTTTATGAGCAAATAGATCGTAATAAGAGAAAAACCTATTTAATCTTTACATTATTCATTATTTTATTGATGGGAATTTCTGCCTTTGTTGGTGATTTTTTCTTTAATAATTTATATGCTGGTTTGATTGTTGGATTTTTAATTACATTATTCTATATTCTGACAACCTACTATCAGTCGACTTCGATTGTTATGAGCATGAATAATGCTAAGAAAACTTCTGAACAGGAAAATCCACTACTCTGGCACATTGTTGAAGATATGAGCATGGTCGCTAACATTCCTATGCCTGAAGTTTATATAATCGATGACCCTAGTCCTAACGCATTTGCTACGGGTAGAGATCCTAAACATTCTGCAGTGGCAGTTACATCAGGACTATTAGAATTGATGAATCGTGAAGAACTAGAGGCTGTTATAGCTCACGAAGTATCACATGTACGTAATTATGATATTCGTGTCTCAACAATTGCTATTGCACTTTCGTCTGCAATTATCTTTTTAAGCTATATGATTTCAAATATGTTATTTTGGGCAAGACCTATGAGTGATGACCGCGAGAGCAATAACTCTAATGCAGAAATTATTCGTCTTGTCATCTGGATTGTTGGTATTGTATTCTCATTTTTAGGACCCATGATTGCGACTTTAATTCAATTTGCAATTTCTAGAAATAGAGAATATCTTGCTGATGCTTCTGGAGTAGAATTAACAAGAAATCCTCAAGGGTTGATTAGTGCCTTGGAAAAACTGAAAGATAATAGTAAGCCAATGAAAAAGGTTGATGAGTCTAGTGCCTCACTATATATAAGTACTCCACTGAAAAAGAAGCAACGTGCCAGCCTTTATGACACCCACCCTCCTTTGGATGAAAGAATTAAACGACTACAAGATATCTAAAAAGAACTAGGCTAAGTCCTAGTTCTTTTTTATTTTTAAGTAACAAATATGCTAGAATTGAAACAACTTAATGGGAGAATAAGGGGATAAATTATGTATATGATTGGGTTAATTGTTGTAGGGGTTGTGATTGTATTTTCAACATACGTTACAAAACCAAAAAAGAAAACTTATCGTAATTTAATGACAGCTGGTCTAGTTTTAGTAATTGCAGGTGGAAGTGGACTTTATGAGAGTTTTCAGATGCCTTCAAAAAGTAGTCCTAGTACAGCGAACAACATTGTCAAAAGCAATAGCTCCTATAGTGATTTAGCTAAGCTAAATTATGACAAGGAACAAATTATTACTATCAATGGAGATAAGCCGACTTTTTCTGACGAAGAGCTTAGTACTTCAAGAGGCGCATGGGAAGAATATTCAAACTTAGATAGACTTAATCGTGCAGGTGTTGCTAATGCGATGCTTAACAAAGGAATCATGCCCACTGCCAAAAGAGAACAGCTATATGTTGATCCTACAGGATGGCACAACAAAAAGATTAATGGACATGACTGGTTATACAACAGATCACATTTGATTGGTTATCAATTCACAGGACAGAATAACAACCCCAAGAATTTGATCACTGGTACAAAATCTCTGAATAACCCTGGAATGCTCAAATACGAAGAAGATATGGCATACTACATCAGGAGAAACCCTGAGAACTATGTCAGATATCGAGTAGAGCCAGTCTATCGAGGAAATGAATTAGTAGCTCGTGGTGTTCACATGATGGCGACATCACTAACAGCTCAAGGCAGAAAAGACGGACAGGTTTCCTTTAACATCTATATCTTTAATATAGAAAAAGGAGTTAAAATCAATTACACTGATGGTACTAGTAAAATAGTAAACAATAATTAAGGAGAGAACAGCTATGATATATAAAGAAAATGATAGTGAGATTTTTGATTTAATTGAATTAGAAGAGAAAAGACAAAATAGAAATATTGAATTGATTGCTTCTGAAAATATTGTCTCTGATAATGTTCGTAAGGCTCAGGGATCAGTACTAACAAACAAATACGCTGAAGGTTACCCTGGAAAGAGATACTACGGTGGTTGTAAATATATCGATAAAATCGAACAAGTAGCAATAGACCGTGCCAAAGAATTATTTGGCGCTGAATATGTGAATGTTCAGCCACACTCAGGATCACAAGCTAATGCTGCAGCATATCAAGCAGTTTTAAAACCAGGTGATAAAGTATTAGGTATGGATTTAAATGCTGGTGGTCACCTAACTCATGGATCAAAAGTTAACTTTTCAGGTAAAATGTACGAATTTTATTCATACGGTGTAAACAGCGATGGATTGATTGACTACGATGATGTTCAAAAAATAGCAAAAGAAGTTCAACCAAAAATGATTGTTGCTGGTGCATCTGCATACAGTCGTATTATTGACTTTGATAAATTCCGTGAAATTGCAGATTCTGTAGATGCATATCTAATGGTAGATATGGCTCATATTGCTGGACTAGTGGCTGCGGGTCTTCACCCATCACCTATTAACGTTGCCGATATCGTTACAACTACCACTCACAAAACATTACGTGGTCCACGTGGTGGTATGATTTTTGCAAGTGAAGAACTAGGCAAAAAAATCAATTCTGCAGTATTCCCTGGAACTCAAGGTGGTCCACTAGAACATGTCATTGCCGCTAAAGCTGTCGCATTCGGCGAAGACCTAGAACCTGAATTCAAAGAATACAGTGCTCAAATTATTAAGAATGCTAGTGCTATGGCTGAAGTATTCAACCAAACTGAAAATATACCAGTTCTTACAGGTGGAACTGACAATCACCTACTAAACATTGTTTTAACAGAAACCAATTTAAATGGAATGGAAGTTCAAGATTTACTAGATTCTATTCACATTACAACCAACAAAGAATCAATTCCTGGTGATCCATTGCCTCCTTCAAAAACATCAGGTTTGAGAATTGGTACACCTGCAATCACTTCTAGAGGTTTCAAAGAAGATGATTGTAAAGAAGTTGCACATATAATTATTGAAGCAATTAATAACCATGATAATGAAGAAAAACTAAAAGAACTAGATGCCAGAACTAAAGCTCTAACAGATAAATATCCAGTTAAATAAAAAAAGAGATGGATTTTTCCATCTCTTTTTTTATTTTTTATCTACTCTTTTATATAAGATCAATGCAATAACAAGGAACAATAGTGGTCCTATTATTGTCCAGAAAGCATCAACATAACGTCCTTCGATAATTGGTTGTATAAGTGTGAAGATAATCGCTAAAGCAATTATTGTAAATGTAACAATTGATGTTCCCCACATGAATTTTTTATTTTTATAAAAGACATATGGTTTTTTAATATCATCATTAATACTAAAGAAAGGAAAGGCACCAACTAGGAATAAGTAAGGAACAGTAGTTGCAACATTACCCATTAAAGTTAGAACACCATACAATGCTTTAGCATCTCGTCCACCAAAATTAATAGCCAAAATTAAAACACTAACAAATGCTGCTTGCATCCACATAGCATTAGCGGGCATACCATGTGCGTTAACTTTAGTAACTCTTTCAGGCCAAAATTCCTTAGGAGTTCCCAATACAAACGCTTTGATAGGTGAATATATCAAGACAAAGAATGATCCAGAATAAAGAATGAACATACTTAATCCTGTAAATCTTGCTAACCACATTCCTACACTATGAGCAACTTGAGTACTTAATCCAATAGATATTGAAAATTTATATCCAAGATTATTCATCATAATATAAGTTATATTACCAAGGTTAACATTTGATTTACCAAGAACCTCTGCCCAGTTTGTACTTACTCCCCATAGAAGAATTGATAGAGAGTATAGAATTGAAATAACAACTGTGGCAATTAAAACAGCTCTAGGAAAGTCTCTTCGTGGATTTTTCATACTATCTGTAACTCCACCAAGTGACTCCATACCACCATAAGCAAAAATAGCAAAAACAACAAACGAAAGCATTCCCAACAATCCACTCGATGCAGGGTTTGCAGGTTGAATAAATGTTTGGATACCGTGTATAGATTCTTCAAAATGGAATCCTGAAGCAAATAACATAACGATACTTAGTAGCAAGAATATTCCATTCAATGCCACCATCATGAATCCACCAATAGAAGTGATTTTAGAAATTTTATCGATACCTTGTGAAGCTGTAAATGTTACTAGTAAAATCCAAAGAACTGCAAGAATTCCAATAATTTGTGAACCGTGTAATCCCATGAAATGCCAACTTTGAGTTGTATCACTTCCTGTGAAGAATGTTGCTAAAGGAATCCAAATTTTTGAAGAAGTTGAAACTAGCCAAACTTCCCAAGAAGCAAGCCAGATAAATGTACCTACAAAGGCAATTTTTGATCCAACTGCTCCTTCAATCCAAGAATATATACCACCCCTAGACTGATTAAATGCTGATCCATACTCTGCCATCATAAATCCTAATGGTAGGAAGAAGAAGATTGCGGCAAAAACATACCAGATAATACTTGCTAATCCCATTTGTTCATAAGCAACAGGTGTATTAGCGAAACCGTAAATTGTTGTAAATATCATCATAATCAATCCAACTAGCGTGATTGATTTATTTTTTGATTGACCATCGTCCATCGTTCTATACCTCTAATTATTTTATAAATTTAAATCTGTTTTAAAATTAAGTGGTGAAAAATCAGTAGATTCTGTAACCAATTTGGCAATTAATTCCTTATAAGAATCTAAAGATAACTTTGCCATTTGATTACTTGAATCGGTTAAGAAATCTGATAATTTTCCTTCTGGAATTTCTAGTGATTTTTTATCATATTTCTTTAACATACTGCGAAGTGTTATGTTGATGTCTTTTTGTTTAGCTTGGAAATCTTTACCAAATTCTTTGTAATGCCCGTCCAATAGCACACCCGCTAACTTATAAGTCCAGTATGCTGATTTTCCATCATATGGTAACTCACCAATCTTATATTCTTCAGGTGTATCATTTATTCCCATGTAGAATGGAACAAATATACTCTGTGAAGCTACACCCATTGCTAACCAATGAATAGCACCAACTTCTATTGGTAGATTTGGCCTAATTTGAAGAACATGGGATTCTTGAGTCTTGGCTAAACTGATAGGTCGATATCGCTTGCTTTGAATACCTTCATTTAACGGATCAAATTCGGTCTTTTGAAAATGAGATGCCAGATATTCCTGAGCATCGTCTACACTCAAAAGACGATTAGGTTTCATAATAAACGGTAAGTCTTCACTTTCAGGATTAGAATCGACATCTGATAAAAACTTATGTCCCCACCATACTCGAGGGGTACTATAAATTTCATCTGAAAATTCCTGAGTGCCGAATATTTTTCGGAAATTAAATGTCTCCGGGTATGGATTGAGATTATTTTCAGAAACAAATTTTTGGATTTCAGAATGATACATAAAATTATCACTATCGTCAAAATCGATTTCTTGGATTGCAAGCTGATTAGCTACAACTGCATATGAATCATCTGGAATTCTCTGTGCTACCCAATAATGACCGGATCCACTCTCAAAATACCAAACTTCATCTTTGTCTGAAAATAAAACTCCATTAGTTTCAGAAGTTCCATGTTCTGATATTATTTCACCCAATCGTTCAACACCTTCTCGTGCTGATTTTATATAAGGTAAAACAACCGTTAACATAGATTCCTCGCCAATACCATCTTTAACTAACGGGTCAGCACCCAGAACTCGTTGATTAGAATAAGCACTTTCTGTAGCGCTCATAGCTATTCCCAACTCATTGATTCCATCTTCTTCGAAGAGTCCTGATTTGTCTGTCCACTCTGGAGTTGCTGAATATTTAAACCGAACTTTAGGCAGGTCCATCTGGAAACCATTATCTTTTGAAATGTATCTTTGATTTTCATCAAACTCTTTGTGTTCATGAATCACAAAATGCTTGGGCCACGAAGCCATTGCGTCTTCATTTCGACCAATAATAGTTGATCCATCAATAGTAGCCTTTTTACCAATTAATATACTTGTACAAGCCGATAAATTATTCTTATTATAATTTAATTCCATGCTACTCCCACCATAATCATATGTAAATAATATACCTACTTACTATACTACAAAATAATGAAGTTTATCTTTTTTTTGTAAATTGACATTAATATTGTTTAGTAATAACATATTAATGTTCTTGGGCATTCGCCAAACGGTAAGGCAACGGACTCTGAATCCGTAATTTATTGGTTCGAACCCAATATGCCCAATAAATAAAAAAGCCAACTCATATGAGTTGGTTTTTTTTAATAGATTTCTTCTGATGAATTCTGCTTATTTAAAGTATATTTATCTCCTTCAACATCAAAATATTTTGAAGATAGACTCTTTAATTTTTCAATTGCTTCTGCAGATCTTTCGGCTTGTTCATTGTTTATTGATTCAACTACCAATACAGCATTATGTGTATCTTCAGTTAGCATTGTTCGTTTAGCCTCTCGCCAGTTAAAACAACGGCATATAGCTCCAGCGTCATCATAGTAGATAACTTCTCCTTCTAGTGCAGGAGAACTTTCTTCAGCTCCTAAAGGATAAAAGTCTTCTCCACCTTTAGCAACTCCCAGATGTAGATCACCTTGAACTTTATCTAAATCTTCTCCACCACAAGGAACACCAAATGATAATGATACTGAATTGTAGATATCTACTAAAGGAGATATTGGTGAGAAAGACTTCTCTTGATTCACTCTTTTTAGCAGTGCTTCTATAGAAGATCTTGCACCTTTTTTAGTTTTGAACTTTCTAAATGCTTCTCTCCACTGATCTACAACTTCATTCTCTTTAAAATCTTCTTCTGTTATAAATTTTTTTGCTTCTGTTGAACCATCATCTAATAATTTTTGAAAATAAGGATCATCTTTTTCATCTACCTTATTATCGATATTATTTAGTGTCAAAACTGATAGTTGAATCTCTGGAAACAAATCTATAACTTCTTGATCTATAACTATATTCTTCATAAAATAACTCCTTAAAAAGTATTCAACTAGATTATAGGTTTATAATTTTTTTATTTCAATATTAATAATATTATGGAGTATCTTCTAAAGTCCATGAAATAGTACCAATAAAATTACCTGGCAATGCACCTGGATAAGTTCTGACAAATATACCATCTGAATTATTCCACAATGAATTTACTATATCTATATCTTCACCTAGGTTGGGCAAATTATTATCTGCAACAATAACCGGATTGTTTACTATAGAGCTTTCCAAACTATTGTTTTTATAAATCACATCACCTATCATTTTTCTTCCAGTTGTTTGATCTACAAATGAACCAGAATCTGCTGATACTTTCCAAAAACCACTAGGTTCTCTGGTATCAATAACATTTAGAGACCAATCGTTATTTCTTCCTACTAGTTGGTCTTTTGCATCTAAAGTAGTGTTACTAAATGAGCTTTTGTCTGAAACAGTTCCAAATTTCAAATCACCTAATCGTTTCTTATCTAAAACGTAGTGAATTTCGTTTGATTTACTATTTCCAGTATAAGTCGCATAAACTGAAACATCATTTTTACCGTAATTAAGATCTGAATTATTAAGTTTTAAGTTATATGTTTCTTTGTCACTTTGAACTGAATACTTACATTCTTCATAATCTGAACCATTGATACTTACATATATTTTTAAATGATCTTGGTTAAAATAATCTGTCGCATCATTGTTAGTAAATTTAACATGAGGAGCTATTATCGCATCAGCGTTATAACTTATTATTTTTGATCCTTCCGTACTAGAGGTGGTTTGCTCACTAGGATCAACAGTCATAGCCATTTCTTTTTGAGTTCTTATATAAAAACTAGGTGTATTGACATCCCCAATATTATTATTACCAATAAATCTGGCTAATTCACTTTTTACATACTTATCTTGATTATCAGCCGAAACCGTTACCCATTTAAAAACATTAACTGCCTGATTAATACTATTTGACAATTCATTTTTAAACGAATGTTTAACCAAATTGTTGCCATCCATATCCTTATCCATCGCAATTGTTTCCGAATCACCATTAGAATAATTGATATATCCTAGTTCATTTGCAGGGTAAGTATCGTAATCTAAGAAGTTAACACTTTTATTATTAGCTAACTGTGTAACCTCATTAATGTTTTGCCAAGATTGCTTACCACTATCATAATTCAGAGTATATGAATATGTGAGCTTATCACCAACAGATACTTCATCATCGTTCTTTAAATATTTATTTTGAGTTTCATCATAAATAGTTGCGTTTACTCTTGAGTTAACTAAATCTGGTACTTAATCAAAGATAACTACATTATTTGCATAATATCCACCTGTAGATCCAGTAAACCCATATCTAATATGACCTGTTGACGTTGCTGCAGTTCCTAATTTTTTTACGTCTAAATCAATAGTCTTTGTTTGATATGCATATCCTGGCTGAGCTTGATACAATGGCGTTCCGTCTAGTTTTTTATCATTTATTGTATACGTCATTTTTTGAGTATCTTTGTTCCAAGACAAAGTAACATGATGCCAATTGGCATCTGAATTGATAACCCCATTGATTAGGCCATATTGATTCAAACCATACCAATATTTATCTCCCAAAATTGAAGATTCACTACTGTATCTGACATATGAGCTGGATTCTCCAGGGTATGTTGATGCCATGTGACCATTTTTTATAATTTTGTTATCACCATTACTCTTATTACCCAAATCAAAAGAAGATGCAATTCCGGCATTATCTCGTCCATCATCTTGATTTAAGAATGTATCAAATTCCAATGCCCAAGAATTTTGTATCCCAGTAGATGCTATTTGACTAGAACTGGAATAATTAGCTTGATCATTTCCATAGACATTTAGAGCTTGACCTTTGTAACCGTTCGCTTTTAATCCCCTACTATCATTTTGCAAAACTAATGCCATCCCATCACCTGCATTGGATCCACGATTACCAAAATACATCCACATTGACGCTACTTGATTCTTGGATAAATCAAAATAATTGGAATCAGTCGACCAAATCGAACCAAGCTTTTGAGTATCGGCGGGGGTTATAAGAATAGCATCTGTTCCTTTAATTGAAGGATTAGTTACAGACATAACCTTTGCAGAGTTACCAGACTGTGTGCCCGGAGTAAAAATACCTGAAATCTTAACCCCTAATGGTGCATTCAAAAGTGCTTTATCTAAATCTGCGTCTGCCTTAATGTTTTGAGCAAAAAATAAAAATATTGTAAAAATAATAATAAACTGCGCTAAACATTTTTTATTCATTGTTTAAATATTACCTCCGAATAATACAGAAATACCGGTAAGTATATCTCTACATTCTATTTGTAAGAAATTTAATTATTCTTACAAGAATAATTACGTAATTTTTTTGTATTTTATTTCCAATTTTTGCTTTTTTTGGAAAATTTATTATTTACTATAATTATTTAGTTTGAAAAGGCTTTATAAAAGGGATAACATATTATAGTTAATGATAATTTGATTAAATAGAGGATTTTTAAATGAACATCTTAAAAAGAATTTTTTCTGATCATGTTCTTTGGGTGGCTGCTATAGCAGTTATCATAACTTCAATTTTAATTAGCCCACCACAGTTAATGGATATAAATTGGAAAACAATTTTTTCTTTATTGTCTATGATGATAATAATTCAAATTTACGAATATCTAGATTTTCTAGAATATTTTGCTTCTAGATTAACTCATAAAGCCAAAACAACCAGACAGCTGCTGTGGACCTTGTCCAGATTAGCTTTTTTTGGAGCAATGTTTCTAACAAATGATGTTGCAATTCTTACATTAGTTCCTCTTTTTTATCAAATTTCTAAACACTTAGATGTAGATCCTATTTTCCCAATTATAGTTATTACAATGTCAGCGAACTTGGGAAGTATCTTCACTCCTTTCGGTAACACACACAATCTATTTTTACTTACTCACTTCAATATAGATATTCTAAATTTCTTTAAAATGTCTACTCCTATAACATTAATAACTTTTACTTTAATGTTTCTTCTAACCAGATTTTTCCCAAAAAAAGAAGTTAAGTTCAATCAACTTCCAAAATTTGATCTCAATATTCCTAGTATTACACTCTCTGGTTTTGTAACAGTAATAATATTTTTAGGGGTATTCTCAGTTATCCCTATGTGGATATCACTAGCTTCTGCATTAATTTTAGTCTTTATAATCAATCCCAGAATATTAGGATCAGTCGATTATTCAGTGATTTTGATATTCATGTGTTTCTTCCTGACAATAGGAAGTATCAATAGAGAACCGCAAATTGTAAACTATCTATCTAGTATCATAGATACAAAAAACGGTGCCTATTTTTCTTCAATAATTATTAGTCAATTTATAAGTAACGTCCCTACAACAATCCTTGTTTCAAAATTCTCACATTACCTTTACGCTATCTTCCTAGGTACTAACTTTGGTGGTATGGGAACTGTTGTCGGATCTCTTGCAAATCTTCTAGCGTTTAAACAATACCGATTCCTATTCAAAGAATCTCCTTGGAAATACTTAGGTATATTCTCAGCTGTTAACTTTGTCATGTTACTCATTATTGGATCTATCGGTTTCTTATTGATAAATATTTAAAAAAGACCACCTTAAAGGTGGTCTTTTTTATTGGTATGATTCTCCTCCACGATGTCCTCCAACCAGATCTGATCGATTGATTGCTGTGGCTCCATGAGACAATGAGCTGGCTTTAACAATAGAAGTAAATCCATACTTATTACGAATCTCATCTACCAGATAATCAATATCTCGACTATTTACTTGCTTTACAGGATCGACAAAGAGATTCATTTGCATATCAGTATCATCATCTAGATCACTGAAACCAACTGCCATATGTAAGACAGGTTCATTTTGCCAACTATCTCTAAACATTTTTATTAATTCATTTTTTAATACAGAATTAGAATTAGTAGCAGTAATTTTTTTAGACTTACTAAATCCTGTCCGTTTTTTGCTGAATTTGTCATATGAACCACCGATGAATAAAAATATATGTGATGTTTTTTGATGATGAAATCTTATTCTAGCAGCAACTTGCTCTGCCATCTCTTTTATCACTACTTCTATATCATCTTTTTTACTATAAACATGTGGCAATACCTGCGAATTACTGTAAGATTTTACTTTTGGAATATATTTTTCAGAAACTATTGATCGGTCAACTCCCCACGAATGGGCGAAAAGTTGAGCTCCAATAGTCCCAAACTCTTTGATAAGTCTATTCGGATCAGAATATGCAATATCACTAATACTATATAGGCCAAGTTTGTTTAATCTACGTGCGGTGCGATTATTTATGCCCCAGAAATCAGTTAATTTTCTGATTTTCCAAACTTTACTAGGTACATTTGAGTACGTCCAACGTGCCATAAATGACTTATTATTTTTAGCTTCATTATCCAATGCTAGCTTGGCTAGTAATGGATTGTCGCCTATCCCAACACAAACATAAAGTCCTAAAGTATCTCTTATTTCAATCTGAATTTTTCTAGCGACTTCTTCTGGCGTATCTCCAAATAGTTTCCAAGATTTAGTCATATCAACTAGAGATTCATCTATCGAATAAACATTAATATCTTCCTCAGCAGCATATTTTCTAAATATATTATTGATTTCAATACTTCGCTTTATGTATAGATTCATATTCGGTGATGCTTCAATAATATCGCTAACTTTTGGCAAATCCTGCTTTCGAGTAACATTCTTAATTCCATACTTTTTCTTTGCCATAGGAGAGCTAGCCATCACCAAACTATTCTTAGCACCTGGTCTCTTGGACATTATAACTAATATTGCCTCAAGTGGATTCAATCCCCTCCTAACACACTCTACACTAGCGAAGAATGACTTATTATCTATCATGAATATTAGATGTTTTGGTTCTGATTTGTAGTCATACATGATTATCCACCTCAATTAATCTGACATTTCTTATCATACTTATTTGAATTTCAGTTGAATCTAAAAAAACAGAATTTTCAAAATAACCCTTTATTTTTCCTTGAAATTCTTCAACCAAATGTAAATCGTTATTAATAAAATTGGTTTGAAGCGACACTATTTTATTATTTACATAACTCTCACTCAATATTTGGGTTATATCTTCTAAACTCATCTGCTCCAACTCTATTACAGACTTATTCCTAACTTTAGACTCTTTTTTGAGAGAGGCGGTGTGATCACTCAAGTGATATCCCTGCCACTTCTTCATTCCTCTATCTTGATACTGGGAAAAAAATTTATTCAATTCTTCATCTGATAACATTTTTATATCCTCAATAATATTATACGAACATATGTTCTTATTTTCAACAAAAAAATAGACGCTTATGCGTCTGAATTTTTTCTCCAAAATCTGGTAGTATCTCTTTTGTCTGAAATATTGAAGTCTATTAATGTCTGGAGCAATTTACTATCAAAATTTTCTGAGTATGGAATCTGATATGTCATCTTGCCATACTTATAACCTGAATTCCTTATTTCTTTAGTAAATTTTTGAATAGTATAAACTTCTGAAGTCACTGAAATATGATCTATTGTAGATTTGTAACTTACAATAAATGTTCCATGATCTGTAAAAGTTGGCTGATTCCATGCCATTCTCATATCTAGCTTGGGATAATTAGTCATAGTCCAATCAATAATTGATTTGAACTTTTTCCGATTCTCAGCATTGCTTATGTTATCTATATATTCTAAAATTTCAGCATTCATTTTCTAATCCTCAAAATAATTTATCACTATCGGCGTTGAATCTAGCACCTACAAAAATTATTTGTAACGTAACTAACACTAGCAATAATGCTGGCATATAGATCAGAATTAAAACCACTATAACAATCTCTACTATAGATAACTTCCAATTAGTTAAAACTATATATATTGCCATACTTCTGATATCGTTAGCAATTTCAGGATGACCACTTTTCTCATTCTCGCTTATTATCACATATGTCAAAAGAGCATATGCTATAGACCAGATAGTATAAACTATTGTATAAAAAATTTCAGGACCACGGGCATTTATATCCTTACCAATCCATGCAGTCGCAACTGGTACAAATGATGTAGAAAACATCCAAAAATTATTTACCCAAAAAATTCTTCTACTGACAACTTTAGTCTTTGAAAACATATAGTGGTGGTTATACCATGCCACTCCAATGAACAACCAACCAACAGCATACGAAAGTATATATGGTACTTCCTCTAATATAGCGCTTAGATGTGTTGATTCAGGTATCTTAATTTCCAAGACCATTATGGTCAAAATAATTGCTAATACAGCATCTGTAAATGCCTCAACTCTTGATTTATTCATCAAAATCCCCCCATACTTATTGATAATTTATTATAACAAAAAAAACAAACTAAATTATAATTTAGTTTGTTTTATTGTGGAACGTCTTCTAACACCCAAGTTATAGTACCAGTGTACTTACCTGATGCTGCATTCTTATCAACACGCATCAAGATACCTGTATCTGCATCCCAATCTCCAGAAACTGAAGTTAGATCATCATAATCTGATGTGGTCTTATTGTATATCAGAATAGCTTCATCACCCAAGATTTGGTCATATACAAAGAATCTATATATAGGATTACCTTGAAGATACCTACCATCTTCAGTTACAAATTTAGAAGAATAGGCTGTAAGCTGCCACTTGGATCCGATATCTCTACCATCGAATACATCTATTTTCCAATCACTAGAATTTCTACCTAATAGCTTGTTTTTTCCATTCAACTTTGTAGAATTGAAATCACTATACTTACTTCACCAAATTTTAAAGTACCAGGTGTTCTTGTAACCTTGATATTATATGTGATTTCGTTAGAAACACCAGTAGTCTTGTCTCTTACGAATACATCTAATTTGTTATCTCCAAGTTTTAAATCTTTAGATTTAATAACATATTTAAAGGTACCTGTTGGAGCTGCATCAGTTATATCATTCTTAACAATTTCACCATCATTTAATGATGTGTAAAGATTAAAATCTGAATTTTTAAATCCATTTATTAGAGAATTGGTATAACTGAATTTTCCTCTAACTTGTGCATCTTCACCAAAGTTGATAGTTTGATTTTCATCATCAATCGGATCAGCTATAAGTTGAATATTCTTAGAAGTCACAACATCAATTGTAGGGCTTCCTATAGTCTCAACGTTATCTGATGAATAAAATCTTGCTAATCCTGATTTTATCTTAAAATCTTGTTTACTAGCGGTATCTACTACAATACCACTTAGATTAACTTGAATTTTGTCTCCAGATTTTTTCATTGGCTTATCCAACTTAAAGTCCATTTGATTCTTTGAATCAATATTATTTAAGTCAATATTTTGAACGCTACCATCTGGATATGAAACTTGAAATTTATCTAACGCTACATTGTTAGGTAGAGGGATAGAAGCACTTATGTCTTTCCAAGGTCTACCACCCTCCTTGTAGTTCAAGTTATAACTATACGGAATTCTATTACCTACCCCTATATAGCCATTGTCTCCAATGTCATCACCATAGGTATCGTTATGAACTGTTATGTTGGATTCGGTATAGATATCGCTTGGTACAGTTTCCATAACGACAAAATTATTTTGGGTACTAGCATTTGATGTTCCAGTAAATCCCCATATAAGTTTATCGTTATCAGAATTAAACTTACTCTTATCAACTTTTATAGTCTTAGTAAAATTATCATTATCATATTCAGCATCAGATCCGTCCATATTTTTATCATTGAACGAATACTTCAAAGTCTGATCTTTCTTATCCCATACAATCGTCAAGTGATGCCACTTACCATCTGTTAATCTCAAATCACCTTCAAAATCGTTATGGTTCATTGAATACCAATATTTTTTATTGAAGAAAGCCAATGGATCACGATCATAAAATTGATTGTAAGTATTTATATCTCCGGGATAATTCCAGGCGATATATTGATCCCCATTGGCAATACCAGTATCAAATGATGTAGAAGTACCGGCATGTTTTAGATCGTTATTGTTATCAACGTACGTATCAAATTCTATGGCTAAAGAATTTGAAATAGCTGAATTAGCAATAACGGCTGTACTGCCTTGATCAGGTACTCGATCAACCGCCCATACATTCATAGACTCGCCTTTACCAGCATAAGCACCTGTACCAGAGGAATCATTTTGTAGGACAAATGCCATACCATCTCCGGGATTCTTACTGTCACCAAAATTTAACCACATGGATAATTTTTGATCCTTATTCAAGTCAAAAGCATAATTAGGATTTGACCAAATAGCACACTGCTTACTCTTTTGATTGGTTACAACCGCTATACCAGTCCCAAGGCTATCGGGATTTGTAGCTTGATCCATAAAGGACCCGTTACCTCTAAAATTACCGACTGTCATAACGTCATACAAATTAATACCCCTAGGAGCATTTTTCAATGCATCGTTATATTCTGCATTAACTGAAGATGCATTGACATTGAAAGACAGAAAAACAGTAAATATAAAACTTATAAATACAAATATAGCTGTGAGCATTTTATAATTTTGTTTCAAGAATCTAAACTCCTTTATCAAAAAATGCCCTAAATCAAGATATAACAAACCTCATTTATTATACAAACTCTAAGATCCTACCCTATAGAGTAGAATAATTATATCATCTTTGCGTTATAGTTTTGCGTAATTTGATCAACGAAGTTTTAATATAAAATAATAAAAAAAACAGCAAACATTGTTTGCTGTTTTTTATTATTTATTATGAGGGAACGTCTGCCAATGTCCATGTAATAGTACCATAATATGAACCTGGTTTAGTTTTAGATGTTGTTTCTAGTTTAACACCAGTTTGTTCATTCCAAACATCTTTAATGATATCTGTAAGAAGGAATTCTTCTGATGTTGTTGAAGAAGCTACCAGAGCTGATTGACCTTGTATAGATGATGAGTTAGTTCCATCATTGAATATAGGTGCTCCGATTAGTTCTTCTTGATTTTCATTCATGAAATCAGTAGATTCTGCATAAAGATTCCAAGTTGTTGTTCCTAATCTTCCGTCAGCAAATGATAGTTTCCAATCAGAATCTCTCTTGTGTTCGTCTGTGTGTCCATCAAGATTACCACCTACGAATGAAGCTTGATCACTAACATCACCAAACTTCAATGAATCCTTAGGTTTCTTAGTTACTACATAGTTAACTTCATTACTGTGAGAATCACCAGTATAGTTTGCCTTAACTTTGACATTGTTTTCACCAACATTTATCATGCTATTACTGATTTGTACTTGATATATATCATCAGCACCAGTACCATTGGGATCTACAACTATCTTGTATTGGCTAGGATCTAGAAGAGTACCATTCAAGGTAACATCCATAGTTACATTATCTGGATTGAAGTTGTTGGTAGCATCATCTTTAGGAAAACTAACATGAGGACTCAAGACAGCATTTTCATCTTCGTAGAATACTGTTGTTGCACCTGGTCAGTAACGTCAGGTGTAACTCTTTCATTAGGATCTACTTCAAGAGCCATGTCCTTCTTAGTTCTGACGTAGAAGTCAGGTGGTGTAAGGTATAGCAAATGGTTATTACCTTGGAAGATAGCAGGTGTAGCATCTGCAAAGACGTCCTCGTTACCATCTGTCTTATCCCCTACTTTACCTGTGAATGTTAATAAAGCACCATTCTTAGATGAACCAGAAAGATTAGAATTTAGAGTATACTTAACTGTATTTGTATTAGGAGTTAAATTACCACCATTCTGCATATTCAAAGTTACTGTATCTAAAATATTAGAATCTAGACGATACGTAACAGTACCTGCTGTAGGATTATCTGTAGTAGATTGGAAATTAAACAGGTTATTTCCATCTTGTTGCATTTCAGATGCCAAGGTTGCTGTAGTTCTGATGTTTTGCCATGATTGCAATCCACCTAAGTAACTTAAGTCATATGTATATGTCAATTCATCAGCAGGTGATACCTCATCACCTGCTTTAAGAACTTTACCATTTTTTGATTTATCTACCACTTTAACAGCACCATCAGCATCGACAACATTAGGCACTTTGTCGAATACCACGGCATTTGTTTCATAAGCACTACTTGCGGTAGCACCTGTGAAACCATATCTTACCTTACCTGTTGCAGCTGAAGTTTCACCTTCATTAGCAAATATTTTACTCTTGTCAAATGGTACCGTAACAGACTTATAGAAATAAGAATTATTTGGATCTGAATAATCTGGATGAGTCAAATCTTCACCATCTAGTTTTTTATCATTGATAGAGTATGTCATAGTTTGGTTAGTACTATCATAGTGAACCGTAGTATGTCTCCACTGACCATCAGAAGCTATAACTTTATCAGTACTATCAGTATTTTCAGGTTTTAGAAAGCCGCCAAGTTCATTATGGTTTATTGATGCGTAATTATGTGAGAAGATACCTGCGGTTGTATAGCTAAAAATATTATAGGCACTTGCATCTCCTGGATATGTAGCTGCCATATGTCCTGATGGGAATGCTGCAGTGCCATCATTTTGAATAATATCCCAACTAGTACCTGATCCCTTAGTAGAATCAGATTGGGTATCATACTCAATCGCAAATGAATTTTGAACAGCACCAGTAGCAATAGATGATGCCTTACCAGTATCTGAACCGTAGACTCCCAGTGCACCACCGGAATAACCAGATGCAGAAGTTGGCTTAGGATCATTTTGAACAACAAATGCCATACCAGATCCTGCTTTACTACCTCTATTACCAAAGTACACCCACATGGAAACAGTTTGGTCTTTATTCAAATCAAATCTATTGATATTAGTTGACCACATAGTTCCAAGTGAAGCTGCACTACCTAATCCTAGCCAAGCTCCTGAGTCACCTTGGTTAATAATTAGTACATCAGTACCAGTTGAATCTGGATTTGTAGAAGACTTAACGGATGCATCATTCACATTAGATATATTCAACAGACCACCCTTTATAGTACCAGGTTCAAACAGTTTAATACCTGTAGATCCGTCAGACAATGATACACCTAAAGGAGCTGATTTTAGTGCATTTGCTACTAAGTCGTCAGCTTTTACCTTAGTAGAACTAGCCGTAATTCCAGCAACCCCTAAAAACAATGCTGAACTTAAAACTGCATATTTAAGATATTTTTTCTGGCTTTTTTAAAACATCGTTATACCTCATAATTTGTGAATCATTATTTGCGAGTGTGTTTCTTATTTCGTTGGTTGAAGTATAGGTATATTAGGAGACCTGCGATAATTAATAAGAATACAATAAGTATAATCAAGAACCAGTTAACGCCCTTCTTAACATCTACAGCAGAGTTATTAAGCTTGTTAGCATCTGCATTTGATATTACGAAGTCTTTCTTGAATGACCACTTGTACTGACCATCACTAGACTGAGCATTAACATAGATAGTATAATTACCAGCCTTGACAGCTTTACCATTGGTACTGATAGGAAAATCAAAATTAGAGTTAGGTGCCATAGACATGTTAGACTTCTTGGCTTTCAGCACTGTAGCATTCTTGCCTTTTTCTGTAATTCTGGCATTAACTTCTAATTTGTGAACAACAGTTGGTTTTATATTTTGCAAGTTGGCAGTAATATAATTTGAATAATTGAACTGTTGTGCTCCTACTTTATTCATCTTCAAATCAGGTGCTACTTCGTTTTGATTTTGTCTGATTTGCAAACCAATAACATAAGCAAATTTGTTAACAATTGTTGCGCCTTGTTTAGAATTTGATTTCTTAGCAGTATTATTTTGGTTTTCTTGTTCCACTCTAATACCACCCAAAATTACACCATCAAAATCTTCATTTGGAGTGTTTAATTGTAACTTAACTTGTTTTGTAGAGTTAGCTTCTACTGTTACTGTTTGTGGTTTTGGTACCATTTTTTCAATATCAAACTTTGTAGATGAATCTAACTTAGTCCCATGACTAGCATAATCAATAACACCATTACGGTTAGTCAATGCTCTATTCACAGAAACTTTATATTTCTTTGCTGATGAGCTTTGATTTTGAATATAAATAGTCAATTCTTGACTAGAACCCTTATCAACTAAAAGATCGAAGTAAGTTACATCTGGATTGATCTGATTATCTGCCTTCTCTGCAGATACGTTGTAAGAAACTTCTTCAGCTTTAGCTGTTTGGATTCCAAATATTGTCCCTAAACCTAAAAATAAAGCAAGTATCCCTAATACTAAAGACTTTCGTTTCATAAATATTCTCCTCAACCGAAAAAACATGAAATATAGAAACCTATATCGCCTTCTACTAGATTATAGCACTAGATATTTTAGCGTTTTTTCAGTTTTATTATAATTTTTTTTGTTATTTTGAATTGATTTTAACTTTTCTATATAAAATAAAAAACCAATTCTATCATAGAATTGATTTCTTAAGTTACTTTATAAATGATAGATTATGCAGGAGCGTCAGTCAATGTCCATGTAAGTGTTGACTTGTAGCTTCCTGGTTGTGATCCTGAAGGAATAACCAATCTTGCTTGACCATCACCAAGCTTATTTACCCATTCACCAAGACCTTGTCCAGCTGCAGCTGAGAAAACAGAGTTTTCTTTGTCATTGATTGCAACAGCTTTGGCAGTGGGAACGCCATCTGTACTGTCAGATGTAGGTGTACCAGCTTCTAGAGACAATGCTGCACCTTTAAGTGTCAAAGTATTAGTACCATCAGTGAAGGCTGTAGCACTAACTGTAACATTCCATCCAGTCATAACACCGGCATTAGTAACTGTTAGTTGTTGGTCCTCTTTTGGAGCTGCTTTCAAGTCTGAAGCAACACCGGCATTGATTGTACCAAATGTGAAGCTAGGAACCTTAGTAAGGTCAAGATTACCCTCGTCTAGAGTAACATCAGCTTCAGATGTTTTGGGGCTACCTGTTACAGCTGCTGATGCAACTGTAGGTGCCATTGTTGTTAAAGCAAGTGCAGTGGCTGCACCAAAAATAAGTGTTTTTTTCATAGTGTATTCTCCCTTAATTAAGCTGTAACACCATTAACAAGTGTCCATGTTAATGTTGATGTGTATGATCCAGCAGTATTACCAGCTGGATATGTCAAAGTAGCATGATCATTTGTAAATGTATCAGTATATTCACCAATACCATTGCTTGCAGTAGCAGAAAGGATAGTATGTGATGTCTTATCAGACATATTTGCAACGTCAGCTGCTGAAGGTGCCTGTGTAACGCCATTTTCTGATGTTGCTGCAACTGTACCAGCCAATAGATTAAATACTCCACCCTTAATCTCAGTAGTTTTGTCTAAATCATTAATAAATGGTGTACCGTTTACTGTAAGAGTCCAACCTTCGATGTTACCTGGATTAGATACCTTGATTGGGTTAGATATTTCGCTAGCTTTTACGCTTCCTGCAATACCAGCAGTACCTTCAGTGAATTTAAAATCTGGTACTGAAACAAGTGCAAGATCTCCACTTTGAAGACTTGCAGTAGCTGTTGTAGATCCTTCTGTATCAGCCAATACAGCAGTAGGTGCAACTATGCTTCCTAGCACTGCTACGCTAAGAATTGATGTAGTTAGTAGTGTTTTTCTCATATATAAATTCTCCCTTAATTGAATTATATACATATGATACTATGATGCATCTGTTAATGTCCAGTTTAAGGTAGACTTATATTCGCCGGAAACGTTTCCAGATGAAATTTTTAATGTTATATCATCTAAATTATATTTTGTAGTGAATGTACCTAGTCCTTCACCACTACCTGCTGATAGTACTTCAATAGCTCCCATGCCCATAAGATCAGTAACTTCATGTGAAGTTGGCATTGTGACATCTCCACCACTATCTTCAGTAACTACACCTGCTGGAAAATGGAATACTGGTCCCTTAAGTAATACTGCTTTACTACTATCTACAAATGCTGAAGCATCTAGAGTAACACTCCAGCCAGCTTCATTACCTGGATTACTAACTTCAAGGTCACCCGCTGTTTTTGCGGTTAGCGTATTTGCCAGACCAGCAGTTCCACTATTAAATACAATTGTGGGTACAGAATTCAAAGAAAGGTTTCCTGCACTTAAATCAATGGTAGCTTTTGTATCATAAACATCCGTGATGTTATTTGGATCAATATCTGCAGCTTGAATATTGGCTGTAACTGTAGATACGGCGCCTGCTAGTAGACCTAA
Organism: Companilactobacillus metriopterae; assembly: GCF_002762335.1. Taxonomy (NCBI): domain Bacteria; kingdom Bacillati; phylum Bacillota; class Bacilli; order Lactobacillales; family Lactobacillaceae; genus Companilactobacillus; species Companilactobacillus metriopterae. Next base: position 789,415 of record NZ_CP024610.1, on the reverse strand, counting down.
GCCTAGAACAGAAGCCTTTAGAATTTTTCTACTCATAATAATTCCTCTCAATTCAAAAATACTGGTATAAATTTGAATGATTTCCCTAAAAACATTTGCGATAAAAACACTAAATGCCTATGTAATAGTTATAACAAAATATTTATGGTGAATTTAATCAACTATAGAAATTTTTTTTACCATAAACGATTAATTATTATGTTGATATTTACCAACTACCATGATCCCATAGTTTACCGTCTATCTCATATTCGTATTGTTGCTTTCTCTCTTCGATATCATCGAATAAATTTTCAAGACTAACTACAAAAGACTTAGATAGATAGCTACTCTGAGAATCTTCAGATAATTGTAATTGTTCCTTGACCCACTCAAAATTATTCATTAGAGTCTCCTCCATTCTTTATATCCTCAACGGTTAACTTCAGAGTGTCTAGTTCTATACCCAGATCTTCTAAGAGATTTTTTACTGGTTCAGAGTTGTCAAACTCATCAACTTGTTCATCAAATTGATTAATAAACCATTCTATTTTGTTTTCTAACGTATCTGGATATTTTTGAGTAATGTATCTTTGATAATCTACAAGTAAGCTCATATGTTCGCGCTCACTCATATTATAAAATTGAAATACTTTGAGAGTAGGAAGAATCTGCATGCCTGCTCTTCTTGCAAGTGCATAATAAGGTGTCATTATATGGTCAATGCTATAACCATCTCCACCACCAACAGCAAAATTCTTTTCAGGCATACCTGTTGAGACAACAATCCCAAACTCTTTGCCTATCAGTTTAGATTCAGACCCATAGACGAAACCTCTAGTAAAAACCTCATCTATCCACTTTTTCAAACTATATGGTGCACTGTACCAATAGAGTGGAAACTGAAATATGATTCTGTCATATTTCTCAAGATTACTTTGTTGGTTAGCTTGGCTATTAAAGCTGTAGTTGTCTAAATGCAGTGTATCTACATTTTGATGTTTTGCACCTTGCAGTAAAAACTGCTGTGTATTGGAATTTTCTATATCAGGATGGGAAATAACAATTAATGTTTTCAAAATATTAGACCCCTTTCATGGTTAAAGGATAACAAATATTCACATATAATAAAAATACGTAAATATCCGAATATAATTCGTGATATTATGGTAGAAACAAATGGCGGAGAAAAATCATGGAAAAGTATTATATAGTAGATAGTTCTATTTTATCTGATTCTGTAAGTAGAGTTGCTGAAGCTCAAAAGCTTCTAAAATCTGGAGCAGCAAAAAACATTAGTGAAGCTGTGAAAGCTGTAGATATTAGCCGTGGTACTTTTTATAAATACAAGGATTTGGTTTTTCTAAACGAAAACACGCACAAGAATGATCGTCATGCCCTGATTTCTTTTATGATTGAGCATAAGAGTGGCTTATTAGCAGAGGTACTCCAGATCATATCTGAATCTGATGCCAATATTTTGACTATTAATCAGAATATTCCAATTAATAACATGGCTAATGTCAGTGTTTCGATGGATATTAAAAACTTAAACATCCCTATGGATACCTTAATTTTAAGAATAAAAGAATTAAAACAAGTTTCCAACTTTCAATTAATTGGAATGGAATAAAAAAAAGCATGCCTATAAGGCATGCTTTTTTAAATAATTATCCTATAACTTGAACAGATGCTGTTGTAACACCATATCCAGGAATTTGTGAACTTGGCATAGCAACATCTAGTTGATAAGGATTGCTGTAAGCAAATGATCCTGTATCATTAACTATTCTGTATAGTACTGTACCATTTGAAAGTGTGATCTTTAATTGTGTTCCTCTTGGGAATACTGAAAGATTTGCAGCTACACCGTTGTAGCCCATGCTTGATCCTAAAACAGCAGGATCGTAGAAACTAATCTTGAATGATCCAGCTGAAGTAGCTGTTGATGTAGTTGTAGCTTGTGGTGTGTATGATTCATTAGATACTGTTGCTGTAGAGTTTGTTGTTGATGTTGTAGATTGTGTTTGAGCTGATTGTGATGAAGTATTTTGTAGATAAACTACTTCCCCAGGGAAAATCAAGTCGAACCCACCAACTTCTCTTCCGTTTGTTTGTTCTAGTTGAGCAATAGTCATATTGTTGTTAGCGGCAATACTCTTATATGTATCTCCTGCTTCTACAGTAACTGTTCCGTTACCGTTAGCAACTGCAGCCTGTGCATTATTTGCTGTAGATGCTGCAAAAATTCCGAAGGCAGCAACTATAGTAGTAGTTAGTAGTGTTTTTTTCATTTAATATAAACATCCTTTATGTAAGTAAATTTGATAGCACTCATTTGCTATGGGGATTATACTAACAGCTAGATATTACACGAACAATGTTAATTAATTACAAAAAAGCGCGATTTGTCATGTTGGTAATGGTTATGAAATATAAAATCGTCTAGACCATTGAAAACACTATGTTTTATCTTTTCTGATTTTTCAGAGAAAAACTAATGTTTTTTATAAAATTTACTTATTAACTTAAATTATCGATTATTTTAGCGTATCTTTGTCGTTAAATGACATAATTTTTACATTTTTAAGGAGGAGGTAACAAAGTTGAATGATTTAACGGTCGGAAAGCCAATGAAAGTGATCTTTCTTTATACCATTCCTTTGCTACTTGGAAACTTTTTTCAGCAATTTTATAGCTTCATTGATACTTTGATTGTCGGAAAAACAATCAGTGTCAATGCTCTTGCCAGTGTTGGAGCCTGTGGGGGAATATTTTTTCTAATAATCGGATTTGCACAAGGTATGACAAGTGGATTATCCATAATGTCGGCTCAAAGATATGGCTCTGGTGATGAAAAAGGAGTTAAGAAGAGTTTTGCTTCTGGCTTACTTATCTCGATAGGAACTTCTATTATTATCACAATTTTGGCAATGTCTTTTGCCTATCCCCTACTAAAGTTATTAAATACACCTGATGTCTTAATTCATGATTCGTTCATTTTTATGGAGGTAATCTTTGGTGGTACTTTTACTTTTGTTGGGTTTGATTTCTTAGCCAACACAATGAGAGCATTGGGCAACACAAGAGTTCCTTTGTTCTATTTAATAGTAAGTACTATTCTCAACGTAGTTTTGGAACTACTATTTATACTAGTATTTCATATGGGAGTTTCTGGTGCTGGTTTTGCTACAGTCGCTGCTCAAGGAATCACCATGGTAATTTTGTTCTTCTATATAAGAAGAAACATACCAGCTTTAATTTTGGAATGGTCTGATTTCAAAATTGACTGGAAAGAAATAAAAGAACTTTTACGTATAAGTATGCCCATGGGATTTCAAGCATCAATAATTGCCATTGGTTCAATAATTCTACAATTTTCTCTCAACACTTTGGGACCTGATGCAGTGGCTGCATATACTGTCGCTGGTAGAGTTGAACAAATAGCAACCTTACCTGCCATGAGTTTTGGAATTACTTTGGTTAACTTTGCAGCTCAAAATTTAGGAGCTAAGAAATACTCTCGTATTTTGAGAGGGGTAAGAGATGGTCTGACTATTTCAATCATCTCAAGTATTATCATCGGATTCTTATTAATCATATTTGGTCAAAATATTTCTCACCTATTTATGAATGGTCCAGAAAATAATGTTCTAAAATTAATTCAAATATACTACTATTTCAATGGTTCATCTTACTTTATACTTTCGATTTTATTTATTGTAAGATATACATTACAAGGTTTGGGTAATCAGAAAGCTCCTACTATTGCAGGAATTGCCGAACTATTTATGAGAGTCTTTGCCGGTTTAGTTTTGGTTAGAATCTTCGGATTTTATGGAGCAGCCATGGCTAACCCACTAGCTTGGATCGGATCAGTCTTAGTTCTGGTAAGTACTTGGAACTTTGAACTAAAACGTTTAAGAGAAAAAGAGCTTGATATAAATAATTAGAACAAAAGAAAGGGATTGCCAAATGGCAATCCCTTGTTTGTTTTAATATTTTTCATGTGAGGCACTCCTATTTTTTTCGATTTATTAATAATAATCTTTGTATTAGATTATGTAGATTATATTAACAAGTATGTTTGAAAAAAATATTAGTTATTTGAGCCTAATTATCTATAAAACTGTGAATAAATTGTGTCATAAGATTAAGATAATATATTTACCACATACATAAGTATCGCAAATACCACAAGTAGTAAGTACATCACTAGATTAACTTCTTTACGGCGACCTGCGGCAATCATTGTGAATGGATAGAATATGAATCCAAAGGCGATACCATATGAAATATTATAAGTTAATGGCATAGCAACAATCGTTAAGAATGCTGGTAATGCAATTTCAAATTTGTCCCAAGAGATATATTTCAATGATTGAGACATCAATATACCGATAATAATTAGTACCGGAGCTGTGACATTAGAAGTAACCATAGTTAGAATTGGTGAGAAGAACATAGCAACTGCAAAGAAGAATCCTGTACTAATTGCAGTTAACCCTGTTCTACCACCAACAGCTACACCTGCAGATGATTCAACATATGCAACTGTAGGTGTTGTACCCATAACAGCACCACCTACCATTGAAATAGAATCAGCTAGCATAGCACGTCCAATTCTTGGCATCTTGTTATCCTTGATGAAACCTGCTTGTTCAGCAATACCAATAAGTGTACCAGCAGTATCAAAGAACGATACTAGTAAGAAAATAATAACAACTGCCCACATCTTTGGCTCAACAATCATCTTATCTAGATGGAAGATACTTTCAGCAAATGTAGGTTTTAGACTTGGTATTCCTGATACAAAATGTGTTGGCATTGGAATTAATTTAGTAACTAATCCTGTAACTGTAGTTACAATCATACCGATAAATATTGAACCCGGAACTTTTCTAATCATCAAAACAGCAGTAACTAAAAGACCTAAGATAGTCAACCATGTGGTAGGAACAGACAATGATCCCATTTCAACCAGTGTAGCTTTATTTGCAACAACAAGTCCCCCACCTTTTAAACCTACAAAGGTAATGAACATACCAATACCAGCAGAGACTGCTAACTTCAAATCATGCGGAATAGCATCAATGACAATCTCTCGAAGCTTGAATACTGATATCAATAAGAATAATAAACTGGCAACGAATACACCAGACATAGCAACTTGCCAAGGAATTCCTAAGGCGATAACAACTGAGTATGAGAAAAATGCATTATCTCCCAAACCAGGTGCAACAGCAATTGGATAGTTAGCAAGGATACCCATAAGTACAGATCCTAGTATTGCGGATAATGCAGTTGCAGTAAATACTGCCCCACTGTTCATCCCTGAATCTCCCAGTACTTGAGGATTAACAAACAAAATATAAGCCATTGAAGCAAACGTTGTTAATCCAGCTAGAATTTCTCTTCTTACTGTAGTTCCATTTTCATTCAAATGGAATAATCTCTCTATTAAACTACTCTGAACTTGTGTGTCCACAATTTCCCCCTTAATTCGTAAATATTTTTAACAATATCTATTATTACATATTTTAACGATTTATTTCAAGTTAAAAGCCAACATTAATATTTAAATGTGGCGATAATGTTCGTGTTTTAGTATAGCAAATAAAAAAGACTAGGCATATATGCCTAGTCTTTTATTATTTATTTATTTTCTTTGATAACGATAGTTCCTTCATCTAACTCAGCAATCAAATTCTTAACGTCCAAGTTGTCTAGATAAAACTCTGCTACTTTATCTCTAATTTGCTGTTCAATGACACGACGTAATGGTCTTGCGCCCATTGCTTCATCGTAACCTTCATCAATCAACCATTCTTTAGCTTCATCAGTAACAGTTAAAGTAATATCTTTTTTAGCTAGATTTTCATTAACATTGTCAATCATCAAATCAACAATTTGTTTCAAATCATCTTTTGTAAGATGTGTAAATTCAACAATACCATTGAATCTGTTCAAGAATTCTGGACTGAAGAATGGTGATAATTTGTCGAATAATTCTACATCTTCTGTATCTTTGTTTCCAAATCCAGCATTAGATGTAGCAATGATAATTGTGTTTTTGAAATCTACCACATTACCTTGACCATCTGTTAAACGACCATCATCCATAACTTGCAATAGCAATGTTAATACTTGAGGGTTAGCTTTTTCAATTTCATCAAGTAGCACAATTGAGTATGGATTACGTCTTACTTGTTCTGTCAATGTATTACCATTGTCCTCGTATCCAACATAACCAGCACTTGTACCAATCAATTTTGATACTGCTGTAAGATCAGAATATTCACTCATGTCTAAACGAATAACAGCATTCTTATTTCCAAACATGTCAGAAGCCAATTGTTTTACTAGCTCTGTTTTACCAACACCAGTAGGTCCAACAAATAAGAAACTTCCGATTGGACGATTGCCTTCATCAAATCCGGCACGGTTACGGCGAATAGCTCTAACAACCATATCCACTGCTTCATCTTGTCCGATTACTTTACTCTTAATACGTTTGTTCATATCTTTTAATCTCTCAATATCGCTATCTCCCATTTGAGATACAGGAATACCTGTCAATCTTTGTACTGATTCAGCAATATCGTTTACAGTTGCTTTAGCTGGTTCTGCAGATTCTGAACTAGAATTTAATTTCTTGTTTAGTTCATCAATTTCTTTTTTCAAGTTTGCAGCAGCTTCATAATCTTCTCTTTGTGCAGCTAAATCCTTTTGATTTTGAGCTTCTTGAAGAGATTTTTCTAAGCTAACTTTATCAGTTACAGGATTTTTGGCTGCTAAATGAGCAGCTGTCATATCGATTAGATCGATTGCCTTGTCTGGTAATGTTCTTTGAGGAATATATTGTACTGAATAATCAACGGCTGCTTTTAGAACATCATCTGACAATTTAACATTGTGATGATCTTCGTATGATTTACGCAAACCTTTTAGAATTGCTAATGTAGCATCTTTATCAGGTTCTTCAATTGTCACGTCATTAAATCTACGTGCCAAAGCAGCATCTTTCATAATTGTATTTCTATATTCGTCTTGAGTAGTAGCACCAATAACTGAAATTTCACCTCTACTCAATGCAGGTTTAATAATATCAGCTAAGCCTTTGCCACCTTCTGAACCTGTTGATCCTGTACCAATAATTTGATGAATTTCATCAAAGAATAGTACAACATTACCAGCTTTTTGAACTTCAGAAATAAGTTTTTGAATATTTTCTTCGAATGCACCACGATATTGAGTACCGGCTTCTAGTGAAGATATATCAACTGAGATTATTTCCTTATCCTTGATTGCTGCGGGAACATCACCCTTCACAATGGCTTGTGCTAATCCTTCAACGACAGCTGTCTTACCAACACCTGCGTCACCCACTAAAATAGGATTATTCTTTGTTCTTCTGCTCAAAATTTCTGCAGTTTCTTGAATTTCTTTGTCACGACCAATAACAGGATCCAACAAGCCCTCACGAGCTTCATTGGTTAAGTTACGTCCTAATTGATCTAAATAATCTGATTTTTTATCTTGTTGTTTAATATTTGAAGCTGTTCTTTGTTCTTGATATTGAGCTAACTCTTCAGGAGTTAATTCCTTACCATTAACATAATATTTTGTTTGAGAACCATTTTCGCTATTTGGCATTTGTCCTAATAGTCTGTTAAAAATTTGGTCCATGTCATTATTTGAAAATCTATCGTCGTCCCAAAATGAATTTGCCATAAATAAAATCCTCCTAGTCGAGGTATTTAGTCTCTAGCTCTTTGAGCACTCTCCACATTTCGACATCTTGTGCTTTAGCTAAAGCTTCTATATCTCTTAAATTAATTGAAGTTGCGGAAGTCTGTGTTTTATTAAAGGATTTATGCAAGGTGGTATAACCATATCCACTTTTCTTTGCTATCACATAAATCGATAAATCTTTGTCATTTATATATGACTTAATGTCAATCCTCATAACTCTATCCTCCACAAAATATAGTATACCACATTTGCGATATAACACAAGTGTGAAATGCCACAAATGTGAAATAATTTTGACTTTTTAAATAAAAGCTTCTATTATGGGGATACTAAAGAAGAAAGGTGGAAATTTTATGGAAAATATAATGCTAATTATTTCCAAATTAGAGAAAACCACCGACCAAATTGATCAAATCGATCTAGAATTACATAAGACAATTATGAAAACTGATTTTGATATCACTCCGTTGAGAAATGAGTTGAAATCAATTGTTAAGTTTAGAACACTATTGCTCAATGATTTACTATTACGTATCAATGAAAATAAAGATTTCAATACACGTGAAAGTGCAAACGCTGCGGAAATCATTTTGAATTTAAAAAAATTAGGATCAATCAATCTAAATATATCTTTGCCAACTGATAAAGATTCATTATTCCTAATTAACCAAATAAAAAAAATTAGCAATCATTCATATAGATCACTAATTTACCAGTTACTTTCTATAATATATAGCATCAGACCTGATGTATTTCCAATAAATCGTAATTACAAAGATTCCCCTATGGAGTCTTCTCAGTTAAGACACAGTCTGATTCAATTAGATGAAGACAATATCTATCTTCAAAATTTTATTCCATTATCAGATTATGTTCGTATTGTTTTTTATAAATCTACTGGAGTTTTCCCAGATTATATTAATATTATTGATGTAAGAAATGAGATTGAAGGCGCTAAAGAATCTGGACTATCTGCTTTAGCCTACAACTTCATTGTCTACAATCAAAGATATTCATTCGTTGTATTCAAAGGTACTGGGGCTAATATTGATTACTCAGAAAAACCATTTACAACCAAATACGATAAGATTATTTGGGAAAACTATTTAGATTGGCGATACAATGTAAATTCAATTTTAGCTGGTAATGATCACAGTCTTGAACAAATAAAACAGTCTTTAGAGTTTATTGAATTTTTAAGTGATAAGCTTGATCCGTCAACCAAAATATATGGACTAGGACATTCACTTGGCGGTAATCTTGTTCAATCTATTCAGTTGATAACTCATAAATTCGATACTGTTTATAATTTGAATTCTGCTCCTATTCAGCTGAAGCAAATCAGGCTTATTAAACCTGACTTGTTCACTAATGAAATCTGGGATCGTGTCCTTAATGCTACTCAAATCGGTGGTAATTCCGAAACGGTTCAAAAATTTAAAGACATTACCGGATTAGATTTTTCGGAAGTAAGAAATGACTATATAGACCATGATTTAACACAGATGTTTTATCGATTACCAAATACAATTTGGATTGGTCAAAAAATTGATAGTAAGCTTCCGTTTGAGCATCCTTTTAAAGTAGATTTGTACAACTTCCTTACCAGAGAAGAAATTCAATGGCTCATGAAGTTTGAAACCGAAATGTTCAAACAATTAGAAGAATCTAGTAACTCAGTAGATGTAGTTCGATATTTCGCCGCTTACATCTTTTCAGAGTTGAGATTACTATATAATAATCTCAATAATCCTTATGTATATTCAGCTTATACTGATTTCATAAATTACTTGTACACTTCTCAACTAATTACAGTAACTCCTGATGAAGTAACTAGAGACCTATCTGAAAGTATGCGGAAGAATGTAATTTCCCAAACACTAGAAAGAACAAGTTACCTTAAATTTTTACGAAGTATAAATCCTAAGACTATGGAACTTATTCTATATTTGCATCTATCAGAAGGAGCAAGATTCTTTGTATCAAACAACAAAAAAAGCTAACCTAGCGGTTAGCTTTTTTATATTACAATCTCTTATTTAATTCTTTTCCAATTTCTTCAAATCCTGGTTTACCAAGAAGACCAAACATGTTCTTCTTGTATGCTTCAACACCAGGTTGGTTGAATGGATTGATACCATTTAGGTAACCTGAAATACCAACGGCGATTTCAAAGAAGTAAATCAAGTATCCTAAAGTAAATGTATCTTGTTCAGGGATGTGAACACTCATTACAGGAACTCCACCGTCTGTATGTGCCAAAACAACACCTTCATAAGCACGTTTGTTTACGAAGTCCATTGTCTTACCTTCAAGATATCCTAATCCATCAAGATCTTCTGCTTCAGAAGGAATTTCAATATCAAATCTTGGTTTGTCAATCATAACTACTGTTTCCATCAAGTTACGACGACCTTCTTGGATATATTGACCTAATGAGTGAAGATCTGTTGAAAAGTTTGCTGATGATGGGTAGATACCTTTTTGGTCTTTACCTTCTGATTCACCCATCAATTGTTTCCACCATTCACCAAAGTATTGTAGATTTGGTTCGTAGTTTTCTAACAATTCTGTTGTGTATCCTTTGCGGTACAAGATATTACGTAAAGCAGCATACTTGTATGCTTCATTTTTTGTAAGGTCAGCGTCTGCGTAGTCTGTGCGAGCAGCTGCAGCACCTTCCATAAGTTTGTCAATATCAATTCCAGCAACAGCAATGGGTAATAATCCTACAGCTGAAAGAACTGAGAAACGTCCACCGATATCATCAGGAACAACAAATTCTTGATATCCTTCTGCATCTGATTCTGATTTAAGTGCACCTTTAGCACGATCAGTTGTAGCATAGATACGATCTTTGGCACCATCTTTACCGTATTTTTCAACAAGTTTTGCTTTTAGAATTCTGAAAGCAATTGATGGTTCTGTAGTTGTACCAGATTTAGAAATTACATTAATACTGAAATCACGGTCTCCGATAAGATCTAGAAGATCAGCTAAGTAGTTAGGTGAAATAGAGTTACCTGCAAAATATACTTCAGGAACTTTTCTTTCATTCTTCAAGTTGTAGAATGATGAGCTCAAGAAATCAATAGCTGCACGTGCTCCTAGGTATGATCCACCAATTCCAATTCCAATAAATACTTCTGAATCATTTTGAATTTTCTTGGCTGCTTCTTTAATACGAGCAAATTCGTCTTTGTCATAGTTTACAGGCAAGTCGATAAAGCCACGGAAATCACTACCAGCACCAGTACCTTTACGTAATTGTTCATCAGCTGCGTTAACCATTGCTTGCATTTCAGCGAGTTCATTTGGATGAACAAATTTGTCTAACTTAGAATCATCAAATTTAATGTGTGTCATTTTTCGTTTCTCCTCCATACCCTAGAAAATAAATTAATTATCAATAATTAATAATTCATGGTTTATTATACTTTTTTAGTTATCGAATGAACAGCCCTATACAAAATATATCCAACAATTGCTCCAATTGTATTAGTGATTACATCATCAATATCTGAAACACCTGTTGCTAAGAAAAATTGCAATGTTTCAATTGATAATGATATCAGAGCACCATAGATAACAATATGATAAAACTTCATATTCTTACTCCATAGATAAGGTAGGAATATTCCGATTGGAATAAACCACAATATATTGCCAAATAAATTGTAATAGAAATCAACTTTAGATATTCCATGAGACAATTTAAACGTCTCGATTAAGGGTTCGGTATTAATATATGACAACGATCTGTGCCATTCAAAATGGAACTGCCAAGGAAAATACCCATCCCTAAATACCGTTAGAAAATAAAGGAGTAATATGTAGAACAAGAAGAAGGTTAACCAAAATTCTCTTGCTAGTTTTACATGAAGATTTTTTCTGCGAATCCAGATCACTCGTAAAACTATGAAAATCAATGTATAAAAAATTGCCTTATCAAAAGCATGAAAACTCAGAGATATCAGCGGGAAGTGATTAATCTTATTTGCATACAATTTGACCACTTCATTGTATATTGGCCCTAGAAATATCATTTTTCTCCCCTTCTTCCAAAAATATCAAAATCCGTATATAATCTATAATAGATTAATTTTAACTGATATTAGCACTTACAACATAAAAAAAGGGAATTTTTATGAAAAAAATACATACATTTTTCAATACAAGGTTAGGTTTTACAGCATTGCTAGTCTTGTTTATGTGGTTTAAAACAGTTTTTGTGTACTATACCGATTTTTCTTTAGGTATAGAAAATCCACTGCAACACATTATTCTTATACTCAATCCTATAGCTACAACCATTATACTGTTGAGTTTGCCCTTATTTATAAACAGAGCAGTGATTTCTTACATTATTAGTGGTCTGGTTTATATAGTAGAAACTGGTTTTTTATACGCTAACGTTCTGTATTATCGTCAATTTAATGACTTTATCTCCTACAGCACTATAGCGGGATCTACCAAGGTTGCTAAGGGTTTGAGCGGTAGTGTTAATACACTGTTGCATCCTACAGATATTATCATATTCTTAGATTTCATAATAATTCTTGGATTGTTTGCTTTCAAAATAATTAAAATTAACCCTGCACCACTACGCAAACTTACAGCTTCAGCTGTTTTGGTATTTGGGATATTTTTTCTATTCTTCAATCTAACGCTTGCTGAATCGAATCGTCCGCAACTTTTGGGTAGAGGTTTCGACAGGAATTATGTTGTTAAGTATTTAGGTCTTAATTCTTTCCTTGCATATGACTCAGTTAAAACCATTCAAAACAATCAGACCAGATCAGAGGCTGTCGGTACTGATATGGATGAAGTTTTAGATTATGTTAGTGATAGATATGCTGCACCTAACAGTGAGTACTTTGGTGTAGCAAAACAAAAAAACATCATCATTATTCATCTAGAGAGTTTTCAACAACAATTAATTGGTGCCAAAGTTAACGGTCATGAAGTAACACCATTTTTGAATAGTATATATAATGACAAGAACACTCTATCATTTGATAATTTTTATAACCAAGTTGGTGAAGGTAGAACTGCCGATGCAGAAAACCTTCTAGAAACAAGTACATTTGGACAAAATGGAGGCTCATCTTTATTTGTTCGTTTAGGTGGAGATAATACTTTCCAAGCCGCACCAGCAATCCTTGCTCAAGAGCAGGGATATACTAGTGCAGTTTTCCATGGTAATACTCCAGGATTTTGGGGACGTGATAAAGTCTACCCAAACCTCGGCTACAATTACTTCTTCTCACAAAACTATTATGATGCTAGTGAAAAAAACTCACTTACTCAATATGGCTTAAAAGACAAATTGCTTTTCGCTGAAAGTGCAAAATACCTAGAACAAATGCAACAACCTTTCTATACTAAATTTATAACTGTTTCCAATCATACTGACTATCAGTTAGACAGTGCTAACACTGACCAGGATGTTATTCCTAATACATCAAGTAGTACTGTAAACAGATATTTTGGAACTGCCAATTATTTAGATAGTTCTGTAAAAGAATTTTTTGATTATTTAAAAGCCAGTGGTATTTATGATAATTCAATAATCATGCTATATGGTGATCATTATGGCTTAAATTCTGCAGATAACTCTGTTTTTGCAAAACAGTTAGGCTACGTAAATTCTGATAAAGATGGTGCTGATTTTATCAATAGTCAGGGTCAGAAAGTTCCTCTTATGTTCCACATGCCTGATCTAAAAGGTGGAATTAAGCATACATATGGTGGTGAAGTCGATGTTCTTCCTACCCTATTACATCTAGCAGGTATTAATACAAAGGGATACGTGCAATTAGGAACTGATCTGTTATCAAAAGATCATAACCAGATAGTTGCCTTTAGAAAAGGTAGCTTCGTTACTCCTAAATATACCGTTATTAAAAAAGGTGACTCGCATGAAGTATTCAAGAATGATACCGGCGAAGAAATAGACCTTAGTTTGAATCCCGATTTGAAAGAAAAAATTTCCAAATGGCAAAAACAGGTAGATGCACTTCTAGATGTATCAGACAACATAACAAATAAAAACTTATTACGTTTCTATACACCTAACGGATTCACCCCTGTTGATCCGTCATTGAATGTCTACAATGATCAAATCCAAAGACTTATTTCCACACGTGATAACCTTGGAGATAAATCAACAAGTGTCTACTCTAAAAATGGTAACAAATCCACAACTGATCTATATAAAACAGATGCACCTGAACTTAATGGCGATCGAACTGATATTGATAGTTGGGATAATATTCTTAACAAATAAAAAAGCAACTCTCATTGAGAGTTGCTTTTTGTATGCTTAATTTTTCAGTTCATGACCTTCATCATAGAAAGTAATTGTAATGGTTGTTCCTTTTCCTAGTTCACTAGCGACTTTAATCTCACCGCCATGATTTTGAACTAATTGATGAACAATTGATAATCCCAAACCAGATTCACCATATTTACGATTCTTACGTGATACATCTGCTTTATAGTATCTATCCCAGATATTCTTAACCTGATCTTCGGACATCCCTATCCCGTTATCGCTAACCTTAAAGATGGTAGCATGTTTTTCTTCATCCCTAAATCCAGTAGTATTAATGAAACCGCTGGTAGTGAATTGAATAGAGTTTTGAAGAACATTAAACATAACTTGAACAAATCGATCATAGTCTGCATAGGTCATTAACTCTTCTTCAGGAAGATCTAAATTAATCTTGTCATTGGCATCTTCTGCCTTCTTTTGCAGCTGTGAAACAATGTCTCTGAGTGGAACTCTGGCATCAAATTCTTGTTTTGACAAGGAAATTTGATTAGTTCTAATTTTTTCATAATCTAGATTTTCATTGACTAATCTTATTAGACGATTGGTTTCATTTCTCATTAATTCTATACTTTGTGCTTTGGACTCTTCAGGTATAGCATCATAGGCCAATCCTTCAAGTAATCCATTTATAGTAGTTAATGGTGTTCTCATTTCGTGAGAAGCATCAGCCATGAATTCTTTACGTCTTAACTCTTGGCGATTAATTTCCTCATCTGATTCACGTAGTGAGGTAACCATCTTATTGAAATCATTTGCCAAATCATCCAATTCATCTCTATTTTTACTATCAATATGAACAGAAAAATCGTTATTAGCAACTTTTCTTGTTGCGTAACTAAGTTTATTGATTCTATTTACTTGATATCTTGAAAGAATGAAACTCAAAATAATAGAAGCTAATAATGAAATAAGTAGTGCAAGATATAGGCGGTTTTTAATTTCAACAATATTTGATTGAATCTGACTAACATTTGATCCTACCCAAATAACCGCTACTAACTTACCATCCTCAAACCAAGGAACTAGGACACACACGTAACTCAAATTGTTGCCATTTTCTAATTTAGGACGACCATCTGACGTTGCTGCATTTTGAATATAACGGATAGTTTGTCCTTTTTTCATCTTTTCCCAGTACTTACTTTTCAGATGATTAGTAAAGCCACTTGATGGCATAGATGGGTATACTTGGTTATTGTTCTCATCAAAAACACCAAACTGAACCGAGTGTTGTGCCAAAACTTGTCTCAAAAAATCCATGTTTTCATCAGTAATATTTTGAATATTACCATCATCTGGATTCTTACTTAATGCCACTTTTTCCATGTTGTACGCATAGCTCTCTAATGTTTCATACGTAGAGTTATATTCCCAATTAGTTGTATAACTTGTAACGGTGTACAAAATAATACCCAATGTGGTTAATATAACTATCATGAAACTCAACATGTTTTGATACATTAACTTCATTTTATTTATTGTTTACTCCTGAATCATCGAATTTGTATCCAACACCCCAAACAGTTTCAATTACCTGAGGTCCTACTTTTTCAATCTTTTGTCGCAACTTTTTGATATGAGCATCAACAGTTCTTTCTTCACCAAAGTAGTCGTAATCCCATACTTGCTCTAATAATTGTTCTCTAGTAAAGACTTGCTTAGGCTTACTTGCTAAGGTCTTTAGCAAATCGAACTCCTTAGGAGTCAAATCTACAATCGCTGCATCTCCTAGATAAGCTTCACGAGTACTTGAATTCAACTTGAAAAATCCAGTATCAATATCATACCCTTCACTATTAGAACTTTCAGAATTAGATGCTGGAGCTGCTTCTGAAATATTTTCACTTCTACGGTGAATAGCCTTAATTCTTGCTATCAAAGTTATCGGACTAAATGGCTTAGTTACATAATCATCTGCACCAAATTCAAGTCCAAGAACTTGATCACTTTCACTGTCACGAGCAGTAAGCATGATAATAGGAACAGTCTTTGAAACCTTACGGATATCTTTAGCAACTTCCATTCCATCTTTACCAGGCAAATTCAAATCCAATGTAATCATATCCCAACTTTCAGGATCTTGATTAAATACTTCGACGGCATCATTTCCATCATATGAAAATGTAGCATCCCAATCTTCCTTTTGGAAAAACATTCCCATCATTTCTGATACTGATTTATTATCTTCAATCATTAATATTTTCATATATAAAACTCCAATTTCTATATTTCTTCTAAAATAACTCTATAATAATCACGAAAAACTTGCTACTATATTACGTGTAATAGACTTAATTATATAAGGCTGGTGACTAATATGCAAAATAACTATAAAGGTTCTGTATTCTTCGACCTCGATGGGACACTTTTTAACAATCAAACTAAGATTGATAAAGATGTAGCCGATGCCGTTCATCAACTTCGTGCTAATAACTATTTACCTGTTATTAGTACTGGTAGATCATTTGACGAAGCACAAGATGCTGCAAAGCCAACGGGTATTGATACCTTGGTTACTCTAAATGGTGCCTATGTTAAACATCAAGATGATGTTATTTATAAGAGTGTTATGGACACCGATGTAGTTTCTCACGTTATTGATAAGGTTGATGAATTAGACGATTTTGTTGGATTGCATTCAGCAACAGATACTAGACTTATAAAATCATCTGATACCGCTACTTCATTTTATAACATGGTAAACATAAAAATGCCTAAAATTGACAGTGATTTTCATTTAAATAATGAAATTCCTATGATGATAATCATTTCAGAAGATGATATAGATCGTTATTCCGAATTTTTTGATGCACTAAATTTCTACAAAACAGGAAAATATTCAATTGACGTAGTTAATAAGAATGTTACTAAAATGACTGGTATTCAACACATATTAAAAACCCTTGATCTTGAAGATAAACCAACTTATGCTTTCGGTGATGGTGCTAACGATATTCCAATGTTGTCATCAGTTGGCCATGGTATTGCTATGGGAAATGGATCTGATCAAGCTAAGGAAGCTGCTGAATATACTACCTCAGAAAATATTAATGGCGGTATTGCCAACGGATTGAAACATTATGGACTAATTTAAAAAGACTTTTGAGAATAATCTCAAAAGTCTTTTTTTATTTAACTAAAACAACTTTTCCAATCATATGTCCATCCTCGACCATTTTAGTTGCTTGTTTAATTTTTTCGACGTCGATTCCATTAATAACTTCAGTAGTTATAGGCAAAATCTCTCCAGAGTCCAATTGTTCAGCTAACTTAAATAGATATTTACCCTGAGTTTGCATTAGGTCATCTAATTGGAAATAGCTTTTTGTAAACATCCACTCATATTCTATATTTACAGACTTATTTTTCAACAAATCTAAATCCAAATTTTTTAGTGATGTTATTGTTGCAAATGTTCCAAATGGTCTAATTAATTCTATAATTTCCTCAAAATGCGGAGTATTGTCACTTAATCCGATAATATAATCAACATATTCAAACCCTAATTCATGAACTTGTTCAACTAAGTCTTGATAGTGATCTACTCCATGATCAGCGCCTAGTTTTTCAACCCAAGCCTTTTTATCTTCACCATGGGCAGTTGATATGACTGTCATACCTTCTTTACTAGCCAATTGAGTAGTAATAGAACCGACACCACCAGCACCATTGATTATAAGAACTGTCTTACCTTTCAATTCTCTCAATTTTTCATATAACAACTCACTTGCTGTCATATAAACTAATGGTAGTCCGATGCTATCAGATATCTCTGTCTTTTTAGGTGCAAGAGCGACAATTCTAGAATCAATCAATTGGTACTCTTGATTACTACCTGAACGGGAAATATCACCAGCGTAAAAGACTTTGTCTCCAACTTTGAAATTAGTTACTTGTTCCCCAACTTCAGTTACAGTACCATAGCCGTCATATCCCAATATATTATGGTTATCATTGTCTTCAATATTTTTTCTAACTGCTATGTCTACTGGATTAATTGAAATAGCTTCAACTTCTACTAATAGATCAAATCTCTCTGCCTTTGGCTTGTCTAAATCAAACTCTGTTAAGCTGTTAGAATTACTATCTTTATAAGAATAAACTTTCATTATTTAACCCCTTTATATTTAATAGATATAATTAAATACTTTATAAAATAAAAAAGCCAACATAAGCTGTCGGCTTTCGGTTATTTATTTTTAATACACGATTTCAACTGTTGCTGAAGTGATTCCATATGATGGAACCAAGCTATCAGGCATGGCAACATCAATCTGATATGGATTTGAACTTGCAAAGGTTCCAGTATCATTAACTGTGCGATACCAGACATCTCCTTGAGAAGTAGTTATTTTTAATCTTGTACCTCTAGGTAGAACTCCAAAATTGGCTGCAACACCGTCGTAGCCCATATCAGATCCTAATACAGCCGGATCATAAAAACTTACTTTGAAGTTACCTACTGTTTTTGTTGTCGGTACATATGAAACTTCCTGAACCTGAGCAGCTACTTGTGCTTCAGCTTGTTGCTCAGCAATTCTTTCATCTTCTTTGCGTTGTTCTTCCTTGATGCTCTCTATTTTTTCGGAAGAAACATTTTTCCCGCTCCCATCAACACCTGGAATAAAATTACGATCTTCGCCTACAGATACAACTTTATTTAAAGTAACATTTGAAGTTTTATCCTTTTGACCGAAGACACCAAGTAAGTTGTGGTCGTATTTTACGGTAAGTGCGGAGCTTGGATCCTCCATAGGATCCACTGTAGCTTCTGCATTCAAATGTGTTGCAGTAACCATTGTTAGTAGTACTCCACTAACTACCATTATATTTTTTCTAAATCGTTTAATAAATATACCCCCTATTTTTTAACCGATAAGGCACACTATACAAGAATAATGTTACAGAATGATTACAGTTAAATGAAATAAATCCCATAAATCCATATATGTGTAATATTTCTGTAATACTAGGTACTTTTTTAGGAAAAAAACAATTTTGCGAGAAAGAATTTTTTTTAATTCTAAAATCTTATGCTAGATTAATCTCATAACAAAATTGGAGGTCATTTAAATGACAAAGAAAATAAGTATTATAGTTGGTAGTTTGAGAGAGAACTCATTTTCAGGACAAGTTGCTAACAACGTTAAAAACATGATTCCTGCTGGATATGATGTAGAATTTCTAGATTTTTCAAATCTTCCTATTTATAATCAAGATTCAGATGAACAAGATGTTCCTGAATTTACTGAATTTAGAAATAAAGTTAAGAATTCAGATGGTATTATTTTTGTAACACCTGAATATAACCGTTCAATTCCTGGTGGACTAAAAAATGCTATTGATGTAGCTTCACGTCCATGGGGTCAAAGTGTTTGGAATAACAAACCTGCTGCTATCATCAGCAACTCACCTGGTGCAATTGGTGGATTCGGTGCAAGTAACCACTTGAGACAAGTACTTGCATTCCTTAATATGCCTACTCTAACAAACCCAGAAGCATACCTTGGAAACATAGCAGATCTCCTTCAAGAAGATGGTACTTTAGTTGAAGGAACAGCTAAATATCTACAAAGTATTGTAGATGCTTATATTGATCTACTTAATAAATATTAAAATAAAAAGGTTAAGCCAAATGGCTTAACCTTTTTATTATCATTTCATTGTAATTCATATTCTTTGATTTCATTCCAAAATTGATCAATATTATCCTGTCGAAAGTTTTTGTTTTTAAAAAATCCCAGTCTACTTTGTGGTGAATCAATAATATCAATTATTTTTATCTTATTTGAAGTCATGCTTTCAGCAATTTTTCTGGGAACAATAGACAATCCCATACCTTCTGCAACCATTTCCGAAATTAAATCAAATCTATTACCCTTATAAAAGATATCAGGTGTAATCCCACTCTTTTCAAATAAATTAATTACAGGTTTATATAAATTTGTTTGCTCATTAAGCAAAATAAAGCTTTCATTTGCCAATTCACTAATATCTATATATTTTTCTTGGTTATTAATATCCCTACTTGAAGGTGATACTAAGACAAAATCATCTTCATCTATCAAGACTGAATCAAACTCGGTGATTTCTTCAAATACTCTTGTAAAAACGATTTGTGTTTCTTCATTTTTGAGTTTATCAAAAATAACACTTCCCTCAGTTTCAGTAAGTTTAAAATTTATTTGATGATTTTTTGCCATGAACTTAGATAAAATAGAAAACTCTTATAACTAGGCATTGTTGTTATAGTATCTAATTGAATTTGACTACCATTTTTGTTGTTCATGCCATTAATTGTCTCAATCAGCTGATTATTTTGCGAAACAATATCTTGAGCGTAAATTAGTATTTCTTTTGCAGACTCGGTCATAACTATATTGCGATGTAACCGTTCAAATAATTGAATACCTAATTCTTCTTCTAATGATTTGATAATCTTAGATATATTACCTTGTGTAGTAAATAATCTATACGCTGTTTCTGAATAGCTAAAAGTTTCTGATAAATCTAAAAAAACTTCTAACTTTCTTATATTCATTGCAGTTGCTCCTAAGTATTCCATTTTAGAATACTTTGATTATATCATTTTACAAATGCTCATTTTCGCTTCTATTTAAAATAAAAAAGACAAAATAAAAAGCTGAGCACATTTGCTCAGCTTTTTAATAATCTGGTTTTTCCATTAATAACCATAGAATAAGATATATAGGAATACCAGCAAAGAATGGAAGACTTCCTAGTACTAAATATACAATTCTTCCAAGTGCTGGACTCCAATCAAATTTTTCGCAGATACCACCAACTACTCCAGCGATTAATCTATTATTGGCAGATCTTTTAATAGGAATATGCATAACTTTCACCCCTTAGTTATTATTTATTCAATAATAACATCTTCAGGATAGATAAATCATTAAATATGCATTCCATTAATGTTCTAATTTTTTAACGAAGAAATCTCCAATTCCTTGAATTACAAAAACTAATACTAAAATTAGTAACATAGAGACAATCGTTACATCATTTTCAAATCGTTGGTAACCGACAGATATAGCCATGTTACCAAGTCCTCCTCCACCAACGGCACCTGCCATAGCAGTTAAACCAATCAAACTAATAATTGTAAGGGTACCTGATCTAATTAATTCTGGTAGTCCTTCACGTAGATATACTCTAAATATTATTTGTAAAGGTGACAAGCCAATTGACTCAGCTGCTTCAATAACTCCGGGGTCAACTTCAACTAAAGCCAATTGAACCTGACGAGCAAAGAATGGTGCTGTACCAATAATTAAAGGAACCAGTGCACCTTTAGGTCCAATTGTTTGTCCAACTAGTAATCGTGTGAATGGTCCTATAACAGCTAATAGAATTATGAATGGAATTGATCTAAACAAATTAACTACTTTATCTAAGATATTGTAAAAAACTTTATTTGGTTTAATGCCATTTTTATCAGTTACAACTAACGAAATTCCTAGAATAATTCCGATAATCCCAGCAAAAAGTGCACTATAAAATGTCATATAGAGTGTTTCCCAAATTGCTTGAACAAATCCGCCTTCGCCATACCAATTGGTGACAACATTAGGTATATATGTATTTAAAATATTACTCATTAGACATTCACCTCATCCTTTAAATTGATCTCTTTTACATTAACTTTGGATTCGTTCAAGTAATTAAGAGCCTGGTCTAGGCTAGATTCATCTCCAGTCAACGAAAGCAGCATAATTCCCACAGTGGTATTTTGCAATTGTTCGATATTACTAAACAAAATATTAGCTTCTACTCCGAATCGCTTGTACAAGCTTACTACCAACGGTTCATTTGTTGACTCACCTAAGTAATTTAGTTGTACCACACGACCAGATATTTGATTGGCCAATCCTGCTTCGTGAATTTCCTCTAGAACATTGCTAATTCGTGTAGATGTATTAACAAAATCTTTTGTAAGTTGTTGTTTGGGTTGACCAAAGATTGAAAGCAAACTTCCTTCTTCTATCACTGATCCTTTTTCCATTACAGCCACTCTGTTACAAATTTGTTTAACTGCATCCATCTCATGAGTGATGATGACTACTGTGATCCCCAATTCTTTGTTAAGCCTACTCAAAAGATCAAGTATCTCTGTAGTAGTTTTGGGATCTAGAGCACTAGTTGCCTCATCTGATATCAATACCTCTGGATCATTTGTTAAGGCCCTTGCAATAGCTACACGCTGTTTTTGACCACCGGAAAGTTGTGACGGATATTTTTTGGCATGCTCATCTAATCCTACTAAATTTATAAGACTAGATACTTTGGCTTTTCGTTCTGATTTGGATAATTTTGTATCTCTCAATGGAAACAAAATATTATCAAATACACTCAAAGAATTCATCAAATTGAAGTGTTGAAATATCATTCCGATATTTCTACGAGCAGTACGTAACTCTTTAGGTTTTAATTCTGTTAAATTTTGACCATTAACTATGACTTCACCTTTAGTAGGCTTTTGTAATAAGTTAATAACCCTCACTAATGTACTTTTACCAGCTCCTGAATATCCAATTACGCCAAAAATGTCTCCTTTTTCTGCATTAATAGATACATCTTTTACAGCAGTAACATCTTTTTCACCATCATGAAAAGTCACATCAATATTTTTTAATTGAACGATATTATTTTCTTCAGACATTTATATCCCCTTTACCTCAGTTAAAAAATTTTCGAAAAATTCTATAAACTCTAAATAATCATTTATTCGTATATTCTCGTTTGGAGCATGATTGTTGGCCTGAAAATAACTTACTCCACAGGACACTATTGGCGCCTTGGTATATTGATTTACAAGATGCATAGGTCCAGTTCCCGGACTAGATGGCAATACTTCAACCTTATCCTTACCGCCATAATAATTAACTGCAGTTTCAATAAGTTTATTTGTAATTTTGCTATCTAAATCCCATCGATAGGATTTTTCACCCATAAGGTATGTTGCCTTAACATCTTCAAAACCATTCTCCGATAAATATGCGTTGATTTTATTAAAAATATCCTTTGGGTCTTGATCAGGTACCAATCTACATTCTAATTTTGCAATAGCTTTTTTGGGTGTGACTGTTTTTACACCTTCACCTTCCCAACCGGTAGAAATACCTTCTATATTAATTGTTGAAGAGAAAGCCAAATTATAATTAATACTTGAATTTTTTAGTAAATCAGTTTTCAAATCCCACTTTGATTTAAAATCAGGTGCAATTGTATTATCAACTAATTCCTTTTCTCTATCAGATGGGTCAAGAACGTCATCGTAAAATCCTGGAATTAAAATTTCTCCATTCGAGCTTCGTAACAAACTAAGAGCTTCAGTTAATCTCCAAGATGCACTGTCAACCACTGCCGCAAAAGAAGAATGAAGATCAGTTGATGCCGAAATTACCTCTAATTCGAAGCAAACAATACCTTTATTACCACCATTAAAACTAAATTGTTCATTTTCATTTTTTATTCCAGATTCCCAAATAACCAAATCTGCTGAGAACAAACTTGAATACTTTTTAAGATATTCCTCTAAATTCTCACTGGCGATTTCTTCTCCACCTTCGATAACAAACTTGATGTTACAAGGCCAATCACCATTCTCTTGTTTGTATAATTTTAATGCTGTGATTCGGCTAATCAGATCAGCTTTACAATCTGAAACACCTCTCGCAATAAATTTATCTTTCGTTATTTTGAGTTCAAATGGATCAGAGTCCCACAACTCAACTGGTTCTTCTGGTTGAACATCATAATGATCATATATAAGTATTGTTTTGTTTGTGGGCTCTTCAGGAATTAGCTCTGCGTATACTAACGGTTTAGAGTAATCATCCAAAGTTTGAACCTCAGCACCTAAGTTATCAAATAATTTTTTTAAAAAATTTGCTGTCTCATTAATTGATTGATTTTTAGCTGAAACAGAAGGAAATGAGATATATTCTTTTAAATTTTCGATTGATTCTTCAATAAGTGGATCCGTCAGTTTGAGCACACGCTTGTACCTCTTAATTATTTGATTTTATCTTCCCAAGCTAAAATTACGTTTTTTCCATAAACTTTTTTAATTTCTTTACCAACTTCTTTTGTTTGGAAAGCTTTAACAATCTTCTTGTAAGTCTTGTTATCTTTGTCTTTCTTATTTGCAGCTATAAAGTTTACATAAGGTTGAGATTTTGCAGTTACCTTTTCTGTGTATAGCGCCTTGTCAGTATATAATTTTGCATCACTAGCAACATTACCATTAACAACAGAAATTCCTACATCATTTAAAGATCTTGCTGTCTGATTTGCATCTAATGGAGTAAATTTCAAATTCAATTTATTTTCAGTAACATCTTTTGTAGATGGAATTTTTACATCTTTAACTTTGATCAAGCCTGCTGATTGTAGAAGTTGTAATGCTCTACCTTGATTAGATACATCATTTGGTAGTGCTACTTCTGATCCCTTAGTGATCTTATCAATACTCTTAAACTTGTTTGAGTAAATAGCCATTGGTTGGAAAATAGTATCACCTATGCGCACAATGTCTGTCTTATGTGCTTTGTTCCATGCATCTAAGAAGTATTGATGTTGATATGCGTTAATGTCAACTTGTCCTTGTGAAAGTGCAGTATTTGGTTGATTGTAATCATTGAATTGAACAATCTGTAAATCTATACCTTCTTTTTTGACCTTATCTTTAACAACTTTCCAGATATCAGCATCTGAACTACTAATACCAACTTTTACTACTTTGTCACCATTTCCCCCATTGCCACATGCTGTTAGACTAACAACCAATAAGGCAGATAATACTACTAGAATAAATTTTGATAGTTTTTTCATTTTCAACTCTCCCACATAATTTTTCAATTTATGATAATTTAAAACAAAAAAAGTCGCTCCCAAGACAGATACAATAAGTATCTATTCTTAGAAGCGACTTCTCGCGGTACCATTCTAATTCAGGATAAATCTTAGACTTACCCCCTCAACAACGCACAAATATGCGTGTGTACTATAATGGGTACCAACCATTACATCCTTATCCGAAGACTCAGCGTACCAATCACAGGTCATTTTCACTTGGATACTCTTCCCTATTCTCAGCTATCTAGGTTTTCTGTATAAAAGTATCTCAGGCTACTTCCCCTGATCAATTTGTTTTAAAATATCTTTTAATTGTTGAATCGATAGTACATTTTTTTCTTTAATCTGTCAACTGTAATATTAGAAAAATAAGATATTCTCTAATATTACATAAAAATATCCTATTCTATCAATATATATTAATTAATATTAATTTTGAAATTAGTAAATAACTCCTCATTTTGATAAAATAAAAACATGACTAATAATAAAAAGAACTTTATTTTAAAAGCTGTTTTAGTAGTTATTGCACTAGAGATTATCGTAATAAGTATAAATATGTTTTTTGAACCTAGCAGAATAGCCGCCGGCGGCGCAACAGGAATAGCTATTCTTTTATTTGAAGCATTCTCTTTTCCCACAGCGCTAACTGTCTTTTTGATCAACATTGTTATGCTAATTTTCTCATATATATTTTTAGACAAGGAAACTACTATCAAACTATCTTTTGGTAGTTTTGTATTACCTGTATTGATTTTTATTACACCTGTATACAATGTTATTCCTAACAGAATATTATCTATTATCATTGGTAGTATAATTTTTGGTATTGGTTTAGCTATTTTATATATGCTTGATATGTCTAGCGGTGGTACGACTGTTCCGCCTATGATTTTTCATAAAACTTTGGGCATTGAAAAATATATTGGACTCTTTATTATCGATGCTCTGGTATGTATTGGAAATATTTTTGTCAGTGGATTTAGTGCCTTTATCTTAGCACTTGCTTCAGTTGCAATATCAAGTTTAACAATCAAAATTTATACTGTTATCGAAAATAAATTTGCTAATGACTAAAATGAATAAATCCAAAGTATTTATATTGATATATTAAGCATTAAGGTATAATATAAGTATTCCGTACTGTAACCGGTATTTTTATATCGGGGATGTTCTGGATTCGACATGTGTAATAGCGTGTGAGCTGCACTTCGGTTATTTGTTCCGTAAAAACATTCAGTTTAAATTATAACTGCAAAAAATAATAATTCTTTCGCATTAGCTGCCTAAAAACAGTCTAAGCGAGATCCAACTGACTTTGCTTAGGGGTTAGAACTGGGTCTTAAATGAACTAAGCTACGTTTGATTATGCATTCTGAATAATCAAAAAGAGATTGTCAGGATAGCCACTATGGCTAGCCTGGTTGTATGGCGTTCATAGTGGCGAAATTTGAAATAATACAACTATGAGTGTAGAGGCTTACATGGCGTTATGCTTGGACAGGGGTTCGATTCCCCTCATCTCCATATAAAAAAGAAGTAAAACCTTTATTATCAAAGGATTTACTTCTTTTTTATTTTTTATGGCTACATATTTGGCTACATTTACTACTATTTTTACTAAGAATCCCTTTTAGTTAATAACGTTTTAAGCATCTCGTTTTATTTGTTTCTAACCAAATAACTATCGGGTAGAGACAATTATTTTTTCGATAACTTTTTCAAATAACTTCAAAAAACATTTGGATTATACACTATTGAGCATGTACACTCAAATTGAGTGATTAATTTTTTACTCGATTGCCCTATTATAATAGTTCACTAATATTGAAAAAATTTAAATAACATTGCAATGTTTAATTCGGTTAACTATTGTATCAAATTAAATATTGTGAGGGTTTTAAAATTAGGAGAAAAAATGTCTAAACTTTCAGATTCAAAAATTAAAGCTAATAAAAAGTGGGACGAAAAAAATAAGAATAGAAAGAACTATCTTAATGCTCGCTCTAGTGCAAGAGGATTTATAAAGAACAAGTCCACTTCTGATGACCTTGAAGAATTAAAAGAATTAATATCTATACGTGAAAAAGAACTAAAAAAAGACCCTACCAATTAAGATAGGGATTTTTATTGTTAAGTTTTAATTATTTGTTGAATAAAATCTATTGTTTATCCATTTTACTGGTAATATAGCCTGCTAGTAAGGACACTATAGCTACATATAAAACTTTATAAACAAAATTAATGTTGGGAATGACAAATGTTTCAATTACACCCGATAACAACACTATAAAAACTACTGTTAATGTAATTTTAGTTTTCATGATCTCTCCAAATTATTGCTGACCCATGCCAGTTCTTGTTCCATATTTGTTAAAACTAATCCATGCACCTTTATTTGCGGGTATCGTGTTTACAGTTCCAACTTATAGATGCTGAAATCACAGCAATCATAAGAGCTTGATAGAACCCGCCCTTATATGTTTAATTCCGTGATTTTTACCACATCTATAGGTTAACACTTAATTATATTTCACAAAAAAACAAATATAATCGTGTTGATTTTCAATATAATCGTAAATATTTAATAAAATCACCAAATTTATAACTATAAATAATATAAAATATTACTTAAATTTAAGAATAAAACTAAAATGGAAAAAAATTACAAATAAAAAAGCCCCTACCAATTAAGGTGGGGTTTAATTTTCTCCAAACAATATTTCTATCTCGGATAATGTTAATACAAACCACAAGTTCTCATTTCCATGTTAAAAAATTTAATCAATAATCAAAGAATAGGCATACTTACTTTCAAAGACATCCCCTGTTTTAAATTCAATTGGTTTACTATACAGCGGACCATCATAAACAAAAGTATGGTACTCACCGTTTTCACCTGTGACGTCGATATTTTTATCTTTTAAGTAACCAACGAATTCAACATCGACTGGTTTGCCAAGGTAGCTCTGCGGAATATCTGCCTTTTTGCTGATAGCTTTAACGATTGCTTTATATCCGCTATCTAAAAACTGGTTCATTATTTCATCGTGCTCAATTCCCCATAGTGGCAAACGAGCTTGAAGACCTGCTTTTTTAGCAGTCTCAACGTTCCAATTTTTGTTCTCTGGATTGTCCATATCTCCAAATCCACAGAATTCAGCTCCTTGGTCAGCAAATTCTTGCAGATGTTTTACCATTTGATTTTGATAGTCACTGGCACCTGCCTCAACTATTTTTAACGGAACTCCCAAACTGTCTGCTGTCTCCTGTAAAACACTAACGGGTAAGCCATGAAACCATGAACGTTGAATGTTAGCATCAACACTAGTAAGAATACCAATCAATTCATTTCCTTCATTTACTAGCTTATCAAGAGCTAACAAGCTGTCTTTTCCTGCACTGAAACTAAAACAAAATTTTCCCATGCTCATTTCACCTATGTCCTTCTGACATTGTACTTATATACTACTTCATCTAATAAATAAGATACCACTTTCATTCAATGAAAATAATAATTTCTCCCCTATGATACTAATATTTTAAAAAACACAGTAATCTATTGCCCATAATAAAAAAGAGTTCAACCTATATACATCCTTGGGTTGAACTTTTTTTTAAAATCATTAACTTTGTTTGTTATATGCCCATACAGTTAATGGTGCAAATACTAGGACTATTCCTATTCCGAACAATAAAACGGCCCATGCTGTGTTTGAAAATGATCCATTAGCTAAAATTTGACGGACAGCGGTAATCACGTAAGTCATTGGATTCAAGTTTGCAATAACTTGTAATAATTTAGGTAAAGTGTTAATTGGTATAAAAGCATTTGATAAGAATGACAAGAGTAACATTGTCATCAAGGAAATACTTTCGACCATTGTTGCGCTTTTAGCAAGAAGTCCAACGAGTGCATATATCCACGAGATAGCCCAACCTATAAATACAGACAATAAAACAATTACCACAATCCAGCCAAAATTAACATTTGGGCGCCATCCCATAAAGAATCCCGTTGTAAGTGATGCAATAGTTGCAATAAGTAGTCTCAAAATATCTGCCAGTAGCTGTCCAGCCAGTGGCGCAATATGATCAATTGGCAATGTCTTGAATCTATCAAAAATACCTGTTTCCATATCTTCTTTGATTTGTGTGCCCGATCCTGATGCTGCTGAAAGAATTGTTTGGGCTAGTAGACCTGGAACTATTGTTGGTAAATATGCATGAACGCCACCAGCTATTGCTCCGCCAAACAAATAACCAAACAATATCATGAACATAATTGGCTGTATTAAAACATCCATAAAGTTATCAGGATTATGAAGTGTCTTTAATAAATTTCGATATGCCATTGTATTTATATTTTGGACCACATTAAATCTTGTTCTTTTAATTTCCATCGTAAATATTCTCCTTAACTAGTTTTTTCCTACTGTCAGTGCCATAAATACATCATCTAGAGAAGGCTCTTTAATAGTTAAATTAGAGATACTAATATTGGCATTCTTTAGATCTGATAAACCATCAATAGCTTGTTTTGTTTCTTTAAATTTTGTGATAATTGTACTATCCATTAATGTTAGCTCCAAATTCAAATTTTTTTTAAGAATCTCGACAGAACGACCAATGTCACTCTTATCCATAATTTTTAAAGACATCGTAGATTCACCATTTTCATGCTTCAATTTATCAGGTGTACCTATTTTTATTAATTTTCCATGATCAATCACAGCTACACGATCTGCCAAATTATCTGCTTCTTCAAGGTATTGTGTAGTCAAAAAAATAGTCGATCCATCTTTGACCAATCCTCTGATGGTTTCCCACATTTGTAACCGAGTTCGTGGATCCAAGCCGGTTGTTGGTTCGTCCAAAAATATTATTTCTGGTCTCGTAATTAGACTGATTGCCAAATCAAGTCGACGACGCATTCCTCCAGAAAAGTCTTTTATAGATTTGTCAGCACTAGCTTCAATTGAAAATTCTTTTAATAATTCCTCTGTCCTCACACGTCCCATATCTTTGGACAGACCATTTAGTCTAGAAAATATCATTAAATTTTCCCTTGCGGAGATATCTTCATCCACAGAGGCGTATTGCCCAGTCACCCCAAAAGTTGATCTAGCTTGTTTGCTTTCCTTTTTAATATCATAATCAAAAATAGCTATATTACCTTCTGAAGGTTTTAATAATGTGGTTAACATTCTAAGAATGGTAGTTTTGCCTGCTCCGTTAGGTCCTAAGAGACCAAATACCTCACCTTTTTTAACTCTAAATGAAACATCATCAACTACTTTTTGCTTGTCGAATATCTTAGTTAAATGATCAACCTTAATAGCAATTTCATCTTGCATTTTAATAGCCTCTTTTTTGCGAAATATTAATCAGGTTCACCTGATTAAATAAATTATAAGGTATACCTGACTAATTAGCAAGAATTTAATTAGGGGCACCTGAATTTAATTCCACTTTCGAGTATAATAATTGTTGGAGGATTAAATCGATGGCAAATATAATTAATCAGAGCAAAACAGCAGGTAAATTAGTTGAATTTAGTATGTTACAAAACATTGCAGAAGATGATTCTCAAAATAAAAATGACTATAAAATGTTATTTCAAGGACAAGGAAAGGTATTATTAGCCCTTTCTGATAATGATAATTTATCGCAAAAAGATTTAGTAGAAAGACTTAATATGACACCTCAATCAGTAGCAGAATTTGTACAAAAATTGGAAAAAAGAGGATTAGTTTTAAAAAAGAAATCATCAACTGATAAGCGTGTTACAATCGTAAGCTTGACCGAGAATGGACGTTTAGAAACTGAAAAAGGGAATCAAGTAATTCCTAATTACCTCAAAGCACTAAATGATGAAGAATTAATTCAACTCAATAATATTTTGGATAAAATTAATGATCAAATGTATCATGATATAAAAGATGCAGATCCAACATTACACAATAAATATCACCAAATTATGTTGAATCATGTACTAAATAAGATTCATACCGAGGGCAATGATTCATAATTTTGGATCTAAAAAAGGAGTTCAACCTATCAAAGTTAGGTTGAACTCCTTTTTATTTTTCTCTTCTAAATGCTTCTATCATAGTCCAAGTTAGACTATCAATTGTGTCTTCAGTAGGTATATTTTTTCGGCTAAACCACTGAGCTTTAGAAAGTTCATCGGTTTCTAGTTGAATAGCAATATCCTCATCTACCTCAGCAAAATATCCCGTTAACAATGAGTGACTAAACGGCCAAGGCTGACTTCCAAAATATCGGATGTTATGCACAGATAAGCCAACCTCCTCCATCACTTCCCGTCTGACAGTATCTTCAAATGTTTCACCTATTTCACTATATCCGGAAATTAAGGCATATCTATCATAGCCAGATAAAAATTTAGTAAGTAAAATTTTATCTCCGTTAGTAACACCGACAATAATCGCTGGTGAAATATTTGGATATATCTTTTGATTACAATTTGAACAGTATAAAGCACGTTCTACATCATCAGGTGCAGTTTTAGAACCACATCTTCCACAGAACTTGTTGTTTTCATACCATTCAGCCAATTGTGTAGCTGTCGCTCCTGCAAAGCTCATCCATTTGGGTTCTAATTTTCTTAAACTTATAAATTTATTATATTGATAGTTATCGTCTTCAGTAATTGGTTCTAACGTTAGGTAAAAAGCTATTTCATCCACAGATAATAAATAGATAAGATTACTCTTTTTTAAATTCCATCTATTTTGTGCCTCAATAACTGTCGGGAATTTTTTATGACTATTCAAAATAACTTGATGATTAGAATAAATGATTACCAAATCATTATCTTTTGGTTGCCTTGATTCTTCATATTGATTGTTCAATGTCTTCGGTGCAATATCTTGTAACAAAAATAACACTTCCTTTTTAATAGTTCATATATTGGGCTATTATAATACAAAAAAACACTCAAACAGTTTAGTTGAGTGTTTTTATATTTTTATGCTACCAATCCATAAACAAGTGCTGCGACTGCGCCACCTGCTAATGGTCCAAATACTGGAACCCAACTGTATGACCAGTCTGAAGCTCCTTTATTTGCTATTGGCAAAATTTGATGTGCAATTCTTGGGCCCAAATCTCTGGCTGGGTTAATTGCATAACCAGTAGTTCCTCCAAGTGAGAAACCAATTGCTGTAATTAAAACACCTACGGCAACTGGATTCATACCACCGGCAAATTGTGTTTTTGAAAATGCTAATAATGCAAATACTAATACAAAAGTTCCGACAAATTCACTAATAAAGTTAGCTGCATAATTTCTAATTGCAGGTCCTGTTGCAAAAATTCCTAAAATTGTAGCTTCATCTTTTGTTTCTTGCCAGTGTGGGTAGTAGTGAATCCAAACTAGAATTCCTCCTAATAATCCACCCAATACTTGTGCAATAATATATGGCACTACATAACTCCAACTAAATGAACCTGCAATAGCCATACCTAGTGTTACAGCAGGGTTTAAATGTGCTGCACTCATAAAATTAGAACAATATACAGCTATTGTAACTGCAAGTCCCCATCCTAAAGCTATCGCAATCCATCCTGCACCTTCAGCTTTAGATTTTTTCAAACTTACGGCAGCAACAACACCATCACCTAAAAGGATTAACATTGCTGTACCTAAAAATTCTCCAATTAATTGGACCATCAAACTATTATCCATAATTAATTCCCCTTAATTATTTTGATTTATGCTTAAAAGTTCTTGTGGCTTCAACAGCATCTTGCCATCCTGAGTATAAATCTTCGGCACGTTTCTTGTCCATACTTGGTTCGAACAAATCACCTATAGCATAGTTCTGTTTTAAGTCATCTATATCTTTCCAGAAACCTACACCTATACCAGCTAAGAAGGCAGCACCTAAAGCAGTTGTTTCTAGATCTTTAGGCATTTGAACTGGTGTTTGTAAGATATCTGATTGGAATTGCATCAAGAATTTGTTTCTAGCAGCTCCCCCGTCAACTTTCAACGTTGGAATATCAATTCCTGTATCTTTTTCCATTGTTTCAATAACATCCCTTGATTGATAAGCAAGAGCTTGTAGAGTGGCTTTGATAAAGTCATTTCTAGTTGTTCCACGAGTTATTCCAAAGACTGCACCACGAGCTTCAGAGTCCCAATATGGAGCTCCTAGTCCAGTAAATGCAGGAACAACGTATACTTCATCATCATCTGTAGACTCTGTTGCTGCTTTTTCTGAATCAGGTGCGCTTTCAACAAGTTTCATTGAATCACGTAACCATTGAATAGCTGATCCAGCAACAAAAATAGATCCTTCAAGAGCGTAGTTTACTTTTCCATTAATTCCATAACCGATTGTAGTTAAAAGGTTATTGTCTGAAATTTTAGGAGTTTCACCAGTGTTCATAACAATAAAGGCACCAGTTCCGTAAGTATTTTTAACCATTCCTGGGTCAAATGCCATTTGTCCAAACAATGCACCTTGTTGGTCCCCAATCATTCCAGAAATTGGAACTTCTGATCCAAAGAAATGATAATCCTTAGTTTTACCAAAGTTAGCATCATTAGGCACTGCTTCTGGAAGCATTGTTTCTGGGATATTTAAGATATCTAAAATCTCTTTATCCCATTTCAATTCGTGTATATTGAATAGCATTGTTCTACTTGCATTTGAGTAATCTGTTTTATGTGAAGTTCCACCACTTAATTTCCATAAAATCCATGTATCGATTGTTCCAAATAGAAGCTCCCCTTTTTCAGCTTTTTCTTGAGCTCCTTCAACGTTATCCAAAATCCAACGAATTTTAGTTGCTGAAAAATATGAATCAATAATCAATCCTGTTTTTTCATGAATTAAATCTCCATGACCGTCTTCTTTCAATTTATCTGCAATTTCTGAAGTTTGTCTACTTTGCCAAACAATAGCATTGTAGATTGGCAAACCTGTATTTTTGTCCCAAACTACAGTTGTTTCACGTTGATTGGTTATACCAATACCAGCAATTTGACTTGGTTGAACACCAGATCCTATGAAAGCATTAGCAATTGTTGACAAAACCGCATTCCAAATTTCATTTGCGTCATGTTCTACCCAACCAGCTTTTGGGAAATATTGTTTAAATTCACGTTGTGAATCCGTTACTTGATTTCCATCGTGATCAAAGATTATGGCACGGGTACTTGTTGTACCTTCATCAATCGCCATTATGTATTTTTCGTCCATGATTTTACTCCTTAAACTTTTGTTAACGCTTTCAATTTATCATACTTACTGAAATAATCCAAATAAATTCGTTCTTTTTTTTCACAAATTTTGTGAAAGGAAAATATTTGTGACATTATTTTTAATTTATTGATAATAATGGCATTTCTGAGTTCACTATCAGATATCAAAATTAATAAATTCACAAATTTTGTGTTGCTATTAT
This sequence comes from Companilactobacillus metriopterae, assembly GCF_002762335.1. Lineage (NCBI taxonomy): Bacteria > Bacillati > Bacillota > Bacilli > Lactobacillales > Lactobacillaceae > Companilactobacillus > Companilactobacillus metriopterae. The sequence continues at coordinate 755,022 of NZ_CP024610.1, read as the reverse complement.
TTCCTTACTCAAAATAAAAAAAGATACTATTCAGTATCTTTTTTTGAAATTATTATTCTACTAAAAATAAATAAAACTAAGCCTGCAAGTGAAATTATGCTACTTAAAACCTGTAATTTAGTCATGTGATATTTAACAGTTAAGTACCCTTTTCCAGACAATTTGACGTTAACCATTCCGTTCTTTTTATTTAAATAAGGAACCGATGCTGAACCTTTTTCACCAACGATTGCTTGGTAACCCTTGTAATAAAATTTGGGAATAGTAACAACAGTATTTTTCTTATTTGCATTGAAATAAAATTCTGTTGTTTCATTGTTTATTTTCAAATCATTTATTTTAATTTCAGATTTATTATAAGAAATTTTACGTACCCGTTCTTTTTTCATCAAATGTTTATATTTGACAGCTTCAGGTAAATATTCTGTACCTGCACCGATTTTATATGAATCTAATTTTTCAAATTCAGAATATGGGTGTTCCCGATAGTTAGAAACAATAATTGTTCCTTGAGCTAAACCTATTGATAATAGTGACACTACGGTCATAAAAATTGGCAAGAATCTCTTTCTTGAAAATAGGTTCATCTCATCTTTAGCTATCAAATAAACTACAATTAAACTAATTAAAGAGAACATTCTCCAAGGAAATTGCAATACAGATACTGGTGTATTTTTCAATAATTTCCAAGGAAAAAGTGAAGATGAGGCAATTAACATCACAGTGGCGAGTATCGTTAAATCCAAATCCTTATGATTCCTTATGTTAAATACTAGATAAACCAACAATCCTACTATAACAACAAATCCTAGATTAACCGTACTTGCATGGAATATTTGATTGGTAAATGAATTAAATAAAATATTTTGAAGTGGTATTGCCCTATCAGAAATTATTATCAACGGATTAGTCGAAACTTGAAATTTTTGTGATTTCATTTGTTCCAATACCGGAACTATGTAAGCAATCATTAAAACTAAAGTAAACATTGCTGCTTTCAAAAGTTGGATTAATGTATCTTTTTTCAAAAAACTTCTTAAATGTATGATTGCATATATAAAAGCAAAACCTACTATCATTATTAGTGATAGAACATGTGAGTATCCTACCCCTGCAATTGCAAAAGAAATGATAAACCAATTTTTGGTGTCACCATCTTTGTATCTAATCAATTCTGCTAAGATCAGTGGGAAAAATGCTATACCTAACAATTCTCCAATATCATGTCTACTCAATAAATCCTGAAGTCTATAAGCACTTAAAAGATATAAAACAGTGAAAATAATATTGTTTTTTTCTGGTAATTTTAATCTTTTACCTGCAAAATATGTAATCCAAAATGTCAGTAAATTTACAAAAAATAGTAAAAATAGGTATGAAACTGTAGCATTTGAGGTAATTAAATACACAAATGCTGCTGGATACAGGAATATATTTGGATAAAATAGACTTGCTGCATAGCCATAACCGCCAGCAAAGAAATTATCAACTCGTGGTGACATTATTCCGTGCTTCCAAGCATCTACTATTGCGTACATTCTATCTAGGTGAAAATGATAATCCCCTGTAGCAAACACATGTCCTGGTATCCATTCAAATGAAAGAACTATCAGAAAACTTATTAGTATAGAAAATACTATCAAGCTACTGATATTATCTAACTTCAGAAATTTCTTTATATTTTTTTTAATCATATTACACCCATTTAATTAGAATATTAACTATACTACTAATAGTATCAAACTTTAATTTTGACTAAAACCAATTATTTATTATTAAATAATATAAATAAACAAATTTTATTATTAAAATTTAGAGGAGGAAATATTATGTTCCTAGCTGTGAAAGAAATTCTTCATGAAAAATTGAGATATTCGTTGATTATTTCTATGTTTGTTCTTATAGGTTACCTAATATTTATCCTAACTGGACTAGCACAAGGCCTTGCTAGCCAAAATACAGAGGTATTAGATACTTGGGGTGCAAAAAGTATCCTACTAAATAAAGATTCAAATACGAATATTAGTCAGTCCATGATTACAAACGACCAATACAAAAGTATCAATATGAATAGTAAAGACGCTTCTGTTGCCCAAATGGGGGTGGTAGTTAAATCAAAAGACCGTAGCCAAGTATCAGGTTCATTCATGGGCATAAAAACTGATGAATTTATCTATAAAGATTTAAAAATTACTGAGGGTAAGAAATCTATTAAAAACAAAGATGTTGTTGTGGATAGTTCTTACAAAAATGATGGCTACAAAATTGGTGACAAAATTAAATTTAATTCAAGTAAGACTGAATTTAAAATTGTTGGATTTACAGAAAATGCCAAATTGAATATTGCACCGATAATATATGGTTCAACGGATAATTGGTCTACATTAAGAGGCATGGGTAATACAGTTGTTGCCAGTGCAGTTATTTCTAAGAATGACAAGGTAAAATTCAGTTCAGATCAATTAAAATCATATCCAATCGGTCAATTTATAAATAAACTACCTGGATATTCTGCACAAGTTGCAACATTTACTTTTATGATTGCCTTTTTAATGGTCATTTCACTAATTGTAATTACGGTATTCCTATATATTTTAACAATTCAAAAACTTCCTAATTACGCCGTTCTTAGAGCTCAAGGAGTACCTGCATCTATTCTAGTTAAAACAACCATTTATCAATCACTTATCTTAGTGATAGTAGGTTTATTAGTTGCAGTTATTTTGACAGCCATAACCGGATTGTTAATACCTGCAAGTGTTCCTATATTCTTTGATGTTAAGATGCTTTCTCTAGTTTCACTAGGTATTGTTTTAACTAGTTTACTAGGTTCCCTTATCCCAGTTAGAACTATTCTAAAAATTGACCCTGTATCTATTCTTTAAGGAGGCATTGACATGACAGCTATTAAACTAACAAATATAAACAAATATTTTGGTTCTGGCACAAGTAAAGTTCACGTTCTAACTGACATAAACTTTTCAGCAGAAAGAGGAGAATTAATTGTTGTAATAGGTCCTTCTGGATCAGGAAAAAGCACCTTTTTAACTATAGCAGGTGGATTGTTAACTCCTAGCTCTGGTGAAGTAGAAATAGAAGGTAAATCTGTTGGAAAGCTCAGTGATTCGCAAAGAGATGCCTTAAGACTTAACAACATTGGATTTATTTTACAAAAGTATAACCTGGTGCCATACCTAACTGTAAGTGAACAATTTGAGCTAGTGGATAAAATTAAAAAAGATAATAATTTTTCTAAAGATAATTTGCTAGATTTACTCAAAAAATTGGGAATTGAAAAATATGTTAATAAATACCCCAACGAATTATCCGGTGGTCAAAATCAACGTGTTGCAATTGCACGTGCACTATATGCAAATCCAGATATCGTACTAGCTGATGAGCCCACTGCTTCGCTGGATTCTGAAAAAGTTATCGAAGTTGGTAGCCTTCTTAAAGATCTTGCTGTTGAGCAAAATAAGGCGATAATCATCGTTACACATGATCAAAGACTTATGGAATTTGCTGATAAAACATATGAAATAATGGATGGAAAAATTTCACTAAAATAAATATATAACTTCTTCATTCCATTAGTATTTGCTAAAATGAAACCATATTGGAGGAAATATTATGAAAAATTTGAAGAAGTTAGCTATTTTATCATCCTTAATTGTTGCCACAGCAACGATTGCAATTACACCAAGTGTTACATTAGCTGCAAAGGACAAAGATTCAGTCAGCTCACTTGTCAAGAATGCTTCTGGAAAGAATCCACTTATATTCTCGCATCGCGGAACACCTGATAATCAACCAGAACATAGTTATGCAGGATATAATGAGGCTATCAAAAATGGTAGTAAATTTATCGAGCAAGATGTTTGGCTAAGTAAGGATAATATCCTATATGTGTCACATGACAACAATTTGAAACGTACTACGGGGAAAAATATTAATATCAGTGAATCAACATCTGATGAACTAAAAAACGTTAAATTACGTAATGGTGAATCAATCCATAAACTTTCTGATGTCTTCAAAAAATATAAAAAAACAACCCACTATATTATTGAATCAAAAAAAGGTGATGGAGAACTCGATAATACAGAAGATCAACTAGCCAAAACACTGAATAAATATAAAATGAATAGTAATGTTATTATTCAAGACTCCGATCTAGACGCCTTAAAACAACTTCATAAAAAAGACGAGCAAAAGAACGTCCCTACTCTTTGGTTAATGGAAGCATCAAGCGAATCTGATTATCTAATTCAATTGGAACATGCACCTAAGTTTCTAACATTTATCTCTCTTGACCAAGAACAATACACTGATAAAATTGCGAAAAAAGCTCATGATCGAGGCTTTAAAACAAACATTTACACCGTTGCTACTTATAACGATAATTACAATGCTATAAAACAAAATAAAGTTGATAGTTTGTTTACTAATAACACAAAAGAAACAATGAAATTTGTTAAATAAAAAAAGATCTGACAATTGTCAGATCTTTTTTTATTTCTTTTTATTTTCATATGAAAGAACAATTTGATGAATCAAATCTTGATCTTCTAAATTTGTAATTTCTCTTACAACATCTTCAGTATTTTTACTTTGAAGCATTCCTTGTAACTTTACACTTTCTTCATCTGCAGATTCATCGAATGTCATTACCATCCCAACAGTATCAAGAAGATTTTCATAACTTAAGTTTCGATTTTTTAGCTCTCTAATTGGACGAATAAATCTTTCATCATGACCCAGCTTACGAATAGGTGTACGTCCGACTCTTAAAATATCATCTGATATATATTTATTTTCAAAACGACTAATAATCTTCTCTTGATATTCTTTAAGGGATTTAGAATCGAAATCCCACTTATCAATTAAAAGACTACCAGTTTCTCGTAAGACATTTTTTAGTTGTTCGAGTACTTTTACATCACCTATTGCTTCACCAATAGTCTTATATCCTAAATATTCACCTGTATAAGCCACAGTCGCATGACCTGTATTAACTGAAAATAGTTTTCTTTCAATAAATGGTTCCAAATCTTCTACATATTCAACACCATCTAGCTTGAAAGAATTATTTTTCATTTGTGATTTATCAATAACCCACTCTTTGAATGGTTCTACTGAAACAGCTAATGGATCATCATGTTTTTGAAGAGGAACAATTCTATCTACAGCAGCATTGGGAAAACCAATAAATTTATTAGCAAACTGTTTATTTTCATCTGATAGATATTTATATACTTCATCTTTTAGAAATTGACTTCCACCTATCATATTCTCACAGGCAACTATATCTAAAGGATTTTCATTGTTATTATCTTTACGCTCAGTTATCCCTTGAGCAATCAGCTCAGCAATAAATGGTAAAATTTTAGGGCCAATTGCAGTCGTTACTACATCTGCACTATTTATTGCCTTAATTACCTGATCTGGATTGTCTTTATTGTTTATTCCGTCAACATTATCCACATGAATTTTTTTATGTCCTTCAGATGCTAATTCGATATCATATTCATGTCTTTCTTTTAAAGCATCAATAATAGTTGCATTTACATCCACAAAATCAATACTGAAGCCATTTGATGACAATGTTTCTCCAATAAAACCTCGACCTATGTTACCTGCTCCAAAATGTACTGCCTTCATAATTAGTCCACTTCCTTCAATAGATTTATAACTTCTTCAGAGTTTTGTGCATCTGCTAATTTTTCGACATTTCTTATGTCACTACAAAATAATGCAATTTGGGAAAGAATTTCCAAGTGTTCTCCATTTAAACCAGCAATTCCAAACTCTACAGTGACCAACTTCTCTTCAGAAGGATCGTCACTAAAATCAACACCCATGGGATATTGAATAATAGATATTCCCGTTTTCTTAATAAATTTTTTCCCTGATTCTGTCCCATGAGGAATAGCTATAAAATTACCCATATATACAGATACATCTTTATTTCTGGCTAGCATGGAATCTACATAGCCTTCTTCAACATAGCCATTATCAACCAATAATTGGCCACATTGCTTAATTGCTTCTTCTTTTGTTTTAGCACTTTGATCTAATTTGATTAGATTAACATCCAAATTATCCAAAAGTTTCACTTCCAATCATTTATTTTAATTTGTTCTATAAATATTCTTGCCAATAATTCTTTAATTTCAATATCATTTCCATTTTGATAAATATCCAAATTATTATCATTTTCAATAATTGAACTAGAAATAGCACCTAAAAGTTTTTGATAATATACATCAATTTCATTGGGGGAAATCATATAAATACAATTTCTTAAATTTGTAGAATTTCCATCCATACTCTTAATTAAAATTGGATTACTTAATCGAAATACTCCAAAGAACGGTTTATTGACATACTCACTCCTGCTATGTATCAACCCACTATCGGTATTAGGTATACCAACAGGAGATTTTTCCATTCTTTTAAACAAGCTCAAGGCAACCATTTCAGTATCTTCCACGATACTGTGATCTAATTTAGATGTCATATTTAAAAGAATTTCTTTCATGGAAGAATTATTGCTGTCTAAGTATCTCACTTTGAAATAATCAATTAATTTCATAGAATGATCCGTAACAATAGATAATTCTGATAATTGTTTTAATGGATCTAAGTCATTAGATTCGTCACTTTTATCGTATATAGGTTCTATAGCCTCAAGTGAACTTCTTATATCTTCAACTTCATTATCTAAGATTAAAGGTGAAATGACCTTGTATGGATAACTAAATCCTGGTAAAAAATTCGTTGACAAAATAAGATCATACTCAGAGAAATCTATTGTTTTTAAGTCATTAATACGTGCGATTATATACTCGTTATTATATGGTAGAGTTTCTTTTAATCTAGATTCTAAAATCCTTGCTGTTCCTATACCATTTGAACAAACCAGTAAAATTTTATAGTATCGATGCTTTTTTTGCTTTTCGTACTCTGAAGCAAAGTGTAGCAATAAATACGCAATATCACTTCTTGCTAATTTAGCATTGAATGTGTCATTCCACGAAGCCCTAATTAAAGCAAAAAGTTTAGGATATTTCGTAATTATTTCTTCTAATGTAGCATTATTGATCTCTGGTAATTTATTCATATTTCGATTTAACATTGAACCAACATGTGACAACAAGTCATTAATCAGTTGTAGATTATTAAAGTCATAGTTATAGCCTTGTGAAACTTTTTTCACAAAATCTTTAATATTGTAAGATAATTCTAAATCATAATTATCAGATAGAACATTTTCTTCTGTTGAAAAATGCATATTTTGAATTTGATTAGCTAAAAAATCTAATTCTAATAAATTAACCTTTTCTACAATATTCGAATTAAAAAATTTGTATAGATCACTGGCAATTTTTTTATATTGCATTTGAATATTACTTGAATCATTTAAATTGTTAACTGGATTGTTATCATTAATTCTCATAGCAGAAATAGCCAATACAATGGTTATTTGTTTTAACTGACTATCCGAAAGCTTGCTTAAATCTTCACTCAATTTTGACTTAATAGCTTCTCCAGATTTTATTAATAGTTCTCTATCAAAAAGTTTAATGAAATAACTAGTTGTTGTAGTTGATTGTAATTTTTGATTATCAATATATTCGAAGAATTCATATTCATTAATTTCACTGGACAAAATTCCACTAATGACACGACGTATATTATCTTCTTCGCCATCATATGTGAGTCCTTTTGCCTTAATTCTAACTAGCTTTACTTTATATTCATTAAGCAGCGGTTCAATAGCTTTTAAATCCTGGGTTACGGTTGCAACACTAACCGACAAATTGTCAGACAATTCTTTTATCGTTATTACATCACTGCGTAATAATATCTGACAAACTAGTGAGCTCTGCCTAGATGTAGGTGAAATTATATCATCGTATGATCCTTTATTACTGATCATATTATTTAATGCTTCAATAGTATTGTTACTTCCAACTAAAGTATACAATCCCTCCTGTTTTACCAATTGAACTCCGAGCTTAATTAAGCTCTCTTCTATACTTGATAGTTCACGATAAATAGTACGTTTACTTACACCTATTCTTTTAACTAGTGAATCAATAGTAACACCATTGTTACTCCTCAAAATATGAAGTATTATTTCAATTTCTCGATTTGATAAATTCATCAAGCTACATCCCGATTATAATTATTTCCATTCTGATATAAGTTTATCATACTCAGGATTATCAACTAGATTATCCACAACAAGCACTTGAACATTCTTAAATGATAATTTAATACGTTTTGATGTTTCTTTACTTGCAATAACCAATACAGATTGGTCATCATCAATTTCTCCAACCGAAACATGTTTAACCATAATGTCTGATAATCCAGACTTATTCATTTTCTCTTTAAATAATGATCTACCCATTGTTGCTGATCCTACATTTTGATCATGATGGATAAAATCAATTGTTCTAATTACATTTGTATCTATATTTTGTAGAGAAATATTTTCGTTGTTTATTTCTTCTGAAATATTTTCATCACTAAGAGAATCATTACCAGTAACTTCCTTTGCTTTTAAAGCAGCAACAATTTCATCATACTTAGGTGAACTTAAAAAGTTCTCTACTTGAACGTGTACTGCTGAAGGAGTCTTTTGAAGAGCTCTATCTGCAAGTTCATCCTGTGTAACAACCAATAAACCTGGTTCATCTTTTAAATTGTTTATAGCAGTATTTGTTACAGATAAATTCAGACCAGATTTCTTAACCTTATCCCTTAATAAAGATGCACCCATTGCACTTGATCCCATACCAGCATCACATGCAAATATAATATGATCTACTTCTGAGCTTGAAGTCATGATGTTCTTTGCATCGTCTTGACTAGAAGATAACTGACCTTTTGCTTCACTCTTCATGTTTGAGACTTTATTTTGTGCTGTTTCAATATCATCTTCATCACTGTTATCTCTTTTCAAGATGAAAGCAGACACTAAGAATGAGACGACTGTCGCTACAATTACACCCGACAATACTCCAACGTAGTTATTTATTCCCTTAGGTGTCATCAATAGAATTGAAATGATTGATCCAGGAGATGGTGATGCTTTCAATCCTACATCAAATAGACTAAACATGAATGTTCCTGATACACCACCAGCTATAACTGATAGGAATAGTGCTGGTTTCATAAGTACATATGGAAAATAAATTTCGTGAATTCCACCAAAGAAGTGAATAATTGCTGCCCCAGATGCACTACTCTTTGCTGTTCCTTTTCCAAAAAACATAAATGCAAGTAGAACACCCAGTCCAGGACCTGGATTTGGTTCAAGTAGGAATAGAATAGATTTTCCTGCAGATCCAGCCGCTTGTTGTATACCTAGTGGAGTCAAAATACCTTGATTAATTGCATTATTCAAGAATAGAATCTTAGCCGGTTCAATGAAAACATTTGCTAATGGTAGTAGATGTACTGAAATAATCCAGTCAACACCCTTTGCAAGTGCAGCAGATAGTCCGGCAACAACTGGACCTATTCCAAAGAATCCAATAATAGCAAGGATCATTCCTAAAATACCAGCAGAAAAATTATTTACTAGCATCTCAAATCCTTGTTTTGTTTTAGGTTGTACCCATTCGTCGAATTTTTTAATCGACCATCCACCAAGTGGACCCATAATCATGGCCCCAATAAACATTGGAATGTTTGATCCCACAATGACTCCCATAGTAGCAATTGCTCCTACTACACCACCACGGTGATCATCAATTACGCTACCTCCAGTAAAACCTATAAGTAAAGGTAATAAGTAGGTAACCATAGGTGTAATCATTTTAGCCAAATTGGCATTAGGTAACCAACCTGTATCCATAAATAAAGCAGTTATAAGACCCCACGCAATGAAAGCACCTATATTTGGCATTACCATACCAGATAGTTTGCTTCCAAATTTTTGCATGGAGTTTTTAATAGATGCTTTTTCTTTTTTAGAACTGTTATCCATTGTAACTCCCTCCAAAATTTAAATCGTTTACATTTATAGTTTAATAATTGAAGATTACTACATCAACACTAATTTTGGCACATTATTTTTTGTCATCTTTAAGCGCTTACATTTTCTTAAGTATTGACTAACGCCTTTCACACTTATATAATTGGACTATACCGATTGAGAAGGAGCATTTAATTATGAAAATAATAGTTGCAGATACCAAAAAAGAAGGAAGTAAAGTAGCTTTCGATCTTATTAAAGAATCTATGAACAAAGGCATCAAGACATTAGGTCTTGCTACAGGTAGCACCCCCGTTGATCTATACAAAGAGATGACAAATAGTGATCTTGATTTTTCTAATATGACATCAGTTAACCTTGATGAATATGTTGGATTAGCTCCTGAAGACACTCAAAGTTATCGTTACTTTATGCAAGATCATCTATTTAATCAAAAACCTTTTGCTAAAACATTTGTTCCTAATGGACTTGCTAAAGATGCTGATGAAGAAACAGCTCGTTATAATAAAGTGATTGAAGATAACCCTATTGATTTACAAATTTTGGGTATTGGTAGAAACGGTCATATTGGTTTTAACGAACCAGGTTCTTCTTTCGATGAACAGACTCATAAAGTTGCCCTTACTGAATCTACAATTGAAGCAAATTCAGTTTACTTTGAAAACAAGAACGATGTCCCAAGATATGCTTATTCTATGGGGATTGCATCTATTATGAAGAGTAAAGAAATTATCCTTATGGCTTTTGGAAAAAATAAAGCCGAAGCTATTAAGGGTATGGTGGAAGGACCTGTTACAGAAGATTTACCTGCTTCCGTTTTACAAACAAAAGATAATGTAACAGTAATTATTGATAAAGATGCAGCAAGTTTACTAAGTCCTTCTTCTTTAGAAGAAAATAAATAACCACAAAAAAAGCCAATAGATATTAATCTATTGGCTTTTTTATTATCTCAACATTGTCTTAGTAGCACATGCCATAACTTTAGGATCTTTTTCATAATGATGAACAGGTGTTAACTGTGCTTCTGAAATTCCTAAGAATTTGTATACAGCAATTTGTGCAGCTCTAAATGAATATTGTTCTGTAAATACCATATCAAATGGCATTTCACAGAATTGACTAACAAATGCTAAATTCTTGCTATGAGTAGGAACTACTGCTGGTCTATCACCCACTGCACGTTGATTAAATAAAGCACTTGCATATGGCATATGAACAGGTATTACATTGATAATACTATCCATAATCTCATCTTTGTGATTCATAATGTTGTCTTTACTTGGATCAACTTTTGAAAGGTGTCCCAAAAGTTCTTCTAGCATCTCTTGACCAGTCATTTCTATGATAGGTTTTTGAACAAAATCACCATTTCTACGTGGATACATGAAATAGCCCCAGAATACTGATTCATTAGGCTTTTGTGCTTTGAAATGTGGTTGATGATGTACAACAATTGATAGTAAAGCTGTACTATCGATAAATGTATTCAAGGCATTACCTGGCTCTTGCTGAGTAATTCTTGAAATTTCTTGTACAAGTTTATGATCATCAGTTGTAACAGTGAAACTTAACCATTCACTTTGAGTACGATCATTAAAGAATTTGTCAGGATTACCCAAAGAGTAGAACTTACTTGCTGCCTTTTTCCAAAGTTCAGCACTAGGAGCATATTCCATATTTTCTTTGACTGGAGTATTGATATCACCAATTGATGAGCTATCAGTAATTGATCCATTGGTATCAAATACCATATCATCTTCTTCAACTACCACCTCGGATATCTCATCGTTAGTTACATTTTGCATAATCAATTTTGTAACAATAATATCATCCATTAGTGGTGTATCTTTGAATTCTAAGTCAGTGACTTTCATATTATTTACAAAAGTTACACCGCGATCCTCAAGATACTTTCTCATAGGCAAAATAATACTTTCATATTGATTGTATGGTGTTCTTGTTACACCTTCCAAAGTGTTAATACGACTAAATTCTAGTATCATTCTATTCATATAACGTCTTAATTCCATTGCAGAACTAGCACGTTTGAATGCAAAAGTAGTTTGCCACATGTACCAAAAGTTTGTTTGGAAAAATGTTGGACTTGTCTGGAACCATTCAGCAATACTAATATTATTTAATTTTTCCTCATCTTTTTCAGGCATCAACATTAATTTAGATAATAAAACACGATCTTTATTACTAAATTGCATATGTTTGTAATCATCTTTTCCACCCTTATTACGAGGTCCTTTACTGTCAATTAAACGACCAACATCATGTGTAGGATGTGCGTGATCAAAATTCAAAATATCGTCAGTAACAGTTTGTCCTGGATTATCTAATGACGGAACAGATCTCAAAAGATCCCATAAGTTTTCGTATGTTTCTTCGTTCAACATACGTCCACCCTTTGCTAGGAATCCTTTATTATTAGAAAGTTTTGGATTACTGTACTCAGATTCATATGCAGCAACCGTATTACCATCATTGGCTCCATGTGTCTCCAAACCATACATAGTGATTTGTTCTCCTTTGAAGCCACCATCTCTAATCAAATATATACCAGCTGCCAAATTTCCTATACCAGTACCAATCATATATGCTTTACGTGTCATAACAAAATCCTCCGTTTCTACACCTTTAGTTAACCACCACTCTAACATCTTGTAAATGTTTTCACATATAAAATTATTAAAAAATCATAAAATATTGATTTTATTTTTGAATAGTAAACAAAAAAGGAACTCCATTCGGAGTTCCTTTTAAAATGTTTCTTCAGACCATTTTTTTATTTGTTTTCTAAACTCTTCAAATTCCTTGATATTATTTACATCTGGAATTGTTCCCATAAGAACATTTGGAGTTTGTTTAGAATGATCACCATGTTTTTGAAGAACAACAATAGATTTTTGTGCTTCTTTTGAAGTAAAAAGATTATTGGGTAGATCAAGCACTGCTTGCAAGTACACACTCTTGACCATCCAACTAGACAATATCTTTGCTTCTTCAGTTTGAAAAATTTGTGAAGGAACAATAAAAATTCCTACACCATCATCATTTAGATTATCCATAGTTTGTTCAATTAAGAGATGGTGCGCATATGAATGACCTGATTCTGATTTTGTTTCGAATTTAATGGCATTATCATCAACTGGATAATAACCAACAGGTAAATCTGCAATTGCTAACTGAATATCTTCTATTGGCCAATCAGCAATTGCGTCCTGTAAGTACGCTTCCAAGTTGATATTCAATACTTCACCGAATACTTTGGTAAGTGACAGAAGACTCTCGTCATTATCAATGGCCGCTGCATTTACATTAATATCCATTGCAAGTTTTAACTGATGAATAAATTCAATTAAAAGATTTCCTGTTCCTACAGTAGGATCAATGATATTAAGTTCTTTAACATCTAGTTTTTTAATAATCTCATAACCAATCACACTTGAAATTAATCCGATAGTATCTGGTGTCATTAACTTGTTAACTTCAGTCTTATCTGAGCGTTGTGATTTAATAATTGAAATTGTGATAGCTTGTTTCAATTGTGTCTGCGTCAGATTAATATCTGACATTTTTTTGTATATATCATTTAACTTTTGAACTGTTTCTTCATTTGGAGCACCATTTTCAACAAATACTTCTTTATTTGCTATATTATTTAAATTTTCTGATAAAGCATCAACATTAGAAGAAGACAGTGATTCCTTTAAAAGAGCTGTGGATTCATCTAATAAATCAAAATATTGTTGTAGTGCTTGATTTTCTGCCATTACTCTACCTCTTTTAATAAACTAGAAGTAAATTCTACAGATAAATGTTGTTGAATTCAAGTATTCTAATTATCGACAAAAACAATTTTTTCATTATCTAAATGAGTAATTATCTTTTGTTGATATAATTTATCTAACTTTTGATAGTTTCTCATTTGGTTAACGTAATAATCATTACAAAACAAGATGACCATAATACTTAAGAATAAAATAAATATGACATTTACCATCACTGTACCTGATCTATGCTGTAGGTGTAAATTCTGGAAAATTTTCATGATTATTTGTAATATACCATTCTGATTTTTTATGTTCTTTATCTATGATCTCTATCTTTAAAACATCGCCATTTAAACTAAATTGGCAATCTTCAATATCTGTAATTAATGGAACATGACCACCATGAGTGGTGGATCTATAACGGATCATTTTTTGATTACTTATATATTCTTCTATAACAAAAGAATTTTGAGAAAATCCACCATTTTCTCTTGGTCTAAATATAATTCTGTGTGAATTCTTTACTTTCAATTGTGACCCTTCTAATAAATTTTGTATTTTATCATAGGTCACTTGTCCTCTTATATACCCACTATTTGCACTTGTTTCAACATTCTTTATCACTGCAATAACTTGACTTAGTATCAGAAGAATTAATAGTGTCACAAATAAGGACATCATTGCTTCTGCTAATAAAAAACCTGACTTTTTAGTATCTAATTTTATATATTTCATTATTAACCCTTACCTGATATAGATCATCACTTTTAGAAAATATGTAAGTATAATTTTTTATAGTTAACTTATCAGGCACTTTGTCTGATTGAATATGATTATCTATAAAACGATAAGCGTTAATTTTTCGTTCGTATTTGTGTAACATCTCAAATTGAGCGGATACTGTATAAGAAAGAGTAATTGTAATCAAAACTGCAATCATTAAAGAAATTAATGATTCAGCAAAAATGAATCCACTAGATTTTTTCAACATTTTCTAAAATTTCTCCCCAATGTAATTGGACTTTGAAAGTGTAACGTTTACCACTAAGGGAAGAGATAAAAATTATCGTATAACCTTTAGAAGATCCATTTATTTTTATGATTTTAGAACCACCATTACCATATTTAATATACTCAGGAATTTTCACTACATTTAATTCTTTATTTTCGTCAATATCTTTAAAAACGATTTTTTGTTCATCGGTAAGAACAATCATTTCGCAGGTACTGTTTGATAAATAAGAATAATTTAATGTGTTTGTCCATGAAAATTTAAAGGATTGAAGAAATTGCTTTTCTTCAATCCTTAATTTATATTGATTAATTCCCGTTATGCTGATACTCAAAACAATACAAGTAATTGATAATGCAATAATTGCCTCAATCATTCCAAAAGCATTATTTTTTCTCAACATTACCATTTATGATAGTGTATCCCTCATCTGTGGCTTTTTTCATTTGTTTATTTGAAATTAGATGTGCATTCTCTAGGTCATCAAAACTTTTAGCATTTCCATCGTACAAATCTACTTGTGTTTGAAGAGTTGTTCTAAACGATTCATCAGTTTTATTTGATGCTGATTTTTTTTGCTCCCCTAAATTAGGCAAAATAATCAGAAGTAGCAAGGAAATAATAAACAATACGATAACCATTTCAATAAGAGTAAATGCCTTTTTAGTTTTCTTCAATAATTTTTTCTTCATTATGAAATTCCCCTCATCATTCCATAAACCGGTAGCAGAACCAATAAATATGTAGTAATTATCGATATAGCAATTACCAAAAATAGTACTGGCCGAACCAAGTTTAAAATGTTTTTTATTTTTTTGGTAGTTTCGCTATATTTTAAATCCGACATTAACAAGATATCTCTTGCCATTGATTGATTATCGCCACCCAAATTAATGATTGATTTCAATTCATCTGGAATCAACACAGAATTATCAATTAAAACATCTAGTTTTAACCCCCTGTTAAGCGATTTTTGAATGTATCTAGATAATTCTTGTTGGATAGATCCTTCTACGTATATCCTACTCATTTGACAAACTTGGTTTAAATTTGTTCCACCACTCATCTGCATACCTATACCTTGTAAAATCAAATAGTGATAGAAAGCCAAATGTACTTTCCCTACAATTGGTAACTTAATTAACGTTAAAGCTTTATTATATTCAGTTTTTTTCGCTAATTTTTTAATGAAATAAATTATAAATGATATTAAAAGTACCCCTACTGTAATTACAATCTTTTGCAAAATATCAAATATAAACTCATAATCATCAACCTCTAATTGCGGGATAATATAGAATTTTATTCTTATAATCATAATTACTAATGAAAATAATATGACAAGAGGATACATCAATAATTCTTTTAATTTATCTAATTGTTTTTTCTTAGAACTCAAAAGTAACCCACATTGATTAAATGTTTTTACTATTTCACTATTTTGCTCGGCTATAAAAAACTGATTTATCATCGTTAATGGTAATTCCAATCTTTGCATAGCAAATGCAACACTATTCCCTTGTTCTAAATCGGCTTCAATTAAATTAAATATTTTATCTTTAGTCATAATATGTAAACTTCTAACAGCAGCTAGTAATGAATACCCATTTTCCATTAACTTGCTCAATGTTAGTAAATATTCTGACTTCTTATTGGCTGATACCATTTTCTTACCCACTAATATACTCTTCATATATATCTTTTGTGATAACTCCTTTGTTCAGAGATTCCTTCAATTGAAGTTTCCAGTTGTTATCACTTTTGGAATTTTCTAAAAATTCTATTATTTTAGAATTACTTATTGAGTCTATAAATATTTCACTTTTGGATATGGTGGGTATTAATCTTTGATATGAAATTAAATTTACCCCATTTACAATTTCATCAGGATCAATACCTAGCTGAACCATTCTCTTTATAACTGAAAATTTAGACTTCGAATGTATAGTTGTTAATACTGTATATCCACACATTGCCGCTTGAAGAGCTACTTTAGCGGTTTCTTTATCCCGGATTTCCCCAATTATTAATACTTCTGCTCTATGTCGCAGACTGGCTTTTATTAGCTTTTCATAAGTCATCTGAGCTTGTTCGTTTACTTGTAACTGTATAAATTCTGGTTCCTCAATTTCAATTGGATCCTCAATACACATTACTATTTTTTGATCAGATAATTCTCTGGCTATTCTATACATCAAAGTTGTATTACCAGATCCCATCGGTCCTGAAAATACCATCATCCCAGGTTTCTTGGCTGATAACAATAAATTCTTCACTATCTGGTCACTAGATGTATCTATTACGGCTGAATTGTAGATAAGTCTAATTACTAGTGATTCTCTATTCTTGTAATCACCAATACTAGATATTCGAATACTAACGTTGGCTGTGTCAGATTCAAATACAAATGAACCTTTTTGTGGACGTCTCTTTTCGGCGATGTCTAGTCCTCCACGGAACTTTAATACATTCATCAAACTTTGAGCCATATCGCTATTCAGCTGCGATATTACCTGCCGACTACTTTGATTTCTTGCCTGAATAATATAAAAATCAGACTTAGGTATAAAATAAATATCTGTCACTACATCCTGCATCGCTTTATGTAGTAAATCATTGACTATTTCGTCAGCTGACATATTTTCTCCTTTCATGAATTTAAATTACGTAATAAAAAAAGACAACACTTTATGTGTTGTCTTTTTTTATATTATTCTGCAGCTGTATATACTTCTGATACATCATCGTCATCTTCAAGTTGATCGATCATGCGTTCAAATTGTTCTTGTTTATCTTCTGGAACTTCTGTTGTATTTTGAGGAATCATAGTTAGTTCAGCGTTAGAGACATCATAACCTTTTTCAATTAATCCATCACGAACCGCTGTAAATTCTTTAGGTCCCGTATAAATTTCAAATACTTCATCTGAAGTTTGCAAATCATCTGCACCTAAATCCATAATATCCATTAATACATCGTCTTCTTCTTGAGTATTCTTTTCTCTCTCAAGAACGATATATCCACGGCGATCAAACATGTAAGCAACTGATCCAGCAGAACCCATGTTACCACCATTTCTAGTGAAAGCAACACGAACTGATGATGCAGTTCTGTTCTTGTTATCAGTTAGTGCTTCAACTAGAACAGCAACTCCACCTGGTCCATATCCTTCATATACTACTTCATCATAATGTTCATCACTACCACCAGCGGCCTTATCAATAGCACGCTTGATGTTGTCTTTTGGCATGTTCGCTGAACGGGCCTTATCTAGCATTAAACGAAGAGCAGGGTTACTAGCAGGATCCGGACCACCCGCCTTTGCTGCCATAAAAATTTCACGTGAGATTTTTTGGAAAATCTTACCACGCTTAGCATCTTGAGCATTTTTTCGGCCTTGTATGTTATGCCATTTTGAATGTCCTGACATTTCTGCTTCCTTCTTTCGTTAATTTTTTTGAAACCAGACTAAATAATATCAAAAGAAACCGTTTAATTCAATATTTTACGAGTATTTCTTCTCTGAATAATCCATATTATTGTCAATAAAATTGCAATTCCAAATAGTGCACCCATACTATCCAAGATTACATCCTCAACCATAGGACTGCGACCACCTGTCAAACCTTGATGAAATTCATCAAATGCAGCTAAACCAGTAGTAGTCATCCAACCCACAAAAGCTAGTAACCAATGATTATTTTCAAAGTATTTATATAAAAACAATACCAAAAATATTCCTAATACCAAATAAATTCCAAAGTGAGCCCCCTTGCGAATAAAAAATTCCACAAAATGGTAATATCCATCATTTTCAATAGATTGCACTTTGCCACCATAATTAAATTTAATACTATTTAAAAAGTGATAGAGTGGTTTATTTTCTATATTCTTTTCTAAAAATGGCACCGATGTTTGTTGTTTATATGTCATTGATGAACTATAAAATAAAATTCCTTCTATCAAAACAACAATCCAAGCAAACCATTTTTGCTTATCAATTATTTTTTTGTCCATAAATTACCAATCTACTTTTTCATTTAATTTTCTAGCATCTTCAAAATATCCTGATTTATATGAAGAGTTGATACCCCAATAATAAAACACTGTAGAGCCAATTATAATTACTAGGAAATCCCAAGGATAATGTATCAAATCAATTCCACCAAAATGGACACTTCCTAACCATGAAACAATTGATAAAAATAACAACTCAAATATAAACCACAAACTTGAATATAACTTTAGTTTAAATTCTCTAAACCCTCTTTTATAATCGTAAAAAATATATATTGGTAATCCAATAATGATTAATATAATTACCTCAACGGCGGTTGGAAACATTGACCAATAAATTGCTAAACTAATGGCATCAAAAGTTATTGGCGCCAATATTTTCATACCTCTAATCTTAGATGGTCGTTTAAAATCTGGAGCAATTTTTCTGAGAGAACCTACAACTACTGGACCAGTTAACAACGATATCAACGTTGCAGCCGCCACGACTCTTGCGAGTAGTGCCCAATTTTTAAATAGTAAAATCAACAAAAAGCTAACGATGAAGTTAACTAATAACGCAATTCTTGGAGAATTATATTTATTATTTGTTGATCCTATAAACAAAGGAAAATGCTTATTTTTAGTCATTGAAGAAAGTGATTTACTTGCTGATGCAGAGAATGCAATACCACTTCCCACAGGTGATACAAATGCAGCAAAGTAAATTAAGGTAGACAGCCAGTATACGTTGAGCATAATCGCTAGATCAGCATATGGTGAATTAAAATTAAGATTAGACCAACCGTTAGCTACCACACTATATGGAAGTGCTCCTATAAATACAAATTGTAATGCAATATAGATTACTGCACTAATAAATAGCGAAATTATTATTCCCCTACGAATATTAACTGCAGGATTAATAATGTCATTTCCGATACTTACTAAGGTTTGAAATGCAACGTATGAATAAATTATTCCAGCACTACCTATTGCAATAAAAATTGATGAACTGCCATTTGGCATAAATTGATGAACACTACTTCCAAAATTACCCATATCAAAATGAGCATTCACTAGAAATATCATCGTTAAAATAGGAACAGCTAATTTAAAAATAGATATTAAATTATTAAATCTTGACATTATAGATACAGACCAATAGTTCAATATAGTGAAGAAAAACAACAATATGAAGGACATTAATAATCCATAAACCGATAGGTTGTCTCCATTCATAAGATTGGCTGTCCACTTTGCCCATCCCCATGGCCACGTACTCATATACTGAGTGCTTGCAACGGCTTCAATAGGTAATATTGCCAATAAGGCAAACCAATTGGACCAAGACGCCATATGGCCCAATAAAGAACCATGAGTATACATGGTGAAGCGACTCATCGCACCATCTTCTGGAAACATTGTACCAACTTCAACGAAGACACTTGCCATCATAGCAACAAGAATTGCAGCAAGTATCCATGAAATTATGGCAGCTGGCCCAGCAATTTTTGCTGCCTGACTAGCCCCAAACATCCATCCAGATCCAATAATGGCACTTAATCCAAACATGGTAGTAGAAAATAAATTCAATTTTTTCTTCATTGATTAAACAACCCCTAAAATAGTTATTCTATTAATAATAAAAAAAATACTCTGAAATTAACAGAGTATTTTTAATTAATTATTCAACTGTAACACTCTTTGCCAAGTTTCTTGGTTGATCAACATTGTTACCACGTTGCAAACTTGCATAGTAAGCAATTAATTGAGCAGGAACAACACTGATTAGTGGTGAAATCATTTGATCAATTTCGGGTAGAACAATTTGGTCGCCCTCTTGAGCAAAATCAGATGAAACAATTCTTAGAACCTTAGCTCCACGAGCTTCAACTTCTTTGATATTACCTCTTGTGTGATCTTGACCAATCTTATCACTAATAAAGGCAAATACCGGAGTATCTTTTTCAATCAATGAGATAGTACCATGTTTCAATTCACCTGCAGCAAATCCTTCAGAATGAATATATGAAATTTCTTTTAGCTTCAATGCTGCTTCTAGTGATAGTGCATAGTCAACGCCACGTCCAATGTAGAAAGCATCTCTTTTATCTGTAAGATAATCTCTTGCAATACCTTCAAATAGACTCTTTTCATCAATAATAGTTTGAATACCATTAGCAGCCATAGCTAATTGTGCTTTCAAATCTAGATCGATTGCTGCCTGAATTCCTTTGGCTTCACCAAGTGCTTTAGCAAGAACTGCTTCAACAGCGATGTTGGCTGTATATGCTTTTGTAGAAGCAACAGCAATTTCTGGACCTGCAAGAAGTTCCATTGTGTAGTTAGCTTCACGTGAAAGTGTTGAATTAGGAACATTTGTCATTGTTAGACTTGGTAATTCCAATTCATTTACTTTAACAAGTACTTGTCTACTATCTGCTGTTTCGCCACTTTGTGATAGGAATAAGAAGAATGGCTTTTTAGAAAGTTTTGGCATATGATATCCAAATTCACTAGCAACTTCTACATCTACAGGAATGTCACATAATTTTTCAAAAATTTCTTTTCCAGCTAATCCGGCATGATAACTTGTACCAGCAGCGATAATGTATAGACGATCTGCCTCTTTTAACTCGTTAATTAGAGCAGGATCCACGTTAACTTTATTTCCGTCTAGATAATGTGATGAAATTTTTCTCATAACAACGGGTTGTTCATCAATTTCTTTTAACATGAATGTGTCATATGTACCCTTAGAAATATCATTAGCGTCAATATCAACTGTGTAATATTCTCTTTCAACAGGTGTTCCATCTAATTTACTAATAGATACTTTGTCTTTTTCAAGAATAACAACTTCACCATCATGAATTTCAACAAATTTATTTGTACGGTCTAACATGGCCATTGCATCAGAACAGATAACGTTAAAGCCATCTCCAAGTCCTATAAGTAGTGGACTCTTACTCTTTGCAACAAAAATCTTATCTGGCTCTTGTGTATCTACTAGACCAAATGCGTATGATCCTTCAATGATGCCTAGAGCTTTTCTAAATGCATCTTCAGCACTAAGACCTTCATTTGCAAATTTTGAAATTAATTGAACAGCAACTTCAGTATCTGTTTCACTTCTAAATTGAACATTTGATAGATATTCAGATTTAATTTCATTAAAGTTAGTTAAAACTCCATTATGAACAAGATAGAAACGATCATCTGAAGAGAAATGTGGATGTGCATTATCCACAGTAGGTTCACCATGAGTTGCCCAACGTGTATGTCCAATTCCTGTTATTCCTTGTACATCCGGACCAACTGCATTACGAAGTTGACTGATTTTACCAACTTCCTTAACTAGAAAATCTTTGCCATTTTGGTCATTAACGTAGATACCAGCTGAATCGTAGCCACGATATTCAAGTTTTTCCAGGCCATTAAGTAAAATATCTGTTGTTTCTGTGTTTCCAATAACTCCGACAATTCCACACATAATTATTAGCATCCTTTAATTGGTATAGTTAGTTTTATTTAAATTGGTATAGTCAATTTTTAAGTGTTGTTTTTCTTTCAACGCTGATAGAATACTAGATTTATATATAGTTTGTCAAACATTTCTTTAATTTTGTTAAAATGGTATAGCTCAAATCAATAAAAAAAGACCTTTCGGTCTTTTAATTCATTTCTGATTCAACAACTTTTACAATTTTATCTGTATATGCGTTAACTTTTTCTTCTGTTGGAGCCTCGCACATAACGCGTAGCAATGATTCTGTTCCACTAGGACGAACCAATACACGTCCGTCTCCAGCCATTTCTGATTCCACATCTTGAATAACATCCATAACTGCTGGATGTTCTTTCCAAGATTCTTTATCAGCAACAGGAACATTAACCAATTTTTGTGGATAAATAGTTACTTGACCTGCTAATTCAGACAAAGTCTTTCCTGTTCGTTTCATGATATAAAGCAGATGGATAGCTGTTAACATTCCATCACCAGTATTTAGATAATCATAAAGGACAATATGACCTGATTGTTCTCCACCAAGATTGTAATCATTTTTACGTATTTCTTCTACGACATGACGATCACCTACAGCAGTTTGAACATCTTGCATACCATGTTCTTCAATTGCTTTATATAGGCCTAGATTACTCATTACAGTAGTTACAATTGTATCCTTCTTTAGACGACCTTCATCATGTAAAAATTGTCCTAAGATAAACATAATTCTATCTCCATCGACAATTTCACCATTTTCATCAACAGCGATACATCTATCGCCATCACCATCAAAAGCGATACCTGCCATGGCGTCGTTAGAATCTTTGACTCTTTGTGCTAGTCCTTCAGGATGTGTTGATCCTACTTGACGATTAATATTAATTCCGTCAGGATGTGAAGCCATGATTTCAAAATCAGCATTCAAATCAGCGAATAAACTACTTGCTAGTTTGCTTGTTGATCCATTAGCGGTATCAATAATGACATTCATTCCTTCAAGGTCATCTGAAAGTGTTTGCTTTAAAAATTGTAAATACTTTTGAGATCCTTCTGGATAATCTGAGCTTATTCCTAAACCTTCTGCAGATGGTCTTGGTAATAGATCCTCTGGAGCATCAAGAAGAACTTCGATTTCGTCTTCTACTTCATCAGGCAGTTTGTATCCATCTGAACCAAAGAACTTAATACCATTGTCAGCAGCAGGATTATGTGATGCAGAAATCATAATTCCAGCTTGTGCTGAAACGGCTTTAACTAAATAAGCTACAGCAGGTGTAGTTACAACATTTAAATCAAGCACCTCTATTCCTACTGAAAGTAGTCCAGAAATCAAACTTGACTGTAACATTTGACCTGAAATTCTTGTATCTCGTGCGACTAGTACGCGTGGATTTTGATCTTTTTCATTTGATTCTTCAAAATGTTTTGTTAGGACAAAACCACCTGCTCTACCAAGTTGAAATGCCAACTCTGGTGTCAGTTCTTTATTTGCAATACCCCTAACACCGTCAGTTCCGAAATATTTAGTCATTATTTATGTACCCCCAAAAATTAGTCATCTTCATTATTTGAATCTGTTGTCGAATTTGTATTGTTACTATCAGTGGTTGTTGAATTGCTAGTGTATTTTATATCAACAGATATTTGTTCTGGGTCTGAATCAACTATTTTACCACCTAGAGTATTAATAATATTAACAGTTTTTCTCATATCACCAGAAACATCTGATACATCAACCGGAATATCTATAGAACTAGATATTGCTGCTATTTGTTTGGAAGAACCGTAGACCGTAACTTTCTTAGTTTTTGAACTAAGAGTTACATTACCTGCGTTATCTCCCGTTGCTTTTAAATTAACAGTAACTTCTTTACTTGGAAGAGATATAGGAATAGTTACTTTAGCAGTTTGAGGTTCTAGAACAACATTTAGTGTATGTCCTTCTTTATCCAAGGCCTGCAACAATACTTCTTGGTCAAATGTATTTTTAATACCACCAGGTAATAGAGGTTTAGCAACTATTCTATCAATTTTTTTAATTTCCGATTTTGCTCCAGTAACTTTGGCTGTATCTGGAGAAACCTTGATTTTACCTACCTCATAACCATCAGCCAAGGCATCTTTGTTATATTCTACTTCAACAGGTAACTCAGCCACAGAACTTGTCTGAATATTGACTGTTACATAACTTGGTTTAAATGAACATGTTAATTCACGATTTAAACCTTTTTCCTGAATTTTAACTTTGTGTCTACCATTTGATAAACCTGTTAAATTAATGTAGACCCGATAATTTTGTGTATTCTTTGTACTTGTCACTAAGGCAGAAGAGCCTTCTATATTAACTGAAACTTTACCTGGATAACCAGTTATATATTTTCCCTTATCAGCTTGAACTTGCAAAGGCATCTTCATAGTAGCCGAAGTATTTACATTAGAAGTGTTAGCCTGATTGGAATCTCTTGTAGATCCCATTCCCGGTGTACTAACATTTAAAAATAAATAAATTGCACAGAATAGTGATACTACTAAATAAAAGTACTTACTATTAAGAATATTTCTCATCATAATTATGCGCCCCTATTCTTTCTACGGAATAGTGAACCAAATATGGAATTGCTTCTTTCATCAGAAGGTACCAATTGAGCTCGTAAGTAATTTAGATACTCATCACGTGACAAGTCCAACATCATGTGACCATTTCTAGTAATCATGACCCCACCAGTCTCTTCAGAAACAACAATGGTTATAGCATCAGTAACTTCACTAATACCAACAGCCGCACGGTGTCTAGTTCCTAATTCTTTAGGAATAGTATTACTTTCCGAAAGTGGCAAGTAAGCCGCAGCAGCAGATATTCGATTATTTTGAATAATAACCGCACCATCATGCAATGGCGTATTAGGAATAAATATATTAATTAGTAGCGCTCCGGTAATTTCCGAATCTAGTGAAATACCTGTCTCTACGTACTCTTCAAGACCTGTACTCATCTCTAGGGAAATCAAAGCACCAATACGTCTCTTACTCATGTACTGGATAGCTTGATCCAAACTTTCGATTAAAAGATTTTGGCTTTTACCTTCTTCGTTGCTATTAGTACTGAAGAATGGTAGACGTCCCAAATGTTCCAACCCTCTTCTAATTTCAGGTTGGAAAATAATTACAATAATAACAATTCCCCAGTTTAAAAGCTGATCCATGATATAGGAAACTGTGTGTAAATTTAGCGCCCAACTTACCAAACGAATAACAAATATTATTATTATTCCCTTAAGTAATTGAACCGCCTTGGTACCTCTCATAATATTCAAAACTTTGTACAAAAAATACCATACGACCAAAATATCAACAAGATTTGCTAAATTCTGCCATGTAAAGATATTATTTGGTATTAAATTACTCATTATCTTACCTCTTTATTTATAACTAATATTATAACAAAAATTAGTCTTAGTTATACGGTATTAACTAGCCTAATGATCGAGATTTATCAATTCTTCACTATAATTAATGTTTTGTCTTAAATCATTAGCAATTGAGCGATTAATTTTACCAGCTTCTAACAAATCTTGCAGAAATGCACGTTGATAACTTAATGCTTTTAAATCGATTGCCGATTTTTCTTGAATAAAGTCATCGGAAGGACGTTCAATCCTACCTTCAAATGAATCAATTCTATTTTCGTAATGCTTTTTAAAGTTTTCAACTAAATGCTCAGAACCTTCAAACTGATTAGTCTCTTCTATTTCGTTTAACTTAACAATAGCATTCTGTGATCCAGCAATTGCTATCAGTTTGAAATCTTCTCTATTAGCTGTCATAACAGCTTTTTTCTTAATAATTGACCATCTGATTAATTTTGCAAAACCTTTTACCGTGTTTTTTACGTAAGAGTTAATAAAATCTAGTGACTTATTTCTATGTCCTCTTACCAATTCTCTTTTGTATCTACCAATTCGTCTGACTGATAAATTATAAGATTCTTCACTAATTTTTCCTTCTTCAAGGAGCTGTTGAGCTGCTTCTAGTTCAGAATTAAAACAGGTTTTCCATAAATTTATACCTTTTTTAGTATGAACTTGTTTCTTACTAATAGGTCCATCAATAATTTTTTCAGAACTGACTGAGTATTGAAGATGTTGCAAATTGTGTAAATATTCAGCTATAACGGCAGAATAAACAACATTTGAATCATCCCCACTTTCAGCTCTCAGTTGTTCAATTGTCTTCTCGTAAACAAATTTCTGTGCTTCAAAACTATCCATCAAACTGCTGTCATCATCAGAATTTTCTAACTCTTGGATATCTTGATCTTCAAAATTACCACGATATGTAATATGAATATTTCTGTTTGTTAGTAATGGTATTAATATTGTGGCTCCTAATAAACTAAAGATTATTACCCCACTAGCTAAGAATAACAAGAGTGTTCTAGCTGGAAATTCTGAACCATTATTGGTAACAAAAGGTAGTGATAGTATACCTACCATAGTTACAGATCCTCTAACTCCAGAAATTCCTGACAACAAACTATAAAAGAATCGTTCTGAAACAGAGTAATCTTTGTTTCTTTTGCGGCCAAAAGTCAATGTATAAACGAAACTCCATATAAATCTAATGACTACTAAAATAATCCAAATGACAAATGCTAAGAAAATAGCTCTAAAAGTATTCATTTGATCATTTGCTACTAATTCACGCATAGCAAATGGTACTTCAACACCTAATAAGACAAAAACAAAACCGTTCAATAAGTAAACTAACATATCCCACGATCTTGCACTCATTAACCTAATCTCTGGACTAAAGGGACTTCTAGGTGATCTTGTATTTATATTTAAGATTCCTGCGACAACAACTGCCACAACTCCCGATACACCAAATACTTCATCCGCAACATAATAAATCACAAATGGTATCAGTAAAACTAGAATTACATGCAAAATTGTATCGTCAATACCCTGATTAACCATCCATAATCTTAAACCATTAAACAGCCAAATCATTACTGCACCTACGAGAGCACCACCAAATGAAATTGCTAAGAAATCAAGTGAAGCATCTCTTAGAGAAAAAGCTCCTGTAACTGTGGCTGCTACACCATATTTAAAAGCAATCAATCCTGATGCATCATTGATTAAACTCTCTCCACTAATCAAATGCATCAATGAATCCGGTAGCTTAGTTTTCTGAGCGATTGACTGTACGGCAACAGGATCAGTTGGTGACAATACGGCAACTAAAGTGAAAGCTGCCGCTAAAGGTAGACCTGGAATCAATATTTTAACTAAAATTCCACCAACTATTGTTGATAGAAAAACTAATAAAATTGCATTTCCTAAAATGGGACCTCTTAAATTCCACAATTCTTTTTTAGGAAATCTATTCCCATCGTTAAACAAAATGGGAGCAATAAATGCTAACATAAACCATTCTGTATTAACTTGAATTTTAACCTTCATGAACAAAGCAGCTAAAATTCCTGCACCAATTTGAATTAAACTTGGTGGTATCGAAATAAAATAGTTACTAATGATATTAGCAATAAGCAATAAAGCAACAATCAATATAACAGACTCAAGTATGTGCATAAAAATACCTCATCTATTCTTTTATTTTTTATCTTCACCAATAATTCGGACTTCTGTTTGAAGTTCAATATCAAATTTTTGTTTAATTTCCATTTGAATTAAATGAATCAAATCCATGTAGTCAGTAGCTGTAGCTCCATCTATATTCACAATAAAGCCAGCATGTTTCATCGAAACCTGTGCCCCACCAATTATTTTACCTTGAAGACCAGCTTCTATTATCAATGGACCTGTGAAATGACCTTCTGGGCGTTTGAATACACTTCCACAAGAAGGATATTCTAGTGGTTGTTTAGATCTTCTTAAGGCATTAAGGTGATCCATTTCTTTTTGGATTTCTTCCTTGTCACCCTTTGCCAGTTGAAATTTGGCACTTATAACGATACCGCCATTTTCTTGTATCGTACTGTGACGATATGCAAACTTCATATCATCATGATTGAAATTCAATATCTGACCATCAGGCATCAAAACTTCAGCACTCAAAAATGCGTCTGTTAGTTCTCCACCATAGGCACCAGCATTCATGAAAACAGCGCCACCGACACTACCAGGTATTCCAGCAGCAAACTCAAGGCCAGTTAGCCCATACTGTTGTGCAACGATTGTAGTATCAATAATTGTTGCACCTGCTTCTGCAAAGACAACATTACCATCAACTGAGATTTGTTTGAAATTAGGTAAAATTATAACAATTCCTCTAATACCACCATCTTTAATAATCAGGTTACTGGCATTTCCAACAATAGTAATTTTGATATCATAATCTCTGGCAGTATTTATAATAGATACTAGTTCATCACGTGATTTAGGAAAAGCTAGAACATCAGCATTCCCACCCGTTTTCGTAAAAGTATACTTACTCATAGGTTCATTTATTTTAAATTCGATATTAGGTAACTTTTCAATTGGAAACTTCAATTTTAAAACCGTCCTTATTATTAAACGTGTCCTTGTAATTTTATCATATTTTGATATATCCCCAGAGTAATAATGCTTAAAAGATGTTATAATTCGACTAATAATAATTAGATTCAAAAGAGGTAGCTTATGAACTTTGTAACTTTAGATTTTGAAACTGCAAATAGTAAACGTGAAAGTGCGTGTTCAATTGCTCTAGTATTAGTAAGGGACAGCAAAATAGTAGACTCATTTTACTCTTTGATAAATCCTCAAATGCAATTTGATCAAAGAAATATAGCAATCCATCACATTACTCCTCAGGATGTTCAAGATGCTCCAACATTTGATAAAATTTGGGGCCATATTTCACCACTATTTGATATCAATCATTTGGTAGCCGCACATAATGCCAGCTTTGATAATAGTGTTTTAAACAAAACATTAAGCAACTACGGAATTATTACTCCTCGTTATTTGACAATTGACACTGTAAAAACTAGTCGGAAATTTTATCCAGAATTACTAAATCATAAATTAGATACTGTTTCTAGAAATTTGAATATTGAACTAGTCGACCATCATAACGCGCTAGCAGATAGTATAGCGTGTGCAAATATCTTATTAAGAACTGAACAAGATTTTGGAACTGAACAAATTAAAAAAATGGTTCAGTTTACTAAATAATAAAAAGTCTCTACTAAAATTTAGTAGAGACTTTTTTATTTAATGTGGTAAAAATTTGTTTGGACAATACCACGTTAGACAATGGACAGAACCACCCATGGTAGAAATTTTTGATACATCTACTGGAATAATTTTTTTATCAGTATTCTTACGAAGTGTTTCAATTATTTCTTTATCTTTTTTCAATGAATATTGTGGAACATATATTGCACTATCTGTTTCTAATATATTTGTATAAACTCCTCGTGCCGAAGGTATCTTGCTATCATACTGACCCTTTGAAGTATAACCACTAGATAACTTTATGAATTTAATATTTGGTAATTGCTGACTAATTTCTTTTTCAACTTGTTTATAGTTCTCAAAATCGCTAATTAACAATGTATTAGGTTTGATAAAGCACAGCATGCCATCAGTATGAGCAAGTACATCACCATATTCAGGTGTTACAATAACAATCTTTTTCAAACCTAAATCATTCTTCAATGTCGAAATTACATCTTTCTTAGAATAGTTTTTATTATCATCAAAAACTCGATTAGTAATTATCGCTGTATCTTTACCGTTATAAACGAAATTTCCACCATCCAAAATAAGTTTACTCTCAGTAAATTTAAACTTATTAGTCTTTAACCATGAAGTAAAATCTCTGTCTAATTTGCGACTATAATTTTTACTTAGGTATTTTGGTGAATATCTAAATTTGACTAATTTATTTGTTACTACAGGAGCTACATCCCTAATCCATATATCATCATATTTAGATGAAAAATTCTTTGAACTATTAAGATTAATTACATTGTTACCTTCAGAATTGTCACTCATGTCAGAATTAAATTTAAGTATATTAGGATACATATCCTTATAATATCTATCTTTTGAGTTGGGTAAACTAGTTAAAATAAGCGGACTATCATTTTCTATTTTTATTGGTGCGTTTGTATTATACACAGTAAAATTAGTTGATATTAAAGATAAACAAGTAAGTATATTTGCAATCATGATATCATCTCCTTCTTTGTTAAGGTGATAATATCATGACCTTTTTTTATATATTTATATATAAAATATATCCTTACTCAAGCTTAAGAATTTTTGGTATTGACAGAAATTTTATATAAATATATATAAATTAAAAAGTCCCTACCCAAATTTGGTAGCGACTCTATTATTGAAATTAGATACAAAATTTAGAATTATTTAAAAATATAATGCAAAAACTGAGAAATACATATTATAACTATAATTCCGATAGTGCCTGTAACCCACGATGTTGCTCCAAAAAATACCCATAGAATAGCAGCAACTATTTCTATTAAAAATATTATATAGTTAGCAATTAGTAGATCCTCCCTAATTTGTTATAAAATCAATTTACTTCACTAATCTTTTCATGAATATTGTTTCTTCTGTTTCAGATTCGACACTAAAACCATATTTTTCATAAATATGAATAGCTACAGAATTATCTCTATACACTTCTATAGTTAGTTCATTGATATCTTTGGAATCAGTAGACCAGTTGATTGCGTCCTCTGTTAAATAAGAGGCAATATTATTCCCACTAAACTCTTCGGTTACTACCACTCCAAATTCTGAACTTTTATCGTCTGCATGAGCTACACGAGCAAATCCAACGATATCACCTTCAAAAATTGCTAAAAAGATATTATCTTGTGTTGAGTTATAGATTCTATCCAGTTCAATCTTTTCTTCTTCAACCGTCAAAAATCTCAAACTAGATTCAAATTCTATAAATTCTGATTCATCTGCAACCTTTTTCAAAAATGCTATTAGATTAGCAGCATCATCTGGAATAGCTTCTCTTAATGTAAGTTGTTCCGTCATTTTATGCCTCCGAATGACCGTGCTTGGTATTTGTCGCCTCGTAAAATAATTTCAATTATGCGTCCATCTTCTGATTCAGGACTTCTTCTGATACTTATAGATATATGATCCTTAGGTAACTCGTCTTTGATAAATTGTGGCCATTCAACAATGGATACACCATCTCCATCAAAATACTCTGAGAAGCCCAAATCTTCATCCATACTATCCTCTAGACGATACATATCCATATGATACAAAGGTATACGTCCATCTTTATATTCTCTTATTAAGGTGAAAGTTGGACTTTTTACATTTTTAGTAATTCCTAGTCCTGAGGCAATACCTCTAGTAAATGTTGTTTTACCAACACCTAAATCACCATTTAATAAAATAACATCCCCGGGTATTAAATCTGAAGCAAATTGCTTACCAAGATTTTCAGTCTCATCATAAGATGAGGTTTGAATAGTAATTTTTTCCATGTCATTTCCCTTTATAATGCTTGTGATGCAGTTAAAATGGCTGATTTATAAACATCTTCTTCATTACATCCACGTGATAAATCAGAAACTGGTTTATTTAAACCTTGTAAAATAGGTCCGATAGCTTCATATCCACCTAAACGCTGAGCAATTTTATAACCAATATTTCCTGATTGTAAATCTGGGAAAATAAAGACATTAGCGTGACCTGCCACCTCAGAACCAGGAGCTTTTTGTTCACCTACTGATTTTACAAATGCGGCATCAAATTGTAATTCACCATCTAGAGGAACAGTAGAATCTAATTCTTGAGCAATTTTTGTTGCCTCTGCGACTTTTTCAACTTCTTCACTCTTGGCACTACCTTTTGTTGAAAAGCTAAGCATTGCAACTTTTGGTTCAATATCGAACAATTCAGCTTCCTTGGCAGATTGAATAGCAATTTCTGCTAATTCCTGAGCATTTGGATTAATATTGATAGCACAATCAGCAAATAGATATCTTTCATCGTCCTTTTGAACAATAAATGATCCACTTATTCTAGATGAACCAGGTGCAGTCTTAATTATTTGTAAAGCAGGACGAACAGTATCTCCTGTAGAATGTACTGCACCAGAAACCATTCCGTCAGCTTTTCCCATATAAACAAGCATTGTTCCAAAGTAATTATTATCTTTCAACATTTCAAGTGCTTGTTCTTTTGTATTCTTATCCTTACGGCGTTCTACAAAAGAATCAACCATATTATCAAAATCATCATAATTTTCTGGATCAATAATTTCTATTCCAGAAATATCAAAATTTTCTGATGTGGCTACTTTAGAAACTTCTGATTGATTACCAATAAGAATTGGTTCAAGAATACCATCTTTTTTCAAACGGCTTGCTGCTCCCAGAATTCTTTTTTCAGTACCTTCTGGAAATACTATTGTTAGATTTTTTCCATCTATCTTGTTCTTTAAGCTTTCAAATAAATCCATCTTAAATACCTCACAATATTTTATATTATAAAACCTATGTTTGTTCATTTAATAACGTTTAGTTCGATTTTGTGAACCTTTTGTGAACCTCCAGGCTGTTTAAAATCGCTTACTTACAAAGTATAACAGAAACCTGGTTTGACTAATAAACATTAGCATTTTATAATAGTAAGTATAGGTAAGACACGACCATTTAATTATTGAGTTTGTGTCTAAACCGAATAAAATTGTTTATATATTCAAATTTCGTTCGAGATAGACATTGCAGTGTCTATCTCTTTTTTTATGCAAAATAAAAAGCCCCTACCAATTAAGGTAGAGGTTATTTTATTTTTTTAATAAAAGAAGAGTTAGGATTAGTAATTAAAAACAATAATAATAATATTACTAATACTGAAAAAAATACAACTTTATTAAAAGTGTGTGAATATGATTCTACTCCTATCCAAAAAAATGCTAAAATCAGAAAGCAATCAGATAAATACTTCATTATTTATACCCCCACATTTAAGACCGGTTCCAGGTAAATAAGAACCGGCCCAATTTATTGTTGAAAGTGGTTCAGCAAATTCCTTTAACTTATAGTATCCAACTGATGATAATGATTGAATTTCCTTATCTGTTAACATCTTTTAATTTTAAATAATAATGTCACTATTACTTTTTAACGTTTATATAGAAACGAGCTATGAATATCAAAATTGAAAATAGTAATAAAAAATATCTTTCATTTTTAACCATTTCAAAAAAAGAAGGTACAAAAATAGAGATCAGTAGTACTATCAAAAAAATAATGCCTAATACATCTATTAGATAGTTAAAACTTTTTTTAGATTATTGTAATCCAGCATTTACAATCCATCCCCCATGTATATTCATTCCGTGATGTTTATCACATTTACAGATTAACATTGAATTATACTTCACAAATAAAATAAATATAAACGTATCGATTTTGGATATAAACGTAATAATATTTATAAATTGTCAATAATATAAATTTATATAATTCATAACCTGAGTGATTGTAATAGATAGAACTTATAAATTATTTATTTTCACAATAAAAAATCCCCTACCAATTAAGGTAGAGGTATTTTAATTTTGAGACATTGCTTCTTTTTTGTACCAATCATCAGGAAATCCCAATAATTTTGTTATTTCATTCATTTCTATAGAAGTTACTTTATTAGATAAATATTTAAATCTCTTTCGCAATGTATTATTTAATATTGTATATTCTGTTTTGCTTAAAAAACACTGTAAATTTATAAAAGTGGAATACGTTCTTGTTCTTTTTTGATTTTGATTAATGTCATTTTTTTCATGAAGATCCTTAAAGTATTTTGTATCTGCACGACATTTAAAATCTAGTAATCTATTATTGTGAGCACAAATATTTCTAACTTCTCTGATATTTTCCATAAATGAAATCATAATTTTAGGTGAAAATTTATTTTTATTATCTTTATCAAGGATAAAACTTGTTAAGTCTTTAGAAATTTTGTTTTGTAATGATTCAGGAAGACATTTTATAAGATGAACTAAGTCCCCAAACTCTAAATAATCAACCAATACCCATATAGGAACATCTTTATATTTTTTTTCATAATAGTAAATACTATTATTGGGATAGTTTTTGTTTTTATTAATAATTTTGGATAGTTTTGATATTAAAAATCCAACATTTAAGACTTCTTTATCTGAATAAGAATTAATATCTAAATACGCATAATGTTTGCCTTTATATTCTTCTGCAAATCTGTAGGCAAAAATTGATTTTAAGTGATGTTCAGCATCCAAAATGGAATTCATCAGTGCTTGCTTAATTTGTTTATCAAAATTATATAATCTAAATACTTCCTCAAATGTTGTTCCTTCTATATATTCGTCTTTTTCACCATCTAGTAAAAATATTTACTATATCCATTTATAATATTGTAGTAATTATTTGTTATTAAATATCTACGTGTTTTTTCTATATCACCTAAATCTAAATTTCTACTGTGCAATAAGTCTATTTGATCGTCTATTGTTTTAAATTCTTTTTTATGAGACAAAAAAAACCTCCTATGATAGAGTACTTCTTTCGCAACAGTCCTCTTGAGGATACTGCCACTCTTATACCTTTGTTATACTCACGTAATATTTTTAGTCAATTAAAATAACATTAATCTGAATAGCACATCGATATTTTACCATATTTTTAAAAACAAAAAAAATTCACAAATAAAAAAGCCCCTACTCGATTTGAGTAAGGGCTAAATTAATTTTGGATCAAAAAAAAGCCTTATCTGGCATGAAAGGAAAACGACAGAATAGGCTTTTAGACGGCAATATGCTTGTAGTCAGCAATCAAAAGATAATTCTTTAGAAGTATCTTGCTTTGTTCGAACTTGCATTTGCAATCATCGATATCTTAATTGGTATCTTTGGAATATTGCATTACCTAGGTAATTTCTAGGTTGTAAATAGGAAGAGACCACTTCGGTGGTCTTTTTCTATACCTCAATTATAACAAATAAACTAAGATTTAAACAAAAAAAGCCCCCTACCATTTAAGGTAGAGGATCTTTTTATAACTATAATGCTCTATCTCTATTTACAATTCCCAAATACATATTCAAAAATTGATTCTCAATACTCTTATCTTGGAATGGATCTAATAATGTGAAATCAGTATATCCCATCCTTGTATAGGTTCATTGTATTGCCAGATTCCAGGTTGATCCACAGTATGACTATCTTTAACATGTGCTTGATTTAATGGATACTCACCTGAGATCACTGGAACCGCTCCATCATTAGCCCACCATTGAGAATTTCCAGCGTGACCAATATATTGTGCTGTTAATCTTAAAACAGGAGTTGTACTTAAAACTGGCGCCTGAAATCCTAGTGCATCAGCCTTAGTAGTCTGACCAGAGTATGTGTAATAATAAGTATCTGGTGATAAATCTGTTTGGCTATTTAATTCTTCTGCACCAGAAGTTGTTAAATCATACAGAGAAATATCTTTACTATTCCAAATTGAACTTTCCAATACCCTATTGTTGTAATGATTTATTGATTCACCTTCTTGCTATTTTAATCCCCATTGATCTAACAATCATAAGGTAATTTATTAACATTTGTTCCAGCAAGACCGCCTACGCCTAAAATAAGCAAAGCTAACAATAAAGGTATGAATAACTGGTAAGAAAACCAACCACCAACTCCATGTAATGAATCCCGTTATCTTCGCAATAACAAATATCAAAGTTAATAATCCAAAAAAGCCAATTCCTGTATATGTTGTTTCATTAGATTTCATAAGTAACCCTCAATCTTTCTTCATCGTATTCAAAAAGGTACATGACTTTTTTACTAGTCGTGTACCCATTTTTTATTTCATAATAAAACTCTTATAGTATTCAAATTAACGATATGTAGAATAAAATATTTGGAAGATACCAATTCATTATAAAATTGATTTATCATTAATTTATTAAGTAAAACAAAAAATACACCTAACGAGTAGGTGTACTTTTATTTATATAGTTTGTCACTATCAGAATTAGTTTTTCCACCGTAAAATAGAACAAGTACAGCAACCATTACTATTTGTAAAGCTGGTAAATATATTATAATTAATAACCATACAATAATTTGTAATAATATTATTTTCCAACTTGTCATCAATGAAAAGATAGGCATATTTCTTATACTATCTGCAACTTCCAAATGACCGGCCTTTTTGTTTGCATTTAAAATTGAATATGATAGAACAATATACGCCACAGTCCACAAAGTATAAATAATGGAATAAAATATTTGTGGTCCTCTAGAGTTAATACTTTTTCCTATCCATGCGGTTGCAACTGGAACAAAAGATGTAGTAAACATCCAAAAATTATTTGCCCAAAATATTTGCTTGGTAACGACCTTAGTCTTAGAAAACATATAATGATGGTTGTACCAAGCTACACCAATAAATAACCATCCTACTCCATATGAAATAATATAAGGTAATTCTTCTAACATTGCACCAAGATGAGTTGAATCTGGTATTTTTATTTCTAAAACCATTATAGTGAGAATGATGGCTAGGACTGCATCTGAAAATGCTTCTACTCTAGTTTTATTCATAATAATTTTTCCTCTAATAATTAATAAATTTTAACAACGTAAATAAATTACTGTTCTTTTATTTTTTTAGATGTTGTTCTTAAAAGAAGATATCCAATCAGTAATAACAAAATAGCAATAACCAAAATATAAACTAATATTGTCAATACAGTATTCATAGAAGGATCTAAAAAGAAGTAAGGATATAATAGTTCCTTGGATATTCTTATTCCATAAAAAACACGTATTTCCGTTAAAATAAGATAAATAAATGTTATAAGAATAGGTATGTAAATTGTTTTTTTATTATATTGAATTTTTTCTCTAGATAAAAACCAATCAAACAATACCATTATTGGAATAATTAAATGTAGTAATAAATTGTCTAATGTAAGAATCGAAGAAATACCTTCTGTTTTTAGAGTATCTGGCGCCAATAATAACCAATAAACAATTCCCGTCAATGTTATAAAAGTTGTCATAGAAAACTTGATATTTGAATAATTTAAAGAATAACTATGGATATCACCACTGTTTAATTTCCAAAAACTGTATAAATAAAAAAATAAAACAAGTAAATTACTTAAATCTGTATAATAGTACAAATTTGTATATCTAAAATCCAAATTACCAATATATGTTGCTTTGAATATTCCTATAAAAGAAAGTATAGAAATCGTAAGGTAATAATATTTTGTTTTCACAATCTAACCTCCATAAAAAAATAACATATTTATATTATACTAGTTAAACAAAAAACACTACCTAATTAATAGGTGTGCTTTTTGTTGTAATTTTTTTAAGGACTACCAGTGGTAGTCTTTCTATATTATTTTGCCTACCCGGGAAGATAGGCATAAGCAAGCAATAGGAATCGAACCTACTCTAGTTTAATTTTTAATGTGATATGGAGGACACCATGAAAATTAAATTTGCTTTGAAAGGAGTTTTACTAGCACCATGACTTGCGTATAAGGTATGTCCTTATATTTTGTTACTATATCAATTTAACACATAAAGTGTCCGGTCAAACTCCGGTATTAGTCCGGAAAAAGTCCGGTTTTGTAAACATGTAGATCCATTGTTCTTTCAAATGAATTAGCAAACCAAATATATGCTTTCTTGGTATTCTCATAGTATTGAGTTTTTTCGTATCCCAATCTTTCCATAATGATGTAGTTAGGTAGTTCATCAATATATTTCAATCTTAATAATCTTTGATACTTAATTGGGCATCTATCTATAGCTACGATCGTCTCAATTACAACTAATCGTGCATCAATATATGCAACTAGTTGTTTCTCAACAGTATTACCATAAGGCGTAGAACTGGGCATATCATCAATCACCGGGGACTTAAGTTGAGACATGCTATAACCAGCTTTCATTACCAATTGTGGGAATTTATTACTGAAATAATTGCGAACATTGTTTTCGGTTTTCTCAACATCAACATTATTGAATATCTGATCTAATATAGATAAATCTCTAATTGCCACTCTACACCCTCCATGTGATATAATTAATTTGTTCAGGATTAATCAATCTAGAGGTCACTCACTTTGTGGGTGGCTTTTTTATTTCTACTTAAACCACTTAGAGTGTGTAAATGCAATTATATCGTTAGTTAGATATAGCATATAGGTTATCATCAATACCCATACAGCATGTCCATTAATTGCAGTTTGAATCCACAAAGCAATACTCATAAGTGCCTGAAGTGTCCACATATAATATGAGGCTCTATAACGCTGAACAGTTAAAACAGCACCAGTTAAACCTACAGAAGCTGATATACTATCTAAAATTGCTTGCTGACTTCCCAAATATGTATCCAGTAAAAAAGTTAATATTACAAAAATAAAAAATAATCCTAGGTAAAAAATAATGTTGTTAATTTTCATTTTTCTAGGTTCAAAATTTCCATTCCAAGAAACACTAAGAAGAATTGGTATATCAAGTAACAAAACATAAGCTGTTTGCATAATAACATCAGAGTAGTTACCTGTTCTTGTAGCTACGAATATTAATAATAAAGCTGATATAAATCCTAATAATCCATTTATACTCTTACCATTAGTAATTGCTATTGTACACGTAAAACCGATAACACCAGCAATTGTACTTGTAACACTCAACATATTAATTCCACTATTAAACCCTATTACCAATTGTATTAAATACCCTACAAATAATAGAATGTAACTAATTTTCGTCCACCCACTCATTTGTTCCTTGTACCATTTGGGGTTAATTACTCTCAAAATATTATTCATCTGTTTCTCCGTTCTATTTATTTTAGAATTACAATTCTACTACTTAAATTCATTAAAATAAATTACGATGTCCACTTTCTAGATCCTCACTGTTTATCTTTTATAATTTTCTCCCACAGTTACTACAGTATGTTGGTGGTAGATACACTTCACCATCTTTACTTCTATGTAAATATCCTTGGTATCTGCATGTCGCAGTGTTCGCAGTAACTCATCGTTTTTCTCTCCATAACTCATCACTTAAATGACCTAGTCGTATTTCTTTTTTTAGAGAGTCATTAGATATACCTATTTCTTTTATAATTTTACTTTTAGGAACACCACTATCTAATAATCGTTGGGCAAACCCATGATCATATTTATTACTTATAGATGTTAAATATAGATATTTAGTATTATTTAGATAGCCATATTTATATAGAAAACTAATAACACGTTGAGGCATTTTTAATTTCTTAGTTAATCCCACTTTATTACCACTATCTAAAAAATGTTGTGCCTCTTTAAATTGTTTATTTTTAGACATCCATTTTTCAATAGATAAGTCTTTTGACATAATCAAGTTCAATAGTTTTTGTTGACTAATAATATTTCTTTCTGCTATTTCATCAAGATTAAACTCACCATAATCAAGTTCATACTGAATAACTTTTAATATTGCTGGGTGTATATCATTATCTGGTATTTGAAGTTTCTTTCTAAATTTAATAACTCTAGGGTCATCTTGATGCTCCAAAATGCTGTTAAATCCAAATTTATACTCTAGTGATTTCATTCTCTTCCTCAAGTTCTTCTATTTTTAAAAGTAGAGTTTCGTTTTCTGTTTTCAATTGCCTTTTCTCAATTTCTAATTCATGTATTTTTTCAATAAGTAATTGTTCGTTTGATTTTCTAACCATTAATAATATTGATTGCATCTTCCACTGAACAATCTGGTACGTTAAAACCTTCCGAGATAAGATCCACATTACTAATAACTTGCAGGATTCCTTTTTTGAAGTTACTCATTATCTGTTCACGTTCTTTAGTAGGTGTTTTAGAATCCGCATGAGCTGCCTTTATACCAGCTTTATTAAACTGTTCAGCTATATACTTACTAAATTCTATTGAGTGGCAGTACACAATTGCTTGCTTACCATCAGCTACTTTCTTATAAGTACTTATTACATCTCCAAAGATTGTTCGACCTATCGCATAGTCAATTGATTTGTTAGTGAAGTCACCAGTGCTAGAACGTTTTAGCTTTTCATCATCAACTAATTTCACTGAATAATACTTGTAAGGCGCTAAATAATTGTTCTTTATCAACCATTCAACGCTAGGACCTTCAACCATTGAATCGTATACATTTCCTAGTCCCTTACCATTCATACGCCATGGAGAAGCAGAAAAGCCTAATCTAGGTACATCAGAATAATATTCATATATAGATTGATAAGTCTTAGCTAATGAATGGTGTGTTTCATCAGTGATTATTAATGTTGGTTTTGGTAGACTATCTAATCTGCTAGCTATCTTTCCAACAGTCATTACAGTGCATCTATTTAGATCAACATCATTATCTTGAAATGACCTTTTAATCTGTTCTATTAGCTCTTTTCTATGAACCGTAAACATTACCTGTCCATCTGGTTTTAGTAATGCTAGGCGTGCTATTTCAGCAATGATGACCGACTTACCAGAACCAGCGGGACTAACTATTAATACTGATTTACTTTTCTGACTTAGTTTCTGTCTTGCTTGGTTTACCAGCGTCTGTTGATACTGATGAAGCTTGTACATTAACATCACCCCAGTTGAAAAGTTGCTCTATACTAGTTGCTTTGCGATTGTCTAATCTGTTCTTAGCAAACATCCCGTCGTTTCCTTCTAAGAAAACTCCTCTATTGCCTGATTCTGGATTGATTGCCATACGACCAACTACATCAGCTAATCCTAATAAACCATCTCTTACAGCGTCTCTCATTTGAGGTGCATATTGACTGAACTCTTGACCGCTTGGACTAGTAATTTTTCTTTGGTTTTCCCATGCTGTAGTGACAATATTGATGTTAGGTAACATATAAATAGTTGTCATAACTCTGGCAAAGTAATTAGTCCATTGTGAATAATCTTGAATCTCATTACTTATTCCATTTTTTGATTTACGACCCTTTTCAACAAACCAATCTTTTTCAAAACTTGATACATTATCAATAACAAGATTGTTATATGATTTTATAAGTTCAGGGAGTTGCTTAAGTAGCTCTTCCATAAATTCTTCTGGGTGTACTCTATCAAAATCAATTATGTCTACATCAGATCCAGCCAATACTCTTGAACTGTTATCTAAATCAACTACAAGTGTCTTACCTTTTAAATTTTTAATTGCAGAAATTTTACCAACACCCGGTTTTCCATATAGAATAGTTTTCCAGTTATCACTTCTAGAAATACTTTTTGCACTTTTTATTTCCATCATCTAATCCTTAAAGAAGAACCAGTTTCTAGAGTTGCCCCCGGAACTTCTTTTCCTTTCTTTAAGTCTTCTTTTAGCTTTTGATTATTAAGTACATACTTTGTTTCAAAATAACTAGCTGGTACTTTGCTTTCATCAAATGTGTTTAAAGATGGTTGGTTGTTCTGAACCCAGATAGTAAACTCAGGTGTTTTAATCTTTTCCTTACCGATTGATTCCATTTGTTCAGCAAGGTTATTTTTTAATTTTTTTCTATTGTTATGAATTGTAGTAGCTCTTAAACTAAGTCTTTGAATATCTTCTTTGAGAGCTAATTCATCTTTTGATAATTCTTTATCAACTTTTGCGTAGTTGACTGCTTTATCTTCTATTGCTTCATCGATAGAATCCAACGTGTCATGGAATAATGTTG
This sequence comes from Companilactobacillus metriopterae, assembly GCF_002762335.1. Lineage (NCBI taxonomy): Bacteria > Bacillati > Bacillota > Bacilli > Lactobacillales > Lactobacillaceae > Companilactobacillus > Companilactobacillus metriopterae. The sequence continues at coordinate 712,983 of NZ_CP024610.1, read as the reverse complement.
GGTCCATATCTTCTGCATAATCTAATAACTTCATGTAGTTATCAGTCAGTTCGTATAATGTGGACATAGTTTATCCTTTCGTGATATATTTAAACGGTATTCAATTTATAACCTAGTCCCTTAATCAGTTGCCGCTGATTGGGACTTTTTTTGTGCCCTAGAATATTCGATATTTATCACCCCTTTCTTTGGTATAATTTTGGTAATAATAGTATTGGAGAATGATTATGGATAATTTCTATGATGAGAATTTTAGGAGACAGTTGTCAGCTTCAGCAAGAACGGCAGAAACAATAAGTAACGCTATGAAACCTACCATTCAACAAATTAAAATTTTGAACGAAGCAATATCCCCCTTAAAAATCAATTCAGAATATGCTAGAAAAATGACAGGCGCAATCAGCAAGGGACTTCCGTCCCCTTATCTTTTAAATGAAATTAAAAATGTAAATAGACGTAATGATTACTTAATAAAAAACAATCAACTTATTTCCCAATATGTAAAAAATTGTTATGAATTTGGAAGAAGCACAATATTTTGTATACTGTCTTAAGCAAGTAAGTAAAGTAAATCCAAATATATTAAAATTTGATCAAAGTAAGATTGTTTTTAAATCAGAAGATCAATTTTTTACTGCATCTTAGATTTCAGAATCTGAAAACTTAATAACTTTAAATCAAGAAATAAGCAAGAAAATTTCTTTGCAAGATGTCACACCATCTTTTCAAGATATGAAATTTTTAACTAATACACTTTTAAAAATTTCAAAAAAAGCTGCAATGAATTTCTATGTACATTTAGATACCGCTTCTCTGGATAATGTAAAATTTTTAAATAGTCCAGAGACTACTTTTAGTTTTTATAATTTAGATACAAATAGTTCTATTGAATTCGTTGGTTTTATTTAGTTTTAAAAACTGGTGTAATAGATCTAATTTTTTCTAAATCTTTTTGAAGTTCAGCAGATTCTTGTTGAACTTTTTTTATTAATTCCATATATTGGTCACCATTTTGCAATACTAATTCCAAACTTGGTTTTCCATAAATAGGACTATCTAAATTAAACTTTTTATTCATACTTCTTCCTCCTTTCGGTAATAAATTCATCAAGTTGTTGACTAATTTTAGCACGGGTGATAAAATCAATGCATAGCAAATAACCATATAACATGTACCCTAGCCCTTACGACTCCTACATCTCACGGGATAGGTCTGTTTACTTATTGCTCAATTACTTGATGAACTTATTATTGTGCATTCGTGCTAAGTAGTCAACAGATATTTTAGCATGGGTGATAAATAAGCTTTGTCAATCACGGAGAAAGATTGATATGACAACCTTTGATAGAGTTAAAAAAATCGCAAAAGAACGTGGATACACGTTGCAACAATTAGCTGAAAAAGCAGAATTAGGTACAAATTCTATATATCACTGGAAAACAAAAACCCCTAGTACAGAAAATCTTTCTAAAGTTGCTGACGTTTTAAATGTTTCTATTGATTATCTATTAGGAAAGACTGATACAAAATCTAAAAACAAAACAGTAGAAATTACAGATGATGATGTTCTTATGACATTTGAAGGTAAAGAAGTTTCAAAAGAATATAGAGAAATTATTAAACGTTTACTAAAGGAAGATTAACCTGAATGAATATAATGGACTACTTGTTTAATTATGCCTATGATCATAAAATTTCTATAATTTCCACGTATCTATTACCAGAAGAAGAAAATTGTTCTTCTTACCCTTCGAAAAATATGATCATCATAAATATGAATTTAAAAAATAAGAAGCAACTTCCCTTTCAGATAGCACACGAGATTGGACATGTACTAAACAATCATGACTCTATGGCTCCTCTGTATTTCACAAATAGTAAAAATAAGATTGAATTTGATGCCAATAAAACAGCAATCCAGATTCTTGCCGATTTTTATATTGCTAATTCAGAGGAAGAATATATCAACCCTGAGCAATTTATGGATACCTTTGATGTTTTGCCACATCTTCATGACGAAGTATATAAATACATGAATAATAAGTTATAATTAATATATTAATAGTCCAAACACTGACGACCCAAAAACCTGGATTATATTTTTAGGGGAAATTTAATGAAAACAACTAAATTAGTATTAGGGATTTTAATGATTGTACTTTCGCCACTTATTTTAATTCAAGGTATAGCTATGGGATTTATTAACTCCGTAGAAAGCAACGGTCAAGCTAGTGACTCTGGAGCTGTACTTATGGCATTAGCTTATATCGTTTCTGGGATTGTATACTTAGCCACACGTAAATCAAATGGTTTAGGTGGAGATATTGCCAATGCGGTTATTCTTGGATTGATTGGATTGATGTCAATTACAACGACTACCAAGGATTCAGGGGACTTAGTTATCTGGATTTGGTTAGGTTTTATTATTGGATTTGGATTACTAATTTGGCATATTTTAATTAATAGAAACGTAAACAAATCTCAAAGTACATCTAACAATAACAATAATGTTCAAAACTACTCTCAAGGTATGACAAGATCACAAATGAGATCTAGAAAAAAATAACTTATTAAATAACTAAGCCACCCTAGGCTTAGCATTCTGTCCAAATACTGAAGACACAAAAAGCTGAATATTATTTTTAGGGAGGAATTTACTATGATAAATTCTTATAAAAAGTTTTGGAGTAATGTATTTAACTTTTCAGGTAAGTCAAATAGACCAGATTATTGGTGGCCAATTATTATTAACTGGCTTCTAGCTGTAGTAATAATTGCTATAATTCAAGCAATCACTGGTCATCCATTTGAAGATATTTATAATTTTAGAGATCTTTATGCAAATATGGTTTCAGATATTATTGCCATAATTGTTTGGATTGGAACACTTTCATTAAGAATTAGACGACTTCACGATACTGATAGATCAGGATGGTGGGTACTAATCAATCTAGTTCCTTTAATTGGAGTTATTTGGTTCATTATTCTAATGCTACTTCCTTCTAAGACTAGTCGCTGGAATTAATAATATTTTATAAATAAGCCACCCTAGGCTTATTTATTTTTACCCAAAATAAAAAAGACATGTAATTTACATGTCTTCTAAAAGATAGTCCTTTTTGTTTGTGTTTCAATATCTATTACAGATATTGAAGTAACTGACTTAGTATTTTTCAATACTGATGCCATAGATTTTGTATATGTTAAGTTAAGTAAACTATTTGGAATGTAATCTCCTCTTTGAGTACATATCAAGGAAAGAGCAACCAGATCTTTATTTGATCTGATTGCTTTATCAAAAGACAGGTTTGTAAAATTGCCATTATCTGAAATTCTAACGCCTTTTGAAATAAGATATTTTAAATTGTCAATACATCTAATTTTAGCCTCTACAACATTCTTGATACTAGAAGACATAATAACATCCTTTGGATCTAATCTTCCTCTTTCCAAATCTCTCGCAAAATTCTTGGCTCCTCGTGAATATTTAACTCCACATAAATGTAAAAAATGTTTCTTTTTCATTGATACTTCTAAAATTTTTGTTTGATTTTTATATTCATACTCATATATAACTCTTTTGCCAATAAAATTTTTACAAAAAAAACTATATGATTCTTCCCACGACTTAATCTGATTGCTTTTCATAATTAAAAAAGCTAGGTATTAACCTAGCTTCCTTTCTGATTTTTAAGTTGTCGCCCAACCTACGTCTGGTTTTTCCGTTGCCAGCCAACAATAATGGATGCAACTTTCGTTGTCCACTAAGCGATTATAATGTCAGAACATTAAAGAGATGGAAGAAAGAATAGATGAATGAAAGATTAGACTATTCTCTCTTCGAGTATTCTAACATCTTACATAAACTCATACAAGATCAAAGTAGCTAATTTAAGCTCAAAAGAGCTCAAATCAATACAATTTATTTTTACCTAAATTAGGAGGTGAACCCATGGCAAGTATATATAAACGTGGTAAAACGTGGACTTACCGAGTGAATTACTATGATGATAACCACACACGGCACTCGAAAACTAAAGGTGGGTATTCTACAAAGAGAGAAGCTGAAATTGCAGCTAGAGAGATTGAAACCAATAAAGATAAGGGATTCAGCATAGACAATAAAAATATTAGCTTTGCTGATTATTTTAAAGAATGGTTTGAGATTTATAAGAAGGGTAAAGTTGTTGCCGGAAGAGTAAGATTGTATATGTCCGCGTATAATAAAATTCACTTGTACTTTAAATTTACACCTCTCAATTCTATAACTAGAAGCGATTATCAAAAGTTTGTCAATAATCTTAGTGAGGAATTAAAATACTCCTCCATTCAACAGTACCATTCGGTTATAAAGTCAGCTGTTAGAGATGCTGTACAAGAAGGGATTATATTCAAGGACTTCACATATAGAATAGAATTCAAAAAGAATAAAATCATTCCTAAACAACAAGTATTGAGCAAAACAGAATATTTTAATTTAATAGATTATTTAGAAGCGCACTTAACAGAAAAATCAAACTTAGCTTTTTATGTTGCAGCAAAAACGGGTATGAGAATTGTTGAAGTTTTTGGTTTAAATTGGGAAGACATAGATTTCGAAAATAATTTTATAGCTGTTAATAAAATCTATGATTTTAATAGTGGCACATACGAGAATAGAACAAAGACTGTTTCATCGAATAGAATGATTCCACTAGGAAAAGATACAAAGGTATGTTTATTAGCAATAAAAGAAACCGGTCATATTACAAGAGCTTTATCTCACAAAACTGTTATCGATAGATTTAAATCTTTGCTGTCTTTTTTAAATATAGATACCAACTTCACTCCTCATAAATTAAGACATACATATGCTTCATATCTAATAAATGAAGGTGTTGATATATCCTATGTGTCAAAAATATTAGGCCACGCTAATATTGGCATGACGATGAGGGTTTATCAACACGTTCTGGAAGAAAGGGCTAAAAAAGAGGTACAAAAAATTATGAGTCTCATGTAATGATTTGTGAACCTGATGTGAATCTAGAACAGACGTTCTTGTGTTTTTTATTTTTCTTAATCGAGGAAACATATCTAATAATCATTGATACAACAGCATTTTTTGAATATCATCTTTATTTAAAATTGTTTTAAATCCTTATGTTTATTTTATATTATAAAACATTCCAATCAATTACTTCTTTATTATAGTGTAAAAGCGCTTTATTTGCTTTAGAAAAAGGCTTTGAACCAAAAAATCCTCGATATGCTGACAAAGGACTTGGATGAACTCCTTCTATAATGGTATTTTTTTCTTCATCGATTAGTGATTTTTTACTACGAGCTGAGTTACCCCATAGTATAAATACTACTTCTCCCCGATCAGACAACTCTTTGATAGCCGTATCGGTTAACTGTTCCCAACCTTGTCCCTTATGAGAATTGGCACGACCACGCTCAACTGTAAGAACAGAGTTCAGTAATAAAACTCCTTGATCTGCCCACTTTTTTAAATATCCTGTTGATACAGGGGGAATACCTAAATCATCATCTAATTCTTTGTATATATTTTGAAGTGAAGGTGGTAGTTGAACGCCTTCACTGACTGCAAAGCTGCACCCGATAGCTTGATTAGGTTCATGATAAGGATCTTGACCTAAAATAACTACTTTGGTATCACTAAATGATGTCCAATTGAAAGCTTGATATATATGGTGCATCTCAGGATAAATAGTTTTTGTACTATACTCTTTCTTTAAAAAATCATGTAATTTTTTATAGTAATCTTTTTGGAATTCTGGCTCTAATATATCTTGCCAATCATTTGATATAAATTTTCCCATCATATACCTACCCATAATTTATCCTAAAGTATTTATTTTGTGTTACTATTCAAATATAAATTAGGAGGGATTTTCATGACAAAACTGTTTATAAGAAAAACAGATCTAGATCACGGAAATGTTATGACTATTAGCAATAAAAATAGCCATACTATTTTTATTGCTTCTAGAGATAAAAAAGATCCCTTACTAATCAAATTATATAACACTCAGAATGAACTTATTGGAGAAATTAAATATAAAAGCAAACTCCTAAATTCTTTTAATTTTTTTATTGAGGAAGTTAATATTGCCAGTATTACGACACTTCCAGTTATTGACTTAAGATTCATTCACATTTCAAAATTGAATTGGAATGTTCATGGTAATTTACCATTATGCAAATACACTGTTACTCATAAATCTGAACCAGTTTTTAATGTCCATCCAAGTGTGGGTAGAATTAACCAACAGATTTTAGAAATGGATATTGCTGACAATTCCAATATGCCTGTGATTGTTTTAATCACTATCTTTCTAAATAGATATCTCAAAATACCTTTATTAGACAGCGATAAAAAAACAAATTTAACACCTTCTAAATCAAAATTAAAGTTATCGGTAAGTAAAATAAAAAACAAAAAGACGTCTTGTTAGACGTCTTTTTTATATAAGATTTAATTGCATATGTTCGTACAGATGAGTTCCAATATATAATTCGCCAACTTTTTTAAAGCCTAGCTTTTCATATACGTGTCTAGCACGATCATTTTTGGTATCAACATTCAAACTAAGTGTTTTTTCGCCTTGGTTCTTAACCCACTCGATTAATTCTTTTAGCATTTTAGTTCCAATACCTTGATTTTGAAGGTCTTTAGAAATTGCAAATGAATCTAAGTACCACTCACCGGGCCATGCCTCTTTGTCATCGAAAAGTGTTTGTGAGTCAATTCCATGTTTCTGCATAATTTTTTGCATCGGTTGATCAATATCATCTTCTAACTCTTCTGGATAACCTACAGATAATCCTGCGATTTTTCCCTCTATCTCTTCAACTAGAATATTCTTATAGCCATATCGATAGTCACTTTGGAAAAATCCTTCACGAATTAGTTTCATCATTTTTTCGCGACCAACTTTATTGAAAACTTCTAATTCCATATCATCAAAAATTTGGAACAGTATTGGTATTAAATGATCTACATCTTCTTCTTTAGCAAATCTAAGCATTTTTTCACCTCATCTAAATATGATACCGAAACTTACAAATTATTCAAAAAAAAAGATGATATCTAATTAGATACCATCTTTTTTTGATAAGTTGTTCGTTTTTATTTGAGCTTTAGCTCATATATTATGCTACAGTTCTATCTTTTCATTTAGAATAAGCAGAAATTTAAATCAGTCTTAAAATAGTACACTTTCCAAAATTTGTATAGACCTTTAAATATATTCACTTAACATTTCAAAAAACGAATGAACTTGTTTTTTTATATCTACACTATCAGTGCTCAAATTATCTTCAAACCAAGAGTATAGAATAAAAACAAATCCTCCTATCAAATATCTGCGGTGAGAATTAATTTTGTCTTCTCCTAGTTCATATTTATAAAAAGCTTGGTTAACCAAAGAAATAATATAATCTCTCCTATTCATATCAGACGTTAGTCGATACACATTAAGACAAATCTTCTTATTATTAACTATATAGTCAATTAGTCCCTCAACAATTGGCCTTAAACTCAAATTTTTGACGATTATATTAGGTAATATTCTTTCATTAAATAAGCTCTTGTAAACTTCTTCCAATGATTCAAAGTGATAGTAAACGGTACTTCGACTTAAATCGGAAATATTTACTAATTCAGTAATTGTAAACTTATCTCTTAAGTTATCTGATAATTCTTTTTCAACAATATCTAGTAAATACTCTCTAGTTAAATTCATATTTCACCTCTTCGCGTTTAATAATTTTAGCAGTCCCAACTGGACTTTAAAAATTATTAGCACATAAAAAAAAGACCCAATCTCGAAAAAATTAACGGGTATTTTTCAATGCTCGTTGAATTTCTCTTTCTTGATCGCGTCTCTTCAATGTTTCACGCTTATCGTATTGTTTCTTACCTTCAGCAACACCGATTAAAACTTTTGCAAAACCATTTTTTAAATATACTTTTAAAGGAATTATTGTAATTCCCTTCTCTTGAACAGTTGCAGTTAATTTTCTAATTTCTTTTTTATGTAACAGTAATTTTCGTGCTCTCAAAGGGTCGTGGTTAAACTGATTACCCTGATCATAGACACTAATATTTACATTATCCAACCACATTTCACCATTTCTCGGTTGAACATAGCCATCACGGATTGTTATCTTACTGGCACGCACAGATTTTATCTCTGTCCCTGTCAAAGAAATACCTGCCTCATAGGTTTCTAAAATATTATAATCATGTCTTGCTTTACGATTATTAGCTACTTCGTTATCAGCCTTTGCGTGATGTTTTTTCATAAGTCATCACCGTCTTTCGTATTTACTGTTGCGATGTCTTTTCTTATCAGAATTGTTATTCTTATCTTCATGACCTCTGCCATTACGACTTGAATTTTTGCGATTATTACGACGCTTTTGGAATTCTGCTTCACGCTTAATAACCATTTCTTGTTCTTCTTTTGTTAGAACTCTTTCAAAGTCAAGTTTTCTAAGTTCTATATCAGCTCTTATTAGCTTAACTTTAATTTCTTGACCGACTTTGAATTCTTTTCCAGAATTTCGACCATGAATTGACATGCTCTTTTCATCATATTCATAGAAATCATCTTTCATATTAGAAATATGAATTAAACCTTCAACTGTATTTTCAAGCTGAATAAACATACCAAATCCTGTAACAGAACTCACAACTGCATCAAATTCATTTCCAACTTGATCTGCCATGTATTCTGTCTTCTTAAGATCATTGACAGCTCTTTCTGCATCGATAGAATGTCTTTCACGACCAGATGAGTGCTCTGCAATGTCAGGAAGAATTTCTGACCACTTATCTTGTTCTTCATCAGTGAATCCTAAATCTGCATACTCATGTATCATACGATGAACGATCATATCAGGATAACGTCTGATGGGTGAAGTAAAGTGTGTGTAGTATTTAGCAGCTAGTCCAAAGTGTCCTAGAGGATTATCAGAGTATCTAGCTTGTTGCATACTTCTCAATAACATGATAGTAACAACAGCTTCTTCTGGAGTACCAGAAACACTCTTTAAAACATTTTGGAACATCATTGGGCTTATTTCTTTAAGGTTACCCTTTACTTCTACACCCATAGCGGCAACAAATTCAAAAAAACGTTTTACTTTCTCATCATCTGGTTTTTCATGGACACGATACAAGAATGGCACTTGCTTAGTACTATAGTGTTCAGCCACTGTTTCGTTGGCTTCCAACATGAATGACTCGATCATTCGTTCAGAAATTCCACGTTCTCTCAATTCAATATCTGTTGGTTTACCATTTTCATCAACGATAATTTTTGCTTCAGTTTCTTCAAAGTCAATGGCACCACGATTATGACGCTTATTATAAAGAATTTCATGAAGAGATGCCATTGCTTGAATTTGAGGAACAATAGCTGAATATTCTTCATTAAGTAATGGATCACCATCTAAAATTTCATTAACATTTTTATATGTCATACGATATTTTGACTGAATTACACTAGGATATATCTCATGTTTAATAACATCCCCATTGCGATCTATTTCCATATCACAAGTTAAGGCAAGACGGTTCTCACCAGGATTTAGTGAACAAATACCATTTGAAAGTCTAAACGGAATCATTGGAATAACACGATCAACTAAATATGTACTAGTTCCACGTTCATAGGCTTCTTTGTTCAGTTCACTACCTTCAGTAACATAGTGTGAAACATCAGCTATATGGACCTCTAAATGGAAGTTACCGTTAGGTAAGACATCAGCACCAACAGCATCATCAAAATCTTTTGAATCATCTCCATCGATTGTCATAATTACATGTTCAGTTAAATCTTTGCGACCTTCCCAATCTTTTTCCAACACTTGATCAGGTATTAATTCGGCTTCTTTTAAAACTTCATTAGGAAATTCTGGGTTGATATCGTTATCAATAACAATAGAAATAATATCAACACCGGGATCATTTTTGTTACCCAATATTTCCAAAGCAGTTCCCTTCATACTTTGTGGGTGCTTTTCATTGGGGTATTCATCTACTGAAACTTGAACCATATCACCCATTTGTGGGTGTAATCCCTTGTCTGAAATAAAAATCATATAAGAAGCAATTTTCTTTTCATGACTTTTTATATATCCGAAGTTTCCAGTCTTTTCAACCTGTGCATCACTATATGGATGGAATTCTCCGACAATCTTTGTGCTTCCACGTTCTACAATACCTACTACTTCACCTTCAGGTCCCTTGTCAATCCAAGGATTAGAGGGCTTAGTTATTTTGACTTCAACGGTATCTCCATTGACAGCAAACAAAGTATTGCCTTTATTGATAAATATATCAGGTTCTACTTCGTCATATCTAACAAATCCAAAACCCTTTTCGTTTCCTCTAAATGATCCTTCGACTACTTTAGTCTGTTGAGCCATCTTAAATTCATCAGTATTAGTTAGTGTAATTTTACCTTCACCCTCTAATACTGCAAGTGCCTTAACTACACGTTTAAACGCACTTGCACCATGCATTCTAAGCGAATCTTCTACTTGATCAGAAGTGTATCTCTTTTCGGGATTACTTCTAAAAAATTCAAGTATATCCGCAATTAATTTTTGTTCTTTATCAGGCATTTTTGTCCTCAATTATTTTCTAAAAAATTTAATAAATCTATTTCCAATTGTTTATGTGCATCATTCACTGTTAGCACGTGTCCTGCATCATATAAATGGATTTCAGCGTTAGGAACTTTCTTCCCCATTGATACTGCCAGCTCAGGATTTACTAGCTTATCATATGTACCTTGACCAATAAAATATGGTTTTCTAATTTGAGATATTTTGTCTTCAACATCTTCCGTATAAGAAGCTATGCTGGCTATCATTTTATCTAAATTAGTAGTAAGTAAATCCAATTTTTCATCTATATCCGCTTGATTGTTTATTTCATAAACTTTTCTAGAATATTGAAAAAAACCTTGGCGAATATTACTAAAATCTCGACTACCTAAAGGTGTTCCAAATACTCCACCTAATTTGACTCTATTGTTTTCCTCTAATATCTTAGTAGCAAAGATAGAACCCAGAGATAAACCAAATACAGATATTTCGGCCATACCTTCTGATTCCAAAAATTCAATAGCTTCAACAGTTTGTCGATACCAAATATCTGGTGATCCCTGTTCAAAAATATCGTTTGGTTCAAATGTTCCATGACCTGCAAAAATTGGTGCATAAGCTGAGTATTCATTTCTCTCTAAGAATCTGCCTAATAGACGCATGTCATTGGGGCTTCCGGAAAATGAATGTAGGAGTAATACAGCTTTGGTGCTATTTTTAAAATAAAATGGCTTAGGTTCAACTATTTTCACTTTAATCCCTCCTAACAAAAAACCCCCTGATCAAACTATCAGGAGGTTAACTAAATTAATGTGATGATAAGTATACTAGTATTAGAGAAAGTCCAAAGAAAATTACTAGTAGTACATATGTAACCTTGACCATAAATGCTTCAAAGCCACGTTTCTTTTGGTTACTGAATAAATCAGCACCACCACCAGAAAGTGCACCCAAGGCATCTTGTTGTTTAGTTGGTTGCATCAATACTGCAATAACGATAAGAATTGACACAAATATTAATAATCCTTCAAGTATATTATACACCTGCAAAACCTCCAAAATTGGTGTTAGACGCTAAAATCACTTCTACAAGAATAACATATTTATTATGATAATTCTAGTTAATTCCGTTAATCATTGTTCTAATTTGAGATCGATATTCTACCCTTCTAGGGGAAGGTACTGAAAATATAATTCGATCTCCTGATAGTATCATAGTATCTCCATGTGGAATAATTAATTTTTCTCCACGGTATATTTTTACAATTAAACATTCGTTAGGCAAAGACAATTGACGAACTTCTTTACCATTAATCTGAGATCCTTCATAAACAGGAACTTCAATTGTATCTTCTGAATTAAAATCAGTTGAATGGCTGCCATTTATCTTTATTTTACTCTTCAAAGATTCATAAATTGGTGCACCGCCAAGCAAGTCTACTATTAGATATGCCACAAGTGAAACTACTGCCAAAGGCATTAAATGTGCCAAAGAACCCACCATTTCCGTAACCAATATGATGGCTGTAAATGGAGCTTTACCAATACAAGCAAAGTATCCTGCCATTGCATATATGATTAAGCTACTTTCAAATTGCATAGGTAATAAGCCCAAGTGACTAAATATAACTGTAAATATTGCTCCAATAATTGCCCCTAAATTTAAAATTGGAAGGAATATTCCACCAGGAAGACCTGATCCATAAGATATCATCGAAAAAATGAATCTAAAGACAAATAATCCTAATAAGGCCAATAAACCAATTTTTAAACTAGGTAATGAGGTGATAATAGAGTTACCACCACCAAGATATTGTGGAACAATCAATCCAATCGGCACAATTAATACAAAGGGAATAATACCCTGCCAGTTTCTCGGAATTCTACTATAAGATAGCCATTTAGGCATTCTTAGTAAAACGATTTGGTATAACCTTCCTAATACTCCTAAAGCAATACCTAGTATTAACAGAATCCAATAGTATTTTATTGGGAAACTTGTATTATGAGATATATCTAAAATTGGCTGATACAGCACTTGCCAATGCAGTAATCCATACAAGTGGAGAAAAATTATGATAGATTTCTTCTAAAACAAATAGTGTTCCTGCAAGTGGAGCACTAAATGCAGCCGCCAAACCAGCCGCAGCACCACTAGAAATTAAAATTCTTTGATGTGATGAAAATTCATCATCAATTAACTCACCAAAACCTTGTCCAACCATTGCACCCAATTGGATGGATGGTCCCTTCTCTTCCAAGAAATAAACCAGGTCCAATACTAATAATTCCACCCAGATACTTCTTCCATAGAATCGACCACCAATTGAGTTTCAATTCTCCGGCTAGCTGTAATTCAACCTGAGGTATTCCGGAACCAGCAATATTTTTTTCGCTCTTCAATAGTAATGCATTAATAACAACAAAGACAATCAATGTGGCAATGATGCCAGCTAAAACCACAAGATTTCCTTGAGTTTGTACTAAAGAATAAAAGTTACGATAACTTGCTAATAAGTTTTCGATTATCCAACGAAATGAGCTTACTATAGTTCCAGCTATTAATCCGACTAGTACTCCTTCAAAGATTAACTTTACTTTTTCAAAATTAATATTTGCGTCCATAATTACCCCCGTTACCCTAATTATACATTACGCAGAGGAAAACAAAAAAAGACAGCCCTAAGGCTGTCTTTTTATTTACAATAATCTGTAATTATTTCTTTAGGTTGTAGAAACTATGTACACCTTTGTATTCTGATTGTGAGCCTAATTGATCTTCGATTCTCATCAATTGATTGTACTTAGCAATACGGTCTGTACGACTCATTGAACCAGTCTTAATTTGACCAGCGTTTGTAGCAACAACAAGATCAGCAATTGTTGTATCTTCTGTTTCACCAGAACGGTGAGAAACAACAGCTGTAAATCCAGCTTCTTTAGCCATTTCGATAGCTTCAAATGTTTCTGTAAGTGTACCGATTTGGTTTAGCTTGATAAGAATTGAGTTTGATACTCCCATATCAATACCCTTCTTCAAGTAATCAGTGTTTGTAACAAATAGGTCATCACCAACTAGTTGAACTTTGTCTCCTAGTTTAGTAGTAACTTTTTGCCAGTCTTCCCAGTTGTCTTCATCGATAGGATCTTCGATTGTAAGAACAGGGTATTTTTCAACGATTCCTGCAAGTAGGTCGATGAATTCGTCAGCTGTTAGTTCAGCACCGTTGGCACCTTCACCTTTAAGTTCATACTTGCCAGTTTCTTTGTTGTAGAATTCTGATGAAGCACAGTCAAATCCAATAGCAATATCATCACCAGGTTTGTAACCAGCTTTTTCAATAGCTTCAACAAGAATCTTAAATGGTTCTTCGTTGTTTTCAAGGTCAGGAGCAAATCCACCTTCATCACCAACAGCAGTGTTTAGACCGCGAGCTTGTAGAAGTGATTTTAGTGCGTGGAATGTTTCTGAACCCATACGAACTGCTTCACGGATTGACTTTGCACCAACAGGTAGAATCATGAATTCTTGGAAGTCAACGTTGTTATCAGCATGCTTACCACCATTGATAACGTTCATCATTGGTGTTGGCAATGTATGAGCATTTGGTCCACCAAGATATTCATATAGAGGTAAACCAATTTCGTCAGCAGCAGCACGTGCAGCAGCAAGTGATACACCAAGAATAGCGTTAGCACCTAATTTACCTTTGTTTTCTGTACCATCAAGAGCGATCATAGCTTGATCAAGTGCTCTTTGATCAGTTGCATCCATACCGATAACTTCTTTAGCGATTTTATCGTTAACATTAGCAACAGCTTTCAAAACACCATTACCATTAAAACGTGATTTGTCTCCATCACGAAGTTCTACAGCTTCGTGTTCACCAGTAGAGGCACCTGATGGAACAAGAGCGCGACCGAAGCCACCTAATTCAGTATAAACTTCAACTTCAACAGTTGGATTTCCACGTGAGTCAAGGACTTCACGACCTAAAATATCAGTAATTACAGACATATTGTAATCTCCTTTTTTATTTCAAATATAAGTTTATTTTAACATTAATTTTAGTATTAATTAATATTAATTATTTTTGATAGTTAACTAGTGCGATGAATGATTCTGGATCAAGTGATGCTCCACCAACAAGTCCACCATCAATATCTTCTTTAGACATTAATTCTTTGATACTTTCTGGTTTTACAGAACCACCGTAAAGAATACGAACTTTATCAGCTGTATCAGCATCATAAAGACTTGCAACTTTTTCACGGATTACATGAACAACTTCTTGTGCTTGGTCACTTGTAGCTGTTTTACCAGTACCAATTGCCCAGATTGGTTCGTAGGCAATAACAAGGTTAGCAACATCAGCAGCAGAGATACCTTTAAGAGCTGCTTCAATTTGACCAGTAACGAAACCTTCTGTTTCGTTTGCTTCACGTTGTTCTAGTGTTTCACCACAACATACGATAGGTGTTAGACCATTAGCAATGATCTTAACTGCTTTTTTGTTAATATCTTCATCAGTTTCGTGGAAATATTCTCTACGTTCTGAATGTCCAATAATTACATATTCAACGCCCATTTCTGATAGTACTTTAGGACTGTTTTCACCAGTGAAGGCACCTTCGTCTTCAAAGTATGAGTTTTCAGCAGAAATCTTTAGAGGTGTATTTTTTGAACCTTCTACAAGTGTGTATAAATCTACAGCTGGTGCACCGATAACGGCTTCAACACCAGATTCTGGTAATTTACCTTCAATTGCATTTAAAAATTCTTGTGCTTCTTTAGGGTTTTTGTTTAATTTCCAGTTACCCGCGATAATTGGTGTACGCATAAATTTGTTACTCCTATTAAATTATTTGTCTGAGATTGATGCAATACCAGGTAATGTCTTACCTTCTAGATATTCAAGTGATGAACCACCACCAGTAGAAATATGTGTGATCTTATCAGCAATACCTAGTTGTTTAGCAGCAGCAGTTGAATCACCACCACCAACGATTGTAATAGCATCAGGTAGTTCACCAAGTGCCTTACCAACTTCAAGAGTACCGTTGGCGAAGTTGCTCATTTCGAATGCACCCATTGGTCCATTCCAAACAACTGTCTTAGCACCTTGCAATTTACTTACAAATAACTTGATTGATTCTGGTCCAATATCAAGAGCCATCATGTCATCAGGAACATCAATTCCAGATACTTCAAATGGAGCATCATTTGAGAATTCTTTTGAAACAAGGTGATCTACAGGTAGAACAATCTTGTCTCCAGCTTTAGCTAATAGTTCCTTAGCTAAATCAAGTTTGTCTTCTTCAAATAGTGACTTACCAATCTTGTGTCCTTGAGCTGCAAGGAATGTATATGCCATACCACCACCAATAATGATGTGATCTGACTTAGGAATTAGGTTTTCAATAACAGCAATCTTATCTGAAACCTTAGCACCACCAAGAATTGTAACAAATGGGTGTACTGGGTTTTCAACAGCATTACCTAAGAATTTGATTTCTTTTTCCATAAGGAATCCAGCAGCAACTGGTTTGTTGCTAGCTTTCATTGCTTCTGAAATACCAACGTTAGATGCGTGAGCACGGTGAGCAGTACCGAAAGCGTCATTTACAAATACGTCACCAAGTGATGCCCAGTATTCACCTAACTTAGGATCATTTTTACTTTCACGTTTACCGAAGTCATTATCGATATCTTGGAAACGAGTATTTTCCATAAGAAGGATTTCTCCATCTTGTAGTGAGTTGATAGCATCTTCTAGTTCTTTACCTTCATTTGAAGGTACAAACTTAACTGGTTTTCCAATTAGTTCTTCTAGTTTAGCTGCAACTGGTTTTAGAGTAAGAGCTTTCTTGTCATCATCACTCTTAATTCTACCTAAGTGAGATAGAAGAATAACTTTTCCACCATTATCAGCTACGTAGTTAATTGTTGGCATTGCTGCAACGATACGGTTTGTATCTCCTACAACACCATCTTTGATTGGAACATTAAAGTCAACACGGATAAGAACCTTCTTATCTTTTACATCAACATCTGAAACGATTAATTTTGCCATGTTAAATCCTCCGAAGTTTTTTCCTAAAAAAAAGCGGAAGGAGTTTCCTCCCTCCGCCATTTCAAACTTAATAAAAGTTTTAAATTGCCACTAAATGACTAAAAATTAGTCTAAGCTAGCAAATTTTTGAAGTGTACGAACCATTTGAGCTGTGAAACCTGATTCGTTATCATACCATGCAACAGCCTTAACAACTTGGCCTTCACCTGAACCAACAACTTGTGTTTGTGTTGGGTCAAATACTGAACCAAATGAAGTTCCGATAATATCAGATGAAACAATTTCATCATCGTTGTAACCGAATGATGGGTTGTTTTCTGTATATTTCTTAACAGCAGCGTTTACATCGTCAGCTGTAACTTCTTTGTCAAGAGTAACAACAAGTTCTGTAAGTGAACCTGTGATAACTGGTACACGTTGTGCATGTCCATCAAGTTTACCTTGAAGTTCAGGAACAACCATACCAAGAGCCTTAGCAGCACCAGTTGAATGAGGAATGATGTTAGCAGCAGCAGCACGTGCAGCACGTAGGTTACCACCACGATCAGGACCATCTTGAAGTTTTTGAGTAGCTGTGTATGCGTGAACAGTTGTCATTGTACCAGCTTTGATACCGAATTCTTTGTTAACGGCATTTGCTAGAGGTGCAAGACAGTTTGTTGTACATGAACCAGCTGAAGCGATTCTTACGTCTGATGTTAGAACGTCATCGTTTACACCGTAAACAACTGTTGGCATCTTACCAGCAGGAGCTGAGATAAGAACACGTTTTGCACCAGCGTCTAAGTGAGCTTTTGCTTTTTCTTCTGATGTATAGAAACCAGTACATTCAAGAACGATGTCAACACCGTTTGTTCCAACCCATTTTAGGTCAGCAGCATTTGTTTCTGCGTATACAGGAATTTCTTTACCATCAACGATGATTGAGTTTTCTGTAGCTGAAATGCTGTCAGCCTTAAAGTTACCATGAGCTGTATCATATTTTAGTAGGTGTGCAAGCATTGCAGGTGATGTCAAATCGTTGATTGCAACAACTTCTAGATCTGAAGCAACTTCTGAAATACGACGGAATGCAAGACGACCAATACGTCCAAATCCATTAATACCAACTTTTGTAGTCATGAAAATTTCCTCCTTCAGGAAAGCAAAAATAATATTTTTAAGGGTTATCCCTTAAAATCAGTTTTGAGGCACCTTCGTCAGTTATTAACTGAGTGTGACTAGGTGCATTTTTCATATATGCTTGAATAGCTTCGGCTTTTGATTCTCCACCTGCTATAGCAATCACATATGGGATATTATCAAGGTCCCGAATGTGTAATCCAATTCTGGGTACCTTGTATACTAGTTTACCATTATGGTCATAGAAATGTCCAAATGCTTCAGCAACCGCTTTCTTAGTAACGATTTCATCTGCATCTTTTGATGGTAAGTTTCTACGCTTTGCCATGACTGCTGCAGTTCCAATACTATGAACAACAACATCACTCTTATATATTAAATCAAGAATCGATTTAATTGAAGACTCATTTTGCAAAGATTCAAAACTATTTTCGCTGATGTCCTCTGGTAAGTACAAAGATCTGTAATGACCATGAGATTTTTCAGCCATCTCAGCACACACATTATTAGCTTGTATCTGCATTGATTCTCCAACACCACCACGTGCTGGTAAGAATAACAAATCGCGATTTTTAGATAAATCTGGTGATAAATTTTGTGCAACCTGTGCCATGGTGGAACCACCGGTTACAGAAATTATTGAATCTCCAGCAGGAAGCAATGCTCCTAGTAGCTGATTCAATCGACGACCAAATGAATCTACGACGCGACTCTGTTTATCAGAATTTCCTGGTAAGATTATACATCTTTCAATTCCTAACTTTTGACTAAGCTGCCTTTCAAGTATGGTTCTTCCTTGAAATTCGGCAATAACATTACTTAGTTGTGTAGAAACTCTCTTACCTTCTTCTGTTAAAGACATCCCTGATTTTGAAGAAATTAGCAATCCTTGATTTTTCAAAAGCTCAGTCTCAGTTCTCAGTGACCTTTCGCTCAAATCTAAATCTTCTGCTAAAATTCTTCTTCCGACAGGTTCCATCAATGAAATGGTCTGAAGAATCTTGAAACGCTTCTCCAGAGTCTTAACAAAGTCTGGGGCAATTAAATCCAGCAATTCAATTTCTTCATTATCTGCCATTTTTATCTCCGTGGGACTATTTTTGCCCCTGTGTGTCTTTTTCTGACCCATTGTGTCAAAAAATAAAAGCCCTGTGAAAAATAATCACTTTTTGAGCACAACTAAATTATAACTTATCTCGATTATTTTTCAAGGACTAACCTTTTATTTATATAAATTTATTGAATAACTATCTTTAGATATAAGATGCATATTTGTAACACTTAATACAATGAAGAAAATCAACCATGTTATCCACAATCCTGATGTAGCATCAGTTGTAAAATGTGCCCCTACCCTAATTCTTGTGTACCACATGATTATGCAATAAGCCAAACTAATCCAAAATGTTATTTTTTGAAGTTTTATGTTACTTCTATCAACAAACATTGGTAACAACATAATAGCTGCTGCGGCTGTTGTATGACCAGATGGAAAACTCAAGTGGTTATCTGCTCCATTAGGAAATATCCACATAGTAAAATGTTGTGAATTTCCAGCTAATTCATAGGGACGCCATCTTCCCCAATATGTTTTCATGGCAGAATTAACATTGTCAGCAAGGAAACATGCTAATGTTGCAACAATTGCAACTTTTAACAAGTAGTCCATTTGATAGCTGCTCTTTTGTGATAACCAAATTTGAGATAAACCAATAATAACTAGATAAATAATTATCCAAATTGAAAAGTTACCTAGCCATGATAAGTGTAAATTACCACCATCACTATTGGCCTGTGCTATTGGAGCATGTTTGTCTAAATTATCTTTCAATGCTAATGAATAGTATAGAGTTGTTTTAAGATACCCTCTCCATAATTCCCAACCACCTAATGTCAGTGCTCCTAAAGCCGCAATTAATCTGATTAAAGTTGATTGATTCGATATCCTTAATTCATAATTCACAACAACCATTGAACTTAGAATAATTACCAAAGTAAGTGGCCAAAGACCAAAGTCTTGAAAGATTGTTCCAATTAATGAATTTTGATTAATTAATGCTTGCGATATTTGCCAATCATAAAATGTACCTATTAGCATAATTAATACAATTATCGATATTCCACCAATAATCCCTTTTCTTTGTGCTGTCATATTTTCTCCCCCAAGAGTATTTTGTAATACGCTTTCATTATAAATATAACTAGATACTTTTTGTATTATTTTTTTGCTTTTAAACAATCTATTTGTAATAATCTTTTATGTTATAGAAACTCGCGTCATTAGTGTAATGGATAGCACACAAGATTCCGGTTCTTGGAATGTGGGTTCGACTCCCATGTGACGCATAAATTATGGCTAATAAAAACAAAAAGCCCCTACTCAAAAGAGTAGAGACTTTTGCTGTAAGCAACCCATTAGCCGACCATGACCAATGAATCAATACATGTGATTGTATTCTTACATAGGTACACTATACATTAATAGTTGGCACATAGCAAATTAACGACTAAATCAATTGACCTATTAATATAATTGTGCTAAATTAGCACCATAGCATTTAGAGTGCTAATTTACTTTAGGAGGCAACATATGTTAGTACCTACAGTTATTGAACAAAGCTCACGTGGTGAACGTGCATATGATATTTATTCAAGACTTTTAAAAGACAGAATTATCATGTTATCTGGTGAGGTTAACGATCAACTTGCAAATACTGTTATTGCAGAATTGTTATTCTTAGATGCACAAGATTCAGATAAGGATATTTCTATTTATATCAACTCTCCTGGTGGATCTGTAACATCTGGTCTAGCAATTATGGATACTATGAATTTTGTAAAATCTGATATCCAAACAATTGCCACAGGTATGGCTGCTTCAATGGCCAGTGTATTGTTATCAGCTGGTACTAAGGGTAAGAGATTTGCCCTTCCTAACTCAACTGTCCTAATTCACCAACCTCTTGGTGGTGTTCAAGGTCAACAAACAGAAATCGAAATTGCAGCAAAAGAAATTTTAAAAACTAGAGAAAAACTAAATCACATTTTAGCTGACAACTCTGGTCAATCTTTCGAAAAACTACAAAAAGATACTGAACGTGATAACTACATGACTGCTCAAGAAGCAAAAGATTATGGTTTAATCGATGAGATTATGATCAACAAAAAATAATTTTTGACCCCAACATTTTTGATGTTGGGATTTTTTAGTTCATTTATTTGTTAATTTACTTTATCTGCCCTAATCTATAACTAGATAAGGGGGTAATTAAGATGAATACAACTAGCAGAATAGTAAACAGGAAGGCATTCATAATAACACTTTTAGCTGGTACATTTACTATGTCAATTAGTCAGTCATCGCTTTCAACTGCCTATCCCAATTTGATGAAATACTTCAACGTAGGTCCAACAACTATTCAATGGCTAACAACAGGATTCACGCTAGTAATGTGTTTGACAATGCCTATAAGTCCTTGGTTATTAAATAATGTTTCTTTTAAAAAACTATACTTAGGAATTATTTCTATATTTTCAATTGGTACCGTAATTATTATGCTCGCTCCAAACTTTCCTGTAGCGATGCTAGGTAGAATTCTTGAGGCACTAGCCGTTGGTATTTTATTCCCTTCATTTCAATCAGTATTACTTGAAATAACAACCAAAGATCAACGTGCAAGGACTATGGGTATTGCCGGTTTAGTCATGGGTTCAGCACTAGCATCTGGACCTATTATCTCAGGAATTGTTTTGAAGTTTGTTTCCTGGCAAGGACTTTTTGCATTCTTTCTAATCATTATGATTATTATTTTTATCAGCTCACTATTTTACATTACAGATGTATCGGAAAAACATAGTTATACATTTGATATATACTCAACTGTTAGTTTAATCGGTATTGTGGGATTATTGTATGTAATCAATCAAGCGGGAACATCTATGTCTTTAAATATTGAACTAATTGCAATTTTAATTGTCAGTCTGGTTCTATCGACATTATTTATTCACCGTCAATTAACAATTCCACAACCACTTTTAGATTTAAAAGTTATGAAAAATATAAATTTTGATTTAGCAGTTCTACTGACTGGATTTTCTTATATTTCTTTAATTGTAGTTACTATTATTTATCCACTATATTATCAAAATGTATTACACATGAGTGTTCTTAATTCAGGTCTATCTCTAGTTCCACCCGCAATATTATTAAGTATTTTAAATCCTATATCTGGACGTTTAGCCAAGTCATTAGGATTCAAACGTTTATTACTACTAGGAATGATAATTATCACCATAGGATGGTTATCACTGGTAATAATACCTAACAAGAATTTTATAGAAATGATTATCATTGCCTGCTTAATTGAAGGGGGAAATGCTTTCGTCATGATGCCTGCCACTACTCTAGGTGGTAACTCATTACCTAATAATTTAATCTCTCATGGAACAGCAATAATTACAACCGTCAGACAAATCCTCGGATCTCTTGGCGTAAGTCTAGCAACGATAATTCTTTCGTCTACAAATAAAAATTTTAACTTGCCTGAAGACTCAGGACAAATTGAATATAAATATGTGTTTATTACATTCTTTGTTCTGGCATTAATCGGTTGTTGCTTTGCAATTTTAATAAGGAATTATTCAAATAAAAAAGAGTCGTAAGTATAAACTTACGACTCTTTTTTATTTATATTTTTAAACTTTTGCTTCTTCTGCAATTTGATTTAGTTTTCTTAACCTATGATTAATACCTGACTTGGAAATAGCACCACTAGGTACCATATCCCCAAGTTCCTTAAGTGAAACTTCAGGATTATCCATTCTTAAAATTGCAATTTCTTTTAATTTTTGTGGTAAAGAATCTAAACCAACTGTATCGCGTAAAAATTTGATATTGTCAATTTGCTTTTCTGCAGCTTCAACAGTTTTATTTATATTAGCATTCTCGCAGTTAACAAGACGATTCACAGAATTTCTCATATCTCTAACAATTCTGATATCTTCAAATTTTAACATTGCATTCGTTGCACCGATTAACTGCAAAAATTCTGCTATTTTTTCAGCTTCTTTCAAATAAACAATGAAACCATTACGTCTGTTTGTAGTTTTAGCATTCAATCCAAATTTGTTCATCATAGAAGCAATATCATCATTATGTGATTCATATAATGAATAAATTTCTAAATGATATCTTGATGTTTCAGGATTATTCACACTTCCTGTAGCCAAAAACGCACCACGAAGGTATGAGCGCATACGCTGTTTTTCTTCCAACATATCTTTTGGAACGTCTGTATTAATTCCAAAACTATTTTTATCAATAATACCTAAATCGCTTAAAATAAGTTCTGTATCATATTTTAATCTTACTAAATATTGATTGTTCTTTTTTAATTTCATTTTCTTGCGAACCAATAATTCTGATTCGACACCATAATTTTGTTTGATTAAAGAAAAAATTCTTCGAGCAATAGCAGGATTTTCAGTGACTGCTGTCAGAACAAAATGATGATTTTGTAAACTGACTGATCCATTCATGCGCAACAATGCAGATAACTCTACTCTGGCATGTTCCGGATGAACTTCTAATCCTGTTAATTCTTTCTTTACTTCACTTGCATATGAAGACACTACGATCTCACCTCATTTTTTCTATTACCTGATCTCATAGCTAGGTTTAATATTTCTTCTGTTATTTTATCTCCGTTATGGAAAGCTCCCTTATTGTGTAACGACAAGAAATTATCTTGTACAACTCGACAGCCCATTTCACGAAGACGTTTGTAATCTGTTTCTACTTGTTTTACATACTCATCATACTTTTTCAAATCCATGTAATCATTTGGAATTGGTGCCGTATTAACTAAAACAGTATCTACGTAATTACCACCTAAATGATCATTAATCACTTGGACATGGTCAGCATCTGTAAAGCCTTCTGTTTCACCAATTTGCGTCATAATATTGCAAACATAAACTATTTCTGCAGAAGTTTGACGCATGGCTTCCCCTAACTCTTTAATCATCAAATTAGGAAGAATGCTTGTAAATAAACTACCTGGTCCTAAAACTATTACGTCTGCTTGCATAATTGATGCAATAACAGGTAACAATGATTCTGGTTCTTTTTCTGGTTCTTCTGAGTTGGTAACCCAAACTCTCTTAACATGCTTACCAGAATGGGTAATATCATGTTCTCCAGAAATAACACTTCCATCAGTGAATTCAGCATTCAAAGTTAATTTAGTATTACTGGCTGGAAATACTCGACCATCTATCTTCATCATTTTTGACAACTCTTGAACTGCATCAAAAATATTAGGTGACATTTCTGTAAGTGCAGCAATAATCAAATTACCTATTGCGTGACCTGCAAAAAAGTCGTCATTACTTTTGAAACGATATTGAAAAACATCAAGTTCAACATCTGGTAAATCTGATAGAGATGCTAGAACATTACGAATATCCCCAGGTGGAACCACATTAATATAGTCTCGGATAATTCCTGAAGATCCTCCATCATCAGCCACAGTAACAATAGCGGTGATTTCAGCATCTTTATTCCTCAAACTATTTAAAATAACTGGTAATCCTGTTCCCCCACCTATAACAACAACTTTAGGTCGACGTCCTTTTACAACTCGGACAATTCTATTTGTTGCCATGCTCAATTACCTTCTTTTGAGATTTTTCCATATCACGATGTGATATATCGGTGTTATATCCTAACTTAGCTAAATCTTTTGATAAGCGTTCTGTAATAGCTACAGAGCGATGTTGACCACCTGTACAACCAATAGCAATTGTCAGATTACTCTTACCTTCTGCTTTGTAACCAGGAACTATATCCTTTAGTAAATCAAAGAATTTAGTATAAAAATTCTCAGTTCCATCAGCGTTCATAACATAATCATAAACTTCTTTATCTTGACCAGTTTTGGCTTTTAATTCATCGATATAAAATGGATTTTTTAAAAATCTCACATCCATCACAATATCAGCGTCTATTGGTAAACCATATTTAAACCCAAATGACATTGTTTGAATTTGAAAAGTGGGTTTTGTATTACTATTTTGGAAATTTTCAAAAATTTGTTCACGCAATTCTCTAGGAGACAAATCACTCGTATCAATTCTGACACTAGCACGGTGTTTTAATTCAGAAAGAAGTTTTCTTTCCATATTTATTCCATCAAGTAGTCGACCTTCACCTGCTAGCGGATGACTACGTCTGGTTTCTTTGTATCTTGAAACCAATACTTGATTAGATGAATCTAGAAATAGAATTTTCATTTCTACTTCTTCACCTAATTCAATTTCATCAGCTTCTACTTTAGAAATCATTGAAAAAATTTCATCATAAAAATCTCTAGAACGAATATCTACAACAAGGGCGACTTTATTGATATTACCTGATTCATAAACTAGTTCCCAAAATTTTGGTAGTAAGTTTGGAGGCATATTATCGATACAAAAGTATCCCATATCTTCAAATGCCTTCATGGCTACTGATTTACCAGCGCCACTCATTCCCGTTACAACTACTAGTTTCATTGGTTCTCTTGACATGTTTGCACCTCTCATTATTTGTTAATTATAACACAGCAACCCTGGTGTGTCTTTTAGAAAAAATAACCTCATTTCTATTATGAAATGAGGTTATTTTTATTTACTCTTTTTTGTTCTTTCAATATCACGCTTCAAAATTGGAGCAAGGTACTTACCAGTATAACTTTCGTCTACTTTAACTACTTGTTCCGGTGTTCCGGTAGCAATGATTGTTCCACCACCATCTCCTCCTTCTGGTCCTAAATCAATTAACCAATCAGAAGATTTTATAACGTCCAAATTATGTTCAATAACCAAGACAGTATTACCTTCATCAACTAATCTTTGAAGTACCTCTAACAGTCTCTTTATATCATCAGTATGTAAACCTGTTGTTGGTTCATCTAAGATATAGAAGTTTTTTCCGCTAGATTTTTTGTATAATTCAGAAGCTAATTTCATACGTTGAGCTTCTCCACCAGACAATTGTGTCGCTGATTGTCCAAGTGCAACATATCCTAATCCAACATCAACAATTGTTTGTAGTTTACGTTTAATCTTTGGAATAGTATTGAAGAACTCTAAAGCATCTTCAACTTTCATATCTAAAATTTCAGAGATATTTTTATCCTTATAAGTTACTTCTAAAGTTTCTGAATTATATCTAGTACCATGACAAACTTCACAAGGAACATAAACATCTGGCAAGAAATTCATCTCAATTTTGATAATTCCATCACCACGACAGTTTTCACAACGACCGCCCTTAACGTTAAATGAGAAGCGACCTTTTTTATAACCACGTAATTTGGCTTCATTTGTTTGTGCAAATAAATCACGTACGTCATCAAATACTCCAGTATAAGTAGCAGGATTACTTCTAGGAGTTCTACCAATAGGACTTTGATCAATCGCTATCAGTTTTTCGAGTCCTTCATATCCCTTAATAGACTTATACTTTCCAGGTTTTTCTGAGTTATTATTCATTTTCTGAGCTAAGGCTCTTTTTAGAATCATGTTAACTAATGTAGATTTACCTGAACCAGAAACACCAGTGACTGAAATAAATTTACCTAACGGGAAGTTAACTTTTAAATTCTTCAAATTATTTTCTGAAGCTCCAGTAATTTGAATTTTGTCTCCATTCCCCTTACGACGTTTTAATGGAACTGGGACAAATTTTTCACCTGATAAATACTTACCCGTTAATGAATTAGGATTATTTTTCACTTCTTCAGGTGTTCCTGCTGCCATAATTTCTCCACCATGTGATCCTGCACCTGGTCCGACATCTATTAAGTAATCTGATGCCAACATAGTATCTTCATCATGTTCAACAACAATCAAAGTATTGCCAAGATCACGCATCTGTTTCAATGAAGTAATCAATCGATCATTATCTCTTTGATGAAGTCCGATAGATGGTTCATCTAAGATATACATAACTCCTGACAAATTAGAACCTATTTGTGTTGCCAAGCGAATACGCTGAGCTTCTCCACCAGATAGTGTTCCAGCTGAACGAGAGAGTGTTAGATAATCTAAACCAACGTTGATCAAGAAGCTAATACGATCTCTAACTTCTTTTAATATTGGTTTTGCGATAACAGTTTTTTGTTCACCTAAAGTTAGATTGTCAAAGAAAGGCATATCTTCCTTGATAGAGAAACTTGAAACTTCAGCAATATCTTTTCCATCAATTTTAACAGCAAGGGCTTTTTCGTTTAGTCTCTTACCTTTACAAACAGGACATTTTAACTCTGTCATGTATTTACGCATAGTTTCTCTTACGAAATCACTATTTGTTTCGTGATAACGACGATCAATATTTGTAATCACACCTTCAAATGGTACGTCCACATCTCTAACACCACCAAAATCATTTTCGTAGTGGAAATGGAAAGTTTTGTCTCCTGCACCGTAAAGTATCATGTTCTTTTCTTTTTCAGATAACTTTTTAAAAGGTTTATCCATATCGATTTTGAATTCTTTACAAAATTGTGCCAACATTTCTGGATAATATTGTGAACTGATAGGATTCCAAGGCACTATAACACCGTCATTTAGGGTAAGAGTATCATCTTGAATTACTAGATCAATATCTACTTCTAACTTAACGCCAAGACCGTCACATCCCTCACAAGCACCAAAAGGAGCATTAAATGAGAACAATCTAGGCTCTACTTCTCCAACTGTGAATCCACATTTTGGACAAGAATTATTCTCTGAAAATATCATTGGTTCTGAACCAATAACATCGACATTCATGTAGCCATCTGACAATCTTAGAGCAGCTTCAACTGAATCAAATAATCTAGAACGAACTGAATCACTAACAACAATGCGGTCAACAACAACATCGATATCATGTTTTTTATTCTTATCTAACTCAATTTCATCATTGACGTCCATTGTTTCTCCATCAACTCTGATACGAACATAGCCTTGTTTTTTGATTTGTTCTAATTGCTTTTTATGTTGACCTTTTTTACCCCTAACAACTGGAGATAGAACTTGAATCTTAGTTTTTTCTTCAAGATTCATAATTTCATCAACCATTTGTTGAGCAGATTGGCTAGTTATTTCAGTCCCATCATTTGGACAAATAGGTGTACCAGCTCTAGCCCACAATAATCTTAAGTAATCATTGATTTCAGTAACTGTACCTACCGTAGAACGAGGATTTTTTGAGGTAGTTTTTTGATCAATTGAAATAGATGGACTTAACCCATCAATAGAATCTACATCTGGTTTATCCATTTGACCTAAAAATTGTCGTGCGTATGATGAAAGACTTTCGACGTATCGTCTTTGACCTTCGGCATACAATGTATCAAACGCCAAAGAACTTTTTCCAGATCCAGATAATCCTGTAACAACCACAAATTCATTACGTGGAATAGTAACATCAATATCTTTCAAATTATGTTCTCTAGCGCCATGAATAATTATTTTGTCATTTAACATAATTAATCAATTTCCGCCTTTAATTCTAAAATAGTATCTCTCAAATTGGCAGCAGCTTCGAAATCTAATTTCTTGGCGGCATTCTCCATTTGTTCATTCAAATTAACAAGTAATTCTTGTTTTTCTTTCTTAGTCATATCTGCAAAGCTAACATCATCTTGAATAATACTTTCACTTTCTGAAGCAGTATTATCAACTTTTTGAACTGCAGTAATAGCATCACGGATTGGTTTAATAATAGTTGTAGGTGTAACACCATGTTCTTTATTAAAGGCCATCTGTCTTTCTCTTCTATCCATGGTTTTATCAATAGCACCTTGCATAGAGTCTGTAACGCTATCCGCATACATGATTACTTTACCAGAAGAATTACGCGCAGCACGTCCAATGATTTGAACAAGTGATCTCTCTGATCGCAAGAAACCTTCCTTGTCAGCATCCAAAATAGCTATCAAGGAAACTTCTGGCACATCGATACCTTCTCTAAGTAGATTGATACCAATCAAAACATCAAACTTGCCTAATCGGAGATCACGAATTATTTCTGTACGCTCAAGTGTTTTGATATCACTGTGTAAATATTTGACTTTAATTCCTAAATCTTTGAAATAATCTGTTAAATCTTCAGCCATTTTCTTGGTTAAAGTTGTTACAAATACACGTTCATTTTTTTCAACACGTTCATTGATTTCACCGACAAGATCATCAATTTGTCCCATAATTGGTCGAACTTCAATCTCAGGATCTAATAGTCCAGTAGGACGAATGATTTGTTCAGCAACTTTGTCAGTACGTTCCATTTCGTAAGGCCCAGGAGTGGCAGAAACATACATAATTTGGTTAACATGTGTTTCAAATTCATCAAGAGTCAATGGTCTATTATCCAACGCACTAGGTAATCTAAATCCATAATCTACAAGCATTTGTTTTCTGGCACGATCACCATTATACATCCCTCTAATTTGAGGCATAGTAACATGGGACTCATCAATCATGATATTAAAATCATCTGGGAAAAAGTCTAGCAACGTATATGGTGGTTCGCCTTCAGCTCTGCCTTCCATATGTCTAGAGTAATTTTCAATACCAGATGTATAACCCATTTCGCGCATCATCTCAATATCGTATTCTGTTCTTTGTTTTAGACGTTGTGCTTCCAGAAGTTTACCTTCTTTGGTAAACAATGCTACTTGTTCTTCCATCTCTTTTTGAATTCTCTCAAGAGCGGCTTCCATAACTTCTTCATTGATCATAAAGTGAGTTGCCGGGAAGATTTCTACACGATTTAAAGTACCTGCAACTTCACCAGTCAATGCATTCATTTCAACAATACGATCAATTTCGTCACCAAAAAATTCAATACGATATGCATTGTCATCTCGTGAAGCTGGGAAAATATCGACAATATCACCGCGTACTCTAAATCTTCCACGTTGAAAATCGATATCATTTCTTTCAAATTGATTAGTTACTAATTCTTCTAGTAATTTATCTCGACTAATTTCTTGACCAACTTTTAAAGAAATAACACTTGCAGCATATTCTCTAGGATCACCCAATCCAAATATACAAGAAACAGATGCAACAATAATTACATCATTTCTCTCAAGTAACGCACTTGTTGCCGCATGTCGTAACTTATCAATCTCATCATTGATACTAGAATCTTTTTCGATGTAGGTATCACTTGAAGGCACATATGCTTCTGGTTGGTAGTAATCGTAGTAACTGACAAAATACTCAACTGCATTGTTAGGGAAAAATTCTTTGAATTCTCCATACAATTGTCCGGCCAAAGTTTTATTATGAGAAATAATTAAAGTCGGCTTGTTTAAATCCTTGATAATATTTGCCATAGTAAATGTTTTACCAGTACCTGTAGCACCCTCTAAAATCATCTCTTTATCGCCAGCTCTAAATTCTTTTTCAAGTTTTTCAATTGCTTGACCTTGATCGCCAGCAGGAGAATATTTAGAGACTAGTTCAAATTTGTGAGTATCATCTCTTTCAAGCATATATCTAACCTCCATTTAATCGCACATAGTAACCCATTATAATTTATTGAATATTTTAACATAACAAACGTATGTTCGCCATTATTAGCAACCTAAAAAAAGAGACCTTTAAAGGTCTCTTTTTAATCCCAACTTTTAATTGTTTTTACATACTCATTTAATTTATTCTCAGATTTTGCTTCAGTATCAGCAGTTACTCCAACATAAAACTTCATCTTGGGTTCTGTACCTGATGGTCTTATAGCTACCCATGTACCATCTTCCAAGATATATTTAAGCACATCTGCTTTAGGAAGATCAGTTTCTCCTAGATAATCAATTGTTTTGGTAACTTTCACACCATTGATATCTGATAAACCATCTTCACGAAATTCCTTCATAATCTCTTGCATGCGATCTTTTCCAGATATACCGTCAAATGTCTTGGAAATAGTCTCTTCATGATAAAAGCCGAGTTTGTTATACAACTCTTGCAATGCATCATAAATTGTCATGCCTTTTGATTCATAATATGCAGCTACTTCTGTTAATAAAATAGTTGCTTGCATTGCATCTTTGTCACGGACAAACGGTTTAACTAAGTAACCATAACTCTCCTCAAATCCAAATAGGAATTCATGACTATTAGTTTCTTCAAAATCTTCAATTTTTTCTGCAATATATTTGAAGCCAGTAAGTACATCAAAAATTTCGATATCGTAACTCTTAGCAACAGCTGCTGCTAATTCTGATGAGACAATTGATTTTATCACTGCCCCATTAGCTGGCAATTGACCTAACTCCTTCTTGGCTTGGAGTAAGTAGTTAAGCATTACTGCAGCAATTTGATTACCTGTCATTAAAGCATATGATCCATCAGGTTGGCGAACAGCAGCACCTAAACGATCAGCATCTGGATCTGTGGCAATAAGAATATTAGCGTCTACTTTTTCACCTTCAGCAATTGCCATATCAAAAGCTTGGGCAAATTCTGGATTAGGTGCTGGTGTAGTAGCAAACTCTGGATCCAATATTGCCTGCTTTGCGACCATAGAAAATTGTTTAAATCCTAAATTTTCAAATACTCGAGGAGCAATCATTTTACCAGTTCCATGTAGTGGAGTGTATACCACTTTAATTTTATCAGCTACTTTTTCAATCAAATCATGATTTACAATTACACTGTTCAGTTCTTTAAGATATAGTTGGTCAACATCTTCACCTATTATCTGTAATAAGTTTTCATCACGCAATTGTGAAATAGACTTCACCTTAATTGCAAATAAATCATTCGCTGCACGAGCATAATTAGTTATGTTATCAGATTCTTCTGGTGGCATTTGTCCACCATCTGGACCGTATATTTTAAATCCATTGTATTGTTTAGGATTATGACTAGCTGTAATCATAATTCCGGCATAAGTATTTAGTCTTCTTACTGCAAATGATAATTCTGGTGTTGGACGCAAACTATCAAAAACGAAAGAATTAATATTGTGTTGTCCTAGAACTCTTGCTGATTCATAAGCAAATACTTGAGAATAGTATCTAGAGTCATAGCTGATTGCCACACCTCTTTTTTTGATATCATCTCCCAAAGTATCCATAAATGATGCTAGTCCTTCAGTGGCTTGACGGACTGTATAAATATTCATTCTGTTTATTCCAGGTCCAATAAGTCCGCGCATACCTGCTGTACCAAATTCCATAGGTGCATAGAATGCTTCTTGGGCAACTGCTTCATCTTTTTGCATATCTAATAATTGATTTTTTAATTCAGGATCCATATTTTCGTAATTAATCCATGTTTGCATTGTATCTTGCCAAGACATATTGGTTCCTCCTGTTATGTAAGTCCTTACATTTGATTATATCAATCAATCTGTCATTTTTAAAATCGTTTTTTATATGATAGAAAATTAATCTTAAATTGTTCTTAAATGTAAAAATATTATTCAGATAAATAAAAAAAGACTGTCTCCAGTCTTTATTTTTGTGCAACAATTTTTCTACGATTGTAAAGCATTAATGCCAATGTAGCTATACCTAAAACAATAACTCCGATGATAGTAGCATTTACAGACAATTCATATGTTACCCAAGCAATCAAACTTCCCGCGAAGTCCAACGAGGCTACACCATTAGTACCATGAGGTATTAATTTGGGACTAACAGTATGAACTGCTTTTGTAAATGTAGGTGCTAGTGCAGTAGCAAACCACAAACTGCACATGATACCAACTATACCAGTAATTAGAGTTCTAAATGCATTTCCTTTTGTATAAGGAAGTACCAAAGGAAATACATAGATTAAACCTGCCAATGAAGCAAGTGGTAAAAACATGTTCCCTGGTAAGATAACTGACAAGAATAGTGTAATAGGAACTAATAATAATCCTACTGCCAATGTAACTGGATGACCAATGATAACTGAAGGTGTAATACCTATACTAATATCACGGTTTGTTTTGTATTTGTTAACAAGCAAGTATTGAGCTCTCTGTGAAGTAGGGTTCAATCCTTCCATGAATACTTTAGTAATTCTAGGTATCAATACCATAACAGCTGCCATAGTGATACCAAGCGTTAGCATCTTAGCAACAGTATAATGGGCAATTAATCCTAATAAAATACCAATTATAACACCCAAAAATGCTGGATCTCCGAATAATCCGTATCTCTTTTGCATTTTTTCTGCATCAATATCTATTTTATTGATTACAGGAATACGCTCAATAATCCAGTTTACAGCAATAGCAAATGGAATGAATCCGACCGAAAATGCTTGAGGGAATGACACTCCCTTGTATTCTTCACCATAAAATTCTTCCATTTTTTTCTGTGATAAATCACATCCTACTAATGTAAATACTATTGTAACAACTAATGCAAAGAATCCTAACCAAAAACTATTTGTAGCAATAGTTACAAGAGTTCCAACAAAAGCATAGTGCCAGTAACTCCATAAATTGATGTTCATTGTATTTGTAGTTTTAGTGAATAACATGATCATATTAATAACTAGTCCTACTGGAATGACGATAGCTCCTAATTTTGTACCATAAGATACTGTAGCAGCTGCTGGCCAACCAATATCCAAAACCTTTAAGTTCAATCCATATATCTGAACCATTTTGTTAACTGCTGGTCCAAGATTTTCAGCTAATAATTCTGTAACAATTGTAAGACCAACAAAACCAACACCGACCATAATACCAGATTTGATAGATTTCGCTACTCCAAGTCCTAAACAAAGTCCTAAAATAATGAAAACAATGGGCATCATAACATTGGCACCCAAGCTCATTATGTAATTAATAACAACCATAATTCCCTCCCAATAATAAAGCGCTACTTGTAAGTATCATTTAAATTACGAGGTTATTCAAGAACTATTTTAAATAAATAAAAAAAGAGTAACTTTTTATGAGTTACTCTTTTTATTTTACATCTGCTAAATCAGCATCTGATAATGTTTGAATGTAATTGAAAGCTTCTTGTCCGGCAATACCACCGTCTCCAACTGCTGTTGTAATTTGTCGTAAATCTTTTTTACGAACATCTCCAATAGCATAAACTCCTGGAACTGAAGTTTCCATTTTATCATTTGTTTCAATCCAGTTTTCTGAATCCAAAATACCTAAATCTTGGAATGGATCTGTCATTGGTTGGATACCGACATAAATAAAGGCACCACTTGCAGGAACTACTTTTTCATCGCCAGTTTCTTTGTCTACGTATTTAACTCCACTAACTTTTCCATCTTCACTAGTGATTTCTTCGACGTCTGCATTCCAAACAAAATTAATTTTGTCATTTTTAAATGCACGATCTTGAAGAATTTTTTGAGCACGTAATTGATCACGACGGTGAATGATTGTAACTGATTTAGCTAATTGAGTTAGGTAAACACCCTCTTCAACGGCTGAATCTCCCCCACCAATTACTGCTACATCTTGATTTTTGAAGAAAGCACCATCACATACAGCACAGTAAGATACTCCTCGTCCAGACATCTCTTCTTCTCCAGGAACACCAATCTTTTTATATTGTGATCCTGTAGCGATAATTACTACACTAGTTTCATAGTCCCCATCATCAGTATGGATAATTTTCTTTGATCCTTTATCCTCAATACTTTCAACAGTTCCATATTCAAAAGTTGCTCCGAATCTAGTTGAAGAATTATACATCTTTTCACTTAAGTCTGGTCCTAAAATAGAATCAAAACCAGGATAATTCTCTATCTCTGCTGTATTGTTCATTTGACCGCCGTAAATCCCGCGATCTAAAATTGCTACCGAAAGATTTGCACGTGAAGCATAAAGTGCGGCAGTTAGTCCCCCAGGACCTGCACCAATAACTACAACATCATAATTTTTCATTATTGACACCCTCCTTTAATCATTACCACATGATAGCACTTTAATTATAAAATGCTATTTTATTTGCTCATAATATGGTTCATCATATTTTTTTCTACGATAAATAAATAATGTTACTGCTACTATCAAGAATACCAACGATAATAATTGAGATATTCTCAACCCGGGAATTATGTACAGACTATCTGTTCTCATTCCTTCTATAAAAATTCTGCCCACTGGATACCAGATTAGATATGATAAGAAAACCTCTCCACGTTTCAAAAAGTTTTTCCTGTGCCTAATGGAAAGAATTATAATCAGTCCTATTAAATTCCATAGAGATTCATACAGAAAAGTAGGTTGACGATATGCTCCGTCAATAAACATCTGATTAATAATAAAGTTAGGTAGATGCAAACTTTGTAGAAAAGATAAACTCACTTTGGCACCATAAGCTTCCTGATTCATAAAGTTACCCCAACGACCAACAATCTGACCAATCATCACAGCTGGTGCTGCAATATCCAGCATAGTCCACGCTGATATATTTCTTTTCTTGGATAATACTAATAACACTATAAAAGCAGCTATTAAACCACCATATATGGCTATACCACCATGCCAAATTTTTATTATTTCACCTGGGTTAGCTAAGTAAAAAGGTAACTCAAATACTACATAGTACAATCTTGCACCAATTATAGCTATTGGAACACCGTATAATACTAAATCTAGGATATTCTCGGTATCTACACCTAGATGTTTTGCTTCACTAATTGCTAATGCAATTCCTAAGATTGCGCCTAAGGCAATTATCAAACCATACCAATGAACTTGTAAGCTACCAACAGTAAAAGCTATTGGATTCAAAGATAAAAATTCTAAGTTCATCATTTTTCACTATTCCTTATCATTTTCTTCGTTTTCTTTGATCAAATTATTAAGGTTCTGTTCAAATTTTTCTGTGGCATCATATCCCATACGTTTAGCACGGAAGTTCATTGCTGCTACTTCAATAATAATTGAGATATTACGACCCACTTTAACAGGTATATTAATTCTTGGTACAGTAACATCAAAATATTTTCTACTGTCTTCCATTGTTCCTAAGCGGTCATAATTCTGATCTGGTGACCAATCTTCTAGATTGATAATAAGCTGAACTTCACTACGTGAGCGAACTGCACCTGCACCAAAGAGATTCATAACATCTATTATTCCAATTCCACGAATTTCCAACAAATGATTTAAAATTTTGGGTGCTTCACCCATTAAAGTTTTTTCATCCTGTTGATATACATCAACACGGTCATCTGCAATTAATCTGTGCCCTCTTTTTACTAATTCAAGAGCTGTTTCACTTTTACCAATTCCTGAATGACCAGTTAGCATTATTCCAATTCCGTAAACATCAACCAAAACACCATGAACAGATTCTCTAGGTGCTAACTCGCGATCCAAATAGTCTGTAATAATACTTGATAGTCTAGTTGTAGGAATTTTTGAACCAACTACTGGAACCTTATTTTCAGCTGCTGCTTTTAAAAGTTCAGGAGTGGGTTCGATATCTCTAGCTACTAGCAGCATTGGTGTATCTTCGCGACATAATTCAAGCATTACTTTATAACGATTGTTAGAAGTCATTGTTTTAGAGTACGCAAATTCAGTTTGTCCAAATAATTGAATTCGTTCACTAGGATAATAGTCAAAGTACCCTGTCAATTCAATACCTGGTCTTGATATATCACTAGTTGTGATTTTCTTATTTGCAGCAAATTCTTCTCCACCAAGATAAGTTAAATCATTTTCCTTAACAAATTTTGAAACTGTAACAAAATCAGCCATAATTATGCCTCACTTCTTATTAGTTATATTCTATTTTATCATTTTAAAGTATATAAAAAAAACGTGTAATTTATACACGTTTTTGAAAATTCTTCATCAAATATGAATTTATAATGGAATTACATATTGAAATTAATATTGCTATGAACAATGCTGACCAAAAACTCGTAAAATTAAATCTTGTTGATCCTACTATCCAAGATGTTAGCTCCAAAGTAATGGCACTTATTATAAAAGTGAAAAAACCAAAAGTTAACATTGTTATAGGTAACGAAACAAAATTTAGAAACGGTTTAATGGTTGCATTTAAAATTACTAAAATAACACTAGCAATTAGAGCAGATCCAAAACTACTTATAAAGAAGTATCTAGGAAATAGTGCAGTTATTGCTAGAAATAAAACAGTATAAATTCCAACTCTTGCGATAAAGCGTAACATTATTTTTTCTCCTCATCTGAAACCTTGACTGAATTAGTAACATCTTTTCTACTACCATCAGTGATCTGTATATTTCTAGTTTCTGGAATTAGGAATATAGCCACTATATAAGCTATAACAGTTAAAAAATAAGTTAGCGGAGTTAGGATAATCAAAATTAATCTGACCCATACTACGTCAATACCTAAATAATCGGCAATACCTCCGCAAACACCAGCTAAAATTCTATTTTTACTTGATCTTGTTAATTTCTTTTTCATCTCTCAACCTCAGTATAGTCAATGTACAACAGTCTAAGATTGTTTTCAATATTAATCTTCAGATTCAATATCCTTTGAATAAAGTTCTACAACATGTCCTGTTTCTAGGTAGACAACCCATTCACAAAGATTCTTAGCATAGTCACCAATACGTTCTAGATAACTTGAAACTAGCATATATGAAGTTCCACTTAATACTGAATCACTATCTTCTTGCATTGCTTTTATACAGTCATCTACTATCTCAGCAGATTTTTTATCTATTTTGAAATCTCCAGCAGAAACCCTTTCAGCCATTTCTTTATCTTTTTTCAGATAAGCTTCAAGTGCGTTTTCGACAATATTGGTACTCATATCGCCTAATTCAGCAATCTTCTTTTCAATTTCAGGAATACGATGTTCACCTTTAACTCGAATGGTTTCTTGCGCAATACTTACCGCATGATCACCCATTCTCTCTAAATCAGAACTTGCTTTCAAAACAGTCACAATCATACGCAAATCAGATGTAACTGGTTGTTGTAGAGCAATAGTTTCAAAAGAACTCTTCTCTAACTCTGTTTCTCGGGAATTTAGATTTTGATCAGCATCGATAACTTCTTGTGCAATTACCTTATCATGTGCAATATATGCTTCTACAGCCTTTGTTGTTGCCTCAATGGCCATCATACCCATTTCTGAAAATCTAAGATGTAAATCATTTAATCTTTCTTCTAAATTTCCTGCCATAATTATCCTCCTACCCGAATTTTCCTGAAATATAATCTTCGGTTTCTTGTTTTTCTGGATTTAAGAAAATCTTCTTAGTTTCAGCAACTTCTATCAAATCACCGTTTAAAAAAAATGCAGTTTTATCAGCAATTCTTGAAGCTTGCTGCATGCTATGTGTAACAATGATTATTGTGTATTCTTTTTTTAAAGATAATAACATATCTTCAATCTTACCAGAAGATATTGGATCCAGAGCACTTGTAGGTTCATCTAAAAGAATAATTTCTGGTTTTACTGCTAGAACTCTAGCAATACATACTCTTTGTTGTTGACCACCAGATAAAGAAAGAGCGTTCTCATGTAACTTATCTTTTACATCTTCCCAAACCGCTGCTTGTTTTAAACTAGATTCAACGGCTTCATCAATGTAAGTTTTGTCCTTAATTCCAGCTAATCTCAAACCATATGCTACATTTTCATAAATGGAAAAGGGAAAAGGATTAGGCTGTTGGAATACCATCCCTACTTTTTTACGTAGTTCAACAGTATCAACATTTGGGGCATAGAGATTTTTATCTTCCATTTCGATATTTCCAGTAATAGTAACATTAGGTATTAAGTCATTCATCCTATTTAAACATCTAAGATAAGTAGACTTACCGCAACCTGATGGTCCAATAAGTGCTGTAATTTCGTTCTTTTTGAAAAATAAATTAATCCCCTTTAGCGCTTCTTTTTTACCATAGAATAAGTGAACATTAGAAGATGTTAAAATTGTTGGATTTTCTGCCATTTTTTGAAGCCCCCTTATCCAAAATGTCCTGAAACATAGTCTTCAGTTAGTTGAATCTTTGGTCTAGTAAAGATCTTTCTTGTTTCATCAAACTCTACAGCTTTTCCCATGTTGAAAAAGGCTGTATAGTCGCTAACACGTGATGCTTGTTGCATATTATGTGTAACGATAATAATTGTGTAGTTATCTTTTAAATTTAACATTGTCTCTTCAATGTTTGCTGTTGAAATTGGATCTAGCGCACTAGCAGGTTCGTCCATTAACAAAACGTCTGGTTTCATTGCGATAGCTCTTGCAATACAAAGTCTTTGTTGTTGACCACCTGACAAAGCCAAAGCACTCTTGTTAAGATCATCCTTAACTTGTTCCCACAAAGATGCTTGTTTTAGTGTTGTTTCAACAATTTCATCTAATTCATTTTTATCTTTCATACCGTGTCGTTTAAGTGCAAAAGTTATATTTTCATAGATAGATTTAGAAAAAGGATTAGGTCTTTGGAATACCATTCCGATATGTTTTCTCGTTTCATAAATATCAATATCATTTTTATTGATATCTAAACCTCTATAGATGATTTCTCCTTTAACACTTGCACCAGGAACATTATCATTCATACGATTAAGTGATCTTAAGAATGTAGACTTACCAGATCCAGAAGAGCCAATAAGAGAAGTGATTTTGTATCTTTCAAATTGCATTGATGTTTTTTCTAAGGCTTCTTTTTCACCATAGAAAACTTGAACATTCTTTGTTTCCATAGCAATTTCGTGTTTATTACTATCTAGTTCCAGAATATATTTATCTGCCATCCCTATTCACCCCCTGTTATCTTCTTATATACTTTGTTTCCAATATATCTTGCTAATAAGTTAAATATCAAAACAGCAATAATCAAGATAGCAGATGATCCTGCGGAAACTTGATCAGCATTAGCAACTAGTCCTTCAGAATTAACCTTCCAAATATGTACAGCTAATGTTTCAGCTGGTCTCATCAAGTTAAGTGGATTAGTAGGACTGAAAATATTAAAGTTACTAAATTCCAGTGGTGGAGCACTTTGACCGGCTGTGTAGATAAGAGCAGCAGCTTCACCGAAAATTCTACCCGCTCCTAAAACCATACCTGTGATGATACCAGGCAATGCACTAGGGATAATTACATGAATCACTGTTTCCCATTTTGATAAGCCAAGTGATAGACCAGCTTCACGTTGTGAGCCAGGTACAGCTTTTAGAGAGTCTTCAACACTTCTTGTTAAAATTGGTAGATTGAATACCGTAAGAGTTAGAGCACCTGATAAAATTGAAAATCCCATGTGAAAATATATTACGAAAACTAAAAATCCAAATAAACCAACCACGATTGATGGTAATGAACTTAAAACTTCTATTGAGATTCTAATGACATTTACAATTTTACTTTTTCCAGCATATTCTGATAGATATATTCCTGAAGAAACAGAGATAGGAATAGAAATCAGCATTGATATAACTAGAAGATAAAACGAGTTGAACAATTGAACACCAACACCACTACCCTTTGAAAAATCCGATGAAGTAGATGTTAGAAAATCCCAGTTCACGTAGCGAAGTCCGCTACCCAAAATATAAAGTAGTAGTGAAGCAAGAATTATAACAATAATTCCTGACAGAGTATAAATAATTCCTGTGGCTATTTTATCTTTTACTTTTGCATTAAACACTAGAACTCACCTCGCTTAGCAATGGCTCTTGTAACAGTATTAAAAATAAGTGACATAAGTAATAAAATTAGCGCAAGTGACCATAGTGCGTTGTTAGAAGTTGATCCTTGAACAGAATTCCCCATATTCATTGTTAGAACTGATGTTAGTGTAGACGAAGGTGATACCAAACTCGTTGGCATCAACATAGCATTACCAATAACCATTTGAACAGCAAGTGCTTCACCGAATGCACGTGACATTCCAAAAATAATTGCTGTCAAAATTCCTGGTGTGGCAGCACGTAAGACCACTTTGCTAGTAGTTTGCCATCGTGTGGCACCCAGAGCCAATGAAGCTTCACGATAGTTGCGTGGCACAGCCTTTAGAGCATCAACAGTCATTGATGTAATAGTTGGTAAAATCATAACAAATAATACAAACGCACCTGAAAGTACACCCAGTCCACTTCCTCCGGCAACGTCCTTTACAAAAGGTACAACAACTGTCAAACCAATAAATCCATAAACAACTGATGGAATACCAACTAGTAGTTCAATAACAGGTTGAAGAATTTTCTTACCCCATTTTGATGATATTTCAGTCATATATACAGCTGCTGCAATAGCAAAAGGTGTAGCAATAATTGCAGCGAAAAGTGTAACAACAAACGATCCAACAATCATCGGAGCTGCTCCGATAATTGGATGACCATTTGCATCCAGTGTGTTAGGCTTCCATGTTGTATGTGTCAAAAAATCAAAAGGATTAACCCCGTCCTTAATAAAAATTAATGATCCTTTAGCAGCAACAAATCCAATAATTGAAATAACTAAAATAACAATTACAGCAGTAAAACTTAGTGAGATAATTTTCCCACGTGTTTCAAGTTTTGCTGATTTAGATCTCTGTGTCAGACTCTCTCTAATAGTATCTTTCAAAGTGATATCCCCTTATAAAACTATTTTTTTATCAATTTGTTATTTGCATCTTTTTCATATTGCATATCTTTTATTGGAACATATTTCATTTCTTTAACAATTTTATTCTGAACTTCATCTGTCATTAGATATGCTAAAAATTTCTTAGTAAGACCTTTTGGTTCGCCTTTAGTATAAAGATGTTCATATGACCAGATAGGCCAAGCATTTGATTGAACATTTTCCACAGTAGCTTTTACCCCATTAACTTTTAATGGCTTAGTATTGTTATCTAGATAAGGCATTGAAACATAACTGATAGCGCCATCTGTATTTTTAACGATTTGACGTACAGTTCCAGTTGAATCTTGTTCTTGAGAACTAGCAAATTCTGTATCACCCATAACATCATTTGCAAATGCTGTTCTTGTTCCACTACCGTCTGCACGATTGACAATTGTTATATCTAAATTTTGTCCGCCGACTTCTTTCCAATTTTTAATCTTTCCAGAAAAAATATCTTTTAGTTGAGTAAGTGTCAAATTGTTAATTTTCACTTCTTTATTAACAATCGGTACCATACCAACCGCACAGATTCGATGATCCACTAATTTTGATGCATCAATTCCCTTTTTCTGTTCAGCATACAAATCAGAGCTACCTATATCAACAGCTCCTTGTTGAATCTGACTTAACCCAGTACCAGATCCTCCACCTTGAACATTGATATAAGTATTGTCATGTTCAAGATCGTATTTGCTTGCAGCCTGTTCAACTAATGGTTGAACAGCAGTGGAACCAACTGCTGTTATTGATTCATATGAACTTTTTCCACATCCACTTAAAATTAAGATAAGTGAAAGCATAGATACTATTACTGCTATTTTTTTATTTTTCACTATTTTCACCCCGTATGATTAATAATACGTTTTAAATGTATATTTTTTGTATACAAATAAAAAAAAACAGCAATAAATTTGCTGTTTTTATAAAGGTAAATCAACGATAAATTTCGTACCCAATCCCAAATGAGACTCAATATAAATATCACCATTCATTTTTTCTACAGTTTCTTTAACAATAGATAATCCTAGACCCGTACCACCGACTTTTTTGCTTCTAGATTCATCAACTTGGTAGAATCGTTCGAAAATTCTTTGTTCATCTGCCTCTTTAATACCTATACCAGTATCTTCAACAGATAATCTCACACGATTTTTAATCTCATCATGGTGGAATTCAATCTTGATTTCACCACCATCTTTGTTGTAAGAAATTGCATTTTTTAGTAGGTTTTCAATAATTTTATTTAACCTAGATTTACTAATTTCAACAGTTTTTCTTCCAAAAAATTCTGTCTCAACTCTAATATTTTTATTGTAAATCGATAGCGCCTGATGCTGAATATTTTTATCAATTAATGCTTTAACGTCAACATATTCTAATTCATCATCTTGTGTCTGAATTTTTGAAATAGATAAAATATCTTGAACCAGATCGTTTAGGTGAACAGATTCATCATAGATTATATCCAAGAAATGATCTAGCATTTGTGGATCATTCTTTGCACCATTCTTCAATGTTTCTGCAAATCCTTGAATCGATGTAATTGGTGTTTTTAATTCATGACTTACATTGTTCACAAAATCTTCTTGTTGTTTCTCAGCTAATTTTGTATCAGTTAGATCATATAGAATTAACATTATTTGTTGATCTATCATCTCTTCACTAGAGTGTGCAAGTCTAGTAACTGTGGCATCAACATAGCGATTAGTATTTCCTACTAACTGAATTATCTTATGATAGTTTTGATTCTTTCGAAGAGTCTTTTCAATCATTTGAGAAAGCTCATATGTTTTAACATCTTCAACAAATGGGTGAATTTCACTTGAAATATTAACTCCTAACAAATTAGCCATGGCCTGATTATGCAGCAAAACTTGTCCAGTCTTACTCATTAACATAACTCCTACAGGCAAATGACCAATCAAACTTTCAAATCGACGTTTTCTTAATCTTGAAGCTATTCTTATATTATTTAGATCTTCTCCTAGACTATTTATTTCTTGGGAAAGATCATAAAGTTTATCGTCAGGAGGCAAAATAATTGAGTTATAGTCATTAGATTTTCTAACACTATTTATATAATTTGTAACTTCTTCAATGTCTCTCTCTGTATTTCTTTGATTTCTGTAATACAGATAAATTATTAAGTTAACGATAATAAAATATGCAATCGTAACAACAATAAATCTAGCTCTATTAAAATTCCATAATCTTGGGAATCTCTCTGAGACTAAATCTCTATCATTTCCTGTCTTAAAGTAGATATATCTCTCATCAAAATCAGTAAATGTTGTTATTTCATTATCAGTATCTAATTTCCCACGTTTGGATAATTCTAAAGCTCCATTACTATATGAGGATTTGTCTTTTGCAGGATCATATATATACTTCACTCTTGCTAATCTTGCTGCTTCTGGCTTATCGTAATTTTTCTTAAGTTCTTTATATATCTGAATCTTTCGATCAAACATATCTCTTTGAACATTTGAAATAACATTGTCTGATGCCACAACTATCGCAAAGAAAACTATCACTGATAATATTACTGATAATACTAATTTAAAATTATTCTTCAAATTCTATTCCCCTAAAATATATCCAAAACCATGAACTGTTTTTATAATTTCTGGTTCTTTACTATTTATTTCAATTTTATCTCTCAAATGACTGATTTGAATATCAACCATTCTTATTTGTGAGTCAGAATTAAGACCCCAAATATTTTCAAAGATTTGGTCTCTTGATAATATCTGACCACTATTGCTGACCAAATATTCTAAAACTTTGTATTCTTTTTTAGTAAGTGGTATTTTCTCGCCACGAACCTCAACTGATTTTCCAGTTAATGTTAAATTTGTTTTTTGACTATCTGATTTATCCATAGTTCTTCTTAAAACAACATCAATTCTTGCCAATAATTCATTTATACTAAATGGTTTAGTTATATAATCATCCGCTCCATTAACTAAACCTTCTATTTTCTTATCTTCTGTATCCAATGCTGTTAAGAAAATAACAGGTGTAGTTATGCCATTGAGTCTAAGCTTTTTTAGGGTTTCTATACCACTTAACTCAGGTAGCATTTGATCTAAAATGATTAGATCGTAATCTCCTGACAATGACATTTCATATGCAGACAATCCATCGTACGCTTCATCCACATCATAACCAGATTCTTCTAGGTTGTATTTAAGAAGTTCTACTATAGATTTTTGATCATCAACTACCAAAATTTTTGCATTACTAGTCTGGGTTTTCATCTTTTAACTTCCA
The DNA here is from genome assembly GCF_002762335.1 of Companilactobacillus metriopterae. Classification (NCBI taxonomy): domain Bacteria; kingdom Bacillati; phylum Bacillota; class Bacilli; order Lactobacillales; family Lactobacillaceae; genus Companilactobacillus; species Companilactobacillus metriopterae. Next base: position 668,296 of record NZ_CP024610.1, on the reverse strand, counting down.
TTGTAAGTATGAGTATATAAATGGATCTAAGTCACCGTCCATGACAGCTTGTCCGTTTCCAGTTTCATAATCAGTTCGGTGATCTTTCACCATAGTATAAGGATGAAATACATATGATCTTATCTGTGAACCCCAACCAATTTCAAGTTGTTCACCTTTGATCTCTGCATTTCGTTTTGCTTGTTCTTCTTGTTCTTTTTGAAATAATTTTGCTTTCAACATATTCATAGCAGTTTCTCTATTTTGAAGCTGTGATCTTTGTGCTTGAGAACTAACTACAAACCCTGTTGGTAAGTGAGTTATTCTAACAGCCGATGATGTTTTATTAACGTGCTGACCTCCAGCACCAGAAGCTCTAAAGACATCTACGCGCAAATCGTCATCATTTATTTCTATATCTATGCTATCATCAATTTCTGGCATAACATCTACAGAAGCAAATGATGTATGTCTTCTTCCAGCTGAATCAAATGGAGAAATTCTTACTAATCGATGAACTCCCTGTTCTGATCTAAGTCTTCCATATGCATTTTCTCCACTTATCATCAAGGTAACACTTTTAATACCAGCTTCTTCACCTGGTTGATAATCTTCCACTTCAACTTTTAATCCGTGTTGTTCTGACCAACGTTCATACATTCTAAGTAACATCGAACCCCAATCTTGAGATTCTGTTCCACCAGCACCAGGGTGTATTTCGAGGATAGCATTACTTTGATCATATTCTCCTGATAGCAGCATAGTCATTTCATATTCTTGAACTTGTTGCTCAACTGTATCAACTTCAGATATTAATTGTTCAAATATTTCAGGATCTTGATCCTCTTGATATAGTTCTACTAGTACTTGTAAATTTTCTAACTGATCATTCAATTGATTAAAATTATCAAATTTACTTTTTAGAAAATTATTTTCATCAATGATTTTTTGAGCACCTTGTTGATCATTCCAAAAATTAGGTTCCGCCATCTTTGACTCATTCTCTGCAATATTTTCTTCCAAGGCTTCTAAGTCAAAGAGACCCCCTAAATTGATTTATTTTTTCAGATATTACATTTATTCTGTTAGTTAATTCACCTAACTCCATATTTATTTACCTATAAAAAAAGCAGGCCTAAGGCCTGCTTTTTATCTTTCCATGTTTTGTCTAATTTCGGCCTTCATGAATAATCTAGTTACATCTTTTTCAGTTTCTGCAACCATTTCTTCAAACATGCTATAACCTTCATCTTGGTATTCAACAAGTGGATTTAGTTGTCCATATCCACGTAGTCCAATAGATTGACGAAGTTGATCCATAGCATCAATATGGTCTGTCCAGTGTTCATCAACAACTCTAAGGATAACAACCTTTTCAAATTCTAACATTTGATTTGGATCACCCAATTGTTCAACTTTACCATCATAGTTCTTTTGAACAAATCCATAGAGATAATCAACCATGTCTTCAGGTGTTCTTCTTTGAAGATCTACAACACTCATTTCATCTTCATTTACAAGATAACCTTTGGCAAATTCAGCAATTGCTTCAAGATCCCAATCTTCTTCTTTACCTTGTGTATGAATATCAACTTGTGTTTGAATTGTACGCTTGATAATTGGTAGTAATACTCTATCAAGGTCTTCTTCTTCATTGATAACTTCCATACGTTGTTTATAGATAACTTCACGTTGTTCACGCATAACATCATCATATTGAAGTGTGTTCTTACGTGTATCGTAGTTATTACCTTCGACACGTTTTTGTGCTGATTCAACTTGTCTAGTCATCAAACGACTTTGAATAACAGCATCATCGTCTTCAATTTTTAGTGAACTAAGAACACGTTTGATTCTTTCTGAACCAAATCGCTTCATAAGATCATCTTCAAGAGACATGTAGAATTGTGATACACCAGGATCACCTTGACGACCTGAACGTCCACGAAGTTGGTTATCAATACGACGTGATTCATGACGTTCTGTACCAATAACTGATAATCCACCAAGATCTGTAACACCAGGTCCAAGTTTAATATCAGTACCACGACCAGCCATATTTGTAGCGATTGTAACTGCTCCACGTTGTCCTGCATTTTGGACAATTTCAGCTTCTTTAGCATGGTTCTTAGCATTTAGAACTGCGTGCGGAATGCCTTGTTCTGTTAACATTTTTGATAGATATTCTGAAGATTCAACAGCAACAGTACCAACAAGAATTGGTTGGCCTTTTGAATGACGTTCACGAATATCTTCAACAACAGCATTAAATTTACTTCTTAGTGTTGGGTATAGAACATCGTCACGATCCACACGAGCAATTGGCTTGTTAGTTGGGATAGTGATGATTTCCATGTTATAGATTTCTCTAAATTCTTCTGCTTCAGTTTTAGCTGTACCAGTCATACCAGCAAGCTTATCGTACATACGGAAGAAGTTTTGATATGTGATATTGGCCATTGTTTTTGTTTCATCTTGGATTTCAACGCCTTCTTTAGCTTCAATAGCTTGGTGAAGACCATCTGAATAACGACGTCCATCCATAACACGACCAGTAAATTGGTCAACAATTTTTACTTCATTATCTTGAACCACGTAATCAATATCTAGTGACATAACATAGTTAGCACGTAGAGCTTGATCCATATGGTGATTTAAAACTGTATTGTCAATGTCATACAAGTTATCTAAACCGAAGTTGTCTTCAGCTTTTCTGATACCTGTTTCAGTTAAACTGATTGATTTAGTAGGCCAATCAATAGCATAATCATCTTCATCAAGTGTCTTAACAAAACGATCTGTACGAACGTACATAGCAGTTGATTTTTCAGCACCACCAGAAATAATCAAAGGTGTTCTAGCTTCATCAATAAGAATTGAGTCAACCTCATCGACAATAGCAAATTGCAGATGACGTTGAACCATTTCTTCCTTGTAGACAACCATGTTGTCACGTAGGTAATCGAATCCTAGTTCACTGTTTGTTGAATATGTGATATCACAATTGTATGCTTCACGTTTTTGATCTGAGTCTAGTTGGTTAACGTTAAGTCCAACAGTTAGACCTAACCACTTGTATAACTCACCCATCTCTTCAGCATCACGAGATGAAAGGTACTCATTAACAGTAACAACGTGTACACCGTTACCAGATAGAGCATTTAAGTATACTGGTAGTGTAGCAGTAAGTGTCTTACCTTCACCAGTCTTCATTTCAGCAATATTACCTTCGTGAAGTGTAATACCACCAATCAATTGAACTCTAAATGGATATAGTCCTAGAACACGCTTTGCTCCTTCACGAGCAGTAGCAAATGCTTCTGGTAAAATATCATCTAAAGTTTCACCTTTTTCTAATCTTTCTTTGAATTCAGGTGTTTTAGCTTTTAGCTGATCATCAGTTAGTTTGCTGTATGCATCTGAATAGCTTTCAATCTTGTCAGCTATTCTTCCCATACGTCTTAGTTCACGGTTATCACTTTCGACCCATTTTCTTAAGGGATTTGCCATAGTATAATTCTCTCCTAAATGTTTAAAACAATACTAATATCATAGCATTTTTTATATCAATTTAAAACCACTATTAGTGTGTAATTAAAAAACACTTTCAGAACTATTATATTACACCCTGACAAAGTTATTCACAAGGAATAAAAAAAGAACTTAATTATAATATTAAGTTCTTTTTTGTTATATAAACCTATTCGTTTGTTTCCAATAGACCATATTTTCCGTCATTTCTCTTGTATACAATACTTGCTCCATTTGTTTCTGAATCTTCAAAAATAAAGAATTCATGACCAAGCATTTCCATTTGTAAAATAGCTTCTTGAGCATCCATTGGTTTTAGAGAAAGTCTCTTTGTTCTAACGATATTTTGTTCTGCATCTTTTACATCTTCGTCCACATCATCAAATAAATCTGCAGAAAAATCACCATCAACATCATCCAATGAAATAGCTTTGATTCCACCAGAATCACGTGTTTTACGATTTACCTTTGTCTTAAATTTTCTGATTTGACGTTCTAGTTTATCAATCACTAGATCAATACCAGCATACATGTCATCGTTTAATTCTTCAGCTCTTAATGTTACATATGAAAGAGGAATAGTAACTTCCACTTTTGTTCCTTTTGTGGGATATGTCTTTAAATTAACATGAGCAACAGGAGTGCTACCATCGTTAAAATATTTATTCAATTTTTCAAGCTTCTTTTCAACATACTCACGCATTGCAGGTGTTACTTCAACGTTTTCGCCACGTACATTAATTTTTAGCATAATTCTTTCTCCTTACAACTATTGGAAATTTAAGAGCTATCTAACTCTTGGGTTAATTATATACTTTTTATGCAAACATTGGCAACGTTTTCAAGAACGAACTAGTGAAAAAGTTAATATTTTTTTATAACCAGCTTTATTTAATGCTTTTTGTGCGTGTGTTATTGTACGTCCACTTGTATAAATGTCATCTATCAATAATATTTTAGAATTTTCAGAAATTTGATTTTGTTTAACTGTAAAACTCTGTACTGTTGAAACTCTCTCTTTAAATGATTTACGAGATTGGAAATCTTCAATATCATTTTTTTCTAACATACTTTCCAACTTAAATACACGGTTGTACATTTCAAAAACATGGTCAAACCCTCTATAATCGTAATGGCTTCTGGCATTTGGAACAAAAGTTACAATATCGAAATCAAGCTGTTTTTTAAACTTTTCTAGCTCATTATCAAATAGTCTTGATAACTCTAAATCCCCCATAAATTTATAGGTACGAAAGTATTCTTTCATCTGCAAATTATATTTAAATATCGATTTATGATTAACTAATATATTTTCTGTTTTCTCCCACATAATGCAATTACCACAGATGCTTTGGTTACTATTACCCATGCAACGTAAACAAATATTTCGACTCTCAATAGTTTGAAACCTACTTAAGCAAAAATCACATAGTTCACTATTTCGGATATTAAAGGTAATGATGTCTCTCCATCTGGGAATATCATTAATTATGCTATTGCACAGCAGACAATTCATTATTTAATTAACCTGTTCATTCTATTTATTTCTTTCACCGCACCTGAAATATTTTTATTGTACTGATTATAGAAAAAAGAAATTTGGTCACTTCCTGGCACTGAATCTCTACCCACTCTTCCAGCAATTTGGATTAGAGCCATCTTTGAATATCTAGCAGAATCTGCATCTATTACAATCACATCAATTTGTTTAAACGTGACGCCTCTTTCTAATATAGTTGTTGTTAAAAGTATATCCACTTCTGAATCTCTAAATTTTTGAATTTTTTCAATTCTTTGTGGATCTTTTGAATGAACTTGATCGATTTTAATATCAGGATATATTTTCTTTAAATTTAAATAGAATCTGTTCATATGTTCAATATCAGGGAAAAATATCAAGCCTCTTGTATTTGACTTAACCCATTGATTTATCAAATACCGTATTCGTGGATTAACATTCATAAATAAAGCATTGCGGAACAGTAGTTTCAGCTTAGGTACTGGCAATGATCTTCCATGGAATCTCTGGTAAAGTTTTGATAAATTTAGTTTATTTGACCTAACTTCGTCTAGTAAATTAGTTGGAGGAGTTGCCGATAGGTAAATAACGCTAGCGTTAGCAGATTGTGATTTTTGGATAGCATTCCAAAGTATCTGATTTCCATTTAGTGGAAAAGCATCTACTTCGTCAATAATCAATAAATCAAATGCTTTAGAAAATTTAATCAATTGGTGCACAGTAGCAATGAGAACTTGTGTCATGTGATAATTATCTTCAATTTTTCCATGCGAAATAGACATCGATGTATAGGGAAAAGCACTCTTCAAACGAGGATATAATTTATTGCAAACATCCAGTCTAGGAGAACATATTGCTACTCTTTTTCCATCGATTATTGCTTGTTTTAACAAAGGAAATATAATTTCCGTTTTCCCCGCACCTGTGACTGCCCACACCAAATGATTTTCTTGTAACTTATAACTTTCTAATAGTTCTTGAGAAACTCTCTTTTGAAGTGTAGTAAGCTCACTCAGCCAATATAATGGATTCAAATTCTTTTCAAAATTAACATCAGCATTACTAACTAATATCTGATCACCGAGCTTTATCCTGCCTAAATTTATACAATTTCGACAATAAATCATTTTTGATTTAAAATTAACTTTATTAAATTCAGATATACACCTATTACATCTATAACTTATCTCATTTAATTGCTCAATTCCGGGAATTTCTTTAACCCCTATCTGGTTAAGATAATTGATAGTATCCAAATCTAAAGAGTTTTTAAAAGTGATTCGTCCACCTAAATACTGATTAATATTTTCCATATTTAAAATTACGAATAGGAGTATGATATTGCCTAATTATTTAACAATCAAAGAACCATTTGCTTTTGAACAAGAAATAAAAAAATCTAAATTCATTGCACATTTGGCTCCTACAAACTCTGAACAAGAAGCAAAAGAATTTATTGAAAAAATAAAACTTCAAGAAAAGAATGCTACACATAATTGTTCAGCCTATGTTGTTCTAGAAAATATAGAAATAGAAAGAATGAGTGATGACGGCGAACCTAGTGGTACTGCAGGAGCACCAATTTTAAACGTTATTCAGCAAAATAATCTAAAAAACATTAGTGTAGTAGTAACGAGGTATTTTGGAGGTATCAAACTTGGAGCTGGAGGACTAATCAGAGCCTATTCTTCATCCACCTCAAAGGCAATAGATGAAATTCCTATTTTTGAAAATAGAATTCAACAAGGATTTAATTTGAATATTCCTTATTCTTTATTTGATAAATTTGAAAACTTTTCTAAAAAAGAAAATATTAATCTACTCAACAAAGCTTTTTCTGAGAATGTGAATCTTGATATTTTTTTAGATTTAGAAAATTGTGATGAAATTATAGCAAACATAAATAATGAATTCCAAGGGAAAATTGATATTTTAAAAACAAATACTGAAGAATTATTAGTTCCTATAAAAAAATAGGCATCCTAACGGATGTCTATTTTTTTTCATCTAATTTGCTAATAAATTTTTGGAAGATATGCAGTAGGGGCTGCCTATTTTCCCCAATCAATCCTATGGTTTCAACGAAAAGTTCCAAACCAATAAGAACAAATATCGTTAGTAAAATGCTACCCCAGAAACTTGAAATTGGATAAAGCATTGAAATAAAGGCAAATATTAATGCGATACCATATATAGCAAGCACTGTTTGTCGATGACTTAATCCAAGCTGCATCAATCTATGATGTAAGTGATGCTTATCAGCTTGTGTAATAGGTTTTTTATTCAAAAATCGTCTTAACATTGCATAAACGGTATCAGTTATAGGAACACCCATTATCACAACCGGGATCAACACTGTAACGAATGTTACATTTTTTAGTCCCTTTAAAGAAAATACTGCCATCATAAATCCAATAAATAGTGATCCTGTATCACCCAAAAATATTTTGGCAGGGTTAAAGTTGTGTGGTAAGAATCCAATAAGCGAAGCTACAAGAGCAAATATCCATATGGAAATATAAATATTATTTGTATTAAGGAAGAAATATCCTACTATTCCCATAGTGAAAAGAGAAATTATTGAAACTCCAGTTGCCAATCCATCTAAACCATCAATTAAGTTAACTGCATTAGTTATGGCTAAGATCCAAATAATTGTTATTGGGAAACTCCACCAACCTAAATTAAATGATCCGATAAATGGAAGACTAACTTCGTTCATCTTGATATCAGCTAAGAAATATATAACCAAAGCTGCTGCAAGAATACCTGCCATCTTTGCCTTGGGAGAAAGCTCTCTAATATCGTCAATCAATCCGGTCAAAATAATAATACATTCAGCTAAAAACACACTGAATAATTCGTGAGTGGGAAGTTGCCCCCTCAGCAAGACAAAGGTAGAAAAAGTAAATGCAATAAATATAGCTAATCCACCAATAGTGGGCATAGGCTTTTTATTAACTCGGCGAGCATTGGGCTTATCAACTGCACCCAAAATAAATGCCAATTTAACTACAAATGGTGTGATAACTGCAGACAATATCATTGTCAAAAAAAGCGACACAATTACGTTAAACATACTTTCCCAAAACTCTCTTTCAATCTAATGTATTTATTATACCTTATATGTATATCTATGATCAGTATTTAAAAAAAGATTAAGTGTTTATACACTTAATCTTTTTATTTAGCTAATTCAACTTTTCTGACTTCACGAATAACTGTAACTTTGATATGACCTGGATAATCCAAATCTTTTTCAATTTCATTTTTGATATCACGTGAAAGAATTGTAGCTTGTTCATCTGATACTTGTTCAGGTTTAACCATAATTCTAATTTCATGACCAGCTTGAATGGCATATGTCGTATCGACACCATCGTGTTTCAAGGCAATCTCTTCAAGTTTTTCTAATCTATGAATATAATTTTCCATTGATTCAGATCTTGCTCCAGGTCGAGCAGCTGATATAGCATCTGCTGCCGCAACAATTGTAGCAATCAATGATGTAGGTTCTACATCACCATGATGTGAAGCAATAGTATTTATTATGACATCAGGAAGTTTGTACTTCTTGGCAATATCAACACCAATATCAACATGAGATCCTTGAACCTCACGATCAATAGCCTTCCCAATATCGTGTAGCAATCCTGCTCGTTTAGCTAACATAACATCTTCACCTAATTCAGCTGCCATAATTGCGGATAATTTAGCAACCTCAATTGAGTGATTTAAAACATTCTGACCATAACTTGTTCTATATTTCATACGTCCAATGATCTTAATAAGATCGGGATTCATAGATGGTAATCCTAACCCATATAGAGTTTGTTCTCCAACTTCTCGGATATAGTCATCCATCTCTTTACGAGATTTATCAACCATCTCTTCAATTCTAGCTGGATGAATTCTTCCATCTTCGATTAATTTTTCAAGTGTACTCTTTGCAATCTCTCGACGAACGGGATCAAACGCACTAAGTGAAACAATCTCTGGCGTATCATCAATGATAAGATCTACACCTGTCAGGGCTTCAATAGTACGGATATTTCTACCCTCTCGACCAATAATACGTCCCTTCATATCTTCGTTTGGAAGTGTAACTGTAGATACTGTAGTTTCAGACACTGTATCAGCTGCACTTCTTTGAATTGCAGATACGATAAGACTCTTAGCCTCTTTAGAAGCACGCTGATGAGCAATTTCATTACTTTCATTAATCATTTTAGCTCGTTCTGCTACAAGCTCTTGATTTAGTTCATCAAGAATTATTTCTCTTGCTTCATCATGAGTTAAATTACTGATTCTGTTTAATTCCGCTTGTTGTTGTTCTAATGTTTCCGTCAGTTGTTTTTTAATTTCATCAAGTTTATTTTTTTCAGAAGCTAAATTAGATTCATTTTTTTCAAGATTTTCTTCACGTTTTTCAAGTGATTGATCTTTACGATCTAGAATTTCTTGACGTTCCAACATGCGATCTTCTTGCTTTTGAACGTCTTTACGACGTTCTTTAAGATCAGCTTCTTGTTGGTCACGATATTCATGAACACTTTCTTTGGCTTCTAAGATTTTTTCCTTTTTTATTGCTTCTGCACTAGCTTTTGCATTGGCAATAATATCATCGGAATTTTGTTTTGCTTGAGAAAGTTTATTATTAATTGTCTTTTGTCCACCGAAATATCCGGCGCCAATTCCAATTATTAATGTTATTAAAGCAAATGAGAGGATAACGATAGCACTAGACATGCTATCACCTCCAAATAGTTTATTTTTCTGTGTGTTATATATTAACTTTTCATTACAATTTAATACATATTACATATTATAGAATAAATATGTTCTGTGCACCACATAAATAAAAAAAAAGAGACTAAAAATGTCTCTTTTTTTATTCTTCAATATCATCGTCAGGAATTAATTCTGTAACTACTTCATCCTTTGATGACTCTTCTTCAGTACTCTTGTCCATACTGTAAGCTTCACGAACAGCTTTGCGAATTTCTAACATCTTATCTTGATTTTCAGATAGATACTTCTTGGCGTTCTCTCTACCTTGGCCAATTCTCTCATCATTGTATGAATACCATGATCCACTTTTATCGATGATATCTTTTTCAACGGCCATATCTACTAGTTCCCCAGTTTGAGAAATACCATGTCCATACATAATATCCACCAAAGCAACCTTAAATGGAGGAGCAACTTTATTTTTAACAACTTTTATTTTTGTACGGTTACCAATAACATCTGATCCGTCTTTAATTTGTTCAGATCTTCTAACTTCCAAACGAATAGTTGAATAAAATTTTAATGCTCGTCCACCAGGAGTAGTCTCGGGATTTCCAAACATAATTCCGACTTTTTCACGAATTTGGTTGATAAATAGTGCAATTGTTTTTGTTTTGTTGATAGAACCTGATAGTTTACGCAATGCCTGTGACATAAGTCTAGCTTGCAACCCAACATGAGAGTCCCCCATGTCACCTTCAATTTCAGCTCGTGGTACCAAAGCAGCAACCGAATCAACAACAACGATATCTACGGCACCACTGGAAACTAGTGCATCGGCTATTTCTAATCCTTGCTCTCCAGTATCTGGTTGTGACAATAGTAAATCATCAATATTTACACCCAATGCTGTAGCATAGGCAGGATCCATAGCATTTTCAGCATCAATATATGCAGCTGTACCACCATTTTTTTGTACTTCAGCAACAGCATGCAATGCTACTGTAGTTTTACCAGAACTTTCTGGTCCATAGATTTCAACAATTCTTCCTCGTGGAAATCCACCTACTCCAAGAGCATCATCCAAAGCCAATGATCCAGAAGAAACAGTTTGGACTTGAGTATTCAAGTCCTCACCCATTCTCATAATGGCTCCCTTACCAAAATCCTTTTCAATTTGTTTAATGGCTGTTTCTAGAGCCTTTTCTCTTTCGTCTTTGACCAAAATTTCTTCCTCCTACGAAGACAAGTTATTCTTTAAAGATAATATAACAGATTTTTTACTAAAAAGCGAACAAATGTTTGCTTTTATTTAAGAACATTTTTTATCATTAGAAAAGCACTTAGAACGGACTTATTTCTAATTAATTCCCTATCTCCTGTAAAATGAAATTCTTCAGTTACAACATTATCTTCCAAACTTACGCCTATAAACACTGTTCCCACTGGGTTACCTTCTAGTGGATCAGGTCCAGCAACACCAGTCAAACCAACACCCAAATTTGCATTCATTTTTCTTGCAGATTTAGTAGCCATATCAGCAGCAACTTCAGAACTTACAACGGTATTTTCTTCAATGACATTTTTTGATACACCAATCAAATCAATCTTGGACTGATCTGAATATGTTACAAAACCTCCCTCCAAGATTTCAGATGCTCCTGGAACATTTGCAACTGTTGCCAAAAATAACCCTGAAGTTAGACTTTCAGCAGCTGTAATTTTGATATTTCTCAATTTCAATTGATTTACAACTTCTTCAAATAAAAAAGAAAAATCAACTAAATTAAATTTAGCTAATTTTTCTATTTGAGTGAAATTTTCAATTTTATTATTCATAATCATTACTCTTTTAAAGTACGTTTTATTTTTTGAAAAGATCTTTTGTCTGTCTAAAGTAGTCATATCCTGAATACAAGGTAAATATTAGACAGATGTATAGCATAATCTCACCAAGTGGAATATGGATCATACTAAAGAAAATATTATGTAGCAACAGGAAAATAATTGCTAACATTTGTGTAACTGTTTTTATTTTACCAGGCATTTGAGCTGCCATAACAGTTCCGCCTTCTTCAAGAACCAACATTCTCAAACCAGTAACTGCTAATTCACGACAGACAATAATTGCGATAACCCATGCAGGAGCCATACCCAATTCTACCAAGAAGATAAAAGCAGTCATGACTAACATTTTATCAGCCAATGGATCAGCAAATTTTCCAAAATTTGTAACTAATTTATTCTTTCGTGCAATCTTACCATCAGCTAAATCTGTAAGAGACGCAATAATAAATACAATTGCAGCAAGTATATGATTACAAGGGATTAAGTCATTAAAAACATAAACATCCCCCAAATTTGTCCAACTAAATGCCAACAAAATAATAAATACCGGAATTAAAAGAATTCTGAATAACGTTAATTTATTAGGTAAATTCCATTCCATTTGATTTCTCGATTCTCTTTTTATTTAACTTTAAATGTATAAGTCTTTACTAAAGCTGAACTGGTAGATGATGAACTTGCTGTGCCTAAGTCCACATCTTTGTTGTTCAATTTGATAGTTGTGATGTTTGCATTACCTGTATGTACAGTAAATTGTTTAACATCCTTAGGAACAGTCGTTGATTTACTTTGTCCAGATGACAAGGCTTGTTGCCAAATGGTTTCTGAATCTTCTTCAACTTGAATCCAAGCTTGACCGCCAGTAGCTGTTACTTCTAGAGGTACACCATCACTAGGAATGTTTTCGATATTAAATGTATCATCTTCACTAGCTGCTTTTACAGAAAACTCTGTACTCTTAGTTTCTGTAGATTTTTTAGGTGTTGTTTTCTTTTTAGTTGCTGACTTAGTTTGAGAAGAACTATCCTTTGGAATCGTTACTTGAGAAGAATCATTTGAACGATGAGTCATTCCAAATACAACTACCCCAACTATCAAAATAATTACTACAACTACAATGATTTGTGGGATGTAATCTCTCATACGACTAAATAATGAAGGAGTATCATCCTTAACAGATCTAGTCTTAGTTTCAGTTTTTTCAGGTTGCTTGGGCTGTGAATCAGGAATGATCGATTTGTATTCTTCTAACAATTCATCACTTGATAAGTCAACAGCTTCCGCATATTGTTTTATAAATGCGCGCACATAAAAATCACCAGGAAGATGGTCAAATTGACCTTCTTCAATGGCAATCAAATATCTCTTTTGTAATTTTGTGATTTGTTGTAAATCATCAATTGTATAGCCTTTTTTAATACGTGCACTTCTTAATTTTTGACCGATTTCGTCCATGTCATACCACCGTATAAATAATTTAAATAATTATAACATATAACTTCTTATAATCGCTACTACTACAATAACCAGCCACCCGCAAAATAAATAGTTTGACCAGTTAAATAATTGGATTCCGAATTTACTATATAACTTACAAAATTTGCAATTTCTTGAGGTTGAGCCAATCGATTAGCTGGAATCTCATCTTTTATAGACTGCAAATCTTCTTTAGAAAATTCATTGTTCATCTTTGTTGCCACTGCACCAGGTGCAATAACGTTAACACTAATACCAAGTGATGCTACTTCTTTAGAATAGGCGTCTGCAAAAGTATTTATAGCACCTTTGACAGTACTGTAAACCACTTCCATTGCAGAACCAATTTTGCCATAGATTGAACCTATAAAAACTACTCTTCCGTGACCTGATTTTGCCAGCTTATCTTGGATATTCTTCAAAATAAGGATGGGGGTTTTTATATGTATATTAATTAAAGAACTAACTTCTGACTCATCTATGTCTGTTAATAATTTGTAGTACGTATTACCTTGAGCAAAAACAACGGCATCCACTTGAAAAAGTTGATCCAGCAAGCTGCTTACTTCACCATGATCCATATCAAATTGCACTGGAATAAAATCTTGATTTGGATACAAACTTTGCAATTCTGACAAAAGATCATCTATTCTAGACTTATTTTTATTGTAATGAAGATACAATGACCAACCATCTTGAGCTAATTTTTTTGCTACTTCATTTCCAATATCACCAGAACTCCCTATTATAAGTGCAAACATTATTTTTTCTCCGATAGTAAATGATAGTAAGTATAGTTATCCGGATTTAACACTAATTCTGCTACCTCATTCAAATCATTTATAGTGATACCGTCAATAATATCAATCAACTTCAAATAATCTGTGTCATAGAAATACAATTCTGCTACTTGATTAGCTATAGATTCAGGTGAATTTTGAGCAAAAACATATGAGCCTATTGCATCAAGTTTTATTTGTTGAAATTTAGTAGCAGTCAAAGCATTTTTTAGTATTTCTGTTGTTAAATGGCTACTCATAAATTCTCTGAATCCATCTGGTTTTGGTGTTGTTCCACTGATTATCACAAAACAATAATTGCTTTCTGCTACGACGTTGTATGAAAAACTGTCATCGATTATTCCTGAATTAGTTAACTCTTCATAATAATCTGAAGATTCTCCAACTAATGTCTCCATAACCATATTGATCTCAAATTGTAACTCAACCAATGATTTTGAAGTTTTATCTAAGTCAACACGAATACCAAATGAACTTCTGCTCTGACTAATTTCCATAGTATTTTGTCCACCGTCAGAAATTGGTTCAAAAGGTCGCATAATCTTGTTAGGCATAGGATCAGTGGCTTCAAGATCAAATTCATTTGCAATTTCTTCCACCTTGTCTATATCCACATTTCCTACTAGAACAAGATTCATATTTTTTGGTTGATAGTAGCGATAATATGTTGAAAGTAAATTTTCATTATTTATTTCTTTGAGTGATTCACTAGTTCCAGCAATATCAGCACTTATAGGATCATTTGGATAAAGCTGAGATAATATTTTTTGCTCTAAAACCCATTCAGGCATATCTAAGTACATCTGAATTTCTTGATCAATTATTCCTCTTTCAGAATTGACATTTTTCTTAGTGAAATAAGGATTACTTACTAAATCTAGCAAGATTCTCAAATTATCATATGGATTTTCAATTGTTTGAAATAAATATGCAGTCTTTGTATAGCTAGTATATGCATTAGTGTTAGCACCATATTCAGCAAATTTTTCGCTAACATCGTAACCAGGTTTAGCAAATAGTTTATGCTCAATAAAATGAGCTATCCCAGCAGGAAGTTGCTCACCATCTTCAAGCAATGTATTTACTGATCCAAAATTAACCATAACTAAACCATATATTTGGTTAAAATTAGGCATCTGAATTACTTGAATTTCAAATCCATTTTTTAATTTTCTTGTAACTTTTTCTAACTTTGCGACCATTGTTTAGTCTCCAATTAATTGATATTGTGCAATTACTTTCATAGAACTAGCTACCTCTGCAACTTGTGCAACATCTACTTTTTCTAACTCTACTCTAAATTTCTCATCATCTAATAATGATTGAGGATAAATAATATCCCAAATACTACGATTTATGTAGTGCTGAATTGAGTCACTTCCTATTAAGCGTCTAGTAGACATTACTTTTTTAGCGTGTTCAATCTGATCAGCTGATACATTACCATTTTTTATATAGTCTATTTGATCCGAAATTAATTCTACAGTTTTATTCAAAGAATTAGCATCTAACCCAGCGTGAATTGTAACTAATCGACTAATAGGTTGATACGAGCTTGATACAGAATAAGCTAAGCTATTCTTCTCACGCACTTCTTGGAATAACTGAGACTGATCATCCCCACCTAAGATAAGATTCATAATTTGTGGAGCCAAAAAACTGATATCTTCAGATATTTTTTCAGTAGTAAAAGCCTCAGCTATCCTACTTTGGTTGAGTTTTTTATGCTCTTTTTGAATAGCAGGAGTTTCCTTTAGTTCATCAAAATTATCAAATTTCAAATCTAAAGTAGGTCGTTCTTTTTGGAAAAATTCGGCTAACTGGCCATCTTCAAAAATATTGATGATTTCTTGTTCATCAACATCACCAACAACATTGATCACAACTGTGTCTTCAGAAATAACTTTTTTATAGTAATCTAATAATCCCTGATTAGTAATATTTTCAACTTGCTCAACTGTACCAAAAATAGGTAATTGTTTATTAACATTGTTCTTGTAAATCAAACGATTCAATGCCAAAGAACTAACTAAATCTTGATTGTCATCTATTGATAATAAATTGGAAATTAAGTTACTTTTCTCAGTATCAAAAGCAGTTTTTTCAAATAAATCGTTTTCAATATTAAGATTTATAATAATTTCTGACAATAATTCCAAATTTTCTTTTATTAAATTATCTCCACCAATCAAAAATTGTGGATCTGCAAATTCTGCACTGATAGCTAAATCGTTGTAATTAATTAATCCTCTAGTGTAAACATTAATTTCTGTACCGTAAAGTTCCATTTCACGGTCATTTAATTTCTTAAATGTAGGATATTTTTTTGTAGAATTAGACAATACATTTGCTAATAATCTACGTTGTGCGTTTTCATCCTTCAACAAAGGGCGTAAAAAATCTATTTGTACCTTGATAGTTCTAAATTTCTTCATTGGGATTATATTTAACACAACATTTTTTGCTATTTCTTTTCTCAAATCTAATTATCCGCCTGATTATTTTTTAGTTGTTCTAATTGTTCAGGAGTAATCAAAACTTTCCTTTGCTTACTTCCTTCTGATGGTCCAACAATTCCTTTTTCTTCCATCAAGTCTACAATTCTAGCTGCTCGATTGTAACCTATTTGGAATCTTCTTTGTAACATAGATGTACTTGCACCTTGTTGGTTTACGACTAATTCTAGCGCGTCATTCCAGTATTCATCATTAGGTTTTTCGTTACTTTCAGATGAATTTTCTTCTATATCTGTTGGTATCATTTCTTCATTGTACTCTGCTTCTTGCTGATCGCTAACAAAGTTTACAACATTTTCAACTTCTGTTTCAGAAATATAGGCACCTTGAACACGAGTAGGTTTACTTTTACCTATTGGTTGGAATAACATATCTCCTCTACCCAATAGTTTTTCTGCACCAACAGAATCTAAAATGGTTCTAGAATCAACACCACTTGATACAGCAAAGGCTATTCTTGATGGGATATTAGCTTTAATCAAACCGGTAATAACATCAACAGATGGACGTTGCGTAGCAATTATAATATGCAATCCAGCTGCACGAGCCATTTGTGCCAAACGAACAATTGCTGCTTCTACTTCATGTCCTGCTACCATCATCAGATCTGATAACTCATCTACAATTACGACTATGAATGGCAAACGTTCCATTTGTTGATCTTTTGAAGCTGTCTTATTAAATTCATCGACAGAGGAATTGTATTCGCCAATATTTCGATGATTTGTTTCTGCAAAGAGCTTATATCTTCTTTCCATCTCTTGTACAGCTTTTTGTAGCGCACCAGCAGCACGTCTTGAGTCTGTAACTACCGGAATTAACAAATGAGGTATACCATTATAAATATTTAACTCAACCATTTTAGGATCAATAAGAATTAATTTGACTTCATTTGGCTTAGATTTCATTAAAATACCAGTAATTATAGTGTTAATTGCAACAGATTTACCTGAACCTGTAGAACCAGCTATAAGTAAATGCGGCATTTTTGTGATATCTGCTTCTATTATGTTACCTGTAACATCCTTACCCAAAGGAACGGTTAATGGATGAATCTTATCGGGTTGTCTTTCAGTTATTTCTTTAAATGAAACTGTGGAAACTGTTGTATTAGGAACTTCAATACCTACAAATGATTTACCTGGAATTGGTGCCTCAATACGAATATCCTTAGCAGCCAATGCTAAGGCAAGATCGTCTGCAAGATTGACAATTTTACTTACTTTTACACCAACAGCAGGCTGAATTTCATATTTTGTAACTGCGGGACCCAAACTAGCTTTTTTAACTTCAACATCTACACCAAAACTCTTGAATGTAGCTTTTAATTTGTCTTTGTTTTGATCAATTAATCTTACTTCATCACTTTGATCAGCTTGAACAACATCAGTCAACAGATCAACAGATGGTAATTCATAGTTTTCATCTATAGAATTATTTGATTTTGTTTTATTTTCTACGGGTGTAGGTAAATCCTTATCTCCAGAGTTTCCCATGCCATGAGGCTGAGACATAATGGTTGCTGAAGGTTTTTCAGTAGGTTTTGTAGTTGATACAGTAGGTTGGTTAGGGATATCAATATGAAATTCTGATTCTGGCTCTTCCTTTTGAGTATCGTTAGCAAAAGTATTAATATCTTGAAATTTACTGTCATCCCTAACAACATCTTTTTGTGGTTTGTTTTCTGTATTTGATTTTTGATTTTCCTCACGTGTTTCTCGATAATTGTCTAATCCCTTGGAAGTAGATTCTTTCATCGATTTCATGCCATTCTTTATTTTAACAAGGACACTGGTTGTAAATATAGCAACCTGCTTCATTGTGAAATTAAATAACATCAAAATACCCACAACAATTAAAAATATTGTTACAAAGTAAGTCCCTGCGGTTGAAAACATTGGCATAAAGAAACCATATAGATAAGCTCCAATCATACCTCCACCTACAGATTGTTGAACAGCAACTTTAGCTATATCCGCAGATAATATGTTCCAAGTTACTTGAGCAAAGTTATGATACAGCTTCATTTGACCAAATAGTATGGCATGTAATAATACCAGAGAACCTAAATAAGTTATCAAAAAGCCAACATTTCGTTTCAGATTCATCATCGGGAATCGACCTGTGGCTATAACAAATACACTTGCAAAAATTGTTATTATTAATAGAACTGGATAACTATCCCCTACGAATATTCTATAAATATTATCGAAAAAGCGTCCTACTAAACCAAATTGAAACAATCCTAATACTGATAAGACAATAAATACTAAACTAACAACAGAACCTACTATACGTTCATTCTGGTTAGTTTTTTTACTAGAATTTTTGCTAGTTTTTTTAGACTTTTTCTTTGCTACTTTTTTAGCCATTAATTATTCACCCATTTTGCTCAATATTACTTTAAATTATACCTTTATCTCATAAGAAAAAGAGATTTCTAAAATTAATCTTAAAAAAATAACAGCCTATAGGCTGTTATTTTTTATTGATTTTCATTTGCTGTGAAGTTAAGTGAAACACCTTTGTTCAAAGTTATTGCTGTTACTTGATATGTAAGAGTTTCAATATACTCTATTAGTGGTCGACTTAATCTTTTGATTTCTTCTCCATCAATTTCAGAAGCATCACCATGGAAATCTACCAATTGAATTACTTGTCCAAGCAATCCGGTTACCCTAAATGGTGCATTTTCTGTGTGAATATCAAAAGGAATCACAATTTGGAAAAATGCACCTTCTGAATCATCTAATACATTTCCATCTTGATCTTTTAAGTCAGGTTTTACCATATTAACTTGAATATCTTGGCTAACCTCAGCTGTTTGTGCTTCAACGTCGTAGTGAAAACTGTCAACTTGAATTGGTCCCCTATTTGCCTTCATAAATAAAAACTCCTTTAATCTAATTTATCATTTTCATAATGGTGCGATAATTCTAATCCTGCAAAGTTTTGTTGTCTTATAGCTTCATAAATAACTAGTGCACAACTATTTGCTAGATTCAACGCGCGAATATTATAACTCATAGGAATACGTAAACATTTTTCAGGATTCTTACGCATAAATTTTTCAGGCAATCCAGTAGTTTCTTTACCAAATAAGAAATAATGATCAACATCTGTATCAGAAAAATCGTTGTCACTATAAATTTTATCTGAAAATTTTGTAATGAGGTATAAGTATTGATCATCAGGAACGGAATCCAGAAATTCGTCCAAATCATCATGATAAGTTATCTTAACCTTATCCCAATAATCCAAACCAGCACGCTTCATCTGTGCATCATCTGTACTAAATCCTAATGGTCTAATAAGATGTAATTCCGTATTAGTTCCCGCACACGTTCTTGCTATATTACCAGTATTTGCTGGCATTAGGGGTTCATATAATACAATATGATTTGTCATTTTTGAATATCCTTTATTTTTTTATTAAAAAAACGCATACCCTCGGTTATAAACACAGCAAGGGCATACGTTAGTGATCTTCATGATTTATTTGCTTTTATCAAAACTTATTCTGAGAAAAACAGATAAACGTAAAGTATAAACTATATTATAGACACAACATCTATGTTTATCAACCCATATAAACTTACTTCTCTGTATCTTCTGTTTCTTCAACTATTACTTCTGGTTCATCATACCAATCATTATTTTTCTTTACCCATTCAAACACTCTTACGAACAGGATTTTCAAAATAGCAAAGATTGGAATACCAGCTATCATTCCAACTAATCCATACATTCCTGCTGAAACTAGCAGAACCAAAATAGTTGTGACTGGATGCATTTGCATCTTGTTACCAACAATAATTGGTGAAACAACACGAGTTTCAATAGTTTGCTCAACCACAAACACAATCAAAACTTTCAATATCATTGAAGGAGCGACAAATGCAGCAATAACTAATGAAGGGATTAAAGCCAATGTTGAACCAACATAAGGAATTAAGTTTAAAATACCCGCAATAATTCCTAGCACTAGAGCATACTTTTGACCGATTATTAGATAACCAACAAAGAACATTACTGCTACCCAGAAAGCGACTGTCAACTGACCTGTAATATATGAGCTAAGAGACTGACTAATTTCTGATAAAGTTTCGCCAGTTGATTTCTTTAACTTTGTAGGTACATATTTCAAAATTGATTGTTTAAACTTCTTATCATCTTTTAACATGAAGAATAAAATAAATGGAGCTGTCAACAAGATAACAACAATATTTGTAACGATCCCTACAGCAGAACCGATGTTATTAAATGCACTCGGTGCCATTTTCTTCAAGGCGTCTTGTAAATGAGCTGATATACTACCATCAGATCCTTCAAAATTCTTCTTAAAGTAGCCTAACTTTGGATCATCTAATAATTTATCTAAACTATTATTCACTGAAGTCCAGTATTGTGGCCAATTCTTTATCAATGAATCTATTTGATTTTGCAAAAATGGAATTAACGACATAACTCCCCAAACCAACAAAATGGCAATGATAACAAAAACAAAACTTATTGAGATAACTCGATTAATATTAAATTTTCTTTCTAAAACATTAATCAGTGGATTGATTAGATAGTAAAGAACAAGTGCCAGTAGTACTGGCGGCAAAATAATATTTAAAATTCCCCATAGAGGATTAAAAACAGATTGAATTTTTGTAAATACAAAAATTATTAAAAACAGTAAAAAGATATTAAAAAGAATTACAGTTGCTCTATTATTTAAAAATAATCGATAGAACCAACTTTTTTCATTATCACGTTGAGATTTCATAATGGCTCCTAGTAGTATCAAAAATTTATTAAGAATATTATACTGTATACTATATCATTATCGGAGGTAAATTTTATGCAAGAAAATGTCTTATTTAGTGGTTATACAAAAAACGATGGTAAAGGTGTCTACAAATCATCTCTAGATACTGAGACAAATACTCTGACTACACCTGAACTATTAGTTGAACTTAACAATCCTACATACATCGATGTAACGAATGATTTAAAATTAATTGCCTTGGCAAAGGATGGCGATAAAGGTGGAATCGTTGTCTACGACATAAATAACGAACCAACTCTTTTGGATAGTGATTTTTCAGAATCTACCTCTCCTTCTCACGTTAAGTTCGATGAGAGCAGACGTCTAATCTTCAGTGCTTACTTCCATTTAAGTAAAGTAAAGATTGATCGTCTCAATGAAGAAAATAAAATTGAACATCTATCAGAGATCAACTTCACAGGATCAGGTCCTAGACCTGAACAAGATCAATCTAAACCTCACTATAGTGCACTTACACCAGATGGTAAATTAATAATTTGTGATTATGGTAATGATCATATCTCTATTTACGATATTGACGATCCGTACAATCCTAAATTATTAACTGATTGCCTTGCACCATCTGGATATGCTCCTAGACATTTGGTATTCCACCCTGAGGAATCTATTGCATACGTTGCATGTGAGTTATCTTCAAAGGTCTTAGTCATGAAATATGATGAAGAAGACTCAAGACTTACATTGA
Source organism: Companilactobacillus metriopterae (assembly GCF_002762335.1). Classification (NCBI taxonomy): domain Bacteria; kingdom Bacillati; phylum Bacillota; class Bacilli; order Lactobacillales; family Lactobacillaceae; genus Companilactobacillus; species Companilactobacillus metriopterae. Next base: position 646,374 of record NZ_CP024610.1, on the reverse strand, counting down.
TTGATGAAGTTTCTGCCACTAAAGATGAACAAAAAAATACCACTGCTGCTATCAGAATAAGTAAAGATGGTAAATATGTATATGTCTCTACTCGTGGTGCAGATACTATAGCCATTTTTGAAACATCTGATTATGGTAAAAGATTACGTAAAATTACTACCCTCAAAACTTTAGGTCAAGGACCTAGAGACTTCGATCTTGATCCCACAAATGATTATTTGGTTGTTGCTAACCAAGATTCAAATAATGCTACACTATTCAAACGTAATCCAAATAAAGGAGTACTTACTGAAATTCAAAAAGATATTGCACTTCCTGAATCAGTTTGTGTACACTTTATTTAATCAATGAATAGGAGAATATTATGATAGTAGAATTATTTAAAACAATAATTTTGGGAATTATCGAAGGTTTCACAGAATTTCTACCAATCAGTTCTACCGGGCATCTTTACCTAGCTGATGAATTTGTTCGTTTGAATGAACCAAAAGCATTTATTGACATGTTCATGGTTGTAATTCAATTTGGTGCTATATTGGCGGTTATTCTCATTTACTTCCACAAGTTGAATCCATTTTCACCAAGAAAAGATTCTCTAGAAAAACGTCAAACTTGGGATATTTGGTTTAAGGTTATCATTGCAATATTACCATCTGTAATTGTTGGGCTTCCTCTTAACAACTGGATGGAACAAAATCTTACTAGTTGGCAAGTTATAGCTTCCACATTGCTTATCTACGGTATTTTATTCATCGTTATTGAAAACTACGCCAAGGATAAAAAACCAAGCACTACTTCCTTAAATAGTTTGTCATATAAAACAGCTTTTGCAATTGGATTATTCCAAGTATTGGCATTAGTTCCTGGTACTTCTAGATCTGGTGCTACTATCCTCGGTGGTATAGTAATCGGTGTTTCAAGATTTGTTGTTACTGAATTTTCATTCTTCCTAGCAATACCAACTATGTTTGGTGCCTCACTTTTGAAGATCGTTAAATACTTAGTTGATGGCAATACTTTCTCAATGGATCAAACTATTATTTTACTAGTTGGTACATTAGTTTCATTTATTGTTGCTTATATCTCAATTAAGTTCTTATTAGACTACATCAAGAAAAACGACTTCAAAATATTTGGTTGGTACAGAATCATACTTGCAATTATTGTTATCTTATATTTCGGATTTGTTAGATAAATTAGAGAGCTATTTTTATAGCTCTTTTTTTATTGACCTGTATAATGTAACTATTATGTTTACAAAAGGACGTGAATATCATTTATAAAGAAGTTGCAGTTGAGAATTTTAGTGATATCCCATTGATGGTGATGTCTGGCGCTAATAGAATTGAATTAAATGACAACCTTGCTGTTGGGGGAACAACCCCAAGTCTAGGTATCGTTCAAGAGACTAGCAAATACCTTCAGGAAAAGGGTATTCCACTAGTAGAAATGATTCGCCCTCGTGGGGGTAATTTTGTCTATAACGATATAGAATTAAAAATGATGGAAGCCGATTTATTTCAAGCACAAAAACTTGGAATAGATGCTGTTACATTTGGTGCATTAACTAAAGATGGAGATATTGACGAAGAAGCCATGGAATTATTAATTGGTTCTTCATATGGCATGCAGATAGTATTCCACATGGCATTTGACGCTATTCCTCTTGAAAAACAATTTCACGCTATTGATTGGTTAATTGAAAACAATGTAGATCGTATCTTAACACATGGTGGCGCATTGGATATTCCAATTGAAAATACGATTGATCATCTTAAAGAAATCATCGAATATGCTGCTGGAAGAATAGAAATTCTTCCAGGTGGAGGTATCAACTATGATAACTGTGATGATATTGCAAAAGAGCTAAACGTCAATGCTCTTCATGGAACACAAATTATCAATCCAAAATAAAAAGTCGACCTATATTGGTCGACTTTTTATTTAGAAGAAATTATATCCAATTCATTATCAAACTCATAAATTACTGGATCTCCATTTTCAACTTCAATCCCATCTATTCCTTCATCACTTATTTGTTCGATATATTTCATCAGAGCACGTATTGTACTTCCATGAGCAACTACTAATTGATTCTTACCATCCTTCAACTTAGGAGCGATAACATCTTGAAAATATGGCATTATTCTAAGATAAGAATCATAAAGACTTTCTGATTTAGGCATTATCTCTGGATCTAAATTTCTATACGGTCCGACTAACTCATCTCTTCTATCTAACAATGGTGGCCTAGAATAGAAACTTCTTCGCCACAATTGTACTTGTTCTTTACCGTACTCTATTCGAGTAGCATCTTTATTCTTGCCTCTGAGAGCTCCATAGTGACGTTCATTCAATCTCCACGTCTTAGTTATAGGAAGTGAATTAAGATCGTTATAATCTGCAATTATATACGCCGTTTTGATAGCTCTTTTTAAAACCGATGTATGTATTTCAGATATTGGAATATTGCTTATTATTTTAGCGGCATCACGTGCCTGCTGTTCACCCTTCGGAGTTAAATCAACATCATTCCAACCGGTATATTCATTTTTTGCATTGGCAGTACTTTCGCCATGCCTAATCAAAATTAATTTTGCCATATATTATTCCTATTCAATTAGAGGTTTATCCAGACCTCTGTCACATTCAGCCTGTAGCGTGACATGCGAAATATTAAACTTCTCTTTCAACAAATTACCTACTCTAGAATAAATCTCATCTAGTTCTGATAAATTTAAATTCTTTTGTACGTTTATATGGGCATCAAGAATACAGTAGTTCTCATCAATCATCCAAATATGAACATGATGTATTCCAACAATTTCAGGTATTTCAAGAAGAGTTGACTGAACTTCTTCCAAATCTATTTCTGGACTGGACTCCATCAAAATATTTGTGGATTCTTTTATTACGTCAAATGCTTCTTTTAAAAGCCATATAGCTATAACAATAGTGATGACGGGATCAACCCAAGTCCAATTGAACAATGTCACAAATACTGAAGCAATAACAACTCCTACAGATGACAAAGTATCTGATAACATATGTAAGAAAGTAGCCCTAATATTCAAATTATTCTTTGTGCCTGAAAATAGAATAAGCATTGAGATAAAGTTAGCAACTAAACCGACAATAGCTACAATCATCATCAATTTTCCATCAATTCTTTGTGGCGAACCTAAACGATTTATTGACTCTACAACCATGAAAACAGTTATAACTATCAGAACACTAGCGTTTACAAAGGCAGCTATAATTTCTGCTCTCTTGTAACCAAAAGTTTTAGCGGCATCATTTTTCTTTCCACTAATGAGATCAGCTATGTATGCAATTATTATCGATAAAGTATCTTGTAAATTATGTAATGCATCAGATAATAACCCCAGACTACCTGACACAAGACCACCTATAAATTCAGCAATGGTAATTACAACATTTAATAATGTAACTATCAAAAACTTACTTCCTGATGTTTTATGTGTTTCATCCATGATTGTCACCTCTAAGTCATATGATAGCAAAAACGCACAAAAAAAGAACCTCCTACATGTAGAAGGTTCTTTAAAATAAAGATTATTTAGAAGTCTTACTTGCAATAATTTTAATTGGCGCTGTACAGTCTATTGTTTCAGAAAATGTACGAGTAATATAACTCATCATACCTTCACGGGCTTCTTTCTTAGAAACGTTATGACAAACGCGCTTCTTAGCAATTGATTGGCCAGATTTACTATGAAATTGACATGTTACTTCATAATCACCATTATCATTACCAAAAAACAACATCAGCCTATCCCCCTAGTTAATATTTATTTTAATATATATGTTTTTTCGACTAGATAGTTATACCACTTTTTAAAAATGTATTCAATATTTTCAGACGTATATTTTTAAAAAAAATTATTAAATTTAGAACAGAAGATTTTGTTCACAAATAGTATAATGAAAATAGATTAATTTCAGAGGAGACATCATGGATAATAGCAAATTACCATCTAGACGTTCCATGCGAAAAAGAAAGCAACCTTTTTATAAAAAACGTAGCTTTTTAATTAGCTTAATAGTTGTTATTTTTATAATAGTAGTTGGAGGTTTAACTTATTATTTCAATCATGACAACAAGACAAATGATACTCAAGTTGAAAATGTTCAAAAAAATAAGAGTAAGCCTAAAAAAAATACCAAAAAATCTGCTAAGCAAGCAGATGCTAATGTCACTGATGACACTCAATCTGATAACTCCACTTCTAGTGAAATTAAAAACGCAGGTACTTATAATGCTTTAACTTATAAGTCAGATTGGTTTACATTCAAAATATCAAATGATGTGAAATTAGTAAAAGATGCTAGTGGTTCTCCTGCACTACTTATCAAATATAATTACACAAATAAAACAAATTCAAAACAAACACCGCAAGTTGTTCAAGCCAACTATATGGTAATCAAACAAGACGGAGTTGAATTACAACCTACTACAGCTGCTAGTGATTACGCAGATATAGTAAATGGATCAAATAACGGGCTTGTTCTTCCTAACCAGTCATTTGATGGTGCTCTATTAGTAAAAGTTAACGACACTGAAACGCAAGTTAATATGTACTTCAAGAACATTAAAACAAATGAGCTACTAGATACAAATCAACCATTCAATCTTAAGTAAAAATACCCAATCCATAAGGATTGGGTATTTTTTATTTCTGGAACAAAAAAAATCCTAGCCTCGCAAGCTAGGATTTTATATATATAAAAGTTAATCATTACCAGAACAAGAAATGAACTATTCGATTTCTTGATAATTAACTTAATTCTCTTATTTTATATAATTGATTTTTAGGGAAAATCGTTTGAGAAGTTTTATTTGTTTAATAAGAGAAATACTATATTCACATGAAAATGTAACACCAGCATCTGTTTCTTATTCATACCTTAATCTTGTGCTAACAAATCAGAATTAAATGCCCCCGCAAAGTTATCTGAAAAATTAGGTATGAGTGTAACAAATGAATTACATCAAGGATGTAAGTTTCGCATAACTAACTTACAAGTAATATTATATAGCCTATATATTACCAATGACCAAAAAAAATATAAACGTATCGATTTCCGATATAAACGTTTATATTTTCGCTTTTGATCATTTATTAGTTAATTTTATTAAGATTTTTTGATAATTCTTTGGCTTTTCTTACCGAAACATTAGCTTCCATTCCGTTATCGAAAAATAATTTTTTCTCATCTATATCAAATGATTCAATATTATCTAGATTAACCAAGTAACTGCGATCTGTTCTAAATAAATGATCAAACTGTTCTTCAATTGTATTCAAGTTAGATTTAAAGATGGTCTCTTTTGTTTTAGATACCAAGATTACCTTTCCCGGATTCTCTTTTGTAGTGTACAACATCAAAACATCATCCATGGGAATAGAGAATACTCTAGAACCTATCTTGTAACTAAAAATATTCTTTTGCACAAGTGAAGATTGCTCAAACTTTTTCATTGATAACTCAATATCATCAGCAATATGCTTTCTAATATTCTCATATCCCTCATCTTTGATTACATAGTCTAGAGGACCAATTCTTCTATCTAAGGTTAAGAGAGTCATTTCTGAATGAGTAGTTATAAAAACTATATCAGCGAATGGCATTTCAGATCTAATATACTCAGCTGTTTCAAGACCAGCCTTGCTATTTTCACCAATTTCCATGTCCAAAAAGAACAGTCCATTCTCGCTAGGTTCAAAATTTTCTTTGAAACTATCGACACTCTGAGCTGCATAAACTAGATTAGCAGACAAATCGTTAATCATTATATAATTTGAAATAAAATCACGATAAAATTCTATTTGCTTTGGATTATCTTCCATTACATAAATTGGAAACAACTAATTATCCTCCAAAATCCCCAATGTCATAATCAATTGATTATTTTTTACTTCCGCATCTAAATATAAATTGTCATCTTCATCGACAATTCTTTTTACGTTAGACAATCCAACTCCGCGGTCTTCACCCTTTGTCGAATATCCCATTTTAAATAATCTACTAACATTGACATCCTCAACCAGTTCATTTGCAACTGATATTTCTAGATTATCGCCATAGTCAACAATAGCACAAGTAATGCTATTTAGATCATGCTTTTCAGCATATTCTAAGGCATTATCGATAAATATACCCACAATTCTAACGATAGACAGCGAGTTATGTTTAATTTGAATATCAGAATCTAATTCTAGTTTCAGACTTATATCTTTTGAGTTAGCTTCAAAATATTTTTGTACAATTATTCCTTTTAGTGGTGCATTAAGTATTCTCTTAGCCTCCACAATCGAGCTATCTTGAACATCCATAATCGAATTATTTTCAACTAATTGATCATAGTATTCTTTAAAATCATTTTTGTCGGAATCCATTTCGCTCATTGAAAGAACTATATTTTTAAAATCATGCCGGAATCTTCTTATATCTGTATATTGTTTTTCAATACTTTTTAAATATATTTCAAGTTGTTGATTTTGTTTTATTTCATTGGCAGTTTCCTGTTTAAGAACGTAAGCACTGGTAAATTGGCTAATTATAATACCCATTAAAATGATAAAAATTGTGAAAATGATAACCAGAGCAAATAAAAATACAGCAGTAACTTGTTCTATATCACACACTATTAACAAAATCTCTAGCGAAACAAATAATCCTGATACTAGCCAAAAAATCTGATTGTGCATATTGTACTGTGAAAGTTGTAAGTTCCAATTTTCAAAGTAGGATTTGTCTTTTTTTATAATAATAGCAAAAATAATGGACAGAATATAATTTAGAACTATTGCTAAAACAATTATTCCACCATATTTGATATTATTAGAGTTCAAATTCCAATCATTATTAATCAGAGCAAAAATCACTCTAAATATAAAAACTGAAATGATATTTGAAATCATCTGTAGAATAGTTATTAAAATTAGAACATTAGTATCTTGTATATTAATCCAGATTTTCCTTTGAAGAAGCATTGCCAATATTATATTAAAAATCACGAATAGTATTATACCGGCATTCCCAACAAAAATTGTTATGAAACCAAAGAAAGCCGAAGTAACAACGGATATACCTATTGTTCTCCAGCTTAATTTTCTTGTAACAAAATATGTTAGCAAACTAATAATGAAATAGTTTGAGAAATTCTGGACTAATAACAACCATACGTTGACATTAATCACAAAAAATCACCTCAATTATTATTTAAAGATTGCCATGATTTGACCCCATGGGTCTTTTGTTGTTGCACCATACATATATGATGATGTAGCTGATGTACCTAATAAACTTGCGATGTTTGACATGTGAATACCTCCAATTTATATATACTATAGCACTATACTACTACAATTCTATTATAAAAAAAATCAAATTCAGTAAATTTATTTATTAATTTTAAACTTCCCACAATTTAACTCTTTGATCGTTGTTCAACCACATACCATCTTTAGGTGTAATTCCATAAGTATCATAGAATGCATCTAAATTTTGTAAATTAACATTTACACGATATACACTTGGTGCATGAACATCATTTATTGTAGCAAGAACGTAATTTGATCCTTCTTTTGATTTATTAACTGAAGCATAGTTTTCAAAGAATTCCTTAGCATCAAAACCATCAACTTTAGATGCAGCTTCATAAGCTACTGATAGACCGCCGTTATCCGCTAAGTTTTCATCAACGGTATTGACTCCACTGACAGTTAATCCTTGATCTTGTAATCCTTCAAATTCATTTTCCATGGCTTGGACGATTTTGTTATAGGCTGCTTTATCACTTGCAGTCCACCAGTTATTCTCAATACCGTTTTCATCATACATTGAACCTTTGCTATCAAATGCATGTGACAATTCGTGTCCGATAACTGTACCTAAGCCACCATAATTCTTAGATGCATCTTGATTAACATCAAAGAATGGGGAATTCATAATTCCAGCAAATATGAAGATTGAATTTGATTGACGGCTGTACATTGCGTTAGAAGAAAGTGAACTATTTCCACCCCAATCAGAACGATCAACTGGTGAATAATAATTATTAAATTTATTCATTCTAGATAATGTAGCTAAATCAACTGTATTTTCATATACACTCTTCGCAGAATCAATACTATATTTACTAAAGTATGAAAAATCCTGTTTTGGATAGCCTACGTTAACAGAAATATTATTTAATTTATCCAGTGCAGCTGATTTAGTTTCATCACTCATCCAGCTACTATTTGAGATAGCATCAGAATAAGAGTCCATGATATTTTGAGTCATGTCAGTTACAGCATTTATCTGTGCATTAGTTGTAAATTTACTACCAAAATGTTGGCTAAATGCATCATTGAAAGCATAACTAGTTAAGAAATATGCAAACTTAGAATGATCAGTTTCAGTTGATTTATCAGATGCATATTCATTAGCAAAACTATTTAGATAAAATGCTCTTTGAATAATTTGTGCTGTTAACATCCAATCTCTCAAATATGAAAAATTATCTGGTGTTAAAATCTGATTTAAGCTGTAGAAATAAGATGGATTTTCAATATATAGATGATCTGGAACGCCACCTATCAATTCGTTAAAGAAACTATCAAAATCAAGATATGTACTTAGTTTACTGAAATCTTCTCCACTATACTGTGTGTACCCAGAATATGTGTCCCCTTCAGAATCTTGATCTTCATATTCATTTAAATCAGAAGGATTTTGAATTTTAATAAGTAATTCATCAAACTTTTTAGTGCTTGTAATAATATCTTCTATATCAGAAAATGAATAACCTAAACTTGTCAGAATTTGACCGATATTATTTTGATATTGTTGCAATGTTTCATCATCAGAACCATCTGCACTAGTTAATAAAGGACCTATACCCTTCATATATAAAGCATATCGTGTATAGTCATTTTGATCTCTCGCAATATCAACATCAAATGGTAAGACATATCCCTCTTTATAATAAGCGTAAAGCATATTGCTTAGTTCACCAATATTTTGCAAATTAGAAATAGCCTTTACTTCAGCTGCTAATCCGTTGGAAGCTGTATCGTTATTAATAGGTGTATTTACTAGATAGTTGTAATATTCAACTGCCTTATTGATATTTGCATCAGATGTTTTTTCATTGCCGTTAACATAATCCATGAATGCATTATATGTTTTATCATCAATACTTTTATTTGCATCTGCTATAGTTCCAGCAAAACTGTCAGGGTCAACATTAGTAGATGAAATCCAGCTACCATTTTCCCCGTAATAGTAATTATCCTCTGGAGATACGTTGGAAACATTGTTTACCTGTGAACCACCCACTGTACCCTTAACATCTGAAGAATCATCAGTGCTGGTAGCTGTTGTCGAACTATCTGTAGTAGATGATTTTGTAGTAGTGCTTAAACTGGCATCAGAGCTAGACACACTTGTTGTTTCTGCCGGACTGATTGTGTCAGCCTTTACTACGTCTTGTGAAACAACAGTTCCCAGAAGCACTGCTGAAAATAGAAATACTGATTTAATTAACTTTTGCTTTTTCATTAATAACATCCTCACATATAATTACCATTTTCAACTATATTACAAAATTATGCAACAAAATCTTATGATAAAAATAATAAAAAAAAGAGCATAAATATTATGCTCTTTTACTTGTTCTTTTTTCTACTAAATAGATTTTTCAAACCATTAGATAATACTTTGAAGAATCCTAGTGATTTAACAATCTTATCTGGATCGATATAAACTCTTATTGCACGTAAAACACTTTTAGGATCTTTAGCAGAAAATGTATATGTTCCGTTTGTCTTTGTCTTTAAGGCAAATCTAGGTATCCATTTGCCTCCAAAGAGAACAGATACAATTACTATATCAACTTCGTCCCAAGGTAGTTGAATATAATTATTTATATTTCTATCGCTATAAAATTCAAAACCCTTATCACCGACCATGATTTTCCCATAGTCTGATAATCCTAAATGTGAAGTTCCGTTTATAACTAAATCTGATTTTGTATTGATTGATTGAACCATTTAATAATGCTCCATTTCTATATATGCCTTTTTAAATTATAACAAAGTAATAAAAAAGATGAACTCAAAATGAGATCATCTTTTTTATTTATTACATAAGATTTAATAGATGAAAAATAATACCAACAAAGAACAATCCAAAAATAATGATAATTGGAGAGATCTTCTTCTTAAGTAACCACATACAGAAGAATGTTAGTAGCAATGCTGCAAGACCTGGAATTAAACTATCCAAATTATCTTGAAGTGTTGTTACTTTTGTTGATGTCAAAGATAGACCTTGTCCTTGTTGAATCAAAGCTTGTTGTATACCCTTAGCACCATGTGCTAGGCTATCCCAATGAATATAAGCATTCTTATCTAATGGGGCTGTAGATACTACTGGGGTAAATTTAATTGAAACCCACCTATTTACTAGTGCTCCCAATATGAACATACCTAGAATAGATGCACCTTTGGTAATATCTTGTAAAACACCGCCTGACAAGTCATCAGTAATTCTTGAACCAGCTCTATAACCTAATTCTTGTGTATACCATGTAAATAGCATACGAATAACATTCCATGCTACGAAGAAAATGATTGGTCCCATGATGTTTCCAGCGATAGCCATTGATGCACCTAGAGCACCAATAATAGGTCTAACTGTAAACCAGAAAACTGGATCACCGATACCAGCAAGAGGTCCCATCATACCAACTTTAACACCTTGAATAGCTGCATCATCAACAGGTGCACCAGTTGCTCTTTCTTCTTCAAGGGCAAGCGTAACACCCAAGATTGGTGAAGCTACATAAGGATGAGTATTAAAGAATTCCAAGTGACGTTCTAGAGCTGCCGCACGGTCTTCCTTAGTTTTATATAATTTTTTGATAGCTGGAATCATTGAGTAAGCCCAACCACCATTTTGCATACGTTCGTAGTTCCATGATCCTTGTAAGAAAGTCGAACGCCACCATACTGACAATCGATCTCTTCTTGTTAATTTCTTAGTATTATCTGCCATAATCGTTCTCCCTCCTAATAGTTATCTATTATATCTCCGACTGGATCACCTGTGTTACTACCACCGTTACTTCCGTTATCACCTGAACCACCTTGTTTTGAAAGTGTTAGGTAGATAAATGCAAGAGCAAGACCAATAGCACCTAGTCCAATAAGAGTTAATTGTTCAATTGTTGCAAGTACAAAACCAATTGCAAAGAATGGCCATACTTCTCTAGTAGCCATCATATTGATAACCATGGCATAACCAACAGCAACAACCATTCCACCACCAACTGCAAGTCCTTGAGTTAAAAATGGTGGGATAGAATTTAGAGCAGAACTAACTGGTCCGGCACCAATAGCCAGAATAAGTGCAGCTGGAATAGCGATACGAATTCCTTGAAGACAAATGGCAATCCATTGCCAAACTTCAATTTTTCTATAGCTACCTTCTTTAGCAGCAGCATCCATAATATGGACAATAGCTGTAGAGATTGTACGTACCAAGATTGTAAGTAATAGTCCTGCAACCGCAATAGGAATAGCAATCGCATAGGCTGACGTGACACCAGCTCTTCCTTGACCTCCGAGTACAAGGATAATAGCTGAAGCTACAGATGCCAAAGCAGCATCAGGAGCAACAGCGGCACCGATATTTGCCCATCCTAGAGCAATCATTTGTAGAGTTCCACCAAGGATAAGACAAGGTATTAATTGACCTGAAACAAGACCAATTAGAGTACAAGCAATAACTGGTTGATGGAATTGGAACATATCCAAAATACCTTCAACACCAGCTAAAAATGATATAAGCACTATTAATATTAGTTGTATTATATTTAGATGCATTATATTAAGCCTCCATATTTTATGTAATTATTTATTTAATTCATTTTGAGCTTTTTTAAGGATGTTATCCATATTATCTTTTGTATCTGAAGGAACTTTACGAACGTCAAATTCAACGCCATCAGCTTCCAATTTTCTGAATGTATCAATATCGTTTTGATCAAATGCCAAAACTTTATTAGGTTGAACTTTACCAGTTGAATGAGCCATTGATCCGACATTCAAAGTCTTCAATGGTACTCCACCTTCAATAGCTCTTAGAGCATCTTGTGGTGTTTCAAATAATAGTAGTGCTCTTTGACCACCAAAATGTTGATCATCTTTTGCAAGTTTGATCATTTGGTCAACTGGAACAACGTGAGCTTTAACGCCTGATGGTGCAGCTTGTTGAATCAATTTTGTTCTTAATTCATCCTTAGCAACATCATCTGAAACTACGATAATACGTGTAGGTTGTGTAGTCTTTGTCCAAGCAGTAGCAACCTGTCCATGAAGTAAACGTGAATCAATACGTGCAAGTACGTAATCAAAACTTCCTGGTTTACCCGCATTTCCTGTAGTAGATTTACTTTCTTCTGCTGGTGCAGAAGCTTTTGGCATAAGGTCTTCTGGTTTGACCTTTATACCATCAATTGCTGGAGTTGTTATGCTCTTTGCGATTTCATGTGCTGATTCCATTGACATACGTGATGCGTATGCTTCAATCAACATTGGTAAATTAAGCCCTGAAACAACTGCCCAATTGTCAGCATGTTGTTCAAACAAACCATTTGCTTGATTAAATGGTGATCCACCCCATAAATCAACTAAAAATAAAACTTGGTCGTCAGAACTTAATTTTGATACAGCCTCTTCGAGATGCTTTTTCAAATCTTCTGGACCTTCATTTGGCATAAAAGTAACCGCTTGAACATCTTCTTGTTCTCCAAAGATCATTGAACCTGACATCATAATGCCCTTTGCAAACTCTCCATGAGTTGCTATGACGATTCCAACCATCTGTAATCCTCCCTATATTTTCAAAATTAATTAAGCGCTTACTAAAAGAATTGAACAAAAAAATAGTTCAACCTTCTTGTGAACTATTTCATATTAGCATTTTACAGAAAAAAAGAAAACGCTTTTATTTAAATTTTAAGAACTTTTTTTAGAAGTTTTTTTATTCATTAATGAATAGATACTGATAAATCAGTAATTAATATAAGTTTTAATTTTTTATTTTGAATATTACATTTGTGTAACTGTTTACAAATTTAATTTGTAAATTACTATATTTTATATTATTTTCATCAGTACCAATTGTTCTATAGTCAGTCTAGTTGTTTGAATTTTAGCAGTTCTCCTACTATACCAATTTCCAATCCGTTAGCTATTCCTTCTTGGTTTTCTTCATGGATTAATTGAAATTTATTTTTCATTGTCAATCTAGAATTTTTAGTTTTATAGCCAATAGGAAAAGGTTCATTTGTTCCCTTCAAAAGTAATACAACAGATTTGAATCCTTCTTCATGAACTTTAATAGGAGCATAATGTAACGTTTCTCCATAAAAGTCAATTGCTGTACCTGCTGGTACAAAGAAAATATTAGTATCTGCATTGGAATCTATCAATCCTTTTTGATCTAAGATACTTCTTTTACTTAACACCATGACAACATCTGTCATCATAATATTAACTTCACTACCTTGATGGTATTCCATTCCATCAAACATAGATGTTTGTCCACTACATTCACCAGCTTCAAAATCCATTCCGCCGTATACATCATTTCCAATTTGTTTAATAGCTCTAATATTTTCCAGTTCAGGATTTGACGCAACATACTCTAATTTTGGATTTGATATTGCAATGTTGCTCATATAATCTTCTATTTCTGATAAATCATAATCCTTTAAAACAACTCCATATCTATGAAACTCTTTAGAATCAATCGGTTGTATCGTGTAGTCCTGATTTAATTTTACAAATTCTTCGTATACACCCATAATGTTCTCCTTATTTTTTACTAATTTTAATTTATTCTTTGGAAACGCTTTAGTCAATGTCAAATGTGCACTTATGCGTTAAAATAAAATAAAAAAGAGGTAATCTTATAATGAAAAAGATTGGTTTGATAGTTGGTTCCACTAGATCATCTAGAGCTGGTTTAAAAATCGCACACTGGGTAATGGATAATTTCCACTCAGATATTTTAGAAGTGGAATTAATTGATCTTAAAGAATTAAATTTACCTCAAATGAACGAGAAATATATTCCAGCCTTCAATATGTATGAATTAGACGAAACCAAAAAATGGTCTGCACATATCAAATCATTAGATGGTGTAATTTTCCTATTTCCACAATATAATTGGGGATACCCAGCACCGCTAAAGAATGCTATCGACTATCTTTATAGTGAGTGGAAAAATAAACCTGCAGCAACAATCGTCTACGGAATGCACAATGCATATCAAGCTGAGTTAGCTTTTAGTCTAGTTATGAAGGGTCTAGAAATGGATATTTTAAATTCTAGACTTGCAATGGGTTACGATATTAAGTCCCCTCTAGATCCAGCTGAAACTTTTAGCGATAAAGTTGTTTACATAGAGAATATCGTGAAAGAATTTGAACAAAAACTCAAATAAAAAAACATCTACCATACAGATAGATGTTTTTTATTTATTAGTTACTTTTAAAATTTTTGTTTCTTTATCTACTAAACCAGATGCATCAGAAAAATCTAGTTCTGCTACTAAATCCATATTAGTAATAATTACTATTGTATCTATTTTCTTATCAGCAGCTTTAATTGCATCGAAATCAACATTTACCAAAAGATCTCCTGATTTGACCTGTTGACCTTCTTGGGCAACAGCATCAAATGGTTCACCATTTAGATTAACAGTATCAACTCCAATATGAATTAAAATTTCTAATCCACTATCAGTAGTGATACCAAATGCATGCTTAGTTGGAAAAATTGAAGTGATAACACCATCTACAGGTGAGTAAACCTTATTTTCATCTGGAATAATTGCAAATCCATCACCTAACATTTTTTGAGAAAATGTTTGATCTGGAACATCTTCCAATTTTTCTAGACGACCTAAAGATACGCTATTAAGTAAAGTTATAGCTCCATTTGATACAACATTTTCTGTATCTTCTTTAATATCATTACTAGATTCAACTTTAGAAATTGGTGCCTTGGCTTCAAACAATTTGCTCAAAGCATCGGCAACAAATTGAACCTCTGTACCTATTACAATATGTACATTTGTTTTATCGAGTACATTAACACCTGCAGAAGCAGATTTTAATAACGGAATATCTATTGTAGAACTATCAACTAATTGCATGCGCAGACGAGTTGTACAGTTGTCGACAACTTTGATATTTTTATAACCACCTAATCCTGCATAAACTTTTTTAGCAGTAATCATAAATTTATCGTCATCTTCATCAAAATCTATAGACATTGCCTCGTCGACTTCGATTGGTTCTCTACCAGGTGTCATTAGGTTAAATTTTTTAATTGCAAAATCGAATGTGAAAAAATATATAGCAGCAAATATTAACCCTTGGACTAACAACATCAATGGCATATTAGCTATTGGAACTCTCAGACTCAAAACATAATCTACTAAACCACCGCTAAATGTAAATCCTGCAGTCCAATGCATCAATGCAGCAAACCACATTGAAAGCCCCATAAGAACTGCATGCAATACATATAAAGGCCAAGCAACGAACATAAATGAAAATTCTAATGGTTCTGTAACACCAGTAAAGAATGATGCAAATGCTCCAGCCAATAACAAACTAGCAGTTTCTTTTTTTCTTTCGGGGAGAGCATTTCGGTACATTGCGTAAGCTCCAGCAGGCAACCCAAACATCATAACTGGGAAAAATCCTGCAAGATACATACCTGTCACACCCTTTGTACCCTTACTTGCCCAAAAATTACCAATATCATTAATTCCTGCAGCGTTAAACCAGAACACTTGGTTCAATGCATGATGCAATCCTGTAGGTATAAGCAGTCTATTAAAGAAACCAAATAGTCCCGCACCAATTGCTCCTAATCCAACAATGAATTTACCAAATATGATTAGAGCTGTATAAACTGGTGGCCAAACAAATAGTAACAATACTGAGACCAACAACATTACTACCGAAGTAACAATTGGCACAGATCTTTTCCCACTAAAGAACGATAAAGCCATAGGTAATTTAGTATTGTGAAAACGATTATACATTGCGGCAGCAATCAAACCACCTATAATACCAATAAATACATTATTTGGTATAGCAGCAAAAGCTGGATCAACGGCTGATTCTTTTATTTTAAATAGATCAGCAACTTGCTTGGGAGCCAACACAAAAGATGGAACCAAATAAGCAACTAATCCTGCCAAAGCTGAAGCACCATCTTTATCTTTTGACATCCCTAACGCTAATCCGACAGCGAACAATACTGCTAGATTGTTTAAAATAGCATTCCCACCGGATTGTAAAAATTGTGCTACTGCCCATTTTTGTGGCAACCAATGACCAATACCTACTAGTAAAGCTGCTGCCGGTAAGACAGAAACTGGTAATTGGATTGATCTACCCATTCTCTGTAAATAATTTTTCATGAATTTTCCCTCAAATAAAAAAGTATGATAATCAATAACGACTATCATACTGGTATAGCTAGACCATTGCAATATATTTTCTGAAAATTATTGTTAAAACAGTGGAAATTAATAAAATTCATCTAGACCTTTAATTATTGGTATAGACTTTTTATAGTTTAATCATAACAACACCAACTATCATCATAGCCAATCCCAAAACCTGAATTAATGTAGTTGGTTTTTTAGGAGAACCAAAAAGGCCAAATTGATCAATTATAATACCACCCATCATCATACCCACTATAACTATAATAACCGTTAATCCTGTGACTAGAATTGGGACTAAAAAAACATTACCTAAAACAAATAACGCCCCAATAATTCCACCTGACCAACTCCACCAAACACTATTTTGGCTACTTTTTATTTGTTGTAGATTTGGTCTTAAAATTAAAACTATTATCAGTAAAGCTATCGCTCCTACAAGAAACGAAATAAACGACGCTTGCTCAGAAGACTTTAAAACAACTTATAAGTGTCCATTAATGGCACTTTCTGTGGCACTCAACATACCTGCAATAAGTCCAATCAAACGCCAAAGATTTAATCCCTTAGACTTTTGTGTATACGAAACTTGATGTTCTAGCATACTCTTCAAACCTATTGCAACCAAAACTCCTGCTACGACGAACATAGCACCCAAGAATTTTACAACAGTCATTTTACTTTCCATCGAATAGAATAAGCCAAATTGATCTATAACCAGACCCATCAAGATTTGACCTAAAATGGGCATTATAACTGTTTGAATACTACCCATTTTGGGAAAAAGTAGAATATTGGTAGTTAGATAAAACACTCCCAATAACCCACCTATCCAAATCCAAAATGGTTGATTCTCTATTAACGTCAAAGGTACAAGCAAGGTCTTAATTTGAATTAAGGTTACAATTGCCAAGAAAATAGTTCCTACAGTAAATGTAATCAACGACACAACAAAAGGAGGGCCTACTGTTTTTTGAAGTCTAGCATTGATACTTGTTTGAACTGGCAAAATGATTCCTACAATTACACCCAGTAAAATTAATAGCATGTTTTTCCTCTTAAAGATTATTGTCTAAAAATTCAGCAATCCCATCTTTGTCATTTGTTAGAGTAACTTGATCTGCAATATTTTTGACCTCATCATTGGCATTCTCCATAGCAACACCAGTAGAGGCATATTGAAGCATTGTCATATCATTTTGACCATCACCAAAAGCTACTAAATCATCCTTGCTATAACCTAACTTTGGAAGTATATACTCAAGAGCAGTTGCCTTATCAACATTTTTACGATTAAACTCATAGTAATGATCTGCTGTAAAAACAGCATTCAAATCAGAAAAAGGAGCACTCAATTCTTTATAATGTTCCTGCAGATAACTTGGAACACCCGCTACCAAAATCTTATTTACTGGTTGTGTGATTGATTCAGGCAAATCATCAACAACTTTTTGAACCAAGTCTCCGGTTACAACTTCATAATCTACAATATCCATTCCTAATGATTTCATGTATATTCTATTAACATTATCTTTATTTACATACATATACTTCCCGATTGTCACTGTAGGAATAACATCGTAATTTTGAACATGCTCTATAACCTGGCGAGTTTCATCTAATGAAATTGTTTTTTGATAAAGTGTTTCTCCAGTAGAACAATCATTGATCTGTGCTCCATTGAAGGAAACAATCAAGCCACCATACTTAGCCATTTCTAATTCATCAACGTAACGTTGCATACTAAATGCTGGTCTACCAGAAGCAATTACTAGTTTAATTCCTTGCTTTTGCGCCTCTATTAGTCTGTCACGAGTCCTTGGATTCAACTTACTTTCACTGTTTGCCAAAGTTCCATCGATATCTGTAGCTATCATTTTTATCATTTTTTTGCCCCTTCAATATATAACTTCATGATCTTTCAAGGTAATAATAACAAACTGTTAATCTTAAAACATGTTTTTTCCATCGACATAAATTAGACAAAATAAAAAGACTATCCAGGCGGATAGTCTTTTTATTATTTTGAAATTTGATTACTATTTTTTATTACACTATTAACTGTAAATGTAACTAAGAATGAAATAATTAGCATGATTGCTGCAAAGATATATGGATAATGTGTATTTCTATCCATTAGCATCCCTGCAATGATAGGTCCAATAATATTACCAACACTTGTTAATGACATATTTACACCATTAATCAAACCTTGATTATCATCACCAAATTTTGTTAACAATGTTGTAATAGCAGGTCTTAACAAATCAAATGCGGAAAAGATAACTAGTGTTGCAATAAATACTTCCACCTTAGAGTGTGCTAAAACAATCCAAAGCACACAAACTGCACCTAATAAGAAACACCATCTAATCAGTCTAATTTCAGTTAATTTTCTAACTAAGAAATCAAATAATGCTACTTGTAAGAATAGAGAAATTACCCCATTAAGAACAAGAACCAGAGCAATATTATTTAGACTAAAGTTAAACACTTGATTTACATAAATACTATAGATACTTTCGAACAACTGTAGACCAAATGCTGATACTAATATCATTGAGAAAAATATAACCATCGGTCTATTCAAAATACTCATGATTGATGACTTCTGACCTCTAGACTCAAGAGATTCTTCTTCAGTAATGCCATCTGGCCTTGGTGTTTTACTAGGTAGAAAAATAATTAGGAAAATTGTACTAATCAATCCCAGTGCTGAAGCAGCCCAAAATGGTGTCTTATAACTAAAACTTGCTAAAACTCCACCAATACCAGGTCCCAGAATTAATCCACCACTAAATGATGCAGAAATCCACCCGATAACTTTTGCACGATCCTTTATACTAGTCATATCTGCGGCCATTGCCATTGATGTGGGTACAAACATACCTGCAGAAATACCACCAATAATACGTGAAAAATTAAATAGCCAAAGTGTGTTTGACATTGCAAAAATCAGTTCCGAAATCATATAAAAGAATAGTCCCAAAGCCATCATAGGCTTTCTACCCATCTTATCGGAAATTCTCCCTACAATTGGGGAAGTGATGAATTGGGCTAAGGCAAACAAAGCCGTCATAATACCCATATCGGTTGTACTATAACCATATTCCCTTTTAATAAATGGAGTTACCGGTATAACAATACTTATACCTAAACAAATTAAAAATGTACTAAAAATCAAAATAATAATCGAACGTCTTGCTTCCTTAGACAAGTTTTTCATATCTTCCCCTCCTTCAAACGAGATCCTAATATAATATCACAAACAAACTACTATTGTACTAGTATTTGTATAATAAATAATAAAAAAAGACCTAAACATTAGTTTATGTCTTTTATTTTATGAAATATTGAATAAAAATACTTGCGATACTGAAATATATCAAAACACTTGTCAAATCACTAAGTGTTGAAATAAAAGGACCACTAGCTACTGCTGGGTCAAAACCTAATTTAGACATTAACAATGGTATTAAGCTTCCGGCAATATTTGCAACAGTTATTGCACAAAACATTGCCAAACCTATTACTAACCCCAACATAAAGTTTGATTTCCATAGACCTACAATAAGAAATACAGTTGATCCTGTCACCAGACCTGTGACCAACCCCGTAACTAATTCCTTGCCTAAAAGTTTGAAGAATTCACTCCCACTGATATCTTCCAGTGCAATTCTTCTGACAGCAACAGCTAAACTCTGTGTACCTGCATTACCAGCTGTACCAGTAATCATCGAGATAAACACTGCCAGAATACTCGCTTCTGCCAGTAAACTCTCATACTGATTAATCAAAGTGGCTGTGATCATACTAAGAATAAGTAGAGTGATCAACCATGGTAATCTTTTACCAGCGGCTCTGAAAGGATTATCGTTGATTGTTTCATCTACACTAACAGCAGCCAAACCAGAATAATCTTGTTGTGCTTCTTCATCAATAACTTCAATAACATCATCAACCGTTACGATACCGACCATTTGATTAGAATAATCAACTACCGGAATAGCTAAGAATTCATAATCCCTAAATACTTGAGCAACTTCTTCCTGATCATCATCAACTTTAACAGATATGATATCAGTGTTCATATGCTCACCCAGGATATCTTCAGGCTCTAACATAATCAAATCACGAAGAGACATAACACCAACTAAATCTTCATTGTCATCTAGTACATACAAGTAGTAAACCGTCTCGGCATCAGCGAATTTACGTAAATCCTTAATAGCATTCCCAGCTGTTTCTGTTGCCTTAAATTCTACATAGTCGGTAGTCATGATACCACCGGCAGTTTCAGTATCATAGTGCAACAAACCACGAAGATTATTAGCATCTTGCTTAGACATGTTACTTAGATATTTTTCAATTTCTGCCTTATCTAAATGTTCAAGAATATCCGCAGCATTATCATCATACATACTGATAAGCATTTTTGAAGCATACTTGTCTTCCATCTCATCCATAAATTTTGGTATCTCAGGGTGATCCTCTTCAACAGTATCAAACATATCACCCATTTCATCGGGTTCAAGGATAGAGTATATCTTTTTTCTTTCCTCTTCATCTAATGAAAGGAAGAAGGTACTTTGATCATAAAAATGCATATCTAAAAAAGTCTTGCGGAATCTTTTTATATCATTATCATTCAGATACTCATTTAGAGTTTGAAATTTCTCTTGTAGTAAAGCTTCCTTTTCGTCCACACTGCTCACCCCCCTAGTTCATTTAATACTCTTTGCATATCATAAGGCATTGGTGCTTCTAACTCTAACCAAATATCTTTCATAGGATGAAATATTTTGAGCTTAGCACAATGCAATGCTTGCCTATCAATAAGCTCATCTTTTTTACCAGAATACATATTATCACCTATGATAGGATGCCCCACTGATGAAGTATGAACTCTTATCTGATGAGTTCTTCCCGTATACAATTGTAGTTCTATTAAACTATATTCTCCATAATCTTTAATTGTTCTATAAGCCGTTTTGGATTCTTTTCCATTTTCAGCATCTATACATCTACGATAATAATAATCTGGATCGATACCTATTGGCTTATTTATAACGCCACTTAAAGGATTCATTACTCCGTAGACAATTGCATAATAATACTTTTGAAACTTATCGCTATGCAGAATTTGATCCAATCTGGAATGTGTATAAGAATCTTTAGCAAAAACCATCAAACCTGAAGTATTTCTATCCAACCGTGTCACAAGGTGGATCGAATCATCTTGATGATTTTCTTGAAGATAGTACTTTACAATATTAGCAACTGTATATGATTCTCTGTTTTTTGAAGGCAAACTTGCTATACCCGGTTTTTTATTGATGATTAGTAAGTATTGATCCTCATATATAACATCTAAATCAGCATGTATTGGAACAATTAAATCTGAGCCTATTTCACTGCTCATAACCACAGATAAAACATCCCCTGATTTAATTGCAAAATTCAGGTGGCGTTCTTTTTTATTTACATAAACACGTCCATCTTTATTTCTAATTTTATGTAATTGACTTTCCGAAAAATTCTTATGCGATAAAAATTTTCGAATATTCTTAGGGTCATTGTCTTGAACTATATACTTAAATATTCGTCTATTTTTCATTTTTACCTAAGAATGCATTTTCTACTCTAGACCAGAAATGTACATGACGATATTGGGCAAATGTTGCACGCTTTTCACATAAACTAACACTGATTTTTTTTATATCACTAAATTCTACAGGCTGACCATCACAACTAACTACATAGTCATCAGCTTTTTCAGGATACAAATCAATTCTTTGGTCTTTAGGAATAATGATAGGAGATGATATCGTTCTAAAGACACGATTGTTTATAGAAGCTATCTCTACCATTTGAAAAATATCTACTTTAGGATGAATCAATGCTCCACCAATAGCTTTAGCGTATGCTGTGGAACCAGTTGGAGTGGCAAAACAAAGACCGTCACCACGGAAATTTTCAAAATATTCTGTATCAATGTTAACTTGTGTCTTCATCGTCAACGAAGTAAGGCGTCGAACAATCCCTTCATTGATAGCTCGATAACTCGATACATTACCTTTTGAATCTTCTACATTAACTTGAATAACCGGATAACTAGTTGTTCTAACATTGTCCTGTTGTTCAATTATTCTCTCAACAAGTTCATCGATTTCATCATCAATCCAGTCCGCATAAAAACCCAAGTGGCCCGTATGAAGAGCAACAAACATTACTTTATCTAATTGCTTTTCATATTTATGAAAAGTACTCAATAAAGTCCCGTCTCCACCGATACTAATAACAAGCTCAGGATTTTGTTCATCAGGTACTAATCCTGCTTTAATCAGTCTTTTTCTCATATGCTGAGAGGCTTTAACAGATTTAGCTTTAGTATTATTATGAATCCAAAATTTCATCATTAATCCTTCTCCGATTGATTGTTAGTATACTGCTGTTTATTATCTGTAAAATATTGCTGAGCATCTTGAATCTCTTCTCGAATTTTGGACATTTCTTCATCCAACATGAATGAAGCTTCCGCAGCTCTTTTTAGACGCTCATTAATATTTTGTGGAAAATCCCCACGATATTTGTAGTTTAAAGAGTGTTCAATTGTAGACCAAAAATTCATAGCTAATGTTCTAATCTGAATTTCAGCTAAAATCTGTTTTTGACCTTGTGATGTTTGAATAGGATATTCAATAACAACGTGATATGATCTGTAACCACTAGGCTTACTATTAGCAATGTAGTCTCTTTCTTCGATTACTTGCATGTCTTCACGATCATGAAGTAGTTTCGCCACTTCATAGATATCCTCAACAAATTGGCATTGGATTCTTATGCCCGCAATATCTTGCATGTCTTGTTCCAACAACTCTGTTGTGATGAAGCGACGCTTCATTTTTTCTTTGATACTATCTTCAGTCTTTACACGACCCGTTACAAATTCAATTGGTGAATGTAAATTTTTATCTAAAAATTCTTTACGAAGATTACGTAATTTAAGTTTTAACTCAGAAACAGCTTGAGTATATGGATCTAAAAATTCAATCCAATTTATGTCTGTATTTGCCATTGTTTTTCACACTCCAATACCTAATAAATATAACCTACTTTGGAAACTTATTCATTAACAATATCCAGAATACCAGCGTATAAGGGTAATAATTTTACGTTTACTAATTAACTTGTTAGAATATTAACTGTAACAGAATGGAGGAAAGAATTGTGTGGGAAATATTTTTATATGTTAATCCTTTATGTTCATACTGTCTTAATGTTGAACAAAGTATAATCGACTTCACAAGAAAAAATTCCATAAGTACACAATTCCATTTTATAACAACTTATAATATGGAAACCATTAACGAGTATCTAGAGATGAAAGGTTGCAAATTGTCTGACCTAGATGAAAGAACTAAGTGCACAAAGGAAATTTATGATGCTGCGCTGCTTTACAAATCAGCCACTTTCCAAGGAAATAAAAAAGCTCGTATATTTTTAATGCGTATGCAAGATCAAGTTAATGTTCAAAATCTACCTTTCAATGAAAAAACCATTATGGATGCTGCTATATATGCCGGTTTGGAATACGATACGATTATGTCATACAAAGACAGTGAATCTGTTGAACAAGGGTTAAAACGGGATCAACAGTTAATTAAGGATATGAACATCCGAAAAGCACCATCTATAGTTATTTTTGATAATGCAAATCCTGAAGAACCTGGTTTAGTCATCAATGATTTTGGCGACGACAGAGATAAGCAATCAATCGAAGATAATTTGAATGATTTATTAAGCAGAACATTACTTGAACCTTCCGAACAACCGTCTCTAAAACAAGAAGCAAAAGTTTTGAATTTTAATGATTTTAGAAAATAAAGAAGAGCTGAGATTATTCTCAGCTCTTCTTTTTTATTAATGGCTGACTTAAATATATTGGTTTCTCACCACATAACCTCTGCCATTTATGATTTTTATATACTGGTATTTCAGCAGATATTTTTTTATTGAATAAATAATCTTCAATAGTTTTTTTATACTCGTAATAAAATTTTATTTTCAAATTTTGTGATTCAAGATCATTCATTCTTCTTATTCTAGTGATTGAATATTCATCAACACGATGGATATTATATTTGTTAAATAACTTTGGTTTGAAATTTGCTAGCTCTTTTATATCTTCCAAAATAAAACTTCTACTCTTGTATACTATCCTGTTAAATAATCCTTCAAAATGAATATCATAAAATAATCTAAATTTAGCTATTTGAGCGTCAAACATTATCAGGTAGAAACCCCAATTTTTATTATATTTAAGAAATATCAGATGTTTTTTGCTCAAGCTGTTACTTAAATAATTTCCACCTAATATCCAAAAATTATTATAATTACTGTCCTGATAAGATTTAACCCGCTTCGTAAATTTGGATTCACCAATTATTGAACACTGATATTCCATAACATTTCTCTCATAAAATATATCTGCACGCTGCTTAATATTAGGTAAATATTTTTCCATTTCAATATCTTTAACACCTAATTCTAGTAATCCGCTAATCAATAGTTCTTTCCCCTGTTGGTGTATCAAGCGTTCATTTGTGTTGTTAAAATTGTTATTCTCATGTCGAAAATATTTAGAATTATCTTTGATAGTTAACTTCATGGATCTATCACGATTGATACAAATGTATTCTAACCTTGAATTTGCATCATTGCGTATATTAATTTTTTGTTTTTGTCATATGCAGCGTACATATCAATCACCTCATATAACATTACGAAAAAAACACTAACCTAGACGGTTAGTGTTTTTAATCAAAGTAATATCTTGCTTGTTCAAGTGCTGTCCTACTCATCAATTCTTTACCATATTCTGATAACATAGCTGAAGTTGTCTTTGTTTGTGAACTATATTCGCTTAACAGAGCAACAATATCGTTATATGTCATATCATGGATTTCATCAGTAAAGATAATTAATTGTAAGTAGTATTTGTCATTGTATTGCCATAAATTACTAATTCCACTCTCTAATCTCAATATTTTAGATAATTGAATGAAATCTTCAAAATTATTAAATTCTACAACTAATGACTTTGTTGGTGTATCTCTATCTCTAACATAAGGAGTCACATCGGCATCGTAGTCTTCTGAATCTAGACTAGCATTTGAAAATGCTGACATATCTTTTGACTCGAAATTTTCCAAATTAATATTCTCAAATGAAGCGTCTTCATCGTCTGGATTTGCCTTAACAATAAGAACTTCTAAGCCTTCTTTGTTTGGCATAATTTGAAAAGTAACAGGTTGATTATTCGTAAAAGTATGATCTTCATCAACCTCATCCAAAATACTATAGAAAAATGTTTCTATTTGATCTTTATTTCCTAAAAGATCAAGCATTGAAACGCCTCTTTCACTTAAATCCTCAGTACTTAGGATGACTCTGATTGTATTTTCGTTTATATGTTCCATTTGCATCATAGCCACCTCAATTCTGTAAACATATTTTATCAGTATGAATTTTAATGTAAAGGAAATAAAACTTTAATTAACAAAAAAAGCCTAATTTCCATAATAAAAATAGAAACTAGGCTAAAAAGAAATATTTTATTAAAATCCTGACATAATCTGTGCACGTCTTAATTCCATAGTTCTAACACTTCTAGGTAAAAATCTACGGATTTCGTCTTCATTGAAACCAACTTGTAGACGTTTGTCATCCATAATGATAGGTCTCTTTAGAAGTCCAGGATTGTTTGAAACAAGCTCTAACAATTGATCAACAGTTAAATCGTCAAGATCAACATCTAGATTCTTAAATGATTTTGATCTAGTTGAAATAATTTCTTCTGTACCATTTTCTGTCATTTGTAGGACTTGTTGGATTTCTTCTTTATTTAATGGTTCTTGATATATGTTTCTCTCTTTATATGCAATGTCATGTTCTTCTAGCCAAGCCTTAGCTTTACGGCAAGAAGTACAGCTTGGAGATGTATAAATAGTTACCATAACTTCTCTCCTCCTCTGGTCTGGATTACCTGTAATTCTTTACAAGTACAATATTACAACTTTTTTAATAAAAAATCCACGATATTTCACAAAAATCATTGTTCAAATTTGACTTATTTATTTTTTTGTGAATTTTCTTCGCTGTAAAATCAACATTTTGAAAATTATTTCACAAATGGTTTTAGATTAAAATTGTGATAACTATTAGTATTTATTTTTAATATCACAAATTAGTTTTTCTAATATAAATTTATTTATACATCTAATTCTAAGTCTTGGAAAGCGCGAATTACTGGTATATCTTCAGCGTATTTTTGAGTTTGCTTTAGCATAATTGAGTGATCAATAGTTTGAGGTAAGTGGCTAATCATAACACGTTCTACTTTTGCTTTTTTAGCTAACTCACCTGTTTCTTTGGTTGTCATATGCCAAATTTTACCCGTTTTTTCTTCAGGAAAATTAGTGTCAGTAATTAATAAATCTGCTCCCTTACTGAAATCAATTAATCCATCAAAGTATGCTGTGTCAGCAGTGAATACTATAGATTTACCATTTGCTTGAATACGCATAGCATATGCTGGTACTGGGTGAATTGTTTCCATAAAGTTAAACTTAAATGGTCCTATCTTTAATTCTTCATAATCATTGTAAGCAATCCCCTTAGTGGCACCGTCCAAAGTCAACTGGGCAAAATTAACAAAGTCACGTGTGTGACCATAGATAGGAAGCGGTTCTTCCCTATCAGATGCTAATAGATTATATTGAAGAACACCTAAATCTGCGGTATGATCATGATGGTAGTGTGAAAGTACAACCGCATCTAGTTCGGTAGGGTCTATATAACGTGAAAGTTCATTTAGGCTTCCACTTCCACAATCGATTAATAATTTGAATCCATCTTTTTGTAATAAATAACTAGTTGTCCCGACTCCCTTATATGGGTAGCCTCCATACATTCCTAAAACTGTAATTAACATAAATTTACTCCAATATTTTTAATATGAAAGGACCGTAATTAGTATGTATATAAATACAAAACTTGGTACTTACGATCATTTGGTTAAACAGTTTGATCAAAGTGATCTACTATTAAAACCCTATAACAATGATGATAAAACAGATTACTTACTATTGAAAGAGTCAAAATCAGTTAGTGAATTTAAAAACTTGCTGGGAGACTTAAATTTTAATTCTGAAATTTATTTTTTCACATACTTAGATTTAGATGAAAAACAATCTGAATTATTTTTATTTTCAATTGAAAAACGTGCTAGAGAATTGGAAAAAATCAATTTTTCTCTCTACCAAGATAGTAACAACTCTAATAAATTCTTGCTTATAAATTACTCTGATAATGATAAAAACATTATTGATAATGAAAATAAAATTAATAACAGTATTAAAAATCTTTTAGCTGGATCAGCAAAAAAATATTTTGGTACTTTTACTAAAATTTATAAAAAATAAAAACTCCCTAATAAGGAGTTTTTTTATTTTCTTAAAGTTAGAGCATTTAACGCTACAACAACTGTAGATAATGACATCAATATAGCACCAACTGCGGGACTTAGTACAATACCCACGCCAGCTAAAACTCCTGCTGCAAGTGGTATAGCAATTATATTATATCCAGCTCCCCACCATAAATTTTCTACAGTTTTACGGTAAGTTTTTGCTGATAAATCAAAGAAATCCAAAATGTTTATTGGATCATTGCTATAAAGAATCACATCAGCAGACTCAATTGCAACATCTGTACCTGCTCCAATGGCTACACCAATAGAAGCGGCTGCTAAACTAGGTGCGTCATTAATTCCATCACCGACCATCATTACTTTGTGTCCTTCCAACTCAAGATCTTTGATTATCTTATCTTTATCTTGTGGAAGTAATTCAGCACGATATTCATCAATACCTAATTCATCAGCAACTTTTTTGGCTGCCTCTTTATTGTCACCAGTCAACATTATTGGGGTAATATTTCTTGCTTTCAATTTGCTAATGAATTCCTTTGAATTAGCCTTTAGTGAGTCTCCTAAAGTGATATAACCAACAACTGAACTATCTATAACTAAATAACTAACAGTGCTATCAGTAGCTATATTTTCAACCTCAAGCTTATTCTCCTGTAGATATTTACGATTAACTAAGAGAATACTTTTCTTATCTAACTCTCCGCTTAATCCATAACCCTTTAGTGCTTTAACATTTGATATCTGTGTTGGAGTAATATTTTTTTCAGCTGCATACTCTACTATACTTTTGGCAATTGGATGGTTTGAACTAACTTCTAACCCTGATATTAAGGCTAAAATTTCATCTGTAGAATAAGAAGAACCAATTGCTTTTACTTCATTTACTGAAAAATCACCTTCAGTAACAGTACCTGTTTTATCCAAGGTAAGATAATCAATTTTTCGACTAATTTCCATAACTTGGTTATCACGGATTATCAATCCATTTGTAGCTGCAATAGAAGTACTACGTGAAATTACTAATGGAACTGCCAATCCCAAAGCATGTGGACATGCGATAATCAAAACAGTTACCAATCTTAAAAGTGCATTGTCAAATGTTCCCAAAAATAGCCAAACTACAAAGGAAATCAAACCAGCTGTTATAGCTGCATAGAACAACCAGCCAGATACTTTATCTGCTAATTTTTGTGTTCTAGATTGATTCATTTGTGCATCTGATACTAGTTTACTTATCTGTGATAAATATCCCTCTGAAGTTGTTTTTTCAACTGTTAAATTAATCGTAGAGTCACCATTAATAGATCCTCCAACTACCTTGTCACCTACAGTTTTCTTTACAGATTCAGATTCACCAGTAATTAATGATTCATTTACATAGGTACTTCCTTTAGTTATAACCCCATCCAGTGGGATTGTTTCCCCAGCGCGTACTTCGATAACTGTATTTTTTTGAACAGAAGATACTGGGGAATCCATCGTCATACCATCGTGAACAACATGAGCATTGTCAGGAACTAGTGCAACTATTTTATCCATCGCACTACCGGCTTCCATAGTGGACTTCATTTCAATCCAATGACCCAACAACATGATAACTATTAGGGATGCTAGCTCCCAAAAGAAATCCATCGAATCAGTGCTGTTGAAGAAATTTTTCATGATAAATGAATAAATACTATAGATATAGGCAACTCCTATACCCATGGTTATCAGTGTCATCATAGCGGGTTGTTTTGATTTTAATTCACCCTTAGCGCCTTGGAAAAAAGGTTTACCACCATAGAAGAACAGAATTGAAGCCAAGATTAATACTATCCAATCAGAACCAGGGAATTGAATTTGAAATGGTAAATCCATACCCATAAACGATGAGAGAATAAATATCGGTATTGCTAGTACTAAGGAAATCCAGAACTTCTTCCTTAGATCTCCCATGTCCATCATGTGACCTCCGTGCATCATCATGTGACCATCCATATCAGAATGATCCATTTCCATATCCATATTTTCGTGATTCATATGTTGATTATCCATTATTTGTCTCCCCCAAACAGTCGCACATTACTACTTCTGGCGCGTCTTTTGATTTTTTAGTAAGTATATTTATTAGTTCATTGATATCAGATTTAGATATATCTGAATTTTCAATTGCATTCTCAATTGCCTGACCTTTTCTCATACAACAAAGACTTGCAAATAAATGATTTACACTCTGATCAATAGCATCTTCCTCTTTGATAACCGGTGAATAAGTATATGGTCTAACTTTTTTATCTACTTCCAAATAACCCTTGCTCTGCAATCGGACAATTAAAGTTTTGATAGTAGCTTGTTTCCAAGATGTTTTTTTCGTTAAAACATCTATTACTTGCTTACTTGTTGCACCATTGAGTGTCCAGATTATTCTCATAACTTGCCACTCTGCTTGTGTCATGTTTTCTATATCTGTCATTTATTCTCCCTTCAAGTTTACAAGTGTAATCTTTTAATAACTAAAGTTTACATCTGTAAACTTTAAAAGTAAATAAAAAAGAGTCGAAAATTTCGACTCTTTTTTATTATTTAACATATTCAGATACTAATTTAATATTATCATCGTTTGTTAATGATTCATTAACAGCACGTTCTGCAAGTGTTTGTAGATCTGCTGTGCTTAATTTCTTCATCAAGCTTCTTACACGTAATACAGATGTAGCACTCATAGAGTATTCATCTAGTCCCATACCTAATAGGATTGGAACCATTACGTCATCTCCAGCAGCTTCTCCACACATACCTGCCCACTTGCCTTCTTTGTGAGCTGATTCAATAATGTGCTTGATCAATCTCAAGATTGAAGGATTGTATGGTTGGTATAGATATGAAACTCTTTCGTTACCACGATCAGCAGCCATTGTGTATTGAATCAAGTCATTTGTTCCAATACTAAAGAAATCAACTTCCTTGGCGAATTGATCAGCCAATACAGCAGCAGCAGGTATTTCCATCATCATTCCTGTTTGGATAGAATCTGAAATTTTTACACCTTCTGCAACTAACTTAGCTTTTTCTTCTTCAAAAATAGACTTAGCAGTTCTAAATTCTTGAAGTGTACCAATCATTGGGAACATAATTCTTAGTTCACCAAATGCTGAAGCACGAATCAAAGCACGCAGTTGAGTTCTGAAAATATCTTGTTGATCAATACTAATACGAATAGCACGATATCCTAAGAAAGGATTATCTTCTTCTGGTAGTGGTAGATATGGTAAATGCTTATCTCCACCAATATCCATAGTACGGACAACAACTGGTTTTCCATTCATACTTTCAAGAACTTTCTTGTAAGCATTGAATTGATCTTCTTCTGTTGGAAGTTGATCTGATTGCATATACAAGAATTCTGTACGATACAATCCGATACCTTCAGCACCATTATCAAGAACACCATCTAAATCATCTGGTGAACCAATATTAGCTGCTACATCAAAATGTTTACCATCAGCAGTGACTGTTGCTTCACTCTTTAGCTTTTTCCATTCTGCTTTTTCGGCAGCAAAATCAGAAGCTAATTTTGAATACTTAGCAACATCATCATCACTTGGGTTAACAATAGCCACACCATCGAGACCATCAAGAATAACCTGATCACCATCTTTGATGTCAGCTGTAACTGTATTTGTTCCAACTACAGCAGGTAGTTCTAATGAACGTGCCATAATTGCAGAGTGGGCTGTACGTCCACCAATATCAGTAATAAAGCCCCTAACAAATTTCTTGTTAAGTTGAGCTGTATCACTTGGAGTAAGATCGTGAGCAACAACAATAACTTCATGATCAATTAGTGAAGGATTAGGTAATTCAACACCAAGCAAGTGAGCCATTACACGTTTAGTAACGTCGCGAATATCTGCTGCTCTTTCTTGCATGTATGGATTATCTGTCATACCTTCAAAAATTGTAATAAAGTTTTGTGAAACTTCATCAAGTGCTTGTTCAGCATTGATACTTTGATCTTTAATTTGTTGTTCAACAGCACCTGTAAATTCAGGATCAGCAAGAATCAATTTGTGCGCATCAAAAACTTGTGCGCCTTCTTCACCCAATGATTCTTTAGCCGCATCTCTGATTTTTGTTAATTCATTGTCTGATTGAGTAAGTGCATCTTGAAGACGTTTAACTTCGCCATCAACATCACTAATACTCTTCTTTGAAAATGAAAGGTCTGGTTGAACCAAAAGGTATGCTTCTGCAGTAGCAATACCTTCACTAGCAGCTATCCCTTTGATTTGTGTAGACATTATTCAGCTAAACCTTCTTTTGTCATTGTTTCTGTGATTGCAGCAATTGCGTCAGCTTCGTCATCACCTTCGGCAGTAATAGTAATATCAGCACCTTGACCAACACCAAGTGACATAACACCCATGATTGATTTTAGGTTAACTGATTTTCCATCAAATTCGATGTTTACATCTGAAGAGAATTTACTTGCAGCTTGTACAAGCATTGTTGCTGGACGTGCGTGAATTCCTGTTTCTGCGATTACGTGATATTCTTTCTTTTCCATGATATAAATTACCTCTTTATTGTTTATTAAATTATGTAGAAAACTCTACAAATATTCATTTCTTAATTTACCATTTTCTTAAATTATTAACAACCTTTTTCATTACTTTATAACTCTCCAAAGCCTTATCAAATAAGTCGGTTAACGCTTACAGAAAGGCTTTTCAAGGATAATTAACAAAAAAATAACTTTCATAAAATAAAGTTGAAATTTTTAAGACTTAGCACTTGCAATTAGAGAGTGCTAAGTCTTATACTATCTTTATAATTTTGAACCGAAAGGTGGGATTATAGTGCTGTGTCAAAATTGTAATGAAAATGAAGCAACAATTCACTTATATACCAGTGTAAATGGCAAACGTACAGAGGTTAACCTTTGTCAAAATTGCTATCAAAAATTAAGAAACGAAAGTAATGAAGGTATAGATAATATGGCAGAAAACACAAATGGTTTTTCAAGTTTTGAAGAACTATTCAATGCTATGAACAATTCATCTGAATCACAAGGCTTTCAAGCTGGAGATCCTAATACGCAATCAGGTCGACGTGGTCCAAACGGCGGCGGCAATTCACTACTAGCTCAATACGGTGTGGATTTAACCGAACAAGCAAGAAAAGGTCAAGTCGATCCTGTAATTGGACGTGACGATGAAATTAAACGAGTAATTGAAATATTAAATAGAAGAACTAAGAACAATCCTGTACTAATCGGTGAAGCCGGTGTTGGTAAAACAGCCGTGGTTGAAGGATTAGCACAAAAAATTGTTGACGAAGACGTTCCTGAAAAACTTCGCAACAAAAAAGTAATTCGCTTGGATGTTGTTTCACTAGTTCAAGGCACTGGCGTACGTGGTCAGTTTGAACAAAGAATGCAACAACTTATCAAAGAACTTCAGGCAGATGACAATATCATCCTATTTATAGATGAAATTCATGAAATTGTTGGTGCCGGTAATGCTGAAGGTGGAATGGACGCTGGTAACGTTCTAAAACCTGCACTAGCTCGTGGCGAAATACAACTAGTTGGTGCAACAACTTTAAATGAATATCGTACAATCGAAAAAGATTCAGCTCTAGAAAGAAGACTTCAACCTGTTCAAGTTGATGAACCTAGTGTTGAAGCTACTATCCAAATTCTAAAAGGTATTCAACCTAAGTATGAAGACTATCACCACGTAAAATATTCTAACGATGCTATTGTAGCCGCTGCAGAATTATCAGCTCGCTATATTCAAGACAGATTCTTACCAGATAAAGCCATCGATTTGATGGATGAAGCTGGATCTAAGAAAAATCTTCAAACAAATCATATCGATATTGCAGAATTAGATAACAAGATTTCTGATGCGGAAGTTCAAAAACAATCTGCATTGAGAAATGAAGATTATGAAAAAGCTGCATATTACCGTGATGAAGTTTCTAAATATCAAAAAATGAAAGATAACACTAAGGAAACTCCTCTTGATGAAAGTATGATCTCTGAAAAAGAAATCGAAAAAATCGTCGAAGAGAAGACTAAAATTCCTGTTGGTGATTTGAAAGCTAACGAGCAACTTCAACTAAAGAACCTAGAACCAAACCTAAAATCAAGTGTTATTGGTCAAGATGAAGCTGTTGAACAAGTTTCTAAAGCAATTCGTAGAAATCGTGTTGGATTTAATAAGTCTGGTCGTCCTATTGGTTCATTCCTATTTGTTGGACCAACTGGTGTTGGTAAAACAGAATTAGCTAAGCAATTAGCTAAGGATCTATTTGGAACAACAGAATCAATGATTCGTTTTGATATGTCTGAATACATGGAGAAACACAGTGTGTCTAAATTGATTGGTTCTCCTCCTGGCTATGTAGGATACGAAGAAGCCGGTCAATTAACTGAACAAGTAAGAAGAAATCCATATAGTTTGATTCTTCTAGATGAAGTAGAAAAAGCTCATCCAGATGTTATGCATATGTTCTTACAAATTCTTGAAGACGGTCGCTTGACGGATTCTCAAGGTAGAACTGTTAGTTTCAAAGATACTATCATTATTATGACTTCAAATGCTGGTCAGGATGTCAAAGAAGCCAATGTTGGATTTGGTGCTACATCAACTATTTCTACTGTAATCAGTCGTCTTTCTGATTACTTCAAGCCTGAATTCTTAAACCGTTTTGATGGCATCGTAGAATTTAATGCTCTATCAAAAGATAATTTAGTTCAAATTGTAGACCTAATGTTAGCTGATACTAACAAAATGATTGCTGATCAAGGACTAAAGATCCATGTAACAAAATCTGCTAAAGACAAGCTAGTAGAGTTAGGTTACAACCCTAGCATGGGTGCTCGACCATTGCGTCGTGTTATTGAAGAGCAAATTGAAGATAAAGTAGCTGACTACTACTTGGATCACCCTACAGAAAAAGATTTAGAAGCTAAAGTTGTAAAAGGTGAAATAAAAATTGCCTCTTATCAAGATGCTCCAGCTGTAGTTGAAAAGAAATAATGCCTAACCAAAAGCATCGAAAATTTCGATGCTTTTTTTGTACAATCAAAAAGATTTAAGTTTCTCTTACGCCTGTTTATAATTACTTAAACTCTAGTTGATAGATCAGTATTTGCTGTTAAAATTCAAAATAAGAGTAAGTGGAATATTAGAGGGGTAATAATGGACAAAGTAGAAAAAATTATTCGTAACGACATATTAATAGAAGTAAATTACCTAGATTCAGTGGGAAATAAACTAAGAGACTCAAAAACTATTCAAGGTAAATACCTTGATGACTTGGATGTTCCCTTTCAAACTATCCCTGGATATATTTTGTCGACCGTTCAAAACTTCCAAAAAGAATTCATTCCTAATAGTGATGGAATTAATATAATTTATGCTAAGCAAGTAGCAGCTCCTGTAATTATCTATCACCGAAATATCGATGATAAATTGATTGCTGACCCTATCTTCCTTACAGGTAAATTTAACGGCACTTTTCAAGCAAAGCCTCTAGAAGAAGCACGCAATTTTCTTGTTGAATCACCAAAAGTTGTAAGTGGAAAGTTCACAGATCAAGTTCAAGAATTTGAATTCAAGTACAATACCCAAAAACTAACTCCGTACATTATTCCTAATAATCTATTTTTGGAAACATTTAATAGCACTCAAGTTTTTGAAAGAGCTAATATCAACTACCCTATCAATAGAACTATTCCAATGAACTCAACATGGAAAATTTTCCACGCGATGAAAGAAGGATACACAAACCGCATCTGGTATAACTTAGGTGCAGATATCTGGGTACCTAGTACTGAAGACGTTTCAACATTCAAAATCCCACCTTATCAATTGGAAAATCAATCTCAAATTAAGAATTCATACAACTATAAAGTTATAGATATTAGTGAAATTAACCAATACACTAATATTGGGAATTTCCATGAACACAGCGTAACCGGCTGGGTTCAACCTTATGGAAAAATGCTGATAGGTTACTATCAAAGCAACCAACGTGTATTCGTTAAAAATTTAATCTTACTAGAAAACAACAGTGTTTGGGCTGAACTTGATGACGATAATTACGTTGAGAGACAATATTTGAACATATAAAAAGCACATCCCTAGGGATGTGCTTTTTTACTATAGTTTTGCAGTTAATTTAACGTCTGGATACTTACCTTCAAACCATGTTACCGCAAATTTATTTTCAAATAAGAATAGTGGATTACCTTCTAGATCTTTAACCAACATATTTCTAGAAGAAGACATTGATTCATCTAATTTTTCAGGGTCAATCCATCTAGCAATTCTTGAACCAATTGGAGTCATTACAACATCACAGTTATATTCATTTTGCATACGGAATTGGAAAACCTCAAATTGAAGCTGTCCGACAGCACCTAGAATATAATCACTGGTTGAGTATTTTTGGTACAACTGTACAGCACCTTCTTGAACTAGTTGCTGCATACCTTTATGGAATGATTTTTGTTTCATAACGTTTTTAGCTTGAACTTCCATAAACATTTCTGGTGTAAATTGTGGTAATTCTTCATATTGAATAGATTTCTTACCACTATAAATTGTATCTCCAATTTGGAAATTACCAGTATCATACAATCCTACAATATCACCAGCTACAGCATTCTTAACCTGTTCACGTTGGTCAGACATAAATTCTGTAGCATTATTAAGTCTCAGCGTTTTCCCAGTTCTTTGTAATGTTACATCCATACCTTTTTCAAATTCACCTGAACAAATTCGTACAAAGGCAATTCTATCACGATGATTAGGATTCATATTGGCTTGTATCTTAAAAACAAATCCTGAAAATTGATCTGAATCTGGTTCAATAACTTCATCACTATCTTGCAACTTATGAGGTGCAGGAGCTGGTGCCATTTCCAAGAATGTCTCTAAGAATACTTGTACACCGAAGTTCGTTAGAGCTGAACCGAAGAATACTGGTGTTTGATCACCCTTTTGTATTTTTTCGGGATCAAAACTATTTCCAGCTTCTTCTAGTAGTTCAACTTCACCGATAGCTTGTTCAAACAATGAATCTTCTGCCAGTTCCTTATCATCTATTGAACCTTCACTATTGATTGGAATGTAGCGCTCATCGCCCTCTTTTCGATAAAGTTCCACTCTTTGATTATGGATATCATATAATCCCTTTAGTTCTTTACCCATACCGATTGGCCAGTTCATAGCGCAACCTTCTATGTTCAGTAGCTCTTCCAGTTCAGCGATAAGATCCAATGGATCACGTCCATCACGATCCAGTTTGTTCATAAATGTAAAGATAGGAATTCCACGTTTCTTTACAACTTGGAATAATTTCTTAGTTTGTGGCTCAATACCCTTAGCAGAATCAATAACCATGACAGCAGCATCCACAGCCATCAGTGTACGGTAAGTATCTTCTGAGAAATCCTCATGTCCTGGAGTATCCAAAATATTGATATCTCTATCTTTATAGTTAAACTGCATAACAGAACTGGTAACAGAAATTCCACGTTTCTTTTCAATTTCCATCCAATCACTGGCAGCAAATTGACCAGTTTTCTTACCCTTAACTGTACCAGCAGAACGAATAGCCCCACCAAAATATAGTAATTGTTCAGTAATAGTTGTTTTACCAGCATCGGGATGGGAAATGATGGCAAAAGTTCTTCTCTTTTCAACTTGTTCTCTTAATTGTTTTTGATCCATTATTTTCTCCTGTTTGTTACTTATAAAAGAAAAAAGAAATACCTCTAGTATTTCTTCTCATACATATTTTTCATTACTTGTTTAAGTTTATCGTCAGGTATTGTGACTATGACATCTTCAATTCTTGAACCATTAACTTTGCCTGATGTAAGTTTAGTTCCATCGTCTAAAGTAATAGATATCGGAACGTTCTCAGTAGGAATATCCCCTGCTTGAGCAATTAAAACACCTGCAACAGAATCATAATCATCCAAATGAAGATCCTCTTCAAATAATTCATTAAAATCTTCTGTCGTCATCTTACCGATAATTGAGTACTCGTTACTATTTATACGACGGTATGCTGTGATAGCTTGATCGTATTCATCATCTATATCACCAACAATTTCTTCAATGATATCTTCAATTGTAGCCAATCCAACGACTCCACCATACTCATCCATAACAACTGCCATCTGAGTTTGTGTGCTCTTCATTTTCAAAAGCAAAGCATCAATGCTAGTAGTTTCAGGAACAAACATAGGCTCTACCATGACATGATCCAAACTGATACTTTCAAAGCCTGACTTACGAGCTTGTTTCAATATATCCTTAATATGGATAATTCCGATAACCTTATCCTTTTCCCCACCATAAACAGGTACTCGAGAAAATGGTTGTTCCAAGATAGCATCAATAGTTTGATCTTTAGGATCATTTATATCAACCATGAAAGCATCAGTTCTTGGAACCATGATTTCTCGAACATTCTTATCACTGAATTCGATAATTCCTTGCATCATTTGGTATTCATCAGAATTGATAGTTCCACTATCCTTGGATTCACGAATAGTTGCTAAAACTTCACTACGAGAAGCAGTATCTTCTTTTTTTGAAAAATTCATAGGAATTAATTTAAATACTAGATTTAAAGATCCTGTTAGTAACTTAACAAAAGGACTAAAAATAAATCTGAAAAATCTTACATATGGTTCAGTAAATCTAGCTACACCATAAGGTTTATTCATGGCTATACGCTTTGGTAACAATTCACCAAATACCAGCGAAATATAAGACAAGATAACTGTAATAATTACGATAGATACTTCTTGGCTTCCGGGAAAGTCCCCCATCAATCTATCAAGACTTCCACTCAAACTGGTAGCAGCAATAGCAGATGATAAGAATCCCGCAAATGTAATTGCTACTTGGATTGTAGATAAGAACTGATTAGGTTCTTCGATAGCTTTAAGAATACGTTTATCCTTCTTACTACCGTCTTCCGCCTTTTCTTCTACTGTTGCCTTACTTACTGAAACTATAGCAATTTCTGCAGCTGCAAAAAAAGCATTTAAAATTGTTAATACAACGATTATTAATAGTTGTACTAGCAAGGTCACACCGCTAGGGTCACCGTTCATCGACATGTCACTCTCTTTCAATATAAACTATATATTTTATAACTAGGCTAATTATATCAGTCCTTAAAGTATTCAACAATATATCTAAATTTCATGATAAAATAAAGCTATTAAATTATCGGAGCTATAACAATGTCAAATAAGAGAATAACTGTTATTTATCTATTTTTCTTTCTAATACCTTATATTGCCTGTCTGTTAATAGTAGGTATTTCATATAATGCTTTGGTGCTACACGCCATCAGTTGGAGAATAATTCTTGGCGGTATCATTGGTGCATTCGGTCTTTTTGCTGTAAAAGTCATTGCACAACGACCAATATTAATTATGTATCGTAATTCCACGAGACCAGCACTAAAGAAATTTATCAATTTATTCATTCTAGAGAGAAATTTTTGGATTATTTCTTTCAATTTAATATCAGACTTTATTTTCTCTATCATTAGTATTTATCTAGTAAAGAATGTACTACCTATCTCTCATATCATGGGTAACACATTAGGTTGGTTGGTACTAATATTGATGTTATCAGTGACATTTGCGTCATATCTAGAATTCGATGCTTTATCAATTTATAAAGAAGACAAATAAAATTTCATTGACAGACTAATAATATACGGCTATCATAACTACCAAGATTTACAAAACAAATACGGAGGATTATTAACATGATGAAAACAAGCAATTCTACAATCAATACTGCATGTTGTACTGTAATTTCTTGCACAAATAGAAATTATAGTTATTCATCATGCCTAATATCATTCTAAATTAATCAATTAGTTACTATAAATAATGCGATTAAAGAGCTGACATTGGTCAGCTCTTTTTTTGTTTATCAAGGTGAAAATATGACTCATTTGAAAATAGGTCTCCTAAACTTAATGACCGATAAAAAACAAACCAATTCCAACTTTGAACAAGTTCTAAATCAAAATAACAATGTCGATTTAACATACTATTATTCTGCCAGTCGGTATAGCGAACCTCCTGAACCAAATATGAAACCATTAAAACTAGAAGAGTTAAAATATCTAGATGGTTTCATCATTTCTGGGAGTCCAGTCGAAAGAATCTCTGATGATAAAATAACTTATCTACCAGAAGTACATGATTTGCTGAATTACCTTCACAAATCCGATATTATTCAGCTCTATGTCTGTTGGGGAGCGATGGAAGCACTAGCTCATTTGTATGGTATAAGAAAGAAACCATTATCAAAAAAAGATTTTGGAGTATATCAGAATAGAATTGTACAATCAGATCCACTTCTAAAAGATATACCTACCGGTTATCTTGCTCCAAATGCCCGTTACACTGAGATGGATCTATCCCAAGTAAACGAAGATGAACGTTTAGAAGTATTATCAGTTACTGAAAATAATTTATTATCTTTAGCAAAATCAAACATTGCTAATCAGACCTTTTTATTCAACCATCTCGAATATCATAAAGATGATTTAGACAAAGAGTATCAATTAGAAATAGCTAGTGGTAAAGTTCCTAACGCATTTAAAGCTCATAACTACTATAAAAATAATCAACCAACTTTCGAATGGCAAGAAAGTCAGGAAAAATTCTTTAACAATTGGTTGAACACATTTAAAAGAGGAAATTAATATGACAAAAGTAAACTCAATCACAGAATTAATTGGAAACACACCTATGGTAAAACTTCAAAATAATGACCCACAAAATATGGCGGATATCTTTGTAAAACTAGAATTTTTCAATCCAGGTGGATCTGTTAAAGATCGTATAGCCTTGTCAATGATTGAAAAGGCTGAAAAAGACGGCAAACTAAAAAAGGGTGATACTATTGTGGAGCCTACATCTGGTAATACTGGTATTGGTCTATCTCTTGTTGCAAGTGCCAAAGGCTACAAGATTGTAATATTCATGCCTGAAACTATGAGTGTTGAAAGACGTAAGATCATGCAAGGATACGGTGCTGAACTAGTTCTAACACCAGGTTCAGAAGGAATGTCTGGAGCAATCAAAAGAGCTAGCGAATATGCTAAAGAAAATGACGCATTTATGCCTATGCAATTTGAAAATCCTGCCAATCCTGAAGTTCACGAATTAACAACTGCTCAAGAAATTATCAAAGA
The DNA here is from genome assembly GCF_002762335.1 of Companilactobacillus metriopterae. Classification (NCBI taxonomy): domain Bacteria; kingdom Bacillati; phylum Bacillota; class Bacilli; order Lactobacillales; family Lactobacillaceae; genus Companilactobacillus; species Companilactobacillus metriopterae. Next base: position 605,090 of record NZ_CP024610.1, on the reverse strand, counting down.
TTTCAAAAATGAAAATATCGATGCTTTTGTAGCTGGAGTTGGTACAGGAGGTACTCTTTCCGGAGTAGGTCATGGACTTAAAAAAGTTTATCCAGATGTACAAATTTATGCTCTAGAAGCTAGTGAATCCCCTCTACTAAAAGAAGGAACTACTGGACCTCACAAAATTCAAGGTATTAGTGCAGGGATTATTCCTGATACATTAGACCAGAAGGTCTATGAAGATATTATCGAAGTAAGTAGTACACAAGCTATTCAAACCGCTCAAGAAGTGGCGAGAAAAGAAGGTTTACTAGTAGGAATATCATCAGGAGCTAATATTTTTGGAGCAAAAGAAATTGCCAAAAAACTAGGTGCCGATAAGATAGTTGTCACTACAGCTGCGGACAATGGTGAAAGATATCTATCTACAGATTTATTTAATTTTTAAATCTACTACTAATGTGAGAAAATATAAAATGTTAAAAAACAAATTAAGGGGAATTAACTAATAATGAAAAAGAAAATTACAGCGATTATTTCTATTCTAGCTATGTTTGTGCTGATTCTTTCAGGATGTTCTTCAAGTTCTAAATCTGTTACCAAAGAACAAGGAACATTAACAATTGGACTTGAAGGAACATACGCTCCATACTCATACCGTGAAAATGGTAAACTTACTGGATTCGAAGTTGAATTAGGAAAAGATCTTGCCAAAGAAATGGGAATGAAAGCAAAATTTGTTCCTACAAAATGGGATTCATTAATTGCTGGTCTAAACTCAAAAACATTTGATGTTGTTTTGAACAATGTTGCAATAAACAGCAGTCGTAAAAAACAATACATCTTTGCTACACCTTACGTTTATTCTAAATCTGTACTTATTACAAAAGAAGGTAACAAAGATATAACTTCTGTAAAAGATTTAAAAGGTAAGAAAATGGCAGAAGGAACTGGTACTGACAACTGGTTGAACGCCGAAAAATTTGGTGGTAATATTAGCCCTTCCACAGATTTTGCAACAACAATGTCAATGATCAAAGATGGTCGTGTTGATGCAACAATTAACTCAAAAGAAGCATATCTTACATATATAAAAGATAGTAAAACTACTGGTCTTCAATATAGAGTTGTTTCTTCAAAAGATATCAAGGCTTCAGAGATTGCACCAATTATGAACAAAAACTCTACTGAACTTCAAAAAGAAATGAACAAAGCAATGAATAAACTTCAAAAAGATGGAACACTAAAGAAACTTTCAATTAAGTACTTTGGCGAAGATATTACTCAAAAATAATTATTAGAAATTCCAGGGGGAATTAACGCCATGTGGCAAACCGTCATCTCATCACTTCCAGAACTTATCACCGCAATGTTAAAATTTACCATTCCAATAGCAATACTTTCATTTATTTTTGGACTAATTCTAGCTATAGTTACAGCTCTGATTAAATTTATTACTCCGTCTGAAAATAAAGCCGTAAAAGGAATTTGGTACGTTCTAAAAGCTATAGCTTCATTTTATGTTTGGCTTTTTAGATCCACACCACTACTTGTTCAATTATTTATTATCTTCTTTGGGCTACCAAGTATAGGTATTCAAATAGATGCCTTCCCTGCTGCAATTATTGGCTTTTCTTTAAATACAGGTGCTTATGCCTCAGAAACAATTAGATCTGCATTGATGTCTGTTCCTCAAGATCAATGGAATGCAGCGTATACTTTGAATTTCTCTACAAGACAAACATTACAATATATAGTATTTCCTCAAGCAATTAGAATTGCCTTACCACCTCTATCTAATTCATTCATTGGATTAGTAAAAGATACTTCTCTAGCAAGTTCTATTACTATCCTAGAAATGTTCCAAGTCAGTCAACAAATTGTAGCCAAAAACTATCAACCATTGCTAATGTATGTTGTGGTCGCTGCACTATACGCCATAATATGTACACTACTAAGTTGGCTTCAACGTTACTTGGAAAAACGTACTAATAGATACTTAGAGGGAGGAAATGCCTAATGATTTCGATAAAAAACATTAGTAAAACATTTGATGATAAGTTGGTATTAAACAATATATCCACTGAATTTCCAAGTGGAAAAACAACTGTTATCTTAGGCCCTTCAGGTTCAGGTAAATCTACTTTGTTGAGATCTTTAAATTTATTAGTTCGTCCTGAAAAAGGTGAAATTGATTTTTCTGATTTGCACATCGATTATTCAAAATCAATCTCTAGTAATGACAGCTTTGAACTAAGATCAAAAACCAGTATGGTTTTCCAAAATTGGAATCTATTCCCTAACCTTACCGTGCTGAATAATATTACTGAAGCACCAATCAAGGTTCTAAAGCAAGATAGAAAATCTGCGGAAGATCACGCTAAACAATTGTTAAAAGATGTCGGATTAGAAGAATATGCTGATAGATACCCTAGTCAACTATCTGGTGGACAACAACAACGTATCTCAATCTGTAGATCACTGGCAGTAAATCCTGAATACATATTATTGGATGAACCTACGAGTGCCCTTGATCCAGAGCTTGAAACACAAGTTCTGCGAATTCTAAAGAATTTGTCAGATGAAGGTCAATCTATGATTCTTGTAACTCATAACATGGAGTTTGCTAGAATGGTTGCTGATAAAATTTTATTCGTTGAAGATGGAAAAATAGAGTTTGACGGTAGTACCGAAGATTTCTTCAATAAACCAAATCAAAGAATTGAAAACTTCCTTTCTGGAATTACACTTAAATAAACATAAAAAAAAAGACTGCCAGTGGCAGTCTTTTTTTGCAATCCAAATTAGTTGTGAGATAACTCGTTGTATCTTTTCATCCAAAGATCAATATATGCTTGAGAAAACGGACCCTTACCATTGTCAATCCAATCAAGAAGTACGTCGACATTCTCGTGAAGGATAGTATCTATTTCAGGTGGGTAATTCCACTGTTGACTGTGAAGAGCGTACTCGTCCACATCTAAAAGCCGTTTTTCGCCATCAGCAAAAACTTTTACATCTAAATCATAGTCTATATATTTAATAGCTTCTTTATCTAAAGCAAACGGAGTAGCCAAATTACAGTAATATGAAACTCCGTTATCTCTCACCATTGCAACGATATTGAACCAATACTTCCTATGAAAGTATATGATAGCTGGCTCTCTAGTAACCCATCTGCGACCATCTGCTTCAGTCACTAAGGTGTTTTCATTGCAACCGATTATCTCATTTTCACTTGTCTTAAGCACCATTGTTTCACGCCATGTTCGGTGTAAATGTCCATCATGCTTGTAACTCTGGATTGCTACGTAATCTCTCTCTCTTGGAAGATCCATAACATAACCAGCTTTCAAAAATTTATATCCATGTGAGATTATACCAGATTGTGAAACAACATACATCAAAAAATTCACTCTAGTTCATTCTTTATGTCTTGATACTTAAACCCCTTGGTCATCAGGTAAGTAATAAGTTTATTCTTGTCTGGATAACGTTTTTGAACTTTATTTATCATTGCCTTTAAATTTTCTAATTCAGTCTCATCATCCTTTTGTAGATCAATTTTTGAAATAGCTTCTTCAATGATTTCATTTGAAAAGCCCTTTTGGTATAGAGTTTGTTTGATTTTTTGTTGTAGATTACTAAAAGAATTCTTTCGTGATTTTTTGATTTGTTTTTTTGCAAAATCTACTGCATTTTCAATTAAAATATCTTGGTCAATTTCTGCCAACTGGTCTTCTATTACAAATTTGGATACACCTTTTTGAATCAACTTTTGTTCCATAAGCTTGGGACCATTGTTGGATGTATTCAAATGACTGTGAATATAAGTCTTTGCATAGTTATCATCGTCCACATAGTGCAAAGATATCAGACGTTCAAGAACTTCATCGATAGTATCTAAATCGTACTCTTTTTCCTTAAGATACTTTTTCAACTCAAATTCAGTTCTTAATTGGTAACTCAAATAATTTACGGCATCACCGTAAGCTTTGTTGATATTTTCCCGATTTTTAATTTCTTCTATTTGATTGTCATCAAGCTCTAAATTCTTCGCAAGTCTGAAATCAATCAACGTATTCTCACTAACACCAAAGGCAAATTTGTTATCAATAAAAACATTGTATCTACCCTTTTGTTTTTGTGCCTGAATTAAAGTTACTTTAGCCAATATTATATTCTCCCGTGGTATACTCAGATATAAGTTTAACTCACATTTTAAACAAAGGACAAACAATGAATACAAATATTATTGAAGAACTAAATGTTGGGGATCGCTTTCCCCTTACTATCAAACAAATAGGAATTAACGGCGAAGGAATAGGTTATTTCAAGCATGCCATTGTTTTCGTACCAAAAGCTGTGCCAGAAGATGTCATTGTCTGTGAAATTACAGATGTCCATCCTAAATTTTTAAACGGTAAAATCCATAAAATCAGAACTGCTAGTCCATACAGAAACAAGGATGTGAATCCACTAAGTAATGAGGTTGGTGGATTAGAGTTTGCACATATAAATTACGAAGACCAATTAGAATTTAAAGAAGATATCTTACGTAATTCTCTAGAAAGATATAAACCACATGCTTATGATCGCTATGAGATAAGACCTACTATTGCATCACCTCAACAAGAAAGATATCGTAATAAAGCACAGTTTCCAATCCAAGAAATTGACGGAGAAATCCGCTGTGGTTTGTACAAAACAGGTACTCAAGAATTAGTCGATTTAGAAGATATGCCTACTCAAATGGAACTAACGATGAAAGCCATGCGTAAGATTGTCGATATCATCAAAGAGTTAGAACTACCTGTATTCAACCCCGAAAACAAATCCGGTATTATCAGCATGATTGTTATTCGTGAATCGGTTGAATTTAACAAATTACAAGTAACATTCATTACTAGAACTAAGAAATTTTTAAAAGAACGAAAACTTGTAGAACTAATTACAGATCAGATACCTGAAGTTTCTTCAATTTCTCAAAACATTAACCTAGAAGATCAAAAAGGTGTTTGGGGAGATGAGACTAGACTAGTCTGGGGAGACGAATATCTTCAAGAAGATATCAACGGATATACCTTCAATCTATCCCCTCGTGCTTTCCTACAACTAAACTCACTGCAAACAGATCATTTGTACGATTTAGCAGAAGATGCTCTAGAACCCAACCAAAATGATGTTCTACTAGATGCATACTGTGGTGTTGGTACGATTGGTATCACCATGGCAGACAAAGTTGAAAAAGTTTACGGTATCGAAATAATTCCCGAGGCTATTGAGGATGCCAAGAAAAACGCTGAACTGAATAATATTAACAACGCAGAATATTACGCTGGTGCTGTTGATAAAATATATCCAGAACTACTAGCAGATGGTATAGAAGTCAATGCAATGATTGTTGATCCTCCAAGAACTGGTCTGGAAGATCGCTTGATTGATACAATTCTAGATAATCCTACAGAAAAACTAGTTTATATATCTTGTAATCCATCGACACTTGCAAAAGACCTTACACGTCTAGCCAGCAAATATCGCGTCCAATACCTTCAACCTGTGGATATGTTCCCACAAACACCTCACGTTGAAACAATTGTAAAATTAGAAAAAAGAAACTGAAATATTCAGTTTCTTTTTTTAGCTATGATAAGATTGATAGTGAATATAATTTAGGAGGAATTTGTTATGAAAATTTATTTTGCTAATGGTTTATTCTCACAGGCAGATCGTATGTTCAATGAAGTTGTAGTTGATAAGATCCGCAAGATTTCTGATGATATTGAAGTGTACCTACCTCAAGAAAATGGCGATATCAATGATAAAACAAAGTTCGCTGATTCAATCAAAATTGCTGAAGAAGATAACAAAGAACTCCTTACTTCAGATCTAGTTGTTGCAGTGCTAGACGGAGAAATCATCGATGTTGGAGTTGCTTCCGAAATCGGATTAGCATTTGGTAAAGAAATTCCTATACTAGGATTATTTACAGATCTTCGTCAACACGGTGCAGAAAATCCAGAAAAAATTGCTGCCGTAGCTGAAATCGGAGAAAATCCATTCCAATATGTAAACACTTATACCATTGGATTGATCAAGTTAAACGGTAAAGTTGTTAACAATATTGATACATTATTACAAGAAATTGCTAAAAAATTATAAAGATTTCATTAATATTACATAGAATTTACAGTTGGATTATATCCAACTTTTTTTATTTCCTTTGAGTTATGATGGTTATCGTTGATAAAAACATAACTTAACTCTTATAGATATTTTTGTAAGAGTTTCAGGAGAAATTATATATATGAATTTAAAACACATTACACTTTCAATCATCGCACTAACTGCTATTGGTTCTACAGCAGTAACAAGCGCAACATCAGTTTCAGCTGCTACAGCAGCATCAAGTAAGGTTCAAGTTGCACCATCATCAGACGTTATATACATTAACAATGACAATGGCGCAAAAGTATACCACAATGTAACATCAGGTAAAGTTGCAACTTCAGCAAACTCTGTTCAAACAAACACAGCTTGGTCAATCGACAAAACAGCTATGGTTAATGGTAAAACATATTACGAAATTGGAAATGATACATGGGTATCATCATCAGATGTTTCTTTCAATGCACCTGTTGTAGCAATTAACAAAGTGCTTTATGTTTCATCAAATGGTGGAAACGTAAACCTATATTCATCTGCTAACGATGGATACTATGTAGATAATTCAGTTGCTGACGGTAACGCATATAACGTTTATGCTCAAACAACTGATCAAAATGGTCAAGTTTGGTATAACCTAGGTTCTAACGAATGGATCAATGGTCAATACATGACTGAAGAAGAACCATCAGTTAAATATACAATGTCAGCTACAGCTTATGATCCAGCAGTATTAGGTTCAAGCATGGGTTATAGTGGTGTTGCCGCTAACCTTTCACGTTTCCCTAAGGGAACTCAACTAAAAATCACTCTTGGTGACGGTACAGTAATGTACAGAACAGTTAATGATACAGGTTACTTTGCCCTATCAAACTCAAACCAACTAGACATTGCAATGCCTAACTCACAGGCACTATCATTTGGTAGACAAACAATTACAGTTCAAGTTGTTAAATAATAAATATTAAATAAAAAAGCAGACAATTAGTTGTCTGCTTTTTTGTTATCAAATTAATTACTTAGAATCTTTTCAATTTCCTTATATCTTTGATTCCAATCAATGTTTTTGGTCTTGCCACATTCTTGATTCAGTAAAAAATCTAACAATTCCGGTTTAGAGTCTAAGAACAAGTACGCTTGTGGAACAACATATCCCGGAAATCTATCCCTTAATTCCTCAAGGGATATTTTTGAAATCTCTGTTACAGACTTTATAGGAATAATATAGCCAATATTCTTGGGCATATAGTATTCATAAATCTCTGAATAATCATCATTTTGTAGTAACTCACCTATCTTAGCTAACTTATCAGCATTAGTAACTATTGGCTTATCAAATTGAATAAACAACTCTATTCCACCATCTTTTCCCGTTGTATGAACGAAAGCCTGAAAAGCATCATCGTAGAATTTTTTCCGATATTCAATGATTTTTTGTCCTGATAATATCTGATCTCTGGGTTCTTGATGTAAAGACATTAAAAGCGTTGCAGATAAATCATCATAGATATCTCTAATTTTTGTCATTTTTATCTTGACTAAACTTTACTAAATAATAAAGCTTGTTCTTATCTAATAAACTTTAAACTCCTTTCAATTTCAGAATTAATTATGTCCGAATTTTCTTTATCTAATAAGTCTGTAAGATAATTTTCGACAAAGTCATTATCTTTAAAAGATGAGAGTGCCCTTATTGCTTTCCATTTGCATACAGAATCTTCTGATCTAGTTTGATTAACAATAGTTTTTAAAACATCTTCATTTCCTAGTAAACTATTGTGAAAAATACAATAACCTAAAACATCTAAGGATTCACTAATCTGCGAATTATCCAATTTATTATTTTGGATATTTGTACATATCTCATAAACAGCAATTTCATCCATTTTCTGAAGTATTCTTGCACATATATCTCGTGCGATAGGATAAGTTTTCTTACCGCTGGTTTTTGATGGAAGTTTTAAATGTTGATTTTCTCCAATACTACCTAAATTTTCTATTAATAAATCTGCTGTAAATTTTTTCCCATTTGAAAGCACATTTTGTATTTCAATCTTAGTGTAGAGAGGACAGCCTGCTCTGATAATATTCAACAATATTGGAGCAAGCGTTTCTTCAAAACTATCAAAATAGTTCTTACTGATTATTTTAACCAGTGTCGTTTGTTCACTAGAATTCAACTCAGGATTTTTTATTTGTGAAAGAATATATTCATATTCATCGTTCTCATGCTGATGATAATATAAATTATCAATTTTGCCTCTTTGTTCACTCATCCTTTGTTACCCCTGCTCTCAATATGACTACGTAAAAAATTATAATAACCAAAATGGTTATGATTGAAGATGATACCAACATTGATATTGTTCCGTATTTCATAATTATCAATCCGATAAGCGGATTAATAATCATTGTTATCAGACTTGTAAGAAATGATAATCCTGAAATGAACGTAGCTCTAGACTTATCTTCCACCCACTTATTAAGTATTTGCATGATAATCGGGTCAATAATATCTTCAACAATGTAAAGCAATCCTATTCCTATTAGGAATATATATTTATTGGATTGAACTTGAAATATGATTCCTAACCCTAAGATTACTGAAATTATGGTAACTAGAGAGCGAAAACTATACTTAATTAATCTATATGATTGTGTTGCTATAATACCGCCGACAAAACTATAAATCATAAATATTCCACCATTAGCAGATGACGAAAAACCAATTTTAGAAATATAGTCTGGTAACAATGCAAAAACAGCATTTATCATTGAAACTATAACTGTAGAAAGTAAAAAAATGAAAAGTATATTAGAGTACTTGGTCATATCCCTAAACACAGCTAGTGTGTTTTTTAGTGTTTGTTCTTGATCTAAAATAGTTTCCTTACTTTGGACATTTTTCATAGACAAAATAATAATCACCGGAAAAATCAACATCAATGACTGTAATAAGTACGGAAATATAATATTAAAACTATATAATATCCCTCCAATAAATGTTGCTATTTCCAAGGAAATAGCAACATTTATTGTGAATTTCCCCTTATTTTACCGAATAATTCTTCCTTACCTTCAAAACGAATAGCTTCATAAAATAAAGCATCATCTGACCCGCTAAGAAGTGCATTACCCAATCCTTCCATAAAAAATGCAGTTATTAAAATAATAAATCCCACACTTTTAGATACTGATATTGTTGAAATCATAAGAAATGGAGATGTAAACAATATGGCTAGTCCTATTACAATGACTGTCTTCCTTTTGAATAAATCACTCAAAACTCCACTGGGAATTTCCCAAAATAACTGTGAGAATAAAAAATGGACTGAATAAAAGCATATTGAACAAGATTGTAGTGCAAAAATTGTACTAAAAATATTATATTAATAATTCTAGTGAATCTTAATTTTGTAAACACAGTATATAGATAGTATTTACCTACGCTATTTATTTGAATTATTCTCACCCCCTAAATATCCCCCACAGATATTTAATTAAATTTATTATATAACAAAAAAGATGATACCTTTCGGTATCATCTTTTTATTTACTAATTCGAGAATATAATCTTTCATTTTCAGTGATTTCTGATAGATAGAATTCACCTTCTACAGTGTCAATATTGACTACATCATAGTTCTTGTATTCAGTATTGAAGATTGTTTCATATTCACTGATTGATATTTTCTTTCTAGAATCAAGCATGTTCTTGATTCCTTCGATATCAATAGCTTTTTCAAATCCTGAAACTACTTTGGCTGAATAAATTTCACCTACTGCACCAGAACCATAACTAAACATCATCAATGATTCGTTATCTTTTACATCGCCATTGATTAGGTATGAAAGTAATCCTAAATATAATGAACCCGTATATAGATTCCCCACTGAACGGCTTATTTCTATACTCTTTTGGTAACGTTCTACTAAATCATTGAACTTCTCTTCTGAAACATCACTTTCGATAGTGTTAAGTGCTTTACGTCCCATTTTTGTATATGGAATATGGAACAACAAGGTATCGATATTTTCAACATCTTGGTCAAATTTTTGATTGTAATTATCAAATAATGTTTTGAAGAAATCCATATAAATTTCGTTTGAATATTTACCACGAGCAAATGCTGTCTTAGAGAATGTTGGTCTCCAAAAATCACCAACATTTTTAGTTAGATAAACTGATTTATCTTCTAGTTCAACAATTTGAGGATTCTCACTAACTAGCATTGCGATAGCACCTGCACCTTGTGTAACTTCACCGGCAGTTTTGATACCATATTTAGCAATATCACTAGCAATAACTAGTGCTTTCTTACCTGGATGTGTAGCAATAAAATCTTTTGCCATTTGCAAACCAGCAGTAGCACCGTAACATGCTTGTTTAATTTCGAAAGCACGAACTTCATTTGGTAAGTCTAGTAAATCCATCAAAAATGTTGATGAAGACTTAGATTCATCAATACTACTTTCAGTACCAACAATTACTAGTTCAATATCCTTTTTATTGTCTTCTGTCAAAATCTGATTAGCTGCTTCTGCAGCCATTGTTACCACATCTTCATAAGGATTAGGAACAGCTTGCTTATCTTGACCAATTCCAATGGTAAATTTACCAGGTTCAACATCTCTAGCTTCTGCAAGTTCAACGATATCTATATAATTTTTAGGAGTATAAAAACCTAATTTATCAATACCTATACTCATTAGTTATTACCTCTTAATTCACCTAAGATTTTTTTTGCTAAATCCAAATTGTACTCTTTAAGTTCATTCATTCTTTTAGATACTTCTTCTATTTCTGAACCTTTTGCTCCAGCACTTACTGCTAAAGACTTACTTTGCAAACTCATATGCCCCTTTTGAATACCTGTTGAAACCAGAGCTCTCATAGCTGATAGATTATTTGCCAAACCAACTGCTGATACAACTGACTGTAATTCTTTGCTGTCTTCTATTTTCATCATAGCTAAACTAATCTGTGCCATTGGCAAGGAACTGATTGCTCCACCAACACTTCCGATTTCTATTGGCATTTCCAGAGTTCCAATTAATTGATTGTTTATAATTTTCCAATCACTGAATGGGGCGTAAGGTCTATCTTGTGTACTGTGTGCGGCAGCTTCTTCTGCTCGAAAATCATTGCCAGTGGCTAAATAGATGGCATCAATTCCGTTCATAATACCTTTATTATTGGTAACAGCTCTGCGATAGGATTGATGAGCAAAATCATTTAGTTGAACAATTTTTTCTGCGACCATTTGTCCATCTAAATCTTTAGTTGCCAGATCTTCAAAGTTTAGTTTAGCCTCTGCTTTAACAATCTGACCGATACCACTATTGGACAGAATGCTGCTGAGTATGTCTTCATTGGTCAGTTCTGTCACCCTGTGAGCAATAACTTCCAACATTGAGTTGACTATATTAGCGCCCATGGCATCCACAGTATCAAACTGAATAACTATCTCTAAGAACTCACCAACCTCGTCAACATACATACCTACAATACCACCGCCACGCTTCACAAGACTTGGACGAGATTCATTGCCTAAATCAGTCAATTCAGCTAGAGAATGATTCAACATTTCCAAAGTCTGGGGATTGTTTGGTTTTAGTATTATTTGACCAAAAATATTTCTAGTGGTTGGTTGCACTTTGAAGCCACCGGAATTCTTTACACGCTTAGCACCATTTGAGGCAGCGGCTACAACTGATGGTTCTTCTGTAACCATAGGAACTATATATTCTTTGCCATTCACTACAACATCTGTTGCAAAACCATATGGCAAACTAAAAGCCCCTATTTGATTCTCACTTAGACTTCTTGCTAAATCCTCAGATATAACATCCCTATCTGACAATATTTGGGCTTGCTGTGCTGTAAGATAATTATTCTCTATTAAATAATCAAGTCGCTCCTGATTACTCATTTCGTATAATTTCATGATAACTCAATTCCTAGAGCCATACCCATACCGCCACCAATACATAGTGAAACCATACCAGTTTTTTGGTTTTCAGTTTTCAATTGATTAATTAGAGTAGTTATTAATCTGGCTCCTGTGGCTCCCAATGGATGACCAAGTGCAATTGCTCCACCATATATATTTACTTTTTCTGATGGTAATTCTAGATCTCTAGTTACTGCATAAGCTTGAGATGCAAAGGCTTCATTGATATCAAATAAATCTATATCTTCAGATGATAGATTGTATTTGTCGTAATATTTTTTGATTGCGTAATATGGGGCATACCCCATATAGTCCGGATCTATTCCTACTTCAGTGTAACCTTTGATAGTTGCCACATATTTCAATCCTAATTCATCAGCTTTTGACTTTGTCATCAAAATTAAGGCAGCTGCACCATCGTTTAATGGTGAAGAATTACCAGCAGTTACTGTTCCATTTTCCTTAAATACTGTTTTCAACCCCGCCAGACTTTCTAGAGTTGAATTAGCACGAATAGATTCATCAGCAGTTACTTTATTTCCATTCACTTCAATAGGAATAATTTCTTTTTGAAGTTTTTCAATTGCGGCGCTTGCTTTCATTTGAGAATCAAGAGCGAAATGATCTTGTTGTTCTCTAGTAACAGAATACTTTTCAGCAACATTTTCTGCTGTGATTCCCATATGTTGGTTGCTAAATGCATCTGTTAGACCATCTTTGAAGAGTGTATCTTGTAACTCTTCACTGGCTTTCATTTTGTCCACGCGTGGTGCAAAGAATGGTGCATTTGACATACTTTCTATTCCACCGGCGACTACGATATCTGCGTCGCCCAATACTAAGGCGTTGTAACCTTCTTTTACAGCTTTCAATCCTGAACCGCAAACTTGGTTAATTGTCATGGATGTTGACTCAACCCTTGCTCCAGAATTAATTGCTATTTGACGTGCTGGATTTTGTCCTTGTCCTGCTTGATAGACATTTCCAAATATAAATTGATCTACTTCTTTAGGATCTAATTTATTTATATCCAACAATTGTTGGACTAACTTAGTACCTAACTCTACTGCAGACAAGTCTGCAAATTGTCCTCTGAACTTTCCAATAGCAGTGCGTTTTGCATCAATAATAACTACTGAATCCATGGTATATAAACCCTCCGAGTTTGGTAAAATTGTCTTAAGACTATATAATAATTTATTAATGGAATTATAACAACATTTGAGGCATAAAATGAGAGCAATAGATTTATTAATCCTATTAAACGATTTTAATAAAAATAACTTCATCTGTATAGAAAACGATGACACGTTCCTTAACGTGGTAGATATCAAAGTCACTGATGAAGGTATTTTTTTAGTGCACTCAACTAAGATAACAGCATTGAAAAACTGGGAATTTTCACTTTTGATTAACAAAAAAGAATTACTAGAATTACCAATTTTCTACTTTTATCAAAAAAACGACTATCAATTATTCGGGTTTCGAGTAAGTGATAATCGCATTTTATTAGGTTAATTATTTTTTATTCTTTTTTTGAATTTTTTCTGCCAAATCTAGGATATAAGTTTCCAATTCATCTTTAACTTCTGGATGAACCAATCCATAATCAATATTTGTTTTAACATAACCAAACTTGTTACCAACATCGAAACGATCACCCTTGAACTCATGAGCAAATACTCTTTGAGTTTTGTTCATACGATCGATGGCGTCAGTTAGTTGTATTTCGTTACCTGCACCTGGTTCTTGACTTTCAAGTAAGTCAAAAATTTCTGGTGTTAGTAAATATCTACCGATGATAGCTAGATTACTAGGTGCATCGGCTACATCAGGTTTCTCAACAAAATTCTTAACGTTGTAAAGTCCAGGAACTTGTTCTTGTTCTGGATCAATAATTCCATATTTTGAAACATCTTTGTCTGGCACACGCATAACCGCAATGGTTGATGAGTGTGTTTTTTCATAATCATCAATTAATTGTTTTGTCAGCGGAACCTTATCTGACATAAGGTCATCACCTAACATAACTATAAATGGTTCGTCTGCAATAAATGATTTAGCTTGCAAAACAGCATCTCCCAAACCATTTGGATGAGCTTGACGGCTGTAGTACAAGTTTACGCCAAGATCTGTAGTTGATTGAACAACTTTCAAAAGTTCAGTTTTGTGTTTTTCACTAAGATTTTGTTCCAATTCAGGAACTGAATCAAAATGATCTTCAATAGATCTTTTGTTTTTACCAGTAATGATCAGAATATCTTCAATACCCGAAGCTTTTGCTTCTTCGACGATAAATTGAATAGTAGGTTTATCAACAATTGGCAGCATTTCCTTTGCCAATGCTTTAGTTGCTGGTAAAAATCTTGTTCCTAGTCCAGCGGCTGGAATAATAGCTTTTCTTACTTTCATTTAATTGTCTCCTTTTTCGCGCGACTTCATATAATTAGATATTCTGCCGGTATTTTTTTCTATTGTCAGATTACTAAATGATTCAGCAAAGCCAACATTAACAGCATTACCAAACAAAAATATTGTAACCGACATATTCATCCATAACAAGAACACAATGATAGCTCCAATAGCTCCATAACTGTCCCATGAAGCACCGAAGTATTTCAAATAGATTGAAAACGCTTGTGACAGCCCTAGTATTCCTGTTGTTGAAATAATGGTACCAACCAAAACATAACGTAACCTTAAACGTACGTTAGGAAGGAAAAAGTACAAAATCATTATTACAATAAAAATCAAAAGAATACCAAACGGCCATTTCCATTGATTAAAATAACTCTGAAAATTCAAATTCAGACCTAATGTAGGGGTTATCCAGCTTATTACCAACTGACCAAAGGTAAATAACCCAACTCCCAAAGCACCAAATAGCAACATAACAAATGTGGTTAAAAAAGCTAAAAATCTTCTAATGACGTAATTAAAAAATGTCTGTTCAACATACAAATTACTAATGTCCAGTCCGTATGCTTGATTCATCATCATTTGAGAAATATTGATACCTCTGGAAATAGCCCAAATAGCAATAACAATACCAACAGACAAAACGCCAGTGTTGGAATTAGTCAAAACTTTTTGAATTGTTGGTATCAAATATTTATGTAAATCCTCCGGAATTATGAACTCAATATATGATATTACCGAAGGTACATCAATATGAAATAACGGAATTATATTAGCAATAATAATAACCAGTGGAAACATTGCCAACAGGATATAATATGTTATTGCTTTGGAAGAGAGACCAATATTTGTATCAGTCAGTGCTCTTGCAATAATTTTGACAAACCCTATTATCTTATCCTTAAAAGAAATATCTTGTTTAAAGACTGGGGTTTCTTGATTATTCTCACCCATCAAATACTCACCATGTTAACTTCTACTTATAGATACTTAGCATCGAACTCAGGATCTTGAGAAGTTAGAATCTTTGGACCATCTTTTGTAATTGCAATTGTATGTTCATATTGTGCTGAATTAGATCCGTCAGCTGAAACAAAATATTCCCAACCGTCTTCTTTGACAAACTTTTCAGCAATCTCCCATGTACCTGCGTTTACCATGGGCTCAATAGTAATTGTCATACCTTCTTTTAGGCGAAGTCCCTTACCAGGTTCACCGTAATGTGGAACGTTAGGAGCTTCGTGCATTGTTGGTTGAATACCATGACCAATCAAATCTCTAACATCCCCAAAGCCATTTTTGTCCTCAACATATGTTTGGATAGCATATCCAATATCACCAATTCTGTTACCAATAACTGCCTGATCAATTCCCAAATATAAAGCTTTGTGTGTTACTTCCATCAGACGTTTGTCTTCATCAGAGATTTCTCCAACTGCGTATGTCCAACAAGAATCACTCTCATAACCATCTAGATTGACTGTCATATCAACTTTGACAATGTCTCCTTCTTTAAGAAAAAGTTTCTTACGAGGAATTCCATGAGCTACCTCATCGTTCACACAAACACAAGTTGCGTATTTGTATCCTTCGAATCCCTTTTCAGATGGTGTAGCACCATGATCTGTAATGTACTTGTCAGCAAATTCTTCGATCTCATATGTAGAAATACCTGGTTTAATAATATCTCTCAGATGTAAATTAACCTGGGCGATAATTGCTCCAGACTTTCTCATACCTTCAATTTCACGTTCAGATTTTAATGTGATCAAATTCTTCATATCCTTCCAAATCAATAATACAATCATTATATCATTACTATGCTTATATTTTGTTTGGTTTGATACTGTTTATTTTGCTATAATGTTTTGAGACTTTTAAAGAAGGACTTAAATCATATGACAAACGTTAAAATTGTTTATGCTAGTGTCACTGGTAATGACGAAGATATTGCATATGTCTTAGAAGAAAAGTTTGAAGAATTAGGTGCAGATGTTGAGATTAGTGAGATTCAACAAACTGATGCCGCTGACTTTGAAGATGTGGACATTTGCGTTATAGCTACATTTACATACGATGAAGGAATTGTTCCTGATGAAGCTTTGGATTTTTATGAAGACATGCAAGAACTAGACTTAACCGGTAAAATTTATGGAACTTGCGGTTCTGGAGATCATTACTATGGGGACTTTTGTCGTGCTGTAGATGAATTTGCAAAAATATTTGATCAGGTTGGTGCCATAAAAGGTGCAGAACCTGTTAAAATTGAGCTGGAACCTGAAGAAAAAGATATTGCAGATCTTGACGAATTTGCTGAGGAGTTAATGAAAAAGGTATAAAACTATGAAATTTTATAATAAGTACCGTGAATTTTTCGTATATTGCTTTTTTGGATTTTTAGCATCAGTTATCAATATATTTGTCTTTACTGCTATCCATAGTCAATTTCATCTTAAGGTGTTGTTTGCCAATACTGTAGCTTGGCTATTAGCAAATATATTCTCATTTGTGGTGACTCGACGATTTGTTTTTAAAGTTCCTTTTGAAGGATTTAAAAAACTAGCCGAGGAATCATCTTATTTTCTAGTTTCAAGATTACTAGCCTTATTGATAGATGATATCTTCATGGTAGTAGCAGTCATGGTATTGCCATGGAGTAGTTTTGTGATCAAAATAATCGACCAAATACTTATTGGATTGTTCAATTATTTTTCATCAAAAATTATTTTCAATTACAACAACCGTCACTTATTAGAAAAAATGAAACAAATATCAAAAGACAAAAAAGAGGCCTAACGGCCTCTTTTTAATTTCCAAATTCATCTGGTTTTTTATTAATTTGATTGAAATGATAACTGATTGCATCAGCAATTCTTTCTGATGCTTTTCCGTCACCATACGGATTTTTAGCATTTGCCATTCGTTGATACTCCACTTCATCATTGATCAAACGATTCATTTCTCGTTCTACAACATCTGCATCTGTACCTACTAATTTGAGTGTTCCTGCTTCTACACCCTCTGGACGCTCCGTAGTATCGCGAAGTACCAATACTGGCTTACCTAACGATGGTGCTTCTTCTTGAACACCACCAGAATCAGTCATGATGAAATAACTTTTAGATGCTAAGTTATGGAAATCCACAACATCAAGAGGATCTATCAGGTGAATACGACTATCATCACCTAAAATTTCTTGTGCAGTTTCTTGAACCACTGGATTCAAGTGGACTGGATAGATTAATTCAATATCATCATTGTTATCTACTACCTTGCGCATTGCTTTGAAAACTTGTCGCATAGGTTCGCCTTGGTTTTCACGGCGATGCATAGTAATTAAGATCATCTTCTTGTCAGGATCTAGACTATCCAAAATTTCATGATGATAGTTTTGATTAACCGTTCCTTCTAAAGCATCAATTGCAGTATTACCAGTAACAAATATCTTTTCTTCTGAATGATTTTCTTTTAACAGATTTGCTCTACTTTCTGTCGTTGGTGCAAAGTATAAATCTGCCAAATCATCAGTCATTTGACGGTTCATTTCTTCCGGCCATGGCGAATATTTGTCCCATGTACGAAGACCTGCTTCAACGTGACCAATACTTGTTTGATGATAGAAAGCAGATAGTGAAGCACTGAAAGTAGTAGTAGTATCACCGTGAACCAAAACCATGTCAGGTTGCTCACTCTCGATGATAGAATCAAGCTCTCTTAATACTAATCCTGTAATACCACTTAGAGTTTGACGATCACGCATAATATTTAAATCGTAGTCAGGTTGGATATTAAAAATTTCCAAAACAGAATCTAACATCTGACGATGTTGAGCTGTAACAACTGTAACAGTTTCAAAACGATCACTGTTTTCTTTTAATTTTAGTACTAGTGGTGCCATCTTGATAGCTTCTGGTCGAGTACCGAAAACGGTCATTACTTTAATTTTATCCACTTTATCACCTCGTAGTTACTTATATAGAAGTATATCAAAAAAGAAAACTATACTAAACCAATTTTATACAATCTAAACTGCTATAATTTGTAATATGACAAATTCAATTATAATTTTAATGATTGCAGGTATTTTTATACTCTTTTGGGGATTCTTTTTTATTATTTCTATCTACCTAAGTTTCACAAAGGACTTTTCTGCAAAAGCGGCATGGATCACGCTAGTAATACTTTCTTGCATACTAGGTGCTTTATCTTTTATTTATTTTCACATAATTTGATATTAATTTACAGAAAATACTTCAACAAAACATTTCTATTTATCAATATTTTGAGTTAAAATAGACATTGTATAATTAAAAAACTTTTGGAGGACTATCATGGTTTTAACTAACGGAAACGAAATTTTCAAAAAAGCTCGTGAAGGTAAATATGCTGTTGGTGCTTTTAACACTAACAACCTAGAATGGACTCGTGCAATTTTGGCTGCTGCTGAAAAAACACAAACTCCTATCCTAATCCAAACATCAATGGGTGCTGCTAAATATATGGGTGGTTACGAATTATGTAAAAACCTTGTAGAATCTACAGTAAAAGCAATGAATATCACTGTTCCAGTTATCATGCACTTGGATCACGGTAACTACGAAGCTGCTAAAGAATGTATCGAAGTTGGATACAACTCAGTTATGTTCGATGGACATGACCTACCATTTGCAGAAAACCTAGAAAAAACTAAAGAAATCGTTGCTTTAGCACATGCTAAAGGAATCTCAGTTGAAGCAGAAGTTGGTTCAATTGGTGGTGAAGAAGACGGTATCGTTGGTGCCGGTGA
Source organism: Companilactobacillus metriopterae (assembly GCF_002762335.1). Lineage (NCBI taxonomy): Bacteria > Bacillati > Bacillota > Bacilli > Lactobacillales > Lactobacillaceae > Companilactobacillus > Companilactobacillus metriopterae. Next base: position 585,785 of record NZ_CP024610.1, on the reverse strand, counting down.
AATTGCTGACGTTGATGAAGCAAAACAATTAGCTGACACAGGTGTTGATTACCTAGCTGTTGGTATTGGTAACATTCATGGTGTTTACCCAGCTAACTGGCAAGGACTAAACTTTGATCGTCTACAAGAACTAGGAGACGCTATCAAGACACCTCTAGTACTTCACGGTGGTTCAGGAATTCCTAAGGAACAAATCGTTAAAGCTATCTCAATGGGTATTTCAAAAGTTAACGTTAATACAGAATGTCAACTTGCATTCGCTAAAGCAACTCGCGAATACATCGAAGCAGGTAAAGATCTAGAAGGTAAAGGATTTGATCCTCGTAAACTTCTTGCACCTGGTACACAAGCTATCCAAGATACAGTTGAAGAACGTATCGAATGGTTTGGTACACCTAAAGCTTAATTTAAAATTTAAGCAATTAAAAAGAACATCTCACATGAGATGTTCTTTTTTTATTATAAATACAGTTTAATTATGTCCCATTAAATAAAATCCTATCAAGATAACGATGACCCACGTCCCAATTATAAATGTGTCAAATATAATTCTAGATTTAGTCCATTCTTTATCTAAACGATAAGAATTACCCATCTCAAAAACAAAGAAAATAAGCGGATTATATACGTACATAAGACCCATACCCCAAGCTATATAGTCTTTATTGCCAATTATCAATCCACAAACTGCAATGGCTATCAAAATAACCGTTGGTAGTGCCATTAATACTTTTGTTCTCATGTTAACGCCCCCATATAATTTGAACCCCCAAACAATATCTGATAATTATTACATCACACCCCAAAAGTAGTTAATAAAAATAATTATCATCTTTTACATATTAATCTATAGTATACTTGATTACATCATATCCCAAGGAGATCAAGATGAGCTTAGAAGATGACGATTTTATGATTAAACAGTTCAACCAACTATCAAAAATGCTTGACAAAATGATGGGAAAAGACTCCGCTGAAAAAATTATTAAATTTGATGTCAAACAAGATGACAATAAAGATAAAAACAAAAAGAAAACTAAACAAGTTAATCAAAAAAGAAATTAAAAAGAACATCTCACATGAGATGTTCTTTTTTTATTGTTTTACATTTCGCTTCATTACAAAATAAATAATCATTTGAACAAAGAATACCAAAATAATAAAGCTTGTCCATACGATGAAAGTTGCTGTTTTTAAACCTGGTGTTTGTACCACACCTGACCCATCAACTTTTCTAACATAAATAATTATCGTGATTACAGCATAAGCAATAATCCAAAATATATTAGCACCCCACCAAATTTTCATAATAACCCCCTTATAGTAATTGTTAATTCACTCACATACAGTTATAATTTATTTTGTTATAAATTACAACATATTTTAGTATACAAATATAGGGGAAACGTATGAAAGAACAAAATACTAAAGAGCATGAAGAACGTAAGACTGCTGAAAAATACATTAATGACAAATATTTTGAAAAAGGAAACTTCTGGCTTAAATTTCGTCAGACTGTAATAGTTATTCTGGGTTGGATGTGCTTTATCATTCCAATATACTGGACAATTTCTGCAACATTATTTTTTAACAAAAAAACTTTAAGAACTATTTGGAATTATCAAGAAGGACGTGATCTCTTCTATGGATTTGGTCGATTCTTCATCATTGCTTTTGTAGTAATTGCGCTAATTACTATCATCTTCACTATCCAAAACAATTACTATACAAAACATCACACTAAAAAAGAAACTAAGTACGATCAAGAGCGCTTGCTTACAAGACGTAATGCAATGAAGGATTTCTATACTGAAGAATTCGGTCAACCTGAAGTCCGCCGCTCAATCAAATATTATTCTGTGAAACCAGAACAAAATCTAGATTCAGATACCATTAGAGAAATATATAAAGAAGCGGAGGCAAACAAATGATACATTTGAATACTGGTCTATCTACATTTGACGCTACGATGAACTTTATTCTTTTGATACTTGTTTCCTACCCTATCTTGGGAGCATTTTGCTGGTTCATCGGTGTTATCTGCTATCAAACTATCTATGGTCACAAAATTCTCAACTATGAAAAGTTTGATCCTGAAAATGAACCATTCATAACAATCATGATTCCTGCTCACAATGAAGAAGTTATGATTGAACATACTATCAATTATCTAATGAATGATCTTACTTATGATAATAAAAACTATGAAATACTAGTTACCGATGATGGATCTACAGATAAAACACCTGAAATCTTAGATCGATTGATGAAAAAATACGAAAATCTACGTGTTGTTCACTTTGAAAAGAATCAGGGTAAAGCACATGCTTTTAACGTCGGTGTGGCTTTTGCACACGGTGAATTTATCCTAAGTAACGACGCTGATTCTATTCCAGAACCTGATGCACTTTGGAAGTACATGAATTACTTCAATGGTGAAGAAGGTCAAAACGTAGCTGCTGTTACAGCCAACATGGATGTTCAAAACAGAAGTAAAATTATCACAAAATCGCAAACTGTAGAATTTTCAAGTATCGTTGGTGTTATCAAACGTGGGCAAATCGCCGCTCTTGGAAATATGTACGCATATAGTGGTGCTAACACTATGTACCGTCGTGATGCGCTGATTGATGTTGGTTTATTCAGACAAGACCGTGCCACAGAGGATATCAGTATTGCTTGGGATCATCAAATTGGTGGCTGGTCTACTATTTTCGCACCAAATATTATGTTCTACATGAATGTGCCTGATGATCTTCAAAGTCTTTATAATCAACGTAAGAGATGGGCAAAAGGTGGTACTGAAGTTTGGCTAACTAACTTCATGAAAATCATCACCCACCCCGTGAAGTACAATCGACAATTAGTTTTCTTACTTGATCAGTCATTAAGTATCCTATGGTCATTCTTCTACTTTATTACAACTATTCTATTTTTAATTACCGCAGTAAGATTTATTTTCCTAGGAAATGATGAGCGACTCTTCCACATGTTTGCCATGGCGTTTATCTTTGTTGCCTTTGAAATGTTTGCCGGATTGTTGCAGTTATTATCTGCTCTTATCGTCGACGATCGAGGCAGGAAACTGAAATACCTGTTCTTTATGCCGATATACATGATTGTTTATTGGCAGGTTAATGCCTTAGCACTTGTTATGACATTTATCCCTGCTATCAAAACAATTATGGGATATGGCCATGGTACTTGGGTCAGTCCAGTACGAAATGTTGATATGGAAAATATCGAAGAAGAAAAGACACAAAATTAAAAAGAAGCTCATTGAGCTTCTTTTTTTGTTAGAATTAAATGCAAAAGGAGAATAACCTATGCAAATAAAATATTCTGATGACCTAAATTCAAACATCTATACTGACGGATTAGCTATTCGTAAAGAAGTGTTCATTGATGAACAAAACGTGCCAGAAAATATGGAAGTAGACGAATACGAAGATAAGTGTACCTATGTCACTATCTATGAAGATGACAAAGCAATTTCCACTGCCAGATACTTTCCTACCGATGATGGTGGCGTTCATATCCAACGTGTAGCTGTAATTAAATCATCACGTAAAAAAGGCATTGCCTCTCTATTAATCGAAGATATCATTGAACATACTAAAAAAGAAAACTACAAATATGCCATCTTAGGTGCTCAAGATCAAGCACAGGGGTTCTACAAAAAATTAGGATTCAAAGTTATTGGAGATCAATATTTAGATGCCGGAATTTTACATCATGATATGAAACTAGATTATTAAATCAGCTTCACAGTTTTGTTTGATATTTGATAGATTTTATCAAAACGTTTATCTGTCAAATCACTTACATCATGAGAAACATAGATGAATCCAATTTTTAATTTAAATAGATCATCTTCCAGAGTTTTGGCAGATGGTACATCTAACCCACTTGCCAATTCATCAATTAGAAGAAATTGCTTATTAAAAAGAATATTTCTTGTAATTCCAAGTCTCTGTCTCTCCACCTGAAAGAATAGTACTATTTTGCCCAACCATTGTTCCTAATTGGTTAGGCATTTTTTCTACAACCTTATCGAAACCAGTGATTTTCATTGCTCTTTGAATTTCTTCATCAGAGAATTTAGAAGAAAATACCGTAATATTTTCTAAGATTGTTCCAGAAAATATATAAGTTCTCTGTTCTTGATAACCAATAACTTTAACAATTTGTTCCGATGATAGATTGCTTATATTGTCTCCACCTATCGATATGTTTCCCTTAGAAATTTGTTTATAACCCAGAATACTATTCAAAATAGTGGTCTTACCAGAACCACTTTCCCCACAAAGTAGCACTTTTTCTCCGAGGTTAATCTGCATATTTACATTAGTTGGAAGGATATGATTAGTGTTCTCTATATCTACATTTTTAATTTCAATAAACGGACTACGAATACTTATTTGACGGTCATTATTTTTATTAGACTGATCTTCAACCTCTTCCAAGAATGAAAGATATTCCCTATAAGCGCTCTTGCCACCAAATATATCAGACAAGGTGTTAGTTATCGATTCAACTGGAAATGAAATAATGCCAGACAACTGCGTAAATGCCATAAATGTAGCTAGTCCTAGATTATTATTCCAAATAAGAATAATTCCCACTACCCATGTTCCTAAGTACATGAAATCCCCTAAGAATTGAGACAAACTACTTACTATCTTCCTAACCAAAATGTCTTTACTTTGATCATTTAGTAGATTTGCTGCATTAGAATCGTGCTTTCTTTTTAAGAAAAATTCACTACTAAAATTTTTTATTGTTGTGAATCCACTTAACCAATCGGAAACAAGACTTGTATAAGTTTCAATATCTTTCAAAAGTGGTTCTTTTATTTTCCTTAAAATGTTCTCACTAAAAAACGGCAATAATACTGACGGAACAACTAATATCAAAATAAAAATTGTCATTGTCTGATTTAAGTACCACGAATAAACTACTGCCAAAACAACTTGCATCGTGTAAGAAATAATTGTGAAGACGGATCCAAAATAGTACTGCTCTATAATTTCTGTTTTTTGTCCAAGTAATGAAAAACTTTTTCCTATATCACTGTTGCCATAACTTCCAACATCTTTACCTAGTAATTTTGAAAATACTTCCCTTCTCAAGTTGTATATTCCTCTAAAAATTAAGTTATTCTTCAAATAACCAGCAATAAAATTAGAGAAGGAAACTATGAAAGCATAGACGACGACAATTAATATTAAAGAACTTATCGTAATATGTTTCTGGCCAGTTGCTAGTTCTGTTAGAAATTTGATAAAGCCAGCATAACTAACATTGATTGCACTGTGAAACAAAGTTAACAACAAATATATTCCGAAAATTAAAAAATTACGTGAGATAATATACTTTTTCATAGTGCTCCCCCCACAATATAAAAGTATTCCTGTTAATTATAACCCTTCTAATAAATATTAGATAAACCGTTTGTATTTTAATTTATTTCTTATATACTTAACCCAAAGCATTATTTATAGGCAAAAAATAATGAAAATTATTACATACGTTTTTGTGGATTACGGGGAAGTATTATGGCACATTTTAAGCAAAACAGACTCTATGTTTATGCATTCTGGGGAGCATTATTTTTTGAAAGATCTATTTGGATCAATTATTTACAGCATCAAGGATATAGCACTGTTCAGATTGGTTTTTTGCAAACATTGCTAACATTGGCAATGTTTTATCTTTGAATTTCCTTCTGGAGTTTTAAGTGACCGATTAGGTGCTAAAAAAGTTATGAACATCGAACATATTCTGATAATAATCTACTTGCTAGCACTTTTATTGAATCTAGGGTACATTAGCCTGATTATTGGTTTTGTAGCCTATGGTGCAGGACTGTCAATGATTTCTGGTAGCGATCAAACATTGATTTATCAAACTAATCCTGAACAAAGCTACCAACACAAAATTGGAATTTTTGAAGCTATAACAATTATTGGTTTAACTGTCAGTTCAATGATTGGTGGTTACTTAACAACTATTTCATGGCAAAGTATTTTCATTATCGAAATTTTAACTCAGGTACTTTCTATCTTTATATTATTATTCATCAACAAAGAATCTGATGACATCGATCCAGATGATGATGAAGAACTAATGAGTATAAAGGATATGTTCATCGAATTGTTTAGTATTCTAAAACTCAAAGAAATTAGATACCTGATTATTACAATCTCACTATTTCAGCATTGCTGAACTTTGCTCAGATGCTACTCTCTGCAAAACATCTAACACCATTTACATCAGCAACTATTTTGACAATTGCTCTAGCACTTTCAGCTGTAGCATCAGTATCAATCGAAAAGATTTCGCAAAGAATCGGAACTAAACGTGCTATCAGTATATTTCTTGGTATAACGCTTATCTCATTTGCAATGATCAAGGGAGAATACTTTATAACTCTATTAATCGCCTACTTTGCAATCGAATTCTCGTTTGAATTCGTCGATACTTCATTAAATGCAGTAGTGCAAGATGCTTCAAATGATCAGATTAGAACATCTCTTATATCAAGTGTGAATACACTGACAGCAGGATTGATGTTCTTGGAAACTATAATCATTACCAGTCTGTTCTCTAGATTTGGTGTTATAGATTCCTTTGTAGTTTATGGTGTCGTAGCTGTTATTCTAACCGGAATATCATTTATTGCGTTCATGAACCAACAGAGAAAAGTAAATAATAATTAATAAAAAAGCATTCTACTCATTGTAGTAGAATGCTTTTACTTGTTGTACTTGGAATTAAATTTAACTGTTAATTGATTTAATTGTTGTGCCAAACTATTTTCAGAATCAGCACCTTTCATCTTATTCAATTCCGGATTATTTATAATAAATTTATCTGCATTAGGAGCTTTTATCCAAATGTTATATTCCGGTACTGAAACAGAATATGAATCCTTACCACCCAATCCATTTGCCAGAAGATATTTATCATATATATCGTTAAATCCATCTGATCTATTAGGATTGATTCCTGTAATAATCTTTGAACCGATCTCAGGCATCGGATCATCTTGATATTCTATGTAAACTTTTTCAGAGGATTCTGGGTCAAATGTTGCTCCATTGGCTCTTGCCTTATCTGCAAATCCGTCATAAAGATCTTTGACACTAGTGAATCCACCTCTAAAAATAACATGGATAATCTGTCCTTGGACTTTCTCTTTTCCTGATATAATCTCATTAACTTGAATAGTTGCTTTTGTAGTCGCAGTATTCTTAGCACCATACATTTCTTCTAGATTAAGAATAGTACCTTCAATTACAGTTGAATCCAGAGTTTTGAAGTCTTCTAAATTTTTGGGAATTAGAGGATATAGAGATTCTGCTGACTGTGTATATTCAACTTTGGTACTCTTAACTTTAGACTTCCAATTTTTATTGTTCTTGGAGATTAATGATTTCATTTCAATTTTAGGATTTTGTTCATTTGAATTCTTTGCAGTATTTTTGTTGGAACATGCTGATATTGGTAGAATAAAAACTATAACCAATAAAATAATTGTAAATTTTTTCATAAAAATTTCTCCTTATATAATTATTTATAAAGATAATTAATGCCATAAAGATCATTAAACCATGGCCCAGTAACTGTTCTAGGAATAGTTGCAAGGTCCGGCCTCATAATAGTCATATATGAAAAATCAATATTATGTGCTAATCCAACAGCATGACCTATTTCATGAGCAAAAGTTTGCTTCTTATATATATTACCGGTTGCTGTATTTGCAAATATTCCTGTACTGTAATGCCAATCTGTACCCCCAAACTGAATGGGCAGATGACCAATTCGCATTAGGTCCTACAATTTTATTTCCCCAATTCCAATAAGTTGTTTCACCTGTTCTAGTTCTAGATACATCCCACCAACTTTTTGCATAGGAAAGATCAATGATACTTTTCGCCTTATCACTTGTATGAGAGAGATTCATAGGAGTACGAACACCTTGCCCATTTGACGAATTCCATTTATAAAAAGCATCTTCAATAGCGCTTTGCTGCCAACCAGTGGTATTTCCGTATGGCCAAAATTTTTGATTAGATATACCATTAAAATTTTTAAACCCATTAAATGTAGCAAATGGAGCAGCATATACATCTGTACTATTAATTTTAATGATTCCAGCAAATAATATTATTGAGATAAATATTGCAAAAATAATACTATTTTTAATTTTAAGCATGATTCATTCCTTTATGATTAGTCATCTAATAATAAGATGTCGTTCCATAATAGCAACAAATTTGCAAAAATATCGAATATCGTAGACCATTTTCCAATTGTTATTTGATATAGAAATATACAATAATTTTAAGAATTTTATATTCGACGTTAAATAAAAAAGCATTCCCACTAAATATTAGTGAGAATGCTTTTCTTTATTTTTTCAAATCTTCGATTGAATTTATATTAGTCATATACTTAGGAACTGCCAATCCAACCTTGGCACCTTCTAGATTAGGTCCTAGGTCGTCATATTTGCCCTTGTAGTCATCGTAGAACTGTTTGGATGTATTTGGTAACCAAGCACAAACTTGCGCATCAGCGGCATTTGTCGCGATGGAAGCCCACATTGGTTGCATTTCCATGGATTGGATAGTCACAGAGTAGCCGTGCTCTTTCAAGACTTCAGCTACAACGTTTGTCGATGCAATTTCAGAATCCCATGCGACATAAGTTAATTTGATTTTTTTGCCATTAACTTTTTTAACGCCGTCTGTCCATTGATTAACCTGAGTTTGATTATTCTTAATCCATTTTTTTGCAGCTTTGGAAGGATCCATACCTGCATTAACGTCTAACATTACTGATGACATATCAGTTGACTTCCAGTGGAAACGATCTAAAATTGTGTATGCTTCTGGCATATCACTCTTTAAACCCTTACGCACAATGGTGTTTATATGTTCTGATGATCCATAAGCATTTTTAGGATCTTTCAAAAACTTGATTGGATATTTTGTAAACATCCAGTGAGGTTGCCACCCTGTTATAACAATTGGCTGTTTATTTTCAATTGCCTTATCAAGTGTACTAGTCATGGCTGCTGTTGAACTGGTTTGTAATTGCCAATTTGATATATTCAAACCGTACTTTTGAATAGCAGTTTGTGTAGTAGCCATGATACCAGCCCCCGCGTCTATACCTGTGATTGTGTAATTGACTTGTGGACCTAGCTTTTCATTGGCATCATATTTTTTCAATGTAGTAGTACATCCTGCCAATATAGGTAGTATCAATAATAATAAACCTGATAGAATAATTGCTTTTTTAAATTTCAAAGAATCACCCCACCCATATTAATTTTCTCGTTGCTTGATCAACGATTGTGTCAATCTATCCATAATGATTGCCAAAATAACAATTGCCAAACCAGCAGTAAATCCATTACCAGCATCATTTCTACCAACGGCAAAGTATACTTTGGTTCCTAGTCCCATTGCTCCAATCATTGAAGCAATAACAACCATTGAAAGTGAAAGCATCATACTTTGGTTGATACCTGCCATCAAGCTATTTCTAGCCAATGGCAATTGTACTTTGATTAGTTTTTGCCATTCAGTAGATCCGTAAGAATCAGCGACTTCAATAAGGTCACTAGGAACATCACGAATTCCCATATTAGTCATACGAACTGTTGGTGGCATTGCAAAGATAACTGAAGCAACAATACCTGGCACCATTCCAATACCGAATAATGCAACAGCTGGAATTAGATAAACAAACGCAGGCATAGTCTGCATAAAATCAAGAATTGGTTCTAAGATAACCTTAGCAATGTTACTTTTTGCCATCAGAATTCCTAATGGAATACCTATTACCAAGGCGATAAGACTAGATGTCAAAACCAATGACAAAGTCTGTGTCATATCACGCCAAAAATCCAAATTCCAAATAAATAACATTCCTAATAATTCAAAAATCAATAAACTCCATCTTTGGTGTTTACGATTAACAAAATAAGTTACCCCGATAACTATTATCATAAATAGCCATATAGGTAATAAATCAAATATGAATTGGAAGGTACTATTAATAGCACCTATAAAATTCGTTAGTCCATTAAAAAATCCTGTAAATTGTGTTAACCATGCTACAAATTTATCGATCCAATCTGCTAATGGTAATTTTGGTAAATTATTCAAAGTCACTTACCTCCATTCCTGAGAGTACACCTAGAACAGCACCTCTAACAATAATTCCCTGAAGTTGATTTTTATCATTAGTTACTGCAAAAGGTATTGTAGAAGTAGATATATCATCCATAATATCTGATACTGGTGTATCAACATCGGTTTTTGGAATATCAGTTTTTACAATTGATTTCATGTCTGTACTTTTGGATCTGATCAATTCAATCATATCCGTAGCATCTACAACACCAATTAATTCACGCTTATTATTTACAACATAACCATTGGAAACTTCATTATCACGCATTTGTTTTAATGCAGTTCTTGGTCCTTGTTTATCAATATTGATCATAACTGGTCGAATCATAACATTTGAAGCAGTCAGAACCTTACTACGATCAACATTTTCAATAAATGCTTCCACATAATCATTAGCTGGTTGTGTCAAAATTTCTTCTGGTGTACCAGTTTGAACAACTTCTCCATCACGCATGATCATGATATGATCACCTAATTTCAAGGCTTCATTCAAATCATGACTAATGAAAATAATTGTCTTATTTAAATCTTCTTGTAGATCAATCAATTGATCTTGCATTTCTGTTCTATTCAAAGGATCAAGAGCAGAGAAAGCCTCATCCATCAATAAAATCTCTGGTCCATTAGCTAATGCACGTGCTAAAGCAACACGCTGTTGCATACCACCTGAAAGCTGATCTGGGTATTGATCATCATAGCCATCAATTCCTACTTTGGATAATGATTTTCTAGCTTTATCGTATCTTTCTTCTTTAGAAACTCCTCTTATTTCCAAACCGTACTCAACATTTTGAATAACAGTTCTATTTGGTAACAAACCAAAATCTTGGAATACCATACCCATCTTGGTACGACGAGTTTCGCGTAGAGCTTTCTTATCAAGTTTTGTTAAATTTTCACCATCAATAAAAATATCTCCGTGTGTTGGTTCGATTAAACGGTTAATCATTCTAATTAATGTTGATTTACCACTACCTGATAAACCCATTATTACAAATATTTCGCCATCTTCTATTTGAAAGTTAGCTCTGTCTACACCTACTGTAGCACCTGTTTTCTTTAAAATTTCTTGCTTACTTGTCCCCTTCAGCAATAATTCTCCAGCTGCATTTGAGCGGTTTCCAAAAATTTTTGTTAGATTTCTAACTTCAACTTTTGCAGTCATTAAATCCTCCCACTAAATTTTTTACATGAAAATTTTGATTTCATTTGTAAAAATCTATAACTAAAATGCTAACAAATAAACGGGACACTATCAAATGGAGTACTTGAAAAACCCGATTTTAAGGCGGTTACACGGCGTCAGCCTGCTAGAAATGCCATCTTAAGGAATTCTTAACATTTAACTAGTTCTTAACTTTTTTGTCCCATAATTTGAATATTAACTTGTAGAATGGGGGTAATAGGCGTGAGAGAACGAAATCATCGAGTCACTTACTTTGATATTTTAAAAATTCTAGCAATGTCTGGTGTTATCATGGCTCACGCTGGATCAAATCAGTGGTCCCATCCTTCCTTTAATACTAACTGGATGTTGGCGAATACTTTCATCAGTATATCGCTACCAGCCGTCCCTATTTTCTTGATGGTCAGTGGTGCTTTAATTCTTAATAGTCCACGAACAAAAAGTCTTACTTACCTATTCTTAAAAAGAATACCCAGGCTAGTAATCCCATTTTTAATTTGGTCAATTGCAACATTATGGACCACTATGCAAATCGATCATCATTTTGGCATTATAGATTTTTGGCATAGTTTTTGGCTGATTCTAACAAAACCTGTTACTCCAGCGTACTGGTTTGTCTATCCCTTGATAGCTTTTTATCTGATTTCTCCATTTTTAAAAGCTGCCATAGATAATATAAGTATGAAAACTTTAGACTACATATTATGGTTGTGGTTGATAATTTTTATCCTAATTCCATTCTTCTCCAGTTCATTACCAAAAGATATTAGCAAATACTTCCATATATATACTTTCGGAAGTCCACTTCTTGGTTACTTCCTACTGGGATATCGACTATCAAAGCTTAAAAACACCTATTTCCAAGGTAACTCACATTTAGTTATTAGTTTGATGTTAATAGTACTGATTGTATACGAAAACTTCTTTAAATTTCTTTATCCAGAATTACAATTTGCAACGGTTAGTGTGGAACAAGATCCACTTGTCTTGCTTGCATCTATGGAGATCTTTTTATATTTCCAATCATTGGAAGACTCCTATCCTAATTGGATGAGAAGTACAGGTAAATTGGTAGCTCCTCTGAGTTACGGAATTTACTTAATACATGGAATAGTTATTGAAATTGTTTTATTATTCGTTCATCCAAATGATTTCCTATGGATATTTGTAATTACTCTTGTCATTTCAACAGCAGTAGCATTTATTCTAAGTAAAATACCTATTATTAATAAGATACTCGTATAAAAAAATCATTATTAATATTGATAATACAAATATAAAAATAAACAAGTATAACCATGGCAACCAAAATGTTTTCATTGTTAATTGATATTCATTTTCCTTAAGGTTTTGAAATATGTTTAAAACATAAAATCCAATTACTATAACTAGTATGAACGCAAATGTCATTAAAATTGCAAGATCTAAGCCCATGACACTATCGTCCTTAAGATACATTCCCATAGCCAAAACACTTAAAATAAGTACTATTTCAATATACCTAGTAATTTTTTTCTTCATAAATTTCCCCTCACACATCAATATTAATATAGCTACATATAATTCCCGAAAAATATATAACTATTTTAATATTACTTAGAGCATGTAAAAAAGGATGATCTCAAATTGAGATCATCCTTTTCGTTTACTATACAACAATTAAAAATTGAATTATAAGTGGTAACAACATCATGATTGCCAGAATCACCAAGAGTGGTACTACGATTACTTTACTTACTGCTTGATTTTGTTGAGCTTTATATCTCGGCATTTTACTTATAAAATAAATCCCAAAAACTATAATTAAATTTAACAACATCATAGTTAGTGATATAAGACTTGAACTTAAAACATTCTGGTTCTCAAGATACATCCCACCAATAAATACTATCAAAATTAGCGCCATTGCAATACATCTAATAGTTTTTAATTTCATAACATTACCCCCGCAATGTTAATGATAACCTACTAATCGTTTTCTTCAATATCTAGTTTCTTATCAATTTGTTTTTGTCGTCTATTATTTATAACGTAAACTAACGTGAAGATTATACCCGTTAATATAAATGAACTTAAGAACATGATGCCTAAAACGAACCAAAATGTTGAGAAGTTATTTTGAATATAAAAAGAGTGATACTTTGAATAACTGCTAATACCACCAATAGCTGTCACTAAAATACTGGTTATAAAAATTCCCCCAAATATATAACTACCTTTAACCTGAATTAGATCATTCCCAGCAATCAAATAACGAATAATAATATATAACGTAACGCCTAGTAACATATATAGTTCAGATATATAGCTTTGAAATTCAAAGTTTGTAAAAAAAGACTTATAAAAAATATCAATTACGAGAAAAGCTAACAATATAGATAGCACTTCTCCTGAAACCTTACCCTGAAATAATTTTACTCGTTCATCTATTTTCTTAATCATTATCATTCCCCCAAAATAGTTCATCTAGTGTTCTATCAAGTGCCTTACAAATTGCAATGCACAAATTCAAGCTAGGATTATAGTCTCCCGACTCAATCAATCCTATGGTTTGACGTGTAACTCCAACTATACTTGCCAAATCATTTTGATTTAAATCTTTTTCTAATCGTGCTATTTTCATTTTCTTGTTTTTCATTTGCCCTCCCCACATGTAAGATATATATGTCTTTTTGCAAATTATAACTCACATTGATGGATTGTCAACAAAATAAAAAACACTTTTATTAACTAAAAGTGTTTTAAATAAAATATATAGACTATTTTAATAATCACCATATGAATAAATTAGGAAATGAATTTAATTTACAAGACTCTATAAATTAAAAACCTCTATACAAATGTATAGAGGTTTTTTTATGATCCCTCCCGGAATCGAACCGGGGACCTACTGCTTAGGAGGCAGTTGCTCTATCCTACTGAGCCAAGGGACCAAGTAACAAAGTGAATACTTTATCACTTTGATTCTGTCGATGGTTTACGACGTTTACCTTTGTTCTTCTGATCACGCAAGCGCTTCTTTGCCTTAGGTTTATCACCTTTAGAAGTTTCAGCACGTTTCTTACGTTTTTTGTTATATGTTTCTTTATCACTAAAAGAGCCATCAGCGTTCAAGAATACTTTTTCTATCTCAGAATCTGTATAACTCTTTAAATTACGATAATCATGAGTATTACCAAAGGTAACAACGCTACCTTCTTTACCCATACGACCAGTTCTACCTGCACGATGAGTATACTCATTTTTATCTCTAGGAACCATATAGTTAACGACATTAGTTACGTTATTGATGTCCATACCTCGTGCGGCAACATCTGTAGTTAACATCAAATTCACTTTTTTACTTGTAAATAATTGTAGTGCTTCTTTTCTAGACTGTGAGGACATCTTACTATCTAAAGCTACAAAGTTGGTTTTATTGTGATCCAAACTACTTATCACTTTGTGTAAAGATCGAGAATTATTAAAGAAAACCATACCTAGGAATTTTCTATTATGTGCCATTTGACGAATAAGCATATCCTTCATGCCATCATCAGTTGTGTTAATAAAATAATGCTTAATCCCTGTGGTATAACTTTCGTCACTTCTTTGATCGATTACATTAAAATCAACGCCAAACCATTTCTTCATATCATTAAATATGTCATTGGCAGTGGCTGAGAAAAATGTCAATTGTATATCCTCAGGCATATCAGAAAGTAACTCACGTACTGACTGAAGTTTAGTACTGTTCAACATTTCATCTGCTTCATCAACAACAACAGTCTGAACCGTAGCCAACTTAATTTTTTTTGCTTTAACTAGATCATCTAAACGACCTAAAGTAGCTACAATAATCTCTGGTTTTTCTTTTAGTTTGTCCAGTTGACGTTTAGGATTGGCTCCACCTGTAATTGATTGTACCTTGCAGCCAAACTCTTTAGCTAAAGGAGCAATTACATTACGAACTTGTACTGCGAGTTCCTGTGATGGTTCCAAAATAACAACTTGAAGTCCATCATTCGGTGTAATATTTTGAAGTATTGGCATAGCAAAAGCCAATGTTTTCCCTGAACCTGTGGGTGCCATAGCGACAAAATCTTCACCATTAATAAAAGGTTCGAAAACCGTCTCTTGAATAGTTGTCATTTTTTCAAAATTATTCTGTTTGAAATAATTTTGGAATTTTGTAGGTATTTCCAATTTTAATATTCCTTATCTGATTCAAATATAATTCCTGCAGTAATTCTGGCTTGTTCTAGTAATTTATTAACTGTACGAGAATAACCTAGTAATTTTTCAAATGCAGCTTGATCATTTTCTTCAATAATTCTGGCAAATTCAACTGCTTCTGCATCCATAGGGTTAGAACTCTTTTCATTACTAATTAGATCTTCGCTGTTACCATTTACCAATGTAACATTGGTGATATCTCCACCATTATCCATTAATAATAATGTCTTTTTACCAAAATAAACCTCTGATGGTATGTGAGAATTCTTTGTTTTACCAACGATTAAGTTAGCATCATAATCAGGATAGCTAAGTGTTAGCACTCCACTACCGTCGATTCCACCTTCTAAGATTTCAGCATCATAATTGATTTTATCTGGTCGACCAAGCAATACAACGGCATCATAAACTGCATAAACGCCTAGATCATACAATGCTCCACCTGAGAACTTAGTAGTAAATACGTTAGGAATTTTCTTTGCCAAGAAATCATCATACTTACTAGAGTACTTCATATATGAGAATGTTCCACCAGTTAATTCAGAGCGGTTCTCATTCACATATTTTTCAGCACTCTTAAAAATTGGTTCATGTATATGTCTAGCTGCCTCTAAGAAATAAACATTATTTGATTTAGCTGTTTCTTCAAGAATAGTAAATTCACGAATATTGGCAGTCGAAGGTTTTTCTACAATTACGTGTTTACCATGTTCCATTGCTAGTTTTGATTGTGAATAATGCAATGAATTTGGTGATGCTATATAGACAACATCAAAATCATCACTACTGAAGAATTCTTCCAAATCAGTACTAATTTTGGCGTCAGCTGCGTTAACTGAACCTGCAAAATCCTTTGCTTTTTCTTCAGTTCTAGAATATATATGAGTTAACTTGAAGCTATTTGTTTCATCTGAAGCTTCAATGAATTGCTTTGTAATCCAGTTGGTTCCAATGATTCCTAAGTTTAACATAATATCACCTCATTAATATTTTACTTATTTAAATGATTAATTACCACAAAAAACAATACAGCATTAGCACTTTATATCATATAATTAAATATATTAAAATTTTGGGAGCAATTATATGGAGAATAATCAAAAATTTCTAAAGAAAGAACTTGGTTTCTTTCATGCATTATCTACCGTAATGGGGTTGGTTATCGGTGGAGGTGTCTTTTTCAAAATATCTAGTGTCACAGAAGCAACTGGTTCCGCTAGTTTAACTGTTTTTGTCTGGATATTGGCAGGTTTCATTACTATTAACGCAGGATTAACCGTTGCTGAACTTGCTACAGCATTGCCAATTGCTGGTGGTATTTTTAAATACATCGAACATATTTATGGAAAAGTTCCAGCATTTTTACTAGGTTGGGCACAATCGGTAATTTATTACCCTGCTGGGATTAGTGCTCTCTCAATCATCTTCGCTACTCAAACCCTTAACTTACTGGGTATAACTGATGGCCGATGGACTGTGCCAATAGCTATCGCTATTGCTGTATTTTTATTTGCAACTACCTTACTAGGTGCTAGAGTCAGTGGATCGATTCAATCAATTGCTCTCATTGCAAAACTGATTCCTATTATTTTAATTATTGTAGTAGGACTATTCACTAAATCTACAAATGAATTTTCTTTATTCCCTATTACATCTGGATCACACTCTAATTTCTGGTCATCCCTTGGTGGTGGATTATTAGCTACAATGTTTGCCTTTGATGGTTGGATGAACGTTGGTAACATGGCTGGTGAAATGAAAAAGCCTGAAAAAGATTTATCCAAATCTATTATTGTCGGTATCTTCTTAATCACACTAGTGTACGTTTTTATTAACTTTGTATTCGTAAAATTTTTGCCATTCAATTTGATTCCTGGAAATGAAAACGCAGCTTCTGATGCTGCTGTGAGAATTTTTGGTAACATCGGGGGAAAAATTGTTACTATTGGAATTTTAATATCTGTTTTTGGTTCTATTAATGGCTATTCTATGACTGGTATTCGTGTACCTTTCGTATTAGGAAGTGATGACCAATTAATTTTTTCTAAGTTCTTTTCAAAACTTACAAAGAAAACTATGATTCCTGTTAATGCAGGTATTGTTCAAACAATCATTGCAGTACTGATGATATTGATGGGATCATTTGATTTTCTAACTGATATGTTGGTATTTGTTATGTGGATATTCTCAATGATGTTATTCTTTGGGGTATTTATCTTGAGAAAAAGAGAGCCTGATTTAGAAAGACCTTACAAGATAAACTTCTACCCAATTCCCCCTATTATTGCAATTTTAGGTGGAGCATTTATTCTTATTTCTACTTTATTCAGACAACCTGTACTTTGTATTACAGGAATAGGAATTACATTGTTAGGGTTACCTGTTTACTACATTCATAAATATAATAAAAAAAGCTGACAATATATTGTCAGCTTTTTTATTTTAAATATTCAACAAATCAAATGTCATCTGAGCAGCATTTCTAAGGTTACTTTTTACATTTTTAATTGCTTCCTCTAATGTCGATATATCTTTAACAATTGGGACTATTGCATTAATTCCAGACTGTCTAAATTGTTCGCGGTCCCCTTGAAATGAACCCACAAAAGCAATTACAGGAACGCCATGTTTTTTTGCGTAAGCAGCAATAGATACCGGAACTTTACCCTGAAGACTTTGATTATCCATTTTACCTTCTCCAGTTATTATCAAATCACTTTGTTCAATCTGTTCTTCTAGATGTGTATATTTTGCGAGTAAAATTAGACCTGGTTCAATATCAGCATTTAGCATAACTCTCAGTGCCATACCTAAACCACCAGCAGCACCATCACCTGGTTGCGATTCCTCAGAGTTTAATAATAATTTGCTAAATTTTTCCATATCTTTTTCATATTCTGAAAGTTCTAAATCTGTTATCCCTTTTTGTTTACCAAACATATAGACAGCACCTGTGGTACCTGTAATAGGGCTCTTAACATCTGCAGCTAAAATAAATTCAACGTTCTTCAAATTATTATCAATACCAGATGAATCTAACTTTGAAATAGAACCTAAGTTTTTGGGGATAGGATCTAGTTCAGAATAATTATCATCATAAAATCTAACACCTAACGCAGACATCATACCTAGTCCAGCATCAACAGTCCCTGTACCACCCAAACCAATAATAATTTTATCAGCACCATGGTTAACAGCGGTTAATATCTGCTCTCCTAATCCATAACTGTTAGTCATTCTAGGATGAGTTTGCTCAGTATTATCTAAAAACTGTATACCTGATGTAGCGGAAGATTCAATCACAGCTAATTTTTGATCGGGTATCCACGAGTAACTTGCAGAAATTTTATCACCCTTTAAATCATGACAATCAACAGAAACGATTTCAACATGAAGATTTTGAGCAAATGCTTCAACTGTCCCTTCACCACCATCAGCAATAGCAAAATTGGCAACAGATGTTTTATTATTTTCAAATACATCTTTAATAATTTGATTTGATTCAATACTAGTCATCGAGCCTTTCATTGAATCAATTGCGATCAATATTTTCATGATGATATCCCCTCTGAATTTTAAGATTAATACAGGCTCATAAATATAATTAAACACCGGGTTAATCGATTTACAACATTCATAAATATAATAAGGCAAAAAAGTGTGATTCTTAGTGTCTTTTTAACTTTTAGGATTATAATCAAGTTAGACTGATTACTGGGAGGATAACCTTATGGATGCTATATTTTCAAACAAATTAGAGAAATCAATTGCTACGATTACGATCAAATTGCAAAAAACTTTAATTTATAAAGTATTTAGAAAGTCAATTTTATCTACATTACCCTTTGTTATTTTGGGAAGTTTCCTGAAGCTTTTGCAGATTCTTTTTCTAGAAAAAGGTTCTCTTTTGATGACTTTTTTCCCACAAGTAGATAACTTCAATTGGCTTATAACTTTCGATAGTATAGTAAATCTCATTTATGGGTTAACCCTCGGAATAATCTCGCTTATGGCTACATTCTCATCAGCCAATTTCACGGCAAGTCATTTTGACCGTGATGGTCAGATGGCGGGTACTACTAGTTTTGTATGTTTATTGTTACTTTCATACACATTTCCAAATAATAGACTTATCTCCTTTAATCCTGATATTTTGGGTCTTAGAGGATTATTATTTGCACTGATAGTTGGTATGGTTGTTGGATGGATTTTCTCTAAAACTTCCAAGAAATTAACCTCAGATAGTTCCAAAGATCTTTTGAATCGCTATCTTAACTCATTTTGGTCAGTAACATTAGTCATTGTATTAGTTAGTTTAGTAAGTTTTTCCATAGAGATATCTCTAAATTCAACCAATTTATTTAGTAATCTCATAACCAACAGTATCAATAATAAGTCCCAATTAGCAGAGTTATTTAAGACACTCCTTCTTAGTTTCTTTTCAATCATTGCTGCATTCCTTGGCTGGCGTGGATTTTATACTCAACCAATTGGAATGGGTGATCCTACAGTACTAAAGAATTTAAATTATGCATTCTCTCACCACAGCGCATGGGGTGCACCTAATGTTTTTAATGGCGACACTTTGTATTATGCATTTGGTTCTTTTGGTGGTGTAGGATCAGTTTTAGCTTTAATTGTAGCCATCATGCTATTTTCAAAAAATAAAAATTATAACAAGATTTCTAAAATATCAATTGTCCCAAGTATTTTTAATATAGATGCTCCTATGATGGTAGGACTTCCATTGCTATTTAACCCGATCTTCATAGTTCCTATGATCTTGGCTCCCATTTGCAGTATGTTAGTTGCAGCATTGGGATTGGCTATTCACTTAATGCCTCCATCAGTTTATCCGATACCTGTTGGAACACCAGGTTTCTTAAATGCATTTATTGGAACCAACGGTAGTTGCCAGGCTTTGGTATTTACTATATTGACTTTCATTATTTCTGTTTTAATTTATATACCATTTGTTAAATTAGCCGATAAAATTAATGATTATACAGATTCAGAGGTGAATACTCTTGAATAAAAAAAATCTAAAATATATCTCTTTGGCATTCATTATTATTCTATTGTTGGGGATCCCTATTTTCTCTTGGACTAGACAAAATAATAGTCATCTTGCCTCCAAATTCAACTCTCCTCTTTCTCCTATTATCATGATCCCTGGTAGTAGTGCCAGAGCTAATAGGTTTGAAGATCTAGTTAAAAATGTCAACAAAACTTACAATCAAAAGCATAGTTTACTTGAAGTTACCGTCCATACTGATAATAAATTAACCTATTCAGGATCTATCAAAAATGGTGACAACCGACCTATTATTGTTATCGGATTTGAGAACAACAAAGATGGATATAACAACATTAAAAAACAAGCCAAGTGGCTTTCAATTGCTTTTGATACACTTCAAAAAAGATATCAATTCAATAACTTTAATGCTTTTGGACATTCAAATGGTAGTTTGATATGGACATATTATCTAGAACATTATTTTGATAGCTCTGAATCAACATTGAATCAGTTCCAAACTGTTGGTGCACCATTCAATTTTGAGGAATCATCTAGTACAAAACGAACTCAAATGCTTAATGACTTTATAAAATATAAAAACAATATTCCTAAAAATATTACTTACACATCAATTGCTGGTACCAAAAAATTCTCTGATGATGGTATTGTTCCACTAGCAAGTGTGGATTGTGGTAAGTACATATACGAAGGAAATATCAAGAGTTACACTTTAATAACTTTAACTGGTGGCGACGCTGAACATTCTGATATGTTGGATAACAAACAATTCATATCATTGTTCCACCACTACATTTTGAATAATGGTTCTAATACTGATCCAGAACAAAATAAAAAACCACAATTAAATTCTAATAATTAAAAAAGCTAACTTCGAATTTATTTATCCGTTGCTAGCTTTTTATTTAAAATTAAATATTAGAACATAATTCCCACTATTGAGAGAATAATAGTTGCTACGCTTAAAATAGCAATATATACAGATTTTTTATTATTATTTTTCCTTGCTTGAAGCAAAAAATTTATAGAAATAACTATTAAAAACAGAAGAAATATATATTGAAATATTTTCATTTGTCTTTCCCCCTAGAATGTTGATTAAGCACTAAAAATACTTTAACATCAAAATTAGACGAATGATTAAAATAATTATAAACGTATCAATATTCGATATAAACGTAAAAAACCGTCAGTTAAAATTTCACTGACGGTTTTTTACGTTTATTTTAAATTCAATGATATGACTGTCTCAATGTGATTTGTCATTGGGAACATATCAACTGGTGTTGCGTCTGAAATATCATAATCTTCACTAAGTAATTGTAAGTCACGTGCTAATGTTGCTGGATTACAACTGATATAAACAATACGTTTAGGTTTGATATTTGTAATTGAACTGATCAAAGAATTTGCCAATCCTTTACGTGGTGGATCAACTAGAAGCACATCAATTTTTTTGTTATCTTTTGCCCATTCATTTAGGACATCTTCCGTTTTACCAACGACAAATTCTGCATTCTTAATATTATTGATTTTAGCGTTATCACGAGCATCTTTGACAGCTTCATTGACAACTTCAATACCCGTAACAACTTTAGCGTTATCGGCTAATGATAGCCCAATAGTACCGATTCCAGAATAAGCATCAACAACATTTTCTGTTCCTGTTAGCTGAGCGTTCTGAATAGCTAAATCATATAATTTTTGTGTTTGAGTAGGATTTACTTGATAGAAAGAGTTGGGTGAAATATGGAAATGTTTACCCAAAATTTCATCATCAATATATGGCAATCCTGCAAGAAGCATCATTTTTTTACCAAGAATAACATTAGTTTTCTTCTCATTGACGTTGATATAAAGTGATTTTACATTACTATTAGACATAATGTCGGCAGCAATTTCTTTATAGTGAGAAATATCTTGGACACGACTAACAAGGACAATCATAATTTGACCTGTAAAGTATGCACGACGAATCATAATTGTTCTTATCTGACCTTTATGAGTAGCTTCATCATATCCACGAACATTATATTTACGTAAAATGTCGCGGACACGAACTATCTCTTCATCAATTATAGGATCTTGAATTAAGAAATCTTCCATTGGTACAAGGTCATGCGAGTTTCTTCTGTAGAATCCTGTTGTTAATTTTCCATCAATTTGACGAACAGGAACTTGAGCTTTATTTCTATAGTGAAGTGGATCATTCATCCCTATAGTGTCATTGACCTCGATACCATCAAGACCCATTTTTTCAAAATCAATCTTAACTTGTTTTTGTTTGAATTTTAATTGCTCACTATATTTCAAATGACTTAGTGGAGCAATTCCTGTTTGTGTATAGATACGATCAATATCTTCAACACGATCAGGAGATTTTTTTATAATTTCAGTTGCTTTAGCAAATCCATAACTCTTACCCATTTTTAAGATTATTACTTTGACTACTTCACCAGGTAGTGCATTGTCTACGAATAATGTGAAATTATTAACCTTTGAAACACCTTTTCCTTCATAGGAAAGGTCAGAAATTGTTAATTCTAATTCGTCATTCTTTTTAAAATTTGGTTTATCCATTTTTCACCTTTTGAAAGAAAAAACAGCCCTTCGGACTGTTTAATCAGATTCTTTTTTTATATTTACATTTTCTGGAATAGACTTGTCAGGCATTGAGTCTATATTAGCATAGATAGTTAAATGATTATGTAAATTGACTAGATCCATAGGGGCATCGCCACCATATTCACCATCAAGATTAATCATTATTTTGCTATCGTTGTTTGCCTTAACAGATAATTTCTTAGTCTTAGTATAGATGACTTTAGGATTATCAACATGTCGACCACCATTAATAACCAATGCAATCAAATGTACTAGATCTCGAATATTTGTTTCCTTAACAATAATTAGCGAGAATGTTCCATCTCCAATAACAGAGTCCGGAGCAATCTGTTCCATACCACCAATTGAGTTAGTCAATCCTATCAAGAAAAGAGTAGCTTTGCCATCGAATACACCATCATCGTACTCAATGTGCATATCGATAGGACTATTTTTTGGCAATAGTTCAGCACCCTTTAGCAAGTATGCCAAGTATCCTAAGATAGACTTATAGGCTGATGGAACTTCATAAGTCAATTCAGTCATAGAGCCACCACCGGCGATATTCATAAAGTACTTATCACCAGCTTGACCGATATCAATTGGGAGCTTTTGCTTTTTCAAAATAACCTTAGCAGCTTCTACAACATCATCTCTCGGGATTTTCAGAGCTCTGGCAAAATCGTTAGTTGTACCTGCGGGAATGATAGCAATTTCTGGGCGTTTTTCCAATGGAGAAATACCATTAACTACTTCATTTATTGTACCATCTCCTCCAGCTGCGATTATTAAATCAAAGCCTTCCTCTGCTACACGTCGCGCTTCATGCATAGCAGAATCTTCTTCTGGAGTAGTACGAAAAGCGCTAGCTTCATAGCCGGCTTTTTCTAATATATTTAATATGTCTCCAACATTTTCTCTTAATGTTTCATGACCTGAGGTTGGATTATAGATAAGTCTGGCTCTCATTTATAGCGTTCCCTCTTTTAACTTTTAACGATTGTTTAATTCTTGCATCAAAATACTATTTACGATCTTAGGATTTGCTTGACCCTTTGTCTCTTTCATAATTTGTCCAATTAAGAAACCAACAGCACGGTCCTTACCATTTTTGAAATCTTCAATTGATTGTTCATTGTTATCCAAAATAGCTGTGATAATTGGTGTAAGAACAACGGGATCTGATTCTTGAACCATACCCTTTTCTTTGACCCAAGCCTCTGGCTCTGTACCATTACTTATAGTTTCTTGGAATACCTTTTTGGCAATTTTTGATGAAATAGTACCATCTGAGATTAAGTTGATCATCTTAGCTAGATGCTCTGGTGTTAATTTTGTTTCAAGTAATTCCAAGTGATTTTCATTTAGATAAGCGTTAACTTCACCCATCAACCAGTTTGATACTAGTTTTGGATTGGCATTGAATTTAACAGTTTCATCAAAGAAATCTGACATTTCCTTGGTATCAGTAAGAAGACCAGCATCATATTCAGGGATTTTTAAATCATTGATATAACGTTTGCGACGCTTGTCTGCAGTTTCTGGAAGTTCTGACTTAATTTGTTCAATCCACTCATCAGAAATCTCATAATTTGGTAAATCTGGCTCTGGGAAATATCTATAATCTTCATTACCAGATTTAACACGCATCAAAATTGTTTCCCCAGATTTTTCATCAAAACGTCTTGTTTCTTGTTGAATCTTTCCACCAGTTTTTAAAATGGCAGCTTGACGTTTTTCTTCAAAAGCTAGACCCAAACGAGCAAAGTTAAATGAGTTAATATTCTTCAACTCAACTTTTGTTCCATATTCACTTGAACCAACTGGTCTAATTGAAATATTACAATCGACACGCATTGATCCTTCTTCCATCTTAACATCTGATGCACCAGTAAATTGAACGATTTGACGTAGTTGTTCTAGGTATTGATAGGCTTCTTCTGGAGAATGCATATCAGCTTTAGAAACAATTTCAATCAATCCAGTACCTTGACGGTTAAGATCGACATATGAGAATCCATCGTTACCGTGGGTATTCTTACCAGCATCTTCTTCAACGTGAAGTTCTTCGATACCAATTTTCTTTGTTTCGCCATCTACTTCGATTTCAATATATCCATCATGAGCTAATGGTCGATCATGTTGTGTTAGTTGGTATGCTTTGGGATTATCTGGATAAAAATAATTTTTACGGTCAAAGTGAGTATGATTTTCAATATCTGCATTTAATGCTAGAGCAACCATAACTCCTAAGCGATAACCATTCTTATTGACTGTAGGAAGTGTTCCCGGAAATCCAAAATCAATTACGTTAGTATTTGTGTTGGGTTCTGCACCGTATTCAACTGGTGAAGGACTGAACATTTTTGAAAGTGTTTTTAGCTCAACGTGGACTTCTAGTCCAATAGTTGTTTCAAAGTTCATTAATTTGCCCCTTTCATTGCAGTTGGAATTTGTTCATAAAATTTGTTTTCTTCTTGTAATGCATATGATGCATTAAGAACTTTTTGTTCTTCAAATGGTTTAGCAATTATTTGTAAACCTACTGGCATACCATCTACTAAACCTGCAGGAACAGATGCAGCAGGCAAACCTGCCATATTAGCAGGAATTGTTAGTACATCATTCATATACATTGCCAATGGATCATCAATTTTTGCACCAATACCAAAGGCAGCAGAGGTAGTAGAAGGTCCCATGATGAAATCATAGTCCTTCAAAACAGCATCCATTTCTTGAATAAACATAGTTCTAACTTGAGCAGCCTTTTTGAAGTAAGCATCGTAAGAACCTGCAGAAAGAGCAAATGTTCCTAACATTACACGACGTTTGATTTCATCTCCGAAACCTTCTGAACGTGTTTTTACATACATATCACTGATATTCTTAATATTTTCAGCACGGAAGCCATAACGAATACCATCATATCTTTGAAGGTTAGAAGATGCTTCACTAGATGCCAAAATATAATAAACTTCAACCGCATGTTTAATAGCTGGAATACTTACTTCTTCAACAGTAGCACCCATTTTTTCATATGCAGCAAGAGCTATATCAATTTGTTCTTGAACTGCTGAATTTGTTCCTTGATCTTTAAATTCTTTAGGAACGGCAATCTTCATACCAGACATATCCTTATTCAAGTTAGCACGGTAATCCGGTACTTCCTTTTCAGAACTTGTTAGGTCATGTTCATCCACTCCAGCAATGACAGAAAGCACTTCAGCAGAGTCTTCAACACGTTTTGAAAGAACTCCAACTTGATCCAAACTTGAGGCAAAAGCTATAACACCCCATCTTGAAACACGTCCATAAGTAGGCTTAATACCAAAAATACCATTAAAAGCAGCTGGTTGTCTGATTGAACCACCTGTGTCAGTACCTAGAGCGGCAATAACTTCACCAGAGGCAACTGCTGCTGCGGAACCACCTGAAGATCCACCAGGAACTTTTGTTAGATCCCATGGATTAAATGTTTTTCCAAAGTGAGATGTTTCAGTAGAAGATCCCATGGCAAATTCATCCATGTTTGCTTTACCAATATTGATAGCTCCAGCT
This sequence comes from Companilactobacillus metriopterae, assembly GCF_002762335.1. Classification (NCBI taxonomy): domain Bacteria; kingdom Bacillati; phylum Bacillota; class Bacilli; order Lactobacillales; family Lactobacillaceae; genus Companilactobacillus; species Companilactobacillus metriopterae. The sequence goes on along the minus strand of NZ_CP024610.1, from coordinate 558,976 downwards.
TTTTCTAATTTTTCCAAAACTGTAGCACTATAGACTGGTACAAAATTAGACAAAATCTTACTTGCGGCAGTTGTTAAAATACCATCAGAAACAATATTATCTTTGATAGCAATTGGAATTCCTGCTAGACGATCGTTGATGCCACTAGCATCTACTTTTTTTGCATCATCAACTGACTTTTCGTTCACTGTGATGAAAGCATGTACTTTTTCTTCTGTTTTGTTGATATTTTCTAATGTTTGCTCTGTTAATTCTTCAGCCGTAATTTCTTTAGAAGAAAGTTTTTGGTGTAGAGAATCAATGGTTTCATTTAAATAATTCACTATTCTTTCTCCCCATTTCCAAGAATTGACGGAACCTTAATTAGGTTGTCTTTTGTTTCTGGAACATTTGACAACAATTGTTCGACTGTTTGATCGTGCTTACCTTCATCTTCACGGAAAACAGTTAATCTATCTCCCATGCTGTATGTAGGTTCAACGCCTGTTGTATCTACAGATGCTAGTTTGTCTTCCATTTCGACAATTTGACCAATTTGAGTAACAAAACCGTCTACTTCAGCATCATCTAACTCTAGATTTGCCAATTCAGCAACATGTAAAATCTCTTCTTTTGAAAGCATATTTTTCTCCTTTATTAATGTCCATTGTAAACATGGGATGTATATTTATTATTAACTCGCGAAATGAATGATTGTTGTGCATCAACTGTTTGAATACTGATGTCCAAATCTACACCTGATGGCAAATACTTAGAAGAGCTATCCTGTACAAATTGAGTAAAACTACTTATTTGTGATAGTCCATCAAATTGTGTATTGATTGTAATATCCATTGATTTCAAACTGCTGTTTTCATAATGTGCTTGAGCTGTTACACCTGATAAATTAGGGAAATAGCTTTGTATATTTGATTTGAAGTTAGAGAAATTATCAGCATCATTGCTGTTTATAGGTTTTTCATCATTCACAACTGGTAGCATTTGATTTTTATAATTCAGATTTGAGAACTTGTCCAGACTACCACTCTTACTTACACCATATTGGAAATATGTTCCCCCAACCAAAGTGTCTTGAGGAGCTACTGAATACAAGCCAACAAGGATAGGAGTATCATTTCCGACATTCTTCATTTTACGAAGACGTTTAACAACTTCTTTGGCAATACGTTCGCCTTGTTCTTTTTGTTGGTCAGCAGAAATTTTTGTACTATAAGTAGCACCGTATTGTTCTTTTTGATAATAATCAGTTGAATTTATAGCGATACCAATAGAAATTCCCTGAATTTTGTACTTACCATTTTCTTTTTGCAAATAATCTTGTTCCATCACTTGTTGAAGATAAATAGGTGTTCTCTTATCTGGATCAGTGGAATCATTGGCTTTAGGATTTAACCCATCTGGATTTTTTGAAGATTTTCTACCTAACCAATTATTTACAGTATTTGCAGATAACAATTGTCCTTCTTGGAATACATATGAATTAGTTGAAAATTGGTCTTGAGAAAGATTAGTTAGACCACTTTCAAAACTTCGACCATTGAATTCATTAGTATTAGTAGTTGCTGAAAGACCTGAGATAGGACTAGTTTTATATTTTCCTTTACTCATAAGGACATCATAAATACCGGTATCACTGGTTGAACTAGTTTGTACTGAATTATTACTACCACTTCCACCTGAAAGACTAGAATCTTGTAAGTTACCACATCCTGTTAAAATTAGAGATACCATTAGTAATAAGGATGCTGCTTTTAAAATTTTCTTCACTGCTATTTCTCCTATTTATCAACGTCTTCTAAATATGTTGATAATGTTGCTTCATCAATAATTTGAATACCTAGATCTTGTGCTTTGGTTAATTTACTACCAGCTTTTTCACCAGCAATAAGAATATCAGTTTTTTTAGTAACAGACCCTGTTACCTTGGCTCCCATATGTTTTAACTTGTCAGCCAATTCAGAACGCTTATACGAATTTAACGTTCCAGTTATAACAACTATTTTATCAGTAAAATGCTCATTTGTTTCATTAGAATTTGAAGTATCTATAAATTCTGTGTTAACTCCTGCATTTTTTATTTCATCAATCAAAATTAAGACATCTTTATTAGCAAAATAAGTTTTCAAACTATTTACTATAGTCCCCCCTATTGTGTTGACTGCAAGAATGTCTTCACTAGGTGCAGCAATGATATTATCTAGTGAACCAAATTCTTCACTTAACAATGTAGCTGCCTTTAACCCAACATGTTGAATTCCTAAACCAAAAATTAGTCTCTCGACTGAATTTGTTTTTGAATTTTCAATAGCATTTAGTAGATTGTTTATTGATTTTTCTTTAAATCCATCTAGTTGAGATAATATTTCTTCATCCAATTTGTATAAATCCGCAACATCTTTAATTAATTTCTTGCTAAATAGTTGCTCGATTATTTTAGGTCCTAGTCCGTCAATATTCATTGCATTTCTAGATGCAAAATGTGTCAATTGTTCCTTAACTTGGGCGGGACATTTAGGATTGATACAACGTATGGCTACTTCATCTTCTAAATGAACCAACTCCGATCCACAAGATGGACAATGCGTAGGAATTTCCAGTTCCACTGAATCTTTTGGTCGTTTGCTTAATACCACTTGTGATACTTCGGGGATGATATCTCCTGCTTTATGAAGTAGTACTGTATCTAGTAGTCTTACATCTTTTTGGCGAATCATATCTATATTGTGTAAAGTAGCTCGAGAAACTGTAGTACCTGCTAAACTAACCGGATCCATAACTGCTGTTGGTGTTAATACACCAGTACGACCAACTGTCCAAGTTACTTCACGTACTACTGTCTCTGATTGTTCTGGTGGGAATTTATAAGCTATTTCCCACCTAGGAACTTTGACAGTATTACCTAACTGTTGTTGTGTCTCCAGATCGTTGACCTTTAAGACAACTCCATCAATACCATAATCCAGATTATCTCGATTGATTTCATACTTCTCGATATACTCATTTACAACTTCCAACCCTTTAGAAACTTTGGCAGTTTCATTGACCATAAAGCCTAATTTTTCAAGTGTTTGAAGTGCCTGTGATTGAGTAGAAACATTCAAAGTATCAAAGGTAACAATTGTATACATGAAGGCATCCAATTTACGATCTGCTGTAATTTGGGGATCTAATTGACGTAATGATCCGGCTGCGGCATTTCTTGGATTAGCAAATACTTGCTGTCCTTCTTTTTCACGTTCTTCATTAATTCGCAAGAATTCTTTTTTAGACATGAAACATTCACCACGAACTTCAATATTCAGAGGCTGCGGTAATTGCTTAGGTATGCTACCAATTGTCATGATATTAGCCGTTACATTCTCACCAGTTGTACCATCTCCACGAGTTGAACCTTCGACTAATTTACCATTTTCATAAATTAATGAGATTGCCAAACCATCGATTTTTAGTTCGACATTGTAATCTACAGGACTGCCTACGTTTTTTACAATCCGATTATCATACTCTTGTAATTCTTCATATGAAAAGACATCCCCCATAGATAACATAGGAATATCATGGGTAACTTTTCCAAGTTTGTCATCAGTAACATCCCCAACTAATTGTGAAGGAGAATCAGGCGTTACTAAATCAGGATATTCGTTTTCAATTTCCAACAAGCGATTATACAAATTATCATAAACATTATCTTCCACCAATGGTGCATCTTTGGTGTAATAAGCATTACGATATTCATTCAGTTGATCTTTTAATTCTGATAATTCTTTTTCAACTTGTTTTTTAGTCAATCCAGCCACAATTTTCCTCACTTTCGTTTGTTACTGTACTTTTGTAATTGGTGCAAATTCTGCTAAGAGACGTTTAATTCCTTGAGAATCAAATGCTACATCTAATTCAGCACTAGAAGCATCTCCTTGAACTTTAACAACTGTTCCAATGCCCCATTTTTTATGTTCTACTTTGTCGCCAATGGCCCAAGAAACTTTTTCTGCTCCTTGTGCACCACTAGCTTTTTTAGCCATGGTAGCTCTTGGACTAGATATATGAGCACTTTCACGACGGCGTTTCATAAATGGTAATTCAGAATTATTAGTACGAGTTGTTCCTAGATTTCCAGCATTAGGATTAGCTTGTTCCAATTTGTCATCATGAATTTCTTCGATAAAACGAGATACTGGGTTATTTTGAACACGACCGTACAACATACGACTGTAAGCATTTGTTACATACAATTTTTGTTCCGCACGTGTTATTCCTACATAAGCCAAACGACGTTCTTCTTCAAGCTCATTTTCATCCATCATTGCTCGAGATAGTGGGAAAATACTTTCTTCCATACCTACTAAAAATACAATTGGAAATTCTAGACCTTTGGCTGCATGAAGGGTCATCATTGTAACTTCTGTCTGACCTTCTTCCAACTCATCTTGATCACTAACTAGAGATAATTCAGTAAGGAACATGTCCAGTCTAGTTTGATCTGCTTCTTCATCTGGTTCATAAGTTTGATCAAATTGTCTTGTAACTGTCAATAATTCTTCAATATTCTCTAATCGTGATTCTGATTCAAGGGTAGCTTGATTCTTCAATTCAGAAACGTAGCCAGAATCGTCTATCAAATCTTGAAGTAATTCTGTCATAGAAAAACTAGCTGCTTTTTTCTGCAATGTTTCTATTAATCTAGAAAAATCACCTAAAGTTTTTCTAGGTTTTGCAGCTAATGAAGATAGTTCAATATTATTTGCTGCTTCTAATAGTGACCAACCGTGCTCATCTGCGTAAGTTTGTAATTTATCAATGGTACCTGGGCCAATACCACGTTTTGGTGAGTTAATAATACGTTGAAAACTCATTGAATCAGCAGGATTAGCTATCAATCTCAAATAAGCCATAATATCTTTGATCTCTTTACGATCATAGAATTTATGTCCACCAATGATTTTATATGGGATATTAGCTTGTAACAGTTTTTCTTCAAAAGAACGAGATTGAGCATTGGTTCTATACAAGATAGCAAAATCACCATACTTATAATTTTTGGCTTCTAATTCTTTAATCTGACTGACAACGTATAGCGCCTCATCAGACTCTGATTGACCTCGATAATAAGTGATTTTTTCTCCAACCTTATTATCTGTCCATAATGCTTTGTCTTTTCGATTTGTATTATTGTTGATAACTTCGTTTGCTGCATCAAGTATTGTTTGTGTAGAACGATAATTTTGTTCAAGTTTGATAGTTTTAGCTTCTGGATAATCATCTTCAAAATCAAGAATATTTTGCATATTAGCTCCACGCCAACCATAGATACTTTGATCCGCATCACCAACAACACAGATGTTGCGATTCTTTGCAGCTAATTGATTTACTAGCTTATATTGTGCGGCGTTAGTATCTTGATACTCGTCAACGTGAATATATTGAAATTTATTTTGGTAAAACTCTAAAACATCTTTATTTGTATCAAAAAGTATACTTGTCTGCATGATCAAATCATCAAAATCTAGAGATTGATTTTTTTCCATTTCTTTGGAATATGCATCATAACAAGTAGCAACTATTTGTTCAAAGGGTGAACCATTCTTCTTAGCATAATCTTCAGGTGTCAATAATTCATTTTTAGCATTGCTAATAGCACCCAAAATTGCTCGAGGATCATACTTTTTCGGATCAAGATTTTTTTCCTTCAAGATCCTCTTCATAAGAGTTCTTTGTTCTGCAGGGTCTGCAATGGTAAATGATGTATTTATACCTAATTTATCAATGTCTCTTCTTAAAATACGGACACACAATGAGTGAAATGTTGAAACCCAGACATCATTTGCACCATCCAAAAGATTGCCGATTCTCTCTCGCATTTCTTTTGCTGCTTTGTTTGTAAAAGTAATTGCCAAAATACGCCATGGCATAACATTTTCATGTTCGATTAAATACGCAACTCTATGAGTTAGTACTCGTGTTTTTCCACTTCCGGCACCTGCCATAATTAGTAGTGGACCTTGAGTTGTTTGTACTGCTTTTTTCTGCTGATCATTCATACCAGTCAATAGATCATTATCCATTTTTATACAACCTCTAATCCTTATTAAATCAACATTTGTAAAAAAATCATCTACTTAATATATTACCAAATTTTCAATAATAATAACACCAATAGAAAAAGGTTGAAGCAATTGCTTCAACCTTATTTGATGCCTACTCTATTAAAAATGTCATCTACATGTTTTAAATGCCAATTGTAATCAAAGGCATCGTCCAAATCTTTCTCGGATAGTTTTGAAGTAACACGCTCATCATTTTCCAATAATGTGCGGAAATCTTTTTGTTCATCCCAAACCTGTGCTGTCTTTGGTTGAACTAAATCATAAGCTTCTTCACGACTATATCCAGCTTCAACTAACTTCAAAAGAACACGTTGAGAGAAGATAAGTCCATGTGTTTTATTCATATTTTCTAGCATCTGATCTGGGAAAACAGTCAAATCCTTAACTATTTTGGTAAATCTAGTCAAAATATAATCCAACAATGAAGTTGAATCAGGAATGATAATTCTTTCAGCTGAACTGTGTGAAATATCTCTTTCATGCCACAATGGAACATCTTCCAAAGCAGTTATTGAGTTCCCTCGGATAACTCTAGCCAAACCAGTCACATTCTCTGATCCAATAGGATTCCTTTTGTGTGGCATAGCTGATGAACCCTTCTGACCAGCTGCAAAAAATTCTTCAGTTTCACGTACTTCGGTTCTCTGAAGATGTCTAACTTCTAAGGCAAATCGTTCTATCGATGTAGCTATCAATGCCATAGTTTGGACATATTCAGCGTGTAAATCACGAGGCAACACCTGTGTTGAAATCTCTTGAGCATTGATTCCTAATTTTTTACAAATGATTGCTTCAACTTCAGGGGAAATATTAGCAAAACTACCCACTGCACCTGATATTTTACCTGTCTCAACACCCTTAGATGCATGATCAAATCTTTTGATATCACGTTTTATTTCTGAATACCAATTAGCTAAAACCAAGCCAAATGTAGTTGGCTCGGCATGAACCCCATGAGTTCTACCAATCATTACAGTATCTTTATATTCTAAAGCTTTATTTTTTACTACTTCTAAAAAGTTTTGTAGGTCCTCACGGATAATATCATTTGCTTGCTTGATTAAGTATCCATAAGCAGTATCTACAACATCAGTCGATGTCAATCCGAAGTGAACCCACTTTCGTTCAGCTCCTAGATATTTGGAAACATCTCTAGTAAAAGCAACTACATCATGCTTAGTTTCTTTTTCAATTTCCAAAATTTCTGCAACATCAAATTTAGCGTTCTGAGCTACCAATCTTGCATCTTCAGCAGGAATTTCTCCTACCTCACTCCACGCTTCAACGGCGGCTATCTCAACATCTAGCCAAGCTTGATACTTGTTCTCATCTGTCCAAATTGGTGCCATCTTCATAGTAACGTAGCGATCGATCATTTAATCCACTCTCCAAATTTTAGTTGATGAAATATCTGAATCCAAGTCTTCGGAATTATCTGCAACTACTGAGATAAATCCAACATCTCGATTATCTAAATTCATTTCTTTAAAACCGGTGTAATAATTAAATTTCCATTGTTGCTTTGTTTCTAACAATTCCAAACTTTGAGCAAGAGTTCCTTCAATGATTTTTAGAGTAGCAGCGTCTACTCGTGGATATATTTCAGGGATAGGCCAATCACAAATAGCTCGCAAATGTATCTCAAATTGAGAAACTCCTGTAGCCTCATTGTAAACATTGGCTGAATAATTAATTCCAGGATAGATTCTCTTGACATAAAGGACATCATTATCAGAAATAATAAAACCTATCCCAAATATACCTACATAGTCGATGTTCTCTGCAATCTGAATAGCCACTGATTGTATCTCAGCTTCTAGACTGGGATCATTCTTTTGGTAAAGAAGAGAACTCATTAGAGTCTTGCCATCATAAATATCCTTAATCATAGGGAAAGTATGAACTTTTCCATCGATACTCTTACTAATCATGATAGAAAATTCTTCTTTGGTAGAAATCCATGCTTCTAGAATATAAGTTCCAGACTTCAATAAATTATCTACTTGAGACAAATCTTGCTCTCTATATAAGATTACGTTTTTTAGTTTAGATTGGTACTTGCGAATTGGCTTTAATATACACGGAAAACCGATCATCGATACTGCTTTTTGAACGTCATCTTTTGATGCAACAGCAAAAAAAGGTGGTACATTGACGTTCAATTTGTTCAAAAAAGTTCTTTCAATATATCGATCTTGAACAATAGACAATAAATAAGAACCCTGTGCAACATTATATTTTTTCTCCAATTGAGACAATATAACACTGTCAAAGTCTTCATCCATATACAACAAAATATCTGATCTTTGACCTATTTCGTCTAGGTTATTTATATTTTCTAATTCTCCAATTAGGAAAAAATCGGCTCCGGTTGTTGCTATATCATTTTCATCTTTAGTCAAAAGAACAGTTCTAAAGCCCATTCTTTTAGCTTCAATTTCCAATAGATATGTTTCACTACCGCCACCAATTATTCCAAGGGTCTTACCAGGTGTAACAAATGCCATACGCAACCATCCTTACTCTTCTTCAAAAATTACTTGACCATCTTTAAACTCTTTAATTCTAGCTAGAGAATACACTGGTATTCCTTGATCATCAATTAATTTACGTCCGATTTGGAATGTCTTTTCGATTACAATTCCGATCCCAACTAGGTTAGAACCCGCATCTTTAATGATGTCATTTAGTCCATTGACAGCTTGACCATTTGCCAAAAAGTCATCAATGATCAATACATTATCATCTGCAGACAAATATTTTTTAGCAATACTAATATGATTAGATGTTTTCTTTGTGTATGAATACACTTCAGCTGTATACAAATCATCGTTCAAAGTAACAGATTTGTGTTTACGGGCAAAAACTACAGGAACGCCAAATTTTAGTCCAGCCATGACAGCTGGTGCAATCCCTGATGATTCCACTGTCAAAATTTTATCTACTTTTTTATCACCAAAATGTTGATAAAATTCTTCGCCCATTCTTTCCATAAGCATTGGATCTACTTGATGATTTAAAAAACTATCTACTTTTAAAACATCTTCACCTAGTACTTGACCATCTTTTTGAATTCTTTCTTCAAGTTCTCTCAAAATCACATCTCCCAGATTATATTAGTTAAAGTCTATCATACTTTGATTTTCACTTTATATCGACATCATATTTTTTTAAATTATATTTTTGTATCAACCTAATTATCTTAGTTGTATACGTTGGATCTGTTGCATATCCGTCTGTCTGTAACCCTACTGCTGCAGAAATATAGTCCTGTGCTCCGGTCACATGTTGATACTGGTTGGCATTCCATGTAGTTCCATTTGCGAGCAAAATAGCATGAGCTTTCATAGACTCTCGATAGTCTGAATAAACTCTGAATCGACCATTTACTTCTATCCATTGGCCATTTTCAAATTCTTTTGTCTTCAAAACAACACTATCCGAATCCGATGTGCCTTTTATACCAAAATAGTTATTGTACTTACTTGCTAAAGTACTGTTACCCCAGTCACTTTCTAAAATAGATTGTGCAATTGTGATACTCGGTAATATACCGTACTCTTTACCCAGTTCAATCGAATATGGTGCTGTTTTCTTAATGAAAGCATTGCGTTCTTCTCTAACTAACTCTGCTTGATTTTCTTTGTTTTTTTCTTGGTATTTATTAAAGCCAAAAAAGATTAATAAAATGGCAACAAAAAAAAGAACAATAGATATTATTGCTACGTCTTTTTGATGTTTGCTTTTTCTAGTTGATTTTCTTCTTTTAGCCACTTAGTATTTCCTTTTTTCTTTATTGATTTCTATCTATTATAAATGATTAATCAGTTTGATGGGATTTTTTATATAAAAAAAAGACCAACTCTGCGAGTTGATCTTAAAAAACTAAAAATTAGTCTTTATTTACGTTTGAAGCTTGTGGTCCACGATCTGAATCTTCGATATCGAATGATACAGCTTGACCTTCTTCAAGAGTTTTGTAACCATCACCTTGGATAGCTGAGAAGTGAACGAATACGTCACTTCCATCTTCACGAGTTAAGAAACCATAACCCTTTTCTGCGTTAAACCATTTTACTGTTCCATGTTCCATCAGACTATTCCTCCTGGGAAAAAAATAAATTTGTGCATCATACGTGGTACTTTATGGAAGATAGCCATCAAAACCATACAACCCCATCAACTAACCAACTACAATACAAGATATATAATATCATGTGTAACGGGTCTTTACAAACATAAACGCCTAATTTTTTAAATCAATTTTTTTATTAAAAATTAATTTTACTTTTATGAGGTATTGAGTTTTGTGCACCTTGTTCTTGTACCGTGATTGACGATGCTTTACTTGCTATTTTCATAGCTTCCTCAATATTACTCATATTTTTTTCAAGGTTAGCTGATAGATAACCAATGAATGTATCTCCAGCTGCAGTTGTATCAACTGCCTTAACTTTAAAGGCGTCAACAAATCCACTCTTACCATCTTTGAATGAATAGAATGATCCTTTGTCACCAACAGTAATAACAACTGTTCCCACACCCATTTCGTGCAATGCATCAGCTGCTTTTTGCATTGAAGCTTCATCTTCAACTTTTACACCAGTGATGATTTCTGCTTCTGTTTCATTAGGTGCAATAACATCAGACAATGCAATAAGTTCTGCAGGTATTTCTTTTTTAGCAGGAGCAGGATTTAAAATTGTAACAACTCCATTATCTTTAGCAACTTTAAATGCTTCTGTAATAGTTTCTAAAGGAACTTCAAATTGAGCAATGATACAGTCAGCTTCAGCGATAAAATCCTTTGTATCATCAATTTCTGCAGGTGTAATTGCTTGATTAGCTCCACCATATACCAAAATACTATTTTGACCATTTTCGTCTAAGAGAATATAGGCTTTACCTGTACCAACATTCTCATCAACAATAACGTGTTCCATATTCAAACCATCCTTTTTGAATGTTTCAAACATGAAATCAGCGGCGTGATCACCACCAACTTTAGAAATAAATGATGCTTCCGCACCTGCTCGAACGGCAGCAATTGCTTGATTAGCACCCTTTCCACCACCAGCGACTGAACGATCTGTCATTGCCATAGTTTCTCCTGGTAAAGGTAATCTTTCAATATTTAAAATAGTATCAACATTAGTTGATCCTAAAACAACAATTTTTTTCATTATTTTCTCCTTAAAATACTACGCCACTTTCTAGCAAAATATTTGAATATGGTGTTTCTTCACCTGTTCTAATGAAAGCTTTTGATTTGCTCAAATCTTTCTTCATTTGTTCATGTGGTATGAATTCAATTTCTACTTTATCGCCCATCAATTTCTTAACAGCCGCTAATTGTTCTGGGTTTTGTGTTTTCATTTCTTCGGCTAAGAAAATTCTTTGTACTTCTAATTCACTGATTACATTTTCTAAAACTTGCATAAAACTAGGAATACCAGCTTCAACTGCTAAATCAATACGTTCTGTATCATCTGGAATAGGCATACCCGCATCACCGATACCTAAAGTATCGAAGTGGCCCATTTGAGAGATAACTCTTGATATATCTGAATTAATTACTCTTGAATTCTTCATAGTAAAATCCTCCATTGAAATCGTTTACAGTGATAATATAGCATTCGTGAATTAATTAGTAAACACCAATTTTAAAATTAGTACGGTCCAATTCGAAAATAGTTTTATCGCATTGTAGATAAATTTATGGATAAAATAAAAAAATCACACAATTGTGTGATTTTAAAATGACATTGTTACTGATTCTGATCTAACATCTGGAGCTTGTATAAATTCATCTGTTGCTACACGGAAATAATGATGACCTCTTGTGTTCATTAGTTGATCAGAATACCAATATGTATTTGCAGATAACATTCTATTTGGAATCTCTTCTCCCTTAAAGTTATACAATTTTGTAGTATCTTTTAGTGATGTTCCCAAAACTTCAATTCTCTCTTGATACAAATATGATTGCTCAGAGCTTGTATATTCATCTTGCCCTACTTGATAGAAGAATAACCCACCATCTACCAGTTGGTCCCCTAATTTCCACTGAGTATTTGCAGGGATAGTCAAATTTGTTAATTCTTCAGAATGGTCATATATTTGAGATGGAGAACTTACAGTATCTACATAATAATCATCTGAAGTAATGCTTTGAGCTTTCACGGAGGTTAAACTAAATATAAATCCCGCTAAAAGACAAGATATTAAAATTAAATATCTATATCCTTTTTTCATTTTCTTACTCTTTCCGAGATTCCGCCTAAAGTGTACAATCGACAATTTACATTTTCAATTAACTAAATTTATATAATAAAAAAAGAAGCTCTATTCATTAATTTAAGGGCTTCTTTCAAGTATTTTTGTTTAGTATATCTGAACATTTAATGATTTATATCTTTAACAAAGATTAGTTTGCCACCACATTTACCACAAACATATCGCTTAGTATCTATCTTTTTTACACGTAAATACTCTAGACCACAGTTTGAGCAAATATACTGGTGTCTTGTCCTCGATTTAACCGTAGATTTCATAGGTGGTGCATACCTTGATCCACCTACTTTTTTCAAAAGATGTTTAAATTCTTTATCTTTATGTTGTGATGGTAAGCCACTGATATACAAATGATAATGTACTAATTCATGCTTAATCACACCAATCAATTCATCTTTACCATACTTGTCTAAAATTTTAGGATTTATATCAATATGTTTATCTTTTAAATGGAATCTTCCACCAGTAGTTTGTAGTCGATTGTTAAAATTTGCCTTATGAATAAAAGGTTTCCCAAAGTAGTTTTGGGAAACCTTTTTTATTAATTCTGTTAATTCTTTATCTGTCATTAATTACATGTTTTGAGTCAACTTTTGGATTTGATATGAGAACTTGTCCATATACTTATCTTGAGTTGCTTCAGACTCTCCAAATTTCTTTTTATTTACTTTTCTGCCTTTTCCTAAACTCTTAGTCATTTCTGTACATCCTTCAACATATGAACGGAAAGAGTTTACTAGAGACATATGTGTTCCCATCATTCTTGCTGGTGCCTTCGCATCTTCTAAGTTTTGCAAAACTGTTTTGTATTCTTTTGTTCCAGCAGAAAAGTCCTTACGAATTTTTTCGTATTCTATTTCATCCATTTCTGCCAAAGTTCCAGCTTCGACTTCTTTTTTGATAACTTCGAATTCTGGATTTAAGATGTCTTGTTGTTTTTCAATAACAGCAATTGCATCATTGATAGCTTGACCATATTTCATTGCTTTTAGTTGTGCTTGATTCATTTTTTTAATTCTCCATGTTTTTCTTTTCTAAATATATGTCACGTTCAATTGTATAGCGGGGACGATTCTTTACTTCACTGAATATTTTACCAACATATTCACCGATGACACTTATACAAATCAATTGTACTCCGCCTAGTGCCCAGATGGATATCATTAGAGATGACCAGCCCGAAACAACTTGTCCTCTTACTTTGCTAACGATTGTATAGATTAATAATATGATACTTATTATAACAATTGTAAATCCTAGTCCCATGATCATCTTAATTGGAACAATAGAAAACGAAGTAATTCCATCAACAGCAAATTTTACCATTTTACGTAGTGGATATTTTGATTCTCCTGCAAATCTCTCTTTTCTAGCATAATAGACTTTTGAAGATTTAAATCCCACCATGGGAACAATGCCACGTAAAAATAAGTTTTGTTCTTTATAACTTAGAAGAACTTCCACAGCACGTTTGCTCATCAATCTAAAGTCAGCAGAATCCGGAACCATTTTGACTCCCAGCCAACCCATTATTTTATAAAACAATTCTGCTGTATTTCTTTTAAATGCTGTATCCGTATCACGATTATTCCTGACACCATATACTACTTCATTGCCCTTTTCGAACTCGTCAACCATCTCAATAATTGCATTTACATCATCTTGTAAATCAGCATCAATAGTTACAACAGCATCAGAGTCACGATATACAGAATCTATACCCGCTAATAAAGCGCCTTGATGACCAAAATTGCGGCTCAACTTCACGCCAGCAATATTAGGATAATCCCTTGAAAATTGTTCAATCATTGGCCATGTTTGATCCTTGCTCCCGTCATCAACATAAACAATTTTACTATCACTACTGATTTTTTGACTATTTAGTAGTTTTTCATATACACCATTAAGTTCCTTGGTTGTTTCTCCTAGGACCTCTTCCTCGTTATAACAAGGTACGACAATACTTAATTTAATCAATTTGTTTCTCTTTTCTGGTCAAATTATTTTTTATAATCTGTATAATACCTTCAATACCTACACTAGCTATAATAGCCAGGACTGGCACAAATTCTATACGATAACGTCCTTGAACTTCAATCAATAGCTCAATAACAACATATGCCATCAATGGCAAAATCAATAAGTACATCCCTTTATGATTATATCTTAATTTAAATAAGCGCAAAGAGCCAATAAATGAAAATAGAATTATCAAAATACTTCCCAAATACGCAACATAATTAGTCCAGTTAATCGTCTCTAACTTATGACTATCATAATACCCAGTAAAGTCAGTGGCGTTAGATCTTTTGGACCACATAATTGCATTTTTATTCCAGAATAATGGCAACCATTTGTTATTATCGGTCAACCACTTGGATTCTTGCTTTACTATTCTCTTTTCTTGCTTAGCCATTTCTGCACGGCTATCTTTCATATTAAATTGGCTAGCTAATACAGAATCGTATGCACCCGCAGAATTATAATCTAACCCAACTACAAATTTCCATTCTGAATCTCGATTGGATAAACCATATTCATTTAGTCCACTTGATTTTATAAGTGCTGAAGCACCATTAAATATAACTAAGTATAGTAGCAAGGTAATAGCTAATTTATAGAGTGAAGACAAATCGAACTTAGAATCTTTGAACATCTGATAAATTAATACAAATACTACGATTCCAGCAATAATAACTGGGCCAATTGGCCGAACAACACTACCAACTCCAAGAGTTATACCAGCAACTGCATAGCTCCAATATTTATTTTTAAGTATTAGGTAAAAAGTTAATAGGAAAAACATTGTTCCTATATATTGATTGTTAGTTTGACTAGATAAAGCAAGCCAATCAAGATCAATCATCAAAATAAATGTCGCAATTCTAGCCATTTTGATGTTATCAAAGATTTCAATAACCAACAAATATACCAGAACCAGAATAACTACCTGATAAAAAACATTTAACAACTGAATTGCTAAAATATGAGCACCAAAAATTTTAACAACTAACATTACATATGTTAAAAATCCCGTTTGGTATGCCCATTTAGCAAAGTAATCATTATCCATAGAATATAATTTTTCGCCTTTTAAAGCTCCTGGTGCATTTGACCAAAAACCTGCAAAATCACTAAATTGCTGTTTGGGTACAAAGCCTAACCACCAAATAGAAATTCCCACAAAAATTAGCAGAATAATTCCTATTATTGTCCAGTTTAGCCAAACAGAATCAATTCTTATTCTATACAAAAAGTAGCTAACAAATAGTACTGCCAATATAGCAAAGATAAAAACTATCCAATAGTTTCTTGGTGTTGTAGTCAAATAAACTTTATACAGATATTGTGCAGATCTCACTAGAACAGCTGTTGTAAATAAAAAAAGACAAGCTAATACAATATTGCTGATAATATTCTGAGTTTTTTTTAACATTCCCTTGATACCTAACCTTACAATTTTCAGTAACTAACAAAATTATATTGAAAATCTTTATTAATAAACAGTGATTTGTATAAATTAAAATACTTTCTTAAATGATTGCCTTTTCCAAATAAAAAAAGACATCTTACGATGTCTTTAAATATCAAAAACTGTATAGGGTTGATCTCTCTTGTGAGATGTCTTTTGATACCAATTTTCTATAATTTCAGCGTCATGTTCAGAAACATCTTTTCCTTCAAGATAATCATCAATTGCTTTATAACCTACCCCTAAGGCAACATCATCTGGTAATGAAGGGCGATCTTCTTCAAGATCAGCTGTTGGTGTCTTTTCATATAGATATGAAGGAGCATTTAATTTTTCGAGCATTGATCGACCTTGGCGCTTGTCCAAACGGAACAATGGCAAAATATCTGCAGCTCCATCACCATATTTAGTATAGAAACCAGTAATATTTTCGGCTGCATGATCAGTACCAATGACAACACCCTTTGTATCTCCGGCTATAGCAAACTGAGCGATCATTCTTGATCGAGCTTTGATATTTCCTTTGTTAAAATCACTCATATTCAAACCGCTAACTTCAATGGCTTTGACCATTGCATCAACGCTTTCCTTGATATTTACACGTACAGTTTCATCCGCTTCCATCCATTCGATAGCTGCCATAGCATCTGACTCGTCAGCTTGTTCTCCGTATGGTAATCGCATTGCAATGAACTTATATTCAGAATCTCCAGTCTCTTCACGTAATTCAGTTATAGCGATTTCAGCAAGTTTACCAGCTAATGTGGAATCTTGACCACCTGAAATTCCCAAAACTAGTGTTTTGAGAAATGAATTCTTTTTTAGATAGTTTTTTATAAAATCTATTGATCGGCGAATTTCAGTTTCCGGATCAATAGTTGGTTGTGTCTTTTCATAAGCAATAATTTCTTTTTGCATAGGTCTCATTATTATTCACCTGATTTTATATTATTAACAGAGTTACGAATTTTTTCGATATATTTCATTTTGTGACTATACAAGTTAGATGACAAATCTACTGGATATGTTTGTGGATTTAAAATTCGCTTATACTCGTCCCATAGTGAATCCAAGTTTTTAGCGCAATATTCTTTAATTTCTTTAACTGTTGGCAAATCATAAATCAATTTACCATCTATATAAATATCTTGTAGTACTGGTGTTGCAGTGAAATCTTCAACAGTTTTATTGATATATGTATATTGAGGATGGAACATAAATAGCGACTCGTGATCTCTTGGATCTTCATTACCAAATGTAATATAGTCCCCTTCGGATTTGTCGTCCTCCAGGTTATTAGTAATTCTCCAAACCTGTTTTTTACCTGGTGTAGAAATTTTAGCAGCATTACTTGAAAGCTTCAAAGTATCCATCATATTGCCTTTTTCATCTTCAATACTTACAAGCTTGTATACGGCTCCAAGAGCTGGCTGATCAAAAGCTGTGATATTTTTGGTCCCAATACCCCAAACATCTATCTTAGCTCCCTGCATTTTCAAGTTTTGGATAGTATCTTCGTCCAAGTCATTAGAAGCATAAATTTTAGCATCTGTAAATCCTGCTTCATCTAGTTGTTCCCTAACACGCTTTGAGATGTATGCCATATCACCAGAATCAATACGTACACCTTGAAAATTGATTTTGTCACCCATTTCTTTTGCTACACGAATAGCGGTTGGTACACCGCTCTTTAGAGTGTCATAAGTATCAACTAAAAATACACAATTTTTATGAGTTTCAGCATACGCATTAAAGGCTTCATATTCATCTTGATATGTTTGAACTAGAGCATGTGCATGTGTTCCTGAAATTGGAATCCCAAACAATTTACCTGCCAAAACATTACTAGTAGCATCAAATCCCGCGATGTATGAGGCACGACTACCCCAAATAGCTGCATCTATTTCTTGTGCACGGCGTGATCCAAATTCTAAAACAGGGTCAGTCCCACTGACTGCTTTAATACGAGACGCTTTAGTAGCAACCAAAGTTTGATAATTGATAATGTTCAAAACAGCAGTTTCAATCAGTTGGCACTGTGCTAATGGTCCCTCAACTTGGAAGATTGGTTCTTCATTGAAAACCAGATCTCCCTCTTTAGCAGATCGAATGGTACAACTAAAATTAAAATCTTTCAGCCATTTTAAAAAGTCTTCATCAAACTCACCGTATTCACGTAAGTAGTCAATATCTGAATCTGTAAATTTAAGATTCTTTAGGTAAGAAACTACATGTTCAAGCCCTGCAAAAACTGCAAAACCATTACCAAAGGGTATATTTCTGAAATAACATTCAAAGACTGCATTTCTCTTATGTAATCCCTTTTTCCAATATGTGTACATCATATTTAATTCATAATAATCTGTGTGTAGAGTCAAATCAGAATGCTCGTATTGGGTCATCATATCTTCCTTTAAATACAATTATTTCTTGTTATTATAACATTTATCATCTAGATAGTAATTTACTGTACCCTTGATCAAATTTTTGAGCTAATTTATCAATGGAGAAATTATTCTTTACATCATCAAATAATTTAAATCCTTTATTATCTAAAGTACCATTTTGATAGCTAGCATAGGCATCATTCAAAGCTGCAACCAATTCATCAACGTTTTCCGATTCAACTAACCATCCGTTATTGTTGTTAATAAGTTTTGATGTAGCACCAACATTTGTGGCAATAACTGGACGTGCATATTGTGCTGATTCAAAGTAAACTGCTGGCAAACTTTCTGATTTTGAAGTCAAAATAGTAATGTCATTTGACTGATAGTAGTCACCAGTATTTTCGTGGAATCCAGCAAAATCGACCTTATCAGCGATATTCAATTCTTTAGAATATGCTTGTAATTCTGCTAACATTGGCCCGTCACCAACTAAAGTTAGCTTGGAATCAAAATTAACTTTACTCAATGCTAATAATAATAATCTATGATTTTTTATTTCAACTAATCGTGCAACTTCCAAAATACTAAATATCTTTTGTTTAGTAGGCTTAATTCCTAAATTTTTAAATTCAATTGCATTAAATACTTCAAATAAATTATCTTGATTAATACCATTGTCTTCAAAATATTCAACCAGATCAGGATTAATATAGAAAATAAAATCTGCTTTTTTTAGAGCGCTCATATTTAACTTGATCATAATGGAGCCCTTTAATCCTGAAAAATCGATCCTAGGATCAGAATGGACAGTAATCGCCCATTTAGCTGATATTTTTTTAGAAATTCTAGATACTAAAAAATTTGCTCTAGGTCCATGAGTAGTAACAACATCAAAATTATTCTTATTAATATAATCTTTCATACGACTTAATATCGACAAATCAAATCGTTGTTTCTGAGGTAATACAATAACATCTAAGCCATTATCTCTAGCCATTTGAGAAACTGGCCCTTCTTGAAATGTCATCAGAGTAGCATCAACTCCAATATTTTTTTGGCCCTTCATCAAATTAATAATATATGTACGAGCTCCACCGTCTTCATTTCCAGCGTTAATATGTAATACTCTCATGAATTTATACCTCTCATTAAACTTTCTTGTGTATAATAAATGATATCGTAAAGGAGAATTATATGCACAATAATAAAGTAAATATTTTAGGAACTTATTTTGACAATTTTACAGTTGAATCATTCCACCAACAACTAATTGATGATATAAAAAATAAAAATAATCGCTTTATCGTAACTCCTAACCCTGAAATTGTCTTAAATGCTCGTGATGACAAGAATTTTCAAAATATAATTAACCAAAATGCTGACTACGTTATCCCTGATGGTATCGGAATAATCAAAGGTGCCAACAAATTAGGAACCCCTCTACCAGAAAGAATCACTGGTTTTGATACAACAATGTTCTTGATAGAGGAAGCTAATAAACAAGGTCTAAAACTTTACATTCTAGGTTCTACCAATGAAGTTATAACTGCCAGTGCTAACAGAATTAAATCTGAATTTTCAAACGTAAAATTAGTTGGTTACAATGACGGTTACTTTAAAGATGAACAAAAAATCGTTGACGAAATTAAAGAAAAACAGCCAGATATTGTTCTTGTTGCCTTAGGATCACCTAAACAAGAAATTTTCATCAATAATCATCGAGATGTAAGTGACGCTATCTGGATTGGTATTGGAGGATCATTTGATGTATTTTCTGGTACTAAGAAAAGAGCTCCTAAACTTATTCAGAAGCTTGGATTAGAGTGGTTCTATCGTTTTGCAATTGAACCCTCAAGATTCATAAGAATGCTAGCTATCCCAAAATATTTGAGATTAATTAATCAAGAAAATAAAAAAAACATGTAGGAAAATTCCTACATGTTTTTTTTATTTATTTATGATTCAACATCTATAGATATTGGATCTTCATTTTTTTCTCTATAAAGTTTTGCGTTATATAGTGCAAATGCCAAAATCGATACAAAGTAAATACTTACAGAAGGTGCCTCTATAACGTGACCTGTCAACATTGCCATACCAAAGCCTAAACAGACACTAGCAACCAACATCGACCACTTATATGACCACATATGCTTAAATCTACTGAAGAACAAGATAATAAGCATGATTAAACTATAGATTAACGGCAACATATAGATTATAGAACCTAAAATACCAAACTGGAAGAAAATATCAACGTAGTCCATTTCGACCAATTTTGCCTTCTTGGCATTCTTGTAGTTAGTTGCATATCCCATTCCAAATGTCTTTTGGGCAGGAGTAGCTTTAGAAAAATGATTTGCAGCATCTTCAAAATATATCGTACGTCCACTAAAGATATAAGATACAAACTTATTAGTTTTTACGTATCTTTCTTGTTCAGATGTAAGCTTCTTTTTTCCAGCTTTCTTACGATACTTCAACATTTCATTGTGCAGTTCATTTGTTCTAGAAACAGCCATTTGTGGATATGAAACTCCTACTCCTACAAATGTAAGAATCAAAAGAAGAATCATACCACTTTGTAATTTCTTTGATCCGCCATTTTGGAATCTTTGGACAATTGCTGCAATTATTGCAATACCAAGACCCAAAAGAATAGCTATAAATGAACCCTTAGTACCAATTAGGAGTGCTGAATAAAGAGCAATTACTACTGAAATCCAGTAATACCATTTTGACCATGAATTAACTTTTTTCAATGCATACCAAAGCATTATTGGGAACATAATTGAAACAAAGGCACTTAATTCATTAGCAGCATAGAACCAGCCACTTTCCCCAAGATTATAATATGAATATGAGCTAAATCCTGTATGGGTAAAGTGAGCAATTATCATAATAATACTGATAATATTACCCGCAATAAAGATTACCTTTGGAAAATATCTATTGACAGTTCTATCTCTTATAAGTTCTTCAAATGCAAAGTAATATGTTACTAGCATGATTGGATAATACAAACTTTTAGCTAGAGCCTGAACTTCTTCAGAGACTATGAATACTTTTTTAGTTTTATAATTTATTATAAGACTTATTACTGATACCAACGCCAGTATTACAAAATATCCGATAATCAAAAAACCTTTTTTATTATCCCTATTCATTAACAAATAAATTAAAATAAAAACTGCAGATATTGCCATAACTATCATACGTATAACAACACCAAAAGTTACATCCATGTGCATTCTTGCCATTAAACCAGTAACAGAATCAAGAACCGGCTGTATGGCTATAAATATCATCAAAAAGATACTATATCTTTTAATAAAACTCTGCATAAGTGACTCCCATTAAGTAGTTTGTAATTGATTATACTATTATTTTAGCAAAATTACGTATTTATCTCTCTAGATAAAACTCAAATCTATCTCCAGCATACTGAGATCTAACATATTCGAAGGGTCTTCCATCTTCTAGCTCAGTAATTTGACGGAGTCTAAGAATGGCAGAGCCTCTTTTAACATTTAATAGTGTCGCAATTTTTTCAGAGGCTAGCATTGAAGAGACAGTTTGCTTCGCATTTCCTAGCTTGTAGTTTGCCTTAGTTTCAAGAGCTTTATATAACGATGAAGTAATATCTTCTTTGCTTAAATCTTTGATTAAATCAACAGGAATAGTTGTTACTTCAAAACAAATTGGTTGCTCATCGGCGTAACGAATTCTTTCCATTCGCAACACTAAATCACCTTCGTTCAAATTAAGTTGTTCCATCTCACTCACCGTGGGATCTACAAAATGATATGAAACTGTTGTACTGGAAGGTTTTTTACCCTGTTCTTCAGTCAATTCAGTAAAACTAGTAGTTCCGCTCATCTTCTCTTGAACCTTACTACTTGAAACATACGTACCTGAACCTACTTGTCGTTGAAGTATTCCTTCATCAACCAATGTTTGAACCGCTTGACGGAGAGTCATTCTACTTACACCAAAATCATCAGCAAGTTGTCTTTCCGAAGGTATACGTTCACCAACATCCCACTTACCTTTTTCAATTTGCTCTTTAATTTGATTATGAATTTGGATATAAATTGGAACTTTCATATACAAATCTCCTTAAATAAACGATTGCCAATATAGAAAAAGGACCGATGATATCGGTCCTTTGTATATTGGGCTAGCTGGATTCGAACCAGCGCATGACGGAGTCAAAGTCCGTTGCCTTACCGCTTGGCTATAGCCCAATAATGGAGGGGAGAGGATTCGAACCTCCGAACCCGAAGGAGCGGATTTACAGTCCGCCGCGTTTAGCCAAACTTCGCTACCCCTCCATATATGTCTTTTGACCTAAATTATATTACAGAACATCTGTAACAAATTCAAGTTTCAAAAGACATTTTAATTTTAATGTAATATTACAAATTTAATTTACACCTTGCATTTGTCTCTTAATCATAGGTACCAAGAAAATCAACACGATTGAGAATACAATTGCAACAGTACCAACACTAGTAAAGAAGATTATTTCGTTCTTAGGATTACCAGCGTCAAAGTATTTAACAATTTGCGCATTTATTGCTTGTCCGGCAGCATCTGCCAAGAACCACATACTCATCATTTGAGAAGAAAAAGCTTTAGGTGCAAGTTTTGTTGTTGTTGACATTCCAACTGGAGAAATCAACAACTCACCTATCATCATTATTGCCCAAGTAGCAACTAACCATACAGGATTAACTAATTCGTTCTTGCCCAATCCAATAAGTGGGATAGAGATAAATAAGTATGATATACCAGCTATCATAAGACCCATCCAAAATTTAGTTGGTGAAGAGGGTTGTCTTTTACCAAGTTTTGTCCATAAGAAGGCAAAAATTGGAGAATAGATTGTTATGAATAAAGGATTAAATAACTGGAAGTTCGCAGGGTTAATATTGAATGTTCCAAACTGTAGCTGTGTTTGATTAGCAGCAAATAGTGCTAACACAACTGATCCTTGTTCTTCAATTGCCCAAAAAATAACGGCAATAATGAACATAGGAATATATGCACGAACACGTGATTTTTCAATCTTAGTAACTTTGTCACTCCTTAACATAAGAACGAAGTAGGCAATTGGTAAAACAACACCCAAGATTGAAATTAAAGTAATAACATTTTCTATATTAAAGTTTTTTGTAAGAATCAATAGTACAACAATAATTGCTACAGCAATTAATGAGTAAACAAGTCGCTTAATAAATCTTGTTTTTTCTTCACCTTCAAGAGGATCTGGGGCAACAAGGCTTGCTTTACTTAGGTATTTTCTACCATCAATCAAGTAAACGATTAATCCAAAGAACATACCAATAGCTGCCAATGAGAATCCAGCATGATAATTATAAGCTGATTGAACACCACCAACTGCTATCGGTGCAATTAGTGATCCTAAGTTGATTCCCATTACATAGATACTAAATCCTGAATCACGACGTGGGTCATCAGCGGTATATAATCCACCAACCATTTCAGAAACGTTGGGTTTCAACATACCTGTACCAATAGTGATCAAAATAATTGATCCAAATAAACCAGCAGTAGCGATTGGTAATGAAAGTACGATATGACCAAGCATGATCAAAACCCCACCCCAGAAGACAGTTCTTCTTGTACCAAAAATTCGGTCACTCAAAAAACCACCAAGAACTGACGTCATATAAACCAACGAACCATAAATGGCCATAATTGAAGCAGCAGTAGTTTGGCTCATGCCCAAACCACCATCTTTTACAGCAGTGTACATATAGTAAATTAAGATCGCACGCATACCGTAATAACTGAATCTTTCCCAGAATTCAGTTAAGAATAAAGTACGAAGTCCCAATGGCTGACCAAGGAACTTTCTTTCTTTTTTGTTATCCATCAATAATTCTCCTCATAATATAAAACACAATGTAATTATATTAATAGGATTATTCTTTCATGTCAAAGTTTTTTTAATTTTTCTTTACTTACCGTTGATATAACAGCAAAAAAAAATAAGAATCTTTTAAAGAAAAGATTCTTATTTAATATTATTTTGTGTGTTTAAACATCATTGTTGCTTCAACTGCATTTTTCCATCCAAAATAAAGATCATCTCTTTGATCTTCTTTCATAGTAGGAACATATTCTTCACCATGTTTAAATACTGTTCTAATTTCGTCCAAATCTTTCCAGAATCCAACAGCCAACCCTGCCATGAAAGCTGCTCCAAGAGAAGTAGTTTCCATTTCATTTGATTTTTGAATTGGAATACCTAGAATATCTGATTGGAATTGCATCAAATATTCATTTTGAGAAGCGGATCCATCAACACGAATTGATTGAATAGGAATATTTGAATCAGAACTCATTGTTTCGATGATATCTTTAGATTGGTAAGCAATTGATTGTAGAGTTGCTTTTACTAAATCAGCGTCTGTTGTACCACGTGTAAGTCCAAAAATCGCTCCACGAGCCAAATCATCCCAATATGGAGCACCTAATCCTGAAAATGAAGGTACAACATAAACTTCGTTTTGATTTTCTGAATTTTGAGCCATCTCTGATGATTGTTCTGATGATTTAATTAATTCCATTTCATCTTGTAACCATTGCAAAGCTGCACCGGCAACAAAGATACTACCTTCTAGCGCATAATTAACTTTATCACCTATTTTATAAGCAACAGTAGTTAATAATCTATTATCAGAAATAGCTTTAGTTGTACCAGTATTCATAACAGCAAAAGCACCTGTACCATAAGTGTTTTTCACCATACCTGGTTCAAACGCCATTTGCCCGAATAATGAAGCTTGTTGTGATCCCATCATTCCTGAAATAGGAACAGTAGCACCATAAAATTGATTATTTTCTGAGTAACCAAAAATTTCAGAATTTGATGTTACTTCTGGCATCATTGCCTTAGGAATGTTAAACATTTTTAGTAAGTCATCATCCCAATCCAATGTATCAATATTAAATAACATTGTACGACTAGCATTAGAAACATCTGTTTTGAAACTCTTACCATCAGTTAATTTCCACAATAACCAAGTATTGATTGTCCCAAACATCAGTTGACCAGCCTCAGCTTTTTCCTGAGCTCCTGGCACAGTGTCTAATATAAAACGAATCTTTGTTGCTGAAAAATATGGACTAACAACCAAACCTGTTTTATTTCGAATAATTTTCAAATCTTCACTATTTATTTTATTTGCAAGATCTGCTGTTTGGCGACTTTGCCAGACAATTGCATTATAAATAGGTTTTCCGGTTTCTTTGTCCCAAATAACCGTAGTTTCACGTTGATTGGCGATACCAATAGATTTGATTTCGTCAGGTTTAACCCCAGATTCAATCAATGACATTGCAATTGTTGATTGAACCGCATTCCAAATTTGATTAGGATCTTGCTCAACCCAGCCTGGATTGGGCAAAATCGCATCAATAGTTCTTCTAGAAGAAACTATTTTATTGCCGTCATGATCGAAGATAATAGCTCTGGTAGTTGTGGTACCTTCATCAATTGACAAAATATATTCATTCCCCATTATTAATCCTCCTAATTTAAAGTACAAAAAAAAGACATTTCTGTCTTTTTCATTGTACTATGGAAGCGCTGTAAATAGCAATGCCGCAACTACCGCACCACAAATTGGTGCAAATACAGGAACCCAACTGTATGACCAGTCAGATGTACCCTTGTTAGCAATTGGTAAAATTTGATGTGCAATTCTTGGTCCCAAATCACGTGCAGGATTGATTGCATAGCCTGTTGTACCACCCATTGAGAAGACAACAGCCATGATCAACATACCTGTAACTACTGGTGCAAGACCTGCAGAAAAGCTTGATCTTGAGAATGCAAGTACAGTAAACATCAAAATTACTGTACCAATAAATTCACTCAAGAAATTAGATGGGAAGTGACGAATAGCAGGAACAGTTGAGAAACAAGTTCTGATTTCTTCAGCATCTTTTGTTTCTTTCCAGTGAGGCATGTAGTTTAGCCATACTAAAATAGCACCACAGAATGCTCCTAAAATTTGTGCTCCGATGAACGGGATAACATTACTCCATTCAAGTGAGCCTGCAACTGCCATACCAATTGTAACGGCAGGATTTAATAGTCCAGGACTGATGTAACTTACACAGTAAACACCGATCATTACTGCAAGACCCCAGCCGATTGAGATAGCAACCCAACCGTCACCTTTGGCCTTTGATTTGTTCAAGATATGTCCTGAAATTACACCATTACCAAGTGTAACCATAACTAATGTACCTAGGAATTCTCCTAGAAGTTGAATAGGTAAACTATAGCCCATTATGTACTCCTTAATATAATTTTGAATTATAAAATTCAATTGTTACTAAATAAATTTCAGCACAAGTATTAATTATACATAATTTTTAGGCATTATTTGGACCTTTTTTTAAAAATTTAATAAATATCGCATATCCGATAAATAAAATTAATGAAATTAGTGAGACCAACCAGCCTAATTTCAGACCTGGTACTGAGTAATTAAACGATATATTATGCTTTCCTTTGGAAATATCTATCGATGACAAACTATCAGCTGATTTTTGTACTGGTACTTTTTTACCATTGTCATAAGCTGACCACCCCTTGTCATAGGGAACAGATACTAACAATGTAGAATCCTTATCTGCTGTGATTGTTCCAGCAATCTTATCATGATTTAGATCAGACTGAACATCTAAAGAATTATTTTTCAAAGTATCAGCAAATTGAGAAAATTTATTCATATCTAAAGTTTGGAAATACGTCGGATCCGCAAACAAACTATACTTTGTACGAATCTTAATTTTAACCTTCTCATCTGCTTTAAATTTACCCAAGTACATGATTGTAGCTTTATTCATTTGTGAGCCTTTACCCACTCTTTTACCGTTTACAGTAATACTAATTCCCACGTATGACAGTGGTTTTCGGTAGAAATATAGTGGACCATCATCTTGTGGAGTAATTTCATAGGTAAAATTATTTTTCCCATGAGATGTGGTCTGTTGATAATTTGTCATTATAGCTGATGAAAACAAAGTATCTTTATTACCCGTCATATGTTGATACAAACTATTTTGATTATTAAATGGTTTACCTTTACTCATCTTATAATCTTTAATCTTGCTATCTACTAAGTAACCTAAACCTGGAGAGTAAGGATTATTAATTAGTACTTGTTTACCTTTTTTGACAGTAACTCTGTCATGAATTCCTAATATTGATGTTGAAAATTTAGTTCCTCCACGATTACCAATGCGTCGGACATTCTTTGAGAAGAATCCCAAATTATTCAAAAACTCCATAGTATCTTGGTTCAATGTTGAACTATATAGACTAATTCCATTTACATTAAACATTATTGGGTCATTGTAGTTATTATAATTTTCAGTAAAGACTTCATTTAGTCCAGATTGCGTAATCATTGTTCTTTGTGCAGTAGAACGTTGCTTTTCAATTGATTGGAAATATTTTTCTTCTTTATTGAAAGCATTGCTATATTCAGTTTGGTTGCCTAATGGCGCATTCCCCAAAACCGAATTAAAGTTAGCTATAACTTCGAAGGCTATCACTGCAAATAATAAATATCCAAATTTTTTATTCTTACCTATTAGGTAAATAAGGAATCCAGAAAGTATAAATGTTATTAAGGATAGAATCAGATATCTAATATGGTTAGAATTACCTTCTGATATGAAATACATCTTTGTTAGCAACTTAGGAATAGCTAGTTCAACAGCGTAACCAACTAATAGGGCTAAAACCGCGATTACAGAAGCTCTTAGTATTGCCTCTTTCTCTTTATACACTCCTGCATTAAAACTCTTATATGCAATGAAAATACAGATAAAAGAAAAGATAAAACTATCTCTAAACGGAAATCCTGCCGGATTTTGGAACATATGCCAAATTGTATTAAAAATGGTCACTATCATTGTTATAAATAGGAAGAATATTAATATAAATGAATTCTTTTTGTCTTTTGCTTCTATATTATTGCTAAAGAAATAAGCAATAACTAAAATCAAAACTGTAGAAGTCATAAATATTGCAGGACCATGAACTAATCTTTGATTAAAATTATTTGCCCCAATTCCAAATTGAGTCAAAGCTTCTAAACCAAACCTTGGAGTTGGAAGATAGTACCCAATATTGAAAGTTCCTTTTGCCGTTTTCATCATTCCAAAAAGAGTAGGAACAAGAATTACAGCTGAACTCAATCCTGATAAGATTGAAGTCACTGCAAAATTGCGTATAACTTTTTTTCTACGATCACTTTGCCAAACATTGTTTTCAATAAATAAATAGATAAAGAAACAAAGTGAGAAGATACATAGCATATAGCCAAGATAATAGTTAACAATTATAGAAACTAGCAAGACTACATAATACATTATGAACTTATCACGTTTCACTAAATTTAATAGTGCAACGGCGATTAACGGTAACATAATCAAGGCATCTAGCCACATCAAATCATAGAAATATGTTGCTACGAAACCACAGAAACTGTAGGCTACTGTAAATAGATAATTGAAGTAAGAATTATTATTAAAGTACTTCTTCAAAAAATAGGCCATGGTAATACCCATTGTGGAGATTTTGGCCATTATAATAACATTTGCTGCCACAGGAACATTACCTGCACTAAAGAATGTCAAAATAACATTAAATGGTGATAATAAATAATAGCTTAATATTGGGAAAAAATTGTCTCCAAGGGAGAGACTAAATAAGTATAAATGTACATTTCCTTGAGTTAACTGACGTCTAAACTCAGTCAGAAACATTATGTATTGTGTTCCTAAATCACTAGTCAAAAAACTAGAATGTCCAAAAGGTGCCATTCCAGAAATAGCAAAAATTATGGATATTAATATAGCATTTATAAAAAATGCTCCTAGATAGTATAGCCAGTTTCTTATATTCTTCATAATTACCCTCAAGCGTTAATAGTTAACTATAATAATATCAAACTATAGTAAAACATACAGAAGATAAAAATATTTATTTTTTATATAATTCAAAAGAAAATAGATTTTTTTTGAATTATGATCGATTTTTACATTCATCTGTTCTATAATAGGTTTTGTGCTAAGGATTAAGAATGTTTTAACTAAGTTCAACCCCATGGATTTAGTTAACCCCCCCGCATTTAATTCCAAATTTTAAATAATAACATACCCCAATATGTATATTACTTAATCCGACACTAAAACCCCAAATCACTTTTGAGAATATCAAAAGTGATTTTTATTTTACTCAACAAAAAAGATCAGCCTAATGGCTGATCTTTTTTTATTTCTCACTAGCAGCAATTGCTGCTGCACTGACATAATTTATAGGTTTATCAAAGTTTGGTTGGAATAGAAAATCAACCATAGCTAGTTCATCAATAGTTACTTTCTTTTGAATGGCTAATGAAATTAAGTTAGCTGATTGAGAAACATCATACATACTTGTCAATGCTCCCCCTAGTATTTCTCTAGTTTCAGGATCCCATATAAGGTTTATAGTTACCTTTTCAGTGGTAAGCATAAATTCTGGACGATAGTTGTCCTCGTATGTAATAGAATCAACCTTTTTATTTAAAATATTAGCGTGAACTGCTGTTAATCCAGAAGCAGCGTATGTTCTTCCAAATAGTTCAACAGCAGAACTTGATTGTGTACCTATATAAGGAACAACATCTTTTTCAATATTTTTTCCAACTAGAATTCCCTGGCGTACTGAATTAGTTGCAAGCGGAATGTATTGGTTATTATTTGTAGGATTATAGTGGACCGATGCTGCATCTCCAGCAGAAAATACATCAGGTTTACTTGTATGCATGTACTTATCAACAATCAAAGCACCATTATCAAGTGTTTCAAAATTATCTTTGAACATATCAGTATTAGGTTTAAAACCAACACACATGACAGCTATATCAGCAGTGTATTCGCTTTTATCAGTGATAACTTTTACTGAATCTCCATTGTCCTCAAATGAAACAACTTTTTCGCTCATTCCAAGCTTCACACCATGATCTTTAAAATCTTGTTCTGCAATTTTAGACATATTTTCATCAAAGTTTTTTGCAAGAACATTAGGTAGAGCATCGATTAGAGTAGTTTCTTTACCTAAGGTAGAATATCCTTCTGCCAATTCAGCACCGATATATCCAGCACCAATTACAATAGCACTCTTAATTTTAGGAGCATTATCTTTCAATTCTTTGGCATTTTCCCAATTTTTACATAAGAATACTCTATCAGAATCAATACCTGGGATATTAGGAACTATAGGTGCTGATCCAGTTGTAATGACCAACTTATCATATTCTTGTTCAAATTTTTCACCAGTTGTTAAATTTGTAACATTAAGTTTTTTATTATCAAAATTGATATCCGTTACATCATGTCCCATGTACATGTGTGCTCCAAGTTGTGACAAGTCCTCTGGACTTGAGTAAAACATCTTATTAGGATCTGATACTCTATCACTTACCCATAAAGCAATACCACATGATAAAAATGATAAGTTGTCATTTCTTTCAAATACAGAAACTTCCCAATCAGGATGTTCCTTTAGTATATTCATTGCTGAAAATGTTCCCGCGTGTGTACATCCAATAATGCTAACCTTCATAACATTCACCTTCTTTGTGAATTTTTTATTTATATATAAAATTTAACACTCACATATCGAGAACACAATAGTTTTATTTATAATTTTCGGATTTTTGATAAATGTAAATTTAGTTTGTTTATATTGTTGAATTTTTGATAAATAAAAACCTCTACCCTTATGGGGTAGAGGTTTTTAAAATTAGTCCTCTATAGAAATATAAAAGTACTTGTCAATAAGATCTCCCAGTTCCCCATTATAGCTAGTATATTGAGAAATAGACATATATGGAAAATACCAGAAAAAGCTATAAAAGAAAATAATTACATAAGCAACTGTAGACATTAAAAACAAAATGACATTTCCATAACTTATAAGAATATCTATTCCAAACCAAATTAGAAATATCATGACTAAATTAACAATAAATACTGCAATAAATCCACCCCAAAATTCCTTATTCATAAGTTTGGGACGTAATTTTACGCTAACTAATTTACCTTCTTGTTTAGCAAATTTTTTCTTTAATATAAAAGCAGTAATAACTCTTATCATTACTATTATCAATACATAAATTAACATAAAGATATATAAAGTTGTTTGAGGTGAGGATATAGTTAGAACAAGCTTGGACAAATATATACCTATAATCGATCCTATAGCTCCATATGTGTAAGTACTTATACTACTTTTTTTAATATCTACATTAGGAACATTAGTACTTATTACTTTAGCTTTTCTGGGTAAGAGCCAAGATATAAAGAAAAAAACTGTTGGTATCAACGGTATCAATGTGAAAACCTTTAAATTAATATCATCAGATTTAATTGTAACTATTCCTGGATTATTTTGAGCTACAGGTACATATGTAAAGTTATCTAATTTTTTTCCATTGTTTATCCTTAATTTGTTAAATTAAATACATCTTCAGTATAATAACCGCCATTAATATCACCGGTTGTAGCCCTAAACACTCAACAGTAAAAAATAACAATGAAAATCATAAAGAGACAAAAATTAATACCGATTCTTCCTCAGAAACTGAAGAAGAACCGGTATCTAAATATTATTTACCGTTCAAAGATTCTAAACAGATTAAAACTGACAACGTTAAACAACTAATTGGAAAAGATTTAGGTTTTATTTATAGCCAATATGAAGGTGGGTATCTGCATTTTTATGAAGATGGAACATTTGTATTAAGAGATTCTAACACTTTCGGAGATTCGGCAGGATACGTAGAATTGCCATTATACCCTGACAGTAGTCCTCCAGGTCAGACATTTCGTGACACGGTATATTACGGTAAGTATAATATGACCAGTACAGGTTACATTGCTATGGATTATCAATATAGCATATTATTTTTATACGGATTTGATAATTATAATAAGCCAAAGTCATCAATCAATAAAGACATCGCACTAATAACAGTATATGGTAACGCAGAATTATTAAAAACTATCGAAGAAAACTACAGTAATCTACGCATCACCGGCAGTGGTAAAGACGACATAACTTTTAAGGTTGAAATAAATGATAAAAATCAAGCAACTTTCACACAGAGTAACAAATCTAAAAATAAGTATATTTTATTAGAAAGTGATAATAGAAGAATGGTTACTTCACTTGATGACATGCTTCAATTAAATATTTCTAACTCTGATCTTACTATCTATTAGATGCAACTATTCTTTGAATACATATTTTGTTATTAAGTTAACTTTTTTAACAGTATAAATAGCCAAATATAAAACGATAGATAATATAAATACATCAATTACAGTGCATGCCATAGTTTTTAACATCGATTCTGAATCATATATAAGATATATACCGATCAAAAAAAATACAGTAGAACCTAAAATTCCTTTTAAAAAGTAATTTTTATAGGCTTTTCTCAAATAATTCATACGAGTTTTTTCGTCATTATCAAAATACCATTGATTTTTAAACTCTATAAAAGAAGCTATAAGGTTCATCATCATTTATTTTAAAATCAATTTCCCCAGCTCTCTCAAATCCATTTTCAAACCATAAGTGATACAGAGGCGCTACTAAAATACCAGCTACTATAATAAAAATCGTTATTTGATTACTATACCTAGCCCAGGGATTACTACCTAATCTGAATATAGCATTTATCATCATATATCCGCTCTCTAAAAAAATACCTAAAATTACTAGTGCAATAAATACATACTGAGCACTTTTAGTCATTTTTGTAGGTATCTTATATACTAGAATTTTTTTGTGTCGCATATCATATATGTATCTACAATTATTCTTGCTATCATCTGCTAAAAAATATCGTGTAAAATATCCCAATGATTAAATTCCCCTAACTGCTTTGAATTTATTTATTACTCTCTATGTAGTCTGTTAATTCAAGACTATAGATACAACTTTGAACTTCAACTTTATTATTTTCATCTAGACCTAACATCATCTCAAAGTGGAATTTTTTATTCTTCATTTTTTCTCCAAAATAAAACGTCTTATTCAACAAATAGAATAAGACGTTTTTATTTACTGAATTAGTTTTAATCTTATGCCGTCTACAGGAGTCGAACCTGCGACCCACGGTTTACGATACCGTTGCTCTACCAACTGAGCTAAGACGGCGAACAGCACATCAGTTATTGTATTATTTTTTATAATCTATGTAAATAATAAATCTACCTACAAAAGTAGGTAGATTTATTTGTACTCCGGTTGTCAGACTCGAACTGACGACATCCTGATTAACAGTCAGACGCTCTACCAACTGAGCTAAACCGGAATAATAATAGTTCACTAAGGAACCATTAAATTTTATCAATGACAGAAATTATCGTCAAGATATTTTAAACTAAATTGCGTTTTCTTTTGTAATTTTTGTTACTCCACCCATATATGGTACTAGTACTTCTGGGATTGTAACTGAGCCGTCTTCGTTTTGGTAATTTTCCAAAATAGCTGCAACGGTACGTCCTACAGCCAATCCAGAACCATTTAGAGTATGAACTAATTGAGTTTTACCATTTTCATCACGATAACGTATTTGGGCACGACGAGCTTGGAAGTCTAAACAGTTAGAACAACTTGAGATTTCACGATATCTGTCTTGTGCAGGTAACCATACTTCCAAATCGTATGTTTTAGCTGATGAGAAACTAGCATCCCCACTAGCCAAAGTTATAACATGATATGCAAGTCCCAATTTTTGTAGAATATTTTCAGCATCGCCAACCATTTTTTCTAATTCGTTATAAGAATTTTCAGGTTTAGAAACTTTTACCATTTCTACTTTATTGAATTGGTGCATTCTTATCAATCCGCGAGTATCTCGACCTGCTGAACCTGCTTCTGAACGGAAACTTGGTGAAATTGCAGTAACATATTTTGGTAGTTCATCTTCTGACAAAATTTTACTAGCAAAATAATTTGTCAATGGAACTTCAGCAGTAGGTATCAATGTCAGTGGATTTTCATCTACTTCAACTGTGTATACATCTTCTCTAAATTTTGGAAATTGACTTGTTCCAAACATTGCTTGGTCATTAACCAAGTATGGTGTAATCATTTCTGTATAGCCTTCTTGTTGATGTTGATCCAACATAAAGTTATAGATAGCTCTCTCTAATCGAGCACCCATCCCTACATAATAAACAAATCTTGCTCCTGAAACTTTAGCAGCTTGTTCGAAATCAAGGATTCCCAAATCTTCACCAATTTCCCAGTGATTTTTAGGAGTGAAACCAAGTTCTGGAATTTTACCTACCTTACGTGATTCAACATTAAAACTTTCGTCTGGGCCAACAGGAACAGAATCATCCGGAAAGTTAGGCAATCGTACTAAGATATAATTCATCTTATCTTCTGTCTCTTGTAAATCAGAATCCAACGCTTTGATGTCACTACCGACCTTTTGCATATCTGCAATTTCATTATCAGCGTTTTCTTTATTACGTTTCTTCTCAGCAATGGCTTGAGATACAGTATTACGTTTTCCTTTTAGATCTTCAACTTGAACTAATATATCACGTCTTTTTTGGTCTAAACCTATTACTTCGTCAATCTCTTCTGGTTTAACACCACGTGATTCAAGTTTTTGTTTTGCCCAATCTGGATTATTTCTAATGACTTTTATATCTAACATTTAAAATTTCCTCCTAAAATATAAAAAAAAGACTGACTTGTCCCAATAATGGGACGAATCAGTCATTCGCGGTGCCACCCAAATTCAGTAAATAAAATATTTACCACACTCTAGTCAACTATAACGGATTGAACCCGGACAGCATTACCTGTCGCTAGTGTACTAGAAGTTGTTAAGCCTTAACGATTCTCACCAGTTATCGTCTCTCTGAAAGGCTCATTATAGGTACACTTTAAGCGTAATATTATCTACAAATTATGTTATAAGATTCGTTTGATAAATTCAACTATTATGTATATGTTGTTCTCTTATTTTTTCAACATCAATATCATCTAATTTTAAGTATTTAGTTTTGTATCTTAATTTGTAATAAATCCAAAATACAAATAATAGGATAAGACCACTGTAACTTACAATTAGTTTAACAAAATCGAAGTGAATTATTGAAGGAATATCTTGAGCAAAAATAATAATAATTCCCAAAATAATAGCTAGTATTGGACCAAGTGGGAACCACTTAGCATGATACTTCAAATCATCTATTTTATAACCCTTATTTAAATAAGCTTTTCTAAATCTATAATGTGAAAATGCTATTCCTAACCAAGCTATAAATCCTGTTAGTCCACTGGCAGCGACTAGTATTCCGTAGAAACCGTCTCCGAATAAACTAGTTAGAAGTGCTGCACCACCAATAATGGCAGTTAGTAGCAATGCAAATACTGGCACACCGTGATTATTAGTCCTAGAGAAGATTTTTGGTGCCATATCAGTCTTACTCATTGACCAAAGCATTCTACTTGCAGCGTAAAGTCCTGAGTTAGCTGCAGATACAACTGATGTTAGAATAACAGCATTCATAATACCCGCAGCAAGAGGAATACCAACTCTCTGGAAAACAATAGTAAATGGACTGATAGCAATATCTCCAGCACCAGATCCTAATAAATTAGGACTTGTATAAGGAATAATAGCTCCAATAACTGCAATAGAAAGAATATAGAATAAAAGAATTCTCCAAAATACTTGTTTGATTGCTTTTGGTATACTCTTTTCCGGTGTTGCAGATTCTCCGGCAGTAATACCTACCAATTCTGTTCCTTGGAAAGAAAATCCTGCGATAACAAATACACTAAATATAGCAGGCCAACCACCAACAAAAGGAGCATCTCCTATAAAGTAATTACTCAAACCATGTATAGGTTGCGTTAATTCCCGAGGTCCGTGAGGTCCCATATGATGTGGACCCATACCCATTCCTGGATTTACCGGACTCTTACCTAAAATTCCAAGAATAGTTAAAATACCAAAAATCAAGAATACAATTACTGCAATAACTTTAATAGATGATAGTATATACTCCGTTTCTCCAAATGATTTAACAGAAATGAAATTTATAACCAAAAGTAAAATCAAAAATACAAAACTAATTTTCCAAGTTTCCCACATCGGGAACCAATATTTTAAAACAATTGAAATTGTCGAGAGATCAACTGCGAGTGTAATGGCCCAGTTAAACCAGTAATTCCAACCCAATGAGAATCCTAATGCAGGATCAATAAACTCAGTAGCGTACGTTGAAAATGAACCAGATACTGGCATGTAAGTAGCCATTTCTCCTAAACTGGTCATCAAAAAGTAGACCATTATACCAATTGCAGAGTATGCTACCAAAGCACCACCTGGCCCAGCAGTAGATATTGAACTACCACTAGCAACAAATAGACCAGTTCCAATAGAACCCCCTAAAGCAATCATCGAGAGATGTCTAGTCTTCAGACTCTTCTCCATTTCATTATTATTATCCATCACGTTTCCCCTATCCGAATTCAAAAAATCCTTAATAAATCAGAAGGAAACTACTGATTATTAAGGATTCACTGATATATTCAATCAACCGAAATATTCAATAGCTCACCGCAAACACATTGCGACAGTCCACTACCTGTTAAGCAGCAGCCCAACGTTGCAACCGTAGGCTTTACAACATTTCGGCAAATTTCCCTTTTGCAAATTGTCAAAGTACCCTACATACTCAAATTTGCTACTAATAAAATTCGCGCCTCTATCTAATTACGTTCATTATATTAAAAAATATTAAAGCAATCAAGTAATTATAAATTGGTATAGTATAATAAATCTATAACAAATTTAATTTATATAGGGGAAATTATGTTAGAAGAAGTATTTTTAGGAAGACCTGAAGTCGAAAAATACAAGATGCTAACTGTCATTAAGTCCTTGCCAGAACATGAACTTAATTTAAATAACATCAGTATAGAACTAGACTTTACATACCAAAAAACATACAATATTTTTCAATCATTAATCCAAGATTTGATGATTATGGATGAAAAACTTGATGTCGCAAATAACAAAATTGAAGATATAGATTTTGACAATATTTCAATTAATAAATATAGGTTGTTCTTAATTGAAGACTCTGTTGTTTTCCAAGCATTTAATTATGGGATGTCCACAAGTAAACCGAGCTTTGATAATTTTAGTACTTTACATTTTACAAGTAAGTCTACTTTAAATAGAAAAATGGCTGGTCTACGAAAAATGCTTAAAGGATTCGATCTGAAGATTTCTAATTCCACATTAGAAATCAGTGGCGATGAAAAGCGCATTCGATGGGTCGCATATTTGATTTACTGGCGAATTTTTCACGGAGAAATTTGGCCATTTGATATTGTAAACGAAGCTAATATTGAGCAAATTTTACATAGATCAGAACAAATTGTTAATCCTGTTACATTCATTCAAATGAAATATCTAGTTGCTATTTCTCGTATGAGATTAATCAAAAAAAACAACCTTGATAATATGAATTCATACAAAGAAATATTCGATAATTACCCAATTGGAGACGATATAATTTTACAGAGTGATTACCCATTGATTTCTCCTTCAGATATTATAAATGAAAATAAATTCCTAAGTGTCTTCAATAATCTAAACTTTAGATCAAGATCCACTAGTGATGATGACTATAAGATTTTCAGTATCTACGATATTTCATCAGAAAAGATAAAGGGATTAGTTGATTCATTTATCGACAGCTTGCTAGGCAAGTATAAAATTAATGTCCGCGTGAGTATTTCCACCGATATAGATACCATAAATTATTTAAAGGAATACACCGCTAGAATATTTGAATTCTTTTACATTATGTCTGATAGTTCTGTAACTAGCTGGCAAAATTTCAGTGAAGGTGATGACAGCGTTAGCGCATATACTTCACTCTATAAATTTATATCTGATTTTATAAAAGGGATTGATCATGATGAATTTCTAGGAATATCTAACTCAGTTGATACAATTAGTCATGTCCTAACACAAGTCTTACCTAGTTATATCAATGCTATTCCTAAATCCGATAAAATCAAGGTTAAACTAATAGTTGACTCCGGAAGTACTACAGAATCCGAATTACTCAGAAATATCACTATGACTAGTTATGTAGAACTAGCAAATTATAATGAATTCGAAGACGTTGATTTAATTTTAACGACGTTGGATATTTTTCCAACTGAAGAAGAGCTCAAGAAATATCCTAAAAATGTCAAGATACTCTCTTGGAATCTTCAATCAACCAGACTTGATTACTTCTGGCTATTAAAGAGAATTGACGATATACAATATGAAAATAAAAAAAGGTAAGTCATAAATGACTTACCTTTTTTTATTTAGTTAGCAAACAATAACCAAAAAACAAATACTACTATGACTAAAAGAACACCTGCTAACATGACATATGTCCATGTTTTATCGTAGACCAAATCTTTACTCTTATTATTGATTTCCTGAGCTTGTTTTGGTGATATCGTGTACTCATGTTCAAATTTCCAAGCAGCCTTGCCCGATCTAGCCTCGGCTTGAACATGGTATTTACCAGCCTTTATAGGTGACTGTGACTGATTGAACACGAGTGGAATTCGAGAATTAGGTGCAACTTGTGGATATTTTTGATCAGTCTCTTGTTCCTTATCCCCTAGCCCAATTTTGTCCAGCCACGATTCTCTTTTAATAGTTCCATGGATAATCAAATTTTTCATCATCCCTGGTTGGGTGTTAGATAGATTCAAAATAATATTCGGCTGACTATCAATAACTTGTAATCCTAAGGAGTGGATTTTTAGTATCCCACCGATAGACTCATTGCTCTCTGTCAGCCAAACAGGAACGTCTGAATGCGCCTGGTTAGGTTTATTCACATTAAAGACATTGAAACCACCGATTATCACACCGGAGAATTTTTCATTTGGTATTTTAATTTTAAAAGCTACATCTTTTGTTTCTTGAGGACCTAATTCAATAGTCTTAGCTTTTGTCATATCTGCAAATGCATATTTTAGACCAAAATCACCTTTTTTAGTCATATCAGTGAAGGCAATTTTTCCATCTTCAGATGTAGTAGCATTAGTAGGTTGAAGTTTTATTTTGACATTATTATTTTCAAAATTACTTACAGATACTTTTATTTCTCTGGTTTCACAAGGTTTTACAATCAACTCAAATCTGTCAGTAATATCAGAATCTCCAACCAAAGGAGTGACATTGATGTTCTGTATTTCAGCTTGAACAGATGTAGGTTTTATAAAAATTATCGCAAAAAATGATACTAACGATAATATAATGACTGCCGCTCTTTTCATTTTAGACTCCTGTATTCTGAATTATTGATTTGAGAACAAAAAAGCCATCATTAGATGGCTTTTTATTAACGTCTTCTTCTTGGTCTAGGACTACCGTTGCTATTATCGCCGTTGTTGTTCTTATTTCTTCTTCCTAGGTAAATTCCTAGTCCTAAGATAATAATTACTACTAGTACACCTATTAAGATGTATAGCCATGTATAGTTTGGTTTGATTCCTGCTAGTTTGTTGTACTTAGCAGCATCAGCATTAGTTATAGTGAAATCTTTCTCTACAACCCATGATTGTGTTTTATCTTCTGAAGTATAAGTTATTTTTGCGTGATAATCTCCAGCTGTTAGTGATTCATCACCCCAACCAACTGGGTAATTATAATTAGTTGTAGGAGCAATGTTTTGACCATCAGCTGATGATGTTACCTTGAAATTACTGTCGTTTTTCTTGGTAATAACAGCTTTTGATGATAATGCTCCAGTATATGTATTCGCAGCATTGTGAACATTTATGTTTACACCAACAGTTTGTCCTTTATTAGATGCAACTAATTGAGGTACAACTCTAGTAATAGAGTATTTAGGGTCAACTCTTTGATAATTAGTTTGTCTTATTTGAATGGGAATAGAGAAGCTAAATTTATTTTTAATTAATGTACCATTAGATGAAACAGTACCTTTACCAGCTTCTTTGTATGGTTTAACGTTAACACCACCAATTAGAACACCTGAATATGATTCAGAAGGAACAGTTACTTTAACAGTTACTGTTTTTTCTTCCCCTGCACCTAGAGTAACAATTTGAGAGTTAGGACTAAATTGATCTCTTGCTTGGCTCTTTAATGCAGAGTCAGTAACTTTAGTCTTATCAAAACTCAATGTACCACCGTCAGCTGTATAGGCAGTATTAAAGTTTACTTGAAATTTACGAGATTTGTTTTCTTTATTCAAAATTTTTACTGAGAGGTCAAATGTTTGTCCGGGATCACCACACACTATATATGATCCTGAAGAATTGTCTACATTTGCTGTGCTATCACCAGCAGGTGCTACAGAGTAGTCTGCAGCAGTGGCAGCATTAGCCACTGTGGGCATTGCTAAATTAGCTATACCCACAGTGAACAAGGCTGCAATGGCTATAAGTAATTTTGAAAATATTTTGTTCATCTTAACTTTCCTCCGTTAGATATATACGGTTATTATTATAAGCTTATTTACATAAGAAAAGCCACTACATAATTAGTAGTGGCTAATTCTATTCAACAATAAAAGTTTAATTAAATATTAATAATTAAGCCTTTGTAGTATTTGCAGTTAAAGTCCATGTAATTGTTGATGTATATGATTTAGCTGAACCCTTTGTAGCTGCATTATCAGGAACTGAAAGAGAAGCGTCTTTTGAGTCAACAAAGTTAGCACGTGCTGAACCGTATGAGTTGTTTGCAAGAACTGTCTTAGCTGAACCTGCTTCTAGAGTAGCAGCAGTTGTCTTACCTGCAAGAGCATTGTCAACTGAATCTCTTAGGTTAACTGAAGCTAGGTTCAATACGAAACCTGTAGCATCTGCTGTACCGTCATTAAATGCAGACATGTTAGCTGTAACAATATATCCTGCTGTCTTTCCATCAGTAGATGTACGTGAGTCAGTTACTTGTAGAAGACCTTTAGCGTTACCATCGTTGTTGATAACTGAGTCATTGTTAGCAAGTGTAGCAGTTGTACCTGCAGCAACTGTACCGAAACCGAAATCAGGAACAGCGTCAAGTGTTAGCATATCTGAAGCAACTGTAACGTTAGCTTCTGATGTAGCTGTTTGTGGTGTTGTTGAAGCATTTGTAGCTAGAGCTGCGTTAGCTGTAGCTGCTGGAGCTAATGATCCAAGTACGATAGCTGCTGTAGCAGCTGATGCGAATAGTGATTTTTTCATGTGAATATTCCTCCCGAATATAGAAACAAAATATGTAATAAATATTACGTTTATTATAGTAACAAATTCTAACGCTTTAATAATCCACAATTTGTAAATTATATTTTTAGAATTTAAACTAAAACATTATACTAATTAGCAGGCTGTCTCCATACTTTCTTAGTGTAAAAAGTCATAAGACCAAAGATCATTGCAAATCCAAGAACAACTAAACCATACTCATGCACACTTCCCGTTTGTGGATAAGATGACATGTTGTTTAAGTTAACTGACGGTGTAGAAGTGTTGCTAGAACCACCACCAGTATCAGTACCAGTATTATCACTTGTAACAACAAGATGTGATGTAGAAGTTCTAGCATCACTTCCTGAAGCACTAGCAACAACTGGAGCTGACCTAGTGACAGCACTACCAGTTTGGTTATCCAAAGCTAAAGCTTGTTTAACTCCGAAGCCACCAACTACTCCAATCAAGATAACAGCGACTGCAAGGATTCCGATCATACGCTTTTTAGTTTTGAGACTTTTGTTAGCACCTTTTCTCTTAAACATATAAAAACCTCTCATAAAATAAGAATATAATCTCCTTACCTGAATAATATTATCATTTAGCAGGTAGTTATATTTCCAAATTTTCAAAATATTTCTTACATATAGTGATTATAATTTATTTCGTAGATAATAATCAACTAATTTACTTTCATCAAACGGATTTAAAATATCTTCACTCACTTGATAGACATATTCAAAGCCAAATTTTTTAATAATTATCTTAGGTAATTCGTTACCTGGTTTTACCGCTGCCCACAGTTCTCTAATTCCATTTGCATCTGAATATTCTACCATAAGTCTCATAGCTTCGGTAGCGTAACCCTTTTGTCTAAACTTGTCAGCAATAATAAAGCCTATTTCTCTAGTATCTATCAGTCCATCAGATAGTCCCCGCTCGTTTAGTTCAATTATTCCTACCATATTATTATTGGAATCTGCAATTACGTCTGATGTTTCCACTTTTTTATAGGACTCAAATAGTAATCTTGCCTTACTTTCATCTGGTTGATACTCAATACCAGATTTGTCATGATTTTCTTTATTACTAACAATACTGAAGAATATTTCAAAATCACGATCTTCGAAATTTCTAATTTGAACTTTTTTACCTATTAAATGCATTGACAAAGACCTACACAATCTTATTATTAGTTATAAGTATATTATTACATTATAATATATCTATTAAATCATTGGAGAAAGAAGCGTGTTATTATGCAACTAGACTTTGGAGGAAACACTGTTTCAACTATAGGAGAACCACTTAAGGTTACTCAAATCCTTCCCGATTTTACAGTTGAGGGTAAGAATGGTTCTGTATCAATAAAAAATTTATTAGATAAGCCATTGCTGATTAGTGTTGTTCCTGACATTAATACTCGAGTATGTAGCATCCAAACTAAGAAGTTCAATGAACAACTTGATATACATAATGAGATAAACTTCGTAACTATTTCAGTTAATACTGTAGAAGAACAGTCAAACTGGTGTGCTGCTGAAAATGTTAAAAACATGCAAATACTATCTGATGTAAATCATCATTTTGCCAATGCTAGTCACTTACTTATGGAGCCTGCAAACTTACTTGCACGTTCTGTTTGGGTAATTGATACTAATGGACAAATCATTTATTCAGAGATTCTAAAGAGTCAATCTAATGAACCTGACTATGACAAAGTACTTAATTTCCTAGATGAAGAAATTATTTAAAAAGAGAAGCCTTAAGGCTTCTCTTTTTTTAGTTGTCATTGAATTTACCCATGATACCAATAGTTGGTTGTATGTTGATAAAGGCGTTGGGATCTATTCTAGTAACAGTTTGTTTAACGAAGAATAATTGATACTTAGTTAATACTATTGTAATTGATCCAATTTGATCGCCAGAATAAGCACCCTTCAAATTGTGATCCATCGTAATACCACGATTGATTCCTTTAATTAATTCTTCAGAAATTTCGTCAATATGTTTTGAATAGATAACAGCTGTAATTTTTTGTTGTTGAATATACATCTTATCAACAACCAAATTACAAACATAGATAGAAATAATACTATAAAGA
Source organism: Companilactobacillus metriopterae (assembly GCF_002762335.1). NCBI lineage: Bacteria > Bacillati > Bacillota > Bacilli > Lactobacillales > Lactobacillaceae > Companilactobacillus > Companilactobacillus metriopterae. The sequence goes on along the minus strand of NZ_CP024610.1, from coordinate 515,244 downwards.
GCTGGTTTCCATCCGAAAACAATTCCTGCAATTAAAATGATAACTGCATTTACACCAAAACTGATTTGTCCAACTGTACTACCTGTCGTTTTTTGAATGAACAAGGCAATAATATCAGTTCCACCAGTTGAAAAATCATATCTAAAACAAATTCCAATACCTACACCCGTAAGTATTCCACCAAAAATTGAGGCCAAAACTGGATCCTTAGTAATGGGTGTTAGAGGAATAAACAAAATAAATAATGATGCAGAAAGAACAGCTAATATAGTAAAAATAGTAAATTTCTTACCTAGTCTTTTCCAAGCTAGTATAACTAGCGGAATGTTAATTAAGGCATACCATACATAAACTTCTGAATTTATATTGGCAAATCTTTGAAGTAGGTTGACTATCAACTGTGCCAAACCCATAACACCACCCGTATATAACATTGATGGTTGCAATAACAATTGAATACCAAGAGCTGAAGTAATTCCATAAAATACAGCTATTAGTACATTACGTGTATATTCTTTTCCTTTAGACATCAGAACATACCTCCATTAATCGATAAGTTTAGGATAACGTGATTTTTCATTTTGAGGTAGGCATAGTAATACTACTAGTATTATGAAACCTATCGTAGGTATGAGGAGGAGTAACGCCCACCAAGCATTAAAATTAATATCATGTAATCTTCGGATCACAGCATTCAATAAACCTATCAAATAAAAACCATCAATAGCCACTAAAATTAATCCAAAAAATAAACTAGTTAAATAATCGTCGACTGGAATAATTCTTGTAATAAGTAGAAATAAAAGCCACATTGCAAGACCCATAACTACAGAAAATCCTAGTATTCCCCACCAAAAGTCTTTTCGGCTCATACGTTTTGCACCGACAAATAAATCAGCAAAATATAATCTTGTTGATGAGATAATGTTTGGATTTTCGTTTTCATTCCAAATTGTGTTTTGCATAATTTTACTCCTATACTTTATAACCCATTATAAACGCAAATATTCCTAATATATATGTAAGAATTAAATAAATTGTCCAACGATAAAACTTCTTTTGAAACCACAAATCAGTAGCTTCAAGATTGAATGTACTAAATGTCGTAAATCCACCACAGAATCCTGTTCCTAAAAACAGCAACCAGTTATTACCTGTCTTAACTGTAAAAATTCCTAAAAGAAATGAACCTACTATATTAATTAACATCGTACCCAGAGGAAAATCTAACTCCCTATTACCAAACCAACTACTGATCTCTGTTCTAAGGTATGCTCCCAATCCTGAACCAAGTCCGACCAACATAACACTCCAATACATATTAGTCATTCTCCTGACTACTTAGCTATTAATTTTGTTGAGAGAACAACACTTAGTTCTGCTAGTAAAAATCCACCTATTATTGTCAATAATAGATAAATTGTCAAGCTTAGAAACTGATGATTCAGATACAACATTACTGAATCTTTTGTAAATGTTGAAAAAGTCGTATAAGCCCCCAATAAACCTGAACTTATGATTTTAATATGATCACTATCAATATGAAACTGATATTGAACATAAATCACTACGATCGGTAGCAAAAATGCTCCCGACAGGTTGGCTATAATTGTCCCGATGGGAAATGTTCCAGCTGGTTCTGGTAGAAATCCTAGAGCATATCTTAAATTTCCACCTACAAATGCGGCAATCATAATGTATATAAATTTTTGCAATTTTGTCATTTGATTTACCTCGAGATAAAAATACCTAGAACTCAATATTACATCATATTCATAAGTAATTAAATTAAAATTATCTATTATTATGCAAATATATTTGGTTACTTAAAAGTTCCTATCCCACTTTAAAGTGCGTTATTGTATCCTATTTAACTCTAGTTATAATTCTTACTTGTGACTTAACAAGGGAGAATAAATTATGGAATCAAAAAAAATATCACCTGCATGGACATTAATGGCTTTAGCTATCAGTGCCTTTGCAATTGGAAGTACTGAATTTATAAGTGTTGGTATTATGCCACTGATTGTTGAATCATTCGGAGTATCTTTATCTACCGCTGGTTTGACCGTTTCACTTTACGCTTTAGGGGTAACTATTGGTGCGCCATTATTGACGCTACTGACCAATAGATTAAATCGAAAAACGCTACTCATTTACATCATGCTAGGTTTTGTTATTGGAAACATTCTAGCTGCCAGTGCTCCAAATTTTACAATACTATTAATCGGTAGAATTGTTACTGCACTTTCACACGGAATATTTATGGCTGTATCTTCGGTCATTGCGGCAGATGTTGTTGAACCAAATAAGCGTGCTTCTGCTATTTCTATTATGTTTACTGGACTCACAGTCGCAACAGTTACAGGTGTTCCTCTAGGAACATTTATAGGTCAAACATTTTTCTGGCGTGGATCTTTTATATTCCTAATTGTTTTGGGATTAATTGGATTAATTAGTAGCATTTTGCTTGTACCAAATAATCTTCCTTTACCACTGCATACTGACTACAAAGGTATTTGGAGAATTCTAAAACAACCTCAATTGTTATTAATAATAATTATTACTGCTTTAGGATATGGTGCAACTTATCCTGCTTATACCTACATCTCTGAAATTTTGCACAATAATATGAGCTGGTCTAGCTCTGCTATTGTCGTTATTCTAATCGGATACGGTTTTGCCGTTGCTGTTGGAAATACTCTTGGTGGAAGATTTGCAAACAAGAACCCTCTTTCCGCTCTAATTTACATGTTTGGCGGATTAGCAATAGCATTATTCTTCTTGATATTTGCTATGAATAGTCATTATCTAGGCCTGATTGCAGTATTATTACTTGGTATTTTTGCATTCATGAATGTTCCAGGATTACAACTATACATGTTGCAACTGTCAGAAAATTACACTCCAGAAGATGTATCTCTTGCATCTTCTTTGAACATTTCGGCATTTAATATTGGTATCATGTTTGGCTCCACAATGGGTGGACAGGCAGCTTCAGCCAATTTATTATCTTTAACCCCACTAATAGGAATTATTATGTTGGTAGTAGGAATATCACTTACATTTATTCTAAAGTTTAAAGAACAACGTTAATTCTTGTTTTTAAATTATATCAATGCTAACCTTTTATTACTTAATTAATGGAGGTCGGTGCATGTCTAAGACTTACAATATTGGTGTTGAAGCTGCTATTGATGTTATTGGTGGAAAATGGAAAACAATCATCTTGTGCCACCTAAGAACTAAAACAATGCGCAACGCTGATTTGCTCAAAGCAATTCCAAATATAACTCAGAAAGTTTTGACTGAACAATTACGAGAGTTAGAAAACTCAGATATTATAAATCGCAAAGTTTACAATGAAGTACCTGCAAGAGTTGAATATTCACTGACAGAGTATGGTAAATCTTTGAACAGTATTTTGCACGAACTTTGCTTATGGGGACAAAACGATATTGACCGTCGCCGTGAAAATGGTGAAGAAATAAGACTTATAGATGAAGAAGGTCAACTAGATCCGACCAAATAAAAAACAACCACTATGTGGTTGTTTTTTTGTTTATACAAAAATACTTAAAATTAAAACACATACTATACCAACAATTGAGATCAGTGTTTCTAGTACTGTCCATGTTGCTAATGTTTCTTTAACTGATAGATCAAAGTATTCTTTGAACATCCAGAATCCTGCATCATTAACATGTGATGCTGCAAGTGATCCAGCACCGATTGCCAAAACCATTAAGGCTGGATTAACTCCTGCTGAAGTCATCAATGGTAAAACCAGTCCAGCTGCTGTCAAAGAAGCTACAGTTGCTGATCCAAGTGCGATACGTAGTACCACAGCTATCAACCATCCTAAAAGAAGTGGTGAAATGTTTGCATTACTGAATAGATGCATAACTGAATTACCAACTCCACCGTCAATTAGAACTTGTTTAAATGCACCACCACCACCGATTACTAGTAGTAGCATTGCAATTGATTTAACGGCAGATTCAACGGTACTCATGATTTCAGGTGTCTTAATTCTACGTGCCCAACCCATTGTGTACATTGCAACTAGCAATGAAATAGTCATTGCTATTGCTGGTGTACCTATAAATGCAATTATAGAATCTAATGTTGTTGGGTGTTTTGGAAAGTGTCCTCCATTGAAGGCCATTTGATAAATTGTTGTAATAGCCATCAATATAACTGGGAATAATGAAGTTAAAACACTGATACCAAAACTTGGTGTATCTTCCAGTTTAAATTCCTTTTGTGGACCAAGAGCAGATAGATTTCCCTTACGCTCAAATGCTTCTGGAACAATTCTTCTAGCAAATCTTGTGTATACAGGTCCTGCAATAATAACTGCAGGAATAGCCACAATAATACCAAGTACTAATACATGTCCTGGATTTGCTCCCAAAACAGCACTAATTGCAGTTGGTGCTGGATGTGGTGGTAAAAATCCGTGGGTTACTGATAGTGCAGCTGCCATAGGTATTCCTAGGTATAAAATTGAAACACCTGCTTCCATAGCAATTGCGAATACGATTGGAACCAACAATACCATACCAACTTCGAAGAATAGTGCTATACCAATAATAAATGATGCTAGAACTATAGCCAATTGAAGTCGCTTTTTACCAAATTTTTCAATTAAGGTATGTGCTATACGATAAGCACCACCAGCATCTGCAACCAAACGACCTAACATAGCTCCAAAACCAAAGACTATAGAAAGTTCCCCTAACTGACTTCCAATACCATCTTGTACACTAGTAGCAATCTTATCCAAAGGCATTCCTAGCCCTATACCCACTAGTATAGAGGTAATAATAAGTGATACAAATGTGTTCATTTTAACTTTTATTATTAAAAATAGCAGTAGAGCAATACCTAAAACTAAAATTAAAAAATCCATAAATTTATCCCCTCTTCATAATGTTATCGCTTACTTAACTTTTGAAAATAAAACTCGTATATTTACGAGTTAATTTTTCATATATTTATTTTGAAAATCTGCAATACTCTTATATTCAGGTTCCAAAACTTTTGATAAACGGATCCAGATAGGTAGCAATTCACGATAAACTTCAAAATTTTCAGAATTTGGTTTATGTACATTTGTTACACCAACCATATTCTTAACTTCTGATAAATCGTCAATATATCCCAATGAATACATCCCTAATACAGCAGCACCTAGACATGAACTTTCAAAACTCTCTGGGATTGTAACATCTTGTTCAAAGATATCCGCTAACATTTGGCGCCACAATTCTGATCTAGCAAATCCACCTGTTGCTTGAATGCTCTTAGGTTTGCCCGCAACTCCTTCTATCATCAGCATAACCATGTACAAATTGTAGACAATACCCTCCAAAGCTGAACGAACCATGTGAGCTCTAGTATGTTGTCTAGTTAAGCCAAAGAATGATCCTCTTGCATAAGCGTTCCAAATAGGTGCACGTTCACCACCTAAATATGGATGGAATAATAGACCATCTGATCCAGCTGGAATCTTTTCAGCTATTTGGGTCAAGATATCATAACTCGATATTTGCATTTGCTCTGCAGTAATTTTTTCAGGGGCAAATAATTGATCACGAACCCATCGGAAGACAATTCCACCATTGTTAACTGGACCACCTACAACCCACTTATCTTTTGTAAGTGCATAACAGAACAAGTTACCATTAGGATCAACTACTGGCTTATCAACTACTACACGGACAGCCCCACTGGTACCAATAGTTACCGCCAGAACACCCGGATCAATAGCGTTAACTCCTAGATTTGATAAAACACCATCGCTTGCTCCATATATAAATGGAACATCTGCTGTGATGCCGGTAACCTTTCCATAACTTGGATCAATTCCAGAAATTTTATCTGTAGGTTCAACTAAGTTAGGTAATTTATCTTCTGATAAACCTAACATTTCTAGAGCTTGTGGTTCCCATTTTAGTTCAAAGATATTGAACATTCCTGTTGCTGATGCAATAGAATATTCCATGTTATATTCACCGAATAACTTGAAAAATACATATGTCTTTAAATCAATAAATTTCTTAGTTTTAGCAAATAATTCTGGTTTTTCATTTTTGATCCAAAGTATTTTTGATAGCGGAGCCATAGGATGAATTGGTGTTCCTGTTTTAGCATAAATTTCTTTGCCAAGTCCATTCTCTTTTAGCTGATCGCTATACTTTGCGGCTCTGTTATCTGCCCATGTGATGGCACGTGTTAGTGGTTCATCATTTTCATCCATCAATATTAAACTGTGCATCGCTGAACTAAAAGATACACCCTTCAATTCATCTGGTTTAACTTTACCCTTACGCATAACTTGAGATAAAACATCGATTATCGCTTCAAAAATATCATCAGGATCTTCTTCAGCCATGCCCGGTTCATCTTGATACAACTGGTAACCCTCATTTGCGTATGCAATAACGTTACCTTTCATATCATATAAAACTGCTTTTGTACTTGTTGTTCCTATGTCAGCACCTATGATATATTCCATTAATCTATCTCCTATTTTTTATCAACTTCATGACCACCGAATTCATTGCGCAATGCTGCAACAACTTTACCAGTGAATGTATCATCTTCTTGAGAACGATATCTCATAATCAATGACATTGCTATAACAGGTGCAGCAACTTGTAGATTTAGAGATTCATCTAATGTCCAACGCCCTTCACCTGATGAGTGCATAACTCCTTTAATGTCATCTAAATTACCATCTTTTGCAAATGCAGATTCAGCTAGTTCCATTAACCAACTTCTAACTACAGACCCATTTGACCAAACTCTAGCAACCGCTTCATTATCATAGTCAAATTGGCTTTTTTCCAATATTTCGAATCCTTCACCTATTGACTGCATCATGCCGTATTCAATACCGTTATGAACCATTTTTAAGTAATGACCACTTCCAGCAGGTTCTGTATATAAATATCCATTTTTTTGAGCAATGCCTTCAAAAATAGGTTTCAAATAAGTCTCGAAAATTTCTTCTTTATCTCCACCAATCATAAAGTTACCATCATGATTAGCACCACTCATTCCACCAGATGTCCCAACATCAAAGAAATTGATATCCTTTGCTGACAGAATATTATTATGCTCTAATGAATCTTTATAAAATGAATTTCCACCATCAATTACAATATCGTCTTTTGATAATAACTTGCTTAAAGATTCAATAGTATTGTTAGTTGGTGCTCCGGCTGGTAACATTACCCAAACTATCTTTGGAGTTTCTAACTTACTAATTGCGTCTTCTAAAGATTTAGCAGTAATTGCACCTTTCTGACCTGCCTCTTCTACTGAAGATTCATTTAGATCAAATGCTACAACTTCATTATTATTTCTAATCAGATTTTCTGTAAGGTTGATTCCCATTTTACCTAATCCAATCATTGCTAATTTAGCCATTAGTTCGCCTCCGTGTTCTTATAGAACTTATTATTATATACATTTGCAAAAAAAGAAAGCGCAAACAATTATAATTGTTCACGCTTTTAGACTATTTAAGAAATCTGTCCCACCAGCGACCCTTTTTTTCATCGCTCACTTGCATGTTTACTAAAGTCTTCAGATGGTTGACTCTAGACTGTTCAGCGTCTTTAGGATCTTCTTCTGAATTTTCAGGACGTTCAATATTTTTTAATTTTTCAATATAATTTTGATATTTTTCATCATCAGCTTTTTTATCATTTGACATCATAGATAGATTGTCATTTTCTTCTCGAAGCTTTTCATTTGCTGCTTGAAGTTCTTCAATCTGTGCCTTTAGCTCCTTGACTGTTGGTGATTTCTTCTTAGGAGCAGATGTAGTTTCTTTTGAAGGCTTAGCAGCTGCAGCTGATTTTTTGGCAGTTGTAGTTTTCTTAACTGCTTTCTTTTCAGGTTTTTCAGAAACATCATAAACTTTTTTGGCAGCATCTTCTAGCTTAACCTTTGGTTTGTGACTTTCCTTGATAAGTTTCTTAAAGTCTGAAATATTTTTCTTTGAATATAAACGATTTCTTTGACTGTTTCTTTCGAAATAGTTTTCATTATCTGTAACTTTTTCAACAATTAAAGAATATTTTCTAAGTGTAGCAACACTTATTTCAAGACTTTCTGCTGCTTCACCTGGTTTAATAAATTTCTCTTCTGATGATGTTGCCAAAATGAATCCCCCTACGTTATTAAAAATATATTTATTCTTTTTTACTATATAATAACGTTCTACAAATTGTAAATAACTTTTTCACAACGCTACATATTTTTTTATATTTTTTGATATAATTACAACTATAGAATGGAGAATATAGATGAAAAAAATCAGTAGAGTTATTACGACATTTATCATAGTTTTGGCTTTTGGAGCAAATATCTCTAGCACATCAACTGTATTTGCTGAAGATACTTCTTACACTGTCGAAGAAAAAACTCAAATTGCTGATATTCAAAATAGCTATAATTCATTAGATAATAAAACATATAACAAAGCAAATCTATATCAAACATCACCGTTGTTATCACAAAATTTTCAGCCTGGTATTCTTTCTGATAACGCTATAAATGGAACTTTAAATTGGATTAATTATTATCGTAAATTAAGTGGTCTTGACGCTGTCACTTTAAATAAAACCACATCGAACCAATCACAGATAGCTAGTTCTGTCATGGCAGCTAGCTTGTCCAATCCATTTTTAAGTCAACATTTTTTAGCCAACACTCAACAGCAAAATAATATTAATGATAAATATTGGAATCAAGCTGTATATGCAACTGGAAATAGTAACCTATATTTTGGATATCCAAGAACATTATCTGAACCTATCAAGGAACTGGTCATCGATAATACAAACATCGATGGGCTAGACACGGGACATCGTGCATGGTTCCTTTCTCCACAATTGAGCAGTGTCGGTATTGGTATCACAATTGCAAACAATGGTAGACAATACGAAAACATCTTCGTTAATAATGTGGCTGATACATTCAATGATTTACAAAAAAATATCGTTACATATCCCAATAATGGTGTATTTCCATTTGAAGAGTTAGAAGATGCCACTGGATCCACAAATATTCCTTGGTCAATCAGCTTTGCTAAAGAAAGCGGAAACATTGTTACAGATAATACTGAAATTACAGTAACTAATCTGTCAGATGGAACTTCTGGAACTGTAAAACCAATTAATGATAAATCGTATGTTTTTGCATCTGATGTTATCAGCTTTTTACCACCAAATAATGTTACAATTGACTCACATTCAAAATATCAAGTTACTATTAATAATTTAAATTCTGAAGAACATCCTAGCTATAGCTATACATTCAAGACATTCTCAGAATCTAAATAATTTTATAAAAACCGACATTGTCGGTTTTTAATTTGGTGTATAATGCATAAATAATCACAATTAAGGAGATTTATAATATTGTCTAGTTCGACGATAAGCATCAACCTAATAATTATTCTAATAACCTTTGCTTTTGCATTCTTCTTCGTAGCTGCTGAGTTCGCACTTGTGCAAACTCGCCATAGCCAAGTAGAAGATGCCATTGCAACTAGTGGTTCCACAAAAAAATTAGAACGCGCTTTACACATGATTGATAATCTAAATGAGTATCTTTCAACAACACAGGTCGGAGTTAGTATCTGTGGTATTATCCTAGGTTGGATTGGTGAAAGCACCATTGAGTTTCTACTTGTTGATCTCTTTGGAATTATTCACTTATCTTCTTCCGCTGGTGGACTTCATGTAGTTGGATCTATCATTGGTGTTCTTTTACTTACATATCTAGAAGTTGTTTTAACAGAAATTGTTCCCAAGAATGTGGCTATTGATATGCCGATGAGAACACTTATGTGGGTAGTAAATCCACTAAGATTGTTCCATCTGGCATCATACCCATTTGTTTGGTTATTAAATGTTTCAGCTAGTGGAATTATTCGTTTGATAGGATTAAATCCAGATGCTCCAGAAAGTGAAGCATATACTCAATCTGAAATTTTGAGATTGTCTAAATCTTCTATTCAAAATGGTGACATGGATCAAAATGATGTTCTTTTCATGCAACGTGCATTTGAACTAAATGACAAAGTTGCCAAAGATATCATGGTTGATCGTACTAGTCTATATGTTGTTGATATCACCGATAAAGTAGATGACGTATTGAAAGACTATCTACAACAAGGATTCTCTCGATTCCCTGTTGTGGCTGATAATGATAAAGATAAAATCTTAGGATACATTTATTCATATGATATCGTTCGACAACATCAAGTAGATGGTGACATTGGTATCAGTAGAATTTTAAGATCAGTTAATACTGTTCCAGAAACTATGCCTATCCAAGATATTCTTGAAAAAATGATTCAAAAACAAACTCCAATTGTTATCGTTGTTGATGAATACGGTGGTACAAGCGGTATTGTTACTGATAAAGATATCTATGAAGAGTTATTTGGAACCGTCAACGATGAAATCGATGATGTTTCTGATGAATACATTATTAAAAATGATGACGGTACATACAACGTTTCAGGTAAAACAACGCTATACGATTTTGAAAGATACTTTAAGACAAGTATTCCTGAATTCCAAGAATCAGACATCATCACAATAGGTGGTTACTTAATTGAAAAGTATTCTGATTTGGATATGGATTACGAAATTAAAATTGATAATTTTGATCTTAAAGTAATCGATTTTGATCATGGATTTGTTAATTGGTTTAAGGTCAAAGTTAATACTAAGGCAATTATTGATGAAGACAATCTTGTTTCGTTAGATGACAATGAACAATAAAAAAAGCTAACTGAGAATTCTCAGTTAGCTTTTTTTATTTGACAGCTGCAATATCTACAATATTTACAGCGTTATCTAATGTTTCAAAATCACTCTTCAAAACAAGCAATTGATTTTTTGGATTTACTTCTAATTTCAAATCAGATTTCAAAAAATCACTAGCAGTTGATTTGAAATATATAGTACCTAGGTCACTATCCAGTTCAATAGGATAGTCAGTTAAATCTTCGTTCTTATCGACAATAATAACTCTAAATTTTGTAATAAGTGCACAATCACCTGTCCCTGAAAATTTACCCAAGCCATCGTCTAGGTCAATAAGGATATTTTTGTCATCTCCATATTTAGCTAACTTTGTTTTTGCTTCTTCACTTATATTAATTTTCATAATCATTATGCCTCTTCTTTTATTTAATAGATTAATTATAGTAGTAAGCTATTTTAAAACAAAAGATTCTGCTCAAACGAAAGGTTATTTTTTAAATACTTCAGGTACTTCTAATGGTGAATTAACGATCCACTCAGAATGTGCTTCTGACAACTCTTCAGCATTTCCAAAACCATAGGTAACTCCTATGGCTTTTAGATCATTTTGATGTGCACCAATAATATCACTTGATCGATCACCAACCATTACTAAGTTTTCAGAATTAAGGTCCACAGATGTTTTTCTCATACCATATGAAATTACATCAGCCTTTAGAGAACGTGTCTTTTCATCGTCTGTTGCACCAAATACGTGACGAATATATTTTTTCATATCTAGTTGATCAATAATTTTCTTAGCTTCCACTTCTGGTTTGGATGTCGCAATGAAAATTTCTTTGTCTTGAGATTTCAAATTTTCCATCATTTCATAAACACCGTCATAGACAGAGTAATCAAATACTCCTTTTTCTTGATAGTATTCTTTGAAAGCTTTAAATCTCTCTTGAGAAAGAGGATTGTCAAAGTCTAAATTATCATATTTTTTTAATGATTCTGACAAAGTTGGTCCAATGAAAGCTCGCAATGTATCATCATCATGAGGCACAAAACCGTCAGTTTTTGTATACATATACTTTAGAGCACCCATGATTCCTTTTTCAGAATTAATAATTGTTCCATCTAAATCAAAAAATATGTTATTCATTTTTGTCATCCTCATTTCACTTTTTTTCAATTTACATATATTATAAGAGTATAATATATTTTCAAAATAAAATCACTATGTGGGTACTTCTATGTCAGAAATTCAAAATAAGACTACTCCAACAAATTTGAAAACTGGTCTAACAACTGACCAAGTAAAACAAAAAATTCAAGATGGTCAAACTAACGTTCAAATAAAAAATGTTTCCCGATCGATTCCACGTATCATTGGTGACAATGTTTTTACGCTATTTAACTTCTTGAATCTGTTTATTGCTGTCTTGATTTTTTGGACAGGTTCATACAAAAACCTGCTATTTTTAGGGCCTGTTTTAGCTAATATACTAATAGGTAGTTTTCAAGAAATCCGTGCGAAGATTACTGTCGACAAGATCAACTTAGTACACAAGCAGATGTACGATGTAATTCGTGATGGTAAACAAATACAAACATCTATTGAGTTACTAGTTAAGGATGACTTAGTTCTATTGCGTCGTGGCGATATAATCCCTGCTGACGGAATAATCAGAACTACTAACGGATTCCAAGTTAATGAATCTAGTATTACAGGTGAATCTAACTCAATTATTAAACAAATAGATCAAGAAGTATTTTCTGGAAGTTTTGCAATTGCAGGAAATGCTACTATTCAACTTACAAAAGTTGGACACGATAGCTTTGTTTCTAAAATTTCTTCAGCCGTGGGTAAAGAAAAACGTGAAACCAGTGTACTGATGAAAATGATCAACCGTATCATTAAGGTCTTAACTTACACAATAATTCCTCTAGGATTGATTTTATTTATCAGAACGTTTGTCAAAAATGGCGATATTGCTCAATCAATAATCAGTACCAGTGCTTCAGTTATTGGGATGATTCCAGAAGGACTGGTTCTATTAACATCAATAGCTCTGGCTACAGCAGCATATAATTTAACAAGAAAAAAAATAATTGTCCGTTCGCTATCAGCGATTGAAACTTTAGCTAGAGTTGATACCCTATGTCTGGATAAGACAGGAACAATTACTACAGGAAATTTAAAAGTAACTAAGTTAAAAACATTTAATAACTACTCTGAAGTTGAATTAAAACAAATTGCCACTAAGATCATTGAAGTAACCGACGAAACTAACGCAACAGCAGCGGCTATCAAAAAATTAAATTCAGAAACTAGCAGTATAATTTCTACAGAAAGTATTCCATTCTCATCAGAAACAAAATTCTCAGGTTTTGAAACAACCCCTACCCAAAGATACATAATGGGAGCGCCAGAGTTTATCATCAAAAATATGGATAGTAATCTAAGATCAGAGATAGAACAATATACTTCTGATGGTCTTCGAGTAATAGCCGTATTATACGAAAACAATGATGTTCAAGATTTACTGGGATTAATAATGATTGCCGACGAAGTTAGAAAGAGCGCCGCCTCTACATTCAATTATTTGGTAAATCAAGGAATTAATTTGAAAATAATTTCTGGAGATAACCCAGTAACAGTCTCCAACGTTGCCAAACAAGCAAAAATTAAAGGTAGTGACAAATATATTGATATGAGCAGTGTCACTGATGAAGACTACCACGATTTAGTAAAAGATTATCAAGTATTTGGACGTGTTAAACCAGATCAAAAAGCTGATCTGATTTCTGCTATGCAAGATAATGGATTAACTGTTGGTATGACTGGTGATGGTGTCAATGACGTTTTGGCAATGAGAAAATCTGACTGTAGTATCGCTATAGCTGGTGAAAGTGAAGCAGCAGAAGCCAGTGCAGATTTTGTTTTACTTAACAAAAATTTTGACTCAATGATTTTCATGCTCAATGAAGGAAGACGTGTTATTAACAACGTTGAGCGTGTTGCTTCTCTTTATTTAATAAAAACTATCTATTCTGTCGTGCTAACATTGATCTTTATTGCTATTGGAACTGGATATCCATTCCAACCAGCTCAACTAACCCCAATAAACGCACTGACAGTAGGAATACCTAGTTTTCTACTTGCACTAGAACCAAACTACACACCACCTGCCGGAAGATTCATGAGAAATGTTTTAGAAATTGCCCTACCTGCTGCGCTATGCAATATTATTTTAATCACTCTGATTAACACGGTAGGTAGACACATAGGATTATATTCCTTAACAACCTCTACACTTTCTGTATTTACTATAGGAATAATTGGTTACTGTGCACTACTTGCAATTAGTACACCGTTAACAAATAGAAAAAAGACGATGATTGGTTTGTCCATGATTCTATTCTTAGTAACCTTCACTTTTGAAAATCGAATATTCAATCTTCAATCTATTACAGATTTAGCCTACACATTCCTATTCATATCTCTATCTTTAATTGCTTGGCCATTATTTGTATTTATGAGAGAAACATTAGGAAGACGTGTTTTTTCTAGAATTAAACTATAAAAAAACCTACAAGTAAAGGTACTGCAACTATAATTTGAAACAAATATAAAAAGGCATTTTAATTAGGCCATTAATTCGCGGTATTGAACCGGTGATAAATTACCTAATTTTGTTAAGATTCTAGATTCATTCCAATCGCTAATGTATTCTCTAACGATATTTTGTACAATGGTATTGGAGAAATGTTGATTCTCCATGTAATAAAACGTTTCTGACTTTGGTGAGGAATGAAACGATTCTATGATGGCATTATCTGATGGTGTCCCTAATCGGGACATACTTCGGGTAATGCTTTTTTTGCGGCAACATTCAAAATATATTTCCGAAGCAAACGTACTTCCTTGATCACTGTGAAGAATACAATCTTCAGCTAAATCTGTTACTTGCTCAAGTGTATCAACGCATAGTTTGGCGTTTGGATGGTTACTAATTTGATAAGCAATAACTTCGTTATTGAAGGTATCCATAATAGAACATAGATACTGTGTAGAACTACCAAAAGGTAAATAAGTAATATCTGTTGTTAATAATTTTCTAGGACTAGTTGATGTCCAATTACCAGATACTAAGTTATCAAATAATTGAAATGGATTTATTGAACGTTTAAACCGTTTAGGTTTAACACGGCAATTCCATCCTTGTCGGCGCATAATTCTGCGAACTTTGTTCAGTCCACAAGAAATTTTTTATTGACTAAGGCATGAATCTTTCGGTAGCCATATTTAAATTTCGTTTTAACACAAGTATCATGAATTAGCTTTTCAAGATTTGTGGGTTCAAATATAGGTTTATTAATTGCCCTATAGTAGGTTGATCTGGATATTTTCAATATCTCACACAGTCGAGTAACTGATATTTCTTTCGTTAATTCAGTTAGTAAGTGGCGGTTATCGTTCGTAATCATCACCTTTCGTTTAGTAGAAATTTTTTTAAAACTAATACCTCTTCAGTCAGACGTTTATTCTCAATCTCTAGTTGTTGTTGTTTCGGAAGTTCCACTAGCCCTTTTCCAAATGAATACTGTTTACCTACTGGTTGCGATAGACGGTTACTTTCTCCTCGTTTGAACCACTTAACCCAAGTTTCGACCTGACTTCTATTCTTAATACCATATTTTTCCATGATTGACCTTGTGGTCAATCCAGCGAGCTTATCATTAACAACAGCCATCTTAATTTCAATAGAGTAACGATTTTGTTTAACCATACTAAAAAACACCTCACTTTTAAGTTTTATAATACTAAATCTTAACTAATGAAATGCCTTTTTTATTCTGTTTCATATTATAGACTCAGTGCCTAAACCTGTAGGTTTTTTTATTTTAGCTTGATGTATTTATCTTCAACTTCAAATAGTGGATGAATAGATTGATCTGTTTCCACGTTATGGATGGCATCTCCCAAAAGTTTTGTAACTGATAAGATTGTCAACTTATCAAATAGACAATCATCAGGAATCACAATTGTATCTGTTACTACAACTTCTTCCAGTTTTGAATCCTGTAGTTTAGATGCAGCACCTTGTGAGAAGATAGGATGCGTTGCAGCACCCTTGACACTCTTAGCACCAGCTTTTACTAGAGCGTTGGCACTATTGATCATTCGAGTACCTGTATCGATAAGATCGTCCATAATAACACAATCCTTACCTTCAACCTCACCAATAATATTAGGAACATCTATAGATTGATTTGATGATCTCTGGTCAATGATAGCTATTTGTGTACCAAATAGTTCAGCAACTGATCGAGCTCTCTTTGTTGAGTTATGATCAGGTGCTACAAATACAATATTATCTGTATCAGCTACCTTATCATCAAAATATGAAGCAAAGATAGACATTGCGCGTAAGTGATCTACAGGGATATCGAAGAATCCTTGTATTTGATCAGCGTGCATATCCAATGTAACAACTCGATCAACCTTACCCATTTCTAGTAAGTCAGCAAACAACTTAGCTGAAATTGGTTCTCTGGATCTTGATTTACGGTCTGAACGTGTATAAGCAAAATATGGCAAAACACATGTTATATCGGCAGTACTAGCACGGCGAAGTGCATCTACAGCAATCAATAATTCCATCAAATTATCATTAACAGGATCTGAAACAGAATGGATGATGTAGACACTCTTACCTCTAATAGATTCGTTAATTTGAATATTGATTTCACCATCGCTAAAGTGTGATACAGAAGCATCTAAAAGTGGAATTCCCATATACTCAGAAATTCTCTTAGCCAAAGGCTGATTTCCGTTTAAAGAAAGTAATGCAATACTATCTAATTCAGATATATTTGACATCAGGTTCCCTCCGAATTGAATTTAAACTGATACTTATATTTTACACTTTTTTAGTACTTTTTGACTACAAACTACACTTAATTTAAAAATAATACGGGACTCATATTCGTGCACTTTTTTTTTTGTAAAATGAGTTAATAATTCTTGATTTTATATTAAAATTAGAGTTCTGTGTAAATGATACATAACAAAAAATAAATTTTGGGGGCTAGCTATGAATTATAAAGACTTTTTTATTTTCATGATTAACTATCGCTACGATTATTTTTGCCATGTTTTATCAATTGATTATGGCAGTTATTTATCTACCTGCTTATAACACATTTAGAGATAACCTAGACGATCTACATATATCTATTGTCAATAAGGATACTTCTAAATCTGGTAAGACACTTGTTAATCAACTGGAAGATACATATAACAAGCAAAAAAAATGTTCCTAAGGTTAAAAATACATCTTCATTGAAAGATGCCAAGAAAGATCTAAAGAACAACGATACAACAATGATCTTAGTAGTTCCTAAGAATGCGTCAACTAACATTGCTAATGGTAAAGCAATTAACCTTCACTTTTACCAAAACTCTTCAAATAACCAAACAACAAATAGTGTAGTTTCTGAAATCAAAACTTCAGTAACTGACAGTCTTAACAAGACAGTTGCTAATAAGACTAATATTGCAGTATTAACTAAAGTTTTGATGCAAGAACAAGGTACTGCCTCAGTTACACAAGCTGTACAAAAAGAAGTAGCTGCTAATCCAGCGATAGAACAAAGCCCAACTGCTATGGCAGAAGTTCAATCCAAAGCTACTTCAGCTGTAGAAACACAAATTGAAAAACAAGCTTCATCTCTAATTGTTTCTGACTCAGTAACATCTACAAATACAAATATTAATAAAAATGAATCAAAATCATCTGAAATATTGGGTGCCATGTTTATATCACTAGGTGCATTTATCTCAGTTGTAACAAGTACACTTCTATTACGTTCACAATTTAATTCATTCATCGATATGGGTAAATCAAAATGGAAGACATTTGGTTACTATGAAACTACTTTAGCTATAATTGCTATCCTAGCACCAACAATCGGAGTACTTACATTCAAACTAATCACAGGAATTCCTGCAAGTGACGGATGGTTATTGTATCTACAAACGGTATACATGACCTTCATATCAGGTCAAGTAGTAAGTATCTTCACCTTACTACTCGGTCAAATAGGTATCGTAATAAACTTACCGCTTGCATTGGTACAAACAGTTATTTCTGGAGCTATTATGCCAATCGCAACACTTCCAGTATTCTATAAATTTATTTCATACCTATTACCAATGACATACAACTATTCAGTCTCTATAAATATTTTGACGGGTATCCATGCAGATATTCTTAAAAACGAATTAGGACTATTAGCTGTTGGTGGTATTGCATTTATTATCATATTAATCATGGTTTCTGTAAGAACATTTAACAATACATTCAGTATGGAAAAACTTTAATATAAAAACCTCTACAAATTGTAGAGGTTTTTTTGTTTTAAATTTCACAAAAGTATCCTGAAATTGCTATAATGAAACTAAGAAACTAAAAGGAGTGATTATTATGACTGAAAGAGTATTTTTCAATCCCGGAGATGCAATTGCCAATTCTCATGATTTTGAAGGTGCAATGAAATCAGCAGAAATTTTTAAAATGAAAAATCCCACATCTTCAACAATAATTGTCGCTAAAGATGTTAATAACGATAAGAGTTTTTCTATTTACTTTGAAAACGACAAAAAAGAGAATTCAGATGATACAAGTACTATTCCTTACAATATAGAAAAGAAACTATAAAAAGACTAACTTTATAAAAAGTTAGTCTTTTTATATATCATACATTAATGAAAAATGAGCAAAGTGTAAAATAACTATTTATTTGTAAGCCCTTTAGAAGTATAATTGTCTTGTATAAAATTTCACATAAAGGGGTTTATCATGAAAGAAAACTTTGATTTCCTAATGCCTAGTGTTAACTTTTTTGGACCAGGTGTTATTGAAAAAATTGGTGATCGTGCCAAGATGCTAAATATGAAAAAGGTTTTGATTGTTACTGACAGCTTTCTAGAAAAAGTTGAAAATGGTCCAGTACATCAAACTCTAGATTCATTGAATAAAGCTGGAGTGGACTACGTTGTCTTTAACGGTGTAGAACCTAATCCTAAAGTTAGAAACATTGAAGCTGCAAAGAAATTATATCTAGATAACAATTGTGACAGCATTATCACTGTCGGTGGTGGTTCAGCTCATGATTGTGGTAAAGGTACTGGTATTATTCTTAGCAATGGCGACGATATCACTAGTTTAGCTGGTATCGAAACACTAGAAAATCCCCTACCTCCTCTAATGGCTGTCAACACAACTGCTGGTACAGCTTCTGAATTAACACGTCACTGTGTTATTACAAATGAAGAAACACATCTTAAATTTGTTGTTGTTTCATGGAGAAATGTTCCATTAGTATCATTTAATGATCCAAAACTTATGCTTGATGTTCCTAAGGGACTAACAGCCGCTACTGGTATGGATACATTCGTTCAAGCCATCGAACCTTATGTTTCTGAAAACCGTAATGACATTACTGATGGTCAATGTCTACAAGCAATTCGTCTTGTTGAAGAAAGTTTGCGTGAAGCTGTTGCTAATGGTCACAATCTAGAAGCTAGAACAAAAATGGTCGAAGCAGAAATGCTTGGTGGTATGGCATTTAACAATGCTGACCTTGGCTATGTTCATGCCATGGCTCATCAATTAGGTGGACAATACGACGCACCACACGGTGTATGTTGTGCTATCCTACTTCCAATCGTTGAAAGATTTAACATTATCGCATGTCCTGATCGTTTTGCTGACCTTGCTGTGGCAATGGGAGAAAACATTGATGGACTTTCAACTAGAGAAGCCGCAGAAGTAGCTATTGATGCCATGCAACAAATGAATGATGATGTTGGTATTCCTCGTAGTATTAAAGAAATTGGTGCCAACCCTAAAGATTTCGAACTAATGGCAGAAAATGCTCTTAAAGATGGAAATGCCTTTTCAAATCCTCGTAAATCCTCAAAAGAAGAAATTGTACAATTATTCCAAGAAGCATACGACGCAATGTAATAAAAAAACCACAGATTAATTTTCTGTGGTTTTTTTTGTTAGTTGATATACCTTCAATTTTGCCAAACCAACATCTTTAACATTATCAACTGCAAATTTTTTGGTAATGCTATCCTTACGATTCACGTAGTGATATAGAGGAATGCTACTTATATAAAATTCCTGAGCATTGTTACTATACTCTACATTAAAAACTTGATCTTCCATCAAATTCAAGTCTGTACTGAATCTAAGATTATTTTCTTGGATAATACTCATTTTGTAGACTTTATTCCAAGTGTACCCCATAACAATATCTGATATTTTTGTTATTCTCTTTATCATTTCTTCTCGATCTATAATCTCAGATATTTCTTTTGTGGATTTAGGTTTACTCTTCCCTAGTCCATTTTCTATGGTAAAACCGCAAGTAACCATATCTACATCATTATCTTGAAATTGTTTCAAAAAGTAGTCTACATAATTTTCTTCTACCCAATCATCACTATCAACAAAAGTAATAAGTTCTGTCTCTACATTATCCATGCCCGTGTTTCTAGCTGCCGAAACACCTCTATTTTCAGAATGTTTTATAAGTTGAATAAAATCATACTTGTCTGCGTATTTTTGTGCCAATTCTGATGATCCATCGGTAGAACAATCATCAACCATAATTAAGTTAAAATTTGAGTTATTTTGATTTATGATAGACTCGATAGATTTTTCTAAATAATCATGAACATTGTAAATTGTCATAATTATAGAGATCTTTATATTTTCCATAATTTCACCTTGTACTTATTTTATTCGAAAGCTTAGATTCAAGCAAACCGGAGGAATATTAATGAAACGAATTTTGAACATCTCAGGAGCCATAAATCTTAGAGAACTGGGAGATTATCAAACTAAAGATGGAAAAACAATTAAAAAAAATAAATTACTTCGTTCTGGAGACATCAGTCGATTGGATGATGATTCTTTGAATTTCTTAAAAAATTACGGATTAAAGTATGTTGTTGACCTTCGTTCTGATCAAGAGCAGTTAACTAGTCCTGATGTGGAAACTGACTTTTATAAAATTTTTTACGATTCAGTTTACCCTTTGCAGGGAAATGGTGATAAATTAGCCTCGGCTCTTAATAATACTCCATCATATTTAGGTAACATCTATCAAAGTGTAATTTTGGACAAAAAAGGGCAACAAGCTTACAGCTACCTATTTGATCTTCTTTTAAAAAATGATCAGGAAAATCAAGCATTACTATTTCACTGTGCAGCAGGTAAAGATAGAACTGGTATCGCCGCTATGCTTATATTACGTGCACTCGGCGTTGACAGTGAAACAATTACCAGAGATTACCTACTAACTAATTTGATGTACTCAGATACTGCAACAATCGCAAAATTATTGAATGATGAACATGGAAATGAAGATATAAGTAAAATGAATATGACAAAGGCAGATTGGGACAGTTTCCGTTCTGTTTTTGATGCAATTGATCATTATTATGGCTCATTTGAGGAATACTTAGATAAAGCATTGAACATTAATCAAAATAAACTAAATAAGTTAAAAAATATTTACTTAAATTAATAAAATAGATATAATATGCTTTCATAAATAGTTTTACTCATAGAGGAGAAAAAATGACTATATTAGAGCTTAAAAACGTCCAAAAATCTTTCATGCTCGGTAAGAAAGAGTTCAAAGTCCTAAAGGGAATTGATCTTAAACTAGACCGTGGCGAATTTGTTTCTATCTTAGGAGAATCTGGTGGTGGTAAAACTACCCTACTAAATACTATTGGTGGATTAGATTCTCAATTTGAAGGTGATGTTTTAGTTAATGGAAACTCACTGAAGAAAGGTTCTGACAAGGCACTCGATGAATATCGTAGTAAAACTGTCGGATTTATTTTCCAAAGTTTCCATTTGATTAGTCATTTAACAGTTTTAGAAAATGTGTTAGTTCCTTTGGAGATGTCCTCACTTTCCAGAGCTGATAGAGTTAAACGTGCCAAGGAATTGCTTGATAAGGTTGGTCTTTCAGAACACATTGAAAAGCACCCTAACCAACTTTCAGGTGGTCAAAAACAACGTGTAGCTATTGCTCGTGCTCTAGCAAATGACCCTGAAATTATTATTGCTGATGAACCTACAGGCGCTCTTGATTCAAAGAATACTGAAGAAGTATTGAAGATACTAGATGACATCGCAAAGGAAGGCAAACTTGTTATTGCCGTTACTCACTCACAGCAAGTGGCTGACTACGGTACAAGAATTGTCCACCTGGCTGATGGACAAATTGATTCTGACGAAAATATCAGAGACAAATATGAAGCTACTGAAAAAACTTCTGATCACAAGATCAGTCACCTGAACTTTGGTGATACTTTCAGACTTGCTTGGGAGCATATGCTTTACACCAAAGGTAGAAATATTTTAATTATCATTGGTGCCGCTATAGGTATATTTTCAGTCATATTCATGTTAGGACTGGGAAATGGTATAACATCTTATATCAATGACCAAATTACAAGTCAGATCAATCCTACTGCTGTGCAAGTAACAAAAAATGTCAACCAAACTTCAGCAGATGCTTCATCTATAAATATGTCTAATAAAGATATTAAAGAATTAGGCAAAATAGATAATGTATCTAAGGTTGAAAAATCTTACTTTGCTCAATCACCAAAAATTTACTATGGTAAGAAAAATACAACAATGCAATTCTTCCAAACATGGAATGCTGTTGAAAAAACTTCTGATATAAACGCAGGTAAAAAACCTGGAAAGAATGAAGTAATCTTACTAACATCTGACGCCAAAAAGTTATTTGGTAAAGATTACAAGAAAAAAGCTATCGGCAAGACAGTTACAATGTACTTGAATACCATGGATAACAGTGGTAAACCAACTCAAATTAAAGTAGACGTAAAAGTTTCAGGTACAATTAAATCAGGATCCTCAGCTATCAGCTTTGATACATTACAAGCAGCTGGTAAAAAAGTAGACACTGATATAAAACCTAACTTTGTAACTCTTTCAGTTGATAAAACTCAAAATGTTAAAGCAGTACAAAATAAAGTTAAATCATTTACACACACAGAAAAAGGCAAAGAAAAACAATCATACACAATTACAGGTGCAGGTGCTATCGTTGATACACTAAATACTTATATCTCATTAGCATTCTATGTACTTGCAGGTATTGCTGCCATCTCACTAATAGTTTCAGCAATTATGATTATCGTAGTTCTAAATATTTCTGTTTCAGAACGTACACAAGAAATTGGTATTCTGAGAGCAATTGGTGCTCGTAAGAAAGATATTAGAAATATGTTCATATCTGAATCATTCCTAATCGGTCTTTCATCAGGACTATTTGCCACGATTATTGCATTCCTACTAGAATGGTTGATTAACTCAATTACAAACGGATCTTCAATCAACGCTTCAATCGTTGCTATCAGTGCAGGAAATGCTATATTTGGTATTGTAGTCAGTGTTATTATCAGTCTCATAGCAGCATTATCACCATCAAGACGTGCAGCTAAACTAGACCCTCGTGACTCACTAACTGGTGAATAAAAATAAAAGCTCAGCAATTGCTGAGCTTTTTTTGTATAATTAAGACTCTATATATATTTTTACAAAAGATTTATAATATATAGTATTCATAAAAATTGGAGGTATGACATGGTATGTCCAAATTGTGGTCACCCCATTACCGCGGAACAAAAATTCTGTGATAACTGTGGTCTCCCGCTCAAAAAAGGTATAAATAATAAACAAGATGATAAAACTGATTCCGTAGTCTCACTTAGCGCTTTAGAAGAAGAACTTGCACATGAAAATGACAGTCAAAAAGTAACCTCTGAACCTGTAAAAACGATTCTTCAACAAGCACCTGCGCAAAAGATGGCACAAGAAAGATCAAAACAACAAAATCACAACAATCCTAATCCTGATTTAGATGCTACACGTGCTTTTGTACCAAATGATTTTAACAGTAATAAAAAAGTTCATCTAGAAGCAGAACCAACAAAAGAAAATACTGCAACACCTGAAAATACCAACGAAGATAGTGGCTTAATAAAAAATATGTGGAATTTTGCAACAGCTAACGGCTATATATCATTGTTTACAGTAGTTATCGCAGCTGTATTAATGCTAGTTCGTAGAAACTATGGTTATGTTTTTATAGCCGCCGCAGTTATCGCATGGTTCTTATTTGCACAAATATCTCATGGTAAAGAAACAAGCATTAACAAACGTTTCAAACAAGATAAGCCAAAAAAGCAGAAGAATAATAACGATTCAGCTGCCAATGATTATCAAAATGGCGAACAACATATTGAAGAAATCAAAGTAGACAGAAAGAGATCTATCTATCAAAAAATCTCTATTGTTCTTGCAATTATTGGACTAATTGCTTCAGTAACAGGACCATTTTTAAATGGGGTTTCAATAACAAATATTATAACTAACGTTTATAACGTTGGCGTAAATTTAGGTATTAATCAGGCTACTGCTCAAAATATAACTTCAGCTCTTAGATTAATTTGCTTTATTTCTCCAATGATAATAATTATGTTTGTAGGATTTAATAGTAAATTTAGTATTAGAATGGTAAAAATATTTAGCTTCTTGCCAACTGTTATTTATATAATAATTTATGTTATATTTGCAACACACCGACTTGATGCCAATATATTTACAGGTAATCCAGTTCTCAATAGTCCAGAATTTGGATTCAGTTATTATATTTTATTAGCCACCTCATTAATTACATTTGTATTTTCATTTACTATTCATCGAAAAATTAAAAAGCAAGCCTGATGGCTTGCTTTTTGCTTTAATCAAATGACTTTACTACTTTATTATATGAACTATAATTTTTCTTGAAAGATGAGTATATGGCTGATACCCATCTTTCAAACCCCTAAAATACAAGATATACATTCTACTTCTACCAAAAACCTCAACACATAAGTGCAAGTCTAGGTAGCAGTGGACTGGCACCAAAGAAAAGAGAGCAACTAAGTTGCTCTCTTTTTTTATGCTTTGTAATGTGACACACCGTCTAAATATGTTTCCTTTAAAATCATATCTTCATCTAAAACGATAAAATCTGCATCTCTGCCCTCTTTTATCATTCCACATTTATCATCTATTTGGCAGCTAACTGCTGGAGTTTGTGCCCCCATGCGTACAGCTTCTTCAGGAGTTGAAATATTCCAATCTACAACATTTTTTATAGCTTGCTTCAACTGTAGAACACTTCCTGCTAGATTATCACCGTCTTTCAAGCGAACTTGACCATCGGCAACATATACAGGTAATTCTCCAAGAACGTAGTCACCATCTGGCATCAAACCAGCTCTCATACAGTCAGTTATTAATGCAATGTGCTCTGAATCTTTCAATTCAATAATTGCACGTGCTGCATCAGGATGAACGTGGTGTCCATCACAAACTAATTCATCATAAATTCCGTTAAGTGTCATAGCGGCTCCTGCCATGTTAGGATCTCGGTGAGAGAATCCACTCATACCATTAAATGCATGAGTAAACATAGTAGCTCCTGCTTCGATTACTTCTTTGGCTTGATCAAATGTAGCTGATGAATGACCTAGTGAAACAACCACATCGTCAGAAGCTACAGCTTTTGTAAACTCAGCTGAACCCTTACGTTCTGGGGCAATTGCTATTTTTTTAATCATACCATTAGCTGATTCTTGCCATTCATTGAAAGCATCAACGTCAGGATCAGTGAAGTATTTAGGATTTTGAGCACCCTTATGTTCTTCTGTAAAGAATGGTCCTTCAAAATAAATTCCTTGTATCTTGGCACCAGTGGCAGATTGATAATTATCACCAATAGTTCTACATACATCATTAAGTTGTTCTCTTGTTGCTGTCAAAGTTGTAGGCAACCATGATGTAACACCTGCTTGCAATAAACCTTCAGACATTTCGTTAATCATATTCCAATCATTATCCATGACATCATTGCCAACTAATCCATGAATATGAGTATCAACTAAACCTGGTGCAATCATTTGGTTAGAGTAATCAACGATTTCACCATTTGGTTTATTATTTTCTGTGAAGTATTGGCCAAATTTACCAGAGTCAGTTACCTCTAAATATCCGCCAACTTCTGTTTTATTTGGTAGAAAGAATTTTTTCGCGTGAATATAATATGTCATTACGGTTCTCCTTCTAAATTGTCTAGTAATATTATAACAGCTTTCAATGGTCTATACCACAACGAACCTTTATAAATTTTTGGATAAAATAAAAAAGTCGCATTTCTGCGACTTTGATTTATTTTGATGCGTAAATTTTAACTTTGCTATCTATTATTCTTTCACATAAATCAGCATATGAGATGCCTGCAGCTTCAGCTTCACGAGGCATCAATGATAATGGAGTCATACCTGGTAGTGTATTTGCTTCCATTACATAAATTTCATTATCCTTCATTAGGAAATCAACTCTACCATAGTTTTCCATACCAAGTGCTTCAAATGTATCCAATGCCATTTGTTGCATTTCCCTATGTAAGTTTTCATCCAATTCTGGAGGAGTTATAAAGTGAGTAACTGAATTCTCAACAAACTTGTGTTGGAAATCGTACCAACCTGTATCTACTGTAATTTCAACAGCTGGTAATGGTTCGCCATCTACTACTGCAACAGAAAATTCACGTCCTTCGATGAATTCTTCTAGTAGAGCTTCCTTATCAAATCGAAGTGCATCTGCAACTTTTTCTTTTAGTTCAGATTCATCTTTAATAATATGTGTACCAACACTTGATCCACCGTTTGAAGGTTTTACAACCATTGGGAAACCAAATGGTATGTCACTTGCATTGATATTGCTTGTTTTTGTTGATGTATATTTAGCTGTGCGTAAATTACTTTGAACAAAAACTTCCTTAGAAAATTTCTTATCCATAGCAATACCGGAAGCTAGTGATCCACTACCTGTATACTTAATGTTGAAAACATCGAAAACTCCTTGAACTTTTCCGTTTTCGCCATCTTCACCATGTAGTCCCATGTATACAATATCTGCCATTTGACAAATTTTTAGTACATTTTTACCGAACAATTCTGTAGAACCGTCAGTTCTTAGTGCATTAATCTTCTCAGTTGTTAAAACTTCATCTGAAATAACTAAATTAGTTTCGTCTTCAGCTTCACTTGTAAATAAACCAGTTAATTCACTTTCTGGAATATCCAATCCTAAGAATGAGTCCACATATGCAACTTTGTGACCTTTACTTCTTAATGCATTAGTAATTTTTACACCAGATGATAAAGAAACGTTACGTTCTGTACTTCTTCCACCTGAAAGAACAACAATTTTCACTTGTAAATCCTTCTTTCTTTTTTTTATAAATTCAAATAAGCGAGAAATCCTAGAACCTATAGAATAGCATATTTCAACTGAAATCACTATTTTACTAAACTAGATTTATGATAATTTTTAATTTCTATAAAAATTCACATTTTTTTGGTTTAATATCGGTATAGGAGGAATTATCATGAAAAAATTTAAAATTCTCTTTCTAGCTATGTTAGCAACAATTGCACTTTTTGCCCCACTTACTCAGGTAGCAAAAGCTGACAGTTTAGATGAACCAGTTATGACACTAGGTACTTCACTTACATCTAGCCAAAGACAAGGAACTATTGATGTATTGAAGTCTCAGATAAGTTCAAGTAACTATAATACTCTTACAGTTACTGGTAACACTCTAGTTACATACCTAAATCCTAGTGGAAGTAACTTTAATTCTAACTCTGGTGTCTGGTCTTCAGCTGTTATTGAAAAAACATCTTCCGGCTCAGGTATCAACGTCTCAATAGTTAATTACAATGGTTCAAACAATATAACTACAATCACCGCTGACCAATACCGTAATGCTGCGTTAACAGCTGGTATTACTGATGCAAATATCTACGTAACATCTGCAACAAAGATTGATGGTTCAGGTGCTTTAGCAGGAATATATGCTGCCTATGCACAAAATGGTAATTCATTGAATCAATCTCAAGTCAATGCTGCACAAAAGGAAATTGGTGTTTTAAGTTCTATTACCCAAGCAAATGATGGTAAAGATGGTTACACTGATGAACAACTAAACAATGCTATCGCAGGAATTAAATCTGACATGGCAAAACAAGGTAGCAACATTACAGTTAACCAAATAACAACAATTGTTAATAACAATCTTCAACAAAATAACTTACAAAATATTATTACTGATAACCAAAAGCAACAAATAATTAATTTGATGGTTCAAATTAGAGATTCTGGTGCTTTAAAAGATTCCAACTTTAAAGATCAAGCTCAAAAATTAAGTTCTGATATTACTAGTCAGGCAAAAAACATTTTCAATAAATTAAATACTCAAGAGAATCGAAACTTCGTTCAAAAAATGTGGGACGGTATCGTTTCATTCTTCAAAGGACTATTTAGTTAAAATAAAAAACCCTAGCATATGCTAGGTTTTTTTATTTTTCTAAATCTAAGTCTCCTCCGTCTAGAGAAATAACTAATTTGACACTATTATCAGAATCACTTTCTTTATATTTACCTGTCAAATCTCCACCACTTAAATCGTAATCCGATGATACTGTTCTATTTTTTTTATTCATCAAATCTACATCACCACCTGATGAATCAATGTTCACGGAATCCACAAGAGGATTATCTATTGGCATAGTTACATCTCCACCATCAGTTGAGATATCAAATTTTACTTTATTTGATTTTGTAGCATTACTACTTGTTTTATCCACAACTTCAACATCTCCACCCATAGTTTGAATAGAAATCTTATTTAGTTCCTCTTTATCTACTGGAATAGTTATTTTTAATCGATTATCTATCTTTGTTCCAAATAGAAATGTTCCCTTTTTAGGCACTGGGAAATTTAATTTCATTGTGGAACCTTCAACTTTTTTATATGAATCATTTTTTATAGTATTTTCATTGAAATAACCACTTATATCTAAATTGGAATTCTTTTTATTATCAACAAGAGTGATTAAAATATCAGAACTATCACCATCTATAGATATATCGTTAGTGTTTTTTGTTAAAGATGTACTTAAATTATGATATTTAACCGATGTATCCTGATTTCCATAAACATAACTTAAAGAACCTACTATAAGCAATATAATTAACACAAAAACATTGATAATTATGTTTCTTTTTTTCATATCCCCATACCCCTTAATTATTATATTAATAAGTATAGATCAATTAAGTTATATTTTACATTCTATCCATAGTTAAATTTAATAATTCGTCAACTCGGTTATTCCCCGCATCATTGGCATGCCCTTTTGTCCATTCAAAACTTTTGTTGGGAATGGTTGGAAGTAATTCATCTAGTTCTTTCCAAAGTTCCAAGTTAGCAGGTACTTTGCCATCAGATTTTTTATAACCATTTGCTTTCCAGCTAGCTAACCAACCTTTGATAATAGCATTTAAAACATATTGAGAATCTAGAATGAATATTACTTTTTTGTCGTTTAATTCTAGATTATTTATTTTTTTGATACTTTCAATTAGTGCGGTAATTTCCATTTTATTATTCGTTGCACCAAATTCCCCGTCGCTATCTTCTATTTTTTCGTTAGAAGTTTTTATTAAGTATGCCCATGCAGCTTTATCTGATGATAATACATGACCACCCTTAACATTACCGTGATTTCTAGAACCACCATCGGTATAAACAACCAACTCAAAATCGTCCAAGTTAGAATATTCAAATTTCTTCGATGTTTCTTTCTTAGTTTTTGGAGTATACGTATCGTTCTTTATAAAGTCTTCCGCCTCTGATAAGCTTGTGAAGCTTTTATATCTTGCTCCAACAAAACCATCTACTTGTGCCTTACATTCTGCCCAAGTGTTATAAATTCCAGAATTCTTTCCTATTCTGACTGCATAATATTTTTGCATTTTATTTCCTCTATTGATTCATTTTCTGTTTATTCGTATATAATAATATAATAATTATAGGGGTGACGGTATGAAAATTAATCAATACCCTGTTCTTTATGTTCATGGATTTCGCGGTGGCGATTATACAACGGAGAACTTGGTAAAATCAGCTTTAAAATATAACAACAAAGAAGAATATTTGAAAGCAACTATTAATACTTTAGGACAAATAACTTATGAGGGAAAATGGACCAAAGATAAATATCCAATTGTTCAAGTTGTTTTCAAAAACAAAATCATAGGTAGCAACCTAATGGCACGATGGCTCTCAAATCTTGTTTTTGATTTAAAAAAAATATATAGCTTTGAAACTTATCATGCTGTGGGTCACTCACTCGGTGCAGTTGCACTTGTCTTGGCAGAGATGCGTGAAAAAAAGCTTACATATCTTCCTAAAATAAAAAATCTGGTTCTTATTGCTGGTCCATTCAATGGCATAATTGGCTTAGGAGATTTACCTAATGTTAACCAGTTAGGTCAAAATGGTCGACCTGCCTTTATGAGCCCCACGTACATGAGAATGTACATAAATAGAAAAAATATTTCTAATGAGATGAGAGTTCTCAATATATATGGTAATTTAAAAAATTACTCTAACAGTGACAAATATATCTCTGTAACATCTGCCAAATCAATCAACTACATCCTATCACCTAAAGTTAT
This sequence comes from Companilactobacillus metriopterae, assembly GCF_002762335.1. Lineage (NCBI taxonomy): Bacteria > Bacillati > Bacillota > Bacilli > Lactobacillales > Lactobacillaceae > Companilactobacillus > Companilactobacillus metriopterae. The sequence continues at coordinate 484,748 of NZ_CP024610.1, read as the reverse complement.
GGAGTTTGTAGATTATCCAGTTTCTGGAAAAAATGCCGAACATTCACTACTTCATGACGATTCAAACGTCTTAAGACTGATTAACAAATTTGTTTACTAAAAATTCACATTTATAAGTTATTATATATAATTATGGAAAATAAACTTAGTTCATATCATCCAATCATCACTGACAACTTCACTTGGGAATTCCCTACTTCATACAAATTGATAGATGTAGAAAAATTCCTCAATTTAAACAAAGATGCTACAATAAAATTTATAAGTCAGCGCTCCAAAACCCTAATGAGAAAAAAATCTATCACTTGGATTGTTGCCAAAAAAGAATCTCAAGTTATTGTTAGTTTAATCGATCTAACAAATGTGGATTTCTCTACAAAGTCTGGAAATTTATCGATAATTTTAAGCAGTAGTTTAAATTACGATGAGAAAAACGAAATTATTGATCGACTTATTTATTTTTTAAAAGAACAAATTTCCATCGTCAATATTAATTTAATAAACAGTAGTGAAGAATCTAAAGAACTACTTTCAAACAATTTAAATATAAGGAGTTAATTACTATGGGATATTATGGATTTGGATTTTTTGATCCAACTTATATTTTGGTTATCATAGGTATCGTTATATCATTATGGGCCTCAATATATGTACGAACCACTTTCAATAAATATGATAAGTTTAAGAGTAAGCAGAATATATCAGGTGCTGAAGCTGCTCGATACATTCTGGATAATGCTGGTTTACAAGACGTTGAAATAAACGAAATTGCTGGTGAATTAACAGATAACTATAATCCCCGTGATAAAACATTAAACCTATCACAGTCAACACATGATTCTACTTCAGTTGCTGCAATTGGTGTTGCTGCTCATGAATGTGGACATGCTATCCAAGATCAAAAGAACTATATACCTATGAGACTTAGATCTTTCTTAGTACCAGCTGTAAATATTGGAAGTACTGTTTCAATTCCACTTATTTTTATCGGTGTTTTATTCAGCATGAATATGACTTTGATAACTATTGGTATCTGGCTATTTGCTATTGTGGTATTATTCCAAGTTGTTACACTACCCGTTGAATTTAATGCTTCAGGTAGAGCTGTCAGAATATTGGGTTCTAGTAGTCTGATTGATAACGAAGAAGTATCACAGGTTAAAAAAGTTTTAACAGCTGCTGCACTTACATACGTTGCAGCGGCACTATCAAGTATTCTTCAATTATTGAGACTAGTTTTATTATTTAATAATCGTGATTAAATATTTATACAGGACTTGATGTTTTCAACCAAGTCCTGTTTTTTATAGGGTGTATTAGGGGAGAAATTTATGATTAGCTTATGGATCATTGGAATTATTGTCGCATTACTTATTATCAATACGGTTGTTGCTTTAATAACTGTTTTTATTAAACCAAGAAGCACTGTTACAGTTTGGGCTTGGATTCTGGTCTTAGTTTTACTACCAGGTGTTGGTTTTATTTTATATGCTTTTTTTGGACGTGGAATTGCTCGAGAAAAGCTATTTAACTTTACTAGTCAGGAATACTTGGGTGTTCAACAAGTTAAGAAGATGGCTGTTACTGATCAGAACAGTATTCAATTGAATTCTGCAACGGATCAAACAAAATATGCTAGTTCTGTTGTTAATTTCTTCAATAAAACTGAAACAACACCAATTACACATCACAATGAAGTTGAATTAATTTTTGATGGCAAAGAAAAATTTAAGAAAATGTTTGCTGATATTCGTGCTGCTAAAGAAACAGTACACGTTGAATATTATGCCTTTATCGATAGTGATATTGGTGATCAACTTTTATCTTTACTAGTAGATAAAGCCAATGAAGGATTAGAAGTCCGCGTGCTTTATGATCCATGGGGATCTACACATACAAAACCTAGTTACTTCAACCCTCTAAAAGAAGCCGGTGGTGAAGTAGTACAATTTATCACTGCAAAAAACTCTATTTCAAAAACTCGACTAAACTATCACTTACATAGAAAAAATGTAATAATTGATGGTTATATTGGCTACATTGGCGGATTTAATGTTGGTGATGAATACCTTGGTAAATCTCCAAAATTTGGATATTGGCGAGATTCTCATGCTAGAATTTCTGGTACAGCTGTATTACTACTTCAAGAAAGATTTTTTATGGATTGGAATGCATCATTATCTAGAAGAGATAAGAAACTACCTTTCTCAGAAAAATACTTCCCTAGAGATCGCTCTAATAAAAATTCAAATATACCAATTCAAATTGTTGCCGATGGCCCTGACAACAACGAGGAAATTTTAAAAGATGGTTTCATTGATATGATCATGAAAGCTAAGGAAAGTGTTTGGCTTCAAACTCCATATCTTACACCTGACGATGCTGTATTCACTGCTTTGACTATTGCTGCTAGATCAGGAATTGACGTTAGAATCATGATTCCATGTATGCCTGATCATGCGTTCATCTACCGTGCAACACAATACTATGCAAATTTGTTAATTAGATATGGTGTAAAAGTATATACTTACGAAAATGGTTTTTTACACGCAAAAACTTCTGTGATTGATGGGAAATATGGTTCTGTTGGATCAATGAACCATGATTATCGAAGTTATCAATTAAACTTTGAGATGAACGCCTTTTTCTATGATACAAATGTTGCGCAACAAATTAAGAATTCATTTTTAAAGGATCTCGAAGTGTCTCATGAATTAACTCAAGAAATTGTCGATCAACAAAGTCCATGGTTAAAATTCAAACAAAGATTCTCAAGATTGCTGGCTCCAATACTTTAAAAAAAAGACATCCCATCGGGATGTCTTTTTTATATTATATTATCGATTATTTCAACTTCTACGTCTTTGTTTAACTTAGTATCTAAGAAAGATCTGATTTCTTGATATGAACGATTAAAGCTTAAATTAATTTGTCTTAATCTGCTAGTTTGAAAAATAACTGATGATTTTGGTTTATCATTTAAATTAACACTGATAATAGTTACTCTTTGAATATCAGAGTAGTTTATAGCACCCGAAAAGAGGCCGCTGGCTATAATTTTTCTTGTTCCTAAGCCACCTATGCCACCTACCAATGCTGATGCAAGGAATTCAGCTACCATAATTATATATAGTATATTCGCATCAATACCTACTAATAGGAAAGCACCTATAAGAACAGTGTATATTAAAGCTGATATTTTATATATTGAACGTATCTCAATTTGAGACTGCCAATAGACACTATATAAACCACCGAGTAAGAAAAATATATCAATTACGATTAAAAATATTGTCATGATTAATCTCCTCTTTAATCCTTATTCTAAATGACTTAGTAACTATTAACAATAAATTTACCAATAAAGTCTGATTGATTGTTACAATTTGAACATTCGGATAAAATTTCATAATCTAAATAGTATAGATAAATAATATTTACGATTAAGTTAAGCAAGCCTAATTTTTTTGTTTTATATATTTAATTATCTTTAACAAAGTGTTATTATGATAGAGGTTAAAGGAGGGGACAACCTTGAGTGAAAATAAATCAAAACACGAAAGTATTATTCAACATGCTAATGGCCCATCTCTAGAAGAGATAAACAACACTGTTGAAGTTCCAACTGATGCAAGTTTCTTCAAAACTTTATTAGCATACAGTGGACCAGGAGCTCTTGTAGCTGTTGGATATATGGATCCTGGTAATTGGGTTACATCAATTGCCGGTGGTGCACAATATAAATACACATTACTATCCGTTATCTTACTATCCAGTTTGATAGCTATGTTACTACAATACATGGCTGCTAAACTCGGTATTGTAACTGGTAAAGATCTTGCTCAATTAACAAGAGAGCGTACATCAAAAAATGTTGGTATTATGCTTTGGATAGTCACAGAGCTCGCAATTATGGCGACAGATATCGCCGAAATTATTGGTTCTGCCATTGCCCTCAAGCTGTTATTTAACATCCCTATTCTGTGGGGTGTAATAATTACCGCATTCGATGTCCTACTCCTACTTGTTCTTATGAAATTGGGATTCAGAAAAATCGAAGCCATCGTTGCCGCACTTATCGTGCTAATTTTAGGAATTTTCCTATACGAAGTACTACTTGCACAACCTAAATTTGGTGAATTAATGACAGGTTTTATCCCTGAACCCAAGATTTTCCAAAACAAAGGTATGCTTTACCTATCACTTGGTATTGTTGGTGCTACTGTTATGCCCCATAATCTATACCTACATTCATCAATATCTCAAGCTAGAAAATATGATAAAAACGATGAAGATAGTGTAAAACGTGCAGTTAGATTTTCAACATGGGATTCTAACATTCAACTTACATTAGCCTTCGTAGTTAACGTCTTATTACTTCTACTTGGTGCTGCTTTATTCTATGGTACAAACAGTGACCTTGGTCGTTTTGTAGACTTGTACAATGCTTTACAAAACCCTAAAATTGCAGGTGCTGTTGCTAGTCCATTGTTGAGTACATTATTTGCCATTGCCCTACTAGCATCTGGTCAAAATTCAACAATTACAGGTACCCTATCAGGACAAATTGTTATGGAAGGTTTCATTCACTTAAAAATGAAGCTTTGGGTAAGACGTGTGGTTACTCGTCTACTTTCTATTATTCCTGTTATAGCCTTTGCTATTATTTTCAGAGGAAATGAAGCCAAAATTGAAGAACTACTTACATTCTCACAAGTATTTCTAAGTATTGCTCTTCCATTCTCAATTTTCCCTCTTATCGCTTTTTCAAGTAATGAAAAATTAATGGGTAATTTTAAAAATGATGCTTGGATGAAATACCTTGGTTATGCTGTCGCAATTATTTTGACAATATTGAACGTTTGGTTAATTTATTCAACATTTATGCCATCATAATAAAATATAAAATTTGAGCAGAACTTCTTCGGAAGTTCTTTTTTTATAGTAAAATATAGACATTACTATAAAAGGAGCACACTAATTGAATGCAATTATAGATATGTATTCTCCATTTTTTGATTTACAAAATTGGAAGACTGTTATTGAATCAGGGAATGACTGGTTAATTATTTTATCATTGGTTATCATGGAATGTATTTTATCCGTTGATAACGCCCTGGTACTAGCAACCCAAACTCAAACTCTTAAGACAAAAAGTGAACAAGAAAAATCACTGTTCTATGGTTTGATTGGTGCTTATATCTTTAGATTTTTAGTTATCGGTATCGGTGTTTACTTGATTAACTTCTGGTGGATTAAGGCCTTTGGTGCACTATACCTATTTTACCTATTTGTTAGTCATTTTATTCACCGTAACAAAGAAGTTGATCCTGCAGATATAAAGCCTCATGAACCAAAAGGTATTTACAAATATCTAAAGATTTCTCACTTCTGGCAAGTTGTTATTTCAATCGAACTTATGGATATTGTTTTCTCAATAGATTCTGTTCTGACTGCACTTGCTATTTCTGATAATCCTGTAATTGTCTTGTTAGGTGGTATGATCGGTATTCTAGCAATGAGAGGTATCGCTGAACTTATTATGGGTCTTATGCGTAGAGTACCCGAATTACAAGGAATGGCATACTTCTTAATTTTATTTATTTCTATCAAATTGTTCTTATCAATTCCAATGATTGATATTGAAGTTCCGAACATGTTATTTGTTGGTGTACTAGTTGTATCAATTATTATTACTATAATAATTCACCAAATTAATAACCGTAGAAAAAAATAAAATTCATAAATAATTCATATTTTCAAAATAATTACTTCAAACTATTTCATTATTATAGTAACCATAGATAAGAGATACACAAGCACCTCTTTCTATGTAATATTCCCCCCTATAATAATATATTCCCCTAAAAATACCTTTCCCCTGAGGTATTTTTTTATTGGATTAATTATATTTACAATCTTCACAAATTATTCACATTTATTATATATATAATTCATAGTTAACCTGTATATTAATAACCATAGAAGAGCTAATAACTCTTCTACCCCCCCTATAACATATTTAATCCCAAATACAATTTATATATTATATATTTAAAAGAACACCACTCCCCTTGGTGTTCTTTTTTCGTTTTGTTGACAATGTTTAAAAAATTGTCTATAGTTAATTAAAATTACATAGTCCTTTAACGTAGTCCCGTGAGACTAACAAGGAAAACACTTAGGCCTTTTATGTCGTATTTTCACGGGATAAAAGGCTATTTTTTTACACTTTTTGAGGGAGATTTTAACTATGGACACAAATGATAAGAATTATCGTAATCCAGATGCAGTTCTTGATATCTATGATAAGCCACCACTAGGCAGTTGGTTTATCCTATCTCTTCAACATTTATTTTCTATGTTTGGTTCAACAGTTTTAGTTCCACTGTTGGTAGGATTAGATCCAAGTATCGCTTTATTTAGTTCTGGTGTGGGAACAATATTGCATATTCTAATTACAAAACGAAGAATTCCTGCATATATGAGTTCCAGTTTTTCATTCATTGTTCCTAGTATTGCATTGATGAAAACTGTTGGATTTCCTGCAGTTGCACAAGGAACGATTGCCGTTGGTGCTGTTTACTTGATTGTTGCATTACTTGTTGGTTTTGTTGGATATGGTTGGATAGATAAAGCTCTACCACCTATCGTTGTCGGTCCGATAGTGATTGTTATTGGATTAGCATTAGCTGGATCCGCTGCCACAGATTCTACAATGAATAATGGTACTTACGATTTAAAATTCTTCGGTATTGCCATGTTCACGCTGATAACAACAGTTTTTTTCAACATGTACTTAAAGGGATTTTTGAGTAACATCGCTATTTTATTAGGTATTATCTCAGGATATTTACTATCAGTGATACTTGGGGTAGTTAATTTCTCTAAAGTTGCTAGCTCTCCTTGGTTTGCATTACCAAGTTTTGAAATTCCTTTTATTAACTACACTCCCCATACAATTTATTGGGGTGCAATTTTAAGTTTTGCTCCTCTTGCTTTTGTCACAATGGCAGAACATCTGGGACATATCATGGTACTTGATGAATTGACACATAGAAACTTCTTCAAAGATCCTGGATTACATAGAACATTAGCCGGTGACGGTACTGCCTCTATTGTTGCTGGATTACTTGGTGGTCCTCCTATTACGTCTTACGGTGAAAATATTGGTGTTATGGCCGTCAATAAAATATACAGTGTATATGTAATTATCGGTGCCGCTGTTTTTGCAGCAGTATTTGGTTTTGTTGGTAAACTAAGTGCATTAATACAGACAGTTCCTGGACCAGTAATTGGTGGTATCAGTTTCGTACTATTCGGTGTTATTGCTTCAAATGGTCTAAAAATACTAATAGACAACAAAGTAGATTTCTCTCAAAAACGTAACTTAATGATTGGTTCCGTCATTCTAGTTATTGGTATTGGTAATGCAATGCTTCAAATTGGCTCATTCCAATTTAGTGGTATTGGTGTTGCTACAATAGTTGGAATCGCTCTTAACCTAATACTTCCTAAAGAAGCTAGATCAGAAGAAAAAGAGTAACCTTAAAAGGTTACTCTTTTTTTATTGCCAATAAATTAATTAATTCATCAACTTGTGCTTTCAATTTCTTACCATTATCAGTATCACTAACGGTCTTCATTTTAACAGATTGTTCTATCACTCTTTTAGTTGATACAACATCAGTCATGTTTTGAATTGCCTTTTCGCGTGTTGTAAATGGCTCATGCGTTACAAGTTGTAATCCAAAGGAATTAGATAATAAGGTATATCCTCCAATTCCCGTGGTTTTTTGATATGGTTTCGACATACCACCATCGATAACAAAAATTTTGCCATTTGCCATGATTGGTGAATTACCAATTTTTACAGGTGTATGGCCATTAATAATATGCCCTTGTTCTTTATCCAAATCAAATTCATCAAACAAAATATCAGCGAACCATTCTTCTTTTCTCAATGAATAATAGGAATTCTTATGTTCTTTATGTAAATCCTTATCCTCTATAAAGTATCTCTCAAAAGTAGTCATAGCTGATTTGCCAAACAATGGCGATAACTTCCCAGTCCAAAGATACCAAATCAAATCCGATTGAATAGAATCATCGACTGAGGGATGTTCAAATTTATTAAATATATTTTGTTCAAAATAATCGAATAGTTGTCGACCTGAGTAAACTTGATTATTCATTTGGAATTGAAGCATATTTCCAGATTTATCCACTGGAACACAACCATGAATTAGAAGATTGCCGTTATTTTTTAAATACATAGAACCATGCTCTACCATGTACTGTAAGTGTCTGCGCAAACTAACTGAACTAATAAATTGCTTAGCTAGATCATCAATTATCTCTTGTTCACCCTTTGTTAATTGATAAGGGTTATCAGGATCAACTAATTGAAAGCAGCCATTTTTTATATAATAAATCCTATCAGCAATCTTAATTTTTTGACCGTCATCAAATAATTTTTCCAATAATTTACGGTCTTCCATTTTAAATTCAGGTCTACGGTCTATTGCCTGACCCTCTAGCTTAAATTGAATAATAGCCATAGCTTGCTGAACACAATTATCAATGTTTTGTATTTCTGCATCGATAGTCTTACCTGTATCTGATTTTGGATTGAATGAATCCAAAGGTTTATAATTTTCTACAGCAAATTTTTCCAATTTTGACGTATCGATTTTATAAGCTTCATTTAACAGATTTAAATTATCATATCGTGAACTAATTCTGACAAGATTGGCTAAACAAAGCTTTGAACCTGATGCACTACCAAGCCAGAGAATATCATGATTACCCCATTGAAAATCGACTTTAACATTTCGATGGATTAGATGCTCAATAATGAGATCCGGATGAGGACCTCTATCATAGACATCCCCTATGATATGAATATGATCAACTACTAGTGCCTGAATTGTATGGCAAGTGGCAATGATGAACTGGTCTGCCATACCCAATTTGATAATACTATCCATTACATCAAAATAATATTGATTCTTTGTTGCCTCAGCTCTATCAACATACAATAATTCTTCTGTGATATAGACAAAATCTGCATCTAGAGCCTTTCTAACCTTAGAACGTGTGTATTTTTTGGCAGTGTACTTTAATAACTGTATTAGTTGATTAAAGGTATCTAGATACCACTGAACTAATCTATCCTTTGATGTAAATTCACTTTTTGTTTTAGATAAAATCTCAGATGGATAGTAAATAAGAAAGGCTAATTTCTTCTGGTTTTCCTCAGTTAATTGTCCTGTAAATATCTCAGATATTTTTTGTCTTGTATTACCTGAACCATTACGAAGAATATGAACAAATTCATCATACTCACCATGAACATCACTAACAAATTCTTCAGTTCCCTTTGGTAAGTTTAAAATAGCCGAAAGATTGATTATTTCAGACTTTATCTCATTATCATTTAAAAATTGTTGTTTCATGAACATACCCTTCCTTTCAAATATAGAAAGCACTTACATAATAGCATTATCAAGGCTAATTTTATATTTAATTATTCTAATTATTATTTGAGGATAATTTTTTATGAATTATTTGAATATTAATGTAGAATTAAGATATCAAGGAGGATATTCATATGTCATTATCAATTGATTCAAAAGTAACTTTAAATAACGGTGTGCAAATGCCTCAATTTGGCTTGGGTGTTTGGCAAACAAGTAATAAGAATGCCTCACAATCTGTCCAATGGGCAATTGCCAATGGTTATCGTGCCATTGATACTGCCAAGCAATACGGAAATGAGTCTGGTGTAGGTGATGGTCTTAAAAGGGCTATTGCGGATAATAATCTAAACCGTGAAGATATATTTTTAACAACAAAAATATATGACGGTGATCAAGGTTACGATTCAGCTATAGAAAACTTTGAAGGACAATTGAAAGCACTGCAAGTTGACTATGTCGACCTGCTTTTGGTTCACTGGCCAGTAACTGATAAATATCTTGATACTTGGCGAGCTTTAGAAACAATCTACAAAGAAGGCAAAGCCAGAGCTATAGGTATATCTAACTTTGACATTATTCGTATGAAAGATATCTTAAAACATGGCTCTATCAAACCTGCAGTTAATCAGATGGAATTCAATCCACTATGCCAAGAAGATGATATCAAAGCATTCTGTGATGAAAACAATATCTATCTTGAAGCATGGTCTCCACTAGGCAGTGGATCTGTTCTTAATGATTCTCGTCTACAAAAATTTGCAGATAAGTATAACAAGACAGTTGCTCAAGTAATTCTTCGTTGGGATTTGCAACGTGGAATTATTACAATTCCTAAGTCAATTCATGAAGACCGTATCAAACAAAATGCTGATATTTTTGACTTCGAATTGTCAGATGAAGATGTTCAAGAAATTAACAATTACAATATAGAAAAACGTGCAATCTGGTATGGTGATTTCTATTGGTATGGAAATCCTGAGGGATATCGCGATTCAGTTTCACATATTGAAGACTAAAAAAAAGATCACCTTCTAGGTGATAAATAGTGATATTTAAAAACATTTTAAGATTTTAAAATGCCTTAAAACATTGATTTATCAAAGTTTCGTATTTTTGATTGTTTATAGAATTTGTATAAATAAATATATTTGTCCCACAAATTGCCCACAAATATATTTATTTGACTAATAAACATTAGCATTTTATAGTAGTAAGTATAGGTAAGACACAACCCTTTAATTATTGAGTTTGTGTCTAAACCGATAATTGTATAATTAGTTCAAATTTATCGAGATAGACATGCCCGTGTCTATCTCTTTTTTTATGCAAAACAAAAAAGCCCCTACTAAACTTAATTAGTGGGAGCTTATTTTATAAATTCTTAAATTTATTAACGGCTTCTTCAATTGTTCTACCGCTTGTAAAAACATTTGTATTGTTCTTATCTACTACAGTAAACAATTGAGAGTCCGTATTTAATTGAATACGATAACTCATCATTATTTACCTCCTACTTAATATAACTACAGTGGCAAGTATTTTTATTTTAGTTTTGTTTTATTTAAACTTCAAATAAAAAGTACTAACATTATTTATCTAATTTTAGAATTACCTTTTTAGGTACCTCATCTACTTCATTTCTAACCAGATAACTATTTATATGTAATTCCCCTGCGCTCTCCTTAATTAGTTTATGCATGGCTTCCCATTCCATTGGACTATGCTCAAATAAAATCAGTGATGTGTTTCCGCTGCATTCTAAAAAAATGGTACTTACATCTTCCAATGTATTGTTTACCAATAGTAAGTGGTCAAACTTTAAATCATAATAATAACTAAGTGTATGTTTAATTCTCTCTGCAAGTTTATTCATAATAGAGAACATTATACGAACATATGTTCTGATTGTAAAGAGGAAATAAAAAAGCCTCTACCAATTAAGGTAGAGGTTATTTTATTGCTTAATAGCTTTGAATATACCTATTGATATTATCGCCAAATTAATAAATCCCCATTGAACAATAAGATACGCAGATAATAAGTTAAGAGCATCGTTTCTAATGCCAAACCAATACGATATAAAATAACAAATTGGAAATATAAATGAAAACCATTTTACAATTGATAAAACTTTAGATTCTATATTTTGCATGTAATTTTCTCCTTAAATAAACAATGTAATTGTTTGTGTAACCCACCACGCGACATCATTGCTCATACCAACGTATTTGCATGCGTTATAAATAACAGTCCACTCTGTCCCTGTGAAGTGATCAATTGCTCTTAAAAAACCATCAAGTCCTGTATAGCCCCCAATTGCTTTTCTTACAGGTGCAGGTAATTTTTTCCAAACTTTTAAAACTGCTTTAGCGGCAGTAGAGTATCCAACTCGTGTATTAGCGGCAGGACCATCCAGTACAATATTATTATCAACTGATTGATCTATTGGTAAGGTATTATCTTCCAATTCCGAATCACTTAAATTATAAGTAACTGTATCAGCCTTAATACTAGTCAACCCAACAGCACTACTTCCAATCATCAAACCGGCTGCTAAACTTACCCCTAATTTTACTATAGATTTTTTCATAAAAAATCCCCCCGTGTATATTTATTTCCGTGATGTTTATCACATTTATAGATTAACATTGAATTATACTTCACAAATAAAATAAATATAAACGTATCGATTTTTTATATGAACGTAATTATATTTACAAATTGTCAATAACATAAAATTATATGATTTATAATATGAGTTATTGCGATAGATAGAACTTATGAATTAATTATTTTCACAAAATAAAAAAGCCCCTACTCGATTTGAGTAAGGGCTTCTTTATAACGAATAATAGGTAATCTGTACTAAAGGAATATCTAGTACAAGTTAAATGTAATCCTTGCCATACTTTTTAGCAATTATATTGCTCATTTGCCTGTATATCCAGAACCTTGAGCAAACTGAACAGGTAAATATAGATTAGAAGCAATCTTATATGCTATTACTCCATTTTTCATTGGATAAAGAGTGCCATCATGTTGCCAAGATGAACCACCAATTAATGAGTTATCTACTTTATCTCCCGTCTTTTCACCTAAATCATTAACAGTGTATGCATGTTCTGATTTAGGTAAATTAATCACTACAACATCTTTAAAATTAGTAATCTTTTGAGGAATAAAGATATTAGTAGCTATTTGATAGAATGGTAAGTTTTCATTTGTTAAAGCAACAATTGAATTTGATACCCATTCTGAGCTAGGTGTGATATCTGTACCTACATTAGGATTACCGTTTTTATCGTATGTAGTAAATGCTTTAAATCTATTATCTGTTACTTTAACTATGTTATTTACGGTATTTTCTTTAGCCACTTGTCCATCCACTCCATTCATTAAGTCTTTTGCTAATTGCTCTTTAGTAATGCCCATTTCTGCAAAGTAAGGGTATGGATCAACGTGATCACCACCAAAGTTTTTAGTGACCCACGAATGAGTTTTAATACCTGGTGTGTTAACTCCTCCTTGGTCTAAAGTTAATGGAATACCATATAAATTAGCGTAATATCTAGCTAAATTAATATATGCTCGATAAGCAATTTTAAAAGTTTCTGGACTAGTAGATCTTGCAAACTCAATTTGAACCGGTGCATATGGATTAGCATTTAATGCTCCCCAAGATACATAGCCAGGTTCTCCGATTTGATAAATCTTTTCTTTTGCATCATAAGCACCAACAAAATGAGTTGTATATGCATTACCGAAATTATCATGCATGTAAGATGCTTCATTTTTAACAGCTCGTTCATTTTTTCTATCTGAGTCATTACCAGATTCATGTAGAATAATAAAACGTTTTTCTGCAATTCTACTATCGCCTTGATTACCTGTTAGAGCATATGTTTTATCAATTGTATTTAAATCCATAGGTTAGTCCTCTTTTCCTTTATTATTTTGCTGTTCATTTGTGGGTTTCCAAACAGAAACATCTTCCGTTGTAGTATTAACTTTATTAGTATCATAGCCACCTGCTATACCTTTAAATCCTGTGAACAGTCCAGCTGTAGCTGATCCTACTAAGAATCCTGCAATAGCTGACTTACCTAAATCTGCCTCATGCATAAAATATCCAACTAATAAGCCGGCAATAATACCAACTATCATTGATACAAAAGGTAAATATTTATTAGCCAACTTAATTTGAGACAGCTTTATCGCTTGTGTTACTACGTAACAACCTAACGCCATAATTAATAAACTGACTGTAGTTACTAAATTCATTGCTGATATTAATTCCATTTATTAATACCAACTTCCCCAATCTTTATAGTTCATTATCTGAATCCTCCTTGTGTTTAATTTTTCTTTGTAGTTCTTCGACTATATTTTTTAAAATTCTTATTTCTTCTTTTAAATCAGCGATTTCATCATCACGACCTTTAACGCGATCAATTTGGGCATTTAACTGTTCTATGTAATTGACCTTGTCTGTTGTTTTGGCAATCACCGCAGTTACAACTCCAAATATTCCTGACACAAACAGTCCTAAAAACACCCATACTTCAGGTTTCACATCTTACCACCCCTCGCAAATGCAAGAATCATCAATACAATATATAAAGATAATCCTGCGCCGATACTAACTTTTCCAAATATCATATCTACCTGAACGAAGGCAAAGAAAAAGAGCAACCAGATTGTCTCCAGTGCTCCAATTAATATATATTTTGCCCCGAAAAGGGTTATATTCCAAAGAGATATAAAGATACCTAAAACAGAAACTGTAAATACCACTATTAACATTGGTGTAGTATCTAAAAATCCTACTGATATGAAATGAGGAGATTCACTAATAACGTGTCTCTGTTGGTATAGAAATATACCTAAGAAAAAAGTGACTACTGAAATTGACAACCAATTAAAATTTCGATGATAATGACGTTTTAAATGGCTCAATCTTTCTTTCATTTTATTCATCTCCTCTCTACAATACAGTTATTCCTTTAATCGTGAAATTCGCTGTATTTGTTGCTTTTATTATTTCATCAATACTCAATGTTCCATCATTATTATTAGGAGTTACATAAAAATGAACATCAGTAGCATTATTTTTACCGTAAGAACTACCATTACTTACTTTCAACCAGTTTATAGATGTTCCATTAGGAGTATTAAATTTCAATTGTGAACCAGCCGTAAGTTGATCTTTAGTTATAGTTATCTTCCCTTGAGGAGCAAAAGTAGCTGTATCAATTGTTTTAACATGTACATCAGCACCAGTTATAACAAGCCCTACATGAACAGTAGTTGAATACTCATTCAATTCAATTACTATTCCATCTTTAATATTGTGGAATGAATCCTCTACACCACTTAATTTTACTGTTCCAGAGGCTGAAGATGAGCTACCACTATATAAAGATGTTCCAGATTGTAAATAATTAATAGGCGGTGGAGCAGGGAAATCATCAGACAGATCTAACAGACCTGTACTATCTGGTGTTCTGGTTTTAACTTGTCCGTCTTTAGTATATTGAAATTGTGACATTGTTTTGTCTAAGGCTTCACCAAGATATCCTAAATGATTCATTATGACATTTCCCCCAATCTTATTGCGCACCCGTCAGTAAGACTGATATATGAATTTGTTGATTTATTTCTAACGTTAAGAAAAACCCGCATTTCTAACTTTCCACCGGCTTTTTTGTTATACAGTGCATAACACCAAAAGTTATATAAATCTATAGTTTTTGACGCAATAGTCCCGCTTGGACTTACATATACAAAACTAACGTTTGAACCGCTTGGAGTAGCTGAATTATAATTGAATATCATATGTGCGGGACCGCCCGAAGCGTTTGCCTGTACGTTTGCTAATACATCGGACTTTTTTAAAGCAAAATATACTTGTGGGATAACATCGTCTTTTGTATCTTGGTCTATTTTCAACTCTGGTATTTTCCCAATCATTTTGGATAAATGGAAATCACACCCAACTGTATATTCATTACTATCATTCAAACTAAAAGTGCCTTTGGTCCGTGGAAATTGAATATATATTGTGTCTGGTAAATTGCTAAAATCTTCTTTTACGCCATAGAGTATGGGCTCATACCCTAAATTAGAAGTTGTATCTTCGTCTTTAAAATCCACATCACTACCGCTACTAATTTCGCCGACATCAATTTTTCCCAAGTTGTCAGGAGTGTAGGTATTACCATTCATAACAATCTTGCTTATTGTTTTATCTAGCGCTTGCGCACTAGTCGTTAAATCATTAGCCATATTAAGCACCTGCCCTTGCTTTGATTCTTGCCAACAATTCAGGGTCTTCAATGTGGTCATCTGTATCTATATCCATTGACTCTACAATAGATTTAATGATTGATTCAGCCTCAGATTTTTTAATGACATCATTACTATTAATAAGATCTTCGATTTCTTTGATCTTATTTTCTGTATTAGTGACTACTTCTGCTAAGTGATCCTGTACCTCTTGAAGTTCTTCTTTAATAGCGTCAATATCGATACTTTTTAACAATTCTTCAATAAGCTCATGATCATGTCTGGCGTGTTTTAATATTTCCTCTAATTCAATAATGTAAGAATTACTTTCTACATAACCATTGTCACCTGCTTCTCTAGATATTCGAATAGTAAA
This sequence comes from Companilactobacillus metriopterae, assembly GCF_002762335.1. Classification (NCBI taxonomy): domain Bacteria; kingdom Bacillati; phylum Bacillota; class Bacilli; order Lactobacillales; family Lactobacillaceae; genus Companilactobacillus; species Companilactobacillus metriopterae. The sequence goes on along the minus strand of NZ_CP024610.1, from coordinate 468,605 downwards.
GTTTGATGTACTTGTACCATCTATTCTAAAGAAAGTAGATGTGGCTTTACCTGAAGCTTGATAAATTTCTTTTGGTAATTTATACGTAAAACCAACAATTTTATCTTCCCCATTTACTACGTCTGTAAATGTAGAGATATCCACTTTATCAATCGCTATTAATTGCTTATCTGGTTTTGTACTAAAAAAGCCCACTACACTTGATGTAGTCAGCTTTAAGTCGTCATCACAATAAACTTTCAACGTATCTTGAGTATCGTTTTGTCTGATATCTACTTTATCAGGTGCATAGGTTACAGACTTGTTAGAACTCAAATGAACAATAAATTCACTCATATATTTTCTCCTTAACTATAATATTTAATCTTATTTTTAATACTTCCAATATAGCCGCGGGCTAAGTCCTCTGGTGTTCCTGCAAACGTTGTACCAAAGGTTACCTTACTATTGTTAGGATTCGTATAATCACGATCAATTTCAGTGGCACGTTCTTCAGCGTAGATATCTAACGCTTCATCATATAAAAATATAGTGTCACCTAAATTGATTTGAGTACCTAAGTTCCTAAAGTTAGTTTCAACTTTCCTAGCTGGTGTACATACTTTTAATAAATCTTTGTAAGCTGCACTAGCCAATTCATACGAATCATAGATATTATCATATTTTTTAACTAGTTCTCTCGGTTGACCATCTGCGTAACCATAGTTCGCAGTAGCCTCTGGAATTTCAATATTTGGATAGCCTTTAGGCTTATTTACTGGATTACCAGAAGAAACAGACCATTCAATTTGTGATATATCAACGACTACTTGTGCTGGATCTTCGGGACTGGTTGTATTCCCGTGCCCATCATCGACCGTGTCACCACTGAAACTCACATCTAAACCTCTAACCCACATATTTGTAGCTACCTGATAGAAAACTTTTGACTCATCTTCATCACCGTTGCTATCAATGTAATACATCTTTAAATTAGTTTTCCATTCAGAATTTAATTCAAAACCAGTACTACCACTTGAATATCTGTTTCTATTGTCATCGTATTTGTAGGCAGGTATTTGAGTTATTTTAACTGTTCCATAGGCACCAATCGTATTCCACATTCCACCAGTATTTTGATCCTCATGTTCAGGTGTATAAGAACCTCCATAAGGAATGATGGAAGTATAAATACCACTTCTATCTTCAGTTAATTTAGTTCCGTTAAAATCTTCAGTAGAACTAAATCTTAGATTATCTCTAACCTTCCCCTGCTGGGTATATGCATTAATAATACGTTGAGAAATTTTGTTTTGTGATATTACATATATAAAATCAAACTCAAAACCCCAAGCGTTAACCGCTTTACTCATGATCTCAGTAACTGTTAAATCTTCATCAGGTATGGCTAGCGGTTCATAGGAACTATTATCTGGAACTACACCCAAAGACCAAGTCTTAGGAAATGGCAAACTACCAGATATGTAACCAAGTAAACTATCCATTTGTACTGTATTCCATACTTTACCAACTATACTTGATTTCATATCTTCATAGGCTGTTTCAAAGCCGCTTATAGTTATCTCATTAACCGATGCAGTATAGCTTACAATTGAGTATACATGTCCACTTACTTTGAAATCATCACTATCAACTGGTAATAAAATGTACATGGATTTGTCTAACAGAGATTTATTGATATCAGTAAACGGTAAAGTAATACTCAACTCATTAGATTTATTGATATATTCTTTTTCAATCATTGATTTTTGATAATCAATAATACCAGTTATATTCTGTTTTACATCCATTGTATAGAAAATCATAGGAGCATCTCCCTATAATAGATCGTTACATTAGCGTTAGAACTAGCTACTATTTCATTGCCATTTTCTAAAGTGAAACTGTCAATTCTAGCACCGGTATCTAGTCTTTCTGGGGCTTTGGTCTTAAAGAAATAAACAAAACCTTTTTCTGGGTCTCGAGGTACCACTGTTATTTGATCTCCACTACCGAACTGCCCTACAATAATAATTTCATTGTTTCTAGCCGTTCCATCTTGAATATAAGTAGCTGAAGATGAACCTGTAAAATCAAATACAATTTTTTCTGGTTTAACTGAATACAATAAATTGAAATCTTCAAACTTAAAATGACCTTTTCCAGTTATAGATTTAAGTTCTACACTCTTTTTATACGGATCTAAACACGTAATAGTAAACTTACTAATAACTTGATTAGTACCTGTCTTAACACTATCAGCTGAACTAACAACACCAGTATAGTAATACTCTGTTTCGTCATAGAAATAAAAATCAAATGGCTTCTTACTTTGTAAGATTGCATTCAATCTATTAAAAGCTAATCTGAAATCTCTATCATTAGCTGCAGTTAAAACGTATGTAATTGTAATCTCGCGAGACCCAAAACGTTTATTGGTTAAATGTGCACCGTCAATAACATCATTTTGATCTAAAGTAACTGATGGCGACATTAGCTCACGATTTTCAACATTGGCAGTCATGTAACCATCTACCATACTTTCGATATTCTTACCTGTTTTAAGGAAGAACAGACTTTCGTTTGGTATATATTCTTCTTCATTTATTAATTTTTCTGTGTTGTGATATTCATACATAATTAAAAACCTCTTCCGAAGCGTTGTTGTAGAATTGCATTTCCTGCTTGGTTAATATTATCTACAAAGGCATTATATGATTGATCACCCATATTTAGAGTAATATTTGCAGGTTGTGCATTAATAGTCATTTCACTATTAACATTTGCACTTAATCCTTTTTGGATACGCTTGTTGGCAGCGCTCATTACATTTGATATGTCGTTATTTTTGATGTCAGGAATTGCAGCGTTTGCTAAATCCGCAGAAGCAGAAATAACACTACCTGAATACTTTTCAATACCCGCAGCCATACCCAATGAAATATATTTACCTACCTCATCTCTGAATACTCTGGAAGGTGAATGTATACCTAACATTCCTTTGGCGGCATTCAATGCTCCTTTGGCCATATTAGCAGCAGCTTGAGCGGCTTGACCTACCCAACTGTTTATTCCATTCACAAATCCCTTAACTAGATCTACACCAACACTAAATATTCCTGCAATGCCATTTTTAACTCCATCTTTAGCACTTTTACCATTCTTTTTACCGCCACTCAAAGAATCAGATAACCCTTGTATTAGACCTTTAACAAACATACCTATTAATTTAAATCCTTCACCCGGCATTCTTCCAATTGTATAACCAATACCCTGAATAACAGACTCTACTAGTTTTATACCAGCGTTAACTATTTCTGGTATTCTTTGAGCAATTCCCATAAGAAACTTAGATACAAGATTAATTGCAGCATCTAAAACCCTACCTAAGTTGCTTGCAATCCCGTTTACAAAACTAACAATTAAATTAACGGCAGCGTTAACTATTTGTCCCATATTTGAAGCAATGGTATTAACAAACTTCACAATAATTTCAATTGCCGTAGTTGTTATATCTTCAATGTGTGAGTTTATACCATTTAATAAACTTTGAATTATTGTTAAACCAGCTTCTACAAGAATTGGAGTTAGTACAACAATCTCGGCTACTAGTGCTTTGATTAAGGTATCCATAAACAATATAAATTGTGGAATAACCGCTGTTAAAGCAGCTAATATTTGTATGACCGTATTTTGAATTAATGTAATTATTTGTGGTAACAGTGTACTTATTGCTGTTAATATACTAGTGCCAATAGTTACGAAAGCCTGTGTCAAAAGTGGTGCAAGGGTAATGATTGAGGTTAATATTGCCGTTCCCATTCCAACAAATGCTGCAGTTATTAATGGAATATTCGATACAACACCTTGAAGCAAAATTTTCATCATTGCTGTAAATCCGTTACCTATTGAAACAAATGTAGGAACTATCATTATTGCTACTTTAGTTAATGAAACAAATGAGAAAACTAATAGAGCAATACCAGCTGCTGCAAGACCTATCCCCGTTCCAACTCCAAGTGCAGCCACACCTACAGCGATTAATCCGGTTGAATTGGCTTGCAAAATAGGACTTAATAAGGCCAGCACTGCTACAACGGCGATAATACTAAACGTCATCGCACCCAATGCTTGTGTTCCTTTGTCACCTTGCTTTGCCAATGCTGCAACTCCAAACGCAAATATACCTAGTCCTGCTGCCGCAGCTCCGATACCTACACCGATTTCTAAAATACTCTTTCCAAGTTGACTTGTTCCTTTAGAAGCAGGAGTTATACTCTTACCTAATGAAGAAATTCCACTATTGAATGGATTTAGCTTACTTAAAACCCCACCAAAACCTCCACTCATGGTAGCCAGTCCCCCTACTACTAAACCGATACCTGAGCCTAATAGAGTTAACTGTCCTATAGGAGTACTAATAAAATCATTGAATTGTTTCAATAAATCTTTTGCTGATCCGACATGAATGCCAAATGATTCTAATGTATCAGAGGCAAATTTGATAGCTTGGTTAAATCCTCCTTGCAAAGCTTTAACAATATTATCCACCGTACTTCTAAATGGTTCACTTGTTGTATATGCTTTATAGAACGCCAAGGCTATCAAGGCTAATCCAGCTACAATTAGTGTCATTGGATTCATTGCTGCACTTAATGCTCCTGCAAAAAGTTTGAGAGATTGAACAACTGCGTTTATTCCTGGGGCAACCTTACTTAACGCCATCAATCCCATAATCCCTACAGCTACACCACCTAATAATCCAGATAAGGGCTGTAAACTAATACCGAATTGCGCAAATTTATCAATAACAACAGGAATACTTTTGTTTATTGCTAAAAATGCTTTATCGATCATTCCGGCCGCCTTTTGAATGGTTTCGGCTATAGTAGGTAATTTGTTTTTTGATAATCCATCGTCAATGGCTGTTAAAGAATTGGCAAGTCCCCTAACAATGGCAGTATGCATATTTTCAAATGATGTTTTAATTCCACCGGAAGCAACTCGGGCTTGTTTGGCAAAACCATTAACGCCGCCATCTAGCTCAATGAATTTATCGTTTAATTGATCCATTGTTATTGATCCACTCTGGAGGGCTGCGTAAAGATCATTTGTTGCACTTTTACCTGCAAATCCAAAAGCTTCAGCTACCTTTTTCAGTGAGGAAGGCATAGTTTCTTGAAGAGTTTTCCAAGCTTCGAGGTCAACTTTGCCTGTTGAAAGCATCTGAACATATTGCTCTAATCCACGAGCCGCATCTGCAGTACTAGATCCGCTGGCAAGAAACGCATCATTTAAGGCAATAGAGGCTTTAGATGCACTATCTAAATCACCAGTTATAGAAGCCATTCTTTTCGCTGATGATACAATTCCATCAAGTGATGTAGGTAAACCAACTATTCCGCCCTTTAATGTATCCATAGATTTAGAAACATCTTTAGTAGAATAACCAAGCTGTTCCATGACTTTTGGATAATTGTTTAAGGTATCAAATCTACTTACAGCATCTCCTACGGAATCTTTAACTGCACCAAATGCCTTGCTTAAAGCATTGGCCGCAACTACACCTAAAGAAATCTTACCTATTGATGATACAGCTCTTTCAGAAGCACTGGATACTCCGTCTAAACTGTTACTGGCACCTTTCATTCCATTTTCGGTATTTTTTCCTAGTTGACCTACAGCCTTTGCGGCATTACCTAAAGTATTGGAAAAGTTCTCATCGGTAATTGAAAGAATACCCTCAATATTAAAATTTTGAGCCATATCTTCTCCTTTCCAAAAAAGAGGGCAGTCAACCTAATGACTACCCTCAATTTGTTTTTTTCTTTGCCATATATTCCACATAGCGTTTATTACGTTCCTCGGCAATCCTCTTCTTCTTTTCAGTTTCAGATTCTACCTGAGGTACATAATCTTTATTAAATGTTTTATGAATATTGTTTTTAACATCAACTGAATTAAAGAATTCCTCAAACTTAGTATATTTAGGTTTTGGATTCTTTTTTGATCCAGTTGTAGCTTGAACTGTTTGATTCAACCAAGCCTGTAAAGCAATATTCTCTTGCATATTTACTTGTTTAACTTGATATGCTTCTAAACGTAAAAAATACTCATATAAGCTCATCTTACTAATCTCAATAAGATCATTCATATTAAAACTAGAAAGAGCTGTGACAACCATTTCTCTATACTGTTGCTCGCTGGGTATAGGTATCTGTTCTATTGAGCCATCTTGTTCATTTGGAAGCGAGTTACTGGTGACTTTTTTAGTTCTTTCACTACATCTGTAAATAGTTTTTCTACGTCTTTATCTTTCAAAGTTCCAATATATTCTTCGATATCTTGAATACCTGGTCTAGGGTTACATGCGTGTGTTGCGGAATAAATGACGTTAATAAGTGCCAACATATCGTAAGATTGGATAGCTGGTAATGTTTTAGACATTCCCATACCCATTGACACACCATTAACATCTAATCCGGCTACTTTATCAATTTCTCTTAGAAAACCAATACCAAAGTTTAATTCATAATCTTTATCGTTAATATTAATATTCATAATTACCTCTAATAAAATTTTTATTCCATCCGCCACCAGTTTAAGGAAACCATACCTTTATTTAGTTGTTATTTTGTAGTGGATGCTTTTTTTACAGTTACTGTTGACTTAGCTGTTTTACCGCCATCGTCAGTCGTGACTGTAATTTCTGCAGTTCCTTCTGCAACACCAGTTACTGTTCCATCAGATGTAACACTTGCTTTAGCTGTATCTGATGACTTATATGTAACTTTTTTATTTGTTGCATTTGCCGGACTAACCGTAGAAGTCAGCTTAATTGCTTTACCAACCTCTACATCGGTTGAAGTGGGTGTAATACTAACCCCATTTACTGCTATTTCTTCGCTACTACTCACTCTATTAGCACCATCGACAGTAGAATCATAATCAATTCCACCACCCTTATCAGTTTCGGACGCTGCTACATCAGTTCCTGCAAAGATATAATCAATTAAACTTTGTGTCTCTTGATCTAGAGGTGTCCAACCTTTTTTAGGTGTACCATCAACTGTAATAGTGATAGAACGTGTCGCTGCTGCGTCTGCGTCACCTGAAACATCATCTTCAGTGTTGTAACCACGCATATACCAACTGAAATAAGTATCTTTTCCATCCGCAGTTTTCTTGCGATCTCTTGATAATAGCCAGAATTCAAATAGTTCACCATTAATTACGGCATCTTGTAGATCGTCCGCAATACCCGAATTATTGTTATTGAATTCTAAAGTTAGTTCCGCAGTAACGGGTGATTTAGTAGTTGTAGATCCATCTTTAGTGGTTTCAGTATCACTATCAGCTGACATATCAAGTTCACCTGATTTTTGCCAAGGAACATATTGTGCTTTCATAGTGGCACGTTTAGCGTATGGACGGGCAAGAATAATTAAATCTTTACCACCTAATTGCTTTAATTCTTCAGTCATAAAAATAACCTTCCTTTATAAAATTTTGAAATGTAAATCTAATATTCCATGTAGTAGAATTTGATTTTCTACACTGGTATCAATTACCAAACGTTGTTCGGTTCTATTAATTTCTAAAGCTAGGTTATAGTGATTGGTACGTCTGATTTTTAAAGCTTCTTTTAAAAAGCTATCAATCATTTCACTTACATTTGCCCTATCTTTAGCGTCATTCCAGAACTCAATTGTTTGGTCAATTGATCCATTTAAACTGAACTTTGTACTATCGTTAACCGTTTGAGAGTTTCCAATAATAACAAATGGATATTCAGCGTTCTCATCTTCCATTGGTAAATAGTCATATGTGCTATAACCTTTATCAGATGAAAATTTATACAAATAATTGAATAGTTCTAATTCTGGGGATTGCATATTAACCCCTTTCAACCGCTTTTTTAATATTGCTAATAAACTTGGGATATACAGTATTTAGTGCAGGCTTCATAACTGGTTCAGCTGACATGTATCTGGTACCTAATTCCACATATGGTGAATAGTTAGTTTCCATAACAACACGCCAAGAAAGACCATCTCCCATTGGATATTTATTAATATGACTACGTGTAAATCCTTTTGAATATCCTTTGTTGTAGGCAGTACTAGTATTCCTAATGGCAGTTTCTTCTAGTTCTTCAGCGCTTTTTTGTACTGCAGTTTTAACAGCTGATAAATTCGCCTGTTTTTTTAACTGAACTTGTAATTCATTCAAACCAGATATCTTAAAATGAATACCCATTAAGCTTCACCTACCAGTAAGCTCTTTACTTTTGAAGTGTCTAAGTATTGCTTTTTCACATACTTAGTCTTATCTTTTCCAATCATTAAAAAAGACCAGTTTAACCTAATCGGCTTAGCTAGTCTTATTGTTTTAGTGTTGGAATCGTACTTACCAAAAGTTTCAAAACTTCTTTGTGTACTATTATCTGTAACGTTTGCCCAAATAGTGGCTACCTCAGTTTCAACAGTCTCATGTTTACCAGTTTCAGTATTGTAAGAGTCTTCTTCATGAATAAAAGTAATTTTCTTGTTAAACCTCATCGTTAACTCTCCTTGCATAAGGATTGGTTAAGCTAGCGACTGGTTTAGAACTATCGTCATTTTCGTTTAAATAGTCTTGAATATCCTTGTTAAAATCTGAGAAATCATCATCTTTAAAAGTGATGCTTTCACCGTCTTGAGAATAGCTGGTCATACCCTCATTTTCTACTCGATTAAATCTACGAATAGAAACCTCAAAAATAATATATTCAAGTTCAAAAGGTATTTCTTCATCCTTTTTCAAATGAAGTTTATTTAAAAGACGCTCTCTTGTCTTCTTGATAATAAGTTTAAGCTGGTTATCTTTATCCTCATCATCAATCTCTAAGAGCGTTTTAATATCATCCAGCATTGTGTTTTCTTCTGGCATATAACCCTCCTAACTGGCTGGTGTAGTGAACTCCGGAATATTAGTAGAGTCACCTGTCGCATTATCGTTTTTAGCAAAGATAATTAGTTCACCTGTTGCATACTTTTTACCCGGAGTTAAACCGGGGGCACTAACAACTGAGCTACCAACTACACCATTAACTAATATTTTGTTTGCTACAGTGTCTTTAATCTGTAACTTATCTACTGGGTTCAAATTAGAAACAGTGACTTTAACATGCGTACTATCCGGAACTTCAACCTTACTAATTACTGGAACTGGTGGTTTCCATGCAACAGTAAACTCTGGAATATTAGTAGTTACTTCATCGTTGAAACTGTTTGTAGCTTTCAAAGTATAAGTTCCTACTGAATATTTAGTTCCAGGTTTTAGTCCTTTAATGTGAATAGTTTTAACACCAGTATTAGCAGTCGCAATTACTTTATTATCTTTATCCACTACACTCAGTTTTTGATCGCTATCAATTAATTTAACAACGATGGTCACATCATCAGATGTAGTAGAAGAAACAGAAGCAATTTCTATTGGACTAGGTATCGGTTTTGACGTTGTGAAATTATCACTGAAAATTACTTCATTTTGATTTTTTAACTCAACTGTTTGCGATTTTCCAATCAACATATTTTCAGCATGAAATAATTCCCCAACTTGAAAATCTTTTTTAACAAGGGAGTTGTTTAAATATAAGTCAGACATTTAAAATCCCCCACTTTCTATATCCACTTAAGATTAATTGTGTAATCTTGGGGTTCAGGTACATCTTCGGTAGCTGCTTGTTTAATAACTACTTTTTGAGTTACCCCAATGGCTATTCCTGCACCTTCATGTCCTTCAAGTTGAGCTGGTGTAACAGCATCTATCTGAATTACAGGTGTACCGTTTTTAGAAATTAGAGAGTTTTGTATATAGGCTACATCATCAATAAAGACTTCAATGCCCGGTTTCAAGCTCAATAGTTTCTCTGTTGGTTCGCCATCTTCATTGACAAAGTAGTTAATGAACGTATCAATATCCTCCTCAGGAATAACTGTTCCCTTAGGAGCGGCGTATTTGGCTCTTGCAAAGGACAATTGACCGGCTTGAATATCTTTTGAGTATGAAACAGTTCCCTCGGTTGTATCTTTAAGTTCTGCTTCAACTCGCAAATCCATGACTTCTCCATCCAATTTACCAGACCATAAGAACCAACGAGAGGCAGGTATTTTCAAAGAAAATTCTTTCTCATCAAGTACATCTCCGTTGTCATCTTTTAGCATGGCTTTATTTGTTGATCCACCCATATAGTCCTTAAATGTCAATTTATCCTTAACGTTAAAACCATCAGTACATTCTTCATCGTTAATAAATAATTTACTCATATTTAATCCCCCACTATATCAGCGCTAGTTTCAGTAATATTACTTATTTTTAGCGCTTTTGCTGGGTGTGGCAGGCTTGTCGCCTCCAACTGTTGCAACTATAACCTTTGAATCATCATACAAATATGCTCCATAGATCTTATCAGCAGTCATAATTGTAGTTTTGCGTGTAATATCTCTATCAGATTCCGCATTAATATCACGTTTTATCAATAGTTTAAGAGCTGGACGTGCTTGTTTATCTTCTGGGTCAACAGTTTTAATGAAGATGGCTTCATTCTCAGCTAATCTACGAGTTCTAACTAGTTGAACACCTAAAATATCAGCGTAAGTACCTTTGATTAATTCATTTGCTCCAACGTCAGTATTAATTTTTTGTTGAATGGCATCATAGCGAACTTTACTTGCTGTTTTAGGATTCATAAGAGCTACTACCACTCCGTCTTCTTCTTCGTTATAAATATCCATAGCTGTATTGATACCTTCAACCGTTGCTTCAATCGTTACCTTTTGTGTACCAGTTTTAGAGGCATCAATTACATCATTTTCAACTTTATTAGCAATAGCAATACCTAATTGTTTTTGATGTTCCCCAACAACATCACCCAATCCGCTTAGATATGATTCATCAGTGAATTCAGTACCTTTTGCAGCTTTTTTGATTGTCATTTTAGTAGTTTTGGTTCCAATCTTATCAAGCGGAATTGCTTCACCTTCTGGAATATCTTTTGCATCTCCCATATATGTAAACTGAGGAAATGTTAAAGTGTCGCCGGGGTTACCTTGCAAAGTATCGTCAACTTGAGCAATTGGTGTAAATCTAAGTGCGTTTTCCATTTCATATGAAACGATTGGTGCCATAACTTCAGGATTTACTAAATCCTTTAACATTGTTAGTGTTCTTTCTTCTGCCATTATATTAATGACCTCCTGTTATTTGTTTAAATTCTTCTGGATGTTCTCTTGAAAATTGAACTCTTTCAGCAGTGTCCATTTTCTTAAAATCCTCTCCAGTAACTGTTTTTGTGGCTGTACCACCGTTTACTCTTGGAGTACTTCCTTGAGATAATTCTTTTCGTACTTCTTCTGCGATAGCATTTTTAAAGTCAACCAATGCTTCTACATTCTTATTCGCAACATCTTCATCAGTTGAATTAAGAATGTTAATTAAATCAGATGAGATAGTATCCATTGAGATACCATTTTCTTTTAAGGAACTAGTAATTTGATCAGCTGAATTTCTTAAGCTAAGTGCTTCTTCTGCTTGTTTAGCTCGTTCTTCTGCTTGTTTCAAGTCATCATTAATTCTTTCTTCAGCGGACATCTTAGCTCGTTTCTTTTCTTCTTTAAGTTTTCTTTCATTGTCTGCTTTTAATTCTGAAAACTTCTTAGTAAACATTTCATCAAGCTTTTTATTAAAATCATCTTCGGTGTAAGTCTTAGTTTCTTTGTCTGTATTTTGGTCTAAGTTACTATCCTTAGATTCATTCTCTTCAGTAGATACATCTACTTCTTCATTAACTTCTTGTGTTTGATTTTCGTTTTCCATGCTATATATTCTTTCCCCTAGCTTTATATGTGAATCAAGGCTTGCACATTATAATTCCCATAGCTTTTATAGTCTTCAATGCTTGGACTAAAAAAGCACTCAACTATTTTAGTTGAATGCTAGTCAATCGTTATTCCTATAAAGTGACATCTACAATTAGGATGTACTGGTAAATCAGGAACTTCTTTTATCTTAAATATCTTATTGTCGTATGGTTTGCAAATTGAACACGCACCACGCTCACACAGCCATTTTACGTTTTTGTAACCTTGCGACTTGATTAAATCTATTTTATACTCCGAAGCCATTCTTGCCGATTCTGTTCTAGCCAATCTATCAGCTGCGTAATTTGCATTCTTAACACTTGAGTTAAGTTGCTTCTTGATTTTAGAAATAGACTTATCCCAACGTTCACCTTGTATCATTCCGCGACTTAACATCTTATCTAATTCGGCTTTAAGTGCATCGTTATTCATCCACAATCTTTCTGAAAATGTGGTGTTTTGATAACTACCATTAAGAAGTGTGTTTATCTTTAGACTTTGTGATTTAGTAATATCTACTCCAAGAATACCCGCGTTCTCTTTTGCTTCTTTATATAGATCTTCACTTAAATGTTGCTTTAGTAATTCTTCAATCTCACTATTAGTTTTAATAATATCAAGCCCTATACGAGCTTTAAGAGCTTCTAATCTGTTTATACGTAATGTTGCATTATAAAGCCTTAAACGTTCATTTGCATAATCTGAGAAGTCTTTATCTTTAACCATTTGTTTTGCTTGATTTTGAAATGATTTAACATCAAACTCACTTACTTTTTTACGAGCTTGGTCTAAAGTTAAACCTTCTTTTTTGGCATATCGTACATAAAACTCATTAATTTCTCTGTTAATTTCTAGCTCTAGTGAATTATATTTTTGACTTAATAGTCTGGCGAATTCTTCATCATCTTTGATTTTATTATCACTCCAAGACTTACTACGTTTTTCCCAATATTGATTACTAACCATCTATGTAATCAGCTCCAGGGTAATTTTCCTGTGCTTTTTTAACTTTCTCTTTATCTTCTTCAAACATGCGCTTGATTTCAGCTGTAGGATCTTTGACAAATGAAGCTAAAGAAAGTCTTGTTTCATCTGATACAACACCGTCTAAGTTTTTAAGTAAGTCAGCTTCCTCAGAAGTATTATTAGGAAGGTTGCGAGTGAATGAATATGTAAAATCAGACGGTTCACCAATTTGTATATTAGTAGCCAAAACATCGAACAACCAACGTAATGATTGAGTAAATTTACGTTCTTTATTAGCAGTTAGATTTCTCATAGATAGCAGTTTATATTCCAAAGCAGTACCACTTGTGGCATTACCAAAGACTTCATCATTAATATTAGCTATCATTGAAGTTTGGAATATTAAATTAGTTAATCGGTCTAATTGGTTTTCTTGCAAGTCATCAGCGCTAGGTTTCTCTAAAAACTTGGCGTCAACATCAATGTCTGATGAAGGATTTTTAGTTGAAATAATCCTCTGTTCTTGAATGTTAAGCTGTTCTTCTTCTTCTAAAGCAAAGTTCTTTAAGAACAAGTAACTATTGGCGAAATAATCAATATCATCAGATTTAGCACTTAAGGTTTCATTAATTGCATGAATAAGTGTAAGCACATTATCAAAGACACCCTGACGTTCTTCGTTATCATAGAATTCAATTGCAGGAACATTACCTTGAAAAATAAGTGTATTAACTTCTGTTATTCTTAGTCCACCCGAATAGGTGAAGTGTTGGCGCTCGTTTGAATAATAAATATCTCCAACAATCTCATTGTCTTTAGTTTTACTATAGTTAACAAAGGCTAATGGTTTTCTTTCTATAGTGTCATCAAAAATCATAAATGAATTAGTTGGAGAACAAACAGTTACCCGTGTTTCACTCTGTTCATTGTTGTAAACGAGCATGTAAGAACGTCCATAAATAGATGACTGCTTACTAACTTCATTAATCTTATCTACAACTGAATTCTTGTTAATCCATGTTTGTAGTTCATTATTCTGTTGTTCTTTCTTGGTTGTAATTGTTGGGGGAATTCCAACAAAGAAACCATTTAATGTATCTACTAAATACTTGGGAAAAGGAACTGCCAATCGTTTATGATCTAGCATACTTTCACCAAAACTTTTAGTTAGTATTGGAGCGTTTGTTTTATATTCATCAATCTTACTTTGGTACATCTTTGATTCATTATTGATGTGATAATCAATAAAATCAGAGATATCTTGATTAGTTAGGTGTTTATCTACTGGAAATAGATAAGTATAATTATCTGTTACAATTCCATTTTCTAACATTTAATTCCTCCTAGAATAATAGGTTTCTATATGTTTTAACTTGTACTTTTCCTCTACCATTAATCTCTTCAACTGCATATCTAGTTGCATCTAAAACGTGATTGAACAGATCGGTCGGTTGATTAGTGTATTCATTACTCTTCTTATCTTTTTGCCATGTATAGTTATCCAATTCTTCAATTAAAGTAGTACAACGATCATCTACATCAAATTGATATTGTTGTAAGAATTGAATACCTTGAATAACAGAGTCCTTACCTTTTTTTGCTGGTCGGATACGATCGATACCTTCTCTTCTAATTTCAGCTATTGACTTCTGTTCTGCTGCATCGGCAGTAATAACTTCTTTTTCATATCCCATATCTTTAATTGCTTGAGCTATCTGATTATTAAGTAACCCTTTTTTTGTATATTCTTCCAAGAAGTAAATAGTTTTATTTCTTTCATCCACTTTGATATGAATAAACGCTGAAGGATCATTTGAGTAACCAAAATCCAATCCAAACATGCTTGGAAGATTTCTGAGTCTATCAGAATTCTTATCTAAGCGACTTGTTTTATAGTTAGGAAAGATTAGTTTATCTAATGTTGCAAACTCTCCTAGAGCATATATTCGATACCATGCGGGATTAGTAAGTTTGAACTTTTCAATCTGTTGTTTAGTATTTTCATCTAAAAAATGATTATCCTGATATGTAGATTGATGAATAATAGTATTAGATTGATCGTGTAAAAAGAAGTATTGATATACCCAATTGGCTTTAGAAACCGGATTAAACATTAAATAGATTTGTTTATCAGGATGTTTCTTTTCACGAACACGAAGAGTTAACTGTTCATAGTCTTCTTGATTAAATTCAGTTGCTTCTTCCATTACTACATCAGATAATCCTTTAATTGATTTAATCTTTTCTGGGTTATCCATTCCTTTGAACAAAAAAACACTCCCATTAGGAAGTGTTATTTCATAGTTAGATTTGTTAACTCGACAATAAGGAAGAATGCCCCACTCAGATAGTCTTATAAGAACATCTTCATAGATAGATTCTTTAACAGTTGCACCAACCTTACGTAAAAAAAGAACCTTACGAGGATATTTCCAATCCTGCAAGGCTTTTACTACAACTTTTTGTACAACTCCGTGAGACTTACCAGAAGCAGCACCACCATACCAGATTTCAGTGAAGTTTGAATAGTCTTCTAATTCATAATAAACTTGGCGATTAAATACATTTTGAGGATGTTTAATATTAATATTTATTGTCATAATTAATCCACCGTTATCTCAATATCTTTATCGTATCCATCTATTAACGACTTAAAATCAACTCCATTATCTTCCAATGTATCTAAGCTCGACATAACATCAACAACTCTAGATGAAGTTTCAGTATCTAAGTTTTTTGAAATTATTCTTTTGTATAAATTAATTTTAAAGTTGCTATATTCTAATTTGTTTTTTAAAGCATCATTTTCATCAAGAACGTTTTCTATAATTGTTTCAAACTTATTCATCTTCGTAATCTCCAATATTGATATCTATATTTGTATTAGTTTGTTCCACTTTATCAGTAAATAAGGCATGTCTCTTGCCCATTAATTCGGCCGCTTTCAATCTTTGGGGCATAGAAGCAGTAATCTCTACAACTTCACCGGTATTAGTTAACTCTTGAGATGTAGTATTTCCTCGCATAGTATCAGTTAAAAAGGTCATTACTTCCTCTGCATCGGCGATAATTTTTTTGTTCACAGATTTCATCTGTTGCTCGATTGCTGATTTTACTTCAACATTTTTCAACAGCCTTTGTCCTTGTGAATAAGCTGTCTTTTCACTATATCCAGCTCTAATTGCAGCCTGAGTTGCGTTTAAATCTTTTAAATATTCAGTTACAAATAACTCTTGTTTTGGTGTCATTTAATCACCATCCTTATCCAACATCCATACAATCAGACCGCCTACGCCTAAAATAAGCAAAGCTAACAATAAAGGTATGAATACTGGTAAGAAAACCAACCACCAACTCCAAGTAATAAACCCTGTTATTTTTGCAATAACAAATATCAATGTTAATAATCCACAGAAACCAATTCCGGTATGTTCTTTTTCATTAGATTTCATAAGTAACCCTCAATCTTTCTTCATCGTATTCAAAAAGGTACATGACTTTTTTACTAGTCGTGTACCCATTTTTTATTTCATAAGGATCATTAGGTTTTGGTGTTCCTAATTGTCTCCATGTAATTCCGTTCACATCTCTAAATCTTTCAGTATGATAATGGCCTGTATGTAGTTCATGAGTACTACCTAAATACCATTCATCTTTGTACTCAACAGGATATAATCCCATAAGATTTTTAGTACCATAACTACCATGGCTTAACATAATAGATACTCGACCTAACATATAGCACATACGCCAATCAGTGGCAGGGTTATTATCATTAAACTCTATATCTAATTGTGGATATCGTTCACGCATTGCATATAAAAATACATACTCAATATCTCCAGAGTGGTTACCAAAGACAGTCTTAAGTTGAACATGTTTAGCGTGTTTAAATGCAGTACCAAGGATTATATCAAACATCTCTAAAGCATCTTTGATACCTTGTCTCATATCCGCATTGTCCAGCAATGTACCACTTACAGTAGTAGAAGTATTAATTTGGTCTGAATGGAATAAGTCACCCAACTGTTCAATAACGATAGTGTCATATGTTTTAGATTGAATGACGTCGTTAATGTTATCTAACATATCCGTGATATCTGATAGCTTCGTCCAACCTAAATGTATATCAGCCAATGGAATTACTAAGTTACGTTTTGATGTTCTACCATGCAATTTACTAAATTTGAGAGGCTTAATATCACCCTTGAATAATTCAGCAAAATCTTTAGCAGTTAATTCATCACTTGGTTTAACCGATATCTTAGATTGAAATGAGGTTGTGCCTTCGCTTTGTTTCCAAAAGTTTGAAGTACCATTGGATATTTTCCATAATTTAGGATTATACCCATGGGCTATTAAAATATCCTCAGGTGTCTTACATTCATTATCTATAACATTGATGATTGTTTCTGAGGTCTGTACATGATCACTATTCCACTCTCTATTTTCAGCAGTGAGTGTTTCAGTAACATCATCACGTAATCCTTCACGTCGAAGCATTGAACTCACACTATCTTGCGTAAAGGGACGATCAAATTCATCAGTTAATTTCTGAGCAATTTGGGCATATGTACTGCCAGCTTTTCGTAAATCCCTTGCTCTATTAATTTCTTTCATATTCCAAGTTCTCAAAAGCTTCCGTCTCCTTACGTAAAATAGTGTTATTTTTATTTCTTAATAAAACTCTTATAGTAATCAAATCCACGATATGTAGAATAAAATATTTGGAAGATACCAATCATTATCAAAATAATTCTTCCAATTAAATTATCAGTAATAATATAAAGAACAGCCGTAAAGGTTATAGATATAAAGCTTCCCCATATCAACATTATAAAAAATGCTTTATCCATTTTTATTTCTCCTCAAAAGTTAAATATCTCTGTATCCCTTATATATCAAGTACTCTGTTTTTCCTTTCAATAATGCAAAACAAAAAGCACAGCCGAATGAGCGACTATGCTTTTTATTGTAATTTTTTCATAGGGTCCGCAATTCTTGCGGTCCTTTTTATTTTTATTTGCCTATCCGGGAAGATAGACATATGGTGTTAGATAGAATTGAACTACCGACACGATGGTCTTCAACCATCTGCTCTACCAACTGAGCTATAACACCGTTACTCATTAAAAACTAAATCAAAAATATATTTGGGCTTTTACTCCTGCTTCAAATTTTTATCATTTATTAGGCTATGCGCTCAAAAGGTCTGAGTATACAGGAGCTACCTCTATACTTCCTTTTGCATTACTTACGCAGTCTATCTCGACGGATAACAACTTTCACACGAACATTCAGATTTTTAAATTTATTATTTTAAGTTGTTCTGTATAGGTTGACCTTGTGCTACTCGTACTAACTTCATTTGTTATACACATACTTCTATGCTTCACGTCAAATAGCCTTATTAAACATACTAGCGTTAACCAAAGTGTTTAACTCTCTAGCAATACTAGCTTCCCCGAATTACGTTTATCCGTTCTATTGTGGCTACCAAATGTTAGTTATGCCTTAATGACTACCAATTATCCACATGGCAACAAACGATAATAGCGTTTACTATAGTTAAATATTGTCTCCAATACTCAACTCATCAATTATAAGTATCCCAATAATCAAATTAACCGTTTTACAGCTACCATCACAGCATGATGTTCAATCATTCTCCACTGTGTTCAAATATATTCTTGATTTAATTTTCAATGAGCTAAGCGAGCAGTAGGAATCGAACCTACATATAAGTACGTCTGTTTTAACGTCTTTTACCTGACAAACAGCCAGTCAAGGAATCGAACCTTGATCATCGTAGGAGTTATTTAAACGCTATGCGTCCTCGTACCAATACCAATCTGGCTACATCGGTTAATAATTATTTTTGCTACTATATCAATTTAACATGTTGACACGGTAGAAAACTATACGTTTTTTTCTACACTTATCAATCCTTTTTCAATCGCTAACAGTTCTAATAATCTATATCGTTTTTTATAAATACCCGCGATAGAATAATTTAACCTATCTGCAACTTCTTGCCATCCAAGATAATCAGAGTTAGCAAATCTCATATTATACATAAGTAATTGTTCATCGCTCATTTTATTAATAGCACGTTCACAATCAGATTTTAATTTAAACAGACGTTGAAGTTCCTTATCTTCGTCTTTTTTTATCACCAATATTTCTTGTGGCTTGATAATGATTCCAGATGAACCACCACCAATATTAGAATCGCTTTCTGTCCAGGGATGTTCTAATGAAACCACACGGACAGCAATATTGTAATTAACTTGTTGATATTCTTTAAAATCCTCTTCTAGTTCTAGAAGTCTACTCTTAGTTAATTGTTGAATAATTTAATCCCTCCTATCTAACTTAGGATAGTCAACTAATCTTTTACTCTGATTTCTGATAACCCTCCACCATCCAATCAATATAAGTTTTAGCTTTTTCTAAATCTTGTACTGGATCATCCTTATATCCAGATCTAAATAGATATTTAATGGCATTGCCTCGAAGATATCCCCTATATTCTTCTTCTGTCATTGCCTTCATTGCATCAATTACTTCTACACTTCCATGTGTGTAATGTGAGGGGTGTTCTACTGATTTATTCATCCAATCCACTCCCTAATCTTATCTAATTCAAAATTACTCCAAGTATCTAAGGCTTCACTACCATCATCTTCCATACCAGCATAGACTCTGATAACTGGAAAACTTTGATGTCCAGCCAATTTAAACTTATTAAGTTTCTGTTCTCCCCATTCAGTGTTAGGGTCTACTAATATTTTTGTAACAGGAATATCAGCCTTTTCAAAACGTTCTGCAGTGAGTCTGCATTTCATACAATTTTTTGTGTGGTATATAACCACGTGTATTGGGTTAGTCATTTTTTATAAACACTCCATCTATAGTCTTGCCTGTTCTATCTTTAATCTCTTCATAAGCACCATTAAGACATTCATTAATATCAACACTAGTTTGCTGACACAAGATTATCAGTACTACTAGGGTATCTCCAATACTATCTTGAAATGAACCATTTGTATTAGAGAAGTCTTTATTAGTTAGAGCATCTGAAAGTTCTTGGACTTCCTCTTTTAATTTAATGAGTTGTTTCTCTGGGTCATTATTATTTAAACCACGTTTTGTTGACCATTCTTGAATTAGTGTTATTAGATTGTTATTCATTCTTCCACCTCATATTCTGTAGGATATATGCGAGTGATATAACTTGGATTTATATAGAAATTTTTTAGATGATTGCCATGATAGTCATACTCACTAACTGCTAATAATCCGTTTACACTATCAAAGTTTGCTAAGGCAATAGCATTGTCCTCACTGGTAAAGAAAGTATCTTCATAGATCGAATCGACCGCATACAACTTTTCTTTTGCCATTACTCTTCCACCTCTTCAATCGAGTAGTTAACAAAACTAGGAAATTCTTTTTCCCAATTTTCAAGTGTCATAGCTAATGGCTCTTTAATAAAAGGAATAAACCAACCATATTTAACAAGCATATTATCTTCTGCATCATATTCCCCTAAATACTGATGGGTCCCTTTGTTATATAAATAGTATTTTTTCATTCTTCAACCTCAACTAACATCTTTTCGTATGCAGGGTTAATATCTAGCCATTCTTGCTTGGTGTGTTTTAATAATTTTGCTTCACTCATGGCTGCACCAACGTCATCGAACCATTTATTTAGATTTGAATTTGAAAAAGTGAACCCTACATTGCACAATATCTGATCTGTATATTTATCCTTCACATAATACAAAGGCTCTTGATATCCACCTTCTACATATTTATTAAAGAAGTCTTTTTTGTTTCCATTTCTCGGTAAATCTTCGTCCGCATAAAGCCACATGTCTATCAATTCATTTAAATCACACCCTAGTTGGTCATCTGTGAATATGTCACATGTGAACCCCCCGTTATTGAAAGTCCAGGTATCCTCATATACATCACATACCAGTTCACCAATAAATTCATTTATATTATCGGTATCAAGTGCTGTATTGTATACCTGTTCCCCATATTCTTTTTTAATCTTCATAGTTGTTCTCCTTTTTATTAATATTCGATGGTATTCTTTCTTGTGGACACATCAACTGCCTCGATTGTATATGTTATTTTTACGTTATATGTGAATGGTTCCTTTGAAAGTTGTTCATTCAAGAGATTTAAAATGTTGATTGCTTTTTTTAATGTGCCGGTTGTGGCCACTATGTCAGCAAATGAATCTATTTTATCTGAGGTTCTTGCACCCCCAAAATTATTTAGACCTTTATACAAATATTGATTTCTTGTTTTTATAATATTAAACATCACTGTTCTCCTTACACTAATTATTACTAGCCGACTTAAGTAACTCACTTAAGAACCTGTCAGCATCATTTCGTTTTCTAATATTCACACCCATAGGTGTCTCAATATGTGGTTCATATATTGAGTTTACAAATTTAATATCAAGTGTCTTCTCCGCTAATTCATTGCAGGGAACTATATTCACATCACTAAATCCCATCGGGTCATCTAGATAGTTTTGAATTAGAAATACATTACTGGCAGTTTTCTCTAAAGAGTCACCCATTACTATTACTGCGTTCATTCCTCTGATTGACATATTGAAAATCAATATCAATGTTGCTAGTTCGTCTAGCTCTTCAAGATAATGAAAATGTTCGCTAGGTCTATATTCCCAAGGGAACTCTTTTTGACATTCCTGCCACCAGTGAGCAATTGCAAGACCACCTGAACCAGCTGCAATTTCATAATAGTTATCATCTTCAAATTCAGATAATCTATTTAAAACTTGTGCCACACTGTTGGGTGTAAAGTCCTGTTTCTTTTTCTTGCGGTTTGCCATTTCAGACATAAAGAGTTCATGGAATTGATCCTTTGATAAATCTGAATCCTCTTCTAAAAACTTTCTAAAAAAATTTTCTCTAGTTTGTTTATCAAATAGGATATTTTTCAACTTGTCAGGCATTTTATAGAAGTCTTTCTCTATACCGAATAAGTCAGCATTCATAGCTGTCTCCCACACATAGGGCAGTAGTTTATCTCTGTTCCAATAGTAAAACCTTTACCAAAACCACCTTTATACCTTACTAATAAATTATTTTCCGAGACTTCCATCCATGCTTCACCAATTACACTATTAGTATTAAAAAGTCTTTCTTTATCACTCTTTCTACAATATCCACATTCTTCCATTACAGTTTCCTCCCACAGTTAAACCTATCGTTCATAAAGTGGTAATTTTTTCACCCACCTTAAGTTACCTTTATTAATTTCGTTATCTATTGACCATGTTGAAATACCAACAGATTTTGCCACTCTTCTTTTAGGAACGCCCTGGTCTAATAACTTTTGTGCGTACTTTATATCGTAATGACTACTTACAGAAATGGCATTTAAATATGCTTTGTGATCAAAATAGTTGTACTTATATAAGAAATTAATAATTGTGTAAGACATTCCTAGATCATCATGAATTTCTTGTTTTTTACCTTTATCTAATAATCTTTGCGCTTGTTTTAATTGTGGATTTTTTTCACTCCAAGTTTTAAGTGACAATTCATTTCTAATAACCATATTAGTTAACATCGTTTGACTGATTGAATTGTTCCTTGCTACATCATCTAAGGTTAGATATCCGCTATCTAAATCAAATTGAATAACTTTTATCATTGCTGGATGAATAGTTGTATCTGGTCTATCTAATTTTCGTCTAAAAGCTTTAATCCTAGGATCATCTAGATGTTCTAAGAGATTTTCAGGTCCAAATTCCTTTTCAACATCAATTACTAAATGTGTATAGTTAGTCATTAATACCCCTCTCTGTATATAAAGTCTCCCTTGATATACTCTTTATAATTTTTATAAGTTATTATTGCCATATCTCGAGAGTCGATCATGATATCAATAACACCTTCATTATTTGTTGTTATGTAGTACTTTTTAAATCCAAATTTATACTCTAGTGATTTCATTCTCTTCCTCAAGTTCTTCTATTTTTAAAAGTAGAGTTTCGTTTTCTATTTTCAATTGTTTTTTCTCAATTTCTAATTCATGTATTTTTTCGATATATAATCGTTCATCCATTAATAATGTTGATTGCATCTTCCACTGAACGAGCCACACCATACAACACAGGGTATTGTTCTGCCATAGCCTTAAATTTAATCTGTTCAGGGCGCAATCTACCTTTCTCATTTTTAACTTCGATAAAAAACATTTTTCCATCGCTATGTCTGAAACCACATAAATCAGGAAATCCTTTAGGCATAGCTTTAAATATTCTTCCATCAGGTAATTTAACCTGACCAGCATTACTTCTGAATATTGTGCAGTCATGTTTAGAAACTTCCAACATGATGTTTGATTGTATATTGTGTTCTGATTCCATAGATTTAATAAATTAACCACTAGATAACCACTACAAGTGGTTACTCCGTATCCCTTGTCAGACAAAGGTTTAGGTAACCAAAAACCACTTACCATTAAAAATGTTTGAAACTTTATAAGAGTGTTAAACAATATATACCTATAAAAAATATTTAAATATAGTGGTTTAGTGGTTATAAAAAGCTGTGTTCCTTGATAGAGTAAGCTTTAATCATAACCACTTAAGTGGTTATTAAGTGGTTATAGTGGTTATATTTTTTCATATCCTCTCCTAAAACTTCCGTTAACCATTTTTCTTTTATAACTCCACCCATCTTTGTTATCCATGATGTTTTTTATCTTTTTACCTAACCTAGGATTAGTTGCTAAGTTATCAACCCGCAGAGCTTCTTTAGCAATATCTGCACTAGTAGTGAATTGCAGATCACTGTTTTCCAGAAACCTATCAATCTCTTCTTCAAACGGTTCAATATAGATAAATTGAGAACGATGATTGTTTAGCATCTCTTCTTCTTCATCTGTTAAATTGAAAGAAAAGTCATTCTTATATAGGTTCACCGCTTCACCCCAGATTTGATTAACTGTAGGTTGATCTAGGTATTGAACTGGATGTAATAACTGCTTCTTCTTATCAACTAAGTTTGGCAAGAAACGTCGTGAACCTGTCTTATCTTTCAAGTATTGAACTTGATTAGTAGTTCTAGATAATACAAAGTTCTTGTATTCATTAGTAGTACTCTTGCCGTATGCTTTACGGAATTCTAAACGTTCCGCACTGGCAAACTTCTTCAAGTCCTCAAAACTGCTTCTAGCAGTCGCAGTCATTTCATCATCATTAACAATCCATGATCTAAGCATATTGACATAACTATCCTTATCTCTAAAATCACTGAACTGATCTGTGTACCAACCATTGGATAGTTTCTTTAGAAGTGTTGTTTTACCAGCTCCTTGTCCCCCTACTAGATCTAATACGAAATCAAACTTAGTTTCAGGTTTAAATACCTTGGCTACTGCACCTACTAAAAATAATCTAGTTTGAAGTTTGGTTATTTCAGTATCTTCAACACCTAAATAGGTCGGTAATAAATCGTTAACTCTAGGTTCTTTATCCCAGTCTTCAAAACATTTATTTAAGTAGTCAATCACAGGATTATAACTGTGTGCGATTGCCTCATTAATAATGGCTGATTCTAGTAGATTCTTTGGAAACAATACTTGGTATTTATCTTCAATATATCTAAGAATCAATGGTGTATAGTCATCTTTCATCCTCGTATCATTGATATATAATTCAGGAATTGTTTTCAGTAGTTCTATTTCATGAGTGAAATTATTGTAAGCAAATGTATGACTTAATAATTGATCAGCCTCTAGAACTAAACCAACATTTCTAAGACTGTTTTGTTTAGGTTTTCCATATTGATTAAGGGTGAAAAATATTGGAAATTGAGCTATATTTTCAGCTTTAACAGCTTCTTTGTGTCTCTTGATAGATTCTTCAACACTCAAACTTCACCACCCCCACGTCTTCTAATATCTTTATCTAGCATTGATTCAAATGTTCTATTTAATTCTTTATCTGGTAGAGGATCAGGTGTATTTTCATTAGCCATAACAGCTAACTGATATGCCATATCTGCCTCAACGTTTCTATATAGCAGTCCACCTATTAATGAAGTCAATTCATTATTTCTACTACCGTTATCACCTAACCCATTGACTAGTGACTCAAATAATTTAGTAGTTGCTGTCTTGGTACCAGAATTATAATTAGTAAAATCAACCGAGCTCTTATTTTCTCTTTGATTGATTAACTGAATTAATTTCTTACTTGGTGTAACAATTGGATTATGATTTTCCCATTCGTATTTCTTACCATTTATTTCACTAGGCGATATTAATACATAGTTATTTTCATGTGCTTTTATATCTACACCTGGTAACCAGCCAATGTTTTGCCTAACTTCAATGTCATCTCTTTTCAGATAAAACAATTGACAACCACCGCCAGCTGTTTTTTGTGACAATGTAGATTTTAATAATTCTTTGCGTTCATAATTTTCTATAGTTTGAAAACCATCTGCACCATCATCATGTCTATCAATATCAACTACAAAGAAGTTAGTAGTTCTAAGAGCTAATTGAGCGTCTGGATGTTTTCCCCAGATTTCTTTAATCTCGTCGCTATTTAATGGTGGTTTATCAGCAAATTTAATGAGTGGTTGTTTATCCACCATAGGTAAGACACTCATACCTTTTTCTGCATAAGCTAATGCATAATTAACTAGATTAGCCATTATCTAACCTCCTTAGAAAGGAAGGTCTTCTTCTTTTACTTCAATTGCTTCATTAGCATTAGGGTCCATTGGATAAGCAGTTTCACTAAAGTTCCAAGGTGCAACTCTGTTAACCATTCTTGTTTCACCGTTGTATGTATTTTCTTCTTCTTTTACATAGACCTTAGCTGGCTTACCTATCAATGCATTTCTAACGTCGTCAATTGTGTTGTATTCTTTACCTTCATCAGTACCTACAGCTTTAAAGATGTTTTGAATACTTGCCCAGTCATAATCTTTAGATTCTTTACGCTTCCAGTTGTCCATGAATACAATTCTGTTATGATGTTTACCATTTGTTTCTGGTAGTGCCTTGTCTAAATCCTTACGAACTCTAAGTTTAAGTTGCAATGTTTCTGCACCATTCTTTGTTGCATTCTCTACAACATCTTCAATAACCATTTCATATTCATCAGTTGGTAGTGCAGTATATTCTCTGTTTTCTGTATTTGAGTAATCTGTTTTAATAAGTGGCATATTTAAATAATTCCCTTCAATTTAGCTTGGTAGTATACCCAGCCATTTTTATATTTTTTTGCTTTCGCATATTCTTGTAATTCTTTGTAGCTGTTTAGTTCACTTACTTTTTTAGTAACAATATAGTTAGTAATAACTTCTAACTTAACGTCTTTCTTTTCGTCCATTTTTACTGCGTCTGCTTTTAATTCAGCTCCACAGTTTGGACACGTATTAACTCCACCCTTCATTACAAAGAAACATTCAGGGCATTGTTTAATAACAATAGAATCAGTGTTAGTTTTTTTCTTACGTTTCTCTCTATCATCTAGCGACCAGAAACGTTCACTATCTGGTAATCCAAATCTAGAATAATTTCCGACGTGATCAATAATTGTAGATATCTTATTAGGCTTATATCTCATACCCCGCATTGATTGTTGGATATTCAATACAAGTGATTCAGTAGGTCTTAACATAATTACCACTGAACAATCTGGTACGTTAAAACCTTCCGAGATAAGGTCCACATTACTAATAACTTGCAGGATTCCTTTTTTGAAATCAGACATTATCTGTTCACGTTCTTTATTAGGTGTTTTAGAATCCGCATGAGCTGCCTTTATACCTGATTTATTAAACTGTTCAGCTATATACTTACTGAATTCAATAGAGTGACAATATACAATGGCTTGCTTACCATCTGCTACCTTCTTATAGGTGCTTATTACATCTCCAAAGATTGTTCGACCTATCGCATCGTCAATTGATTTGTTAGTGTAGTCACCAGTGCTAGAACGTTTTAGCTTTTCATCATCAACTAACTTCACTGAATAGTACTTGTAAGGTGCTAAATAGTTATTCTTTATCAACCATTCAACGCTAGGACCTTCAACCATTGAATCGTATACATTGCCTAAACCCTTACCATTCATACGCCATGGAGAAGCAGAAAAGCCTAATCTAGGAACATCAGAATAATATTCATATATTGATTGATAAGTCTTAGCTAATGAATGGTGTGTTTCATCAGTGATTATTAATGTTGGTTTTGGTAGACTATCTAATCTGTTAGCTATCTTTCCAACAGTCATTACAGTGCATCTATTTAAATCCACATCATTATTTTCAAATGATTGTTTAATCTGCTCTACTAGCTCTTTTCTATGAACAGTAAACATTACCTGTCCATCTGGTTTTAACAATGCTAGACGTGCAATTTCTGCAATAATGACCGACTTACCAGAACCAGCAGGACTAACTATTAATACTGATTTACTTTTCTTACTTAGTTTCTGTCTTGCTTGATTTACCAGCGTCTGTTGATACTGATGAAGCTTGTACATTAACATCACCCCAGTTGAAAAGTTGCTCTATACTAGTTGCTTTACGATTGTCTAATCTATTCTTAGCAAACATTCCGTCATTTCCTTCTAAGAAAACTCCTCTATTACCTGATTCTGGATTAATTGCCATACGACCAACTACATCAGCTAAACCTAATAAGCCATCTCTAACTGATTCACGTAACTGTGGAGCAAACTGATTAAATTCTTGACCATTGGCATTAGTTACTTGTCTATTATTTTCCCAAGCGGTAGTTACAATGTTAATGTCTGGTAACATGTAAATCATTGTCATAACTCTGGCAAAATAATTAGTCCACTGTGAGTAATCTTGTAACTCATTACTGATACCATTGTGTGAATTACGACCCTTTTCAACGAACCAATCCTTTTCAAAACTAGAAACGTTATCAATAACCAAGTTGTCATAATTCTTTATTGCTTCAGGTAACTCCTTTAAAAGAGTTTCCATAAATTCTTCTGGGTGTACTCTATCAAATTCGATTATGTCTACATCAGTACCAGCTAGAACCCTTGAACTATTATCTAAATCAATTACTAAGGTCTTACCTTTTAAGTTCTTAATAGCTGATGTTTTACCAACACCAGGCTTACCGTATAAAATAACCTTCCAATTTTTACTTCTAGAAATATTTTTAGCGTTCTTTATTTCCATTATCTAATCCTTAAAGAAGAACCAGTTTCTAGAGTTGCCCCAGGAACTTCTTTTCCTTTCTTTAAGTCTTCTTTTAGTTTTTGATTATTGAGTACATACTTTGTTTCAAAATAACTAGCTGGTACTTTTCCTTCATCAAATGTGTTTAAAGATGGTTGGTTGTTCTGAACCCAAATTGTAAACTCAGGTGTTTTAATCTTTTCCTTACCGATTGATTCCATTTGTTCAGCTAAACTGTTTTTTAATTTAGCTCTATTATTTTTAATAGTGGTTGCTCTAGCTCCAAGTCTTTGAATCTCTTCTCTAAGAGCCACTTCATCTTTAGCTAATTCTTTATCAACCTTTGCATAGTTAACTGCTTTATCTTCTATTGCTTCATCTATAGAATCCAACGTGTCATGGAACAATGTTGGGTCCATATCTTCTGCATAATCTAATAACTTCATGTAGTTATCAGTTAGTTCATATAATGTAGCCATAAGTACTCCTTTCGTGGTAAACTTAACTTGTAATTTATATTGCTTAGTCCCTTAATCAGTTGCCGCTGATTGGGACTTTTTTTGTGCCCTAGAATATTCGATATTTATCACCCCTTTCTTTGGTATAATTTTGGTAATGATAGTATTGGAGAATAGATTCATGATTGATTTTTTGAAAACATTAAATGCTTCTGATTGGATTGCAGGTATTTCATTTTTACTTAGTCTTTTGTTAGCAGTCGACAAATTATTTTCTTATAGAGCGAGGACACAAATTCAAAAAATTGAATTTGTTTATCCGCATAATGCCAATTTTTATATACATCTATACATAACTAATAAATCTTCTAGAACCATTGGTATTTACGACATGAAGATTAAAGATACTCGCCTAATAAAACATTCGCATGATTTTAAGCCTTCTAATTCTTTACCGTACGGAAATATTCAAACATCAATGTTTCCAATTAATATAAATCCATGGGAACAAAGAGAGATACTAGCTGAATTTGTATATGAAACCAAAGATGAAAACGAACATATTGTTGGACCAAGCCAAGGGGACAAAATTACAATTAAAATTCAAACAAATAGAGGCATAGTATCTAAGGAAACTGTTCTTCCAATGATTCCTAAAGAACAAGGGAAAGCACTAGAAGAATGGTAGATAAAATCCATAATGACCACCATAATTTATCATCCAATCTGACACCTCCGGGTGTTATTTTTTTACTCTTCTTCTGCCCATTCATCGTACAAACGATCTTCCAATTCATAATCGTATGTATCGTTAAAACTAACTCCATACCAGTTTCCGTCTTCGTCCATTAGTCGAAGTAGTCCTTGATATTAAAATTATGTTTAGCTAGGTCTTGAATGAACATTGTTATGCTGACTGAACCTATAATTGCTACTCCAAGCCAGCTTAGTAATACGTCTATTGAAATCATCAGTTTCTCCTCTCGTGTATTTCCTGAAAATGATCGGACATAAACTTTTTGAATTTGGCTGGTTCAAACTCCCAAATGTTCTTACCTGAATTTTCAGGTTTGTTTACGAAGTCTTTCAGTTCATCCTGCCACTTTGGAACCAATAAACATCTTTCTTTAAACCAATCTAAATTGTGGTTATATCTTTCTTTTAAATCTTTAGCTGTCCACCATCTAGCAGTATCCTGTTCTTCTTTTAGTTCTATATACTCAGCTTTATCAATCAATACTTTGTCTTCTGGCATCTCTAAAGTCAGCGTTGTAGTTATTTTTTGTGGCATGTGAATCACCTCCTTTTGGGTTATAAATTAATTTTCTTTTTTCTTTGTACGATTATTTCGTACTTTTTGCCCAAAAAAATATCGTCAAATTTAACATCAAATATATCCATATACTTTTTCAACAAAACAGTTGGTAAGTTACTACTATCCTTTTCGTATTTAGCTAACGTTTTGGCTGAAATATCCAGCATATTTGCCATTTCAACTTGGCTGATACTAACACTCTTTCGTAATTCTTCAATTGTTGTAATTTTAATCACCTCCTGACAACACAAATAAGTATAGTACGTTTTATTCGTACTGTCAATATTTATTTTCGTATTTTTCGTATTATTTTGATTGCTTTTGCGTAATTACCGTAATATAATGTTTTCGAGGAGTAACATAATATGAAAAATAACGAAGAACGTAGAAAAATTATTGCAGCTAACATAAGAAAATACTTGTCTCAAAACAATATGAGCCAAACTGATCTTTCCGAGAAAATTGGAATATCAAAAAGTACCCTTAGCGATTATATAAATTTAAGATCTGCGCCTTCATATGGAGTAATCCAAAAAATTGCAGATACATTCAATGTTAATAAGAGTGATATAGATTCAACTTTCAAAAATAGTGAAGAGATCAAATCGATTGTGTCTGGCAAATACAACTACTTCGATGCAGGTATTTCAGCCGGAACTCTTCAAACTGTAGACCCCTTCACATCGAATGAAGTTGAAACTATAGATTTACCCGACGTTATTATGGGTAGATATGCAAATGATCCTTCTATATTTATAACTAGAATAAATGGCGAATCAATGAATAGAGTATTACCAAATGGTTCATTAATCGCTGTTAAGAAGTTTAAAACATTATTAGACTTGAAAGATGGCGATATCGTAATATTCCAAGATGGTGGTGATTTATCAGTTAAACGATTCTACAATGACACTAAGGGACAAATACTTACGTTTATGCCAGATTCAACTGAATCAGATTTTGTACCTATTAACTACAGATATGAAAGTGCCGATAAAGTAAATATTATAGGTAAAGTTGTTATTTATACGGTGGAATTATAATTAACTGTCCAAACACTGAAGACACAAAAAGCTGAACATTTTTAGGGAGAATTTATTATGAAAAAGTATGTGTTTGGTTTATTAACGATATTTTCTGTTTTTATAATATCTGCATGCTCTGTCAAAAATACAGAAAACAAAACAAGTGATGATACAAAAACTGTAAAAAAAGAAAATAGTAAGAAAGAAAAATATTATTTTAAAAATAACAAGCTGGTTATGCAAGATGTTGATATAAATATAACTGATGAAAAAATTATTCAACCAGGAGAAACTGGTAATGAATATGGAGAAAAACCAGTTATTGCATTTTGGTATGAAACAACAAATAAAACAAATAAAGAAATCAATCCAATGACTGCTTGGATTTCTGCTTTTAAAGCAATACAAGACAATAATAAAAATAGTGTCAATGAATTAGATGTTGGTATGTTACCCGATGAGCAATTTTTGGATTCCCAATCAGAGAATATCAAAAAGAATGGCACAGTTAAAAATGCTATTTCATATGAACTAGATGACACAAACACACCGGTTCAATTAACTGCTACAAAAGGCTATGACGAAACAAAATTAGGAACTATGACATATAATTTAAAATAATTAAATAAGCCACACTAGGCTTATTTATTTTTAGCTAAATTAGGAGGCGTAGCAATGGAGGTATATAAGAGAGGAAATTCTTGGACTGTTAGAATAAGGTACAATGATGGCATAAATCAAAGAAAATCATTTTCTAAATCAGGTTTTAAGACAAAAAAAGAAGCTTCTATTTTTGGTAATGAAAAAGAGCTTCAATTAAAAAGAGATGGCATTCAGCAATCAAACATTGCTTTTGATGAATACGTTAGAAATTGGATTGTTGTATATAAAAAAGGACGTGTCAGTGAGCACAGTTTTTACATATACTCACAAATACCAAAAGAAATAGAAAAATATTTTGGGTCTTTACCTATCAATAAGATAACAAAAATTAAATACCAATCATTTTTAGATGTTTATGCCACTGATCATGTGAAAGAAAGTGTTCAAAAACTAAATACTAGAATCAAAAGAATTATAGCTGACGCCATGGACGAAAAGTTAATAACTCAAGACTTTACTCGAAATGCAATTATAGGTGGGAAAAATAGCAAAGACAAAGATTTAAAATTTATTGAGTTAGATGATTTAATTAAATTAAATCAAATCTGTAAAAATGAAATGGATTTTCAAAGTATAACTAAATATGCGATTTTCGTTGGATTAAGAACTGGTATGAGATATGGTGAAGTTGTGGGCTTAACTTGGGATGATATAGATTTTTACAATCAAACCATAAACATAAATAAGACATATGATTATCATAATCATACTGGTTTCAAACCAACAAAGACTGAATCTTCAAACAGGATCATCGACATAGACAAAGAAACTGTTTTAGAACTCAAAAAACTAAAACAAACACAAAGCATAAATTTTGTTGAACAAGGATATAGAGATCCACTGAATGCTGTTTTTAGAAATAATAGAAAAAATATTCCAACTAACGATACAACAAATAAGGTGCTTCGGGATTTACTTAAAAGAGGAAACATACAAAAAAGCATAACATTTCATGCATTAAGGCACTCTCATGTGTCTATGTTAATTGATAAAGGAATCGATATAAGCTATATTTCAGAAAGACTTGGGCACTCAAATACAACAATAACATTAAGCGTATATGCACACTTACTTGAAGACAAAAGAGAAAAAGAACGCAAAAGAACATTAGACCTCATAGAAAACATTTTATAGTTCGTCCCACATTTATCCCACTAAAACCACAAAAACATTGATATATAAGCGTTTAAATAGTAAAAAGATCACCTTCTAGGTGATCTTTTTTTTATGATGCTTGTTTTACTAAACTTGTAACACCATCGTTAAATGATATTAACCCATGATCTTTATCAATCATAGCGCCAGAAAGTTTGTTTTCAACTATAACTGCAAGGAATTCTTCAAATCCTAGTGACATACCTACAGTTGCCCATACGTGTGCAAATGCTGCATCTAGATCCAAGACTGTTACTTGTTCCAAAGTAGTATTTTGATCATATTCATAATTTGTTAAATCAGGCTCACCACTAATGGTAGCAATTGATAAGTTTTCTACATTATATTCTACTGATTCACTAGCATCTTCAAATCCTTTAATTTGAACACCCCACTGGAATTCACTGTCAGGATCTGTAGCAAATTTGATATCACTGCCAGCATTCATAGATATACCTACAATATTTTTATTAACTAATAAAGGACGTAGATACTTGTTAAATGTGTCTTCCATAGCCCAAGAAACGATTATATCTGATGGATTATACTCTTTTTCACCAAAAGCTGAATAAGCATCTTTTGTAACTGATTGGATAAAAATTGCTTTTGAATAGATAGATTGAAAGTCTGGTGAGTTTACAAGATCATAGTTTTCACCATGTCTATAGTTATTAATCATTGAAGTTGGATTGGTTAGTGAAAACTCTTCTTGAATTCTTTCCATGCGTTCTGAAATTTCAGCAGTAGCTTCATTTAAACTATCTTGTACATCAGCATTCAAATCAGTTGCAGCAATTTTTATTGTAATATTTGTGTCCATCTTGTTAATTACCATTGCTGGATAATAATACTTGTTAAATAAATTTTTCATAATTAAGTCCTTCTCTCGATTTACGTTGTTTATGTTTTTAATTTCTATTTATTAACTTGAAACCAAGTATATCGGGATTTTTTGAATTAATTATGAACATTGTGGGTAGTTAATAGGAATAATTAATTAATAAAAAAAGAAGCTTAATAATAAAACATTAAGCTTCTTTTTTCTTACCCATTGAAAAGAATATATTTAAAATTATTGCTGCAAAACTACCAATTACAAGACCGTTATTTAAAATAGTTTGTAAAGTTGATGGTAAGAAATGAAGTAGATTTGGTTGAACTGTAACTCCCAATCCTAAACCAATAGCTACTGCAATTATTAACATATTATCGTTATTTAAATTAACTTTTGATAACATACGAATACCTTCAGCACCAACAGTACCAAACATAATTAACATGGCCCCACCTAGTACAGATGTAGGTATCATAGTTGCAATTGCACCAATCTTAGGCATCAATCCTAGTATTATAAGTAAGAATGCTGAATAATACACAGGTTTTTTACTCTTAATTCCAGATAATCTAACCAAAGCCACATTTTCTGAGAATGTTGAGTATGGAAATGTATTAAAGATACCACCTAAAACAGCAGCTAATCCTTCAGATACATAACCTCTTTGTAAATCTGATTCATCTAATTTTCTATCAGTGATCTCAGCTAAAGCATAGAAAACACCAGTAGATTCAATCATACAAGTCAAAGCAGCTAGAATCATAATTAATGATGATGACCATTCAAACTTGGGAACATCGAAGTAAAATGGTCGTGGTATTTGGAACCAACTAGCATCATTAAAACTTGCTATCCCTACTTTTCCCAATCCGGCGGCTACTAGTGAACCGGCAAGAATTCCAATTAAAACAGCAGTTCTTTTGATAAATCCTCTACCCCAAACATTGATAATTAAAATAAGTAATGCTGTAGAGAATCCTAGGATTAAATCAGTTGGATCTCCAAAATTTTTGGCAGTTGGATCTCCACCACCAATATTTTGAAAAGCAACCGGTATCAAAGTAAATCCAATTAATGTAATCAATGAACCAGTTACAACTGGTGGGAAAAATCTCTTTAGTTTCGCAAAGAACTTGGCTACCATCATTATAAAAATTCCTGCAATAATAATAGAGCCATACATATAGGCAAGTCCAAAATGCTTACCTATATTTTGTAACGGTGTTACATACTGAACAGCCGCACCTAGAACAACGGGTAATCCAACACCCGTAAGTGGTGTTCTTTTTAGTTGAAGTAACGTAGCGACCCCACACATGAAAATATCCACTGAAATCAAATATGTCATTTGTTTAGCGGTAAATCCTAATGCAGCACCGACCAAAAGTGGTACAAGCACATCTCCCGAATACATTGCAAATAGATGTTGAAATCCTAAAATAAGGTTCTTACCAAAGGATTGCTGTGGTTCCTCGTTACGAATATCCATAGTCCCCTCCAACATTAAGTTTTGAAAATTATATCACTTTTTCAGAAAGTATTGAATGACTTAATCAAATGAAAATAAATTCATTTCAAATTTAATGTGATAATATGAAAGTGTCGATTAGGAGGAAGTTTAAAAATGAAAAAAAATCATTTAGATGATGCTTGTACAACAATTTTAGTTGGAAAGAATGCTAGTATTGATGGTTCTACTATGATTGCCAGAAATGATGATACATTTTTGGCAGTTTCACCACACAGTTTCGTCATGAATCCTGAAGTAAAAGGTGAAGAAGGACGTACTGTTAAATCTTGGTTAAATAAATTTGAAGCTCCCATTCCAGCAAATGGTCATAAGTGGCCAGCTGTTCCCAATGTTGATTATAAAAAACATGGCTACTATGACGAAAGTGGTATTAACGGAGTAAACGTAGCAATGTCAGCTACTGAAAGTACATATGGTAATGAACGTGCATTGGCATATGATCCACTAGAAATTGATGGTATGGACGAAGATACTATTGTGAGAATGGTTCTTCCATATGTAGATTCAGCCAAAGATGCAGTTCAAAGAACAGGTGACTTAATTAAAGAATACGGATCTCCTGCTGGAAACTCAGTTTTATTCAGTGATAAAGATGACGTTTGGTATATGGAAATTGTTACTGGTCATCACTGGGTAGCTCAGCGTATTCCCGATGACAGTTATGCCATAGCAGCAAATCGTGTTTCTATTCAACAAGTTGATTTTGATGATTCAGAACAATTTATGTGGTCAGATGATATCCAAGAATTCGTTGAAAAATATCATCTTAACACTGACCAAACTGGATGGAATTTCCGTCATATATTTGGTACAGATAATATGAAAGACCGTCACTACAATACTTCTCGTGTATGGTATGGTCAAAGATACTTCAATCCTGAAATTATTCAAGATCCAGAAGATGGCGAGTTGCCATTCATCATGAAGACAGATAAAAAAATTACAGTTGAAGATATAGAGTATGTACTAGGATCTCATTACAATGAAACTCAATATGATCCACTAGGTACAGGTTCTGATGAAGATAAATATCGTTACCGCCCTATCGGTCTAAATAGAACTCAAAATTCTCATATTTTACAGATTAGAAATGATGTACCCAAAGAATATGCTGCTATTATGTGGTTCTGTTTTGGATACCCAACATTCACTCCATTTGTGCCATTCTATACAAATATGGATGAAACACATGAATCTTATCGAGATACCGATTTAAAATTCAATTTCAAAGATGCTTACTGGATGTTCAATTCATTGGCTGTTCTAGTTGAATCTCATCATAAAGAATTCATTCAAGACGATATTGATTGGCTAACAGATTTGAAACAAGAATTCAGAACATTCATTGCAAAAACTGACGAAGAAGCAGCAACAAAATCACCTGATGAAATGTCAGCCTTCCTTACAACGAAAAACAATGAATTAACTGAAGAAGTTCAAAATAAAGTTCATGATTTCTTTGGTCAACTTTATACTAAAGGAATTACCTTATCTAAACTTACATTTAATATGGATAAAAATCTTTAATATAAAAAGCTTAACTATGCAGAATATAGTTAAGCTTTTTATTTTTCGAATCGCTAGAAAAACCAATTAAGGTAAGTAATGCTACAATTAAATTATTATTAGTGAAATTCTGTATCCTATAAATAATATTAGCAAAATATTTAATGTTGTAGGTATAATAGAAAATAAGAATTTATTATTAAAAGGGGAATTATTATGGAAGAAAAGAACAAATTAACTTCCGGTACTTTGCGTAGGGGATTTTGGCTTGCATTTGCTGCTTCATCTCTTTGGGGTATTTCCGGTGTTGTAATGCAATTGGTAGCAAAGGATTTCCAGTTACCTGCTGTTTGGTTTATTGGAACAAGAACTACCGTAGCGGGAGTTCTATTATTGGTAATTTCTTTATTCGTATTACCAAAGAACCAATTCTTCGCTATTTTTAAAAATTGGAAAGACACTCTCACTTTAGTGGCATTTTCAGTATTTGGATTATTAGCTAATATGTATACCTTCTTTTATGCTATTAAAACTGGTAATTCATCTACAGCTACGATTCTGCAATACTTATCACCATTGTTTATCATGGTTGGTGCTGTATTATTTTTCCACAAAAAAGTACTTCGTGTAGACGTAATTTCATTTGTACTCGCATTAATTGGTGTTGTTCTTTTAATTACTCGAGGAGATATCAGTCATCTTTCAATACCTGTTAGTTCACTACTTTGGGGTATCGCATCTGGTGCTACTGCTGCTTTATATGTAGTTATTCCTCAAAAGCTAATAGCAAAGTATAATGGCTTGCTAATCACTGGTTGGGGTATGTTGATTGCTGGTATTATATTTAACTGCATTCGTCCTATATGGGTCAACCCACCAAAGATGGAAACAAATGCTATTATAGGTGTTTGTGCTGTTATTTTAATCGGTACCGTTGGTGCTTTCCTACTAATGGTATTCAGTACAAAATATACAACTGCAGCCACTGTAAGTATTACAGATGCTGTTCAACCATTTGTCACACTTATTCTAAGTATTCTATTCTTAAGTTATGACGTTAACTTTATAGAAATTCTAGGTGCTGTTATTGTTGTATTTGCTATTTATATTCTAAGTAGATACGACACTGGTAATAAATAATTTCGGAGGTAAAGTATGAATATATTTGGATATGGAATTAGAGAAGACGAATTACATGCATTAAATCAATGGATTGATAACAATCCTGATGTAGAAGTTCAATACACGGATAAGACACTCACACCTGAAACTGCTGCCTTAGCAGAAGGAAGTGATGGAGTTGTTACTTTACAAACTACTCCATATGAACGTGCTGCACTAGAAAAGCTAACTAGTTTTAATATTAAATATATCTCAATTAGAAATGTAGGATACGATAATTTTAATCTTCAAGATCTATCTGATTTAGATATGACATTAACTAATGTTCCTGTCTATTCTCCATATGCAATAGCTGAACACGCTTTACTTCTTGCCGGAAGATTATTAAGAAGAGTTCCAGAAGTGGACAGAAAATTTGACGAAGGTGACTTCACTTGGGCTCCTACTATTGGTAAGGAACTTAGAGAACAAACTGTTGGTATCATTGGTACAGGTCATATTGGACAAGTCGCTGCTCAAATGTTTCACGGTATGGGTAGTAAAGTTATTGGTTATGATGTTTCTGAAAAAGACAATTTTAAAAAATATGGTACATATGTTGAAAGTCTAGAAGAACTTTATCAAAATTCTGATATTGTTGATTTGCACGTTCCTCTTTTTGATAGCAACAAATATATGATTAATGACGAATCCATCGCCAAAATGAAGGATGGAGTTTTCATTATAAACGCTGCCAGAGGAGAACTGATTAACACAAAATCTCTTATCAAGGGACTAGATTCTGGTAAAATTGCCGGAGTTGGACTTGATGTATTGGACAATGAAAATACTGTCTTTGGTAAAAAAATAGGTAGTATTGAAAATATTTCTGATCCGGATATCAAGAATCTTGCAGAACGAATTAACGTTATCATCACACCTCACAATGCATTCTATACAGAAACAGCTGTTTATAACATGATTACTGTTGCATTTGACTCTAGCAAAAAATTAATTTCTGGCGAACAACCTGAAAATATTGTAAAACCTAAATAAATACAAAAAAAGAAGTTGCCATAATGGCAACTTCTTTTTTATTTTAATTAATAAAATACTCTTTTAACACCTGCAATGTTTCCTCTGTTAGACCAAATACTTGAAATTTGGACTTTTGAAGGCCATGAATCAATCATTGTGTTTCCATCTAATAAAATTCCGACGTGCCAAATCACACCAGTGCTGGGATCAGTGAAGAATATCAAATCCCCTCTTTGTCGATCAGCAAATCTAATTGATTGAAAATTATTATCTTGCCACATCAATCTAGAATTCCATTCATTTCCTGGTTGAGCATGTTGGATAGATGAATATCCTGATGTATCAATTCCTGCAGCATATAGTGATTGAGTAACTAGACCTGAACAATCAACACCATAATATGGATAGCTTGAACCGCCTGAATACCAAGGTTGTCCTAAGTATTGTCTTGCTTGATTAATCATTGCTTCAACATAATCACTTCTTGTTGATTGTTTATTTATAGCTAATGGAGCCACATAAGAATCTATATCGTACCAATCAGATTCGGAAAATCCCATAGCTTTCCATGTTGCAAGATCTGTAACTCCTGTAACAGGTAAACCTACTCGAGATTGAAGATTTTTCACCGCATTAATACAGGCGCTATCATAGATAGTGTGCTTGTTTGATAAACCAAAATGTCCTCTTACCAAAGCAACCTTGACACCTTCTACACCACTATATAAATCGTATCCTACATTTCCTTGCGGTTGTATTTGAGTGTACTGTATCTGATACATTCCAGATGGATTCTGATATGCCGGACTCTGACTTGGATCATATGTAGTTGAATCATTACTGTTCAACCAAATGTCAGTCGCTATTTGATAATATGTAACGCCATCAACCACGACAGTGCTAGAATATTTCCATTCTGAACCACTAGGTAAAATATTTCCCAATTGGTTTACATCATTAGAATCAGATAAGTATGAATATTCCATTGCTCCCCAAGACTTAACTCTTAAGTAGCCACTAGAATTTGTATTTTCTGATGACAGTAATGTCTTAGTACTTTCAGGAAATGCAAAAATATCTTGCTCAGTACTCTGAGCGTATGTTGATACTGGTTGCCCTAACAACAATACCGTAGAAAATGAAGCTAATAAAACTACCCTATTCAATTTTTTCATATATTAATCCCCTGCCCAAATGTATTAATAAAATAATATCATAAATAAATTATTCTATACAGTCTGAATCCAACCTTCAGGTGCTTCCACATCTCCAAATTGAATACCTGTTAAAGTATCATACAGTTTCTGACTAACTGGTCCCACCTCTGTCTCACTATAAAATACGTGGAAATTACCATCGTGTTCTATCCCACCAATTGGCGAGATAACAGCTGCTGTCCCACAGGCACCTGCTTCTTTGAATTGATCTAATTCATTTATATCAATTTTTTCTTCAGAAACTTTCATGCCAAGTCTATTTTCAGCTAACCACAACAATGAATACTTAGTTATACTTGGCAGAATCGATGGTGAAATAGGAGTTTTGAATTCATTGTCTTTAGTAATACCAAAAAAGTTGGCCGCTCCTACTTCTTCAATATATCTATGCTCTAGAGGATCTAGATAGACGCAATCCGCAAAACCTCTACCTTTTGCGTCTTCCTCAGGCAATAGACTTGCAGCATAATTACCACCAACTTTAGCTTGACCAGTACCTCGATGAGCTGCACGATCCAGTTTAGAAGTTGTAAAATTGACTGGTTTTAAACCACCTTGAAAATAACTTCCAACCGGCATAGCAAATACAGTAAAAATATATTCAGAAGCTGGACTTAATCCGATATTTTCACCTACACCAATGATTAATGGTCGAATATACAAAGTCGCACCAGTCCCATATGGAGGTACAAAATCTCTATTAGCTGAAACCACTGATTTTACTGCTTCCACAAACTTATCTTCAGGATATTCCGGCATTAACAATCTTTGACATGATTTTTGTAATCTTTTAGCATTTTGGTCTGGTCGGAACAATTGAATTTTATCATCTTTAGTTCGATATGCTTTCAATCCCTCAAACGCCTGTTGACCATAGTGAATTGCCGGAGAACCCTCATTAATAGATAGGTTACTATCTTCAGTCAATCCACCATCTTGCCATTCACCATCCTTATAATGCGCCAAGTAACGATATGGCAAGTCCAT
Source organism: Companilactobacillus metriopterae (assembly GCF_002762335.1). NCBI lineage: Bacteria > Bacillati > Bacillota > Bacilli > Lactobacillales > Lactobacillaceae > Companilactobacillus > Companilactobacillus metriopterae. The sequence goes on along the minus strand of NZ_CP024610.1, from coordinate 427,682 downwards.
ATAATTAAAACCTAAGTTGTTCCAATCTATTTTATTTGCATCTGCTTTTACCATAATTATTCCACCTTTCATTCTAAAAATTAGAAATTAATTAGAATTGTTAGTTAAATCGTAATTTGTAATCGTTACTTTGTCAATTATTACAGGTATTATTAATATAATAAAAAGAACCCAACACTTAATTGCGTTGAGTTCTTTTATTTAAATAAACTTGTAATGATGATAAGCACAATTATAGGAAAAAAAGCACGATGCTTGAATTAATCAAACATCGTGCTTTCATTTTTCCAATTAGGAAATTATTTTGAAGCTTTTTCATCGCGATTCTTTAGAAAGTTGATAACTTCTAAAGTTTTCTTTTGACGATCTGTACCGTTCTGTGCGTTTACGGGACGGCGGTGACCTGTCATACCTTTATGATTATTTTGTGACATCGAAAATCCCTCCTCCCTTTCTTACTTGAATGTTACTAACCTTAATAGTATAAATGGATAACTTTATTTTTTCAAGTGTTATTTAAGCCCAGTTACCATTTCTCATAACTGGAACTGCTGAGCCATCTTCTAAAATACCATCAATGCTCATATCATCAGACCCTATCATAAAATCTACGTGTGTTTGAGATATATTCATACCATGTTCTCCGAGCTCCTCATCTGACATCTTGGTGCCACCTTGAATGTTAAATGGATATGCGGCACCTATCGCCACGTGATCTGATGCATTTTCATCGAATAAAGTATTATAAAAAATAATTCCTGACTCTGCTATTGGAGATTTTTGAGGTACCAGTGATATTTCACCTAATGAATGAGTTCCAGCATCAGTTTCAATAAGATCTTTTAAAATTTCCTCTCCAGTGTCAGCTTTGGAATCAATAATTTTACCATCTTTAAATGTTAATTGAATTCCCTCTATCAGACTTCCAGAATAACTTAATGGCAACGTAGAACTAATTACTCCATTAATCTTTCGATTATCAGCTGAAGTAAATACTTCTTCTGTTGGCATATTAGGAACGAAGAAATTACCTGAAATATCATTAGTTCCAGCAGCCTCCCAAAGATGATTCTTTGGTAAACCGATTGTTATATCAGTTTTAGCTGACTTATATTTTAACTCTTTAAATTGATGTTTATTTAACCAATCTGCTTTTTCATTTAAAGTGGCGATTTGTTTATCCCATGCTAGTTCTGGATCGTCTTGATCCACTCTAGTTGTCTTAAATATTTCTTCCCACAACTTATCTTCTGCTGCTTCTGGAGAAAGATCTGGAAATACTTTTTTTGCCCATTCTTGATCAGCTGCTCCTACAACTAACCAGCTAATATCATTATTTTGAGTTGATTTACGTACCGATTTCCAAGCTTCTCCTAGTGACTTCTGATACATTGATAATCTTTTAGAATCAACATCCTTAAGTTCATCTGGTGCACCCGATAATACAGATATTCTTGAAGCCCTTTTTTCCATCAACTGATCTGCCTTTTGAGAAACATATGCAGGCTGATTTTGAAGTCTATCTTCACTAGCGTGATTCAAAAACCCCTTTGTAATCTCTGAATCATTCCACTCAACTACCACCTCATTAGCACCTAGTTGATAAGCTTGATCAACAATTTTTCTAGCTAATTTCAATTGATTGACGCTAATGTAAAGTATTATAGTTTGTCCCGGTTGAACGTTTACACCATTTTGTGTAATTAATTTAGCATACTTGTCTAACTTTTCATCAAAATTTGGTAATGTCATAATAATACCTCCAGTATTGGTTTTTTCATTCTATCACTAATAATATTGTTATATAATAAAAATTATATTAAATAAAATATTATGTACTAGGACAAAATTATCGAAAACGGCAAAAGATCAATCATTCAAAATTTGAGTTACATCTATTTTTTAGTAATCGGGGGCCCCGCTCTCTATATCGGCTTCATTACATCATTAATGTCAGTAGCTGCCTCACCTAACCCATATTTATGGCTTTGGGTGGAAATGATCATTGTTATACTTATTATATTTGTAGTACCTCTAATTCTAATAACTTTGTTGCATAAAAACTATAGTTTTATTTATCCTATAATTTTAATAGTTTGGGGTGTCATTACATTTTTTCAAATCATACCTCTAGTAATCATTGGTGTATCTGGTTGGATATACAATGGTTACCATAAAAAACCTGTTGAACCAACAAAAACGGATCAGCAAAATGACGAGAATTGAGCATAAATTTTGTATAGCATAATTACAATCAGCACTTATATCTATATATATTAAAAACAGATCTCAAAAAGAATGAAAAAAATAACTTACGAGGATTTTTTATTTATGCTAGGCTAGATATCTAGTAATAAATAAGGAGTTTTAAAATGCCAAGAAATTTAAAAGAAGAATTACTATTTACTCTTGTTATGGCTGGCTTGATGGTTTTAGTCATGGCTGGTTATAACATTGCGCTGAATGATGGATTTAGCAATGGATATGTCATGGAAGTATTGAAGGGATACCCTCTAGCATTAATTTTTGCTGGTGCTGTAGATTTGATAATTGTTGGACCAACAGTTAAACATATATTTTTCAAACACATGATTAATGATTATATGAAACAAAAACAAATCCGTATTGCTTTAGTTATCTCAACTATGATGGTTCTAGGAATGGTAACTATCATGTCAGCATTTGGAATGGTTATGCAACAAAGTTTTGGTAACAATATCTTACTATCATACCTACATATCTGGATTTTCAATCTTATTCTTGCTCTACCTTTACAAATACTTTTAGTAGGTCCTATCGCAAGAAAGATCTTAGCTTCTGTTCAAAAAACTGCAGAATAAAGATAGAGACTTATAAATAAATATTATTATATAAAAAAGAGTAATTACTAATTTTTAGTAATTACTCTTTTTTTATGGACGTTTAAATTAACTAAATAATAGCTATTTAGAATTATGTTTATTTTATTAGAGAAGTCTTAATAATTGAAATGATGTATGATAGTGCTAGTCTACAGTTGAATAACTATTAGGAGGAGAAAAATGAAAGACTTTACAAATAAGAATGTAACTTTACCACTTACAGTAAGCCTTATTATTAATTTTGGTCATTTTTTTTCAATTCCATTTTTGACTTTACTACTTCAGCACAGAGGTATGAAATTAACACTTATTGGAATAATTTTAGGTATCCCAGCATTTGTATCATTTGTAGCTAGTCCTCTGATTTCATATCTACTAAATAGGTATTCCCCTAAGTTAATTATGCTTGTTTCATTATTTCTTATAATTGTAGGATTCTCAGGTTATACCTTACTGCAAAATTTTTACGGATTAGCATTCAGCTCATGTCTGGTAGGTCTAGGATTTTGCAGTTACAATCCTATTTATCAAACACTATTGTCAAGTCTACCAGGAAAACAATCTGATAGGGCAATGATGGCAAGTTATTGGTTAACCAATCTGGCTGGAGCAATAGGCCCTCTGGTTGGTAGTTTAATCGGTGGTGGTAAAAGCTCTAAACCATTCATACTTTACATTATTCTTTTATTTATAGTACTAATTCCAGTATTTCTAATTGATTACACGATAATAAAAGTTGATAAAAATAATGAGAATATTTTGAAGAATACCTTTTGGAGCGTGTTAAAGAATCGTACTTTCCTACTACTAGCTTCAATTTATCTACTATATTTCATCATAGAAACTCAATATGATTCTTCTTTTGCTATTCATTTACAAGCAATAAGTAATAATGGAGCCAGATACTTATCATACATGACGCTTTCACTCACTATATCAGTATTACTTTCCCAATTAATAGTAATGATTTTTGAAAAACATGAAATATATAAACTAGAAATTTTCATAGGTATAGGTCTATATCTTATTGCAATTATGGGATTTATTTTAATTAAGAATGCCCTAATACTATCAATTGTTGTCGGAAGTCTGCTAGGTGTTGGAGAGTCAATGATAGGTCCAAGAATACAAATATTGATAGGTAAATCCGTTTCACCTGAACAGAAATCCACAGCATTCATAATCAATAACGGTTTTGGTAATGTCGATTTCTTTATAGGACCCACTTTAGGTTTATCAATTATATCAATCAACTTTAATCTATACGAAATCCTATTGTTTGGTTTAATAATTTTAATAGGTTTTATATTCTTTTTATTTTTCAAATCTCAACCTTTATCTGCTGAAAGAGAGTAATAGATTAGAGTACTATGATAAAATGAGTTTAATATTTATTAGCGAGGTTAGTCATGAAACCAAAAACAACAGCTGTTCAGATTACCGGATATGTCATATGGGGAATTGAAACTGCTTTTATTATTTTAATAGAATCAATTGTAGGATTAGCTCTGGCAAATGGTGATAAAGGAACATTTACAGCTACTGAAATGTCTGTATTAATTTTTGTCGTTTGTTTGATAGGATTTTTTATGATTTCACTTCAAGTTCTTAGCTTCTTTGCAATTTTTAATCTGCATCGTAACTATTCAATGGTTTGGCCAATTATTTTGACAATAACTGCTGCTCTATCGTTTAGACTCATGTTAATTCCTGCAATCTGGGGAATCATTTATAATCTACAAAATAAAACCCACTCAATTTAATGAGTGGGTTTTTTATATTTTTAATACCAAGATGGCTTATCTCCGTCAGTGTTAGGTTTATTCACACCAATTGAATCACGAACGTAATCACTAGGTTTTTTAGTTGTATCAACAACTACCTGAGCAATAGACTTACGGGATACTTCTGTACCTTTAAATGTATCATCACGATGGGTAACTTCAAAGTTAACCTCATCATTATTAGTCAACCATGCAGGACGAATAATAGTATATTCGAGATCCGATTCTTCAATAACTTTGGCTGCTGCTGCATATTTTGTGATATATGATCCCAAAATATTATTATTCCATTTACCAAATTCACCTGGAACTTCATCATATATACCAAGTGTTGATATCCAAATCAAACGTTTAACACCAGAATTGTTCATTGATTCTACGACAGATTTAGCTTGTTCTTCTATATTATCTCCTGCTAAATTAGCATATACGATATCTACTCCATTAAGAGCATTGGACAAACTATTCTTATCAGAAGCATCGCCTTCAACAATTTCTACGCGATCACTTTCTTCAATAGACAATTTGTTAGGATGTCTTAAATACAATCGTAAATCAAAATCTGTTTGATCAAGATATAGTTCTTCGGCAATTTGTGCTATTTTGCCCCCAGCTCCTAATATCAATACTTTTGTCATAATTAAAGCCCCCAATTATTAAATTATAAATACAATATAATCCAATTTTTGATTTATTACAAAAAATATTTCTCATAATATTAAAAGCTAGTTTGTTAGTATTTTATCAATCTCCAATGATATACTTAGTGAGTAAAATAAAAATATTGCGAGGTAAGAAGTAATGACTAAAGTAATTATGGACTGCGATCCTGGTATTGATGACGCTATTGCGTTGACTGTTTTACTTGCTCATCCTGAAGCTGCTGATCTAATCGGAGTAACTACTATCGGTGGTAATGTACAACTTTATAAAGTGACAAAGAATGCTCAAAAACTACTTACTTTCCTAGGATCTAACACTAAAATTGCTATGGGACAAAGTGATCCCTTAGTAAAAGAAATTGAAACAGCTGGAGAAATTCATGGAAAAACTGGAATGGACGGATATCAATTTCCTGAAAACAGCTTGGAATACCCTATAGTTAGTGACAACGCTATAACATTCATGAATGAAGAGATTACTAATTCAGATGAAAAAGTAAATATTGTTGCCACTGGTCCTCTTACAAATGTTGCTTTACTTCTTAAAACTTTCCCAAAAGTTGCTGAAAAAATTGAACATATCTATGTTATGGGTGGATCAATTGAACAAGGAAATATCACACTAGCTTCTGAATTCAACGCTTATGTTGATCCTGAAGCAGCAAAAATTGTTTTTGACTCAGGATTGCCGATCACTCTCTCTGGTCTTAACTTAACTGAAAATAAAGCCTATCTAACAATGGATGAAATATCACAAATAAAAAATCTTGGCAAAACTGGTGAAATGGCTAGTGCTATTTTAGATTTCTACGCTTCAGCTGAACGCGAAAAAGGAATGACTAAAATTCCGGTACATGATGCATGCGCGGTACTAAGCTTAGTCGCTCCAGAACTATTCACCAAGAGCGAGAAATTTAATATTGAAGTAAGTCTTACTAATGATCAATTCCGTGGTATGACTTATCCTGATAGACGTGTATATGCTCCTGATGATAAAAACATTGAAGTACTAGAAGATGTAAATCGTGAAAAATTTGTTCAATACATTTTTGATTCAATTCAAAGTCATAATAAATAAATTAAAAAAGCTACCCAATTGGGTAGCTTTTTTAATTATTAGAAACAACATCGTCATATGATTTTGTTCCCTTATAAATATCATCTTTAAGAGGATTTTTCTTAAACTTGTAAATACGATATAGATTTAAAATTAGAACTAAGATATTTGCAATCAATGCAATCGAACTAACTGTCATTAATGCTGCATTAGAGTGGCTGCTCCTTACTGCAAATTGAGAACTTGTAACAAATGCTGGAACCGACATTGTAAACATCATCCAGAATGCTAGCGTTTGAGCACGAGCTTGTAACCATGTACCTCTTTTTACAAAGAAAGCTGCTAGAGTACATGAGATTAGCAATGCTGCTCCTGCATAGAATGAATGATCACCAACACAATTATAAACGTAAGCAAAGTTCCATAGATCATAAGCAATTATCCAAGGCCAAATTTGATCAGGCCAAATCATATCTTTTTGCTTATCTTTACTAATAAATATTCCAAACCAGCCCGTAATTGTAATAATGTTTAGAATACCAGCAATACCGTTCATTATATTCCAGGCACCACCATTCATAAATACACCGTCAATCATTCCATGCATACCATAAACTTGGAAATCTCGAATAACTGCTTCAAGAATATTTACACTTAAAATAATTGGTGGAAATAATAAATACCACTTGTTATTTTGCAATGACGGTATAAATCTTAGTGCCATAAATCCTAAACATCCGGCTAACGCAGAATAAACTTTAACCCAGTGGAACCATGTACCTGTACTACTACCTGGTCCGGCAGTGGTAGGCCAAACAAAAATAGTTAAAATAACTGGTACAGCAACAAACAAAATTAAAGCTATCCATTTGTTTATCCTAGCAAGTTCATTTAAAACCATTAATCCAGCTATAACTAATATCCAGACTAAAAAGTCTGCCCCTGATATATTTTGAAATAGAAACATAATAATCACCCCTATATAATGAATTCTTTCACAATTTCATTGTATCGCAATTATTAAAATATTAATAGGGAAAAAAGAACACCCTGCTGGATGTTCTTTAGTTTAGATCATATTTTTTATTTAAGTACACATAAAATGGAATACCTAAAATTGTTATTAATAATCCTATCATTGTAATGCCGAATTGCGTTATTACGGTACTTATAAGTATAAATAATCCACCGATGATAGCGATGATTGGAATTAAAGGATACAAAGGAACTTTATATGACCTCTGTAAATCCGGTTGTTGTCTTCTCAATTTAATAACTGCCCAGAACGCCATAGTGTAAAATAACCAAATAACAAATATCAGCATATTGGTTATAGCATCAAATTTTCCAGATAATATCATAAAGAAAGCAATAACAAACTGAACAATTCCACTAATGTAAGGAACACCAGATTTATTTAACTTAGATAAATATTTACCAAATGGTAATTTGTTTTTTAATCCCATAACATATGGAACTCTCATCCCTGTCATGATATAACCATTCAGCCCACCATAAACAGAAATCAAAATTCCAATAGTTATTATTTTTCCACCAATTTCACCAAAGATAACATTTGAAACATCTGATGCAATATTTAAATTACCAGATATTTCAGAAATTGGTTTTATCCAATAAAAAACACCATTTACTAGCAAGTAAACTACCATAACAATAGCGATACCAATAGCAATCGCTAATGGAAGATCTCTTTTGGGATTTTTCATTTCCCCAGCCATATTACCAACATGAATCCAGCCATCATAAGCAAACATTGTAGCTAGTAGAGCTTGTCCTAAAGCTGTGAAAAATGGGCTTCCTGAACCTGCTGTTACTGGAAATAAACTAAAGGCTTCACTTCCTGAGTGGAAAAAACCAAGTACAACGATTGCAACCAAGGGAATTAATTTACATATTAAGGCGATAGTCGTTACTTTTCCGGCAACCTTAACACTTATAAAATTAATTGTCATTATAGTTATTACACAAATTATAGCTGCGGGTATTATATATATAGCTTTTAATCCAAATAAATTTACAAACTGTGTCCCAAATGCAATCGATATTGCTGCAATATTTGCGGGAAAATATACAACCGCTTGTGCCCATCCAGCTAAAAAGCCCCAAAATGGACCATAAGAATATTCTATATACTTTGTTAGACCACCTGTTTCGGGGTACATTGCTGCCAGTTCAGCAGCAGTAAGACCAGCACATATTGTTATAAGTCCGCCAATCAACCATGCTAGCATAGACAAACTGACGGTTCCTGTTGACTCTGTTACAGCTGATGCTTTGAAGAAAACTCCAGTTCCTATAACAGTTCCAGCAACTGTAGATAATGCTGCTCCAAATCCTATTGATTTCTTTAGCTTAGCTTCTGCCATGAGTCAAACCTCTATCCAATTCCACCGTCTGGATGAACTGGTGCTAAGAATTGATCTATAATATTTGAAACTCTTTGTAGATCAACGTTTCCACCAGAAACCATGGAAACAACTTTTTTGTTTTTTAACCATTTTTCATCAATTTTATTTGATTCCAATGCAGCTGTGGGTAGTGCTCCTGCTCCCTCTGCAACAACTTTTGCTCTTTGCATAAGATCACGCATAGCCTTTGAAATTTCATCTTCACTTACAGTTACAATTTCATCAACAAGATCTTGGACGATTGGAAAAGTGATATCACCAGGTTCAGCAACATCAGTTCCATCAGCAAGAGTAAAATCATCATGATGGAAAGAAATCTTACCTTCATCAATAGACTTCTTCATTCCATGAACATTCTCAGATTGTACTCCAACAATGTGAATATGTGGATTAAATGATTTTAATGCTATTGCAATACCAGAAATTAATCCACCACCACCGACAGGTATAATGACTGTATCAACATCCCAACAATCATCCAATATTTCTAACCCAATTGTTCCTTGTCCAGCAATAACCAACTCATCATTGAATGGATCTACAATAGTTTTACATTCTTTTTCAGCACGTTCATGCATCCATTTTTTGGCCTCATCAAAAGTTTCACCATGAATATCAACTTCTGCTCCGTAGCCTGCAGTAGCATCACGTTTAGCTTGTGGTGCCTCTTCTGGCATAACAACAGTTGTTTTTACACCAAGTAATTTACCTGTTAAAGCAACTCCCTGTGCATGATTTCCTGCGGAAACCGTTATAATACCACGATCTCGTTCTTCTTTGGTGAGATGATTTATTTTATTATTAGCACCTCTAAATTTAAACGAACCAGTAAGTTGCATATTTTCCAATTTAAGAAAAACATCTCCACCAGCAACATTTCTACTCAAGAACATTGATTGAATTAAAGGTGTTTTACGAGCATATTTTCCAATAACATGTTTTGCTTCTTGAATATCTTGAAGTGATACTTTTTGAACTCTTGCCTTGTTTTCAACATCCATTTCCATCATGATTATTTCCTCTTAGTATATTTATTAGATTAATGTAGTTAAGTCCACATATGTTTGATCAACAGATCCTGCTAAACCAGAATTAGTAACATTACCATTGTATATATTGATTCCTGAAGCCAAAGCTGGATCGGTTTTGATTGCATCGACGATACCTTTAGATGCAATTTCTAAAATATAATCTATATTTCCTTTGGCTAGTGCCATTGTAGAAGTTCGTGGTACAGCTCCTGGTTGGTTAGGTACTGCATAATGAAGTACTCCATACTTTTCAAAGATTGGATTTTCAATTGTAGTTGGCGTATCAATTGTCTCTACAGTACCACCTTGATCAATAGCAACATCAACAATAACACTACCTTTTTTCATTGATTTAACCATATATTCTTTAACTAGCTTAGGTGGTTTTGATCCTGGGATTAGTATTGTTGATATAAATATATCTGCTTCTTTAATTTCCTTTGCTAAATTATCTTCTGTTGATTTCACAACTCTTACGTTAGAACCCTTAAACTCGGTTTCTAATTCTGAAATACGTTCGTCATTAAGCTCAATTATTACCACGCTACATCCAAGACCTAACGCCATTTGAGCAGCATTAGTAGCAGCATTTCCACCACCAAAAATAACAACTCTACCAGCTTCTATGTTAGATATATCAACTCCTGGAAGAAGAATTCCTTCTCCTCCATGTTGTGCTTCCAAATAATAAGCACCCATAATTACTGATCTTCTACCAGCAATAGCTGACATAGGTGCCAATAATTCTAATTTTCCATCTTTTTCAATTGTTTCTCCACCAATGGCAGTCATTCCACTTTTAACCATCTCATCCACAGTTTCTTTTGATGATGCCAAATGTTGAAATCCCCATACAATCTTACCTTTTTCAAAATACTTAAACTCAGATTCCATTGGTTCTTTAACTTTTATTGCTAGATCAGCTGACCATGCATTTTCATGGCTAACTATTTTTCCACCAACATTTTTATATTCATCATTACTAAAACCAGAACCTAATCCGGCATTCTCTTCAACAAGGACCTCATTACCAGCTTCAACCATACGTTTTACATTTTCTGGTGTGGCAGCTACGCGTCCTTCTCCTTCTTTTTGCTCTTTAATTACTCCAATTTTCATAAAAATTTGCTCCTTTGTTAATATTTTAACAATTTCCAAAGGTTACTGTATATCTTTTTTGTTTTTTTTTCAATACGATTTTTTGCTGTTTTAATAAGATCAATTGTGAATTTTCTTTCTATTCCACTTATGATAAGTATTTTCAGTTAACTAACTTTTTTGAAATTTTTTTGAAAATTGTGAATGTAAGCACAATCATTTAGTAAAACGTTTTCCTTCAATAAGATTTATCTTATTTTTTTATTAAACACTGTATACACTTGTCTTTTTGAGGAGATCAAAAAAGAGCTACTAAAATTAGTAACTCCATTTTATTTAACTTACAATTTAAAAAAGTTTCTAAAAAATTTCCACTTTAATTCTAATTAGAATTTCCATAAAATAATTATTTTAATAAAATTTCCATTTATCTAAAAAATTATTATTTATGATAAGTACGATGACTATTAATCATAAAAGATCTATATATTTGTTCAGTTAATACAAGACGCATTAATTGATGTGGATAAGTTATCTTACCGAAACAAAGTTTAAAATCTGCACGTTGATAGACTTCGTCGCTAACTCCTAAAGATCCCCCGATTATAAATGTAATATCACTTGTTCCATAAGTTGATAAATCATCTATTTTTGCTGCCAACTCTTCAGATGTCAGTTCTTTGCCACGAAGATCTAACAAGATAACATATTCTTTATCCTTTATCTTCTCAAGAATTCGAACTCCCTCTGCTTCCTTAACCATTTTTTCTTGCGCATCACTTAGCGTATCTGGTGCTTTTTCATCACTACATTCCACTATTTGTAATTTACAAAATGCAGAAAGTCTTTTGGAATACTCTTCAATTCCATTTTTTAAATACTTTTCCTTAAGTTTTCCAACAGTTATTATCTTAATGTTCATCTATCTACTCCTACCCCTTAGTTTTTAACAATACTTATTCACATCAATGTGATGCATCGATATCTAAAGTAATTCATTAGTTATTAACAGCTCAAATAATGTTTGTGTTTTTCTCAATAGTGCCCTTTAAGCTTATTATATCAACATTAATTACTATTATTTATTTTATATTACTTAGTTATGCACAAGATCATTCTAATCTGTGTATAAAATTATACCTTGTTTTAAAAACGTTTTTCCACAGTTATACACAAGTTATTCACACCTGTGTTAAACGTCTTAAGAAATTCTTTACATTTACCCGAATTTTCTTAACCTTTTCTTAAACATTGTTCAAAAAAAGACGTGAAACTATTATAAGTTCACGTCTTTTATCTTTAATCTGATGTTTTTTCAGTTAAATGCACTGATGCAGTTTTCAACTTACCATTATGATAATACTTGATTTTCACTGTATCACCAACTGATTTTTCATATAAAGCACTGTGCAAATCAGCCACAGAAGCAATTTTCTTACTTCCTAATTTAACGATAATATCATTTTTTGAAATTCCTGCTTTTTTAGCAACTGATCCGCTGTTTGTTTGTGCGACTACTACACCTTGTGTAACTGAACTTGGAACCTTCAATGATGTCTGAGAATCATCTGAGATTTGATCTAAATCAATTACTGATATTCCTAAACTTGGTCTCTCTACTTTACCATTCTTAACAAGTTGATTAATAATTTTAACTACTTCATTACTTGGAATAGCAAATCCCATACCTTCAACAGAAGTACCATCAGTACCTGATGTTAGTTTCATAGAATTGATACCTATAATCTGACCATTAGAATTAACAAGAGGTCCTCCCGAATTACCAGGATTAATAGCTGCATCAGTTTGAATAACTGTGGCCTCTCCAATTGTTTGTCCTGTTGTTTGGTCCTGTGTTTGAACCGTTCTGTTTGTTGCTGAAACTATACCTTGAGTAACACTAGTTGCGTACTCGCTTCCTAATGGTGAACCAATAGCGATAACTGAATCAGCTGGTTGCACACTATCTGAATTACCAAATGATGCAATTGCTGGCACCTTATCTCCGTCAATTTCAATAACAGCTAAATCAGTAGTAGCATCACTACCAATTAATTTACCTGTTAATTTTGTTCCATCTTTTAAGATAATCTCAATTTGATCTGACCCATCAACAACGTGGTTATTTGTAACAATGTAACCTTTTCCATTTTCCTTAGAGTAAATTACTCCGGAACCTTCACTATACTCTTGTAGAGAATCTGAAGATGATGATGAATTTGAGATATTTGAGTCTGATCCCGAATTATCTGAGCCAGATGAATCAGAAGATGAGCTATCACCGTCACTACTATCACCAAAAAGATCTCCGAAAATTGAAGAAGAATCTCCCTGTATTTTACTTTGCTTTTGTAAATTAACAACGGAAACAACTGCTTCATCTACTTTATTGTAGGCTTTTGTCATTGTACCCGTCGATTTGGTAGAACCTGTACTTACTTGAGTAGTACCTGGTCCACCTGATGATGAAGTTGTGTCAGGAACTGATGATGAAAATTGTGAGAATCCCCAAGTAGCAATTCCCACACCTAACATAGCAGAAATAAGAGCTACAATAGCTGTTTTAAATAAAGGACTTTTAAAATTCAAAAAATTACCTCGATTCTTATCTGATGATCTACGTTCAGGATTGTTATTATCCATTTGTACATTCTCCTTAAAGTATATATTCATAATAATATCTAAATTTGAAATTTTTATGAAACATATTTGAATATTATTATGCACTAAAAAAAAGTATAAATTCAAAATTTATACTTTTTTAAAGAATTATTAAATCATCTGGAATAATTGGATCAGTATCATTCAAATAAAAATCATGATCAACAGCCATATCATGGTTTTTCAAAAATGTTGCCACTGTCTCATGAGCTGTATATTTTGTATTGTTTTCAGGACTAAGGTGACCTAAATATACTTGCTTAGTATTTTCACCGATTACATCCATCAACCCTCTTGCTCCATCTTCATTTGAAAGATGACCCTTTTCACTGAGTATTCTTTGTTTGAGGGACCATGCGTAAGATCCATTTCTCAACATATCTACATCATGGTTGCATTCAAACAGATAACCATCAGCATTTTCTATCTTTTTTTCAACAGTATCAGAGATGTAGCCTGTATCAGTCAAAATGACAAAATCCTTGTTATTATGATGAAATTTATAAAATTGTGGATCAGCTGCGTCGTGTGATACTCCAAAACTCTCAATATCTAAATCGCCTAAACTTAAAACTTTATTTTTATCAAAAATGTTAATTTGATCGCTATCTACTTTACCTATTTTAGGCATCATAGCTTGCCATGTTTTTTCATTTGCATAAACATTTAAACCGTATCTTCGTGCTAATACTCCGACTCCTTTTATATGGTCGGAGTGTTCATGAGTAACAAATAGCGAATCTATTTCTTCAATATTTTTGCCAACAGAGTCAAGTAACTCTTTAATCTTTTTACCTGACATCCCTGCATCTACCAAAATTTTGTGCTGAGGTGTCTCGATATACGTAACATTTCCTGTACTGCTGCTGGCAAGAACACTTATCTTCATATTATCTAATTTTGAATCCAATTTAATTATCTCCAATAGACGACGAATCATCCTTAATTATCGCACCAGTAAATGCGTTGACCTGTTTTGTACTACTTATATCGTTGTCTGTATTTTTAATAGTTACAAACCATACAGGTATATAAATAGTATTATCGTTTGCTTCTAGCAATTTAGTATACGCCAAATTTATATAAGTTATCTTAGAATTATTCGGAATTTCAGAATTTGTATATAAATTATCCACTACGTCTTTTTCACTTTTTAATACTGATTTTTCATGTAAAACACTAGCTGAAGGAATATAAGTTTGTGTGTAACTAACTATCTTGTCACCTGAAACAGTAAATACCAATTGTGCTGTTTTATCAAAAATGGCTCCTGAGGAAACATTTTGAGCATACACAATTTTTGTACTTGAAGAAAGTTGTGGTGAATATGTGTACTTTTCACCAAATAGTATATTTGAGTCTTTCTTCATAAAATTATCGATTACAGAAACTTTTTTCTTACCATTCACATTCAATGTAGAAATTAAATTACTTGATATTTTATCATCATTGGCAATGTATGTAACAGATTGATTTTTTAATTTATTATAGTTTTGACCTAACACTCCACTGGGTTTAGCTCCTAAATAGTAACCGTATTGTTGATCACTATCCAATTTACCTGTTGAAATATTTCTCTTCTTCATTTCAACAGATGTTGATGTTACAGTACTTCCGCTATTAAAAAAGTGTTGACTACTTCTGAAAGACAGCAGCAAAAAGACATCTAGTGAAACGAAAACAACAAGAAAAATTATTTCTATTCTTCTAAAATCCATTTGCTACTCCTCCAAAGCTGATAAATTTGTCCATTCTGAATATGTTTTCCATTTACCTTGCATCTTAACGTAGTAGGTTGGAACTAAATCAACCACATTATCCGCATTTTCTTCATTCTTCCATTGATACCCAACTTCAATATCTTCAATATCATTAGCTAGATATCCTGAATTTACTAAACCTGTAAGTATGTCACTTGTAGGTTTCAGTTCTGTTTTTTGTTGATCCGATGGCACTGGAACTTCTAATACCCTATTTATAAACATTTCTGTTGAACCATCTCTACTAAAGTTGACTCTAACTGAACCAAACGTTGTTTTGTTAAATATTGGGAATCCCTCAACATACTCACGATAGATAAGACTCTTTTGTTTATAGTTTCCACGGAATAAACGTAAATTAGAAACCGAACTTTCTATCTTGGTAACTTTGTTATATCCACGCAAGAAAAAGTCTAAACGATTCTTTGGAACACTATTGTCACTATAGTCGTTAAAAGTTAGTTCTCCTGTTGAATGATCAGATTCAAGTCTAAGTGAATCTCCATAAGCATAAATATAATTATCACCATTTTGCGATGTACTTATATCATACTTACTAGAAGAAAATAGTGGCGAGGTATACTCGCTATCATTCTTGGATGTAATAACATATGAGTATGATTGCATACTAATTGGTTCCTTGAAGAATGTTCTGATACCTTGTTTCATTGTGTTCAACTGAACATCATAATTAATATTGGACTTCTTGGCCAAATCTAATACAGGTAATGACGATGCATTACCAACTTTTGCTCGATAAACTGTATAGCTATCATCGTCAGCCAAATATACAAATGGATCTTTTCCATTGTTTGTAGTAAATATAATTCTATCAAATGTTTTGTCAGAAGCTTTTTGCAGAATTTTATCACCCAATATATAACCCAACGTATTAACAGAAATCTGTGTTGGATAAACCAACTGGATAGTATCTTTTTGCTGGATCTTTTGTTGATATTTGGCACCATCTTTTTTAAAAACTAACTCAGGTGCTTGAATCTTCCACTTTTTCATGGACTCTTGAATTGTATAAGATATATTTTCTTTACTATTATAGATAAGTTTCTGATTCTTACCATCATGCCAAATAACTTGAGTAGGACTAATAATTTGATCAATTGGAATATTATCCTTGTCATATGAAGAAGACTCAGTTAAATCAATATCCTTCCCACGTTGGTATCTAGCTGTATTTGACCAGACAAAGAAAGATAGGACGATACTAGTTACTACAGCAATTATTAACAAAATTTGAACTACTCTACGACTAAATCTCATCCCACTCTCCTCCTGTCTCATTTGGATTAAATGGTAGAGAAATATAGAATGTTGATCCTCTACCTTCAGCACTATTTACCCAAATACGACCTTTGTGTTGTTCTACAATCTCCTTAGAAATTGATAATCCAAGTCCTGTACCACCTTGTTGCCTTGAACGAGCCTTATCTACTCGATAGAAACGTTCGAAAACATTCTTTATATCCTTACGAGGAATACCTAATCCCTCATCGGAGATACTTATTATGATATGTTTATTAGTTTCTAGTAATCGACATGTAATTACTCCACCATCTGGCGAATATTTAATAGCATTATTAATAATGTTATCTATAACTTGAGTCATTTTATCTGTATCAATTTCCACCCATAAATCTTTGTTAGTGATGACTCGCTTGATTCGATATTTTTTAACTACTTTATTATTATCTTCCTCAGCATCTGCTAACTGTTTCTTAAGCATCATATCGAATCGATCTAATATATATGAGAAGAATTCGTTGAAGTTTACCAACTCTTTATCTAGTTTTGATCTACCCTGATCCATTCTAGATAGATTTAGTAGGTCTTGTATCATACGAATCATACGATCAGTTTCTTCTGCTGTAACGCTCAAGAATTGTGGAGCAAGTTCTTTATTTTCCCAAGCACCATTATTAAGAGCATCGATGTAACTACTAATACTAGTCAATGGGGTTCTTAACTCATGAGAAACGTTGGAAACAAACTGACGGCGCTCTCGGTCAATCTTTTGTTGTTCTGTAACGTCATGAAGAACACAGACCATACCACTCACAAACCCACTATTTCTTTGAATAAGAGAGAATTCAGCGTTCAATATTAGTGAGTTATCTTCAGCGTAGTCTATCTCATCATTTGCATCATTTATTTCCAAAACCATAGGTTCAGGATTTTCTAACAATTCTTCAAATGTAACTTCATCACTAATCTTAAGTAAGTCAGTCAACATCATGTTGTGAACATCTTTTTCAATATTCAAGAATTCTATGGCCATTTCATTAATAACAGTGATATTACCTAATCTATTTGTAGCGATAACACCATCCGACATCTGAGAAAGAACACTATCCAAACGTCGTCGCTCAGATTCTGAGTTCTCAGTAGCTTCTTCAACCTTTACCGATAAATCATTAACCGACATGGCGAGTTGTCCTAATTCATCAGGTGAATAAACTCTAACCTGTCCTGAATAATCACCCTCTGCCATACGAACAGCTTGTTGACGCATTTCATCAATAGGACGAGTAATTGCCCTTGATATGAAAATAGAAATTATGGCACCAAGTAATCCAGCCATTAATGAAGCGGTTAGAAAAATAACAATGATGTTATTAATTCTAGAGTACACGGATTCCATGTTGGCTCGAATATATACTGCTCCAACTACCGTACTATCATCGGTTGATGATATTGGTTGGATTAATTCATATGAGCTACCACGGTCTTTGTCATAATATATTTGTGTAACTTTTTTATTACTCTTCATACTTTTTTCGATGGATTCACGTAATGATTTAGTTCCAACCACCGTATCACCATCAACTTTTGAGCCCACAATAATATTGTTATTATCAACAACTTGAATATCCGTAACATCTGAGTTACTGCGAGCATAATCTTGAATAATTTTATTGATATTATCCCTAGTATGGGAATCATTGTCTGTCAGATTGGTAGATAATTGTGACAAAACATACGGTGTAACAACAATTGTTTGTTCAAACTGGGATACATTTTGCTCTTCCAGTTGACGAACAAAATAAGCCCCAATAATTTCAATTGTGACAACAAGAATAAGAATAAACGACAACCCAATTTTGAAATGGATTGACTTGAAGAAACCAAATCTTTTTTTCAAATTAATTCACCCATATAAATTTAATAAACATTACTTATATTATACTTCAGTTGGAAAGAATAATAAAAAAGCAGTTTAGTCTAAATAGACTTAGCTGCTTTTAATTATTATCTGATTCTGGATCGCGTAGAAAATATCCTACCCCACGACGAGTCATTAACCATTCGGGCTGACTGGGGTTATTTTCTATTTTTTCCCTCAATCTACGAACTGTAACATCCACAGTACGTACATCACCGAAATAATCGTATCCCCATACTGTTTGAAGCAAGTGTTCACGCTTCATTACTTGACCAATATGTTGAGCCAAATAATGTAACAGTTCAAACTCACGATGTGTAAGTTCTATTTCCTTACCATTTTTTGTAACAGTATATGCATCTGGGAGAATAGTTAGGTCTCCAATTTTAATTTCTGAATTATTATTATCATCAGTTTTAGCTGGCATTTGAATACGTAGTCGAGCTTTGACACGAGCAACTAATTCACGATTAGAGAAGGGCTTTGTAACATAGTCATCAGCACCCAATTCTAAGCCGATAACTTTGTCAATCTCGCCATCTTTTGCAGTTAGCATAATAATAGGTGTATCTTTTGTTTTACGAACGGTACGGGCTACTTCTAAGCCATCAATTACAGGCAACATAAGATCAAGTAGAATAAGATCTGGATTTTCTTCTTCTACTAAGTCTAGTGCCTCTTGTCCGTCAAATGCAGTTAGTACTTCATAACCTTCATTTTCAAGATTATATTTTACAATATCGGAAATTGGCTTTTCATCATCTACTACTAGTATTTTCTTTGACATAGTTTCACTCCTCAATGATTACATTATACTAGGTATCGATAATTAAAACAAAATTCTAATAAATTAACCTTAAAAATCAGTAAAAAACTGTTGCTATATGGTGTTTTTTTGTGATAATATATATCTCGTTGATCAGTTACAAACATTTAATGGGCGGTTAGCTCAGCTGGCAGAGCAACGGACTCTTAATCCGTGGGTCCAGGGTTCGATCCCCTGACCTCCCATACCAATAAAATCAACACTAAACAGTAATCACGCAGCTTAATAGCCGTGGTTACTGTTTTTTTTCGTCTTAAAATTCATGATTTTTGATATCTTTATCGGTACTTAGATTAAACCTGTTGAGCATTCTTCTATAAAAAACAACGACGCTTATACGCCGTTGTTTTTATTTTCCAATAATTCTAATAATTCATTGTAATTATTAATTCTAGAGTTACTGTTATTTTTAATTTTTTGATAAAGATAAGAAAAAATTTGTGATCCTTTATTTAGATTTTGGTTAACCATAACAACTAATATAAAATGAACCCTTTCTCCATCGACCACTAATTCATTACTCATATTTATACCTAATATGTCATATTGTTGATCAATATCTGCTGATATATGTGGTATAGAAATATGATTGACAATTAATTGATTTCCTTCCAATTCACGACTCACAATTTTTTTCTTATCATTACTGGATAGTAGCTTTCTTTTACAAAAAATATCTAATCCATCATTTAAGGCTTCTATAAAATCACCAGTATTATTTTCTAAATTTAAAAAATTATCTTCAGAAAAATCTAGTGAAATATATTTATCAAATTCAATATTTTGAACTAGCTTTTTTATTTCCCTAAGTGAAACATCATTTAATATTCCATTGTATTCAAAATCATAATTTACCTGAGATAAATTACTGCTAGAACCAACTACTAAATCCGCATTATCATTCTCTAAATTCGAGTCTTGAACAATTTCCACTGAAACATTATCTATGTTATCTAATAACAATGTTTGATTAATCGATGCTATAGAATACTTATCTTCTATTAACTTTATGTTAACTTTATTTATCTCATTAATTCTTAGATTATTAATTACGTAAAGTGCTATGTAATTAGAATCTATATACACTTCCTTATCAAAAAAATTATTTAGATTTTGAGCTATTTCATATGATAGTTCAAATTCAAACGGATTATTCTGCCTTAACAATTCAAATTGATTTTTTTCTATTTCATTAAAATAATTAGGAAATAATATAGAACGAACAACATGATTTTTTAATTCTTCAAGAAATTTATCATTGACCAGATTTATATGGTAGTTACCATTAATTTCTGAAAATAATGACGATAAATCCAATTTAACAAAATCATCAACTATTGTTCTTTTTTGTTTACTAAAGTCGTTAAATCTATAATCTGTGGATTTACAAGCATCTATCTGAGAAACTAATTGTTTTTCATTTAAATATTGGGAATATGATAGTTTATCAATATTCGTTGAAGAAACATCATCTTTAACAAAAATCAAACTAGATAATAAATCTACCTTTTTGTACTTAGATACATTAAGATAGTTACCCACTCTGACTTTAGTTTTTATTTCAAAAATTTGGTTATACTTATCGTTAATCAAATCAATTAAATCGTGCAATTCTTTAGTTGTTAAATTTAACTGTTCTGTTAGTTCATCAGTTGTCTCAAATTCATTTATCAATAGTTGATAAATCAAACGGTATTGAATACTTTGAAATTCTTTCATTTTTGATTCTAAAAGATAATCATTATTAACATTTAAACTGTATCCCAAATTATTATCAACGAATCCTATATTATCAATTCCTAGCCAATAATTAATTGCATCAATATCTCGAATTATAGTTCTTCTAGAAACATCTAAAACTTTTCCTAACTCTTGACCTGAATAATTTTTCTTCAATCTTTAACAGCAGGTTGATCATTACCCATTTTAATTTTAGATTCCTTATTACCACCTAAAACATTTGCCTTACTATCAATGTCATCGAACAGAGTATCAATATGTTTTAAAGCTTCAGAAACAGGTAACTCAACAACCTTTTTCCCTTGGAAACGGTCTTTATCTTCATCAGTAAGACCCTTTCCTAATGCCAATACAACATAGTCAGCTTCTGCTATTTGTTCACTAGTTAATTTGTTCTCTACACTACTAGCACCTTGTGTTTCAATATGTACTTCATATCCTAGACTTTTACATTTTTCTTCAATTGCTTCAGCCACCATGTAAGTATGAGCTATACCAGCTGGGCAATTTGTTATACCTACTATTTTCATTACATTTCCCCTAATTAGTTATGACATTATTTACAATTTCTAAAATTTCTTCCTTAGTTCCATTTTTCAAAACATTTGTAAAATCTTCATGCATAAGTTGGCGACTCAATTTTGCCAATAATTTCAAATGTTCATCAGCTTGATTGTCAGGTACCAATAGATTAATCATGGTGTTAACTGGCTTACCATCCAAAGAATTCCATTCAATTAGATTATTAGTTCTAATTACAGCAACAGTAACATCAATCACTGCAGAGTTTTTAGTATGCGGAATGGCTATTCCTTTGCCAAAACCTGTAGTGGATTCTTTCTCTCTTTCAATCAGTCCCTGGTATATACTGTCAACATTATTAGCACGTCCATTTTTCACCGAACTATTTGCAAGATACTTAAAAACATCATCTTGAGTAGACAAATCTAAGTCTAAATTAACCAAATCTGCATCTATTATATTCATATTTTCACCTCATTGATTTTTATATCTTTATATTAATTCTTAATTAAGAAAGCGTTAACATATTAAATGTCACTTTTTAAGTGACATAGATAATTTATTCACTAATGCATATGTTTTAATTTTTTAAAAATGTTAATATTAACCCATAACAAAAGGAGATATCATGACAAAAATAGACGTATTCGCTCATGTATTACCAGAGAAATTTTATAATGAGATGTTAGAAATTGATAGCACAATTCCAAAACAATACCCTTTTATCAAACAAAAAGAATTGTTATCTGATATAAAAAATCGTCGTACTAACTTTCCTGTAGATGTTAAACAAGTTATTTCTGCAGTTAACGTAAATCCTGAAGATTACGTAGATGCTGATAAATCTGCCAAATTATGTATTGAAGCAAATAAAGAAATTTCCAATTTAGTATCTGAAAACAGTGATTTATTTACTGCCGGTATAGCTATGCTACCGATGAATAATATCGATGCTTCTCTTGATATCATGAAAGATGACATTGCCAAATCATCTGAATTAATCGGGATTCAATTATTCACTCGTGCTTTAGGTAAAAGTATCGCTGATACAGATTTTCTACCCATCTTTGAAACTGCTAGTAAATTAGATATACCTATTCTTCTACATCCAGTTTTTGATTCTAGAAAACCCGACAATAATATCGTTTTCAGCTGGGAATATGAACTATCCCAAGCAATGCTGCAAATTGTTCAAGCTGGCATATTCCAAAAGTTTCCTAACTTAAAAATAATTGTTCATCATGCGGGTGCAATGATTCCCTTCTTTGCAGGCAGAATTGATAATATATTACCTTCAGATCAAGCAGAAGATTTCAAGAAATTCTATGTTGATACTGCAATACTTGGTAATACAAAGGCTCTAGAATTGGCAGTAAGTTACTTTGGTGCGGATCACATGTTATTTGGTACCGATGCACCATTTGGTATTCCTGATGAAGGAGCTACTGAAGAAATAATCTCTGCAATTAATGAGATGAAAATCAGTGACTCAAATAAAGAACTAATCTATCAAGGCAATTTTGAAAAAATCTTTGGAGATCAGTAATGATATTTAGAATATTTAATTTGAGAACAGACTTAAATAACATCAATGAATTTAATAATCTAGGCAAAACTAATATAGAATCAGCAATAAAACTGGAGTCAGGCACCAAAACTCTACTATCTGCACACGATACAAATGACGTTACTGATAATTTTGTTTTAGAAATTTATGAAGATTACAATTCATACATTAAGCATGCCGATTCTGAATACTTTAAAAAGTTTGCTGAATTTTCCAAAAATTAAAATCTTGATCGACATGAGATATTCGAACTTGACCCTGAACTTCTGACAGAAAAGAAAGCTCCTATTCAAGAACTTTATAATGCTCAAACTTCAGTAAGATTAGCTAAAATAAAAATTGATACTACTAATGCTGGTATATTCAAAAATGTCGTTTTCGAAGAAATGAAAACTGCGGTGGAAGTAGAATCTAGCGTTTTTCTTATGTACGCTGGCTCTCTTAACGATGATCCATCAAAATGGATATTCTTTGAAATTTACCAAGACAACAAAGCATATCTGAAACATTTAGAGACTGATCACTTTAAAAAATATATTTCTGGGACTAAAAATATTGTCTTAGAAAAACAACTTTATGAATTAAAACCCAATACCCTTGCAAATAAGGGTGGATTATTTTATCAAAGTAAATAAAAAGAAGTAACGACATCAGTCGTTACTTCTTTTTTTAATATGTTGTCTGTAATTGTAAAAGCTGTGCCTGATTTATCTCTGTAAATAAGGTACTGGATATTTCTTGATTAATTTCTCCGTTATTAAAGCATTCCTGTATAAAACTGTATTCATGTTGGAAAGCTTCCATGTAATAGGAATTATCAATTGGCTGTTTATTTGCTTGATATTCATGCTTAACATTATTAAAGAATCGATCCATAACTTTTCTAACCATGAATATATGAGTATTTTCAGTCTTATTTTGCTCAAGTCTTGCCTGCATAACACTATCCAAGTAGTTGTCCACTTCTTCAATTACTTCATTATTTAATGATAATAGCTCTTCTCTGGTTTTGGTCCATTCAGAAACCTTTTGAGCATACTCTTGGTCATTTTCAATTCTTCTATTTCTAAAGACTTCACGCTGTCTTCTAGTAATAACCCTATTTTTAGTATGCCAAATTATCTCTTTAGACATATGTTGAATTCTATCTCTTAAAGGAATTCTTTTATTTTCAATTAGTGACCGATACATAATATGATCGTAAATATCAATGGTTTGTGGGCTATATTTTTTATTTATCTCATCACTATGAATAAAACTATCCGTTAAACTCTTTGTTTCATTGAAGAGTAAATAAAAATTATCATTGAAATCTTTTCTATTCAGAGTGGTACGGTTTCTCTTCTGTGTTTCCAATTGATATGTCAATTTTTCTCTAGTATCGTGATCTTCTATTGTCGATCTCATTTGTAAAATAGCGTAATCCACCATTTTATTTCTAGTATCATTTAAATCTTCGATATCATAATCCTCTGATTTACTCTTAAGAATAATTGGGAATATTATGGCACTAAATATCATACTAATTATAATCACAAATGTTGTAATCGTAATTAGTTCTTCTCTGTAGGGAAATGCTTGTCCGCCAATGGTTTTAGGCAAAGAAAATGCCATAGCAAGTGTAACAGTTCCGTGAATTCCACCAATTGCAAAAATTTTAGAATACTTTTTATCTTCTTCTCTGGAAACGTTTCTCCAAAAGGTTTTCTTAATACCGTCATTTCTATAAGTTCCAAAGTATCTAATGGCTATCATTACCAGATAAATTATCAAACTTACCAATAGCATACTTAAAATCTCTCTAAAACCTATTTTTTCAAAGTTTTTCCATATACTAGGTAGTGCTAATCCTAATATCAAGAAGACCATATCATTCAGAATATCTGTTATAACAGACCAGATTGTTTTTGTTGTTAATTGAACATTTGTAGAAGTTAGTTTCAATCTATCTGACTCCCAATTGTGTTCTATACCTGTAGCAACCACAGCCAGGATCCCTGATACACCAAAATATTCAGCTAATAAATATATAAAAAATGGTGTTAATAAACTAATAGGAATCGTAATTAATTCAGGATTATCCCCATGAATATTGATATTATACCTAACCATTACAAGAATAATTCCACCTATCAGTCCTACAATGATTCCACCTATTGAAACAAATAGGAAGTGTCCTATCCCACCGACAATTGAGAAATTACCCTTATATAAAACAGATAAGGCTAGATCTAATAGCACTAATCCTGTTGCATCATTAAAAAGAGATTCCAGTTCTAGAGCATCATTAACACCCGTAGGAACTGATCTATTAGAGGTCATTGTTTTTACAGCCATTGCATCCGTTGGTGTAACGATAGCTGCCAAAGCAATAGCTAGTGGAAGAGTCCACTTAACTTCAAATGTGTTAGCTGTGAAACCTACAATCAAGACAGTCACACAAGCTAAAACTACGGACATTATAAAAATTCCCCAAAATTTGGATCTCACTTTTTCAAATGATTGCTTTTGTCCGTCATAGAACATCAACGGAGCAATAAATAGCAACATAAAATACTCAGGCTCTATTTCAAAATTTTGAAAAATAGGAAAGATCGATAAAAATGCCCCTGTTGCTATAAGTATAAAAACTTCGGGAATTTGGGTAACAAATCTTCGAATAATATTTGCTCCAATAACCCCAACTAATAAAAATGCTACTGTATAAAAAACTGTCATATTTATTTCCTTAAATGAATTAGATATTGATTGCCAATTCAGTATTTTACTCAGTTTCCTGTGAACGGTCTACCTATTTTTAAATATATACAAAAAAATCTAACCTAAAATTTTTTTTGAGGTTAGATTTTATAAATTTGAAGTCAATATCAAAATATACACTACCGAATAAAAAATAGACCCTATGGCAGGTATCAATAAATTATTTTTAATTTCTATTTTTTCATCATTTAAAACGTAATAATAAAAAGATATAAAAATAATGGGAAATAAAATTAAACTAGCAATCTTTAAATTTATCGACGATAAAACTAATGATAGTAAAAGGCTAACAACGATTGCCATAGTTTGACTTAAAATAAGCGCGTTAAACATTTGATTCCCCTGGTTATATTTCCGATCGGTTAATATTAATAAAGAAATTATTACGATATACAAAATCAAAATTGATATCATCATTTTAAATCCCGAAAATACAGATTGTAAAAACATGATATTTATCGCTTTATTCACAGTAAAATTCAAAGAAGCAAAAGATAAAATGATTTCTGAAATTAGCATTGTCAGTAAAAATACTGTAGATTTTTTTGATTTACCCATAATTAATAACTATAAAAATAACCCTAATCCCGCTAATCCTCTTTGAGTAGCGGCATCTTGATTATCTTTGCCAATTAATTTAACTAATTTAGATAACTCAGCAGATTTTTCATCACTTAAAGATATTTTATTTTCCTTCATACATTTGCCAACTTGTAGGAGAAATGTTGCTCCGTAGATGTCACCAGAATAGAATTCTCCTAACAGTTCACGTAATGGTTCTTCATTCTTTTCAGTTAACATCCCTATTAATTGAAATGCTAAATATTTTTGTTCATCATAATTTTCTGACATTTTTAATACCCCAATCCCCATGTTTTTCAATACTATAATAAACTAATGCGATACTAAGAATAACTAGCAATCCCCAGCTGGATATTTTACCCAAACCTACCAAGTGCCAACCCATTCTCTGATTTGGATACTTCCAAGCAGAAAAAAATGTTGAAATATTTTCAGCTACCCACAAAGCTATCCCAATAAATAAGAATGCCATATTCATGTACATATAATGAACTCTATCTTTAAGTACAAAAAATACTTTGGTTTTCCAAAAAATAATTACCGTAGCTGCTATAATTATGTACCTTAAATCCCATATAAAGTGATGGGTAAAAAAGTTTAAGTAAATTGCAATACACAACACAACCACAGATAATTTTTTGGGCCAACTTTCAAATTGTAAATCAAAGACCTTCCATGCACGAAAAATATAACTACCAACACTAGAGTACATAAATCCGCTATACAAAGGCACTCCTAATATTTTAGTATAGGCAGGTTCTGGATATGCCCACATCCCAATAGACGTTTTAAATATCTCTAGTATCAAACCCACCACATGAAATATTAAAATCACTTTCACTTCTTGCCAGGTTTCATAACCTGTTACTATTAAGGCAATTTGGAATATAATTGCTAAAATTAGCAACAAGTCATATCTATATAAATGTGGAATATGAACATACTTAGTTACGAACATTGCACCAAATAACAATACCGGAAACAAACAACAGGATGCTTCTTTTTTTATGAAATCTATCATGTAATCAAATTCTCCCCAATGTAAATTTAATTGCAATGTTATAAATATAATAATACAAGGCAAATAAAAAACAACTACACGGATAACGATATAGTTGTTAATTTTCGGGATTTATTAGATAGTACAGTGCCACATCTCGATATGTTCCTTTGTTAAACAAGTAATCTTTGAGTATTGTTTTTTCTGTGAATCCAGCACTTTTTGCCACAGCTCGACTGGGGTGGTTATCGATATCAGCAAGCAAATCCAAACGATGGATTCCCAAATTATTAAATGCTACATTTATCGTTTTTTTGAGAGAATTATGCATAATGCCCCTATGGGAATACTTATCACTAAGCCAATAACCAATTTCACCTCGATGATGTTCATCAAGAATATTATGTATATCAATCATTCCAACTAATTTATCTTGATAATAAATAACCATTAACCATAATTCCCTGTTGGATATTTTTTCAGATAACATATTAATTGAATTTTTTTCATCTTCAATAGATTTAGTTTTTTCTACCCAACTTAACCATTCATCAAGAGTATCTCTGCTTTCATCTACTGCATTATATATTTCTTCCGCCTGAGAAATATCAAGACTCTTTAGAGTTATATCTTCGGATACTTTGTAATACTCCATAAAAAACACCCCCAAATTATTAAGCTTAGGGTAAACTTTTTTTACAATTATTTCAATTCGTATCCAATTAAAATTCCACCATCTTCAGCATAATAGCTACACAATCCTTGGCAAGGAGTTATTTCAACAATCGCTTGCGGATAATTTTGATTAATCAATGATTGTATACTTTCAGCTAAAATTGGATTATTTACATGGTTAACTTTTACTTTTCCACCTGAGTAGCCATTGGAGTTCATTTGTTCTAGCAATGTATTTAAAAATTTCTTTTGGCTTCTTACTTTAGTAACAAGTTCTAATTTTCCGTCTGAACTAGCGGTAATTATCATCTTAATATTTAAAAGTTTAGCGCACTTAGCGAGCGCTGAATTAACACGACCATTCTTTGCCATATTATCCAAAGAACTCAAAGCAGCGAGCAATCTTGTTTTTTGCTGATATTCAACGATATTATCCGCAATTTCTTGAAATGATAGTCCTTCTTCAATCATTTGATCTAACTTTTCAATGATTAGACCCATTTCCGGTCCTGTCGATTTTGAATCTATCACCTTAATATTAATGTTAGGATTTTTTTCTTTGAATATTTCAGCTGCTTGTACAGCTGATGAATAGCTCCCAGATAGTTGACTGGTGATAGTCACCACAAATATATTGTCTGCACCCTCAAAAGTTGTCATCCACTCGTCAATATTAGGACATGAAGTTCCTGAGTTTTTTGCATTTGAAAGACTCATCTGCATTTTTTTAATATCTAATTCTTGATTATCTTTATACTCAACATCATCTGCAATAATTGTTAAAGGGACCTGTTTATATAATTTATTATCTAAATTTCTAACATCTGATGAGGAATCTGAAATAATTCTAAATGTCATAGTAAACACCTTCACCGTTTTTCTATATTCTATCGGTTTTTCAAAAACCTGTCAAAAGTTTCATAAATACTTTTAAGAAACTAATTTGAACTTTATGAACGCATCTTATATAATTTATACTCAAGAAGGTGTAAATACATGGACGAAAAGTCGCAAAAAACTATCGCTGATTCTATCAAAAACTTCACATTACCAAGTTATAAAGAGATTCCTAATGTTGGCCTATATCTCGAACAAACTGTTAAGTATTTAAATGAATATCTGGAACCACTGGGTGATGTTACTATTACTAATTCAATGATCAGTAACTACGTAAAGAAAAAATTAATAGATAGTCCTATTAAAAAGCAGTACTCCAGAGATCAAATCGTAATTTTATTCTTTATTGCGATTTCAAAGGTAGTTCTTTCTCTAGAAGACATCAATAAGTTGTTATCTGTTCAGGCAGATACTCATAATGTTCAAGA
The DNA here is from genome assembly GCF_002762335.1 of Companilactobacillus metriopterae. NCBI lineage: Bacteria > Bacillati > Bacillota > Bacilli > Lactobacillales > Lactobacillaceae > Companilactobacillus > Companilactobacillus metriopterae. Next base: position 398,164 of record NZ_CP024610.1, on the reverse strand, counting down.
ATCATATGAATATTTTTGCTCAGAGCTAATTGATATATTAAATAAAGTATTTTCACGACAAAAATTAAGCGAATTTGATAGCTCTAATGAACCTGAAGAAAAGATAATGTTACAAAATGTAATAACCGCCATCGCTAATAAAATCTACTTAGATAAATATTTTGAAATGCTATAAAATAAAAAAAAAACTAACCCTATGGGTTAGCTTTTTTCAACGATTTGAAAGTTAATATATATTTCATAATCCAGGTAATATCATATTCCAAATATCGTCAAATCGTTGCTTATAATCTGAACGATTCCAAGTTTCTTTAAAACTTGGCAAAGTAAATATCGCAAAACAAGATAATATTGCTTCGGATTTTCTAAAATCTTCATCTCTATAATTCATGAGTTCATTGATGTAGCGATAACTTGGTGTTAATACATTCCTTATTTCAGAAGGATGATCATCCAAATAAATAGAAATCAAGTTGAATATCTCTAAATGTTCGTTTGCAGCTCTTTTCTTGGCATTGGCAAATTGCCACAACCAATCATATAGTTCATCCGTATTACTTTTATAACTAGATTTCAGCTTTATAGATGCGACAATGTTTTCTTCAAACCAACATATCGAAGCACATTGCCATAACTCGTTTTTATTTTTAAAATATTTATAAATTGCGGCATGTGTTACGTCTAATTGATCTGCAATTTGTTCAATTTTTATATTTGTTTTTTTCTCGTCGATTACCAATTTTAATGCGGTATCGATGATTATCTGTCGTGATAAATTTGCCATATCCGCCTCCAATTGAAAATATTATAACATTTTTAGTTACATTTTTTGAATTTTGAAACTAAAGGTGTTATATTATCATCAGTTACAAAAAAAGAAAAACGTTACTGGAGATTATTAAAAATGAAAGCAGCTCAATTAACTAAATACCAAGACGATTTCAAACTAGTAATTAACAACATCGACAAACCACAAATAAAATCAAATGAAGTTTTAATAAAAATTAGTTATGCCGCAGTAAATCCACTTGATATACTTGTTGGCACTGGAAAAATCAAATTAATAAAAAACTACAAACTACCACAAACTCAAGGGAATGAAATTTCAGGAGTTATCGAAGAAGTTGGTTCTAACGTTCATGATTTTAAAGTTGGTGATGAAATATATACTCGATTACCTACTGAACATATCGGAGGATTTGCTGAATATATTGCTCTAGATAGCTCAACTATAGCTAAAATTCCCAATTCATTAGATTTAAAAACAGCTGTAGCAGCCCCCTTAACAGGTCTGACAGCAATTCAAGCATTAAAAGATATAATGAAAGTTGAGTCTGGAAAAACTATTTTGATCCCTGGTGGATCTGGTTCTTTTGGTCAATTAGCGGTCCCTATTGCTAAAAGTTTAGGTTTAAAAGTTATCGTCACAGGAAATGCTGACTCTAGAGAAAGAATTACCGCTCTAGGTGCAGATGTATATTTAGACTACAAGATCGATAACTACTGGGAAAAGCTTTCTGAGATAGACTATCTTATTGATACACTTGGAACCAAAGAATACGATCATGAATTGTCTGTTATGAAAAAAGGTGGCAAAATTCTCTCTCTAATTAGTGGACCAAACAAAAATTTTGCTGAATATTATAACTTCACAGGTTTGAAAAAAATGCTATTCAGTTTAGCAGGCAAAAAATTAGATCGTAAAGCGGCTGAACATGGTGTTAGTTATAATTTTATTTTTGTTAAAAATGATGGTTCTCAACTAAAGCAACTTTCAAAAATAATTGACGATAATAAAATAGTTCCTGCTATTGATCCTGAAGTATTTTCTTTATCTGAGATAAATGATGCAATAGATAAAGTACGTAACGGACATCTACAAGGTAAAGTTGTTATTAAACTATAATAAAAAAGCTAACTATTAATTAGTTAGCTTTTTATTTAAAATTCTTTATTGTGTTTATCAAAAAAATCGTGATATATCTTTACGTTATCTAACTCAGTCCATTTTTTTGTAGTGACTGGATTAGAATCCATATCAAATATCTTGGCATACTTTATAGAAAGTAAAAACGGTGAATGAGTAGCAATAATAAATTGGCAATTATAAAATCTAGCAGAATCTTCAATGAATCTCACTAATTCAATTTGTAATTTTGGGGACAATGAATTTTCTGGTTCATCCAAAATGTACAACCCATCATCTTTAACTAATTTTGTAAAATAATTGAACGCACTCTCTCCGTTGGACTGTTCCCGAATGTTATCCATTACATGTTCGCGTGTAAATTTGGATTGAGTCTGTCTACGTGCCGTTGTTATTTCTTTTAATTTATTATAGTCTTCTGGTCCATGATAATGAAAATTTGCATGCTTAGCATCTAAATATTCCTCATACACTTCACTTTTTCTTTTATCAATACCTTCATTGACTTCTCTAATATTGAGCATGTAATCAAAAACATCATCACTGGTGATAATGCAGCTACTAGGCGTTAGTTCATGAGAAAGATTGAAATCTGACATATCCAAATATTCTTCATAAAAATTAGTTCGATTATATGGGGTTTCTCGACTAAGCTTTAGTTTTTCAGAAATAACATTAAGAATTGTTGTCTTACCAGATCCATTGCTACCACTAAGTATTGTTATTGGTTCAAAATTTATGGTTTGAACTCCTTTGCTTACTATCGTTTGAAAAGGATAGTAGCTGTTGTACACTTTCAATTCTTGATTTATAAAAAATCTCCATTCTTGATCTTCCGTCGGAAAAGTAAAATTTTCTAGGTAAAGCATATTCCCTCCAGTTTTTAAATTAATAAAACAGATTAATCTTACCTTAAAATTACATTCTTCCGTAAATAAAATCAACATCTCATCTTTTTTCAAAAAATTAAGATAACATATAGGTATTAAAGGGAGAACTATATGAAAACCATTTTATTAACTATTGCTGCGTATTGCTCGACCAGTATCGATTATTTAATTATATTAACTATTCTCTTTAGCGGTATTAAAACTAAAAATCAGAGATGGCTAATCTATTGGGGTGATTTTTTAGGTACAAGTGTTCTTATCGGTGTATCACTTTTATTTGGACTCGTTTTAAATTTTGTACCAGATGAGTGGATATTAGGATTACTTGGTATTATTCCGATTATATTCGGTATTAAAATTTTAATTTCAAATGATGATGATTCTGAGGTAAGTGCTCAATTTTTAAAAAATAAACATATAGTCATAAATGTAGCTATTATAACAGTCACTTCGTGTGGTGCAGATAATCTCGGTATTTATATACCTGTTTTCTCCCAAATAAATATTTCTGAGATTCCTATTATGTTAATTACATTCTTTATTATGATGTCTATTTTTTGTTACATTGGTTACCTTATTTCAAAGGCACCTGTTATCTCTAGTATCCTTGATAAATGGCAAAAATATATAACATCATCAATTTATATAATAATAGGTGCTTATATTTTATTTGAATCTGGAACTATAATTCACTTTATTTAAAATATTTATTTCTAGCTAAATATACCCTATTTGATTTATTATTGAATATACAAGTGGAGGTTATTAATTATGAAAGATATTAAATTAATTGCTAATTTTGGTACTGGTACCATGGGTCATGGCATAACGTTACAATTTGCAATGGCTGGTTATGACGTAAACCTGATAGGTCACTCTGAGGCAGGGCTTAATCGAGGTGTCGAAAATATCAATAATGATCTAGATTCATTTGTTAATGCTGGTTTAATCAATTCAGATGACCTTCTTTCTATCCAGGATAGGATTCACCCAACAATGGATATAGAAGCATGTTTAGAAAATGCAGATTTCGTCATTGAATCAGTTGTGGAAGATTTGAAAATAAAACAAGATCTTTGGGAACATATTGAAAGTTTAGCTCCAAAAGATGCTATTTTTGCAACAAATACATCAGGGTTAAGCCCCACAGAAATTAGTAAAAATCTTGAGCACAAAGAACGTTTTGTTGTCGCTCATTTTTATAATCCTGCACAACTTATGCCTCTTGTTGAAGTTGTTCCAAGTGAAAGCACATCGCAAGAAGTCTTAGATACCACTATAAAACTAATGCACAATATAGATAAAAAACCAGTTGCTCTCAAAAAAGAAACTCTTGGTTTTGTTGGAAATAGACTTCAAATGGCACTTATACGTGAAGCACTTAGCTTAGTTGAAGAAGGAGTTGCCACTCCGCAGGATATTGATGAACTAATGAAATATAGTCTAGGAAGACGTTGGAGCCTCGTAGGACCTCTTGAAAGCTTAGACTTAGGTGGATTAGATGTTTTTGATAAAATAAGTAAATACCTATATTCAGATTTAGAAGATAATAAGGGCGAAGATCCCACACTAAAAAAATTAGTAGATGCAAATAAAACTGGTTTAAAATCTGGTCAAGGTTTCTATACTTGGTCCAAAGATAAAGGGCAAAAAGTTACTTCAGATAGAGATAGTGAACTTATAAAATTACTAGTTTCTGATGTCCAAAAAACAAAAAAGAAAAATGCCTAAGGTATTCTTCTTTTTATTTAACTAATTCTGTTAATCTCTGTAAATTTATTTCAAAAGGTCTTGAAAATGTATACTGATCTTTAACAGCATTAGAATATAAATCTTTTGCTAAACCCTTAATAATATCTTCTGGATCAGCGTGCTCTTTAACTAGATAATTGTATGCTTCCAAAAGCTCTTGCTTAATATCAACGTACTTATCGTCATTTACTTCCCTAAGCATTTGAGCAACAATACGCTGAGCTTCTTTATTTAAAAGTCTTCTTTTTCTACCACGATTAAACAATATAGTACCTCTCAAATTTTCCATCTAAGTTTAATTATACTAATTTAATGAAATAAAGGGAACTAGTACACTTTAAATATTCCAATGATATAATTCTTACTATAACTAGGGGGATTTATGAAAAAATTATTTAAAGTATTTACATTGATATTATTACTAAGCATTTTTGTTTCTGCTTGTGCAAATACAGCAAGCAAAAGTACTGCTAAAGAAGAAAACACTACCAGTAAAAAAGTTACAAATAAAAAGAAACTAAGCAAAAAAGAACAAAAAGAAATATTAGATATTTTTTACAAAATGGAAACTACAATAGCCTACTATGACAGTCAAATTGGAAACATTGGTTATATGGTTCAAGATGGTATTGATCAACAAGTTGTCGAATCTGTTCAAAATTCTACTCAAGAAAATCTAACAAACAAAAAAGATAAAATTGCTAATAACGCTACTGAGTATAAAAATGAACTAAGAGCAACTAAAGCCGATAAAAAAGATGTTGAAAATGTTATTAGTGAATACGATCAATTATTTACATACTACAACGGATGGATTCAAGATTTAGAATCATTAAACTTATCAAACGTTTCTACTGTTAGCTCATCCTTGAGTGATGGACAAGACGACTATCTGGCTGTATCAAATGATCTTAGTGAAGATATGATGGATACACTAGTAAAAACCGGTATGTCTAAATCTGATGCTAGCTTACAATTCAAAAAAATAATTAAAAAATCAGTTAAAAACTATGGCGATCCAGTTGACGCAGAAAATATGAAATATTATTAAAAAAGAACACCCTTATAGGTGTTCTTTTTTTAATTTATAACAGTAATCAATGAAGACAAAAAGTTAACAAAATAAATTATGCTAACAATCATAATTGTGTACAGATTAACCTTATTACTATTTTTCTCGGAATAAAATAAAATATCAAATGTTATCAAAACTACTGCTGGATGAACAATTGCAATAATATCCAAGTCAAATGACCCTGACAAAATAATTGCTACAGCATTAGCCACTGTGACAGATAATATTAAAGTATTGAATATTCTACCGTTCACCTCGCTACTGCGTTCTTTCGTTATCCACTCAATCAATAACCTAACAATCACAAAAATTATCAAAAGAACTAGATAACTCATCAACAGAGTACCAATCATTGCTGCAGCTTCTGCCCCGGTTTGACTCAGATGTAGTTGATTTTCTAGATGTATAACCAGACCTCTAGAAGTATCATCTCTAATGAGAATAAAATCATATATTGCTAGTGATAAAAAGTAAAATAGTAGCATGAATCTTGATCTATTTTTGTACATTTAATTTCTCACTTATCTTAGTCTTATATCTATTAAAACATAAACTAAAAGTATTTACTTTTTTCAAAAATAAACTTTACTTATAGTTAACTCTAAGTATTACAATGTTTAAAATTATAAGGAGTAATAAATAAAAATGACAAATATACTTATTATAGGAGCAACTACTAGAGATTATTTTTTGAATCATACAAATGACAATTTAACATTAATGGTCAGAAATACTTCCAGATTAGGAAATATAGATCAAAATCGAGAAACCGCGATTAAAGGAGATGCCACTAAAGAGTCTGATATAGAAAATGCTTTAAATAATCAGGATGTTGTGTTTGTTGCAGTTAGTGGCAATCTACCAACTGTAGCTACTGCTGTGATTAATGCTATGGAAAGAAAAAATATAGATAGATTATTGTTTATAACATCAATGGGTATATATAATGAAATTCCTGATTCTATTGGATCTAATGGAAATTTAGAATTTAACCCTATCTTATCTAGCTATTGAAAAGCTGCAGATATTATTGAATCTACAAACTTAAACTATACAATTATTAGACCTGGTTGGTTCCAAAATAGTTCTAATGTTGATTATGAAATTATAAAAAAAGGTGAGCCTTTTGGTGGTCACGATGTCACATTAGCTGGTATTGCAGACTTAGTAGTCAATTTATCACATGATAAAAACTTAGGTTCAAGAGATAGCTTAGGCATTAATAATAAATAAAAAATCTCACTCGATAATCAAGTGAGATTTTTGTTTAGTCATAAGAGTGACCTTTATCAACTAGAAATTCTTCAAAATCCTTACCAGTGCCATTTTCAATAATATCTTCATACCACTGAACTTTGTCATCGAGAATCTCTTTCGATTTCAATAGTGCTTGAATTTCTTTTTCAGAACGCAACTGAACAGAATGTAACAAATCTAATCTCGCCGAAATTGTTGAATCACCCTGCGATCTTAGTTTTACATAAGTTTTTAATTCTGATATTGTCATACCGGTTTTTTTCAAATATAGAATAAACTTCAACCAACTCACATCAGACAATGTGTAGTATCTTATTCCACTAGAGGTTCTGTGTGCTTTGACTAATTCCTCTTTTTCATAAAAACGAATGGTATAACTACTAACACCAACTATGTCAGCTAATTCACCAATTTTTAAATTCTTTTGTTCATCAATTGCATCCATATGTCTAATCCTTATAAACTTCTTTTGCTCTGTTAAAAGCTGACCAAGCCTTTGGCCATCCTACATAGAATGATAAGTGTGTAATCATTTCTGATATTTCTTCTTTAGTTATACCATTTTGCTTACCAATAGTTAAGTGAGCATCTAATTGCTCCAAATTTCCTCCAGAAATAAGCGCTGATATAGTTATCATTGAACGATCATGTGCAGAAAGTTTGTCTTCCCTACTCCACACCTCTCCAAAAAGTACATCATCATTTAACTCAGCAAATTTGGGTGCAAATTCACCCAAAATGTCATGTCCTGCAGTTTGTTTTTTAGCCATAATTTGATCTCCTTATTTTGATAATTTATTATAATCTTCATCAGTTACTTTATTTAACCATTCACTAGAACCTTTTGTTATGGCAATATGTGAGAACCAGCTATCTTTTGTTGCTCCATGCCAATGTTTTACACCATCATGTATCGTTACAACGTCACCTTCTTTTAATAATTGAGCAGGCTTACCTTCTTCTTGATACCAGCCTTCTCCAGCTGTAACTAACAATAATTGGTATCCATCATGATGAATATGCCAATTATTACGACATCCCGGCTCAAATGTTACATTTCCCACATTAACATCAACTTCAGGATCAGCTACAAGCATTTTTAAATAACTTTGACCGATGAAGTATTGCGCATAAGCATCATTCTTTTCACCTAAACCAAAAATATTATTTGTTTTTATATCTTCATTCATAGATAAAACCTCCAAATTTATAATTACAATCCTACAACTTAGAGTTAACTTTAAGTCAAGGAGTTATTTTAATAAAACATTATTTTTATCATTCTCTTGATGACGTGTTAACATAATTGATGAAGGAATAGGAAAGTGTGATTAATGATGACTAGAAAATTTATTGAACATAAGGACACGGCTTTAAAACTTTTAGATCAACTCTACGATTCTATCGCTGATAATTCTGACAATAATGTTGTTTTCAAAAATTTGATTGAAGATGCCTCCGTTAAAATAGAAAATAATGAATCTTCTGCTAACATAATAATAAAAAAATTACTAAACGACTTAAAAGCATTAGAAAATAATGAGCACTTTGCCATTAACGAAAAAAGTTCATATTATCTTGATAAATTAAATAAACTGGCTTCAAAAGAAAAAGTGTCTATTTTAATTCAAAGTATTTTTAGTGACATATCATAAAAAGAGCATAACCCATTGGTTATGCTCTTTTCTTGTGATTATTTACTGTAAAATATGACGTTATAGGGACTGTAAATATTACCCCTATAATACAAACTAGCGTTGTTAATATCTCAGCAACAAGTAATTTATCATTGATAAACTCTGAATTAGTAAATTTTAAACTATGCATCAAGTAGATCAAAGTAAATGTTGAAGCAAAAAAATTAAGTAACATTGTATTAATTTGTGTTATTAAAATCTTATTTCCTACTGAAAAACCATCATTAAAGATTTCGCTATCAGTTAAATCCGGCTTATTATCAATGATTTCATTTAATCCACTAGAAATTGCAACACTAGTCTCCGAAATAACTCCTAAACTATTAATAACTATAATTGCTATCGCAATTTCGGGAAATGATATACCTAACTGTAAGGAAAAGCCTTCTAACTCTTCCTGATTTTCAATCCACATCCCTTGGAAATTAGCATAGTATTGAACTAAAAATGTAATACCAAGTATCAATAACATAATAATTAGAGAAGTTTTAAACGCGGTATTAGCAGTATCATAATTTTCTACACTCAAATAGATAGCTATTACTAAAACAAAAATGGAGATTACCACTGTTGTTATAATCGGATCAAAACCATCAGCAATCAAAATTACTAAAACTAATATTAAAACAACATTAATTCCTAATCCAAAAAGAAATGTTAAACTTCTCTTTCCCATCACAATTATGCTTAAGAGGATAAACGCAATAAATAAATAACTCATTTTGCAACCCTCCTATTGATAATTTTTGTAGCAATAAAACTAGTTATCGGAACTGTGATTAATATACCGATACTACTTATTAGTAATTGTGCGATTCCTAAAGTCAATGTCATATCAATAGTATAATTGATAGAATTCCCATTGCTTAGATATAGGAAAACAATATTTAAATGTTCTGCCACTACAATAAACAATAATATATTAATTAATGGTCCGACTAATTCTCTACCAATATTCATACCAGATTTAAACAATTTTCCGTCCTGCACATCTGGCACTTCTTGTTTAATCTCAATTAAAGACGCTGTAATGTCCATTGTCTCGTCCATAATTACACCTAAAACGCTAAAGATGACTCCGGAAATGAAAACCATAAAATATGGCTGCAAACCATAATCAGAATATTCCAAATGAATATTTTGATTATTAGATAAATACATCAAAAATATACTTAATAGAATCGCTAAAGTAGTCGATATTGTGGTACTCAAAAAAGCCACTAACGCATTAAAACTCGGTCCCAATATTACCACCAAAGAGATTATAGTTACCAGCAATGCTGTAATTATTGCAGATATTAATAAAATACTCTTTGGAACATTAATGATAATGTACATAAAAATAACAAACACAATTATATTTAGTACAATACTTAAAAATAGTCGAATTCTATCGTATTTCATCAAAAATAGAATTAATACAACTAAAGAAATTAAACCTACAACAACGGTATCTCTTTTCTGTGAATAGATTGAGTACTCTGATGAATTCTTTTTAACCACTAATTGTTGACCAACTCGATATTTTTGAGTCATCAGCAAAGAACTATCATACTGATTGGTTAAATTTATTGTTTTACCTTTATCTTTAGTATTTAAAAATTTACCAGTGATTGTTTGATTATATATTTTAGCCTCATTTTTGTACTCATCCGTTTCGGTACTTTGATAATTTGTTTTTACACTTGTCACCTGTACAATAGGATCACTATAGATTGCAGAATCTATTCGAGTGAGAGCTGTAATTGCTATTCCAATTAGACAAATAATTATTATCTTTACCCAGTTTTTCATATAATGTCCTCTTTATTTACTACCATATTATCTAACTTAATTGACAATTGTTAAACCTTAAAATATTCTGTATAAAATGCTTAATACATATCAGGGGAATCGACATTCATGAATAAACATACAAAAAGAGTGTACGGAACACTCATAGTACTATTTTGCTTTTTAGTATTTGCGTTTTTCTACGTTAAAAATGATACCGAAAAAGCTAAAAACGATATGCCTAAAATAGGTGTGCTACAACTGATGTCCCATCCTGCTCTTGATGAGATAAATCGTGGTTTAGACGACACATTGAAAAAGAATGGCTACATTGACGGTAAAAACATAAAAATAGAATTTCAAAATGCGCAGGGTGATCAAAGTAACTTGCGTACTATCAGCAAGCAATTTGTTGAGGACAACGTAGATGTTGCCGTTGGAATAGCTACTCCATCTGTTCAATCACTCAATAGTGCTACTTCAAATATACCTATAGTAATGGGTGCTGTCACTGACCCCAAAGGTTTTGGAATTATACCTAGTAATACTAAACCTGGTGGAAATATTACTGGAGTATCTGATCAAGCACCAATTGATCAACAACTTAGTTTAATTAAGCAAATTATGCCAAATACAAAAACAATTGGAATCATATATACCTCAAGTGATATGTCTGCCACAACAGAAGCTAAACGTATGCAAAAATTAGCTGAGAAACAAAATTTGAAAGTTAATGTCAAAACGATTAACAGTATAAATGATCTCGATCAAATTGCTACAGATCTATCACAAAATGTTGATGCAATCTATGTTCCTACTGACAATACTATTGCCAGCGGTATGCAACTATTGTCAAAAATAGCTAGTCAAAATAATGTTCCCGTCTTCCCTGCCGCTACAACAATGGTAAAAGATGGTGGCCTAGCAACTGTTGGTATAAGTCAATATGAACTAGGTCAAAAAACTGGTGAAGATGTTATAAAAATTTTAAAGGGTAAAAAACCAGGAGATATACCTGTAACCTTTATTAAAAATGGTCATCTTATTTTAAATGAAAAACAAGCTAAAAAATTAAACATTCAGTTCCCCGATTCACTAGTTAATAAAGCTGAGAAGAAAGGTCAGGTTATCAAATGAATTTAATTATTTCTACTATTGGTCAGGGATTAATCTGGTCACTTCTAGCTGTGGGTTTGTTCATCACTTTCAGAATTTTAGATTTTCCCGATATGACAGTTGAAGGATCTTTTCCCCTGGGTGCTGTGACCAGCATAATGCTTATTCAACAGGGATATTCTTCTGAGTTCTCATTACTAATTGCATTTATCTATGGTGCATTAGCAGGTTTTGTTACTGCTTTCTTATATACCAAACTCAAAATTCCAGTACTTCTATCTGGAATACTTACAATGACAGGTCTATATTCAGTAAATTTAAGAATTTTGGGCAAAGCCAATATGTCTTTAACTAAACCACAAAATATCTTTAATAAATATGGTATGGATAAACTACCTGTAAACTTTAACGGAATTATATTAGGAATCATTTTAATAACCATTATCATTGGATTACTGATGCTTTTCCTAAATACCGAAAAAGGACAAGCACTTATTGTAACTGGTGATAATGAAATTATGGCATCATCAATTGGTATTAATACTACTCGTATGAAGTTTATCGGATTGATGTCTTCTAACGGCATTGTTGCCCTAACTGGTGGATTAATAGCTCAACAAAATGGATTTGCTGATGTGAATATGGGTATAGGGGTCATTGTTATCGGACTATCAGCTATTATCATTGGAGAAGTTATCTATCCAGATGTACCTCTAAATATTCGTATTATTACAATTGTTATTGGTAGTATCGTTTACCGATTAATCTTAATGGTTGTTCTTCAATTAGGATTTAACCCTAATGATTTGAAACTTATTTCTGCAATTATACTTTCACTATGCCTTGCTCTACCAACAATTCGCGAACAGTTTATTCACACATTAAAGAGAGGAGTAAAATCAAATGCAACCTCTACTAGAGCTAAATAATGTAACTAAAACAATCTATAATCAAAATGAAGATATTAATATCTTAAATGGAGTATCTCTAAAAATTTATCCTGAAGACTTTATTGTAATACTTGGAACTAATGGTGCTGGTAAATCTACTTTATTCGATTCCATCACTGGCGCCCTTAATATATCTAGCGGAAAAATTTTGTTGAATAATTTAGATATTACTTCAAAAAATTTAAATACTAGAAGTAAATACATCTCTCGCGTATATCAAGATCCAAAATTTGGTACTTCACCAAAAATGACAGTTGCAGAAAATCTTCTGCTAGCAAAAAGACGTGGTCTAAAGCGTCGATTAATATTTAGAAATCTAAAGAAACATTTACCAGAGTTTGAAGAGCGTTTAAGTGAATTTAAAACACTAGATAATCGTTTAAACACATTTACTAATAAATTATCTGGTGGTCAACGCCAAACTCTTAGCTTCTTAATGTCGATAATTCAAAAACCAGACCTATTGATGCTAGATGAGCATACTGCAGCGCTAGATCCACAGACCAGTCATGAACTAATGGAAAAAACAGATGAAGTTATCAAAAAAGAAAAACTTACCTGTATGATGGTTACACATAATCTAGAAGATGCAATGAAGTATGGGAATCGTCTGATTATTTTGCAACATGGACAAATTATTTCAGATTTCAATTCTGAAGAAAAAGCTCAGTTAAAAGAAAAAGACTTGTTGAAATATTTTTAATTTCAACAAGCTTTTTTTGTAGAAAAATAAAAACTTTGAATATTTATTCACATATTACAAATTCAATTAATTTCATTTGTGAAAAATCATATTCTAATTTTCTGATTATTTTACTTAGATGTTTTATTTAAAGTGAGATTTATTTCAAAATTATGTATTTTATTGTGATTTACTTATCATATTCAAAATCCTAAAACCCTTGATAGCACTTGCAGTAACCGCTTACAAGTGTAATAATATAGAATATAAATTAATCAGGGGGTTAATTAATTATGAAGAAACGGAATTTTATATACGCTTTTATTTTTTCACTTCTTATTGGGGTAACTGGTCTTTTCACAATCCAACAGACTACATATGCCGATAATAATGATCCTATTGTTTTCGTCCACGGATTAACTGGTTGGGGTCGTGGTGAAGATGGCGACAATCTATACTGGGGTGGCAAAACCACAGATATCATCACTCGCCTAAATAACGAAACAGGACATACAGTCTATGAAGGTGTTGTAAGCCCATTTGGTAGCGATTGGGATCGTGCCTGTGAACTTTACGCATACATCAAAGGTGGTACTGTAGACTATGGTGCTGCCCACTCTACTGTTAATGGCCATGAAAGATATGGTAGAACATATCCTGGACTATATCCTGATTGGGATGAAAATCACCCTATTCATTTAGTAGGACACTCTATGGGTGGTCAAACAATTAGAGATCTTGATTCTCTACTTAGAAATGGTGATCAAAAAGAATTACAGATGTCTGGTGAAGATGGTACTAGTCCATTATTCAGAGGTGGACACAACTGGGTTGATTCTGTAGTTACAGTAGCAACACCAAATAACGGTACACCAACAGCTGAAACAGTTGGTAATCTACAAGCTGTTAGAAATTTACTTTACACAGGAGCAATTGTTTCTGCTAAAGTTCCAAATGTTGTAATCTCAAATGATTATAAATTAGATCAATGGGGCCTAGTGCGCAAACCGGGTCAATCTCTTGTTAGTTACCAAAAACAAGTTCTTAAGAGTAAAATCTGGAACTCAAATGACAACTCAATATACGATCTAACATTTGATGGAGCTAACGCTATAAATGCTAGAACTAATTTAGGTAGCAACGTTCACTACTTTACTTATTCTGGATTAGCTTCATATCCAACAAAAACAGGACGTTACAACCCTATCGATACTATGAACGTTGTTGATCCTGCTGGATCATGGTTGATTGGACACTATGGCAACGATCCACAATGGTGGCCTAACGATGGTGAAGTTCCAGTTATATCAGCTAAATATCCATTTGGACAAGCAGCTGCTCGTGATGATCAAACACCTGATTCTCAAACTGGTGTATGGCAATACAACGATCCTATCAATGGTTGGGATCACAAAGACTTTGCATTATTAGATGCTAAACAAGCACCTGAACTTGAAGAGCCAGTTATGAACTTCTATAAAGGAATTGTTAACAAACTAGCTGCTCTAGATTAAATAAAAAAGCTATCACAATATGTGATAGCTTTTTATTTTGCCTTTTTTATAGCTTGTTGCAAATCGTCTAGTAAATCTGCTTCATCTTCAACACCAACAGAAATACGGATAAGTTGATCTGTAATACCATTTTCTAATCTAATTTCTCGTGGAATAGAGCTGTGTGTCATAACTGAAGGAACTTCAATTAAACTTTCAATTCCACCCAAGCTTTCAGCTAGAGTAATTAATTGTAATGATTCGATAAATTTCGTTACATCAACATTTTCAGCTAATTCAAATGAGATTATAGCTCCAAAGCCCTTCATTTGACGTCTAGCTACTTCGTAGCCCTTAGAATCAGGGTCACCAGGAGAAAAGACATTGCCGACATCTGAACTTTCTTTTAAGAAGTCATAGATAACTTTAGCGTTATGATGATGTGCTTTCATTCTAACGCCTAGTGTCTTAATTCCACGCATAATTAACCAAGAGTCATCTGGTCCTAATACACTACCTATAGAATTTTGTAGGAAAGCCAATCTTTCTGCTAATTTTTCATCATTAGTTGCGACTAATCCCCCAACAACATCACTGTGGCCACCTAAATATTTTGTAGCACTGTGAAGCACTATATTGGCACCTAGTTTTAATGGATTTTGATTGAAAGGTGTTGCAAAGGTATTATCAACAATTGTAAGTAATCCATTTTCCTGACTTAAATTAGCTATTAATTCAATATCTGAAATTGTTAACAAAGGATTTGTTGGTGTTTCTAAATATACAGCTCTGGTATTTTCTTGAATGGCTGATTGGATTTCTTCTATTTTGGATGTATCTACAAAAGTAAATTCCAATCCATTTTCTTTTAATACATTGTCAATCAAACGGAATGTTCCACCATAGACATCATTTCCAACAATTATATGGTCACCTGATTTGAATAGAGAAAATACTGAATGAATTGCTGCTAATCCAGAAGCATATGCAAAACCATGTGTTCCTCCTTCAATATCAGCTATCAGTGATTCCAAAGCTGCTCTGGTAGGATTACCTGAACGTGAGTATTCCCAGTCGGGATTTCCACCTAATTTATGTTGATGAAATGTTGAAGATCGATAAACTGGTATAGAAACAGCACCTGTTGTTTTATCTTCACTAATGCCACCATGAATAAGTTTTGTGTCAAATTTCATATTTTATAACCTTCTTTATATTAATTACCAATCATTATAGCTAATAATTTATTTTTTATCTTTTATTTAACAAAAAAAGATTGCCTTTCGGCAATCTTTATTACATTTTTACAACTATTTTACCTTTTGCATGATGTGATTCACTAATTTCATGAGCTTTCTTTAAACCATCTTCGCTAAACTCTTGAACTGAATCAATAATAACTTTAACTTTTCCCTGACTAACTAGATTAACTAATTCAGTTAGTTGAGCACCATTTGGTGATAACCACAATGAAGTAGCAGTTACTTGATTTTCTTTAGCTAAATCTTCATTTACTGCACCGGCGATAGTAGTTAGTTTTCCACCTGGTTTTAAAATCTTATAACTTTTATCAAGAGTATCTCCACCGATAGTATCAAATACCGCGTCCATATCTGATAAGACTTCACTAAAATCTTCAGTATTGTAATCAATCACTTGATCAGCACCTAATTCTTTTAAGAAGTCGGCATTCTTGGCACTGGCAGTAGTAACCACAGTTGCACCAATGTGTTTTAAAACTTGGATAGCAATAATTCCTACACCACCAGCACCACCTTGGATGAGAACTTTTTGACCTGGTTGAACATCTAATTCATCATAGATTCCTTGCCAAGCTGTAAGTCCAGCTAGTGGAAGAGCTGCACCTTCTTCGAAAGACACATTATCTGGAAGTAATGCTAACTTATCTTCCTTAACTGCTGTATATTGAGCATAAGTACCACGATTTGTTAGATCTGGACGAGCTAAGATCTTATCCCCAACTTTGAAGTTAGTTACATCTGATCCAATTCTAGTAATGACCCCTGAAACATCCCATCCTAGAATAATTGGAAAATCAAGTGGAATCATCTCAGATAAGTAACCCTCACGTAATTTCCAGTCAATTGGATTAATTGATGTAGCCTTAACTTCAACTAATACTTCATCATTTGCAATATCTGGTATTTCAATATCAGTCATTTTTAGTTGGTCTCTACTACCATACTCGTTAATTACTACTGCTTTCATAATTTATAATTCTCCCTATTCAATTCATTATTTAATTAAGATTAATTTTACCACTCACATAGAATATATGGTTTATTTAAATCTTTACTTTGATAAGTTATTTTATAATAAATAAAGATAATAATGCAAAATTAAAATCTAGTATTTTCTTAAACTAACTTGATCTACAAGATGATTATTGGACTTATGTAAAACTAAATTGGCACGATTTTTTGTTGGTGCTATATAATTCTTTAAATTTGGATAATTGATCTCATTCCATACTTCCTCAGCCATATCAATAGCTTCTTGACGAGGAATCTTTGTAAATTGATGATAATAACTTTCAGTATCATTTTTAGAAATATCCAATAATGATTCAAATCGGTTCATAAACCAGGATTTTATATTTTCAACTTCTGCATCTATATAAATAGAAAAATCAAAATAATCACTCATGTATATTTGTTGATTAGCGGATAATTGTAGAACATTTATACCTTCAACAATCAATATATCAGGATTTTTAACAGAATTATATTGATCTGGAATTATGTCATAGATATTATGCGAATATAGCGGATACTTGATTTCCTCACCCTTAGTTTTGACATCACTTAAAAACTTCAACAATTTATCCATATCATATGTTTCTGGAAATCCTTTTTTCTCGGAAATTCCTCGTTCTTCTAAGATACTATTTGGATACAAAAATCCATCGGTAGTCATTTGTTCCACACTATATTGAGGATAAGCTCGTTGAATTAATACTTTTAGAAGTCTAGCTGTAGTACTTTTTCCTACAGCAACTGAACCAGAAATACCAATTATAAAAGGGACTTGCACATTCTTCTGACCTAAAAATTCATTTCTCAATTTTACTAATTTGCGATGGTTCTTCAAATAAATGTGTAATAGATGCCTAATTGGAGCATAAATATCTCTTACATCGTCAATAGAAATTTCATCGTCTAAAGATTTTATATTTTCTAGCTCTTCATCTGTAATTGGTTTTTTGTCATATTCTCCATGAAAATCACGCCATTCTTCACGCGTAAATGAATCATAGTTATTTAATTTGTTCATATAAAAAATACCCACTCATTGTTGATTATATTCATTAACATTTATTATTTTTCTGGTATTCTAATATTATAGAACATTTTACATTTTAGGGGCATACTATGAAGAAAATAGTATTAATCGGGGACTCACTTCTAACAAATTTTCAAAGTGAGCATTTAGAAAATTCTGTTGATAATAAATTCATTAATCTATCTAAAGATCAAGATAATTCAAATTCTATCTCAGGTAAATTAGACACCATTAGTAATCAAGATCCTGATGTTATTGTCGTAGGATTTGGAATCAATGATATCTGTGTAGTTGATGATATAAAACCGGGCAAATATGCTTACAACATAACTAAACTAATCGAAAATTTCGGTACAGAGAAATTAATTTTACTGTCGCCACAATATATCGATTGGACTAAAAACCCTGATTATCCTTGGACTCGACAGGTGCAGTTTGAGCTCATAACAGAAAATATTTCTAAAAAGCATAACCTTAGATATTTGGACATTTTGCACAAAATGTCTTATGGTAATAAAGATGAATTTTTGAAGAATGATGGAATTCATTTGGCAGATAAGGGACTTAACTTTGTAGAGTCCAGTATTGCTCCAGAAATAGACTTTTTATTAGCACAATGAAGGAGTTCATATGAATTATAATATTCCACAAAAATATTTTATACTGGCCTGCGATGAAAAAGGTAGTACAAAGATATATACAAATAGTCGCAAGAGAGCTTTTTTAGCTGCCAGTTCATTCTTTGATCTTGCTATAAATGACATTATTGATTTAACGGAGAAGAGCGTTATTATCAAGAAGGTTCTTCCTCCTGAAAAAGAATACTTAAATCAGTTTTTCCAGCTTATTAATAAAAATCAGGGTAAGAGTGTTGTTCACGTTCTTCGATCTATGAATAGTGAAAAAGTAACTAAACCTATCTACAATCAAATTGGTGATTCATTATCTGTTCGAGATGTTGTTCGAAAAGAAGTTAAGGGAACTATTTTCAACAAATATAATAATTATTTTGCTGACACTACCTTACAAAATAAGCTAAAAAATGAATTAACAGAAGAAGCATTTAGTAATGAAAAATTAGATCCTGAAACTATTGCTATATTATCAGTTTTATATAATGGTCACATAGTTAAAAACAATATTACTAAATCTCAGATGGACGAGTTAAAATCTAAATTCAAAGATATGGAAAAAGACCCTGATTGCGAAAAGATTATAACTATTTCCAAGAGACTAAACAGAACTATTTCCACAATAATTTAAAAAAGAAGACATCAGCTGATGTCTTCTTTTTTATATATATGTAATTTTCATTCCTGATAGGTATAGATTACCTTCGATATTCACTTTAGGACCATCACCTTTTACAGGACGACCACTCTCAGACAAGCCACTCAAAGTGTTATTGATTCTATTGTTGATATTCCATTCTCTTGGAATAAATAAATCTACATTACCTAGTGAACAGTCAACATAAATACTTGCTTCATCTTCTACTGTGACATTTTCAAAATAGACTTTAGCATCACCCATTGAAACTGTGATATTAGCACTTCTAAAATCGTCTGATTCTATATATCTGATTCCCTGTGACATTCTAACCTGAACATTTACGTCAGGATTATCAACAGTTTTTACATCACTATTGCCAAAATTTTGTCCATAAGACATTATTTTTTTTTTGTAATAATTAACATATCTTCTCTGATGTTCTCTAATAATCAAAGGTCTAAATATTAATGATAATCCAATTGACAATAATACTGCAATTCCAATAACAGTCCATGGAACTAGGCTAGATATGCCCAAAGGTTTTGAGAATATCATTGCCAGAAATGCTAGTGAAAAAACTGCACCTGTTACTTGCATATGTACCAAACTCTGTACAAAAGCAGCTACTAAAAATACTGAAGCTAAAATAGACCAAAATCCAATATTATAAGTGATTAGATTCATTTGACTTGCTGCCAAAATGGCTGCGCCTAGAACGAAGAAAACGCCCCAAAACCATCTTTGTCTCATAATTAATAATCCTTCTTCCCTAGTTTTATTTTTACATCCTTATAAAATCTTCGTGATACATAAACTTGTTTATAAGAATTCTTGAACTCAATCAAATTTCCTGTAACTGATCGAGTTAGCGAACGAACTTGATCTAAATTTAAAATTGTAGATTTTGATACTCTGATAAAGTTTGCTGGTAATATCTCTTCTAACTCATACAATCTTTGATTAACTCGATAAGAATTATCACTTGTATGAGCATAGACATCACGGTCATTAGTTTCAAAAAACAAAACTTCTGTAAGATCTAGTTGGTATACCGTATCATCATGATAACCAGAAATTTTTTGTAATTCTTGAATTATTGACTCTAACTTTTGAACTAAATCTACAACTTCTTGATCATCTTTAGGAGATTGAATTACAATTGTCTTCTCAGAATATTCATCTGAAATATCTAATTTAACTTTCAAAATTCAATCCCCCTTTCGCTTAATATTATTAGACCACATCATTTATTCTTAGTATACCGTATTTGTATAAGTGGTATTTTTTGATTACTAAACGGTCAAAAAAAGCTCGCACAATTAAGTGTGAGCTTTTATTTTGAATAATATTCCGTTGGTATTTTAGACAATAATGATGACAGTTCGTTTATCGCTATAACTGTAAGTTTATGCATAGCACGAGAACAAATTGTATAAACTAATTGTTGCTCATCATCTGTAAAGACATCTTTTGAAGCATCCCAGAAAATGACAGCATCAAATTCCAACCCCTTTGCAAGATATGATGGAACAACTATTGTTCCTGATGCCAAACGTTGATTTTCAGAACTAATCAATGTTGATCTAACATTTTCTTTTTTTAGAAAATCATGGACTTTTTTGGCATCATCTAGCGTCTTCGCAATAATAGCCGTTGTATATTCATTTTGAATATTTTCATTGAGTTGTTTTACTACAGTTTTTATACCTGTTGAAACATCTTTATCGATAACAACATTTGGCAAATCGCCTTCTCGATTGAACGGTTCAATTTTTTGACCGTTAGTCAAAATTGCTTTTGTATAATTAGTAATCTGCTTTGTTGAACGGTACGAATGTGTTAGTTGAACAACTTTTGTATCATCAATATCAAATAGTCCTTGAACTTCTGACAGCAATGTTTGAGAATTTTTCTTTGTGAAAATTGACTGATTCAAATCGCCAAGCATCGTATAACGAGCTCTTGGGAATCTGTATTTCATATACGCCAATTGGAACGGTGTGTAGTCTTGTATCTCATCTATGAAGACAAACTTCATGTCTAATTCCGGTTTGCTACCTGTTACCAAATCGTATAGATACAAATATGGCGTCAAATTATCCATTGAGATTTGCTTATTATTAAAAGTATCAATGAAATTCTGAACATAATCATCCCAATTTTGTTCTGTAATTCCATATTTATCTAATTCAGCAATTTGAGGAACTGACCTTAAGAAATTCAAATAATTTGTTGAAACATTTAAAAATTGGAAATGGATTATTCTTTTGTAAACTTTTTGAAGAGATGCAGTAACAATTTTACGTGCAAGGTATTTCTGTTCCTCATCCCCATTCTTAAATTCCTGATCTGAGGTTCGATACATTGCTTGTAATTCTTCAGTGCTGAGATTTTCGATTCTTTCTGAAACCCATTTTGCTCTCATTTCAGAATTAATTTTGCGATTCAACAATTTTACAAGTCTTGTAACTGTAGCATCTAATCTATTACCAAGGTTGTATTGTGGACCATAACTATAATAAATTTCAGCTATTTTTTCTTTAGATATAAATACTTTTCCTTGGAATTTAATGTCTTTAAAACTGACACCACTTTGATTTAATAAATTGGAATAATTAGTTAATAGTTTAAAGAAGTCTATATCAGTAATATATTTTGAAATTTTCTTCTTCTCTGGATCAATCGTTTTTTCAAATTGATCTGCCAAATTCTCAACAGTCAAATTAGGAAGTCTTCGTGCTAAGAATTGATTGTATGTCATCTGAACCATATTTTGCTCACCCATTTCAGGTAAGACATTTTGGATATAGTCGTTGAATAACATATTAGGTGAGAACATTACAACCTGACTAGATGTTAAATTCCCACGATATCTATATAGAAGAAAGGCAATTCTTTGTAGAATTGCTGAAGTCTTTCCAGATCCGGCAGCTCCTTGAACAAATAACAATTTAGAGTCTGTATCTCTAATTATCTTATTTTGTTCCTTTTGAATAGTTTTAACTATCCCTTTCATCTTAGTAGATGAACGTCCATCTAAAACTTCTAATAGCATTTGATCGCCAATAGTTTCTTGGGTATCAAAATAAGTTGAGATTTGGCCATCTTCAACTAAAAATTGTCGTTTTAAGAATAAATCAACAGTTTGCTCACCATCTGGAGTTTGATAGGTAACATTTCCCAAATTACCATCGTAGTATATCGATGAAATGGGTGCGCGCCAATCGTAAACTAAAAATTTATCATTTGCATCTGTAAAAGAACTCAAACCAATGTAAACTTGTTCTTTTTTAGGTTCGCCTTTTTCCTGAAAATCCAATCGTGCAAAAAATGGTGTTTTTTCTAGTCGGCTTAAGATATCCAACCTTTGTTTAGATTGACGCCAACTATTATTTCTTTCATTCAACATCTGTTGTTGTTGATGGATTGAAAGTGCCGCATCCATTGATATGCCATCGCCATCCATACCAACATGTATATCGCCAAATGCGTTATTGATTTCTTTAAGCTCACCTTCAGCTAATTCTATCTTTTCTTGCAAAGAATCCTTGGCAACTCTGATATTATCTACAACGAAATCTAGATGATCTTTCTCTAATTGCAATTCATCTAGTTGATCCATCTCTGTTTGATTTGTCATGTTGTCCCCTTAATTAAAGTCATAATATGTTAACATTTATGACTTAATATATCAAAATTATATAAAAAATTTATAAAACTCAATTTCCAAAATTTATAAAAACTTCTTTTGACACTCAAATAAGTTGCCAAATATTATACGATAAAGTGAATTGAAGTTCCAACAGTTAGACTCTAAAATTACTTTTGATTATTTTATATATAGTCATATACTGTTAAGCATAAGGAGATGACTATATATGAAACAAGGAACAACGATTATTACATTAGATAACGGATACCATCTATGGACTAATACACAAGGTGAAGGAGATATTCAATTACTTTGTCTTCACGGTGGACCTGGTGGAACACATGAATATTGGGAAAACTTTGGTAAAGAACTTGCTGATTTAGGCGTTCAAGTATCAATGTATGATCAACTTGGATCATGGTATTCAGATCAACCTGATTATTCTGACCCTAAAATTGCTGAAAAATACCTAACATACGATTATTTTTTGGACGAAGTAGAAGAAGTTCGTCAAAAATTAGGATTGGATAATTTTTACTTAATTGGACAATCATGGGGTGGAGCTCTTGTACAAATGTACGCTGAAAAATATGGCGATCATTTAAAGGGCGCTATCATTTCAAGTATGGTGGACGAAATTGATGAATATGTTACAAGTATTAACCAATGTCGTATGGATGCTTTAGGCCCAGAAAAAGTTAAGTATATGGAAGAAAAAGAAGCAGAGAACGATCTTGAAGACAAAACTTATCAAGAATACGTTGATGTTTTAAATGCTGAATATATTGACCGTAAGCAACCTGCAGCTATCTCACACGTAATAAGCACAATGGCAACAGATGTATACAATGTATTCCAAGGTGATAATGAGTTTGTTATTACAGGTAAGCTTAAAGATTGGCATTTTAGAAGTCATCTTAAAAATATAACAGTGCCTACCCTTCTAACCTTTGGAGAACACGAAAGTATGCCAATTTCTACTGCAAAAATTATGCAAAAAGAAATTCCACATGCAAGACTAGAAACAACACCAAACGGAGGTCATCATCACATGATTGATAACCCTCCAGTATACTTTGATCATTTGAAGAAATTCATTCGAGATGTAGAATCTGATAATTTTAACGATTAAAAAAAGACCTCAAATTGAGGTCTTTTTTCTATCCTTATCTATTAAAAATATTAGTAAAACTAGCAACAATATAATTACAGACAATACAACTAGCTCCTTAAAATGGCTCTGGATGATTGCATTGCCTCCCAGTGCATATATTATTGCCATGGGTAAGCTACCAATAATTGTAGCTGTGATAACTTTTTTTCTAGATAAATTGGTACTTACAGAGGTTAAACTGATAATTGATGTGGGAATAAATGGTATCGCATAACCTATCACAATTCCCATGCTCGGATGATTCATAGATCTAATTTTTTGACCAAATTTCGTTTTCTTTTTTCGTTTATCTATGTGTTCATTAAAGTTAATAAATATGCGTTGAGCAATCAAATTTCCAGCTACCATTCCCGTAACATTAATAAATGAACCTATGATTTTACCAAAAATTATACCTGATAAAATTCCTATAACTGATACAGGTAATCCTGGCACGATGGAGAAACAAGCTAATAAAAGTAAAAATAGAAATATGTCTAAAAATCTATATTGCTTAATACTAGTCAGAAACTTTTCTAAATTTAACATAGAAAAAACAGGTCGCAGATTTCCCCACTCCCTTAAAATTATTATTAGAATAATAATAACAGCTAATAACGATGTTAAATAAATATATTTTTTAGAACTGTCTAATTTCAATCTTATCCGCCCTTTTAATTTAAACGTTAGTCTAATTATAGTAGAATAGTACTATTAAGACTAGGAGTGATTAAATGTCAAAATACGAAATTTACTTTATTAGGCACGGTAAAACTGTTTTCAATACATTTAAAAAAATGCAAGGTTGGTCTGATACACCTCTTACAGAAGCAGGAGTTTTGGTTGCAGAAAAAGCCGCATTAGCACTTAAGGATATTAAGTTTGATATTGCTCTTTCTTCTGATACAACTCGTGCAATGTCCACTTGTCGTATTATCCTTCAACAAAATGTAAACAAAGATAAGTTAAAGCAAGATACTATCAAGGAATTTAGAGAAGAATTCTATGGATACTTTGAAGGAATGAACTCTGATGAAGCCTGGCTAATGGCTGGACAACCACATGATGTATTCTCATTCCCTGAAATAAACGAAAAATATGGCCTAGATGCTTCTAAAAACTTCATGAAAGAAGCAGATCCTTCTCACATGGCTGAAAATGCTGAAGAATACTGGGCAAGAATTGACAAGGGATTTGAAAAATTAGATAAAATTGCCAAAGATGGTGACAAAATTTTACTAGTTTCTCACGGTACAACTATTCAATCTCTTGCTGATAAATATAAAAAAGAGGACTTCAATACATTTACTGGTCCTAGAAATGCTTCTTTAAGTCGTATGGTCAGAGACAATGGCGTAAATGTTATGGAAACTTACAACGAAATTTTAGGCTAAAAACACCCTTAGAGGTGTTTTTTTATATACTAGATACGATTAATAAAACAAAAATTCAAAAAAATTTTAGAGTATAATATCTATGTAACAATGACAGTTTGTGGCACCCTGTCTTAAAAAATCACACAGTTAAGGAAGTAGTCTCCATGAAACGAAGTACCGAAAGTAACTTAATTTCAGTAGGTATAGTAGCAGCCTTATATGTTGCTGTGACACTTGCTATTGCACCGTTTAGTTACGGAGCAATTCAACTAAGAATTTCTGAGTTGTTCAATCACCTTGCAGCATTCAATAAAAAATATATTTTTGCGATAACCTTAGGCTGCTTTATAGCAAATATATTTTCGCCATTAGGTTTGATAGATATGATTTTTGGAACTATAGCTTCACTTATTTGCACAACATTAACCTGGTTCTTTGCAAAAAATATCAAGAATAAATATTACAAATACATTATTGCAACACTTTGCCAGCTACCTGGTACATTTATAGTTGCGTTAGAATTAAACATATACATGAAGTTACCGCTATTATTGACATGGTTAACCGTTACAATTGGTGAATTTATTTCCATGTTCATAGGTGCAATCATTATCGATCTTGTTTCTAGAAAAATAAACTTTAGTGAAGGAAAAATAATCAAATGAAATTCTCAGATGTATTAAAAGAGATTGAAAACGGTAAAAAAGCACGTCGTAAAAGTTGGTCAGTTGGTGAAGAATATATATTTGAAGTTACTGATTTAAGAATTTCAGGAGACGAGGTAAATCCTTTTCTACTCATTAAAACTGACGAAAATCCCAGTCTTTCAATATTTCAACCAAATACCTGTGAAATTCTAGCAGATGATTGGGAAATTGTAGAATGACTGCTATTTACCCTGATTTAAAAGGAAAAAAGATTTTTATAACTGGTGCTAGTAGTGGAATTGGAAAAGCACAGTGCTTAGCTTTTCTTAATCAAGGCGCAATTGTTTTTGCTGTAGATAAATCTAAATGTAACATTAAACAGAATAACTTTAATTTTAAATTAATTGATATCAACGATTCTGATGACATTATAGATTACTTAAATAAATTAAATAACATTGATATAGTTTGTAATACTGCTGGTATTTTGGATGATTTTTCTCCCAGTCTGGAAACCTCAAGATATAAATGGGATAAGGTCATAAATACTAATTTAACCAGTATGTTTACCGTTACAAACGTAATGGTAGAAAAAAGCCTCTCAACCAAATCACCTTTAGTGTTAGTAAATATGGCTTCAATTGCTGGAATGATTGCAAGTGGAGGTGGAGCTGCTTATACCGCTTCAAAGCATGCTATCGTTGGTTACACAAAGCAACTGAACTTCGACTATGGAGAAAAAGGAATAAGAGCAAATTGTATATCACCCGGTGCTGTTAAAACTTATATGACAAAAGAAGATTTCAATAATAACGCTGAAGTTGCTAAAAGAGTTGCCTCCGAAACCCTCATTAACCGTTATGCTGATCCTAGTGAAGTTGCAGAATTAACATTATTTTTAGCTAGTGATAGTTCCAAATATATTTATGGAGCTAACATACCTATCGATGCCGGTTTTATTCTGGGGAAGAAAATATAATAAAAAACACCTTACATTGTAAGGTGTTTTTTATGCCATTCTTCTATCAATAACTTTTGACAATAATGACAGTGCATAACACACAACGAAATACATTACAGCCATCGCTACAAAGATAGGAACGATAAAGTTGGGATCTTGACCATAGACTACTTGACCATGTTGCATTAATTCCGGAACAACAATGATTGTAGCCAACGATGTATCCTTAATTAAAGAAATGAACTGACTAACTAGTGCAGGTATCATTTTCTTGTATGCTTGAGGCAATACAACATGCCACATTGCTTGAATAAACGTCATACCGTTCGCCCTCGAAGCTTCCATTTGTCCAATATCAACGGCGTTAATACCAGATCTAATAATTTCAGCAATCATCATTGATTCAAATACCGAAATTGCTAGTATTGCGGCTGGAATAGTATCCGGTTTGAATCCAAACGCTGGCAAACCAAAATATGTAAAGAAGATAATCAACAATAGCGGTAGATTACGTACAATATCAATTATCAAGCCAATAAATTTTGAAAAATATGGAATTTTAGAATATCTAATTATTCCTAAAACAGATCCTAATATGAAGCTGATAACTAGAGAAATTACAGAAATTTCAATAGTTACTAATAGACCCTTTAGAAGGAATAATATATTAACTGGTGAATAAGCGTCGATAAATGT
Source organism: Companilactobacillus metriopterae (assembly GCF_002762335.1). NCBI lineage: Bacteria > Bacillati > Bacillota > Bacilli > Lactobacillales > Lactobacillaceae > Companilactobacillus > Companilactobacillus metriopterae. The sequence continues at coordinate 370,492 of NZ_CP024610.1, read as the reverse complement.
TTGCATAATATTTTCCTCCTTCTAGACGATCTTTCTCTCTAAATGCTGCATGTAGTAACTGATTGGTAAAGTAATAATAAGGTAGAAAATAGCTACTACAAAATATGTATTAACTGTTTCAAATGTAGTGGATGCAATTGAATTACCTTGATACATCAAATCAAATCCAGCCACAAAAGCTAACACACTCGAGTTTTTAACTAGGTTTACAAATTGATTTCCTAACGGTGGAATTACATATTTAAATGCTTGTGGCAAAACAATATAACGCATTGCTTGCACATATGTCATACCATTTGAACGAGATGCTTCCATCTGTCCGACATCAACTGAATTAATACCAGCACGAACTGTTTCAGCGATAAAAGCTGATGTATAGATTATTAATCCAATTGTACCAGCAGCAAACCCGTTAATTTTCACAACATACATTGGTATTACTAGATAAAAGAACATTGTAATAACTAATAATGGAATATTTCTAAAAATTTCTACATAAACATTACCAACAATTCTAGCGAACTTATTAGGTATAACTTCCAGAATAGCAAAGAATGATCCTAAAATTAAACTAAAGAATAATGCCAAGACACTTGATAATAAAGTCCATCCGAATCCTGTAAGAAATTGAGACCAATTATCTACAAAAAGTTTAATCATATCTTAGCACCTCCTTATAGTTAAAGCCGGGAACATCCCCAAACCATTTTTTAATTAGCTTATTATATTCTCCATCTTTAATAACTTCTTCTAAAGCTTTATTGATAGCTTGTTTGAAATCATCTTGACCTTTATTAATTCCAATCCCATATGGTTCCACAGTAAATGGTTTTCCTTGAACAACATAACCAGGATTTTGAACAGCCATACCTGCCAAAATAACATTATCAGTTGTTAGAGCATCACCCTGTCCAGATTTCAATGCTGTCATAGCTTGTGCATAATCTGGTAACTGTAGAACTTTAGCATCTGGCGCGTATTTTTGAACATTCTGAACTGAGTTTGATCCTACAACACCAATTACCGTTTTACCATTAAGATCACTAACTTTTTTAACATCAGATCCGTCTTTTACAAGAATAGATTGACCAGCATCAAAATATGAATCTGAGAAATCAAGAACCTTTTCTCTATCTGGTGTAATTGTCATAGTAGCAATAATTGCATCTATATTACCATTTTTCAAAAGAGGAATTCTTGATTGAGATGTAACGGTTACAAATTTTGCTTTAGCATCTTTACCAAGCATTTTTTTAGTAATTGCTTTGGCTAAATCAATCTCAAATCCCTTCTCTTCACCATCTTTAACATCAATCAATCCTATTAATTTTGTATCGGCCTTAACACCCCAAGTAATTGTTTTTGATTCTTTATCATTGTCTAAAATATTTTGTTTTGATAATGGCTTTTGACCACAACCACTCAACAATATTAAAGCTAGAAATAGGGTTGAAATTAATAGTAAATATTTTTTAAATTTCATATATTATTCCTCCCCTATATCAATGTTTAATTATCTTACTTAAGAATTGTTTAGCTCTCGGATTAGATGGATTTTCAAAGAATTTACTTGTTTCATCATCAGCCAATATTTGTCCTTGATCCATAAAAATAACTCTATTTGCAACTTCTTGAGCAAATCCCATTTCATGGGTAACGATCAAGCTTGTCATATCACTTTGACTTGTAACATATTTTATAACTCTTAAAACATCATCAATCATTTCAGGATCCAAAGCACTCGTTGGTTCATCAAATAACATGCACTTAGGTCGCATTGCTAGTGAACGTGCAATTGCCACACGTTGAGCTTGACCACCTGAAATTTGAGATGGCATATTCTCAGCTTTATCAGCTAAACCAACCTGATCCAAAATGTCCATAGCTCTTTTTTTATTTTCAGTTTCATCTAATTTCAAAACTATCCTAGGTGCTAACATGACATTCTCTAAAACGTTTTTGTTTTGATATAAATTAAAATGTTGGAATACCATACCTACATCTGTTCTAATACGATTTATATCTGTTTTTCTATCAGCAATATCATGACCATTTACAATAAGCTGACCTTCTTGAATTGTTTCCAGACCATTTACAGTTCTAGCAAGAGTACTCTTACCAGAACCTGACGGTCCTATTAAAACTACAGTTTCTCCCTTATCAATTTCCAAATTAATATCTTTTAATGCGTGAAACTTCCCATAATATTTTTGAACGTCACGAAATTCAATCATTGACATATTCCCTGACTCCCTTCATTTATTAGTTAATCGTTAAAGACTCATTAAAAATATTCTAATATTAAAAGACTTCTTAAGCAAGTCTTTTAATAACAGCGATTAAATACTTCCGATTACAATAATCATAGATCAAACTCAAATATTATTCTAATTTTCCAAACTTATCTAATATATTGATCAAAAAATTATAGCTTTACCTTTTATTTTTACTTATAATGTTAATTCTATGTTAAAAATGGAGGTGGATTATTTTGGATAATAAACTCACTGAAATTACTTCCAAAAAATCCTATATTTCTTGGCCGGTTATTGCCTTACTAGATTTTGTCACAGTTATTAGCTTTGACGATCTTATTTACAATTTTAAGAATCAAGGACTAGGTGTTGTTACTACTTGGATTTTAATGCTAGTTTTATTTGTCGTACCATATGAAATGATGGTCGGTAATCTAGGTTCTGCTTTTTCTGGTGACTCAGGTGGTCTGACGTCATGGGTAAGAGAAACCAGTGGAAATACCTGGGGATATATCTGCGCCTGGGTATACTGGATTTCTTGTCTTCCATATATAGTTGATGTTGCAAACTCTACTTTAATTTCATTTGGCTGGATTTTAACCGGTAACAATTCAATCTCTAAATCAATGAGTAACAGTACTTTTGCTTTACTAACCGCTGCCATATTTATTACTTTTATTTTCATACAGCACCGATTGAAGAACTCTATCAAGTGGTTGGCAATAATTGGTGGAAGTGCAATGTTTATAATTACAGTTCTTTATGTAATGTTGACGTTCGTTTATCTTGGAACCGGCAATGCTCCTAGCACACAACCATTCAACTTGAAATCATTTATTCCTAAATTAGATCTTCATTATATTTCTACATTTAGTTTGGTTATCTTTGCAATGAGCGGTTCAGAATATGTCGGTCCTTACATTAGCCAAATGAAAGATGGTAAAAGAGATTTTCCTAAAGCAATGTGGCTTTTGGCAATAATGACAGGATTCCTTACAGTTTTAGGATCATTTTCTCTAGGCGTATTTTTCAATGCACATAGCTTACCTCATGATTTAAAAATGAATGGTTCATACTATGCTTTTGAAGCTATGGGCAATCATTTTGGATTAGGAAAACTATTTCTATATACATTCTCGATTACACAAGCTATCTATATGATGGCACAATTAGCTGTCTTACTAGATGCTGGAACTCGAATGTTTCTATCAGATACTGCAAAAAATTATTTACCCAAAGCCTTAACTAAGCTAGATAAAAGAGGATTGCCTATTAATGGATATTGGCTGACCGCAGGAATTTGCACGTTAATAATGGTTTTAAGTGCTACCCTTCCAAATATGAACGACATTTTTAATCAACTACTTAGCCTAAATGGAATTATTTCACCATATGCCTCATGTTTTGTTTTTAGTTCTTTCATAATACTGAGATTTAAAGACGATAAATTTAACTCGGAATTCAAGTTTATAAATAACAGAAATTTAGCAATAATAGCTGGTATATGGTGCTTAACTTTAACCTTTTCCGCTGCAACGCTTGGAATCATCCCTGCTGATGCCAAATTTGGCACTACAACTTGGTACCATACACTTATACTGAATATTTCTGAGCCTTTGATTATGGTTGCCATCGGAGCTATTTTGCCAATAATTGCCAAATATGAAAGAAGAAACAAAAAAAAGCTATCTTAATTTTGATAGCTTTTTTATTTTAAATTAAAAAATGTTATGATATTAGGAATCGAAGGGACTGATTATCATGAGAAATAAAATGTTAAAAGTTAAAAAGTTAAAATAATTTTAGAAATACCTCTAGGATATTTCTAACTAATCCAGGAGGATTATATGGACAACACAAATATTGAAAATCAAAGAGTAATTATTGCTGGAGTTAGTCATTTACAATCAGATTTTGATTATACTATGGAAGAATTAGAATCGTTGGTAAATGCAAATAACATGGAAGTAGCTGAAGTTATAAAACAAAATCTTGACCATGTTAGTGGTTCTACCTACTTTGGTAAGGGTAAAGTAGAAGAGATTGTCCAGATTGCAGAAAACAATGATGTCACAACTATTGTTTTAAATGACGAATTAACCCCATCTCAAATTAGAAATTTAGAAAAAGCTACGAAGTTAAGCTTCATGGATAGAACTGAACTAATACTGCAAGTTTTCTCAAATCGAGCTCAAACAAAACAGGCTAAGCTACAAGTTGAAATTGCAAAATTAGAATATCAATTGCCACGCATTCACCCGTCAGGTAATCCATTAGATCAACAATCTAGTGCCGGTGGATCTGGAGCAGTAGCTAACCGTGGTGCTGGTGAAACAAAATTAGAATTAGATCGTCGTGTTATTAGAAAAAGAATTACATATTTAAAATCACAATTAGCCGATGTCGATAAAACATTAGATGTACAGAGTCGCAAAAGAACTAGTAACTCAACTCCACTAGTATCTCTAGTGGGTTATACTAATGCCGGCAAGTCTACAACTATGAATGGACTTTTGAATTTTAATAAGGAAGACTCACAAGATCGAAAAGTTTTCGAAAAAGATATGTTGTTTGCAACACTAGATACCAGTGTACGTAACATTGAATTAGAGGATAATACTAATTTTTTACTATCTGATACAGTGGGATTTGTTAGTAAGTTACCCCATAAATTAGTTGAATCATTTAAAACAACACTTAAAGAAGCACAGAACGCTGATCTTTTAGTTCAAGTGATCGATGTTAGTGATGAAAATTCTAAAAAAATGATTGAAGTTACTGAACAAACACTTAAAGAAATTGGTGTAACGGATAAACCAATGATTTATGCTTACAACAAGGCGGATCTAAAAGAAGGTATGACATTCCCTACTATTGAAGGTGATAACCTTTATTATTCTGCAAGAGATGAAAACTCAATTAAGGAACTACTAAATTTGATCAAAGAAAGAATTTTTTCTAACTTTGAAACTGTGGAATTAATTGTTCCTTATACTGATCAAAAAATTACTGAACAAATTCTTAGAAAATCTCAAGTTGTTGAAAAAGAATTTCAAAATGAAGGAACTTATATTAAAGTTAAATTTTCTCCAAATGAGATTAAACAATATGATAAATACCTAAAAAAGGCCTAACTAATTATAGTTAGACCTTTTTATTTTCAAAATACTTATTTTTTATTAAATTAGAGTTTTTTTAATATTAATTTCTTGAATTTAATAATATTTATAGTAATCTAATAATATGATAAGCCTTAAGGGGGTTTAATAATGAATAAAAAGAAAATATTTCTGGCTTTATTACCAGTTTTTTTACTCACTACATTATTAGTCGGTTGTGGCAACAATAATGAAACAAGAGATAAGAAAACGCTTGAACTTACTTCATCTACACAAATTAATACAATGGACTCTTCTCTAAATACCGACATGTATGGTGCACAAAATTTAACTAATACTATGTCAGGGTTATATAGATACGATGGTGACAAATTGGAACCTGATTTGGCAAAATCTGTTGTAAAACCTACAAACGATGGTAAAACATATACTTTCGAATTACGAAAATCTAAGTGGTCAAACGGTAAATACGTTACAGCTGACGACTTTGTTTACGCATGGAGAAGAATCGTTGATCCCCAAACAGCATCACAATATGCCTATATCTATAGTGGTGTAAAAAACGCTGATGATATTATGATAGGTAAGAACCCTGTAGATTCATTAGGAATAAAAGCACTTGGAAAATATAAACTTCAAGTAGACTTGGATCAACCTATACCTTACTTCAATGCTTTAATGACTAGTTCTCAGTTCTTTCCACTGTATAAACCAACTGTAGATGCAGCTGGTAAACAATACGGTCTTGATAGTAGCAAAATGGTTTTCAACGGACCATTTAAGCTAGTCAATTGGAAGGTTGGTAACATGACTTGGACCGAAGTAAAGAATGATAAATATTGGAATAAAAACAATGTAAAACTTGATACAGTTACATACGATGTAATTAAAGACAGTAACACTGGTATTAACCTCTACGATACACATATGGTAGATAGATTTGAAAAAATTGGTGGCGACATGGCTAGACAAGTCAAAACTAATAAAGATTTCTCTATTGATAAGCAACCTTCAACTGGCTATATAGAATTAAATCAAGCCAAGAACCCAATATTAAAAAATCAAAAAATTAGACAAGCAATTTCTCTATCTTTCGATAGAAAAGAACTTACTGAAAATGTTCAAGGTAATACAGCAATTATTGACCCAACAGTAGTCCCATCAGGTATTTCTAAAGATCCTACTACAGGTAAAGATTTCACAGAAAATCCTAAACTTGATAGCTTGAAGCAATATTCTGAATATAATCCTAAAAAAGCAGCTAAATTGTGGAAAGAAGGACTAAAGGAAACCGGTGGAAAGAATCTTACATTTACTCTTCTAGGTGACAATACATCTGTTAAACAAAGTGAATTCTTACAAAGTCAAATGGAAAAGAATCTTCCAGGAATTAACATAAAGATTGAAAATGTACCATTTAAGAACAGATTGCAACGTTCAACTTCTGGAGACTTTGACATGGTGGTATCACTATGGAATGGTGATTATCCCGACCCTATTACATTCTTAAACCTATTTACTACAGGAAACCCTCAGAATAATGGTAAATATGAAAATAAAGAATATGACAAACTAATTAATGATAGTAGTACTATTCACGCTAATGATCCTGTTGCTAGAAATAACGATTTAATCCAAGCAACCAAGATTATCACTGAAGAACAAGGTGTTATTCCACTTTATCAAACTGTTCAAGCAAACTTAACTCGTCCTAACCTTAAAAATTATGAGGTCACTCCGGTTAGTTTGTACAACCTAGCAACTACTTACAAAAAATAAAAATTAGGGGAAAAACTATGACAAAATATATTCTCAAAAGAATACTATATTTATTCATTACTTTGTTCATCGTTGCCACTATTACTTTCTTCCTAATGAAGTTACTTCCAGGTACACCCTTCTCTAATCAAAATAGATTAGCACCTGAACAACTTGCATTAGTTAAGAAACAATACGGTTTAGATCAACCTATCTGGATTCAATATTTAAAATATTTAGATAGTTTGCTACATGGTAATCTTGGAACTTCATTCCAGTTCAATAATGAACCTGTTACAGAATTAATCACAAGCCGACTAGCTCCTTCAATGCAAATTGGTGCTCAAGCTATGATTTTAGGAACTATCCTTGGTATTCTACTAGGTGCTGTTTCTGCCTTTAAGAAGGATACATGGGTTGATACAACAGCTACATTCTTTTCAATTTTAGGACTTTCAATTCCTTCATTCGTTCTAGCTATTGTTCTACAGTTCTATCTAGCACTAAAATGGGGTATTTTCCCTGTAGCGCTATGGAAGAATTTCCAATCAAGTATCTTACCAACATTAGCTCTGGCAGCCTTACCTCTTGGTAATATTGCCAGATTTATGAGAACTGAAATGGTTGATGTCTTAAGTAGTGACTACATTGAACTAGCTAAAGCAAAAGGAAATAGTAGTTGGCAAGTTGTTGCTAAACATGCTTTAAGAAATTCATTGATTCCTATTATTACTATTATTGGACCTATGGCAGTTGGTATTATGACTGGTTCAATGGTTGTTGAAAATATATTCTCAATACCAGGTATTGGTGATCAATTTGTTTCTTCAATCATTACTAATGATTATCCAACAATCATGGGACTTACAATATTCTACTCATTCTTATTAATCATAATTTACTTAGTAGTAGATATTCTTTACGGAATAGTTGATCCAAGAATCAGATTAGGAAACGGAGGAAAAGAGTAATGGAAAATTTACCTAACATATCAAAAGATAAATTAAAGTTAGTTACAAAAACTAATGATCAAGATAAAGAAAAACTTGATACTCCTTCCCTAACCTATATGCAAGACGTACGTCGTCGACTTTTCTCTAACAAAGTATCAATGGTAACTTTGACTATTCTAGTTATTATTATCTTAATCTCAATTTTAGCTCCCCTTATTGCTCCACACGACCCAAATGCACAGCAAGTTACATATGCTAATTTGCCACCAAAACTGGCCCAACTAAATATACCTGGATTTAATGGTTTTCAAAATCAAAATGGTCATATGGTCGATGCTTATAAACAATTAAATGTACCAAAAGGTCAATATTACATCTTAGGTACTGATTACCTAGGTAGAGATTTACTTTCAAGAATTATCTATGGTACAAGACTTTCATTATTTGTTGCTTTCGTTGCTACACTAGTTGATTTAATTATCGGTGTACCTTATGGAATTATCTCAGGATGGAGAGGTGGACGTGTTGATGCGTTCATGCAACGTTTCATCGAAATTATTTCATCTGTTCCTAACTTAATTGTTGTCATACTTATGATTTCTGTTTTACAACCCGGTATCACTTCAATTATCCTAGCAATTGCAGTTACAGAATGGGTAACTATGGCGCGTCTTGTCAGAGCCCAAACTTTCCAACTAAAAGAACAAGAATATATACTAGCTGCTAGAACTTTAGGTGAATCTTCATTCAAAATTGCAATGAAACATCTAATACCTAACCTTTCTTCAACTATCATTATTCAAACAATGTTTACTATTCCTACCGCTATATTCTTTGAAGCCTTCTTAAGTTATATCGGTATCGGTGTTCCTGCTCCAAATGCTTCATTAGGTACTTTACTATCAAACGGTCAACTGTCATTTAGATTCCTACCATATCAAATGTGGGCACCTGCAATTATCTTGAGTATCATCATGATTTGTACAAACCTTCTAGGTGATGGGTTACGTGATGCATTTGACCCTCAATCTGACCACTAAGGAGAAAAATAATGGATAAAATTTTAGAAGTTAATGATTTAGAAGTAAATTTTAATACCTATAATGGTACTGTCCATGCTATCCGTGGTGTTAGTTTTGATTTAAATGCAGGTGAAACTTTAGCTATAGTTGGTGAGTCAGGTTCTGGTAAATCCATAACTGTTCGTTCAATAATGCAACTACTTGCCTCAAATTCTGACATTACTAATGGTAGCATCAAATATCATGGCGATGATTTATTGAAAAAATCAGATAAGGAAATGGATAAAATTCGTGGGAATAAAATTTCTATGATTTTCCAAGATCCTATGACATCATTGGATCCTACTATGACTATTGGTAAACAGGTCGCTGAGCCTCTACGTATTCATAAAAATATTTCTAAAAAAGCTGCGTTAAAGCGTGCAGAAGAAGTTCTAAATCTTGTGGGTATTCCTAACGCTAAGGGTAGATTGAATGACTACCCTCACCAATTTTCTGGTGGACAACGTCAAAGAATTGTTATTGCAATAGCTATCGTAGATTATCCAGAAATTCTAATTGCTGATGAACCTACAACAGCTCTTGATGTGACTGTTCAAGCACAAATCATTGATTTGCTTAAAGAACTACAAGAAAAAATTGGTACATCTATCATATTTATAACTCATGATTTAGGTGTCGTTGCAGGTATTGCTGATCGTGTTGCTGTTATGTATGCAGGAAGATTAGTCGAATATGGAAATGTAGATGATATTTTCTACAATCCTCAACATCCTTACACATGGGGATTATTGGACTCTATGCCTACTTTGGACGTTGACGAAAATCAACATCTAAATTCTATTCCTGGTACACCACCTAACTTGCTCAACCCTCCAAAAGGAGATGCTTTTGCACCTAGAAACAAGTATGCACTAGAGATTGATCTTGAAGAACAACCACCGTTCTTTAAAGTATCAAAAAATCATTATGCCGCAACTTGGCTATTACATCCTGATGCACCAAAAGTAACCCCACCTGCTTCTGTCCAAAGACGTTTTGATGAATATAAAAAGTTAGGAGAAACAAATAATGGCTGATCAAAAACAAAAAATTGTTGAAGTTAAACATTTAAAACAATATTTTAATATTGGCAAAAAGAATGAAGTTAAAGCTATTGATGATGTTTCTTTTGACATTTATAAAGGCGAAACTTTAGGTCTTGTTGGTGAATCAGGTTCTGGTAAAAGTACAACAGGAAGATCTATAGTCCGTCTATACAGTCCAACTGACGGTGAAATTTTGTTTGAAGGTCAAGATATATCTAAGATTAAAAATCATTCTAAAAATATGAAAAAATTTCGTAAAGAAATGCAGATGATCTTTCAAGATCCGTATGCTTCATTAAACCCTAGAATGAAAGTTAAAGATATTATTTCAGAAGGATTAGATATTCATGGCATTGCCACAGGTAAAGAGGAACGTGAAGAAAAAATTGCTGAATTATTAGATATGGTTAACTTAAATCCTGAACATATGTCACGTTATCCCTACGAGTTTTCCGGTGGACAACGTCAAAGAATTGGTATTGCTCGTGCTTTAGCAGTTGACCCACAATTTATTATTGCTGATGAGCCAATATCAGCACTTGATGTATCTATTCAAGCTCAAGTAGTAAATCTACTTCAAGATATCCAAAAAGAGCGTGGCCTTACCTACCTATTCATTGCTCATGATCTTTCAATGGTCAAATATATTAGTGATCGTATTGCTGTTATGTACCATGGTAAGATTGTCGAACTAGCTAGTGCTGATGAAATATATGACAATCCTCTGCACTCATACACAAAGAGTCTTCTATCTGCTATACCTATACCAGATCCAGAAACAGAAAAGAAACGTACTAGAATTGATTTTGATCGTAGTCAAGCATTTACAGATCAACATTCATTCAGAGAAGTATTACCAGGTCATTTCCTTTACTGTACTGAAGAAGAAGCTGCTAACATCAAATAAAAAAAACTCCTATCGACTAATGATAGGAGTTTTTTATTTGTATATTCTTTTAGGGGGGAGAATATATTTATATATTAAGAGAATTAATGTTTTATAGGGGGGAATATTATTGAAAAAAATTTACTATACGGCTTCGATTGCTTATTCGTTTCACCTCTTTGTTATTTGAATATGTATTTATAATAACTTAGACCTGTGACCAAATTTTTATGACAATTAGAAGTAATTAATAAATTTATATGAATAAACTATGAACTTGCATAACTATTTATCTCTTTCTATTGCATAGAATTCAAACTATATCTATCGACCTACTGTGACTACTTAAATGCTTCAAAATTTCATATAGATTTGATATCTGATGATGATTTTAACAATGAAAATATTAAGTCCACTATTCAAATAATGAAGTCTAACTACGAAACATCTTTAGATAGATTCTCTAATAAAGATAATGATGATGACCAAAAGTAATTAACTCAGATAAAAAAGACTATCCGTTTAGGATGGTCTTTTTTAATATCCTTTAAACTTAAATAGAACAAAAAAAGAGACTATCCAAAATGGATAGTCCCTTTTCTTTTCAACAATTAATTGAAAGCATAAGTGTTCTTATTAAATCTTTGTTGGTTCCATACAGCTCTTTGTGCTGCATTGCAGATACATTCTACAAAGTTTCCATTGTTATCTTTGTATCCACATACTTGATCGCCTGTTAATGAATCATAACAATTACAATTATCAAGATCTGCTCTATCCCCTTCTTCAGAAAGATTTACACAGTCACAATAATTGATGACATTGCCTTCTTCGTCGTAGTCGAAATAGTATTTGCAGTAAGAGTGATGAACGCCTTGAAGATCTGTATAACAACAAACCATCATAATATCGTAATGTACCCAGAATCCTAATGAAGGAATCTCACGGATAACATTGTTTCCATTTCCACCGTTTGTAAATGATGGACTTAGAATTAATGCAGGTTTCTTAGTACCATTTGCATTAAGTCCGCTCATACCTGGAATTGATTGTCCTAATAGACCGATCACTCCTATTAACATTAGTAGTGTTCCTAGTACACCACCTAATAGTCCTAGTGTAATCATGCCTAGTGCTAATGGGATTAGTAATGCGTTGAATAATAATCCTAATAGACTTAATAGATTTAATGGAAGTGCAATAAATCCATTTAATACTGGTAGTGCTAGTAATCCTAATAGAGGAATTCCAACAAACAATGTTAGTACTACTGGTAATACAAGTTTTAGTAATCCTAAATTACCCAATGTTAATAATGGTCTTATCAACAAGTTCAATGGTAATGCTAGTAATACTAATGGGAACAATGCATTCAATAGACCTAACAATAATCCTAATGGTACTAGTACTAGATGTGCTAAGAAGTTGTTTAGAGTCATTAGAGGTAATAGTAACAAGTCTGTTAATCCCTTAGCTAATAGTGGTAACAAGATCAATTCTAGAGGTTTGATGATTAGTAATAGAGGTAACAATACTAGATCAAGAAGAACCTTTAGGAATCCTGGTAACAATAGTAGTGAAAGAATAGCATCGTTGAACAATCTAATACCATTAATAACATCTAACAAGATCATTAGAAGACCTAATGCCAATAGAGGCAAGTTACTAATTGCTAGCAACAATAGACCGTTAAGAATGATTGGAAGAATAGCCTTCACGATAGGAAGAGTTAGTCCTGTTAACAATCCTAAGTTCAACAAGAACAATGGAAGTGTCAACAAGCCAGAGATAATTGGCAATGCCAATAGTCCCAAGATATCTAATCCAATATTTAGAATTGGTAATAGTAATAACATCAATCCTAATGGAATTAGAAGTTTCAAGTTATCAACTAGTACTTTAGCAAGTGCTAGTGGAATAGCTACTAGACCTAGAGCAAGAGCTAATGGTAGTAAGACAGGTAATAATGGCCAGAATAATGGATTTAACATATTCAATAGAGTCAAGATACCTAGACCACCAAGAAGCAATAAGTTCAATAGATCAAGTGGCAAGTTAGCTAATGGTCCTAATACATCCTTCAAGATATCAATTAGCTTGAATGGAATTAGTAGTGCGATTGTCCACAATAGTGGGTTTAGCACTAGAAGTAGAGGCCATAGCAATGGATTAATTAGTACGAATAGTTTACCTAGTAATCCTAGACCTAACAATAGAGGAAGAGCTAGAAGACCAAATAAATCAAATGGTAGTTTAATCAATCCGTTTAGAGCACCTAATAATAGAGGAATTAGGTTACCTAGTACAAATGCAATTGGTAATGACAATAATAAATTACCTAGAAGCATTAGTGGTAGCAACAATAGATCTACTAATAACTTGATTGGTAAGTTAACTAATCCAGCAATTAGAGGAAGCAATAATGTCAATACGATTGGCAAGCTTAGTAATGTCATAGCTAGTGTAACTAGAGGCAATCCAAGCAAGAATGAACCAAGTCCTAGAAGAAGAGGAAGACCAAACAATAGGAATGGAGTTTCCACTAGACCTCTGAACAAGTTCTTCAATAGTTTGAATGGCAATAGTAGCAAGTCAGTTACTAATAATAACCAGAACGCTGCCCTTCTAATGAAGTTTAGCAATGGTAGGTTGAACCAAAGTGGCATTGTCAAGATAGCTAGAGCTAATGGCAATAGACTGTTAAATAGTTTCAATCCAGTTGTTAATAGTGTAATTGGTAATACCAAGAAGAATGTCAAAGCTTGTCCTAATAGAGGAAGAGCAATGAATAGCAATGGAGCTATTACAAAGACATTCAAACCTAGATTTCCTAAGAAGATTGGTAGGAATGATAATAATCCAAGAATTGGTAACAATAATAATGACAATGCGTCTTTAATCAAGTTAGCAATTGGATATGTAATCAATCCAGCAAGTAATCCCCAAAGAATTGGTGCAATTAAGTTTCTCAATGTATCTAATAGTAATGGCAATAGAGCCAATTGAGTAAGAATTAGTAGAGGAAGAGCAATTAGACGAACACCAGGAATTAGAAGACCAACTAATGACAATAAGTTCAATAGAGGTAATCCTAATAGTCCAAGAATATCTAATGGCAATCCACCAAGAAGACTTCTCAATAATGGAACAACAATTGAAGCAAGAATTGCAGGAACTAAACTAGTTAGTTTATGTAGAAGCAATAGAGCTGGTACTCCAACGAATAATGTCAATGCTTTGAATAATAGAGAACCTAGAATTGAAAGCAATGGAACAAAGATCCAGTTTAGAGGGTTAAACAATTGAAGTGGTCCAAATACTGGTAGTAGTAATAGGTTTAATCCTAGAGCTACCAATAGAGGCAATAGACCGTTAACTAATAGATCAAGAAGAACCTTAAGAGGTAGTAATACAAGATCAATTACTGCTAGACCATTTAATAATGCAGGGATCAAGAATTGTAAGTCTAAGAATAGATCTAAGAATGGAATTAATCCAGGTAGAATCAAGAATCCTAGAAGCAATAGTTGAGCGATGATATTAAATAGATCTATAGCGTTACGGATAGCATTGAATAGAAGAACTGCACCATTCAATAGTAATCCTAGTAACAATGGCAATGCATTGGCAACAAGAGCGCCAAGAACATTAGCAATAATAAATGGTAGAACACCCTTAGCTATTGGGAATGTTAGAAGAGTCAATAGTACTAAGTTAATCAAGAACAATGGCAATGTTAGAAGACCACTTAGAAGTGGAGTTAAGAACAAGCTCAATAGATCATTGATTAGATTAATAATTGGCAATGCAAGAATAGTTCCTAATAGAGCTAATGGCAATCCTAGAAGAAGTAATCTAGCAATATCCCCTATTGTTCTGATAAGAGCAAGAGGTAAACCAACTAGAGTTGCGAACAAGTTGATTGGTAATAGAATTGGTGCAAGTAGTAATCCAAGACCTGGAATCAATAGACCTAGAAGAGTAAGAAGTTGAACTAATGGAATTAGAACAAGCAAGTTCAATAGATCGATTGGTAAATTACCAAAGATATCTCTAAGGACGTCAGCAATTGCAAGAGGGAGTAGCAATAAGCCAAGTGGCCATAGAATTGGTGTCAAGATGTTCAAACCAGGGATAAATGGTAGTAACAAGTTGAATAGAACCAAGCCAATAAGTTTAGCTAAATCAAATGGTAGTTTAAATAGATGTCTGAATAATCCACTTAACAACAATGGTAGTAGCAATCCAGCAAGCAATGCTAGAGGAAGACCTAGAAGCTTATTACCTAGAAGTAATAGTGGTAATAGGATTAGATCAACTAGAAGTTTAATTGGTAACAATAAACCAGCAGCTAATAGAGGCAATAGCAATGCCAATAGAATTGGCAATGATAGAAGCATATTTAGCAATGTGATTATTGGAAGACCAAGAAGCAATGTTGTTAAACCAGCTAGTAATGGTAAACCAAAACCAAGCAATGGAAGACCGAACAACTTAATAATGTTGTTAAATCCGTGTAGTAACAACAATGGTAGAAGTAATAGAATCAAACCGATTCTAATTACATTCAATAGAGGAAGACCTAGCCAGATTGGCAATGTTAGAAGAGCCAAAGCTTGACCGATCAAACTATTGATAAGTTGTAGCGCTGTAGTTAATAAGTGCAATGGTAGTAGTCCTAAGAATGTTAAGCCTTGAGCCAATAATGGAAGACCGAACAATAGTAATGGACGTAGAGCCAAAGCGTTACCTAGTACATTGAATAAGAATACAGGCAATGTTAGAAGTATAGAAAGAATTGGAAGACCTAGAAGAGTCAAGATGTTCTTAATTAGGTTAGCAATTGGATATACAACTAGGCTTGCAAGTAGACCCCAAAGAATTGGAGCGATTAAGTTTCTTAATGTATCTAATAGTAATGGCAATCCTAATAGCTGTGTCAAAATTAATAGAGGCAAGGCAATTAGGTTAACACCAGGAATCAATAGACCAAGAAGAGATAGAAGATTGATTAGAGGCAATCCAAGTAATCCAAGAATATCTAGAGGTAAACCACCAAGTAGAGCTCTTAGAAGACCAAGAATAAATCCATTAAGAAGAGCAGGAAGAATACTTAGAATCAAGTTATTCAATAGTAATAGAGGTAATAGGAATAGTGTAGCGGCAATCTTAGCTAATAGAGTAGCAATAGCAGAAAGGATACCCATGTTAATCCACTTCAATGGGTTCAATAGAGAAATCAAACCGAAGAATGGAATTAATAGAAGTAATGAGCCAAGGAACACTAGACCAGGGATAAGAAGTTGATTGAATAGATCGAAGATCCACTTCAAAGGAGTTCTTAGAAGATTGAATAGAGAAAGACCATTCAATATAGCTGGAATAAGGAATAGACCAGCCATTAGAAGATTCCAGAATGGAATCAAGTGAGGCAATCCAAGGAATAATAGAATTCCAAGATCAGCCAATAATCTTAGACCATCTAGAAGTATTACTGGTAGGCCTAATAATGGTCCAAAGATCATATTAATCAAACCAAGTGCAATAAGAGCGCCAGTTACCAACCAAGGTAACAATAATTTTGTTATTGGGAATGCAACAAATGCAAGGAATGTTAATAACAAGAATAATGGCAATGCACTTAGTAGCATTAGTCCAAGTAGTAATAATGTACTAATTGTTAAATTAATTAAGTTCAAGATAGCAAATGTTGCTAATCCTGTAACTAATGACCAGAACAATTGTGATAATAGGTCTAACAAGCTCTTCAATAATGTAAATGCTGCAAGAGCTAATAATGGTAAGAATGCTAACAACCATAATGGTATTGTTAATAGATTTAATAGTGGAATAAAGTTTAAAAGACCTAGAAGTAGACTTCCAATTAATAAACCACCTAATACTAATAATTTCAATAAGTTCCATAGCAACGGTCCAGTAATGAACGTTACTAAACTAACAACAAATTGATTAATTAAACTAATAATACCATTTATAATTCCCCTAACTATTCTATTAAATAATAATAATGGAAGAGCTAGTAATCCACCTAATAATGGTAATCCCAACAAGAATAATGGTATTGCCAACAATAGGATTGGGAATGCTAGTAATAGTAATGGTAATAATAGTGTTAATCCTAATAACAGTGTACCTAAAGGAATAATTAGGAATGGTAGTGCAAATAACAAGAATGAGAATGCAGCTATTGCTGCAACCAATAGTTGTGAACCAAGGGCAATCGAAATTAGTAATGGTAATATCAACGCACCTGGGAATATTAATAATAATGGAATAATTGGCAATAAGAATGATGCTCCCACTATATTAATTACAAATAATGGCCATAGAATTCCCATACCGATAATTGAATATGAAATGGCTGTAGCCATTCCTGACCACCATAGTCCGATTGGCATGTATGTCCAGTCTGTGATCAATTGAACAATCCAGCCAATTATTGGAACTAATCCTATTAATTGTGCTTCTTGCCAAATTGGATTTCCAAAAATCAAGTAATTAATAAATGGAATAAATGAGAATGTATTTGGTAGCCATTCTACAGCAAACATAATAAATCCTGATAGAATATTACCAACAGATCCCAATCCAACGAGTTGGGCAATTAACAAATTAATTATTCCAAACAATGGATGAGCAAGTATTGCATTAACAAATCCAATTACTAATGAAATTGCTATAACTGGTCCAAATAGAAGTAAATCAACCCCACTTATAGACATCATAATAACCATATTTATTAACGTTAATAATAATGGTTGGATTACAAATGCAACAATCATTACCCATATTGTAAATACGTTTGGTACATTAATACCTAATGTAGCAAATGCATTTAAGAATACAATGATAAATGCAATTATCAAAATAATAACTACATTTAATATCAAAGGAACTGTTACCAATAGCGGATTGATAAATGCAATCTTAATGAATTCAAGAGCTATTGTAACAACAGCAACTTGTAGAGCAAAGAATGCAATCCAACCAGCAACAAAGTTCAAACTAATTGGTGAAATAACTTGTGTTAATACAAGCAATCCCATAGCTATAACGGCATTGAACAATCCTACAAGAATTGCAAATGCAGATATAAATTTAAATAAATAGTTCAAAGGATTTAACCAATTTACAAACATTCCAACAAATGAGAACAATGTCAATGGAATTGTAATTGGCCATACCAACCAGTAGAACAATGGTGTAATAAACATTGTATAAATCATTACAATGAATGTCTTCAAATCAGAAATTGGGTTTACCAATATCTGAGTGAAAATTGGTGCAAAGAACCAAATAATAAGTGCTTGTGCAGCAATTCCAATAATTATTATAGGAAGAACAACGAGTGCTATTCCAATTAATACCGGAATAGAAACAGCAATAGCAAATGCAATTAGTCCTACAATAGATGGAATTATCAACAATAGTGCTATTGGTAATAAACCAATTACCAAGTACAACCCGATTGTTCCAACAATAAATACTAAAGGAACAGCAATAGTTAGGAATATTGTATAAGAAATTGCAGCTAAGAATCCTGGACCCCATAGACCAATTGGCATGTATGTCCAATCAGTAATTAATTGAACAATCCATCCAATTATAGGTACTAATCCGATCCATTGTGCCAATTGCCATACAGGATTACCAAAGATTAAATATAATCCAAATGGTAATAGTCCAAAGACACTTGGTAACCAAGATTGAGCAAGCATAAATAATCCCAATAAGAAGAACACTATTGATGATACGGCTACTGTACCAAGTACAACTAGTTGAATAATTGTTAGGATTGGTGTTGAAATCAATGCATTCAAAATTCCAAAGAATACTGATGGAATTGTTATCAAACCACCCAATACTACGGCAATTAAATCATTTACGATCATAAATGGTAATAACACTAGTGCCAAAGTCACACCTGTAGCAACTTCCAATACTTGAAGCGCCCAAATTGTAAATACATTAGGTACATTAATTCCTAATGTTGCTAATGCATTTAGGAATACAATAATGAAGTCAATTACTAATGCGATCAATGCAAATATAATAATAGCATTACTTGCTAAGAATGCATTAATAATGAATACACCCAATACAAGAGCAATAGTATTGAAAGCAGTTAGAATATTGAAGAATGCAAGAATGCCTGCTAATCCCTTCAATCCAAAGATTGATAGATTAATTAGAATTGGTGCAATAATCCATACACTAAATAGTTTCAATAAGAATGTTGGTAGTCCAATCAAGAAGAACAAGATTACTTGATTAATTAAGTAAATAATTAATCCAATTACTGCTGTAATCAAGTCTGTTATTACCCCTGCTATTAATGCAAGAATAATTGAATTAATTGGACGTAGGATAAAGAAGTATCCTAATGAGAATGGCCAGATTAGAAGATCTAATCCACTAACGACCAATACAATAATTGATGGTAGGAATAATAGTAAATCAATTCCAAATGATAGTAGTGTGATTAATCCAAAGATTGGTGTAAAGAACCATCCGATGACAGGAACTAAAATTGATAGTCCTGTTAGAAGAAGATTAAATAGATTTACTGCTATATTTATTGCCCTTAAGCCCCATACAAGTACGAAGTTCAAACCAAGAATAAATGATAGTACAAATCTTGCACCTAATCTGAATAATCCGACAAAGAATCTTAGAATATGAACAATAATTCTTACTGTCCATTTAATTACTAAGTTAATTCCTATTTGAGCAATTGCTGGAATAATTACTAATCCAGCTACAATTGCAATGTGTAGAAGTGTCTTAGCAATTGATGTGAATACCCAAATTGCTAATCCGATTAATGCGTTAATTGTTGCAATTACTGCATTAATTAACATTAATCCTACTGCAACTAGTCCAATAACAATTAATGAAACCAAACCAATTAAAGCAAATATTGAAAGTGCATTGAAGATTAAGTTTAGAGGATTTAACCAGTTAACAAACATTCCAATAAATGATCCTATTGTTAATGGAACAGTTATTATATCAAATACCCAGAAGAATATTGGATTTATAAACATCGTATAAACCAAAACAATAAATGTTACGAAGTCAGATATTGGATTTACCATAATTTGCAATACAACTGGTCCCAAGAACCAAATGATAACTGCTAATGAAGCAGCACCAAAGATCAATGCAGGGATAGCAAGTAATCCAAGGATGATAACTGCAGGAATAAATGCTGCAAGTATTAATAGTAATCCACCAAGTATAGCTGGTATAGCAAAAATCAATACCACTGGTAATAGATATAATGCAAATGCACCTACTATGAATACTAGTGGTACAAATAAGACAACGAATATTGCGTAACTAATTGCAGTAAGCAAACCTGTTCCATATAATCCAAATAGCATGTAAGGCCAGTCAATAATCAATTGAACAATCCAGCCAATTATTGGAACTAATCCGATCCACTGTGCTATTGCCCAAATTGGATTACCAAAGATTAAGAATACTGTGAACGGAATCAATCCGAAGACAAATGGTAACCATGTTTCTGCTAACATGAATAATCCAAGAATGAACATTACCAGAGAAGAAACACCCACAGCTGCAATAACAACTGCATGAATCAATGTCAATATTGGAGTAGAAATGAATGCTGTCAACAGCCCAATTAGAGTTGTTGGAATTACAACAAATCCACCTAGCATGATTACAGCAAAATCAGCTGTTATCATCAATGGTAGTAAGATAAGTGCTAATAATACAGCCTGTGCAACTTCAAATACTTGCATTGCCCAAACTGTAAATACATTAGGTACATTAATTCCTAATGTTGCTAATGCATTTAGGAATACAACAATAAAATCAATTACTAATGCGATCAATGCGTATATAACAATTGCATTACCTGCTAAGAATGCATTGAATACAAGGGTTAAAAATACAAGAACAACAGTATTGAAAGCAGTTAGAATATTGAAGAATGCAAGAATGCCTGCTAATCCCTTCAATCCAAAGATTGATAGATTAATTAGAATTGGTGCAATAATCCATACACTAAATAGTTTCAATAAGAATGTTGGTAGTCCAATCAAGAAGAACAAGATTACTTGATTAATTAAGTAAATAATTAATCCAATTACTGCTGTAATCAAGTCTGTTATTACCCCTGCTATTAATGCAAGAATAATTGAATTAATTGGACGTAGGATAAAGAAGTATCCTAATGAGAATGGCCAGATTAGAAGATCTAATCCACTAACGACCAATACAATAATTGATGGTAGGAATAATAGTAAATCAATTCCAAATGATAGTAGTGTGATTAATCCAAAGATTGGTGTAAAGAACCATCCGATGACAGGAACTAAAATTGATAGTCCTGTTAGAAGAAGATTAAATAGATTTACTGCTATATTTATTGCCCTTAAGCCCCATACAAGTACGAAGTTCAAACCAAGAATAAATGATAGTACAAATCTTGCACCTAATCTGAATAATCCGACAAAGAATCTTAGAATATGAACAATAATTCTTACTGTCCATTTAATTACTAAGTTAATTCCTATTTGAGCAATTGCTGGAATAATTACTAATCCAGCTACAATTGCAATGTGTAGAAGTGTCTTAGCAATTGATGTGAATACCCAAATTGCTAATCCGATTAATGCGTTAATTGTTGCAATTACTGCATTAATTAACATTAATCCTACTGCAACTGTGAGAGTAAGAACAATTCCAACCAATCCAATCAAGGCAGCAAGTGCAATACCATTAAATATGTAGAATAATGGATTAAACCAGTTAACAAACATAGCAACACCAGAATATATAGTTAATGGAATTGTAAATACTTGGAATACCCAGTAGAAGACTGGATTAAGAATCATTGTATAAACCATCACAACAAAAGCTTTAAAGTTTTCTATTGGGTTAACAATTAATTGAAGAATTAATGGTGATAAGAACCAAACAATTACACCCAATGAAGCTAGTCCAAATACCAATACTGGAATTGCTATTAGAAGAAGTCCAATAATAACGGGAATGAATGCTGCGAGTACTAGCAGTAATCCACCAATTATGGCTGGAATTGCAAAAATAAGAACTAGTGGTAATAAATATAGTCCAAGCGTTCCAACAATGAATACTAATGGTACAAATATGACAACGAATATTGCGTAACTAATTGCAGTAAGCAAACCTGTTCCATATAATCCAAACAACATGTAAGGCCAGTCAATAATTAATTGAACAATCCAACCAATTATTGGAACTAATCCGATCCATTGTGCTATTGCCCAAATTGGATTCTCAAATATCAAGAATACTGTAAATGGAATAGCCCCAAAGACAATAGGTAACCAAACAGCAGCGAGCATGAATAATCCTAATACAAAGAATACTAATGATGCCGCAGAAGTTACTGCTAATACTAACGTAAGAAGTATTGTCAGGATTGGATTTGTTAAGAAAGCAAACAATAATCCAAGTCCCATATTAATAACAAATGGTAAGAAACCAAGAACTACTAGTAGCCCATCGGTCAATATCATAATTGGTAGTAACAGAAGTGCCAATATTACAGCTGTTGCAGGTTCTATAAGTAACATAGCCCAAACCGTAAATACATTTGGTACATTTATACCTAATGTTGCTAAAGCATTTAAGAACACAATAATAAAGTCAACTATAAATGCAAGAAGTGCATATAAGACGACAGCATTACCAGCTAAGAATGCATTTAGTATGAATCCTCCTAATATCAATAGCACAATGTTAAATGCAGTTAATACAAAGAAGAATGCTGGAATACCTGTTAAAGCACGTAATCCAAGAGTTCCAAGTGCTGTATTTATAAGGAAGAATCCGATTATTACTGGGAACAATACAACTATAGCCACTAATCCTATCACTGCAGCGATTGAAACACCGTTAACAATATAGAATAGAGGATTTAACCAGTTAACAAACATTCCAACAAATGAAAGTAGTGTTAATGGAATAGTAAATACTGCAAATACCCAGTAGAAGAATGGACTTTGAATCATTGAATAAATCATAACGATTAAAGCTTTGAAATCTTCAATCGGATTAACTAATAAAACAAGTACTATTGGTGCTAAGAACCAAACCAACACTGCTGTTGCTGCGATACCAATTACAAACGTAGGAATTGCAACTAATAGTGCCAACAATATTAGAGGAACTGAAATTGCAAGTAATAGTAATACTCCACCAATAAGTGCAGGTATAAGAACTAATAATGCAATTGGTAATAGAGCTAATTGAATTGAGAATAGCAAGAACACTGTTCCTAGAATAAGGGGCATTGCTAGACCAAACCATAGCATGTACATTACAGAAGATATAAATCCTGGTCCCCATAGACCGATTGGCATGTATACCCAATCAGTAATCAATTGAACGATCCAACCAATTATAGGCACTAATCCGATCCATTGTGCTATTCCCCAAATTGGGTTACCAAAAATTAAGTATTGTAAGAATGCAAATCCACCAAATACAATTGGTAACCAAGCGTGTGCTAAGTGGAAGAATCCACCAACAACTACAGGAACCGCAATAACTGCATTTAAAGCAAGAACTAATATAAATGGTATCGATAGTAACGGATGAGCTAAGAATGCAAATAAAAGACCAAGATTTAATTGCAATGCTGTTAAAGGAATTGCAATTAAAGTAATAATAAAGTCCACGAAAAGCATTACTGACATATTAATTAACATCAAAGGAACTATTGTTGCAGAAAATCCAATTTGCATAATCCATACAGTAAAGATGTTAGGAACATTAATACCTAGAGTTGCAAGAGCATTTAAAAATACAATAATAAATGCAATTAATAAAGTAACTAGTACTGTAAATACAAGCATACTTCCAACAAGGAAGGCGTTGAATGCATAAAGTCCCACTGTAACAATTATATTTAACACAGCTAATGAAAGTGCAACGAAAGCTGGAATTCCAAAGATTGGCAATAGCCCAATCAATGATCCAAATTTCAAAATTTCAATAGCTAAGAATGATCCAAAGAATGTTACTAACATTCCCACTAATCCGATAGCATCAAGTAGATGGAATAAGATATTAAGTGGGTTTAACCAGTTAACAAACATTCCAACAAATGAATAAACTGTAAGTGGGATAAATATAATCCAGAAAACCCAGTAGAAGAATGGGTTAAGAATCATTGTGTAAACACTAATAACAAATGCTTCAAAGTCAGCAATTGGGTTTACCATAACCTGCAAAATAATTGGTGCAAGGAACCAAATAATTACTAGTGAAGCTAATCCAAATAGGAATAAGAATGGAATTAGCAATACTGCTAGAAGCAACAATCCTAATGTAATAGGAAGAGCTAATAACATTGATAGTAGAATAAATGGTATAGAAGCAAGTAAGAACAGTATAATTGGTAAAATAATTAGTCCTAGTGCTAATAGACCCAATAATATAGGCAATGCAATTGCCAATAAAGGTAATGTTAGCAAGAACAATGGAAGACTTACGAATAGCAATAATGGTAATAATAGCAGATCTAATAAATCACCTAGTAAGTTCAATAGTAACTTACTGATAAATTTAGCAACTAGACCAGCAATAAAGCTATTCAATAAACTACCTAAAGCACCCAAGATTGATAATGGAAGACCAATCAATAGTGAAAGCAATGCCAAAGGTACAGTAATTAAGTGCACACCAGGAATCAAGAATGTTAATAATCCAAGAAGAATCATTGGGATTAAGAACAATAGTTGTAATCCTAGGAAGAATGGTAATCCACCAAATAGTAATTTAGCCAAACCAGTAAGTAAACCAACTAGTAATGAAGGAATAATACTTAGTAGTAAACTACCTAAAATATTCAATGGTAATAAAATTAATGGAAGTAGTAGTAACAACAATACAGTTCCTACTAAACCAATAATAGGAGAAAGAATTAAATTAATTAATAATCCTAACAAGAAAGTACCAATACCAGCAAGAATAGCTAGTGGTAATCCTAAGAACGCATTAATTAATGGCAAGATTAAGAATAAGAATGCCTTAATCAATCCAACAAGAATATTTCTAACAATTCTCAATAGTACTAATCCAACAAGAAGTTTTCTTAATAGATTAATTCCTGGAAGAATTGTCCATAATGGAAGTGTTAATAGTGTTCCAGCAATGTTTAGTAATTCTAAACCAAATTCCAATGCTCTTCTGATTAAGTTAAATAGTACTAATGCACCAAATGTTAACAATTGATTTAACAATGGTAGACCAAATAATAGAAGTGGTCTTAGTAATAGTGCATTACCTAATAAGTTAATGAAGAATAATGGCAATGTTGAAAGCAACATTAAGATTGGCCATAGAAGTAATAAAGCAATGTCAAAGAATAGATTTAGGAATAAGTATGAAACGATTGTTCCAAGTACGTTCCAAATCAATTGTTTGATTAGGTTATTTAGAAGACCTAATAGAACAAGTGGTAGTCCTACTAGTCCAGCTAGTAGTCCAAGTGGAACTGTAATCAAGTTTAGTCCAGGAACTAGTGCTGTTAGTAGTCCATTAAGAACTAATGGTAATAGAAGACCAAGTGCTAGAAGCAAGAATGGTAGTCCACCAAATAGTGCACGCAATAGACCTACTAGTAATCCAGCAAGTACTGCAGGAATTAAACTTAATAGTAAGTTGTTAAGAATGCTTAATGGTAGAGCTACTAGGTAGAATAATACCTTAGCTAGCAATGTAACTAGAGCTGCACCGATTAAGTTATTCAACCATGATAGAGGATTTAGAATAGAAATTAATCCTAATAATGGTAGTAGTAATAAGAATGATAGACCAGCTACCAATAATGGTAGAAGGAATGTATTTAGCAAGTCTAATAATAATTTAACTGGTAGAAGCAATAGACCTAGTCCGCTAATCAATAGAGTAGCTAGACCTAATAGGTTTAGTGCTAATAAAATTAGATCTAAGAATGGAATTAAGTTAGGTAGTAATAATAGAATCAATGCAAGTACTGGGAATTGTAATCCTAGTAATTGTAGACCTAATAGACCTAGCAATCCTAGTGCTCCAATCATTAGAGCAAAAGGCAATCCAAGAGCTAATGCCAATCCACTAACAGCTAATAACAATGGTAATAGAACCAAGTTATTGAAGGCTTTTAGAAGAATAGCAGGAATACCAATTAGATTAAATAGTAGGAATTGATTTAACAATACTAATGGCAATGAAAGAAGAGTCATAACAATATCTGAGATAACCCCTGCTCCAAGAGCCAACAATACTGAAGTAAGTGGTCTAATGAATAACCAGTATGGGATTTCTAATAGAAGACCCACAAGAGTTAATGCATTCAATAGACTAGCAATCAATTTAAGTGGTAATAGAATCAAGAAGTTTACTAGTGATATTAAGGCTGTGATTACGTTGAATAGGAATAAGAAAGGACCGGCAACAGGAACAAGCAATGAAGGAATTGCTAGTAATGCACTAACTATTCCGATAATTGCGCTGGCTGCCGTGGCGACTCCAAGTACAAGACTTGCTAGTCCCAAAATAAATTGAAGAACTAGTCTTGCGCCTAATCTGAACAAGCCAATAAAGAATCTAACTAGATGTACAACTGCTCTAATTCCCCACTTAACAGCTGTATTAATTACAAGTTGTCCAATAACAGGAAGTAAGAACAATCCTAATAAGAATCCTAAAACAAGAAGATTATTTAGCAATGTTAGTGCTAACCAAATATTAAATCCAATAAATAGATTGAAACCAAGAAGTAACAAGTTATTCAAAGCGGCTAAGCCTAGAATAACTGGTAGAGCAACAAGGAATAATAGGATAATTGCACCTAATAATAGTAGTTGTGCCCCTATTCTTAGTAATCTGTTAAAGATTTGAATAGCAATCATAGCAAGTACTGTTAAACCAGCAATTGCAAATGATAATGCAAGTGTTGCCAATAGTGACAATACCAATGGAATAGCAACATTGATAAACTTCAAGCCTAAGAAGTTTAGAGTTGTTAGAGGTAGTAATAGTAAGAAGTTAATAAGACCAAGTCCCAATGGAAGAATAAATCCAAGAGCTAGTTCTACAACGTTCTTAATAAGGTCAAAGCCGGCTTTTAAAATACCAATTGGTAGAAGTAGTGCAACAGTTAGTGCTGCAAGTCTTCTTAGTAAGTTAATTACTGGAAGTATTGACCATAGAGGAAGTGTTAGAAGTGTTGATCCGATATTAAAGATATCAAGAGCTACTTCAATTCCTCTCTTAAGCAATGTTAGTCCCCAAAGAGTAACAAATGTTAATCCTTGTGCTAACAATGGCAATCCAAGCCATAGTAGTGGGAATAGAATAAATTGTGCTCCCAACAAGTTACCGAATAAGAACAATGGTGTTCCTAATAGTAATAGTAATGGTACAAGAGATAATGTTAATAGATCTTTTAGAATGTTAGCTGTTACATATGTAATTACAAATGAAGCTACAGACCAAAGGATGTTTGTAAATAGATTGTTTAATAGTCCAAGTGTAACTAATGGTAGACCAATCAAACCTGCAAGTAGTCCTACAGGAACAGTAACTAAGTTAAGTCCTGGAACTAATGCAGTAAGGAATCCATTTAGTACAAGTGGCAATAGTAAACCAAGTGATAATAGTAAGAATGGTACTCCACCTAGAAGTGCACGTAACAATCCAGCAAGGAATGATACAAGTGCTGCAGGAATGAAACTTAGCATTCCATTAACAACAAGATTTAGAGGTAGTAAGATAGCATTCAAAATCAATTGGTTAAGAGTTGTACCAACTAGAGATAATAGTGGTAGATTAATCCAGTTCAATGGGTTTAGAAGAGCAATAGGTCCAAATACTGGAGCTAATAATAGCTTGCTTCCTAACCATACAAGGAATGGGATTAATAAGTTAACAATTGTGTCTAGAAGTAATTTCAATGGAAGACCAATGAACAAGTTCAAGACAGATAGTACCAATAAGATTAATGGCAATACGAATAATAGATCCATGAAAATATTAAAGAATGGAATGAAACTTGGTAGAGCTAGTGCTGCAAGAGCCAATAGTGGCAATCTTAGTGATAGCAATAATAGACCAAGTAATGCAATTAGTCCTAATCCACCGATAGCCAATAATAATGGTGTACCTAGTGTTAGAGCCAATGCCAAACCATTGATAATCAAAGGTTCTACAAGTAATGCATTAAATAAGTTTAATAGTAATAATGGTAATGTGATTAGTCCTTGTAGTAATAGTTGTCCTGATAGGAATGGAATTACTGACAATAGACCAGTGATAATATCAGAAATTAATCCAGCACCTAATGCCAATAGAATAGAAATAATTGGTCTTACAAATAGAAGCAATGGAAGTGTTAACAATAGGAATCCTAATGATAACAAGTTCAATAGACCTAGTACTAGTTTTACAGGAAGTAGAATTAGCGCATTAGCCAATGAAAGAAGTGAAATAATTAAAGGAAGAAGTGCAAGGACCGGTCCAACAACCGGAATCAATGCTGTAAGAGCTGCAATAACTCCACTAACAACAGCGGAAATTACAGAAGCAGCCTTAGCTAATCCGGCAGCTAGGTTCAATAGACCTAGAACAAATGATAGAACCAATCTTGATCCTAGTTTAAACATACCAATAAAGAATCTTGTTAAATGAACAAGTGCTCTAATTCCCCACTTGATTGCAGTATTAACAGCAAAAGTACCTAGTAATGGCAATGTGAACAATGCAATTGCAAGACCTAATAACATTAGTGTCTTAGCTAAATTGATCAATCCCCATATTGCGACAGCACCTATACCATTAATTAATAGTAAAGCGAAGAATAGAAGTGCTTGACCACCTAGAACTAGTAATGGAAGTCCAAGTAGAATTGTAGCTGCAATAATAGCTGTAATTGCTAGTCTAATTCCACCGTTAATTAAATCAAGAAGTACTTTAAGTACAAGATTTAAAGCAAATGTTCCTAAAGCAATCAAACCACTTAGAATAGTTGAAACAACGAATGCACCAATAAATGGTAGAGAAACGTTGAACAATGTTAGACCAAGAGTGTTCAATAGAGCAATTGGTGATAGTAACAAGAATGTTAGAGCACCAGCTGCTAGTGGGAACAATAGTGTATTCAATAGACCTAAACCTAGAAGAACTAGATCTAGTAAACCTTTAATAACTGCTAGAGGGAATCCAATAAATGATAGAGCAAGAGCAATATCAACAATTCCGTTAACAACAGCTTTAATTACGTTAATAAATAGTAATGCATTAAATGTTAAGAATTGTACAAATGTACTGATAGCTGCAGTAATTGCAAAATTCAATACCATTGGAAGAACAATGTCCAATAGAACAAGTGGAATTGATCCAAGCAATGTGTTAAGCAATGCTAGTCCAAGACCTACAACAGTATTAAAGATAGCGATTGGTGCAGTTAATAGAACAGATACAACTGTACTAAAGATAAATGTATTAATAAGATCAAAGACACCAAATGCTAGTTTAGCACCGATAATCAATGGTAATGCACCCAATAATAGTGGGATTGCGATTGGTGCAAGTAGTAATGCAGGAATCACAATTGTAATAATTGGAAGAACAAATGGTATTGCCAACGCAGCAGTAATAGCTACAACTGGTGTGATTAGAGCCATTGCACCAAGAGCAAGTGGAGCTAATAAAAGACCACCTAGAACTAATGGAGCAGACAATAATTTAGTTATAATACCAAATGGTAATCCAGCGGCAGCTGAAGCAAGAGATGAACCTGCAGTAACAGGCGCAGCAACTGCAGAAGCTGCAGAGTTAGTTTGTGCTTGGTTCATATAGTTTTGATATGCTTCAGAAGTTTGAAGTGCACTGTTATTAACAGCTTGATCAAAGTCCCCTGCCTTCATATCTTTACCTAATGAAGCCAAAACAGAAGAGAATTGTTGTTCGAACTTATTACCATCAGGAATAACACGACCATCTACTGTATAGTAGATATCTCTTCCGTCAGATGATCTAAGAACGAAGTTGTGGTAGTTACCAACAGTGTCATTTTTATCAACAGAATTTGACAAGTAATTCCAGATTGTAGGAATAGACTTAGTCATTTCTTGTTTTTCAGCTTCAGAAGCCCATGGTGTCATCTTGTTGTAAGTGTCTTTTTGAATAGCACCAAATTGTTGCATTGAGCTATTGTCATTGACAACTTGTGCATCACCATGAGTAGATGAACCATTAGAGTTATTGATTGCTTCTTGCAACATAGCATCTGTGTCTATAGCAGAAATGCTAGGAAGAGAAACAACACTAGCTCCATTAGTTGGTGCATCTAAACTGATAGTTGAATGATTCAACACAGTGTTGATAGCATCCGCTGCACTTGTGGAATCAGAATTTTCAGGATATTTTCCCTCTAAATATTCCTGATAAATTTCTGATTTCTTAAGTGTATCGATGTCCATCGCTTGATCAAGAGCTCCGGGTTCGATTGAACGTCCAAAACTTCTTGCCAATTGTGGCATTTGCTTTTGTAATTTATTATAACTTGCTTGATTAGCAGTTGTATCTATTGTAATAAATAGATCACGACCTGAATCAAGAATTGTATGGAACTTCCATACTTGACCTTCAGTATCAGATTCAAGTGTGTTGTGTCCAATATAATTCCAGACAGTTGGCATGTCTTTTACAATTTCAGCAACTTCATCAGAAGTAGCACCAGTAGCTTTATTATTTACATGATTGTAAATTTGAACAAACTCTTGGTTTGATTCATTTACATCAGTAGATTCACTACCAGTTGTAGTTTGACCTTGTGATAAATAATTATCCAAAGTAGCTTTAGGATCACTTGATCCTTGACTTTGGAATTCAATATAGCCATCATTTGTGGCTTGAGTAGTAGATGTTGGTGTTACCGAACTTGTAGTAGCAGGTTCTGTAGCATCGTTATCAGTACTAGAAGTTGTAGTTTCATCTGAATTAACGTTAGAATCCACATCTGATCCCTCAATCGATGTAGTTTCTGCGTTAGAAGATTGAACTTCTGGAGTTACATTATTTTCTGATACAGCAGCTGTAGTAGATTGTGTACTTGGAGCTGTTGTTGTTTCAGAGTTAGTTGTTTGATTAGAAGAAGTTACATTACTTGTACCTGAAACTTCTATAGTAGTACGATCATTAACCGCATTCTCAGCTTCTGAGAAAGTTGGATTAGGCGAAGATGATGATTGACTAGTCGTTGATTGTGACTGACTAGCACTTTGTGAAGAAGCAGCTGATTGTGTAGTAGCTGACCTATTAGCGTCCCCCTCAGAATCACTATTAGATTTTTCTTCATTATTAGAATTACTTTCTTGAGAATTGTTTGATTCTCGTTGAGAAGTATTTACCTTAGATTGAATTTTATTATTTTTTATATCAATTGATTTACCGGCGAAGGTAGCATATGCTTTTGTGTTTGCTTTTACATTCTTAGTAGCAACCCCAAAAGTTTCTTGATAATTGGCATTCGTTGAATCCTTCTTGAAGTTAACAATCAGTTTGCCGTTAGTTTTAGTAACGTCATAAAGATCATTCACTTTATTGGAGGCCCGCTGAATTTTCTTCACATCGACATTTTTCTTGTCAAACGTGATTTCCAATTTATCACCCTTCTTGATAACATCATTTGATGTAGCATTAATATTCAAGCTCATAATAGGTACATCATCTTTTTCAGATATAGAGATCTTAACTATCTTGTTAGGATCCCGAGTCGGCGTCTTTAATGAAGAACTCGGATCGACGTCACTCGATGTATTCGGTTCGTACTGTGCGGCCTGAGCAACCTCAAGTCCAGAGTACGCAGCTACCGGAAGTAATATAGTAAGAACCGATAACCATGTTATTATTTTCTTAAATAAGGAACCTTCGCCATAAATCATAATAAATTCTCCCCAACTGTATCTCCTTTGAAAACCCCTCAATTTCCAAAAAATAAGATGTGTTTTTAGTTTTTGCTTATCATATACATATCAAAAAACTAATTCATATAGAGCATAATAATCCCTTATTCAATTAAAATCAATATCAAATATAAATAATTTTTAAAAACTGCATTTATCTAAAACAAAATTATATCTATTTAATAATTAAATATAAATAAAATATTAAAACCCCTCATTTAGAACTTTTATTAACTATTTCGTAGTCGTAACTAAATATATAATTATTTATTCTATTATTACTTATCAAGATTACTAATATCTAATACCTCGGAAGTTTCATATATATTATTTTTAATGTAAGATATATCTTCTAGTAGAGATTTCTTATCCTTGTATGATTCGCTTTTTGCTATAATTTCTTGACTTTTTGACATTATCATAAAATAGAATTTTTCATTTATCGATGACTTAATTATTAAAAAATACATGTACTCACCTCTTTTATATTAGATTATTATTATTATAGCTATAATTTTAAAATTATTAAAGAAATGTTGAATAATTTAATTTTATTTTTTAATATTTAATTATCTTTAAAAATTCAAAAACACGTACTTATTAAGTCTAAATTATTCAGATTTGTATGTAAATTTTAATGCCTGTTATATTCTCTCTAAAAATACTTATAAATAACAAAAAAAGTAGTCAAAATTTTAAATTTTGACTACTTTTAAATTATTCGATGTTTTCTTTCCAAAATAGAAAATATGAAGATTATCAATGATGAAATTAACAGTACGTAATACCCTAATCCCAATAATGATGTGAAATAATTTGAAAAATCAGATCCAGACTGATTGAACAAAAAATATATAACTACATATATAAATGCCATCAGCCCTGATGTGATAAATCTAACCAGTCTAGACAGAAATCTAATCAAGGTAAAGAATAAGGCTATTACTGACAACGCAATTAACAAATAGACAATATACTGAATAATAGCAAGTTCCTGTGGTGGTGTTGAAACTAGACTTATAATGCTATCAATTTGGTTTACACTGTCTATTACACCATATAGGGTTATTTTTTGAGATAGCAGATTGGACACTTCAGAGGGAATCGGGACTCCCTTAGTAAAACTATTGAGAAGCGTTTGACTATTTAAAAATGGTAAATAAAATATCGCATATATATTTACCACTGAAGCTAATAAACTAATAAATTTGAATACACTTTTATTCTTAAGCATTTTTACACCATGTAATTATTGATTTACTTAATTATACAAAAAAACAAGCCCAAAGGCTTGTTTTATATATTCTTAACTTTTAATTATGCATCAACGTGAACAGCAAATGATGGCATAAAGTAACTTGACATTGTACGTACTGAAACGCTTTGTCCTGGTTTAGGAGCATCAATGTATTGGTTGTTTCCAAGATAGATAGCTACGTGATATGAAGAACCTTGGTTACCCCAGAATAATAGATCACCGGCTGATGCGTTTTGAACAGAGATTTGTGAACCTGCTGATTCTTGAGCAACAGTATATGATCCAATTGGTTTACCTGTAGCTTGTTGGTAAACATAACCAACAAATCCTGAACAATCAAATCCTGAAGTTGTCTTTCCACCCCATACATAAGGTGTTCCGATTAGTGATTGAGCTGTATCAATAACTGATTGTGTAGTTGTTGCTGCTTGTGTAACAGCTGGTGCAGGGTCAACAGTTACATCGCTAGCTTTTAGCCATGCATTGTTACCAACAGCATACCAAAGGTTGCCTGCTTCGTCTTGGACTTCTGAAACTACTGCCCAGTCAGTGCTTACTGCAACAGAACGATCGGCTGTCTTAGCTCTTGATGTTGTGGCAGAAGGTGATGTATATAATTGTGCTTCAACATTAGTGCGAACAACTGAAGCTTTATTTGTAGTTACTTCTGTAACTGCAGCTTGTACAGTTTGTGATTCATTGTTGTTTAGATTTGTAAGACCAGCAGCTGTTGTAGCAAGTGCTGCGGCTGTAGTAAGTGATACGAAACTTCTTTTAACTGTTTTATTCAAAATTAAATCTCCCAATAAATGTTTAATTCGATTTTTACGATTTTTTTTTTTTATAATTATTTTAAGTTGTTTTGCTTAACCAACGCTCACTATACTACGCTTATAATATTTCAGTAATGTTACAAAAGCGGTAATATAACATTACATATTTTATTTATAGTAAAACCCATCCCCCAAGCACTTGATACATATAGGATTATAGTGCTTAAGTTTTTTATAATTTTTTCATAAACTTTCTATAATTAGGTCTATTTGTCCAGTAGTTTGCTCAAAATCATTATTTTTTATTTCAAATGCGTGACCTTTTAGTTCATTTGGGAGAAATAAATCACGTTTAAATTCCTCACTACTTAATCTTAAATCAATTCTACTTTCTTCATCCCCGCGATTGACTAATCTATCTGAAATAATTTCTTCATCTAAATCCAAAAATATAACAACACAGTTTTCTTTGTATTTATTATAGTAAGAAACAGCACCTGCTGTATCTAATACTATTGATATCAAATCGTTGCTTTCCCACATTTTATTAAGACCTTCTATAGAAGAACCATATTTGTTGTTTGAATACTCAACTCTTTCTAGATAATGATTTTCTTCAAATGAATTTATCGATTCAAAATAGTAGTCTATGCCATTAACTTCTCCATCACGAGGCTTTCTTGTCGTATGAGTAATGACACTAGGTATATTATATTTATCTTTTAAATATTGGCTGACTGTGGTTTTTCCTGTTCCACTTGCTCCTGTGATTACAATAACTTTTTTACTCATAAAAAATTTCCATTCTATATAAATTGAAATATTCTCTCTATTATATTATTATACAGTGACGTTAAGTAAATAATTTTGGGAGTCAGTATATATGAAAATTGAAGATTTAAAAATTGGTGAAACATACAGCTGTGAAGTTGAAGAGGACATGGACTTTCCTTTTAAGGGTAAAGTAGAAAAAGTTTATGAACATTCAGCATTAGTTGAAATTACGGATGTTGATCCTAAAGATGAAACAAATAAAATGGAACTTAACAACAAAATAGTTGTAAGTATTAAAAACATCACCGCAGTAAAATAAAAAAAATGACCTCTTAAGGTCATTTTTTTTTATTTATTATCTGTTTTAATAAATGATCTATCTGGAACACGTATTACTCTGTACTCAGAAGCAAGCTTTCCTGCGTTCATTCCTAGTCCATTTATGAAATTTTTCTTATATCTTGCCTGTCCAGTTATTACATATGCTCTTGTATATTTATTATCATATTTAGAAATATCTTTTTTGTTCCACTTCATAGCTACACGTGGGACATTCAAAGGCATAGTTGCATCTGATAATGTTGCATACTGACTAGATACTGAATAGTTTGAATCATCTACACGATATTTATAGACATCAATATTCGAGGATTTATCTCCATCTATCTTTACATAGTAACCTTTTCCTGTTGCATCTGTCTCAACTCTTAAAGGTTCATACTTATATGTGATTGCATAATTTGAAGATGATTTTGTATCTACTTTAGTAAAGAAGCTGACATACAACATCCCTACTACTACTGCTATTAAAGCTATCATTTCAGCAAAGTCTATTGCCAAAATTCCAGCCGATATTTTCTTTTGACGATATACGAGTTGCCTTAAATGTCTTCCTCTAATATTCAAAACTACAAATATCAATAAAGCTAATACGATTAACCAAGCAAAAATCCCTATCAAGTTCCACATATATATGTCCCTACCCATTCCACGGAAAATTTTATTAATGTCAAGTCTAGTACTTTAAAAAATTTACAATATAATTATCTTTAAGGTCAATTTTATCATAAATAAATTTTAGGATAAATTTAAATAATTTAAACTTTTCTTAAGATTTTGAAAATTGAATAATGTACTATATATAGTACTTCCTGAAGATTTTTTTACTATATCTTGTATATTTCGAGTATTAGTAATTGATTTTAGGAACACTTGTTCTATACTAGAAACATCAAGTTCATTAAGGGGATGACAGAAATGAATAGTATTGTAGTATACAGTAAAAATAATTGCATGCAATGCAAGATGACAAAGAAATATTTAAAAGAGCACAATGTTAATTTTGTGGAAAGAAACATCAATGATCAACCAGAATATCTTGATGATTTGAAGGCCCAAGGCTTTCAGAGTGTACCAATCGTTATGAATGAAAACATTAACCCAATTGTAGGATTTAGACCAGACAGCCTTAAGGAACTGATTGACTAATGACACAATTGGTTTTTTATTCTATAACCGGTCAAACTAGACGTTTTATCTCTAAACTTGACTTACCTGAAAACCAAGTAATTGAAATAACTGATGACAATCCTCTTATAAATATGACTGAGGACTATATCCTACTAGTCCCAGCCTATGAAGATGATATGATGGATTCTGTGATCGATTTTCTAAATTTCGAAAACAATTCTGCAAATTGTATAGGTGTTGCTGGTTCTGGAAATCGTAATTTTAATACTCTATATAATCAAACTGCTAGAAAAATTGCTCAAGGACTAGAACTGCCAGTAATATTTGAATATGAATTTAACGGCACCGAGAAGGATGTTAATAACTTTAAGAAAGTGGTACAGGAATTTGGGACTAAACACACTAGATCTTAATAAAGTAAGTTACTTTAAATTAAATAATGAAATTAATATTCCAGTAAACAATTCAATTCCACTGCACAAGGATAAAGAAGCCATTGAGGCTTTTTTAAATGAGAATGTTTACCCTAATACTATGGAATTTCTTTCTTTCAAAGACAGAATTCAATATCTACTTGATAATGATTTTATTGAAGAAGAAGTTATCAATAAGTACTCAATTGAATTTATAGAATCACTATATAACTCACTTAAGAAGAAAGATTTCAAATTCCAATCATTCATGGCAGCATATAAATTTTTTAATCAATATGCTCTTAAAACAAATGATGGCGATCTTTACCTTGAAGATTATGAAATGCGAATCCTTTTCAACTCATTATTGTTTGCCAATGGAAATGAGGAACTAGC
The DNA here is from genome assembly GCF_002762335.1 of Companilactobacillus metriopterae. NCBI lineage: Bacteria > Bacillati > Bacillota > Bacilli > Lactobacillales > Lactobacillaceae > Companilactobacillus > Companilactobacillus metriopterae. The sequence goes on along the minus strand of NZ_CP024610.1, from coordinate 333,334 downwards.
TAAGTCTCTTGCAGAAGAGATGATCTCTCAAAGATATCAACCTGCTACTCCTTCATTTTTAAATGCAGGACGCAAAAGACGTGGCGAATACGTCTCTTGTTTTTTAATTCAAGTGACTGATGATATGAACAGTATTGGTAGATCCATCAACAGTGCCTTACAACTTTCTCGTATTGGTGGTGGAGTTGGTATCACACTGTCAAATCTTCGTGAATCTGGATCACCAATTAAAGGTGTAGAAAATTCTTCATCCGGTGTAATCCCAGTTATGAAATTGTTAGAAGATAGTTTCAGTTACTCTAACCAACTTGGCCAACGCCAAGGTGCTGGTGCAGTATATCTAAATGTCTTTCACCCAGATATCATCGATTTTCTTTCTGCTAAAAAAGAGAATGCCGACGAAAAAATTCGTGTTAAGACATTGTCACTAGGTATCATTGTTCCTGATAAATTTTATGAATTAGTTCGTAACAATGAAGATATGTATCTATTCAGTCCCTACTCAGTTGAACGTGTTTATGAAAAACCATTTTCATATATTGATATTACTGAAGAATACGACAATCTGGTTAAAGACGAAAGAATTAAAAAATATAAAATCAGTGCCCGTGAGTTAGAAGAAGAAATAAGTAAGCTACAACAAGAATCTGGTTATCCATACGTTATCAATATCGATACAGCAAATCGTGCTAATCCTATTGACGGAAAAATTATCATGAGTAATCTTTGTACAGAAATTCTCCAAGTTCAAACTCCTTCTGAATTAAATGAAGCTCAGGAATATGTTCAAATGGGTACAGATGTTAGCTGTAATTTGGGTTCTACAAATATTGTTAATATGATGAACACCCCTAATTTTGGTAAATCAGTTGAAACTATGACACGCGCTTTAACATATGTTTCTGATGCTTCAAATATTGAATCTGTACCCACAGTAGCATTAGGTAATAAGCAAAATCACGCTATAGGATTAGGTGCAATGGGTCTTCATACATACCTTGCAATGAATCAAATTGAATACGGTAGCCCAGAGTCAGTTGAATTTACAGCTACTTATTTTCTACTATTAAATTATTGGACTTTGAAAGCCAGCAACAAAATAGCTACTGAACGTAATGAGACTTTCAAAAACTTTGAAAAATCTGACTACGCAAATGGTTCTTACTTTGAAAAGTATATTAATGAAGATTTTGCTCCAAAGAATCCTCGTGTTATTGAATTATTTAAGGACATTGATATCCCAACTATTGAAGACTGGAAAGAATTAAAAGACAGTATTCAAAAGAATGGACTTTATAATGCTTATAGAATTGCTGTAGCACCTAATGGATCAATTTCTTACGTAAATAACACTTCAGCTTCTCTTCAACCAGTAACAAGACTAGTTGAAGAAAGACAAGAAAAGAAAAATGGTAAACTATACTTCCCTGCTCCATATTTAAGCAATGATACAATCAAGTTCTATAAATCAGCTTATGACATTGATATGCGTAAAGTTGTTGATGTTTATGCTGCTGCTCAACAACATGTTGATCAAGGAATGAGTATGACTATGTTCATCCGTTCGGAAATTCCTGAAGGTCTATACGAATGGAAAAACGAAACATCTCAAACCACACGTGATTTAAGTATCATTAGAAATTATGCTTTCTATAAGGGAGTCAAATCAATTTATTACATCCGAACATTTACTGAAAATAATGATGAAATTGGAAGTAACGAATGCGAAAGTTGTTCAATTTAGGAGAATAAAATGACTGATACATACTACAAATCGATTAACTGGAACAAGATAGAAGATCAAGTTGATAAAGCATCTTGGGAAAAACTAACATCACAATTTTGGTTAGATACACGTATTCCATTATCTAACGATATAGATGATTGGCGTACACTAACTCAAGAAGAACATGACTTAGTTGGTCACGTCTTTGGAGGTCTAACTTTACTAGATACTCTTCAATCCCAAGACGGAATTGATCAATTAAGAAAAGATATTAGAACCCAAGCAGAAACTGCTGTTTTCAATAATATTCAATTTATGGAATCTGTTCATGCAAAGAGTTACTCATCAATTTTCAGCACACTGAATACCGCTGAAGAAATTGAAGAAATTTTTGATTGGACTGACCATAATGAATATCTTCAAATAAAAGCAGAATACATAAATGATATCTATCAAAATGGAACTCCCTTGCAGAAAAAAGTAGCTAGTGTTTTCCTTGAAACATTTTTATTCTATTCTGGATTCTATACACCTCTTTATTACCTCGGTAATAACAAACTTGCAAATGTCGCTGAAATTATCAAATTAATCATACGTGACGAATCTGTTCATGGAACTTATATCGGTTATAAATTCCAACTTGGTTTTAACGAACTAAGTGAAAAAGAACAAGAAGAAATGCAAGAATGGATGTACAGTTTACTTTATCAGCTATATGAAAATGAAGAAAAATACACTCATCAACTATATGACAATATTGGTTGGACTGAAGAAGTATTAAAATTCTTGAGATATAATGCAAATAAAGCTCTTATGAATTTAGGTCAATCTCCACTCTTCCCTGATGGAAATGCTGAAGATGTTAACCCTATTGTTATGAATGGAATTTCTACCGGAACAAACAATCATGATTTCTTCTCACAAGTTGGTAACGGATACCTAATGGGAAAAGTTGAAGCAATGAAAAATTCTGATTACACAATTGGATATACAGACAATAAAAAAGACTAGGACAAAAATCCTAGTCTTTTTTATTTATAAAACATTTAACTTCTATATCCCCAAAAGATTGCAAATATAAGAATAATTAAAACAATTGTAGTAATGATTGTGTATAGTTTGTCACCTTCTTTGAAGAAGGCATAAATAGATACCACCACTCGCAATACTGGTGTGAGAATTAGCATGAAAATTCCCAACATTATAACTGCATATGATTTTCCCGAAGCTATTCCCGAAAAAATTTCAGTAAATCTTCTTGGAAATTCACCACTACCACTGTATCCTGATCCTGATATAAAATAAATTATTATACCTGCAGTAATAATAATTGCAGAAATAACCACTCCTATACGAAGAATTCGACCAATGATTAATTCGATATCTCTTTTTTGTTGATCCATTAGATTGTCACCCCGAATCCTTTAAGAGCCATTTGAATTCCTAAATAAATAAGAATAGGAATGAAAATCATTCTAATAACTCTTGGTCTCATACGTTGCATAATTCTTGCACCAACTAAAGATCCTACCAAAACTCCAAGTGCTAGTGGTCCAGCAATATCTGGTTTGATAGATCCATTAAAAAAATAAACCGTAGCACTAGCAGCTGCAGTGACACCCATCATCAAATTACTTGTTGCACTTGATGCTTTTAAAGGCATCTTCATAATGGTATCCATTGCTATAACTTTAAATGGACCACTTCCGATACCTAATAAACCTGAAGCCAAGCCTGCTCCACCCATCATTGCAAATCCACCAGGAACATTTGTTAATGAATAATCTATTTGCTTTTTCTCAACCTTGTCATAATATGATCCTTCAAGTTTCATCTTTTTTACAATTGGATCATTTCCATGATAAGGTTCCTCACTCTTATTACCAATCAACTTCATTATCATGTTAACTGATGAGTATAGAAGGAAAAATCCAAATAAAATAAATAGCCAAGCACTTGGAAAAATTCCTACTAACATTGCACCTACAACTGCACCCACAGTTGTAGCAATTTCTAAAAACATAGCTACTCGAAGATTCAACATATCATCTTTTAAGTAAGCAATTGTCGAGCCTGAACTTGTAGCAATAACAGTAACAATACTAGCACCGATAGCATATTTTATATCTACTCCCATAGCCATTGTTAATACTGGAGTAACAATCATTCCACCACCAATACCTAACATAGCACCTAAACATCCAGCCAAAGCACCAACCAATAATAGTATTAAAAGATAGTTCATATAAATCTCCAATTAAACATTATTTTAAATAATTAAATTTCCTTTACAACTTTTTCTTTATAGTTCTTTAAAGATGTTTCGTAGTTAGACTGCATTATTTGAATAGTGGACTTAATATTTTCATTGTTAAAATCATCATCAGATATCAAATCTATATGAAATTTTGAAGCATTTAAGTAGTCACAGTAGGTCGATAGATATAGTTTCGTTTCTACTTCAGATTCTTCATCAAAGAAATTTGATACTTTCTTAGAATCCTGAAATGGTAGGTTAATAATGCCTGTTTCAATACAAAAATCTATATCGAATTCGGAATCAACCACATGAATGATTACTTGTGATAGTTCATTGTTAGCTAAATCTTTTTTTATTTGTTCACTAGCTTTATTTATTGACCATAGATCAGATTGAAGTAGATCATCTTTACTTATATCAAGATTAGTACTTTTAAAATTGTCTTCAGTTAGATCTTCAATAAATTTACTTACTTTAATCTTCATAGATATCTCCTAATTAATCAGTTTCTTTTACTAGCAACATAAGAACGGCCATCAATATCATTATAATTGTAATACCAAAGAACATATTTGCAAATGACATCACAGTAACAACTACGCTACCCACGTAAGGACCTAATGCACGTCCCAATGATCCAAAAATAGTATAGAAACTTTGGTAAGTTCCTCTATTTTTATCAGTTGACATCTTACTCAATAGCGCTGGAATAGTTGGAAATACCAATGACTCTCCGACAGTTAATATTAGCATACTGATTATAAATAGAGAATAATTGTTTGCTCCTGGCAATAATAGGAAGGATAGCCCCATGATAACTGTTCCAACAAAAATTTGTACTTTCAAATATTTGATTATTTTCGAAATTACTCTATTAACAATTGGTTGAATTATCAATAATGATCCGGCATTAACAGTAAATATAAATCCATATTGTCTTGTAGAGAACCCCTTATTTAACATATAAATGGACATATTACTGTCCCACTGAGAATAACCCATCCATACTGCAAAAATAGCAAAACAGATGATAACCATATTTAAAATGAAACGATTATTCCCTATTATATCTCTTGGATTAACCTGATTTGAATCTTTATAGGGCTTATTAGATTTAGTGGCATCTTCGTTAACACTATCCAGAACATCTGACTTTAAAAATAGAATTACTATACAAATTAAGAAAAATAATACTGGTATAAAGAATGTTAAGAAAATACTATTATTAAAGATAATTCCGACGGCTGTTGAACCAACAGCTATACCGATATTGGATGCTAAATACATATTATTAAAAATAATACGGCTATCACCAACAGATTGTTCAGCAACAAACGCTGTATAGCCGCTAATGGCCGTATAAGCGATTCCCATCCCGAACCCAAGTGTTACTAGTAAAATTACGTAAGTGGGCCATACGTGATGAAATGACATTATTAACAGCGATATAACAGATATGAAGTAACCTATATATAATGTTTTCCTTCTTGAAAATTTATCAAAAAGAATTCCACCCAAAGCATTACCTAACATCATTAATAATGAATATATCATTAATGCAAATCCGGCAACTGTAAGAGGTTGGTGTAAATTTTTGTTAATAAAAATAGTATTTACTGGCAGTATAAATCCCATTACTAAGTTGAAAACAACATTTAATGTTAGCAACCACATTCTTTGACTTTTCATAATCTTAACGTACTAATTAAAGAATTAGTTTACCCCTTAAAGAATTTATAAAACAAAAAGAGTACAGATCCATAAAGGAAACTGCACTCTTAATGCGGTAGTACTTATAAAAATAAGTAAATAAACAAGAGGTTCACACAATTGTTTATAAATATCGCTCACAATACGGTGAGTAATGCCTGATATTCTACCATCAAGTGCTACATAAAGTGTAGCTCTCGACTCATCGCATTTGATAATTGTATATTATTTAGACTAATCTTGCAACTCGAATAAACTTGGGTTGTCAGTAGCCTTTTCATCTGTCCAGATTTTATATATCAGATTTAGTAGAGCACCCATTTGAGATTGAGCACCATCAGGACGCCATCTAAATATACATACATCATCTCTAAAGCCATCTGGCAATTGATTTGCATTTGATGTAATTACAACATCAGCTTGGTCAGGTTCATTAACTATTTTTACATAAGGTAATGAGTCTAAAGTGATTGATAAATCTGAGTAAACTAGGAAAAATGATTCTAATTCTAGATAAACTCGTACTTTAAGCACAGGACTATACATTGCTGAGAATCTGAATGCCATTGAGTATAATGCATCAGCAATTTCAGTGTAGCTGTAACGTAATGATGCATATTCCTCTTTTCTAACTAGATGTTGAACTGTCGCTAGAATATTATTTCTTAGATCATCATCTCGCAGCTTACTTATAGTATCTCCTGATCCAGCAAATAATTTCAAACATTGTAAATAATTTGTTCCCAAAACCATAACACCAGCTACGGAACTCATCAAATTATACTGATATCTAGCAAATGAGTTTTCTGTTAGTCCAAATTTAGTAATAATTTCTTCGTTATCATATGGAACTAACTTTAAGAATTCTTGTGTGAAGTTAAAGAAAGTAGGATTATATTTCTGCATTTGAGAAGTTACAGATTGAATGTATGAGTCTGAAACGTCAAACATAGAAGGCACACAAATAACCAAGATATAAAATTCTGCTGATTGTGACATTTGTTCTTCTAATGTCATTTTATTTCTAATAATATCAACAACTTTTTTAACATTATCTGATTGAGGTTTAATATCTAAAAGTTCATCGATAGAATCAAACACATTTGGGAATGGATAGTTTATTGTTTCGAGATTCTTTTGACCCATAGAAATATGACCATCTAACATTCTGTATACATGGGCCATAATCAAATATGAATAGAATTTTTTTGTAATCTCATTAGGTGCTGCTAGTCTGTACTGTTCCAATCCAAGTTCGACAACCTTAAGAGCAGTCTCCTCCCTTAAGTCATCAAAAGGCCAGAAGTATCCTCTAGTTGCATTCCAGTATAAAGAAGCAATTGCTAATGTAATAGATTCTTCATCACCAACAAAACGAAGTGGTTCGTAGGCAATCCTAACACCAAAGCCCTTTAAAAACTCTCTAACTTCTTTTAAATGTCTAAGTACGGTTGCTTTACTACTGTCTAATTTTGTATAGAATTCAGTAAATGATGTTTCTCTTTGTTTTACAATTCCCTCAATAAGTAAATAGGCATCTGATTTTGTTGTCAAATAAGCATGATATTCGTCTGAAGAATATTGAAAAATATCATTAATTTCAACGTCATCTTTTTTGTATATTTCCTTAAAGTCTTCTTGTATACCTAAGAAAGTATTATAAACACTACCATAGCTTTTGTTCATTTCGTAAGCAGATTTCCTTAAATTAATATCGCTTACTTCTATTTTTCTAGTTCTATATGTATCAATCAAGTTAGCACTTGCCAACTGATTAATTTTAATTTGTTTAATTTTTGTAAATAACTGAACTTTTTCTATTTCAGATTTTGACAAAAATATATCTGTAAAACTATTCATGTGTATACCTCCATATCATTTTTAAATTATATCATTCGTTCAAATATTATTAAATATTATTGTCTTAATTTATTAAAAAACGATACAGTGTTGATTTATTAAAGATATATTCAAGTTTAATTATTAAAAATAATAAAGAGATTGTTGTCAGGTTTCATTTTTTAGAACTAAAAACTTAAATAAAACAAAAAAAGAGACTATCCAAAATGGATAGTCCCTTTTCTTTTCAACAATTAATTGAAAGCATAAGTGTTCTTATTAAATCTTTGTTGGTTCCATACAGCTCTTTGTGCTGCATTGCAGATACATTCTACAAAGTTTCCATTGTTATCTTTGTATCCACATACTTGATCGCCTGTTAATGAATCATAACAATTACAATTATCAAGATCTGCTCTATCCCCTTCTTCAGAAAGATTTACACAGTCACAATAATTGATGACATTGCCTTCTTCGTCGTAGTCGAAATAGTATTTGCAGTAAGAGTGATGAACGCCTTGAAGATCTGTATAACAACAAACCATCATAATATCGTAATGTACCCAGAATCCTAATGAAGGAATCTCACGGATAACATTGTTTCCATTTCCACCGTTTGTAAATGATGGACTTAGAATTAATGCAGGTTTCTTAGTACCATTTGCATTAAGTCCGCTCATACCTGGAATTGATTGTCCTAATAGACCGATCACTCCTATTAACATTAGTAGTGTTCCTAGTACACCACCTAATAGTCCTAGTGTAATCATGCCTAGTGCTAATGGGATTAGTAATGCGTTGAATAATAATCCTAATAGACTTAATAGATTTAATGGAAGTGCAATAAATCCATTTAATACTGGTAGTGCTAGTAATCCTAATAGAGGAATTCCAACAAACAATGTTAGTACTACTGGTAATACAAGTTTTAGTAATCCTAAATTACCCAATGTTAATAATGGTCTTATCAACAAGTTCAATGGTAATGCTAGTAATACTAATGGGAACAATGCATTCAATAGACCTAACAATAATCCTAATGGTACTAGTACTAGATGTGCTAAGAAGTTGTTTAGAGTCATTAGAGGTAATAGTAACAAGTCTGTTAATCCCTTAGCTAATAGTGGTAACAAGATCAATTCTAGAGGTTTGATGATTAGTAATAGAGGTAACAATACTAGATCAAGAAGAACCTTTAGGAATCCTGGTAACAATAGTAGTGAAAGAATAGCATCGTTGAACAATCTAATACCATTAATAACATCTAACAAGATCATTAGAAGACCTAATGCCAATAGAGGCAAGTTACTAATTGCTAGCAACAATAGACCGTTAAGAATGATTGGAAGAATAGCCTTCACGATAGGAAGAGTTAGTCCTGTTAACAATCCTAAGTTCAACAAGAACAATGGAAGTGTCAACAAGCCAGAGATAATTGGCAATGCCAATAGTCCCAAGATATCTAATCCAATATTTAGAATTGGTAATAGTAATAACATCAATCCTAATGGAATTAGAAGTTTCAAGTTATCAACTAGTACTTTAGCAAGTGCTAGTGGAATAGCTACTAGACCTAGAGCAAGAGCTAATGGTAGTAAGACAGGTAATAATGGCCAGAATAATGGATTTAACATATTCAATAGAGTCAAGATACCTAGACCACCAAGAAGCAATAAGTTCAATAGATCAAGTGGCAAGTTAGCTAATGGTCCTAATACATCCTTCAAGATATCAATTAGCTTGAATGGAATTAGTAGTGCGATTGTCCACAATAGTGGGTTTAGCACTAGAAGTAGAGGCCATAGCAATGGATTAATTAGTACGAATAGTTTACCTAGTAATCCTAGACCTAACAATAGAGGAAGAGCTAGAAGACCAAATAAATCAAATGGTAGTTTAATCAATCCGTTTAGAGCACCTAATAATAGAGGAATTAGGTTACCTAGTACAAATGCAATTGGTAATGACAATAATAAATTACCTAGAAGCATTAGTGGTAGCAACAATAGATCTACTAATAACTTGATTGGTAAGTTAACTAATCCAGCAATTAGAGGAAGCAATAATGTCAATACGATTGGCAAGCTTAGTAATGTCATAGCTAGTGTAACTAGAGGCAATCCAAGCAAGAATGAACCAAGTCCTAGAAGAAGAGGAAGACCAAACAATAGGAATGGAGTTTCCACTAGACCTCTGAACAAGTTCTTCAATAGTTTGAATGGCAATAGTAGCAAGTCAGTTACTAATAATAACCAGAACGCTGCCCTTCTAATGAAGTTTAGCAATGGTAGGTTGAACCAAAGTGGCATTGTCAAGATAGCTAGAGCTAATGGCAATAGACTGTTAAATAGTTTCAATCCAGTTGTTAATAGTGTAATTGGTAATACCAAGAAGAATGTCAAAGCTTGTCCTAATAGAGGAAGAGCAATGAATAGCAATGGAGCTATTACAAAGACATTCAAACCTAGATTTCCTAAGAAGATTGGTAGGAATGATAATAATCCAAGAATTGGTAACAATAATAATGACAATGCGTCTTTAATCAAGTTAGCAATTGGATATGTAATCAATCCAGCAAGTAATCCCCAAAGAATTGGTGCAATTAAGTTTCTCAATGTATCTAATAGTAATGGCAATAGAGCCAATTGAGTAAGAATTAGTAGAGGAAGAGCAATTAGACGAACACCAGGAATTAGAAGACCAACTAATGACAATAAGTTCAATAGAGGTAATCCTAATAGTCCAAGAATATCTAATGGCAATCCACCAAGAAGACTTCTCAATAATGGAACAACAATTGAAGCAAGAATTGCAGGAACTAAACTAGTTAGTTTATGTAGAAGCAATAGAGCTGGTACTCCAACGAATAATGTCAATGCTTTGAATAATAGAGAACCTAGAATTGAAAGCAATGGAACAAAGATCCAGTTTAGAGGGTTAAACAATTGAAGTGGTCCAAATACTGGTAGTAGTAATAGGTTTAATCCTAGAGCTACCAATAGAGGCAATAGACCGTTAACTAATAGATCAAGAAGAACCTTAAGAGGTAGTAATACAAGATCAATTACTGCTAGACCATTTAATAATGCAGGGATCAAGAATTGTAAGTCTAAGAATAGATCTAAGAATGGAATTAATCCAGGTAGAATCAAGAATCCTAGAAGCAATAGTTGAGCGATGATATTAAATAGATCTATAGCGTTACGGATAGCATTGAATAGAAGAACTGCACCATTCAATAGTAATCCTAGTAACAATGGCAATGCATTGGCAACAAGAGCGCCAAGAACATTAGCAATAATAAATGGTAGAACACCCTTAGCTATTGGGAATGTTAGAAGAGTCAATAGTACTAAGTTAATCAAGAACAATGGCAATGTTAGAAGACCACTTAGAAGTGGAGTTAAGAACAAGCTCAATAGATCATTGATTAGATTAATAATTGGCAATGCAAGAATAGTTCCTAATAGAGCTAATGGCAATCCTAGAAGAAGTAATCTAGCAATATCCCCTATTGTTCTGATAAGAGCAAGAGGTAAACCAACTAGAGTTGCGAACAAGTTGATTGGTAATAGAATTGGTGCAAGTAGTAATCCAAGACCTGGAATCAATAGACCTAGAAGAGTAAGAAGTTGAACTAATGGAATTAGAACAAGCAAGTTCAATAGATCGATTGGTAAATTACCAAAGATATCTCTAAGGACGTCAGCAATTGCAAGAGGGAGTAGCAATAAGCCAAGTGGCCATAGAATTGGTGTCAAGATGTTCAAACCAGGGATAAATGGTAGTAACAAGTTGAATAGAACCAAGCCAATAAGTTTAGCTAAATCAAATGGTAGTTTAAATAGATGTCTGAATAATCCACTTAACAACAATGGTAGTAGCAATCCAGCAAGCAATGCTAGAGGAAGACCTAGAAGCTTATTACCTAGAAGTAATAGTGGTAATAGGATTAGATCAACTAGAAGTTTAATTGGTAACAATAAACCAGCAGCTAATAGAGGCAATAGCAATGCCAATAGAATTGGCAATGATAGAAGCATATTTAGCAATGTGATTATTGGAAGACCAAGAAGCAATGTTGTTAAACCAGCTAGTAATGGTAAACCAAAACCAAGCAATGGAAGACCGAACAACTTAATAATGTTGTTAAATCCGTGTAGTAACAACAATGGTAGAAGTAATAGAATCAAACCGATTCTAATTACATTCAATAGAGGAAGACCTAGCCAGATTGGCAATGTTAGAAGAGCCAAAGCTTGACCGATCAAACTATTGATAAGTTGTAGCGCTGTAGTTAATAAGTGCAATGGTAGTAGTCCTAAGAATGTTAAGCCTTGAGCCAATAATGGAAGACCGAACAATAGTAATGGACGTAGAGCCAAAGCGTTACCTAGTACATTGAATAAGAATACAGGCAATGTTAGAAGTATAGAAAGAATTGGAAGACCTAGAAGAGTCAAGATGTTCTTAATTAGGTTAGCAATTGGATATACAACTAGGCTTGCAAGTAGACCCCAAAGAATTGGAGCGATTAAGTTTCTTAATGTATCTAATAGTAATGGCAATCCTAATAGCTGTGTCAAAATTAATAGAGGCAAGGCAATTAGGTTAACACCAGGAATCAATAGACCAAGAAGAGATAGAAGATTGATTAGAGGCAATCCAAGTAATCCAAGAATATCTAGAGGTAAACCACCAAGTAGAGCTCTTAGAAGACCAAGAATAAATCCATTAAGAAGAGCAGGAAGAATACTTAGAATCAAGTTATTCAATAGTAATAGAGGTAATAGGAATAGTGTAGCGGCAATCTTAGCTAATAGAGTAGCAATAGCAGAAAGGATACCCATGTTAATCCACTTCAATGGGTTCAATAGAGAAATCAAACCGAAGAATGGAATTAATAGAAGTAATGAGCCAAGGAACACTAGACCAGGGATAAGAAGTTGATTGAATAGATCGAAGATCCACTTCAAAGGAGTTCTTAGAAGATTGAATAGAGAAAGACCATTCAATATAGCTGGAATAAGGAATAGACCAGCCATTAGAAGATTCCAGAATGGAATCAAGTGAGGCAATCCAAGGAATAATAGAATTCCAAGATCAGCCAATAATCTTAGACCATCTAGAAGTATTACTGGTAGGCCTAATAATAATCCAAGGAATGGACCAAAGGCAGCTAACAATAGCACTACAAGATTACCAAGAATTAATGGAAGAAGACCTGCAATAATTGGGAATCCTAACAATGTTAGTACAGCAAAGTTTAGAAGTACTAATGGCAATGTTAGTAATCCGCTAAGAATTGGTAACAACAATAGATTAATTAGACCATTAATCAAGTGGAACACAATAGAAGCGGCAATAAAGATTAGCAATGCAGGAACAGTTAGATTGAAGATATCCTTCAATACGTTGAAGATTGCCAATGGAAGTTGAATCAATCCCAATACCAATTGTAGAGGCAATAGAACTAAGAAGAACAATGGCCATAACAATGGGTTAATTAGAGCTAGGAATGAAAGGATAAACAATGGAAGAGCTAGCAATCCAAGACCTAATAGAAGTAATAGATCAAGAGGAAGAGCAGCTAGAGGTCCAAGAATATTTTTTAGAACATCTAAAATCTTGAATGGTAGCAATGCACCTAGAATCCACCATAATGGTGTAAGCAATAGAAGCAATGGCCATAGAAGAGGATTTAGAAGAGCTAAGATTTGTCCTAAGAATACAAGGCCTTGAAGCAATGGAAGACCTAGTAGACCAAGTAAATCAAGTGGTAACTTGATAAATCCTAGCAATTGGCCAAGAAGTAATGGCAAGATCAATCCTAGAAGTAACGCAGGAATTAGACTTAGAAGTCTATTTCCAATAAATAGCAATGGCAATAATAATAGATCAGCTAATAGCTTAATAGGAAGAGCTAATAGTAATGCTAGTAATGGAATTAGTAACTTACCAATTAGAGGTAAGAATAGGAATTTCAATGCCAAAGTAATTAGAGGAAGACCTAATAACATAGCACCTAAACCAAGTAATGCAGGAATTGCAAGAAGAGCCAATAGTTTCAATGGAACACCTACGAATAGGTTAAGAAGTTTCTTCAAGATATCTAATGGCATACCTACAAGAAGTGTCAACCAGAAGGCAACTCTTCTAATGATATTCAATAGAGGTAGGAAGAACCAAATTGGCATTGTAAGAATTGTAAGAGCTAATCCTAACAATCCGTTAAATAGTTTAAGAGCAGTATTTAATAGACTTAGTGCCCACATAGCTAATCTCAATAGATGTTTACCGATAATTGGTAACAACAAACCAGCAAACAATGGAATACCTAAACCATTCAATAATAGATTGAATAGAAGTAATGGTAAGAATAGCAATGCTTGTGTTAATAGACCTAACAATGATGAAAGAATGTTGTTAATTAGGTTAAAGATAGGATATGTAATCAAGAATGTTAGAACACTCCAGATTAGTTGTCCTAGAAGATTTCTCAAAATATCAAGGTTAAGTAGACCTAGTAGTGGTAGACCTAGCAATAACAATGGTAGTGCAGCCAATTGAGTAAGAATCAATAGAGGCAATGCGATTAAGTTAAGTCCTGGGATAAGTGAACCAATTAGAGAAAGAATATTAACAATTGGTAATCCTAGTAATGCACCTAATATAGCCAATTTACCAAGAATATCTAGAGGTAGACCACCAAGTAGACCTCTTAGTAATGGAACAGCAAGTCCAGCAATCAATGCAGGAACTAAACTCAATAACTTGTTCAATAGAATTTGTAGAGGAACAAGAATTAGAGGTAGTAATAGATTTGTTAACAGTAATCCTAAACCAGTTAGAAGTGGTGCTAGTAACCAATTAATTGGATTCAATGGGTTAAATAGCAAGAAGCTAAGAGGTAGAGAAAGTAAGAACAATCCTAGAGGTAATAATAGATTTGCCAAAATATCATTAAAGATATTTAGAGGTAGCAATAACAAGTTAATTAGAGAAGCGAGATTGATAAGTAGAGGGATAAAGAATAGAGCAGAAAGTACTAGATCAATACCGATTCTAATAAGACCTGGGAAACCACCAAAGACAACAAATTCAAGGAATAACTTGAATAGAAGTTTGGCAATATCTTTTAGCACTCTAAATGTATCAATTAAGAATACTGGGATTCCTATTAAACCAGCAAACAATGGTAAACCAAGTCCCAATAATAGAGACAATAGAGGTAGAACCAATGGAAGAAGAACAAGACCAAGGAATGCAAGAGGATCTAAGATCAACTTAGCAATGAAACCTAATACAGAGTTGATAAGTAGCGGTAGAAGACCTAGTAAACCGATAATAAATGCGCCTAATAAGTTAAGACCAAGATTTATTAGAGGTTTGATAACTAGATACTTCAACCAATCCCAAGCTGCCCATAGTAGTGTTATTGGTATGAATAGTAATCTGAATAGTGCGTTTATTATTTCAAATGGTATAGATAATGCAATTAATATCTTAATACCTAATAAGGTTAATGGTAACAATAGACCAAATACTAGGTAGAATGGTAGAGATAGAACTAAGTTTCCTAACAATGTTAACAATAACGTATTTAGTGCTGCTAACAATCCCATTGCTAAACCATATAAAGCTGGAAGTATCATTTGGACAGCAATAGGAACAACTATACCGATATTAATTACACCAAATATAATCCCAATTGCAATCACAATTGCATTAATAGCAGGAAGTAAGAATGGTATAACTCTAAGAACTAGATAAATTATATATCCAATAACATTGTATATAGCGTCAACTAGGAAAATAATGGCATCAATAAGGATGGCAACAAATCCTACAACGGCTCCAACAACAACGTTAACAATAAGAGTTAAGATAAACCAAATTAATCCACCTGGAGCACCAAAACGTAATGTATTTGTGAAAACAAATAATTCATGAATCGAGGCTAAAATATTACCAAAGATAAATACTGGGAATAGGATTGAAGAAGATATAGGCTCAATTAAGAACTTAAATATCATTTCATACCATCCACCTGGTGTTAAGAACATAATTGGTAGAGAAGCAATAATACCACCCAAGTTTTCCAAAATGTTAATACCAAGTAAAATTCCGTAGAAAATTTTAGCAACAAAAACTTCAACAAAAGTTGATATTACCAGTCCTAAAATCCAATTAATTGAATTCAAAGCTCCAAGGACATATAAGTAAAGGACTCTTATCAATACTATTCCCAAATGTATTGGCAAGAACAGTGCACTAATTGGATTTAAAGTAATAAATCCAACTAATACATCATAAAATGACAATAAATTAACAATAGGCAATGAAGATATTGCTAATGAAAATAGCATACGTACAGCCTGTTCACCTATAAGAGCAATATCTAGTAATGGAATCAAAGTCCAAGCTAGAGCATTAATACCTGTAGTTTGATCAGCAATTAAAGGAATCCAATCAATACCGAAAGGTAATAGTGCAGCAAATATTGAAACAACACCAAACACATATTTATTAATAACCAGAACAACAATGTATATAACTGCACCAAGTAAAAATACCAGTACATGATCAATAACATCCATAACAAATTCAAATGCTGGAACATTAGTTGTTAATAAAAGTCCCAATCCAAGAGAAGCTAGAGGAGTTAATTGAGAAAGTGATACAAATAGTCCCTCAATAAATCTAATTGTTAAATATACAGGTATTTGGGCAATAAATAGCAATTGGAATACACCCAATGTTACAGCTAATAATGCGAACGGTATTGAGGTTGCCAAAGGATCTAATAATAACATTGGCAACAATACAACTGTAAACAATAGTACGGATACCAAATCATAAGGTCTGTATAGAAGTGAAGGTAATCCACCTAAAACAGTAAGGAAAGTATTTATTAAAGAAGGTACAAATCCTAAAACAATAATAAGTTTAATAAATAAATCTAATACAGTTAATTTAATAACATTCAAAGTAAAGTCTACAAATGTACCTAAATGACCTACAAGTCCTAGTATTGTCGATAATATTGGTCCAATAAATGGAACAAAGAATAGCAATGCTTGGAAAACATATAGTGAAATATCTAAGAATACTTGTATTAATAATGAAATAGTTAATGGATTTACTAATAAAGCAAAAATAACTACTTCTGGCAAGAATATTAATAAGTTAACTGGGGTTAAGAATGTAAATGGACTTGTAAATACAAATGCAATTAAAGCTAGAATAATGGCAAATTTGATAAGCTTACTAAATCCTAGTATCAATGAAGCAATAAAATACAAGAAAATTGGAGCAAATAGTAAAGGTATAAAGAAATCACCAAGTACTAATATTGGGAACCAAAGTCCATACCATAGTAATGCATCAAGCGGTGACATTATTATGTAGAATATTACAAATGAAACTACATTTGAACTCAACAAGATAACTGAATTAATTATAGTAATTAGTGGTATTAATCTTAATCCAGGAATTAACAGATTAATTAAACTTAATCCAACAATTCCAACTCTTACTACTAATGTAACAACAGCTAATGCGATATCTATAATTTCAAAAATATCAAAAATAATAGCATGTAGCCAACCTCTAAAGAAACTAACTATTAACCAAGGAGCAACCAGTAATCTAAATACAAATATTTGAACTGCATGGTATATAGCCAAGGCTAAAATTATTCCACTATTCCATAGAGTCCACAATACTCTAAAGTAAGTATTAGGAATCAATAATGGTAGTAATTGAGCAGCAAAGAATGTAAATGTTGAAACTGCAAGTCCTAATAGTTGAACTGTAAACGAATGTTTAATTATGTCCCAAATAACTCCACCAACAGTAAAGAATCTTACACCGAGAGTTATCATGTCATAATCTTTTGTAATCCAACCCCAGAAAAATGGTACGGCTAGTCTTGAGAATATTTGTAATAAGTTATAAACAATACCAACTGAGGATAAGAACATAATTGGTGTATTTATTAATTCAACTAATAACAACAATGGTAGTTGTAATAAATTACCAAACAATAGACCAATTGGTAAGAACACAATTGCTGCAATTCCAACTAAAATAATAACTGGAATCACTAGTAACAAGAATAATGGAATTCCAAGTTCTGTTAATAAGACAGCTGTGTTAATAATTCTAAATTGTAACAATGCATCTTTACTTAATTGGAAAATAAACGTTAACCATGGAATTACTGCAACAACATTTAGCATCCAAGTTGCAAAAGTAATTGTTAATATAAATCTTCCAAATAGTCTAATAGGATCAATCCAATTCCAAATCCAAATAGTTTGGATAAGTGTAAAGATAAGTAGATGTCTGTAGTAATTTACAGCTAATCCAATTGGATTGAAAATTAGATATCTAAAGATACGTAGTGGTGATAAGAAGTTAGGGAATAAATTGACTGGTAATAATGTCAATACTCTAACTAAATCAACTAATAGTTGACCAATAATTACCAAAGGCAATGTTGCCGGCATAGCAAGAAATGCAGCAAATAGTACAAATTTAATAGTTAATGGTAACAATAATGCACCTATAAAGCCTAGACCAGGCAACATCAAACTACTAAATACATAAAGCGGTATTAAGTAGAAGAATATATAAGCAGAAATTGATGGTAATAAATCTAATAACTTAATGAATGGGAACATCTCTCTAATTATGAAGAAGAGAACGATATAAGGTAATGCATAAACTAAAATATTCAATCCTAAAGTAATTACTACAATCAAGAACAATAATGAAAGAACAGTAGTTAGTAGTGCTAATCCGGCAAGGAATGAAACTACTTTGTCAACTTGTATCTTAATCAAAGTAATAATTATCGTATTTATTAAGAAGAAAAAGGCAACGATTAATGTATTTGGAATGGCATTTAACAACCAATCTAAAATAAATAATATTAGGAAAGTTCCAATTACAAATAGAACTGGAATAATCAAAGCATTAAATGCAGTAAACCATACCAACCCATTTATTAAAGAACCAACAATTAATCCCATAATTAATGGTAATAAAAGATTAAATAGTACGAAATTACCTATTAAAATTAATGGCAATAATAACATGTAATTTAGTAATGTTAGACCAAGTAATATCTTAAATGGCAATCCTAGAATTGAATTTATAAAGTAGAATACTGAGTTAATAATAACTAAAGCATTGGCAATAAATCTCAAGACTAAGTTCAATACTATCCAAGATAAGATTGAATTAAACATTGCTAACCAAGTAACTATAAATAGTTCAATAGGTGCAACAATTGATAATGCTATTGATACAAAAATCAAATTAAGAATGGTAATCAAAATTCCTAATACGACTTGAATTAACCAATAGATATTTTCTAATGCTGTGAATAATGGTAAGAATACGATTATCCAATTCAAAACAACACCTGGTAAACCAAGACTTAATCCTAATGCTCCAGCAATTAGTTCTCCAGCAATAAATAAAATTAATTTAATAGGCAAAGGCCACAATAGATTGAACAATAGTAACAATAATACATTTACTTCATGAATTATTAATGGAGTCAACCAGATAAAGACCTTAACAGCATAGTTAATTGCAAAAAGAATCAAGAAGACAGGAATCTTGAAGAAGATAAATGTCAATACAGCTACGGCAATATCATTGAAGATAAGTAGCGGGTTAACTAACCAGAAAAGACCAGTAGAAATTAATCTAATAGCGACTAAAATCCAACCAATAATAGAAAGAATAACTCTTAAAATAATACCGAATGGGAAGAACAAAATAATAGTATTTAAGACAGCTAATAAGACATCAAAAGCAATAGCCGCAATGATTTGAAGTAATAGATTCAAAGCAATAGAAGCAAGAGCTGGGAATACCAAATTGAATAGAGTTAGAGGAATAAACAAGAATAACAAGTTAAATCCAGAAATAGCCAAACCAATAAGTGATAGCGGAATAGCCACAAGACCACCCAAGCCAAGACCGGCAAGTAATCCCAAACCAAGATTCAATAAGAAATGATTGAATTGTCTTAAAGCATCAAAGATAAGTTTTACAAAGTTCAAAGGAACAAGAATAAGAGCATTTAACCAGAATAGTCCCCTTCTCAAGAAGTTCAAAATAGGAAGAATAGACCATAGAGGAAGAGTTAATAAAGTAAGACCAATATTAATAAGATCAAGAATAGAAAGTGCGATTCTCTTCAAAAGATTAAATAGAGAAAGAAGCACAGTGTTCAACAATTGAAGTAAGAAAGGAATAGCAAGACCAAATAATAATGGGAAACCAATTAACAAGTTAAATAGTTGCAATGGTAGTAATGAAAGCAAACCAAGTAAGTGCAACAATAGAGGGATCAAAATAATAGCAAGAGCATCAAGAATTAAGTTACTTAAGAAGTAAGTAGCAATATTAGCAAGAATACTCCAGAACAATTGACCCAATAAGTTACCAAGAATACCAAGACCACTTAGAAGTAAACCAAGAAGAAGAGGCAAACTAAGCAATAGAGCTAATAGTCCAAGAGGCACAGTTAACAAGTTTAAACCAGGAATTAGAGCTGTTAGAAGACCATTTAGGACTAGAGGTAACAACAATAATAGAGGCAATAGACTAGCAAGATTCAATAATAGGAAGAAAGGTAAACCACCCAATAGAGCACGTAGAAGACCAACAATGAAGCCAGCAATTAAAGCTGGAATTAAACTTAACAATAAGTTAAGAACAAACTTCACAGGAATAGCAATCAAAGTACCAATAATTTGAGCAGCAATAGCACCTAATAGAGAAAGAATAGGAGCTAGTAACCAGTTAACAAGGTTAAGAGGACCAAATAAGAATAAGTTTAAAGGAATAAGTAATAGAGTTAATCCAAGAGGAAGCAAAGTATTAAGTAGGAAGTCATTGAAGATCTTCAAAGGAAGAAGAAGAAGTTTCAAAAGACTAATCAATAGCAATGCAAGAGGAATGAAGAAAGCCAAATCCATAACAATGTTTAAGAATGGGATAAGACTAGGCAAACCAAGAAGGATTAAACCAATTAAAGGAAGATCCAAGCCAACAAGAGCAGCAGCAATCAAAAGAGGTAATGCAAGAAGAGCAAGACCTAAGAAGAAAGGAATACTCAAGGCAAGTAATAATCCCAAACCATTAATAAGAAGAGGAGCAGCAATAAAGATGCTGAACAATCTCAAAAGATCTAAAGGTAAAGTAATAAGTCCTTGAAGAAGAAGTTGACCCAATAAGAATAGAGGTAAACCAATCAAGAATAGAATAACGTCAGATACAAGACCTGCAGTTAGAGCCATCAAGATAGAAATCAAAGGACGAATAAATAAGAAGTAAGGAAGAGAAACAAATAGTAATGTTCCAATATCCAAAAGACTCAATAGATCTAAGAATAGTTTTAATGGAAGTAAGAATAATTCGTTAGCAATATTCAATAGAGTCAATAGAGCAAATAGAGGGAATAATAACCAACCCGGAACAGGAAGAAGTAATGACAATACAGAAAGCGCAGCATTAACAAGACCTGCAATAAAGTTAGCTAATCTAAGAAGACCAGTAAGAACATTTGCCAAACCAATGATAAATGAAAGAACCAATCTAGCACCCAATCTAAAGGCACCAACAAAGAATCTAATAATATGAATAATAGCGCGAATAGTCCATTTTGTAACAAGAGCGAATACAAGTTGACCAGCTAATGGAAGTAAGAACAAACCAGCAGCAATTGCCAATAGACCAAGATCTTTTGCAATAGAGCTTAACAACCAAAGAACAAAACCGATAAATGCATTAAGAGCTAGTAATAAGAAGAAACCAATTACTTGACCGATAAGTACAAGAGGGATTCCTACAAAAGCGAACAATAGTCCGAATAATGCAAGTAATCCTAATTTAACTAGACGGTTAAATATTCTTCTCAAGATATCTAATGCGATTAAACCAAGAGTTGTAAGAATTTGAGTTGCAATACCCAATAGAATTGAAAGACCAAGAGCAATAACAAATGGTAACAACAAGTTGAATCCGTTAGTTAACAAGAAAGTACCAATACCAGCAAGAATAGCTAGTGGTAATCCTAAGAACGCATTAATTAATGGCAAGATTAAGAATAAGAATGCCTTAATCAATCCAACAAGAATATTTCTAACAATTCTCAATAGTACTAATCCAACAAGAAGTTTTCTTAATAGATTAATTCCTGGAAGAATTGTCCATAATGGAAGTGTTAATAGTGTTCCAGCAATGTTTAGTAATTCTAAACCAAATTCCAATGCTCTTCTGATTAAGTTAAATAGTACTAATGCACCAAATGTTAACAATTGATTTAACAATGGTAGACCAAATAATAGAAGTGGTCTTAGTAATAGTGCATTACCTAATAAGTTAATGAAGAATAATGGCAATGTTGAAAGCAACATTAAGATTGGCCATAGAAGTAATAAAGCAATGTCAAAGAATAGATTTAGGAATAAGTATGAAACGATTGTTCCAAGTACGTTCCAAATCAATTGTTTGATTAGGTTATTTAGAAGACCTAATAGAACAAGTGGTAGTCCTACTAGTCCAGCTAGTAGTCCAAGTGGAACTGTAATCAAGTTTAGTCCAGGAACTAGTGCTGTTAGTAGTCCATTAAGAACTAATGGTAATAGAAGACCAAGTGCTAGAAGCAAGAATGGTAGTCCACCAAATAGTGCACGCAATAGACCTACTAGTAATCCAGCAAGTACTGCAGGAATTAAACTTAATAGTAAGTTGTTAAGAATGCTTAATGGTAGAGCTACTAGGTAGAATAATACCTTAGCTAGCAATGTAACTAGAGCTGCACCGATTAAGTTATTCAACCATGATAGAGGATTTAGAATAGAAATTAATCCTAATAATGGTAGTAGTAATAAGAATGATAGACCAGCTACCAATAATGGTAGAAGGAATGTATTTAGCAAGTCTAATAATAATTTAACTGGTAGAAGCAATAGACCTAGTCCGCTAATCAATAGAGTAGCTAGACCTAATAGGTTTAGTGCTAATAAAATTAGATCTAAGAATGGAATTAAGTTAGGTAGTAATAATAGAATCAATGCAAGTACTGGGAATTGTAATCCTAGTAATTGTAGACCTAATAGACCTAGCAATCCTAGTGCTCCAATCATTAGAGCAAAAGGCAATCCAAGAGCTAATGCCAATCCACTAACAGCTAATAACAATGGTAATAGAACCAAGTTATTGAAGGCTTTTAGAAGAATAGCAGGAATACCAATTAGATTAAATAGTAGGAATTGATTTAACAATACTAATGGCAATGAAAGAAGAGTCATAACAATATCTGAGATAACCCCTGCTCCAAGAGCCAACAATACTGAAGTAAGTGGTCTAATGAATAACCAGTATGGGATTTCTAATAGAAGACCCACAAGAGTTAATGCATTCAATAGACTAGCAATCAATTTAAGTGGTAATAGAATCAAGAAGTTTACTAGTGATATTAAGGCTGTGATTACGTTGAATAGGAATAAGAAAGGACCGGCAACAGGAACAAGCAATGAAGGAATTGCTAGTAATGCACTAACTATTCCGATAATTGCGCTGGCTGCCGTGGCGACTCCAAGTACAAGACTTGCTAGTCCCAAAATAAATTGAAGAACTAGTCTTGCGCCTAATCTGAACAAGCCAATAAAGAATCTAACTAGATGTACAACTGCTCTAATTCCCCACTTAACAGCTGTATTAATTACAAGTTGTCCAATAACAGGAAGTAAGAACAATCCTAATAAGAATCCTAAAACAAGAAGATTATTTAGCAATGTTAGTGCTAACCAAATATTAAATCCAATAAATAGATTGAAACCAAGAAGTAACAAGTTATTCAAAGCGGCTAAGCCTAGAATAACTGGTAGAGCAACAAGGAATAATAGGATAATTGCACCTAATAATAGTAGTTGTGCCCCTATTCTTAGTAATCTGTTAAAGATTTGAATAGCAATCATAGCAAGTACTGTTAAACCAGCAATTGCAAATGATAATGCAAGTGTTGCCAATAGTGACAATACCAATGGAATAGCAACATTGATAAACTTCAAGCCTAAGAAGTTTAGAGTTGTTAGAGGTAGTAATAGTAAGAAGTTAATAAGACCAAGTCCCAATGGAAGAATAAATCCAAGAGCTAGTTCTACAACGTTCTTAATAAGGTCAAAGCCGGCTTTTAAAATACCAATTGGTAGAAGTAGTGCAACAGTTAGTGCTGCAAGTCTTCTTAGTAAGTTAATTACTGGAAGTATTGACCATAGAGGAAGTGTTAGAAGTGTTGATCCGATATTAAAGATATCAAGAGCTACTTCAATTCCTCTCTTAAGCAATGTTAGTCCCCAAAGAGTAACAAATGTTAATCCTTGTGCTAACAATGGCAATCCAAGCCATAGTAGTGGGAATAGAATAAATTGTGCTCCCAACAAGTTACCGAATAAGAACAATGGTGTTCCTAATAGTAATAGTAATGGTACAAGAGATAATGTTAATAGATCTTTTAGAATGTTAGCTGTTACATATGTAATTACAAATGAAGCTACAGACCAAAGGATGTTTGTAAATAGATTGTTTAATAGTCCAAGTGTAACTAATGGTAGACCAATCAAACCTGCAAGTAGTCCTACAGGAACAGTAACTAAGTTAAGTCCTGGAACTAATGCAGTAAGGAATCCATTTAGTACAAGTGGCAATAGTAAACCAAGTGATAATAGTAAGAATGGTACTCCACCTAGAAGTGCACGTAACAATCCAGCAAGGAATGATACAAGTGCTGCAGGAATGAAACTTAGCATTCCATTAACAACAAGATTTAGAGGTAGTAAGATAGCATTCAAAATCAATTGGTTAAGAGTTGTACCAACTAGAGATAATAGTGGTAGATTAATCCAGTTCAATGGGTTTAGAAGAGCAATAGGTCCAAATACTGGAGCTAATAATAGCTTGCTTCCTAACCATACAAGGAATGGGATTAATAAGTTAACAATTGTGTCTAGAAGTAATTTCAATGGAAGACCAATGAACAAGTTCAAGACAGATAGTACCAATAAGATTAATGGCAATACGAATAATAGATCCATGAAAATATTAAAGAATGGAATGAAACTTGGTAGAGCTAGTGCTGCAAGAGCCAATAGTGGCAATCTTAGTGATAGCAATAATAGACCAAGTAATGCAATTAGTCCTAATCCACCGATAGCCAATAATAATGGTGTACCTAGTGTTAGAGCCAATGCCAAACCATTGATAATCAAAGGTTCTACAAGTAATGCATTAAATAAGTTTAATAGTAATAATGGTAATGTGATTAGTCCTTGTAGTAATAGTTGTCCTGATAGGAATGGAATTACTGACAATAGACCAGTGATAATATCAGAAATTAATCCAGCACCTAATGCCAATAGAATAGAAATAATTGGTCTTACAAATAGAAGCAATGGAAGTGTTAACAATAGGAATCCTAATGATAACAAGTTCAATAGACCTAGTACTAGTTTTACAGGAAGTAGAATTAGCGCATTAGCCAATGAAAGAAGTGAAATAATTAAAGGAAGAAGTGCAAGGACCGGTCCAACAACCGGAATCAATGCTGTAAGAGCTGCAATAACTCCACTAACAACAGCGGAAATTACAGAAGCAGCCTTAGCTAATCCGGCAGCTAGGTTCAATAGACCTAGAACAAATGATAGAACCAATCTTGATCCTAGTTTAAACATACCAATAAAGAATCTTGTTAAATGAACAAGTGCTCTAATTCCCCACTTGATTGCAGTATTAACAGCAAAAGTACCTAGTAATGGCAATGTGAACAATGCAATTGCAAGACCTAATAACATTAGTGTCTTAGCTAAATTGATCAATCCCCATATTGCGACAGCACCTATACCATTAATTAATAGTAAAGCGAAGAATAGAAGTGCTTGACCACCTAGAACTAGTAATGGAAGTCCAAGTAGAATTGTAGCTGCAATAATAGCTGTAATTGCTAGTCTAATTCCACCGTTAATTAAATCAAGAAGTACTTTAAGTACAAGATTTAAAGCAAATGTTCCTAAAGCAATCAAACCACTTAGAATAGTTGAAACAACGAATGCACCAATAAATGGTAGAGAAACGTTGAACAATGTTAGACCAAGAGTGTTCAATAGAGCAATTGGTGATAGTAACAAGAATGTTAGAGCACCAGCTGCTAGTGGGAACAATAGTGTATTCAATAGACCTAAACCTAGAAGAACTAGATCTAGTAAACCTTTAATAACTGCTAGAGGGAATCCAATAAATGATAGAGCAAGAGCAATATCAACAATTCCGTTAACAACAGCTTTAATTACGTTAATAAATAGTAATGCATTAAATGTTAAGAATTGTACAAATGTACTGATAGCTGCAGTAATTGCAAAATTCAATACCATTGGAAGAACAATGTCCAATAGAACAAGTGGAATTGATCCAAGCAATGTGTTAAGCAATGCTAGTCCAAGACCTACAACAGTATTAAAGATAGCGATTGGTGCAGTTAATAGAACAGATACAACTGTACTAAAGATAAATGTATTAATAAGATCAAAGACACCAAATGCTAGTTTAGCACCGATAATCAATGGTAATGCACCCAATAATAGTGGGATTGCGATTGGTGCAAGTAGTAATGCAGGAATCACAATTGTAATAATTGGAAGAACAAATGGTATTGCCAACGCAGCAGTAATAGCTACAACTGGTGTGATTAGAGCCATTGCACCAAGAGCAAGTGGAGCTAATAAAAGACCACCTAGAACTAATGGAGCAGACAATAATTTAGTTATAATACCAAATGGTAATCCAGCGGCAGCTGAAGCAAGAGATGAACCTGCAGTAACAGGCGCAGCAACTGCAGAAGCTGCAGAGTTAGTTTGTGCTTGGTTCATATAGTTTTGATATGCTTCAGAAGTTTGAAGTGCACTGTTATTAACAGCTTGATCAAAGTCCCCTGCCTTCATATCTTTACCTAATGAAGCCAAAACAGAAGAGAATTGTTGTTCGAACTTATTACCATCAGGAATAACACGACCATCTACTGTATAGTAGATATCTCTTCCGTCAGATGATCTAAGAACGAAGTTGTGGTAGTTACCAACAGTGTCATTTTTATCAACAGAATTTGACAAGTAATTCCAGATTGTAGGAATAGACTTAGTCATTTCTTGTTTTTCAGCTTCAGAAGCCCATGGTGTCATCTTGTTGTAAGTGTCTTTTTGAATAGCACCAAATTGTTGCATTGAGCTATTGTCATTGACAACTTGTGCATCACCATGAGTAGATGAACCATTAGAGTTATTGATTGCTTCTTGCAACATAGCATCTGTGTCTATAGCAGAAATGCTAGGAAGAGAAACAACACTAGCTCCATTAGTTGGTGCATCTAAACTGATAGTTGAATGATTCAACACAGTGTTGATAGCATCCGCTGCACTTGTGGAATCAGAATTTTCAGGATATTTTCCCTCTAAATATTCCTGATAAATTTCTGATTTCTTAAGTGTATCGATGTCCATCGCTTGATCAAGAGCTCCGGGTTCGATTGAACGTCCAAAACTTCTTGCCAATTGTGGCATTTGCTTTTGTAATTTATTATAACTTGCTTGATTAGCAGTTGTATCTATTGTAATAAATAGATCACGACCTGAATCAAGAATTGTATGGAACTTCCATACTTGACCTTCAGTATCAGATTCAAGTGTGTTGTGTCCAATATAATTCCAGACAGTTGGCATGTCTTTTACAATTTCAGCAACTTCATCAGAAGTAGCACCAGTAGCTTTATTATTTACATGATTGTAAATTTGAACAAACTCTTGGTTTGATTCATTTACATCAGTAGATTCACTACCAGTTGTAGTTTGACCTTGTGATAAATAATTATCCAAAGTAGCTTTAGGATCACTTGATCCTTGACTTTGGAATTCAATATAGCCATCATTTGTGGCTTGAGTAGTAGATGTTGGTGTTACCGAACTTGTAGTAGCAGGTTCTGTAGCATCGTTATCAGTACTAGAAGTTGTAGTTTCATCTGAATTAACGTTAGAATCCACATCTGATCCCTCAATCGATGTAGTTTCTGCGTTAGAAGATTGAACTTCTGGAGTTACATTATTTTCTGATACAGCAGCTGTAGTAGATTGTGTACTTGGAGCTGTTGTTGTTTCAGAGTTAGTTGTTTGATTAGAAGAAGTTACATTACTTGTACCTGAAACTTCTATAGTAGTACGATCATTAACCGCATTCTCAGCTTCTGAGAAAGTTGGATTAGGCGAAGATGATGATTGACTAGTCGTTGATTGTGACTGACTAGCACTTTGTGAAGAAGCAGCTGATTGTGTAGTAGCTGACCTATTAGCGTCCCCCTCAGAATCACTATTAGATTTTTCTTCATTATTAGAATTACTTTCTTGAGAATTGTTTGATTCTCGTTGAGAAGTATTTACCTTAGATTGAATTTTATTATTTTTTATATCAATTGATTTACCGGCGAAGGTAGCATATGCTTTTGTGTTTGCTTTTACATTCTTAGTAGCAACCCCAAAAGTTTCTTGATAATTGGCATTCGTTGAATCCTTCTTGAAGTTAACAATCAGTTTGCCGTTAGTTTTAGTAACGTCATAAAGATCATTCACTTTATTGGAGGCCCGCTGAATTTTCTTCACATCGACATTTTTCTTGTCAAACGTGATTTCCAATTTATCACCCTTCTTGATAACATCATTTGATGTAGCATTAATATTCAAGCTCATAATAGGTACATCATCTTTTTCAGATATAGAGATCTTAACTATCTTGTTAGGATCCCGAGTCGGCGTCTTTAATGAAGAACTCGGATCGACGTCACTCGATGTATTCGGTTCGTACTGTGCGGCCTGAGCAACCTCAAGTCCAGAGTACGCAGCTACCGGAAGTAATATAGTAAGAACCGATAACCATGTTATTATTTTCTTAAATAAGGAACCTTCGCCATAAATCATAATAAATTCTCCCCAACTGTATCTCCTTTGAAAACCCCTCAACCCATTGATGTAAAAGGAAATAAGTAATATAATTCCAACAATATTTTCTATTGATACTGTTATATTAATACACTGATATAGATTATGCAACACAATTTAGATCATTTATTTTGAATTTTTTTTACCTTATAATGACGATAATCAAAAGCTTATATATTTCAAAAGCCTATTCCAAGGGGAATAAACACCAATTTTCATTTTATCCAAAATAATGACATATATCTTAAACCAATTTAGACCTAAAAATTGATATTAAAACTGATTTAGACAAAAAAAGATGGATAACGAGTATTTCTCGTTATCCATCTTTTCATCTATAGAATATTCTTATAGCGTGGCGACTTCCTATCCTCGCAGGTAGTTTCCCACCAACTACTTTCGGCGTTAAGAAGCTTAACTTCTGTGTTCGGCATGGGAACAGGTGTATCCTTCTTGCCATCATCACCACACTATTGGTACCTCGTACCTTCAAAACTAGATATTAAGAAATTTTAAAACACTTTAAACCACTTACTCGATTAAGCCCTCGATCTATTAGTACTGCTCAGCTCCATATGTCGCCATACTTCCACCCGCAGCCTATCTACGTCATCATCTTTAACGGATCTTACTTCCTTAACGGAATGGGAAATCTCATCTTGAGGGGGGCTTCGCACTTAGATGCTTTCAGCGCTTATCCCGTCCATACATAGCTACCCAGCAATGCCCTTGGCAGAACAACTGGTACACCAGAGGTATGTCCATCCCGGTCCTCTCGTACTAAGGACAGCTCCTCTCAAATTTCCTACGCCCGCGACGGATAGGGACCGAACTGTCTCACGACGTTCTGAACCCAGCTCGCGTACCGCTTTAATGGGCGAACAGCCCAACCCTTGGGACCGACTACAGCCCCAGGATGCGATGAGCCGACATCGAGGTGCCAAACCTCCCCGTCGATGTGAACTCTTGGGGGAGATAAGCCTGTTATCCCCAGGGTAGCTTTTATCCGTTGAGCGATGGCCCTTCCATGCGGTACCACCGGATCACTAAGTCCGACTTTCGTCCCTGCTCGACTTGTCAGTCTCGCAGTCAAGCTCTCTTATACCTTTACACTCTGCGAATGATTTCCAACCATTCTGAGAGAACCTTTGAGCGCCTCCGTTACTATTTAGGAGGCGACCGCCCCAGTCAAACTGCCCACCAGACACTGTCCCTCGCCGCGATTATCGGCGTAGGTTAGAGTTTTCATATAACAAGGGTAGTATCCCACCAATGCCTCCATCGAAACTAGCGTTCCGACTTCAACGGCTCCTACCTATCCTGTACATGTTACACAAAAACTCAATATCAAGCTACAGTAAAGCTCCATGGGGTCTTTCCGTCCTGTCGCGGGTAACCCGCATCTTCACGGGTATTATAATTTCACCGAGTCTCTCGTTGAGACAGTGCCCAAATCATTACGCCTTTCGTGCGGGTCGGAACTTACCCGACAAGGAATTTCGCTACCTTAGGACCGTTATAGTTACGGCCGCCGTTTACTGGGGCTTCAATTCTTAGCTTCGCCGAAGCTAACCAATCCTCTTAACCTTCCAGCACCGGGCAGGCGTCAGCCCATATACGTCATCTTACGATTTAGCATAGACCTGTGTTTTTGATAAACAGTTGTTTGGGCCTATTCACTGCGGCTGGCTTTTACACCAGCACCCCTTCTCCCGAAGTTACGGGGTCATTTTGCCGAGTTCCTTAACGAGAGTTCACTCGCTGACCTTAGGATTCTCTCCTCGACTACCTGTGTCGGTTTGCGGTACGGGTAGTTTAATTCTAACTAGAAACTTTTCTTGGCAGTGTGAGTTACTGTGCTTCGCTACTTAAATTTCGCTCCCCATCACAACTTGTCCTTATAGTTATAAGCATTTAACTCATATCAAGACTCGCGGCTTGGACACACTTTTCCAGCTGTGTGCACACATCATCCTCCTGCGTCCTTCCATCGTTCAAACAAATTAAACTAGTACAGGAATATCAACCTGTTATCCATCGATTACACCTCTCGGTCTCATCTTAGGCCCCGACTAACCCTGGGAGGACGAGCCTTCCCCAGGAAACCTTAGTCTTTCGGCCGATAGGATTCTCACCTATCTTTCGCTACTCATACCGGCATTCTCACTTCTATGAACTCCACTGCTCCTCACGGTACAGCTTCAATGTTCATACAACGCTCTCCTACCACGCATCTTACGATGCATCCACAGTTTCGGTATTATGCTTAGCCCCGGTACATTTTCGGCGCAGAATCACTCGACTAGTGAGCTGTTACGCACTCTTTGAATGAATGGCTGCTTCTGAGCCAACATCCTAGTTGTCTAGGCATTTCCACATCCTTTTCCACTTAGCATAAATTTTGGGACCTTAACTGGTGATCTGGGCTGTTTCCCTTTCGACGATGGATCTTATCACTCATCGTCTGACTCCCGTGTATAAATCGGTGGCATTCGGAGTTTATCTGAATTCGGTAACCCGAGATGGGCCCCTAGTCCAAACAGTGCTCTACCTCCACGATCCTTACCACGAGGCTAACCCTAAAGCTATTTCGGAGAGAACCAGCTATCTCCAAGTTCGTTTGGAATTTCACCGCTACCCACACCTCATCCCAGCACTTTTCAACGTACATGGGTTCGGTCCTCCAGTGAGTTTTACCTCACCTTCAACCTGGACATGGGTAGGTCACTTGGTTTCGGGTCTACGTCTACATACTCAATTCGCCCTATTCAGACTCGCTTTCGCTACGGCTCCGTATTTTCTACTTAACCTTGCATGCAAACGTAACTCGCCGGTTCATTCTACAAAAGGCACGCCATCACCCGTAAATGGGCTCTGACTACTTGTAGGCACATGGTTTCAGGATCTATTTCACTCCCCTCCCGGGGTTCTTTTCACCTTTCCCTCACGGTACTGGTTCACTATCGGTCACTAGGTAGTATTTAGCCTTGGGAGATGGTCCTCCCAGATTCCGACGGGGTTTCACGTGTCCCGCCGTACTCAGGATACTGACTAGAGTTGCTTGCATTTCGCTTACGAGGCTTTCACTCTCTTTGGCTGATCTTTCCAAATCATTCAGCTATACTTACATTTTTTCTCATGTCGTCAGTCCTACAACCCCAAAGAGCAAGCTCTCTGGTTTGGGCTATTCCCGTTTCGCTCGCCGCTACTCAGGGAATCGATTTTTCTTTCTCTTCCTGCAACTACTTAGATGTTTCAGTTCATTGCGTCTTCCTCTTATATGCTATGTATTCACATATAAGTAATTATCCATTACGATAATTGGGTTCCCCCATTCGGAAATCCCCGGATCAAAGCTTGCTTACAGCTCCCCGAGGCGTATCGTCGTTAGCTACGTCCTTCATCGGCTCCTAGTGCCTAGGCATCCACCATGCGCCCTTTATAACTTAATCTGACAAAATTTAGATTTCTAAATCTGTCGCGCAGTTTTCGGTGTTTCTTTATTTCTTAATATCCAGTTTTCAAGGTACGAGTTCGAGAGTATAGACCTCTCAAAACTAAACAAAGTTTTAACTAATTGTGTAATTCCGATTCGCACTCTCGTGCTTTTCCTTAGAAAGGAGGTGATCCAGCCGCAGGTTCTCCTACGGCTACCTTGTTACGACTTCACCCTAATCATCTGTCCCACCTTAGACGGCTAGCTCCTAAAAGGTTACCCCACCGGCTTTGGGTGTTACAAACTCTCATGGTGTGACGGGCGGTGTGTACAAGGCCCGGGAACGTATTCACCGCGGCATGCTGATCCGCGATTACTAGCGATTCCAGCTTCATGTAGGCGAGTTGCAGCCTACAATCCGAACTGAGATCAGTTTTAAGTGATTTGCTTACCCTCGCGAGTTCGCAGCACGTTGTACTGACCATTGTAGCACGTGTGTAGCCCAGGTCATAAGGGGCATGATGATTTGACGTCGTCCCCACCTTCCTCCGGTTTGTCACCGGCAGTCTCGCTAGAGTGCCCAACTAAATGATGGCAACTAACAATAAGGGTTGCGCTCGTTGCGGGACTTAACCCAACATCTCACGACACGAGCTGACGACAACCATGCACCACCTGTATCCATGTCCCCGAAGGGAACCTCTAATCTCTTAGACTTTCATGGTATGTCAAGACCTGGTAAGGTTCTTCGCGTTGCTTCGAATTAAACCACATGCTCCACCGCTTGTGCGGGCCCCCGTCAATTCCTTTGAGTTTCAACCTTGCGGTCGTACTCCCCAGGCGGAGTGCTTAATGCGTTAGCTGCAGCACTGAAGGGCGGAAACCCTCCAACACTTAGCACTCATCGTTTACGGTGTGGACTACCAGGGTATCTAATCCTGTTTGCTACCCACACTTTCGAGCCTCAGCGTCAGTTACAGACCAGAGAGCCGCCTTCGCCACTGGTGTTCTTCCATATATCTACGCATTCCACCGCTACACATGGAGTTCCACTCTCCTCTTCTGCACTCAAGTTTACCAGTTTCCGATGCAATTCCTCGGTTGAGCCGA
This sequence comes from Companilactobacillus metriopterae, assembly GCF_002762335.1. NCBI lineage: Bacteria > Bacillati > Bacillota > Bacilli > Lactobacillales > Lactobacillaceae > Companilactobacillus > Companilactobacillus metriopterae. The sequence continues at coordinate 300,188 of NZ_CP024610.1, read as the reverse complement.
GGGCTTTCACATCAGACTTAATAAACCGCCTGCACTCGCTTTACGCCCAATAAATCCGGACAACGCTTGCCACCTACGTATTACCGCGGCTGCTGGCACGTAGTTAGCCGTGGCTTTCTGGTTGAATACCGTCAATACATGAACAGTTACTCTCATGCATGTTCTTCTTCAACAACAGAGTTTTACGATCCGAAAACCTTCTTCACTCACGCGGCGTTGCTCCATCAGACTTTCGTCCATTGTGGAAGATTCCCTACTGCTGCCTCCCGTAGGAGTTTGGGCCGTGTCTCAGTCCCAATGTGGCCGATTACCCTCTCAGGTCGGCTACGTATCATCGCCTTGGTGAGCCGTTACCTCACCAACTAGCTAATACGCCGCGGGTCCATCCTAAAGTGATAGCAAAACCATCTTTTAAATTTCAACCATGCGGAAGAAATTGTTATGCGGTATTAGCACCTGTTTCCAGATGTTATCCCCCTCTTTAGGGTAGGTTACCCACGTGTTACTCACCCGTCCGCCGCTCACTCAAATGTGAAATCTCTCTGGTGCAAGCACCATTGATCATTCACGAGAGTTCGCTCGACTTGCATGTATTAGGCACGCCGCCAGCGTTCGTCCTGAGCCAGGATCAAACTCTCATATTAGAATTTGTGACTCATAAATTAATTACTAGCAAATTGACAATTGCATTGTATTTTTGTTTACCTTTTGTTTGACAAAAGGCCTACACAATTAAAGCGTTAAAACTTTGTTCAGTTTTCAAAGGTCTACTTCTTGTTAATCGCTTTCGCTTCTTAACAAGCGACTAGAATATCTTATCAACTTAGCTAACTCATGTCAACTAGTTTTTTAAAATATTATCTGAGAAATAAGTCCCTCAACTCATTTCCCTATTGTCTCTCTCAAAACAACAAAGAATATCTTAGCAATAAAAGCAGATGGTTTCAAGTGTTTAAACGTAAAAACTTCTATTTATTTTTTAATGATTCGATATCGATGATTTTATCGATCCAATAACTGCTGTAAAAATCTTCTTCGTGTGTTACTAGTATAACAGAACCAGGGTAATTCATCAATCCTGAACGCAGTGCTGCCTTACTCTCGTCATCCAAATGATTAGTAGGCTCATCCATGAATAAAATATTACTCTCGTCAAACATAAGGTCAGCTAATTTTACTTTGGTTTGTTCACCACCAGATAGTGATCTCATTTCTGACATTACTTGCTGATTGGTCAATCCTGTTCTAGTTAATACTTGCCTAACTCTTTTAGAATCTTCTTTGCTATGTTTATCGCTTATTACTTTAAAAGGTGTCTCTAGATTAGAGTTCCACTTCAAGTCTTGTTTAAAGTAACCTATCTCGCTTACATCTGAAAAATCAAAGTTACCTTTTATAGAAGGTATTATTCCTAACAAGGTCTTAATTAGAGTTGACTTACCTATACCGTTGAATCCTTTTATTACTATTTTCTCTCCGCTTACTACTGAAAAGTTAATAGGTGTTTCAAGTAATGGTTGGTCATCGTATCCCACTACTAGATCGTTTACTTCCAAAATCACCCTAGATTGGGCAATTGGTTTATATGGAAACTCAAATGTAGATACACTTTTATTACCTGGTGGAGTTATTATATCTAGTCTTGCTAGTTGCTTCTCTCTACTACGGGCACTTTTAGATCTAGATCCCGCCTTATTCTTTCTTATGTATGCTTCTGTCTTCTTAATTTGTTCTTGTTGTTTAACATATGCCTTCATATGTGTTTCTTTATTGGCAGCTTTTTGCTTTAGTGCTTGCTTCAATGATCCTGTATATTTGGTAATCTTGCCGAATTCGAAATCAGCAACACAGTTGATTATATTTTCCAAGAATCCATAATCATGGGAAATAACAATGAACGCTCCTGAAAAATCATTAAGATAGTCTGTTAGCCAATCTATGTGTGTTGTATCCAAATAGTTAGTTGGCTCGTCTAAAAGAATCATATCTGGCTTCTCTAAAAGAATTTTTGCCAAGATGATCTTAGAACGTTGTCCCCCACTTAGCTCTGAAACATCATGATCATAACCAATTGCGTCGATTCCTAAACCGGTAGCAACTTGTTCAATCATAGTATCAATTTCATAAAACTGGTTAGCATCCAACAATTCTTGGAGTCTACCTGCCTTGATTAAGTCTTCATCATCGGGATCATTCATATATATTTCGTTCAGACGATCACTTGCTTCATACAACTTAGCAAAGGCTGATCTGAGGTACTCACGGATGGTCATCCCTTTAACTAGCTTTGCCTCTTGATCAAGATAACCTATTGTTAGATTCTTCTGCCAGGTTACCTTTCCTTCATCTGGTTGGATTTGCCCTGTCAAAATTTTAATGAAAGTAGATTTACCTACCCCATTTTGGCCCATTATCCCCAAATGGTCTTCTTTATTTACTTGTAATCCAGTATCATCGTAAAGCTTCTTATCCAGAAACTGATGAGTTAGATGACTAACTTCTAAAATGCTCATTAATTGTCTTCTTTCTATAAATGTAAAAGGGCTGAAAAAATTTTCAGCCCTTCTGCCTATTTGGATGTTTGATTTTTTGTAAAGATATCATAAGTCTGATCTAAATCTACGTTGAAATCAAATCCTCGATCTTCATTTAATTTATTAAGTTTTGTTTCTTCATTATTCAATGTTTCTTTTGGTAATCCTAATTGTTTACGCAATTTGTTTGATGCACGTTGTAATTCTTTTGTTGGAGCTACTTCAAATGATTGACCATCAATCATTGATCCGTAACCTTGGATATAGTCTGAATCAATATCCTTAGATGCTCCTCGATAGTTAAGGAACATTGATTGCATATCATTAAATGGCATACTTGTTGTCATTGAATCAGAGATACTATCTAAGACTGATTGATAGTGAGTGAAAGTCTGAGCGCTTGCTGCTGATTTAATAATTGCAGATATAACTTGTCGTTGTCTCTTTTGTCTACCATAGTCTCCATCAGGATCATCATGGCGCATTCTTGAGTAGTCCAGTGCTTGTTGACCGTTTAGATGCATTTTACCCTTCTTGAATACAGATGGTTTCTTACCTGTGTCTCCATAAGAGAAACTAAATGGAACATCTACATCAACTCCACCAACACTGTTAACAATCTTAGTTAATGAATTGAAGTCTACCTTAATATAGTAATCAATTGGAATATTTAATAGTTTTTCAGTTGTAACTACAGAACTCTGTTCTGTACCTATGTTATATGCAGAATTAATTTTTTGAATCTTCTTTGTGTTATTAGTGCTTGTCTTCCATATTTGAGCCATAGTATCTCTTGGTACTGACATCATTGTTGTCTTATTTGTATCGGGATTTACTGTAACTACAATCATAGTATCTGAGTTTCCTTTGTAATCGACCTCAGTATCACGTATTCCGTTATCTGTTGTATCGACACCTAGTAATAGTATAGAAACTGGTTTTTTGTTTTGAATTTTAGATGATGCTTCTCTACCTGCCAGAGGCTTATATGTTTTACTAAATGCTCCTTGAGTCTGGGCATATAGTCTAAATCCGTATGAACCTAATGCGAAGAATACTATTAGTAAAGTTAAACTGAATATTTTAATAAACTGTTTAGATGCTTTCCCTGTCTTTGGGGAAGCAAGCGCACCATTACGTGTAAGGTTACCACGCTTTGTTCTGCGGGAATTTTTATTGTCCATTATTAACTCCAAATGTGAAATCAGATTTAATCGTATAGATGTATTATACAGACTTTTTTCATCTCTTACTATAAAAATCTATCAGCTTTATACTTTTACAATATTTTTGGAGTAATTTTAATGTATACTTTTCAAGTATCGGAGGAAAAATATGTTAGAAGAAAATTACGATGCAAAAACGTTTAGATGGTGGAATATCGCCCTCGTTGCTTTTACAGCTGTTTGGGGACTAAACAATGTTATTAACAACTACGCTAATCAAGGTTTAGGTGTTATAACCTCTTGGATTCTTATCATGGTACTCTATTTTGTACCTTACGCTTTAATGGTTGGTCAACTTGGCTCGACTTTTAAAGACTCTGAAGGTGGCGTTAGTTCATGGGTTAAGGCATTGTCCAATAACCGTCTAGCCTACTTTACTGCGTGGACCTATTGGATTGTTCACATCCCTTATCTTGCTCAAAAACCTCAACTGATCATGATTAGTTTATCTTGGTTATTTAAGGGTAACGGTTCATTTATCAATACTGCTTCTCCTATAATAGTTCAGGGAGCTAGCTTGATTATATTCTTAGTATTCGTTTGGGTATCAACTAAGAGTACTGATTTTCTAAGTAAGTTAGGAAGTTTGGCCGGTATATTGATGTTTACTATGTCTATCTTATTTATTATTTTAGGTGTTAGTGCTCCATTTATTACTAAGGCTACTATTGCTACTCCTAACATGACAGACATTCATACTTACATACCTAAGTTTAATCTACAGTACTTCACAACTGTTTCTATGCTTATATTCGCCGTTGGTGGTGCTGAAAAGATTTCACCATATGTCAATAAAACAAAGAATGCTTCCAAGGAATTCCCACTAGGAATGATCGTCCTTGCTACTATGGTTGCCGTAAGTGCTGTTCTTGGATCATTTGCTATGGGGATGATTGTTGATTCTAATCACATCCCTCAAGATCTTATGGCTAATGGTGCTTACCAAGCATTTCAATACTTAGGTAACTCATTCCATGTTGGTAATCTTTTTGTTTGGTTATACGCTATTACAATGGCACTTGCTTCAGCAACTGCCCTGGCAATTTCAATCGATGCCCCTCTTAGAATGTTGCTGAATGATGCTGATAAACATTTCATTCCAAAAGCCCTATCTAAGAAGAATAAAAATGGTGTTGCTGTTAATGGTTATATTATGACCGCTATCCTAGTATCTATTCTTATCATTGTACCTGCTATTGGTATCAATGGAATGAATGATTTATACAACTGGATGCTTAATCTAAATGCTATTGTTATGCCAATGCGTTACTTATGGGTATTTTTCGCTTATATGTTGCTTACAAGACAATTGGACAAATATCAATCTGAATATATGTTTGTTAAAAACAAATACGTTGGATTCGGATTTGGACTATGGTGCTTCATCTTAACTTCATTTGCCTGTATCTTAGGGATGATTCCTAAGATGAACCAAGCTAACGACCCATCATCATGGTGGTTCCAACTAGCTTTAAACATTGCCACACCTATCATTTTTATTCTATTAGGACTTATCCTTCCTGCAATCGCAAAGCGTACTAACAAAAATGAATTAATTGATTAAATTAAAAAGACTAGCCTATGGCTAGTCTTTTTTTATAGTGCTTTATCTAAATTAGGTACCTTCTTAGCGTTAACTGATTCAGAATGATTTTCAGCTGAACCGTCGTTTAAAATGAAGCTATCTGTTGATTTGCAACGTGGGCAATGCATTTTTATCTCATACTTAGTAGAACCATCACCATTAGTAGCCACTTCATCACGGCTATCTATAACCATTGCCGGATGATCACAGTTGTAACAAGCAAACACAATAACACCCTTAGTTAAAAATTCTTCTGATTTCATACTAAAATCCTCCATTTAATTATCATACGATAAATATAATACCTTCTGGCTTAATTATCAACGTTTATGGTTATATCTGGTGCTGATCCACCATAACTTCTAATTTGATCCATGATATCTTCAAGCTTTTTCTTCTGTGCTTCCTTATCATCGTCATCATTCTTATAAGCGGTTTTAACCTTAGCAAGCTGATCCTGATAATCCTTGTTCAACTGAGCCAGTTTAGTCTTCTTATCGCTATCTTTTTGACTCTTTAATGTATCTATTTGGCCTTGAATTTCAGCTAATTTAGCAGCGTCTTTATCTGAAAGTAGCTGAGCTTGGGTAAAGTTCAACTCTTTTTGTAGTTTGATTAATTCATTACTGAACTTAATCTTTGCCTTTTGATGTTTAACGTTAGCATTCAAATAACCTATTTTTTGTAGCGTCTCTAACTTAGATTTATATTGAGATTTCTTAGTAAATGGGCTCTTCTTATATTTTGAAATAGCCTTTTTTACCTTAGATTCTCGTTTCTTCTCTTCTTTTTTAGTTAGATGGTAAATAATTCGATAGTCTAAATCGTCCAAACGGTTGTTGTTATCTTTACGTTGCTCTTTGTTAAATAAATCAAATTTTGTTGTTATTTTGTCCTGTGTAGACTGTTTCTTTTTACTCTTAACAACTTTTAAATCTTGACCGTCTTTTTTAATATCACTAGGCGTTGTAAAGTCCTTATTCTCTTCTTTAAGGTAATCTACCAGATACTCACCTTCAGCTTTAAAGGTTTGCATTGATAACTCTTGCTCACTAGCTGATATCGTTGAAGGAGTATCATTTCCTGTCCAGTTGGCAATTGTAAACTCTGGTGTGGATCCAACAAAATAAGAATCCTTAGTATCATCAGTAGTACCTGTCTTACCAGCTGTATAGCCGTAATTAGATAACGCAGCTCCTTTACCTAATCCATCAGTAATTACAGACTGCATAATGTTAATAGTCATATAACTTGATTCAGGACTATATACCCGTTTATTAATGTGTCGATTTTGGTAAATATAGCGATTATTAGAGCTATCATAGATGCTATTCAAATTACTTGGATGGATAAACTTACCACCTCTGGCTAATGTACTGTATGCTGATGCCATTTCATTGGTAGTTGTACCGTAAGTAAATCCACCAATAGCAATAATCGGATTATTATCCTGTGGAGATAATCTTGCAAATTCCATTTTTAATAAATCATCGTAGTAACTGTGTTTTGTATCGGAAACAGCCAACTTATATGCAACAGTGTTTACAGAATTTTCTAGAGCTGATCGAAGATCCATCTTACCTTTGAAGCCTTCATACCAGTTTTTAATATTATCAATCTTTGAATCTTCAACTGTACTCTGTGGAAAATATCCTCGTTCAAATGCGGGAGCATAAGCAACTATAGGTTTTGCACTTGATCCCGGTTGACGATAACCACTGATAGCACGGTTAACTTGATCGTCATCAGTTGATCGACCTCCGACAATAGCTATAACATCCCCAGTCTTATTATCTACAACTGTACTTGATAACTGTGGCGTCAATTTCCCATTAGAGTCCTTACCTGTGTACGCTTTATACTGGTCTTGAGCAATCTTAACAACTTGATTTTGTAGATTCATATCAATTGTTGAATTTATTGAATATCCACCACTTAATAATTGACCTCTTGCCTTATCGAATGCCTGTTGATAGCTAGCATTATAATCATTACGCTGTTGGTCACTATCAAATTTGTACTTCATAGTGAAGCCTGACGATTTCATTAACTCTTCCGTTGCATTATAGATAGCGTAATTAATCGCATAGTCTTTAGAAATATCATTGTCGTAGCTCTGCTGATTAATTTTTAGCTTGATAGGTTGTTTTACAGCATCTTTATACTCTTTATTTGAAATCAATTGACTATCAAGCATAGTCTTTAGAACAACATTACGTCTATATTTAGCATTATTAGGATTAATAACAGGATCGTATAAAGTTTGATTATTTGGTAAACCGATAAGTAAAGCTAATTGGTCTATTGAAAGTTTTGACTGATCCTTTGAAAAATAGTATTCAGAAGCACTACTAAATCCATAATTACCATGTCCCATATAGACATTATTAATATAAAATTCTAGGATCTGTTGCTTACTAAATTTCTTCTCAATCTCTTGGGCGATAACCATTTCTTTGATCTTTCGATCTGATGTTTGTGACTGATCCTTTAGAATAATATTTTTAACTAATTGCTGAGTTAATGTTGATCCACCTTGTTGTCTTCTCAGGAAGATTCTGGAAAAAGCAGCTCGCCCAATTCCATAGATATCAACACCATGGTGGGAGTAAAATCTTTTATCTTCAACCTGAACTAATCCATTTTTGATCAAAGGATTCACGTTATCTATTTTTGTGTAAATTGATGATGTTGTTGACAACTTTTTAATAACTTGATGATTCTTATCATAGATTAATGTCTTATTCTTTGGCTCAAAGTTATCTTTTTTGATGTTTTGGCTGTAAGCATAGCCATCCCTAATGGAGTTCTTTATCTCTGTACCATTTTTTATCCAGAAGATTCCTACCGAGACCAAGAAAATTAAGATAATGGCAAATAAGACCCACAGAATGCGTCTTTTCTTGCTACCTTTAACCTTATTTTTCTTTAACTGCTGCTCTCGCATATTACTCCCCTAATTTGCGTAGAATATCATCCCAGTTGATACTTGTGATTTTAATTTACCTAAATCACTTGAACTGACAACTAAACCATTATTTTTGCTAGATCCTGAATAAATGAAACCAATAGAACTTGAGCTACTAAAGTAAATTGAATTAGTTAAATCCGAATCATTTTTTACCCAGAATACTGGTTTAGCAGCGTTAAAATTACTTGTTGAATTACTTGGATAGCTATCACTTGGAATTGATATTACTTGACCAAAACTACCAGAACTGTCTGTTACAATACCTGTGCTTTCATCTGAAATTAACTTTTTAATTCCATACTGCCCACCAGAAACTTGCGATGATTTAACACCGATTGTTCCACTATTCGAGCTATATTTTCCTGATTTGTATGTCAGTACAGCTAGTTTATTAGCGACACTGTCATAATAGAGAACCTTGCTATCTGTAATATTATTGGCACTCAATACTTTGTTAGCACGATTTATCATATCAGCGGTAGATATTATTGTAACAACTGCTGGTTGAAATTTATCATCTCCCAATGAGGAATTTTTCAATCTGTCTAATTCCCTTTGTGCATCAGTAACTCTTGAATTAACTTGCTCATGACCGTCATAGTATGTATTTAATTCGTTGACTATATCAGACCAACTATCTTTGACAGTCTTGTTCTTTATTAGCTGATAATAGGTATTAACCAGTGTTATATTTTCAAAACTCAGAGACGAATTATCATCCGTGTAATCATCGTATGCCTTGGATATATTTTTATCCGCATCTTGAGTTTGTTCGTACCATATTTGAATTTTATCTAGACGATTCTTTTGCTTTTGGTAGATGTCCTGATTCTTTTCTCCAGTCAAATTCTTGTCAATATCATTGATAAGAGCAGCATCTACTCCATTATGGTAGTTGGATTTATCATCGTAGAGACTGCTTATTTTTGCGTCGTTTTCTTTTCTCTCATCAACAATCTTTTTAACTTCTCGATAACTCTTAATGTTGTCTTGGGACAAGATACTGTCACCTGTTGATTTAATAACTCCTCCAACAAAATCAAGTGATCTCTCATTTACTTTGGTTTTGAGAATTTTGAATTCTTTTTGTTGATACTGTGAGTTCAACAGTTGAGTAACACTGGCGTTGGCTACTCCCCTAGATAACATGATGACAAAAACTACAGCTGTTAGTATTACAATACCTTGCGCTACATGCAATAACCATCTTGATACTTTAGTTTCTGGTTTCATTTTTTTCCCTAGATATATGTTTTTTTGATTTCTTAATATATACTAACAATAACAGTAAAGGATAAAAATTTGAAAAATCTAAATAAATCTTACGTAAAATTAATAGTTCCAATAATAGTGGTAGTTATTATTGTTATTTTATTCATATTTAACGCTTTTCAAATTAGAGATAAGACCGCAGATGGAATATCAAGTATATCTGTACCCTTTTCACTTATTGTAAATCCTAAGCATATCGATGAAGGTGTTACCCCTAAGGGTATCAAGATAACTGATACTAACTATGAAAAAACTAAAAAGCATGTGCTAGAGTTAACTGATAATATTGAGGCAAACTATCTTCAAACCAAAAGATTTAGTTTCTTATCAGCAAATCAAGAAAAACAATTGAAGAAAATGATCAATAGTTCCCAATATCAATACATATACAGCATAACTTTAATCAATTTTGGTAAAGATACCACTGGAAATTACCTGACTATCAGTTGTAATCAATACAATGACACAAAAAAAATTGTCGGTTACCGCTATCGCCTTTACTATCAAGGAGATAGTATTAAATCAGCTAAATATATAAAGAAGCTATCTGACACTACTCCTCCAAAATACGTTTATGACGATGTGGCTGTAAGAAATACCGGTATCAAGCAAGCTAATTCATTCATGGACAGTGTTAAAACAGCTATTTTAAATTCCAACCTTACTTCAACGAATGCCCAAAACGCTGGAAACTTTAACCAGATATCAACCAATTTGGGACTTGATCCTGATTATAGTAACAAGGGATTGTATCGTTTTTCTAAAAATGCTAACTCTCGTATAACTAATTATGCTATTATCGACTACGAAATTACTGATGTACCAAGAAAGACTAGGATTTATATCAAGCAAGTGAACAATGGTGTTTCATACTACTACACACTTAGTTATAACCGTAATAACAATCAGTTCGTAAGTTTCCAAAATGGCCTAATATCGTCTACAAATACAAAATAAAAGGGATGTAATCATATGATTACATCCCTTTTATTTATTTCCAAACATCTGATACTGGAATTGTTTGTGAACGATCTGGTCCAACTGAAACTGTTGAATAACTAACACCTAACTGATTTTTAAGAAAGTCTAGGTATTCAAGAGCTTGTTGAGGAAGATCCTCTAAACTTTTAATACTAGTAATATCCTGATCCCAACCTGCAAATGTCTTATAAACAGGTTTGCAATTTGATAGTTCCTTCAAACTTGCAGGATATTCAGTAATTACTTTTCCATTTAGTTCATATCCAGTACATACTTTGATTTCTTCTAATCCAGTTAACACATCCAACACATTTAGGGCAAGATGTGTGACACCAGATACATTACAAGCATGCTTTAAAACAACTGTATCAATCCAACCAACACGACGTGGTCGTTTAGTAACAGTTCCATATTCATGGCCTCGTTCGCGGATAAAGTCACCTATTTCATCATCAAGTTGTGTTGGGAAAGGTCCTTCCCCAACTCTAGATGAGTAAGCTTTTACAACACCGACAACTCGATCGATCATAGGTCCACCAACACCAGCACCTGTACTTACTCCACCAGCTGGATTAGATGAAGTTACATAAGGATACGTACCATGATCGATATCCAACATTACACCTTGTGCGCCTTCAAAAAGTACATTTTCACCATTACTTATTTCTTTGTTTAGGAAAGCAGATGTATCGATTACACGATCTTTTAGTTCTTGACCAATTTTGTAGTAATCCTCAAAAATATCATCAAATTCCATAGGATCTGAATTATACAATTTTGTGAATAATTCATTTTTTTGATCAAGGTTATCCTTTAAAACCTCTGCAAATGTTTCTTTATCAAGAATATCAATCATTCTGATACCGATTCTAGCAGCTTTGTCCATATAAGCTGGTCCAATACCACGATTTGTTGTACCAACCTTAGAATCACCACGTGATTCTTCTTGTAACTTATCTAGCTTGATATGGTAAGGCAAGATAATGTGAGCGCGATTAGATATCTTCAAATTACTTGTATCGACACCTTGTTCATGAAGTCTTTTTAGCTCTTCACTAAGTGATTCTAAATTTAAAACAACACCATTTCCTATCAAACTAACCTTGTCAGAGTACAAGATTCCTGATGGGACACTTCTTAATTTGTAAACTTTGTCATTCATCTTAAGAGTATGTCCAGCGTTGTCGCCACCTTGATAACGAGCAATTATTTTGGCATCTTCACTTAAATAATCAGTAATTTTACCTTTACCTTCGTCACCCCATTGTGTTCCTACTACTACTACTGTTGTCATAATTTCCCCACTTAATCTACTTATTTATTCAGAATAATTAGCAATTGATGAAAACTTATTGTAAGACTTAACAAATAATAACTTCGCCGTTCCACGAGGACCTGAACGGTTTTTACCAATAATTACTTCTACTTCACCTACATCTTGATCCTCTACTTCAGCTGGTTGATCATCATCGTCTCCGCCCTCATCACGATAGTAATCATCACGATATAGAAAAGCGACAATATCAGCATCTTGCTCAATAGATCCAGATTCACGAATATCTGAAAGCATTGGTCGTTTGTCCTGTCTGGCTTCAACACCACGGGATAGCTGTGAAAGAGCAATTATAGGGACGTGTAATTCCTTAGCTAGTTTCTTCAATTGTCTTGAAATAACAGAAACTTCTTGCTGACGATTTTCTTGACCAGTACCTTCAATCAATTGAAGATAATCGACAACTATAAGGTCTACTCCACCCTCTTCTTTGGCTAAACGACGACATTTTGAACGAATCTCGGCCATCTTAATACCAGGAGTATCATCTATAAAAATATTAGTTCTAGAAAGACTACCCATTGCAACAACCAGCGAATTCCATTGATTTTCGTCAAGTTGACCCGTTCTTAAAGCATTAGAATCGATGCTACCCTCAGCACAAAGCATACGAGTAACAAGTTGTTCAGCTCCCATTTCTAGTGAGAACATTGCCACAGTTGCATTAGATTTTGTAGCCGCATTTTGAGCAATATTCAAAACAAAAGCTGTTTTACCAACACCAGGTCGAGCTGCTAAAATAATTAGCTCATCATCGTGAAGACCTGTTGTCATATTGTCCAAATCTTTAAATCCGGTAGAAAGACCTGTAATATCTGAATCTTGTTCATAAAGTTTCTCGATATCCTTAAATGTAGACTTAACGATATCTTCCATCTTTCTAAATCCGTTGCTATTACGATTTTCTGAAACATCCATGATATCTTTTTCAGAAAGATCAATAATTGAATCCAGCTCATCGCCTTCTTCAAATGATCGATTGACAATTTTTGTAGCTGCACTAATTAAATTACGCAGAGTGGCTTTGTCACGTACTATCTTTGCATAGTACTCAACATTGGCTGCCGTTGGAACTGCAGCAGCTAGTTCTGCAAGATAGCTGACTCCTCCAACGTCCTCTAGGTTGTTATTCTTATCAAGTTCACTTTGAACTGTAACAACATCAACCGGCTCACTACGATCATTCAAATCAATCATTGATTGAAATATTAATTGATTTGCGTGCTGATAGAAATCTCCAGGCTCGACAAACTCATTGGCACTTGGAAGAGCATCTGCACTAAGAAAGACTGCACCTAAAACAGATTGTTCTGCATCTCGATCATTAGGTGGAATTCTTGTAGTTAAATTATCCATTTTTTAATTCTTCTCGAAAATATGTACTCGTATTGTGGCTTCTAAGCTCTCAAAAAGCTTAACTGGTACATTTATGTATCCAAGTGTCTTAACACCGTCAGAGAGCTCCATTTTGTGCTTGTCGAGTTTGATGCCATATTGCTTATCTAATTCTTCAGCAATTTTTTTAGTTGTGACTGATCCAAACAATTTTCCATCGGCTCCAGATTTGGCTCCAATTTCAACAACTGTTTTTTCGTCTTCAATTTTTGCTTTTAATTTTTTTGCATTTTCTAGTTCTGCATCGTGATCTTTTTCTTCACGTTTTTGTTCACCTTTTAATTTAGCCATATTTGCAGTTGTTGCTTCAACAGCTTTATTATTCTTAATCAAAAAGTTTTGAGCATATCCAGAAGCGACTTCTTTTATCTCTCCCTTTTTACCCTTACCTTTAACTGTTTCAGTAAAAATGACTTTCATAATTAAATCTCCTATTTATCTTTAGAATCAGAGTTTGTAATAACATCAATTAATTTTTGACGTGCTTCTTCCACCGAAATATCGTCCATTTGTGTAGCAGCATCGGATAGGTGTCCACCACCGCCAAGTTTTTCCATAATTAATTGAACATTTATATTACCCAAACTACGAGCAGAAATTCCCACACGTCCATCAGGTCTTCTTGAAATCACAAATGAAGCTTCAACATTATTCAATGATAATAATGTATCTGCAGCCTGAGCTACAATGACAGGATCGTAAGCATGGTCTTCTTCACCAACACAAACCGCCATATTGTTATCAACCATAACAATGCTTTCAATCAAATGATTTCTTTGAATGAATGATTCAATATTTTCTTTTAAAAGATTTTGTATCATTGCTTCATCAGCACCAACTGAACGTAAATAACTAGCAGCATCAAAAGTTCTTGTTCCTGTTCTAAGTGAGAATGATTTTGTATCAACTGCTATACCAGCTAACATTGCAGTTGCTTCGATTTTTTGAATAGCTTTTTTATTCTTTGGTTGATACTCTAACATCTCTGTTACCAATTCACTTGTAGATGATGCATAAGGTTCAATGTATATAAGCATTGGATTTTCTGGGAATTCTTCACCACGTCTATGGTGATCAATAACGACAACTTTCTCGTTACCACGTTTGAAGATCCCAGGATTAATTGAAATACTTTGTTTTGAATGATCAACCATGACAATCAAGGTCTTATTAGTAATAATTCCCTCTGATTCAGCTGAATTAATTAAATCATTCTTCAAATCTGGATCTTTGTTAGTTTCATCAAGCATTCTAGCAATATCTGTGTGGACATCATTCTGATCAATAACAATCTTACAAGGAGTGTTATTCATTAGTGATATTCTTCTAACTCCTAATGAAGATCCTAAAACATCCATATCAGGATGAGAGTGTCCCATAACAATAACTTGATCACTGTCTTTAAGTAACTCTTGCAATGCTTCACTGATCATTCTTGCCCTTACACGGGTACGTTTTTCCATTGGGTTAGTGTTACCACCATAAAATCTAGCTTTTTGCCCAACTTCTTTTACAATAACTTGATCTCCACCACGTCCAAGAGATAGATTCAAATTCTTTTGTGCCTCATCATTTAAAGTATTTAAATCATCAACCCCATAGGCAAATCCCATACTTAAGGTAAGTGGAACATTTTGATGATATGTATACTCTCTAATACGATCAATTATCTTGAAGCCTTCTTTTTCTTGTTCAAATAGCTTACTAGTATACGCAAATGTTATAAAGTGGTCATCATCTATCCTCTTAAGATACATTTGATTTTCTAATGCCCAGTTTGATAACTCATTAGTAAGATAATTATTTAAGTTTGATATATCTCGATCACTCATTGACTGAGTAATCTCTACAAAGTTATCTAGATAAATTTGACCGATAACTGAACGATTTTCTTCGTACTCTTGTTCCATTTCAACATAGTGAGTGACATCAAACATATATATTGCATTAAACTGTTCTTTTATTTGTACTAAGTACTTCTTATCATTAATTGAAATAGTTTTTGATATATCTTTCTCATCACTATCTATTAGTTCAGATAATTCCTTAGATATATCGCTAATATTTTTAGTATAGATACCACTTATCTCATTATTATCAATGAAATAAGGGTTTACCCATTGTATTCTTTGTTCTTCATCGTATATTAAAATTGCTAATGGATATTCTATAAAACTATTATCTACCGACCTATCAATTCGATATTGTAGATCATTGGTGTATCGTCCTGCTTTTTCACCTAATAATAAGAATATATGTATGAATAATATAGATATAACAACTACCAGTAACGTTTGAACTGCGCCTATTATTCCACCATGAATTATTCCTGTTATCAAAAGTGATAGTAGAATTATAACTATAGCACCGGCAGTCAATTGGGTCGATCCATCTACCCTCTTAAAGAAAAACTGTAGATTATCTTTTAATTTTTTCATAATAAACCCCTCTTGAATATACCTATATATTTTACCATATTTACCTTATTGTTTCTTTAGGTAGAGGCGGTTTTAGGCAATAAAAAAAGACCGCATATGCGATCTTTTTTTATTATTAATTTTCAGCAACGAATGGCAATAGAGCCATGATTCTTGCTCTCTTAATAGCTGTAGTAAGTTTTCTTTGGTTCTTGGCACTTGTACCAGTAACACGTCTAGGAAGAATCTTACCATTTTCAGCAATAAATCTCTTTAGTAATTCTGTATCTTTATAATCGATATGTTCGATGTGGTTAGCAGCGATAAAGTCAACTTTACGTCTTCTACGTCCGCCTCTTCTTTGTTGAGCCATTTTAGTCAGTCCTTTCTATATAAATTAATTAGAATGGTAAATCATCGTCTGATATCTCGATTGGTTTACTGTTGTCAGCAAATGGATCGCTCATACCGCCAAATGAATTAGAATCGTTATTATTATTACTATCTTGTGGAGCAAATGAAGATGATTGTTGGTTCGAAGGAGCTGAATTATTTGTGTTTGATGAAGATCTTCTCTCAGATTCAGATCTAGATTCTAGTAATGAGAAACTGTCTACGACAACTTCTGTTACATATACTCTATTGCCTTGTTGGTTCTCATAAGAACGTGTTTGTAAACGTCCTTCGATTCCTACAAGTGATCCTTTATTAGTAAAGTTTGAGAAGTTTTCAGCAGCTTTACGCCAAATAACACAATTAATAAAGTCGGCTTCACGTTCGCCCTGTTGATTAGTAAATTGTCTGTTAACAGCAACTGTAAAACTAGCTACAGCTGAGCCACCAGAAGTATATCTAAGCTCAGGGTCTCGTGTTAAGCGTCCTACAAGAACTACTCGATTAATCATCTTATCTCCTCCTTATTTTGTTTCATATGAAACAAATTATTCTTCGATCTTAATGATCATGTGACGAAGAATGTTGTCTTCGATCTTTGATAGACGATCGAATTCGCTTAGTGCTTCATCATTAGGTGCATCAACTGTGACGATGTGATACATACCTTCTTTTTGATTAGCAATTTCATATGCTAAGCGTCTCTTTTCCCAGTCCTTTGATTCAACAACTGTTGAACCGTTATCTGCAATAATCTTATCGAAACGTTCGATAAGTGTACTCTTAACGTCTTCTTCAATATCAGTTCTAATGATATATGTGATTTCGTAGCGTGTTTCTGCCATGACTGTGTACCTCCTTATGGTCTAATGGTTCAATTAAATGAACAAGGAATATAAATTTAAGTTTATACTCACAAAGTAATATATTACCATATTTCATAAGCTATTGCTATATAAAAAAAACAAAAAATCATTTCTACCTAACACAAGTTTTTAAACTTGTTTTAAATTACGTAGAAATGATTTTGTTTTAATCTTTTATATTGTTGTCTTGAGAATTTTCATCTTCTGAAATTGTTTCACGTGAAACTTCTTCCTCTTTGGCAACTTTTGTCATAGTTGATACTATCGTGCCGTCATCAACTTTAATTAATCTAACCCCAAGTGTTGCACGACCAGTTTGAGATACATTTGCTACATCAAATCTGATCATTACTCCTTTACTTGTGATTAGCATAATATCTTCATCACCATTAACAGCAGTTACACCAGCAATTGGTCCATTTTTTTCAGTGACATTGGCAGTTTTTATACCTTTTCCACCACGACCTTTGACTGGATATTCTGTTGCCTTTGTACGTTTACCATATCCTTTTTCAGAGATAGTAAGTACTTCTTGATCAGGTTTAACAATCGATGATCCAACTACATAATCTTCTTCACGTAGCTTAATACCACGAACACCACCGGCTGTTCTACCCATAGCACGAACATCTTCTTCTTTGAAGGTTACGGCATAACCCTTATGAGTTCCAATAAAGATTGTCTGTGAACCATCAGTCATATAAACATCATTAAGTTCATCATCTTCTTTAAGAGTAATAGCACGAAGACCTGAGTGTCTAATATTAGTAAAGTCACTAACCTGTGTACGTTTTACAGTTCCGTACTTAGTTACGAAGAATAGGAATGTATTCTCTCGATCAATATCACGTCCAACATTGATTACAGTTTGAACTTTCTCACCCTTTTCAATGTTTAACAAGTTAATAACCGGAATACCTTTGGCTGTACGGCCATATTCTGGAACTTCATAACCCTTTGTTCGATAAACTTTACCAGTATTCGTGAAGAACAATAGTCGATCATGGGTAGATGCATACAACATCTGTTCAATGAAGTCATCATCATGAACACCCATACCTTGTATACCACGACCACCACGGTTTTGAACTTTAAATTCATCTGCAGATAATCGTTTGATATAACCTTGGTGAGTTAAAACAACTAAGATGTTCTCTTCTTCAATAAGATCTTCATCTTCAATAGCGTTAACTTCACTAGCACGAATTTCAGTACGTCTCTCATCACCAAATTTTTCTTGAATTTCTAACAATTCATCATAAATAATTTGGTCGACACGTTCTGGATTTGCAAGAATATCTTTGTAATCAGAGATTTTTACTAATAATTCTTGATATTCTGCTTCAACTTTTTCACGCTCTAATCCTGTCAATCTTACCAAACGCATATCTAGAATAGCTTGGGATTGAATATCTGACAATTCAAATCTATCTATCAATGTTTGTTTAGCAATGCTTGAAGTTTGAGATCCACGAATAATAGAAATGATTTCATCAATATGATCAAGAGCTATTCTCAATCCTTCTAGGATATGAGCTCTTGCTTCTGCTCTCTTCAACTCAAATTCAGTTCTACGTGTAATAACTACTTCTTGATGAGCTAAATATTCTAGTAGCACTTGTTTAAGTGACAACACTTTAGGTGTTTTGTTAACAATCGCAACCATATTGATACCAAATGAAACTTGAAGCTGTGTCAACTTGTATAGATTATTTAAAACAACAGAAGCACTGATATCACGACGAATATCGATTGAAATACGCATACCTTCACGATCAGATTCATCGTTCAAGTCAGTAATTCCTTCAATTTTCTTATCACGAGCTAACTCTGCAATTCTTTCAACAAGATTTGCCTTGTTAACCATGTAAGGTAGTTCGGTAACAATAATCTTTTCTGCACCGTTTTTCTTTGTCTCAACTTCTACTTTAGCGCGAATCATGATAGTACCCTTACCTGTTTCATAGGCTTTGCGGATACCTGAACGTCCCATGATAATACCACCTGTAGCAAAATCCGGTCCAGGCAATACTTGCATCAAATCAGCAATTTCAGCATCTTTATTTTTCATCAAGATGTGTAATGCATCGATAACTTCCTTCAAGTTATGTGAAGGAATATTTGTTGTCATACCAACTGCGATACCTGTAGCACCATTAACTAGCAAGTTAGGGAAGCGAGCTGGTAGAACCATAGGCTCACGCTCTTCACCATCATAGTTAGGTACAAGGTCAACTGTATCTTTGTTGATGTCTCTCAACATTTCTACGGCAATTTTACTCATACGAGCTTCTGTATAACGCATTGCGGCTGCAGGATCACCATCGACAGAACCAAAATTTCCGTGTCCATCAACTAAGGGATAACGGTATGAGAAATCCTGTGCCATACGAACCATTGATTCGTAGATAGCTGAGTCACCATGGGGGTGATACTTACCCATGATATCCCCAACAAATCTAGCACTCTTTTTATGTGGCTTTTCAGGTGTTACACCCAATTCGTTCATACCGTATAGAATACGGCGATGAACGGGTTTCAAGCCATCTCGAACATCAGGAAGTGCACGTGAAACAATAACACTTGCTGCGTAATCGACAAAAGATTTTTTCATAACTTCTGTCAAATTTACATTTGATATTCTTCTATCATCCATTTATTTATGTCCCCTTAATTTTTAGTAATCTACTTCAGCGTATTGAGCGTTTTCTTCGATAAATTCTCTACGTGGTTCAACTTTATCGCCCATTAGCATTGTGAAGACGTTATTTGCTTCAATAGCATCATCTAAACTAACTCTATCTAAACGTCTTCTTTCAGGATCCATAGTTGTTTCCCATAATTGTTCTGCATCCATTTCACCAAGTCCCTTATATCTTTGGATCTTTGCTTCAGGTTTTGCAGGTAATTGAGAAACAAACTCATCTTTTTCTTTATCAGTATCAAAATATTCCATGATATTTTTACCTTGTCGAACTTGGAACAATGGTGGCTTAGCAATATAAACATACCCTGCATCAACGATTGGGCGCATGTATCTATACAACAATGTTAGTAACAACGTTCTAATATGAGCTCCATCGACATCGGCATCAGTCATGATGATTACCTTGTGATAGCGTGCTTTTGATACATCAAATTCTTCACCAAAACCAGTTCCCATAGCTGTGAACAGTGTTCTGATTTCTTCATTTGCTAAAATCTTGTCCATTGAAGCTTTTTCAACATTCAAAATTTTTCCACGAATAGGTAGAATAGCTTGAGTTAAACGAGAACGACCAGTCTTAGCTGAACCACCAGCTGAATCTCCCTCAACAATGAATAATTCAGAGATTTCAGGATCTTTACTAGAATTATCTGCTAATTTACCAGGTAAATTAGAAATTTCTAGACCATTTTGTTTACGAGTAACTTCACGAGCACGTTTAGCAGCTAGACGTGCTTTTGTAGCAAGGTTACCCTTCTCAACAATTTTTCTAGCAACACTAGGGTTTTCTAGTAAGAACTTCATGAAATGATCACTAAACAGACGATCAGTGATCGTTCTAGCGTCTGAATTACCTAGTTTTGTTTTAGTTTGTCCTTCATATTGTGGATCTGGATGTTTTACTGATACAACAGCTGTCATACCTTCACGAACGTCCTCACCAGATAGCTTTTCAGTATCCTTTAGAAGTTTATTCTTGTGAGCATAGTCATTAATAACACGTGTTAAGGCAGTCTTGAAACCAACCTCATGTGTACCACCTTCATAAGTGTGAATGTTATTAGCAAAAGTCATCAAGTTTGTATGGTATTCATCCGTGTATTGAAGAGCCACCTCGACATTGATACCGTCTTGATTACCTTCGATATAGATTGGATCTTCAAATAGAACATCCTTATCTGTATCAAGGTACTCTACATAACTTTTGATACCACCTTCATAGTGATAAACAATTGGTTCTGGATTTTCAGAACGTTTGTCAGTAAAGATAAGTTTTAGACCTTTATTCAAAAAGGCTAACTCACGAATTCTTGTAGTCAAAATTTTATCATCAAAAACAGTTGTTTCTGTAAAAATATCTTCATCAGGTACAAAGTGAACCTTTGTTCCATGAACAAATTCATCAGCAGCATCCCCAACAACATACATAGGGTGCTTAACTTTTCCACGCTCGAAATCTATTCCATAAATTTTACCCGCGCGTGTTACTTGAACATCAACTGTCTTACTTAGTGCATTAACAACTGACGCACCAACACCATGAAGACCACCAGAAACCTTGTAACCTCCACCACCGAACTTACCTCCGGCATGCAGAATTGTATAAACTGTTTCTAAAGCAGGTTTTCCAGTCTTTTTTTGGATATCGATGGGAATACCACGTCCATTATCAGTAACTGTAATTGAATTATCAGGCTCAACAAAAATCTGGATTTCATCAGCAAATCCAGCTAGAGCTTCATCGATACCGTTATCAATAATTTCCCAAACAAGGTGATGTAGACCTTGTTTACTAGTTGATCCAATATACATACCAGGTCGTTTACGAACGGCTTCAAGTCCTTCTAAGACTTGAATTTGACTGGCATCATATTCTTCTACTTTTTCTTCTTCTACTTTTTCCAATTCAAGATCTTTATTTTCAGCCATGAATTTCCTCCTAAGAAACAGTACCTTGATTAATGTTTAAAATGTTTGGATTTTTTACTAAGTCTCGATCAATATCCTCAATCGATGTTGTAGTAATAAATGTTTGGACATTATCGCCTATTGATGACAATAAATGGGTCTGTCTCACATTGTCTAATTCAGATAAAACATCATCCAACAAAAGTATTGGATAATCTCCAACTTCCGACTTTATTAATTCTACTTCTGCCAGCTTTAAACTAAGAGCCACACTTCTTTGCTGACCTTGGGAACCAAAATCTTGCACGTTTTTTTGGTTGATTAAGAACAATAAGTCATCCCTATTAGGTCCATATAATGTTATGCCTCGATCAATTTCTTTTTGAGAGTTATCTTGAAATTTATTCTTATATATTTCATAAATTTCTTCCAAACTCTTATCCGCTGGATCAAAAAAAGTTTGATATGAAAACTCTAGTTTTTCTGTTTGATTAGATATTTCTGAATGAATATTTTGAGCAAATTTTTGAATTTTACTCAAAAAAATTAATCTCTGATAAACAACCTGAGCACAAAATTGCGCTAATTGATCCGATAAAACTTCCAAATAAACTCGATCACCGTTTTTTTGGTATTGAAGTTTCTTTAAATAAGCGTTTCGCTGTTTTAAAGATTTACGAAAATTCGTCACAGCAGCTAAGTATTGGGATGAAATTTGTCCAAATTCCATATCAATAAACTTCCTTCTGATTGCAGGATTTCCTTTTACAATACTCAAATCTTCTGGTGAAAAAAGCACAACATTCAAATTACCGATATAACTTGATAGTTTCTTTTGTTCGAGATTATTAATCCGAGCTTTCTTACCAGACTTACTAACAGCTAGATCGAGAGACAAACTATTTCGATTGTCCCGAACAACTAAACCGCTAATTCTAGCAAACTCACTCTGCCAGTTAATCAAATCTTTATCGTTACTAGTTCTGTGACTTCTCGTCAAAGCCAAAAAATACATTGATTCTAGTAGATTTGTTTTTCCTTGGGCATTTTGTCCAAGAAAAACATTGATATTTGGCGAAAACTCAATGTCCAGTGATTGATAATTACGGAAGTTAACTAATTTTAATTCTTTGATATACAAGAGAACTATGCAATTTCAAAAGTAGTATTTTCAATAACTAGAACATCACCAGAGTAAAGTTTTCTACCCCTACGATTTTCATCTTCACCATTTACCTGAACCATATTGTCTTTTAAGTACATCTTGGCTTGGCCACCAGTACCCACGATACCAGCTTCTTTGATAGCCTGACCCAAAGTAATGAACTCTGTCTCGATCGTAATTTTTTCAGACATAAATTATCCCCTCATCCATCATTTTATTCACTAATGACATAGGTAATATTATAGTTGTTTTTTACTATAAAAACAAGCTATAGGCAATTTTTAAGCGATTTGAGCCATTTTACCCCCATTTACTTGTTCCCCTACTAAAATAATCTAAAATCTTTTTAAAACTAAAAATAAGGCTATATTTATGCAAAAAAAGAAGATTCCAAGAATCTTCTTTTTAAAATGTTCTAACTGGAGTTATCAGTTGAACAAAGTTTTCTTTATTTTCAGTAGGTCTCAATGTAAATGGATGTAATGGAGATGTGAATGACATCTCTGTATTTGTACTTCCACCAAAGGATTGAAGTGCTTGTTTCAAGTAATCAGGATTGAAGGAAATTTCTAAATCCTCCCCTTCAACGTTCTCTAGTTCAAGAACTTCCTCAACTGTACCAACCTCTGGAGAATTACCAGTTAGAATAGCTTTTTTATCAGCAACATTTATTACTAGTTTGATAACATTATTACGACTTTCGTGTGAAAGAATTGACGCACGGTCAACAGATGAGATTAATTTTGAAGAATCAAACATCAAACGAGTTGATGAGTCACTAGGAATCAAACGATCTGTTTCAGGATAACGTCCATCAAGTAAACGTGAAAAGAACATAACATTGTCAAAACTGAAAAGAACTTGATTTTCAGATATAGCAACTTTGATTTCTTTAATAGAATCACTCACTGTCTTAATCAATTCAGATAGACTTTTACCAGGAATGATAAATGAATATGCTTCATCACTTGTAATATCAATCTTGCGCTGAGATAGTCGATGACTATCTGTAGCAACTAATGTTAATCCTTCTGAATTTAAAATAAAGTTGACACCTGTAAGTACGGGTCGGCTTTCTTGAGTAGAAACGGCAATAACAGTTTGACTAACAACTTCTTTGAATAGATCAGTTGGAATTGTTAGCTGTTCACTTGTTTCAACTTCTGGAAGATGCGGATAACTATTTGCATCTAATCCGTTGATAGTAAATTCTGAAACACCAGAAGAAATAACAGTTTGATTATTGTTTGTTACTTCCAAAGTCAAAGTATCTCCAGGAAGTTTCTTAATAATTTCACTGAAAAAACGAGCAGGTAAAACAATAGAACCAGTACTTTCAATATTTAGATCATTGTCTGAATCACTTGATATAAATGCTTGGATAGAAATATCAGCGTTACTACCAGTTAAAGTTAAACCAGACTCGTCTAAATCTAACTTGATACCTGTAAGTATAGGAATTGTAGTTTTACTAGAAATTGCTCTCAAAACATTATTTGATTGATTTACAAATTTGATACGATCAATAGAAAATTTCATTTGCTGAGTCCCTTTTTTAATTAATTAATATATATAGATAGTAATAGTAGTAGGTCCTGTTAATTGCGTGCATAAACTAGTGTAACACTACAGAGGCAAGTCGGACAGCTGTGAATACCTTCTGTGGATAATTGTTGATAAATTGGATAGTTTTCCACATGTGAATTACTTCAGATCTTCTTTCAATTCCTCAACAGCTAGTTTAATTTGACTGTCTGAATCAATAAGTTCATTAATTTTTTCGCATGAATGCATTACTGTAGTGTGATCTTTGTTTCCAAATTCACGTCCTATTTGTGGTAATGATTTACCAGTCAATTCTCTAGAAAGGTACATAGCAATTTGTCTAGGTACAACAATAGTTTTGACACGTTTTTTACCTTTCATATCATTGACTGTAATATTGAAGTATTTTGCAACGCTGGTTTGAATTTTAGCAATTGAAGCACCTTGTTTTTCTTTGTTGAGCTTCAATACTTTTAAAGCATCAGCAGCGATACTGGTTGAAATATCTTCATTTTTCATAGTAGAAAATGCTTGAACACGGACAAGAGCGCCTTCAAGTTCACGAACGTTAGAATCTACTTGCTCAGCAATATATGAAAGTGTTTCGGTTGGTATTTCAAGATTTTCGGCATTAGCTTTATTTCTAAGAATAGCAATTCTTGTTTCCAAGTCAGGTGCTGTGATATCAACAGATAGTCCCCATTTGAAACGAGAAACCAGACGTTCTTGTAACTTAGGTATTTCGTTTGGTAAACGATCTGAAGTCATGACGATTTGTTTTTCTTTAGTATGTAATTCGTTGAAAGTATGGAAAAACTCTTCTTGAGTCCCCTCTTTTTCAGCGAAAAATTGAATATCATCTACTAAAAGTAAGTCTACATTTCGATATTCTTGTCGAAAATCATCTTGTGTTCTATTTTGAATAGAATTAATGAAGTCGTTAGCAAATGTCTCACTGGTTACGTACTTAACTACTGCAGTTGGATCATTTTCTAGCATTTGGTGTCCAATGGCTTGCATCAAGTGAGTCTTACCTAATCCCACTCCCCCGTATATAAATAGTGGATTATAGATACGACCTGGTTCTTCTGCAACAGCAAGGGCTGCAGCGTGAGCCATTTGGTTACCTCCACCAGTTATGAAAGCTTCAAAAGTATATTTTGAATTCAAATCAGAACTATGGAAGACTTGTCTCTCTTCTCTATTTTTTACTGGTTTTTCTGTTCCAGTAGAGTTGTTTTGTGAATTTGATGTTTCATTAAACTCATCTTCTGTTTTAATGACAGGATTTAATTCCTGACCATTAAAGTCAAATGAGTAAAGTGCGATATCTTTTGAATAGTTGCGATTCCAGTAATCTTTATGAAGATCAGATGGAACAGAGATATAGATATCATTACCTTCAAGATTTACAGGTTTAGCACTTTCAATCCATGTTGTATAACTAACTGGTGTCATATTAGATTTTAGTTTTTCAGTAAAGAAATTCCAAAACTCTGTTAATTTGACTGCAGTTTCATTGTTTAAGTCCTGCACAATAATTCTCCCCCCTATATAAATTTTAGTGACCTACGTAACGAGAAATAACAAAGATAAGTTTATCATTTGAAAAAAAAGTTTTCCACAGAACATATGTTTTATTTAAAAAAAAATAACAACTTGTTAATACAAATCCAAAAAAATTGTGTAAATTAAGAGAAATTATTAGTTATTCACAATTGTTTCCACAAGCTGTTGATAAAATTAAGCCTGTTTTAACAATCTTTTGCTGAAAAATAGAAAAAAGATAACAAACCTGTGGAAAAGTAAGTAACAAATAAGTATTTTCCGCAAAAAGTTGTTCAAAGAAATGTTCATAACCTTTTTTATACAATCTATTAACATTAAGTTCACAGGGGTGATTGTTAATAACTTATTAAAAACCAGTAAAATAATGGTTTTCATTCTAATAAAAACATGATATATTTATAGAGCAATTGTCTGAAGAGTTAATTTTATTCAGGAGGTCTACTGATGACTACAAAAAGAACATTTCAACCTAAGAAACGTCATCGTGAACGTGTACATGGTTTTATGAAACGCATGAGCACAAGTAATGGTCGCAAAGTTCTTGCAAGACGTAGAAGAAAAGGTAGAAAAGTATTATCAGCATAATTTGGAGGGGTCACTGACTAGTTAGTGACCCTTTTTTATTTCAACAAATAAAATGGTGGCTTAATTAAGATGAGAAAAAGCTTTCGTATAAAAAAAGAATCGGAATTTCAAAATGTTTATTCAAACGGTGAATCATGTGCCAACCGTAATTTTGTTCTTTATCAAATTCATAATGAAGGACAAAAACATTTTAGAGTAGGTATCTCTGTAGGGAAAAAGATTTCTTTAAGAGCCGTAGGTCGCAATAGAATTAAAAGATATATTCGCCAATCATTATTAGAATTGAAACCAGAGATTCCTAATGATACGGACTTTTTAATTATTGCACGTAAGGGTGCTTTCTACTTAGATATGGCCGAAACGAAAAAAAATATAGTACATTTACTAAAATTAGGTAAAATGATAGAAGATACAGATAAATAATTTAATTAAAGGGTGTAGACGTGAATAAGAAGAATTATAAAAAATATGTCGGAATATTTATGCTACTTGGTTTGGTTCTGATATTAACAGGTTGTTCCAACCTGAATGAACCGATAACTAGTCAAAGTAGTGGTTTCTGGGATCACATTGTCTTGTACAATTTCTCAAGATTTATCCTATGGTTATCTTCATTAGTAGGGAACCAATATGGTTGGGGTATTATCTTCTTTACAATTATCATTCGTATGATCTTGTTACCACTTAACTGGTTCCAAATCAGAAGTATGAATAAACAAATGAAGGTTCAACCAGAAATTCAAGCACTTCAAAAGAAGTATTCAGCTAAAGATCAAGAAACACAACAAAAACTTCGTGAAGAAACACAAAAATTATATTCAGAAGCAGGGGTTAATCCTGTCGCAGGTTGTTTACCGCTATTAATTCAACTGCCAGTTATGTTTGCTTTGTATCAAGCAATTTATAAAACAGCTGAACTACGTAATGGTAGTTTCCTATGGATGCAATTAGGAAAGCCAGATCCATACTACATAATGGCTGTTTTAGCAGCATTATTTACTTTCTTAAGTACATACATGTCAAGTTACTCACAACCAACACAGAATTCAACAACTAAGATAATGGCCTATGTAATGCCAATCTTTATCTTTATCCCAGCTCTTACATTCCCATCAGCTATTACACTATATTGGGTAATTTCTAACTTCTTCCAAGTTATTCAGACATTGGTTTTCCAAAATCCATTCAAATATCGTCGTGAACAACGTGAAAAAGAAGAACGTGAAAAAGAACGTCAACGTCAAATAAGAAAAGCCAAAAAACGCGCACATAAAAAATAAAAAGCCGAATTCATCTTTGATATAGATGGATTTAGCTTTTTTATTTAGTATTTATCAAAAAATGATTATAAATTTATTAATAATTATTTTAATTGCTACCTTGTGAATTTTTCTGAAAATACTGTGCTATACTTTCAATTATTTCAAAAAATTCGTCTGAAGGTATTATATAAGCATATGAGTAAAAAATATCGCATTATAGGTTTGATCATTTTCATAGGTTTAGAATTCGTAATTATAAAACCAGTATGGGAGATGTTGCGTGATCATTTTGGTATGAGAGCACAATTACCAAATATTTTAACGGTCATCTTCGCAGGTATCTTGGGTTGGATATATTACTTAATAATTTTGAAATTTCAATTGAAAAAAAGAAATATAACTTTAACTAAATACTTGATGCAGAGACGAAAAATAGCTCTTAAAAGAAAAAATCAGGATCTATAACCAGGAAGGGATGAGTAATCATCCTTTTTATTTTGTCTTGACTTTATGTCGATATAGACATAATATTATCTATGTTGATAACGACATAAAAATGAAAGAAGGATATATATACTATGACAAAACAATTTAAAACTTTAGAAGACTTTTTAGGAACACACTTTATCTATACATATGACAACGGTTGGGAGTATGAATGGTACGCAAAAAATGATCATACTGTAGATTACCGTATTCATGGTGGAATGGTCGCAGGACGCTGGGTGACTGATCAAGAAGCCAACATTGTTATGCTCACAGAAGGTATATACAAAATTTCATGGACTGAACCTACAGGTACAGATGTTGCGTTAGATTTCTTACCAAATGAAAATAAACTTCATGGAACAATTTTCTTCCCTAAGTGGGTTGAAGAACATCCTGAAATAACTGTAACTTACCAAAATGATCATATTGATTTGATGGAAGAATCTCGTGAAAAATATGAGACTTACCCTAAATTAGTTGTTCCAGAATTTGCAAATATTACCTATATGGGGGATGCTGGTCAAAATAACGAAGATGTTATCAGCCAAGAACCTTATGAGGGTATGCCTAATGATATTCGTGAAGGTAAGTACTTCGATGAGAACTACAAACGTATTAACAAATAAAAATTAATTATGTTAGAGTTAACTTTAATAGTTAACTCTTTTTTTGAAGCGAGGGAATATTTTTGCCAAAGAAACGTATCTTACCGTTTGTAATACTAGGATTAATTAACAATGAAGAACAATTGACGGGATATCAGATAAGCCAAGAGTTTAAAAATGAAATAGGTGAATTTTGGTATGCTTCGCATAGTCAAATTTATCCCGAATTACAACGTATGTTAGATGATAATTGGATAACTTCTATTGATGACAAAAATGATTCTAGAAGGACTTTTTATAAAATAACATCTGATGGTGAGAGCAACCTCTTAAATTGGCTTAAAGAGCCTGTAAACGATCAGAATGATGAACTGACACCGTTAAAGATGTTTTTTATCAAGGATGGTAAAAGTCCAATCCTTAAATCATTAATTGAGCAGGATTTGGAAGTTCACCAGAAAAAATTAGATCACTTGCAAGAACGATTAAAATCAATCTTTTCAGATGATCAAACGATTAGCGATAACTATGGTCACTATTTAGTTTTAACAAGAGCGATTGAGCGTGAAGCGAATCATTTGAAGTGGAATAAAACAAATTTAAAAAAGTTTAGCTAGTTGACAAAGAAACTAAATCCCGTTAATATATCAAAGAATTAAATATACTGAAAAGTAGTCAAAGTGCTTTTCCACCTACAATAGTCGCGGGTGGATTATGCACTTTTTTTGTGCCTTAAAAGGAGGAAATATGCCTACAGTTACTGAGTACGATACAATTACAGCTATCTCTACACCACCTGGTGAAGGGGCAATATCGGTCGTTAGATTATCTGGGGACCAATCCATTGAAATAGCTAGCAAATTATTCAAGGGTTCAGATTTAAATAAAGTAGCATCACATACAATTAACTACGGTCACTTATATGATCCTGAAAATGGATCATTGATTGATGAGGTTATGGTATCAGTAATGCGTGCGCCCAAAACGTTCACACGAGAAGATATTGTTGAAATCAATACTCATGGTGGAATTGTTGCTACTAACAAAGTTTTACAAACTTTAATCGGATCAGGTGCCAGAATGGCTGAGCCAGGTGAGTTTACTAAACGTGCATTTTTAAATGGTCGAATAGATTTAACTCAAGCTGAATCAGTGATGGACCTGATACGTGCTAAGACAGACAAAGCTATGCAAGTAGCTGTTAATCAATTAGATGGAAATTTAAATCATTTGATTTCCAATTTACGACAAGAAATCCTTGATACACTGGCACAAGTGGAAGTTAATATTGATTACCCTGAGTACGATACTGAGCAAATGACTACAGATTTACTACTTGAAAAGGCCAAATTAGTCAGTCAAAGTATCGACAGTCTTTTGAAAACAGCAACCAGTGGACAAATCCTGCAACATGGTTTGGCTACAGCTATTGTTGGAAAACCAAATGTTGGTAAATCAAGTTTATTGAATCGTTTGTTGGATGAAGATAAAGCTATCGTTACTGATGTTGCGGGTACAACTAGAGATATCGTTGAACAATACATCAATATCGATGGTGTACCTTTGAAATTGATTGATACAGCAGGTGTTCGTGAAACAGATGATGTTGTTGAAAAAATTGGTGTTGAGAGATCTAGACAAGCACTCAAAGATGCTGATTTAGTCATAGTTGTTTTGGATTCTAGTCGTGATTTAGAAGAGGAAGATCGAGAATTATTAGAAGCAACTAGCGATAAAAAACGTATTATTATCTTCAATAAGGATGATCTAGTTCATAAGATATCGCCAGAAAATGTTGACCAATTGAAAGAAGATGACATAGTTCTAGTAACTTCAGCTATCAAAAATGACGGAATTGAAACAATCAAGTCAACAATTAGTGATATTTTCAATGAAGGTATCGAAGATAACAATAGTTCAAACGTTATTATTACTAATGCTCGTCAAGCGGGTCTTTTGCTTCAAGCTAAAGATAGTTTAAATGAAGTAATCAATGGTATTGAAATGGATATGCCAATAGATTTGGTTCAAATAGATATGACAACTTGCTGGGAGACACTGGGAGAAATTATCGGTGAAAGCTATCCAGATGAGTTGATAACACAGTTATTCTCACAATTTTGTTTAGGAAAATAATAGGTGGATTTTAATGGAAATAAAAGAATATGAAGCAGGCAGTTTTGATGTAGTAGTAGTAGGAGCCGGTCATGCCGGTTCTGAAGCAGCATTGGCTGCAGCTAGAATGGGCAAGAAAACACTTCTAGTGACAATTAATCTTGATATGGTAGCTTTCATGCCATGTAATCCTTCAGTAGGTGGTCCTGCTAAGGGAATCGTTGTAAGAGAAATTGATGCTTTAGGTGGACAAATGGCAAAGAATATCGATGCTACCTATGTCCAAATGCGTATGCTAAATACTGGTAAGGGTCCTGCAGTTAGAGCTTTGAGAGCTCAAGCAGACAAAAATATGTATCACGAAGTTATGAAAGATACATTGGAAAATGAAGACAATCTTACACTTCGTCAAGGAGTTGTTGAAAGATTAGTTGTTGAAGATGGTGTTTGCCAAGGAGTAGTTACAAGTACAGGTGCTATTTATCGTGCAAAATCAGTCGTATTAACAGCGGGAACTAGCTCACGTGGGAAAATTATTATTGGTGAATTGATGTATTCTTCAGGTCCAAATAATTCACTACCATCAATTAAATTATCAGAAGATCTAGAAAAACAAGGATTTAAATTAACTAGATTCAAAACAGGTACACCTCCTCGTGTGAACAAAAATACTATTGATTTTTCTAAAACTGAGGAACAACCAGGTGATGAGGTACCAAATCACTTCTCATTTGAAACACCTGATGAAAAATACTTAGATTTGAAAGATCAATTGTCTTGTTGGATGACTTATACCAACTCACAAACACATGCAGTGATCAATGCTAACCTTGATCGTGCACCGATGTATTCAGGTGTAATCGAGGGAGTAGGTCCTAGATACTGCCCATCAATCGAGGATAAAGTTGTTCGCTTTGCTGATAAACCAAGACATCAAATATTCTTGGAACCAGAAGGTCGCAATACTCAAGAATATTATGTTGGAGATTTTTCAACATCAATGCCTGAAGAAATTCAATTAGAGATGATTCACTCAATGGCAGGATTAGAAAGTGCCAAGTTAATGCGTGCTGGATATGCAATTGAGTATGATGTTGTTGAACCATGGCAATTGAAACCAAATTTGGAAACAAAGGTAGTAGAAAATCTCTTTACAGCTGGTCAAATGAACGGAACTTCTGGATATGAAGAAGCTGCTGGTCAAGGACTTATGGCTGGAATTAATGCAGCATTAAAAGTTGATGGAAAAGATCCATTTATCTTACGTCGTGATGAAGCATATATTGGAGTTTTAATCGATGATCTTGTTACTAAGGGTACAAATGAACCTTATAGATTGCTAACAAGTAGAGCCGAATATCGTCTAATTCTTCGCCATGATAATGCGGATCTAAGATTAACTGATAAGGGTTACGACCTAGGCTTAATTAATGAAGAAAGATATGCTTCATTTAATGAAAAAAGAGCTGCTATTGAAGCAGAATTAGATAGATTGGGTCGTAAGATGATAACACCTAAGCAGGCAGACCCATTCTTACAAAACTTAGGGATGAAACCACTTAAAGATGGTATCTTAGCTGATCATTTCTTAAGACGTCCTGAGGTTCACTATGATGATGTTATTAGTATCATGGGTGAAGAAGTAACAGCAGATCGTCGAGTTAAGGAACAGGTTGAAATTGCTGTTAAATATTATGGTTATATTAAAAAAGAAGAAATTAAAATTGATCGTCTAAAACGTATGGAAGAAAAGAAAATTCCTGAACGTTTGGACTATACAAAAGTGAGTGGTTTAGCTACCGAAGCTGTACAAAAGCTATCTAAAATTAATCCACAAACTCTAGCTCAAGCTAGTCGTATAAGTGGGGTAAATCCTGCTGATATCGGAATTTTGAGTATTTACATTCAACAAGGTAGAATTGCCAAAGTTGCAGAATAAAACAAAAAAACAGCTATAGAACATTGTTCTATAGCTGTTTTTCTATTGTAAGTGTTTCATGTGGAACAAATAAAATGTTTCATGAAAAAAATAGAAAATGATAGTCAAAAAAATTAATTGGTAAAAAAAGTAACTATCACTAATCATTTATTTTAAAAGTAAATAAAAAAAGCATACTACAATTCGTAGTATACTTTTTTAGTAAGAAGTTAAATATCCTCTAATTTTACTGTATCAAGGATTGTAACGTGGCTATTATCTAAATCAATTAATGATTGTTCGACAAGTAATTTTAATTTTCTAGAAAGAGTCTCAGGAGTAGTACCTAAAAAGCTAGCTAATTCTTTCTTTTTCATTGGGAGCTTGAAAGAATCTTTATCGAATTCAATTGATAAATCTATTAAATATGATGCCAATCTTTCTGCTACACGATCCATAGTTAAGAACTTATTTTGCTTTTCGGTATCAACTAATTTGTCCGCATTAATTGATAACAGATTCCAACTCAAATTTGAATTTGATAGTAATAAATTTTTGAAATCATCATATCTTAGAGTACAAACTTTCGTATCTTGAATGGCCTCACCATATCTAGAGGTGTTTTTATCACCAAATAAAAGATTTTCACCTTCGTAGTCACCTGAATTTGATACTCTAAGTAATTGTTCTTTTCCACCGGAGGTAAGTTGATATATCTTAACTTTTCCACTAGCAATAATAACCAAGGAAGACTCATCACTGGGTTGAAAAAGTAATTCTCCTTTTTTGAAAGAACGATGATTGACTAGTGAATGAATCTCACGTTGATCATCGTCGGAAAGATTATTAAAAAGGGGCACTAAACTTACACAACTATGTTCCATAGTTTTCTCCTTACTCTTCTTCAAGTCCTTGACTAACATCATTATTAATTTGAAATTGCAAAGTAGTAATCTGTCTTTTCATAAAGGAATACAATTTTTTTAGTAATAATTCTAAACCATACTTTTGTTCATTTTTAGCTAATACTATAGCACGAATTATAAACATTAATTGAGTGTCAAAATCTTGTATTAGTTCAGATATTTTTGTAGTTGATTGTTCATATTTTAATGATCCAGATTCCTTTAACATAGTGTTTTCTAGAAATTCTTCTGTTGTTGTGGGAATAATTTCATTTTCAGAAATCAGCTTTATAGATAAATTTTCAATATACTTTTGTTCATTTTGAGCTAACTCATTTAAATAATTGGTAAATGAAATATCAATATCTTTATGAAAAATACTAATCTGTCGAATTTTATTTTGGTTAATACTCAAATTTGAAATAACATGACCTACCATTGCACCAGCTGTAACATTTTTATGATTTTCAGCTGAATTTTGCTTCTCTAAATTGTACATTTCTGTTGCATTCATAGTTATACCTCCTGAATAATTTCTGTTTCTTTTAAATTTTTTACTGTGTATCCAAGTTTTTCAATTACTTGTTTAATATCTGTAGCAGAAACTTTGGATCTATTCAACTCTACTTTGACCTTACTAGAATTAAAAAGCACACGTACATTTTTAACTCCAGGTTGTTTATTTACAGCTGTTTCAATTTTTTGCATACATGATGGGCAAGTTAAAGTATCCAATTGATAAACGACCTTATTCATAGTAATTATCTCCTAACTCATTTATATCTAAAATATATTCATAATTACAGTTTTAAAAATTGATTTCTATCAATTTTTACTAACCTTTATCGAAAGTAGTCTCATGGCATTGCTAATAACGACCAGAATACTAATCTCATGAATAAACATTCCAGATGCCATATGCACATAACCTAAAATTAGACCAACAAGTAATAATAGAACCGTTCCCACTGAAATAATAATGTTCTCCTTGATATTATGAGTTGTCTTATTAACTAAATTCAATGAATAACCTAAATGATTAAATTTGGAGTTAGTTAAAACAATATCTGAAGTTTCAATAGCTACATCTGCACCATTTCCCATGGCAATACCAATATCAGCAATTGCAAGAGAGGGACTATCATTAATTCCATCCCCTATAAATACGACAATATGTCCATTAGTTTGAAGTTTTTTAATAAAATTAGATTTTTCTTCGGGGAGAAGATTTCCGTGAACTTCGTCTAAATGTAGCTCATTTCCAACTAAATCGGCAGTATTCTGATTGTCCCCAGTTAACATAATTAGTTTCCTAATACCTTGTTTTCGTAAATAAATTAGTGTGTCAGAAACGTCAGATCTAATTTGATCGTGTATTCCTAAAATTAGTTCAATTCTATTATTTAGCGCCATAATAACAATTGAGTTACCTTCTTTTTGCAATTTTTTTATAGTTTTTTTTTGTTCATTATCGAATAAAAGATTATTAGCTGTCATCAATTCAGTATTTCCTACTAGTATTTGATTTTGATTGATTAAGGCTTGGATTCCTCGACCTTTGATAACATTTGTTTTAGAAATGATGAGCTGTTTAAATTCTGGGTTAAATTCTAAAATAGCTTTAGCTAAGGGATGAGTTGATTCACTTTCAATATTTGATAAAAGATCTAATGCAGTACGATGATCTTTACTGTAATAAAAAGTATCTGTTACTTGAGGTTTTCCACGGGTAAGAGTACCTGTTTTATCAAAAACTATTGTATCAACATGGCTGTATCCATCGATAACATCACCACCTTTGATTAATACACCATTCTTTGCTCCATTACCAATTCCAGAAACTATTGATACTGGGACACCAATAACTAGTGCTCCAGGACAACCCAGAACTAGTACTGTAATAGCCAAAACTAAATCCTTAGTTATGAAAAATAGAATTATAGCTAAAATAAGTACTGACGGGGTGTAATATTTAGTAAAACGATCAATTAATTTTTGAGTATCAGATTGAGAATCTTGGGCTTCTTCTACTAATTCAATAATTTTTCCAAAAGTTGTATCCTCACCAATATTTTGTACTTGAATTTTTACTGTACCGTCATCTAAGATGGTTCCAGCAAAAACTTTATTTTCAGTTTTCTTTTGAATTGGTTTTGCTTCGCCAGTTATTGTAGATTCATTAAAGATACCTAAACCATCAATGATTTTACCGTCAACTGGTATTAATTCACCTGTTTTAACAAGTATAGTGTCACCGATGTTTAATTGATCAATAGCTATTTTTTGAATATCATTGTCGGTAACTTTATTAGCAGTGGTAGGAGTTAGTTGTACTAGCTTTTTAATTGCTGAATTGGTTTTTTCCAAAGTTTTCTTTTCTAGAAAACTACCAAATAGAAATAAGAAAATAACTATTGCCGATTCGCTATACTCACCTATAAAAAATGCTCCTATAATTGCAATAGAAACTAATATATCAATACTTATAATTTTTAGTTTTAGAGCTTGATAAGCTTGAATGAATATAGGAATAGATCCCACAATAGAAGCAATAATCATAGAAATTTGATAACCTTCGATGTTGTTTGAAAAATATTTCATGGTAAATGCAATTGAAATGAACAAACCGTTGATTAGTACTATTTTGTTTTTATATTTTAGTATTTTATTCATTTTTATTACCCCCAAATGGTAATTTGAGTTTAATGGATAAAATAATTTATTTAATTGATAGATATCAAGTTATTTAGAAAAATAAAAAAAGCACACTACCTAGGTAGTGTGCTTTTCCGACTGGTACTTATTACATCGTTCGATCCAGAGGGGCTTGATACTTAAATCAATCTGCTCTACTAGTATGTAAAATGCCATGTATAATTCAGTGACTATTAGTATATACACGATATGACTAATTCAGTCCTTTTGTTAAATGTACCAGCCAAGGAGGTTAACTCCATTTGAGTTAGGAGCTATCTCCTTTATGGTTATAGTTATATCATGCTCCGGAAAACATTGCAAGCGATTACATGACTTTTTATAAATTTTTACAATAAATAAAGATTTTGGATATATTATTATTTATGACTAGCTCTATATTAGAATAGAAGTAATTGCTTTAGAAATAGGTGGGAAATTTGAAAGTTTTTATTAGAGATTTGAGATCGTTTTTTGGAAATACCTTTAGGTATGCTAAGAATATTGTTTTAGTAAATATTTTGATATTCCTGGTCATTATACCAATGTTGGCTAGCTCAATAGAATGGACATTTAAACATGAGGGAATAGTTGATTTCTTTTCTCTATTCTCATCATTTTCAGTTCAT
Source organism: Companilactobacillus metriopterae (assembly GCF_002762335.1). NCBI lineage: Bacteria > Bacillati > Bacillota > Bacilli > Lactobacillales > Lactobacillaceae > Companilactobacillus > Companilactobacillus metriopterae. The sequence goes on along the minus strand of NZ_CP024610.1, from coordinate 263,119 downwards.
CCATTTTACAGCATTTTGATAATAGTCCTCATGCTCCTCATGTTGTTCATGATTATTTATGAGTTTATCTTTTTATTTTTAGGAGTATTTTTACTTCAAAAAAATTATCAATTACCTGCGACTTATCTGCTAAAGAGGTCATTTACAGAAACTAGAAGAATATCATTTAGTTCATTATTATTTTTGATTTTCTACTTTATATTGATTATGCCCTTTAGTTTGATTGGCTACAAAACTGACTTATTATCAAAAGTTCAGATTCCTGTATTTATACTTGATTATATATTTAGTAATAAATATATACTTGTTCCAGTGATAATCTTAGTTTATCTAGTATTAATTTATATCGGATATCGTCTAATATTCACTGTTCCCTTAATGATCATCAAGAAAATGAAATTAAGGGATGCTGTAAAGACAAGTAAATACTTAACTAAAAAATGGGCTAAAAAGATTTTAAGTTACTTCATCGGATTTAATATAGTTATTTATCTAATGACAGCTGTCTTGTATTTCATAATAATATTAATTCAAGGTTATGTTGATAAGAGCTTTTCGTCTGCTTCCTTGCCTGTATCTATGGTCTCGTTATTAGTTATCCAGGCAATAAAATATATTTTCACGATGATATCTTCACTTGTTTTCTTCTATATTATTTCGATTGTTCTTTATGAGTTTGAACCAAGTATTGTTGAAGAGAGATATCAGTTGGTTCTTAAAAAAACAAAAAAATCAGGTATATCAAAATTTGTTTTTTATACGGTAGCAACGGTACTATCATTGGTACTGCTAACAGGAACAGTTACCTATGATTACCTGTATCTTTCAGGGCAGATATTAACGAATCCAGAAATTATTTCACATCGTGGAGTAAATGGGAATAATGCTGTTCAAAATTCTATTAAGGCTCTGAATGATACAAGTACCAAAGTAAAACCAGATTACGTCGAGATGGATATTCAAGAAACTAAAGATAAGCAATTTGTAGTAATGCATGATAATAATTTGAAGGCTTTGACTGGTGTTAACACAACTACTCGCCAATTAACGTTGAAGCAATTACAAAAATTAACTGTCACAGAGAATGGAAAAAGTTCTAAGGTCATAAGTTTTGATGATTATTTAGCCGCGGCCAATAAGGACAATCAAAAACTTCTGATAGAAATAAAACCTAACAAAGCTGATTCTAAGGATATGATTAGTATTTTTATCAAGAAGTATAATAAGGAGCTCTTAAAAAGAGGAGACATCATACATTCACTATCTAACGATATAGTTGATGAACTGAAGACACGCTATCCTAAACTAACAGTTGGTTACATCATGCCATTTAATATCGTTGGTCCACCAAAAACAAAAGCGGATTTCTTCACGGTTGAGTACACTACATTGACTTCTGATTTTGTTACGCAAGCTCATGATCAAAAGAAGAAAGTCTATGCATGGACAGTAAATGATGAAAATGTCCTAACTCGTACTATGTTTTATGAAGTGGATGGGGTTATAACTGATTCACCAGAAGAAATTGGAAAAGCAGCAAAAGAAACAGTAAAAACAAATGACTACGTAGTCAAATTAGTAAACTATATGGTTATCGAATAGTTTAAAAGCATACCGAAAGGTATGCTTTTTTATTTTCATTAATTCATCAAATAATGTTCACATTAATTTAAGTTTAGCTTAAGTTGATCAAAGCATAATGATGACATACTAAAGAAAAGGAGGACATCAGATGATTATTTTAAACTCAATTCACGGAGCAGTAACAGCTGGAGCACAAACAACAGCTAATGATCTAAATGCAGTTTCTCATCTAATAAGTAATGTTTTCCGTTAGCATAGAAGATTTATAAAATACAATTTAAATAAAAGAGGTAACTAATATGCAAAATTTTAATCAATTTCCACAATTTGGACCACAACTACCAATCCCAGAATTACCACTAGATCCAAACCAAAAACCTGAACATAAATAATAGGAGTATTACCAAATGATTATTTTTAATAAAATAATTTAATTTCTATTTATTAACTTTGAACAATACTATTTAAGCTTAGCTTAAGTTAAAACGCAGATAATGTGATTATTCTAAAAGAGAGGAGATAATAGATGATTATTTTAAACTCGATCAAAGGCGGAGTTTCTGCTGGAGCACACACATTCTCAAATGATCTAAATGCCTTGGGCAACTTTATTGGACAAGTATTTAGTTTCTAAAAAAATTCATGTATATTCCCCCTGAATCCAGACAAAATCTGGGTTCTTTTTTTTATAAAAAAAATTGTGACAAATATAATAAAAAAATATAAGATTAGGACATCAAGTTAATGGGGGTTAACGGGGATGAAATATACAATTTATTTGAGTATGACTTTTTTCTCTTTTTTGATGGCTTTAGTAATGTTTCAAGATAACGTATATGCACGATCTTACTCAGTAACTAATTATGATGAAGTTGTTGAAGTTAAGGATAATGGGGGTGCAGACGTTACTCAAAAGATTACCTATGATTTTAAAGGTAAATATAAAGGTGTCGAATTTGTACAAGATATCAGGGGAACTGGTGGCGGAACTTTGCCTAAAGTAACTTATTTTCCTGAAAATAAGAATTTGAAAATTAATTCAATTGGCTCTAGTGAAGAGCTTTTTGCTACTGCAGAGGGCAATTTATCTAATGAGAAAGTAACTTTTATCTACAAATACAGTTTGTCCGATTTAGTAACCAATTATAAAGATACTGCTCAAATAAATTGGAATGTTATTGGCAGCGAGTGGACTACTGATTTGTATAACGTAAATATAGTTTTTAAATTACCTAAGAGAAATATAAGTGGTTTGAAAGCTTGGACTCAGACTACTGGTAACGTTGAAAGAATCGTTGATAAAGAATCTGGTACAGTCACTTTCAAGATGGCAAAAAATAAATATAAGACTGCACTGTCTACTGATATAAGTTTCCCTCCAGAGGTAACTAACAATAATCTTAATGTAGTTAATAAAAATCAGCGAAATAACATAATTTCTTCTGAGAATAACTACGTCAAAGAGCAAAAAGAAAATCAAAAAACAAAACAAATGATTGCTACTACAATTTCAGCAATATTGGCAATTGCTGCATTGTTGATATATTTATTTCTTCGTTATAGATATAAGAAGATTGAAGTTAAAAAGAGTATCATATCCAATTCTATAAACCATTTAGGGGATGTTCCTGACGTTTCTTCAAGTGTTGCTCAGGTCATTCTTTACAATGAAAGACCTGATGAAAATGCCTTTACAGGAGATGTTCTAAAAGAATTAGCTGATCAAAATATCGAGCTAGTTGAAGACGATAAGAATTTTACTATTAACAGTCTGCAAGTTTCTGATAATTATCTGTTGAATTATTTAATTAATAAGATTGGAAATGGTCAATCTGTAAGTAACAAGGATATTGAAAAATATTCAAAATGGGATAACTTTGGGAGACTTGAGGAAGCCTATAGGAATTGGCAAAGATATACTATGGAAGAAGGTAGAACTTACTTTAACAAAGCCAGTGAAAGAATAGTTACAGGATCATCAATGAAACAGTATTTGATAGCTTTATTATTGATAATAATAAACGCAACTATGCTAATAGGAATTGGATTGCAAAGAAATATCAGTTTGCCTATCCTGATAGCTACTGTCGCATTCATGTTGTTTGTAGTAATAGATATAAAAATTAGACGTAAAAAGGTAACCATTTATAACGACAGCGGTAGTTTATTAATTAATGACTTTGAACAACTTGAAAAAATGTTTAAGAATATCGATAAAACTAATTTGAAAGATATCGGTGACATAGATTATTGGGCACAGATTGTTCCATATGCGACAGCATTTGGATTATCAAGACCTGTTATTGATGCAGTTAAGAAGACATTCCCAGATGCAGATATCGCAGAAAGTAATCTAAATTCGATCTTTAATTTTAGTAATGGATACTTCGCAGGAATATTTGCCGGTATATTTATCAGCGGAATAATTCTTGGAGGAGGAAACAGCAACCTATTCACCACAGGGGGAACAGACGGTTCATCTGGTGAATTTGGTGGCGGTTCCGGAGGAGGAGCTTTCTGATATTTATAATTTTAAAAAAGAACCTAACTATAAGTTAGGTTCTTTTTTATGTAAATGCATACAATGTTGGTTGACGAAATGCCTATACTGGGATAATCTAGAATTACATTTATCGATAATGGAAATGTGATAAATATAAATTAAATGGGGGATTATTTTATGAAAACAAGTAAAATTAAGTATCTTTGTGTTGCCTTACTAATTACAGGCGCAGTCGCAAGTACTTCAGGAATTATCACTAATGAAGGAAGTTCAGTGCGAGTAGCTCAAGCCGCTACTAATACATATACTTCAAATGTTGATTTATATTACAAGGGTCAAGCCTACACAAAGCGTGCATTATTCACAAATCCAGCTACCGTTGATTACAGCTCAACAGATTTAGCAAATGTAACTTTAACTTTGAGTAGTCTAGCTAAAACTAGTTTGGCAAGTATCGATATAAACGGATCAAAATATTATCCAAATAATGGCAAACTTGTTTTACCTTTGAAGACTGATGGATCATTTTCAGATGTGACAGTCAATATATCAGTTGTTGGATTGATTAATGAATCTCAACCAATGCAACTAAGAATAGCATCACCTAAGACAGAAACAACAACAGGTGGAAACACATCTAATGGCTCTGCCTTTGATAAAGAATTTGGATATAGTTACGATCCTATTAATCAATCGGTAACAACTAATAGTCAAATCGCCACTTTGTATGACGATAGTTACAATGTTGTTAAAAACCGTCTTCTTGCCGGAAATTCATCATGGTATACAGATAGAACTAGAACTGATTCTACTGGTACAAGATACTATCGTGTAGCAACTCATGAATGGGTTAAAGCTAGTTCATTAATTTAAGGGGAAATATTGATGAAAATGAATAGAATAAAATATACTTGTCTTACATTATTATCTTTAGGTATTGTTGGATTTAGTACAGCAGTTGTTGATGATGTAATAAATATTCAACAAGTTCAAGCAACTTCAACAAATGATTATCAATCAAATATTGATGTTTACTATAACGGTCAACCTTATACAAAACGACCATTATTTGATGGAATGGCTGATATAAAGACTTCTAATGGTCAAACTACCGCTACAATTCCTTTGAGTGATATTGCTAAAAAGTACCTGTCATCCATTGTTATAAATGGCAAAACATATCAAGCTACATCAGATGGTAAGATTACCTTACCAGTAAATTCTGATGGTAGTTTTAGTGATATGACAGTTAATATTAGTGTACCTGGATTGGTTAATGAGTCACAAAATATGCAATTAAGAATTGCAAAAACTAATTCATCTGTACAAACTTCTAATAACGTAACAAGTACAACTAACGTTGATGATAAGGCAGAAACAAAGACTGAAAGTTCAGTCACTGATCAACCGATAAATGTAGGAGATTACAGTTATCAAGTATTGAAAGAAGATTCCAATGATGGTATTTCAACTGCTAATCAATTCTTCACTCAAAAAACTACAGTAAAGCAAGCACAAAATGGTGAATACATTGTAGGGCTTGAAATGAAAACACCAGTTAGTTATGGATCAAATACTACTCAAATTTTATCAATCAATAATAGTCAGATAAATAAAGACGATATTACTACATATCAAAGTGGTGATTACTACTATATGGCTTTTGACTTTACTGTAAAAAGTTTGGATGAGCTTAATAACTTAGTTCCTGCCAAAATTAAAGTAGATATAGATAGTTATTCATATCATGAAACTTACAACATTAACTTTAAATTTAGTAAGTCCGATGGGGACAACAATACACAAGTGGAATTACCAATTGTATCTGGTTTATCAAACGATAAATCAAATGGTGGTTCTGCTCCTTCTCTACCTAGTTTCACAGGGGTAAGTTCATCACCAATGATGCCATCATCGTCAGGAAACTCAGGTAGTTCGTTACCATCATATAGTGGAATGCTACCTCAAACAAGCAGTAAAGCTTTGCCTCAATATATTTCATATGCGGGATTTATATTACTTTCAATAGCTATGTTTAATATTGCACGTACAAAGTTTTCTGAGGACTTGCTATGAAGAAAATAGTTTCTCTGGTTTTTATAACGCTTGCTACAATTTTAGGTATTACTTTAACAAGTAATATTCAAGATGTTAAAGCTGATGCTGTTAACTATACAGTTGTCCAACCAAGTGGCGCTACAAGTTATGCCGATGCATATTTTTCTAAACCTGCTACAGTAAATGTTGTAAATAATTCTTATCAAGTGTCTTACACAGTTAAGACTGATAAAAAATTAGGTTCTTGGCCTGTTAGAATTTTATCTATGAATGTTCAAACAACAGGTATTAAAAATAGTGAGGATGCAAATTTTTACTATACAACAATTACTTTTACTTCTAATCAATTAAGTAATATTACAGGTACAATGAAAGTTGATATTGACAGTATCGATTATCACCATACATATCCATTTGGCTTAATGTTCAGTAACTATCCTAAATTGAACAATTCAAATAATTCACAGCAATCAGCTGCTGCACAACCAGAGAATTCAAATGCTGATAGCAATGCGAATAATTCTGAAAAGAAATCTGACAAAGATAAAAAGCCAAAAAAGAAAACTGACAAAAAGAAATCACCAAAATCAAGCAATAAAAGTGATAAAAAGAAATCAACCAAAAAAGACGAAAATCATAAGACTAACATTCCTCAAATATCTGCCGCTGTGGCAGTTGGTGCATTAGCACTCGGTGGAGGATTCTTTGCAAAAAAGAAAAAGTTATTCTAAGACAATAATTTTCGTCTTTTTTCTTTGGTTGATAGGATTAGGTTCAATTTTTTCTTTAAATGTATTATCAAAAAGTACAGATAATACTAAGAATGACAATGCTCCGGTTGTTACAACATATGCATTAGTTCAGATGGCAGACACCCTTCATATAGACTTAAAAGGAATACCAACAACAAGTTATAGCATTCCCAAAAGATATAACGGTGTTACAAAAGTTGGAAGTCCAATGTCTCCAAATATGGAGAAAATAAAGAAGTTGAATGCTAATCAGGTCTATGCTGTAACTACTCTTAAGGATACTTTGAATGAAGGATTTAAAAGTAACGGCATAAATGTTACATATGTTGATTTACAAAATATTGATAGCTTAAAAAGTTCTCTGAATTCAATGGCAAAAAAATGTGGTAAACAAAAATATGCTGACGAGTATAACGCCAAGCTCGATAGAAGCGTCAATAAAATAAAACAAGATAACAAAAATAACAAACCAAAAAAAGTGTTAATTCTTTTTGGAATGCCTGGAGGAAGTTATCTGCAGGCAACTAGTAATTCATATATAGGATCACTAGTAAGTACTACAAATAATAAAGTAATCGAATCAGATACTAGTGGTGAGTACGTCTCAGTTAATATGGAAGAGGTTCAAAAAGCTAAACCTGATATTGTTATATGTTTAGCTCATGCTATGCCTGATGTAGTAAAGAAAGACTTTCAAACGGAATTTTCCAGTAATCAAGTTTGGCAGCAGATGCCCGCTTTTAAAAATGGAAAAGTATTCTATTTGAAAGAACCGTTATACTCTTCAACCGCTAATATGAATGTTATTCGTGCTTTAAATGGGATAAATAAAATTGTCAATGGAAAGTAAAACAAGACTCAATAAATTTCTAATATTTAATGCTGCCCTATTGTTGATATTACTCTACTTGAATATCAGCTTTTGTGATAGTAGCGTTATAAATCCTTTTAATGTCAAAGGTACAAATGCAGCTGTGTTACAGTTGAGATTGTCCAGAACAGTAGTAGCAATGTTTACAGGCGCATTAATATCAATTTCAGGACTGTATTTACAATTGATATTTAGAAACAATCTAGTTGATCCTGGTTTAGTTGGATTGACATCCAGTGCTAGTTTTTTTAAAAATTTATTAGTAATTTTTCTGCCAATATTTCTAGGTTCAAAAATTATATATGGCGCTGTTGGATCATTATTATTAATTGGAATCTTGGTTTGGATTAAAGAAAAAGATGTTAGTCCTACAAAATTTGTTTTATTTGGTGTTTGTCTAAGTGTTTTCTTTACATGTTTAAATCAGATACTGAATTATATAACTCATAACCAAGAATCTTCAATTTTTGCTGGATTTAATTTAATTAGTTCGAATCAAGCATACCTAATGATTATTTTAGGATGTATATTACTGACTTTATTGATTTTATTTGATAAATATATTCCATATTACTCTTTTAATGACAACAAAATTATTGAGTTAGGAATAGACATCCGAAAAATAAATATTTATATATTATTAATAATCAGTATCGTTATATCAACTGTGGTTGGAATAGTTGGTGAATTCTTATTCTTAGGAATTGTTATACCTAATATTGTTAAACAAATTGATGGTATAAAAACTAATCAATACTTTATCGACACAATTTTACTCGGTTCAAATCTGATGATTCTTTCTGACTTTTTGGGAAGAAATCTATTCTATCCGGTGGAAATACCTGCGGCTTTAATTTGTAATATAATCTGTGCACCAATATTATTTTATTTTGTAATTAGGGGGAGCAATGGAAGCGAAGAATATTAGTTATTCATATGATGAAAAAACAGTTATTGATAATCTTTCAATAGAACTCCCCGATAAAGGAATTACTTCAATTATTGGTCCAAATGGTAGCGGTAAAAGTACTTTATTGAAGATACTTACAGGACAAATTAAAGATTACCAAGGAAACGTATTTTATAACGATAACAACTTGAGGGAGATCTCAATTAAAAATCGATCAAGTATAGTTGCTTATTTTAATCAACGTGAGAAAATCTATGGATCAATAAGTGTTCAATCTATTTTAGATTTGAGTAATCACCATGATATTGATTATTCAGAGTATTTAGAATATCTTAATTTAACTGATAAATTGGATGTTCCTTTCAATTCTTTGTCTGGTGGTCAACAGCAAGTATTGCTTATTATAGCGGTCTTAATTGAGTCAACAGAATATGTATATCTTGATGAACCCTTTAATAACCTGGATCCTAAGTATAAAAAACAAGTTGTTAAATTGATAAAAGATGTAAAAAATAAGCAATCGTTTTTTATTGTGGATCATGATTTAGATACTCTTGCGCAGTTATCTGATTATGTAATTTTGTACAATAACGGATCAATAATTAAGCAGGGAAAAACAACTGATATTATTCAAAAAGATTCACTAGAAAACACTTTTGAAACAGAATTCAATTTTAATCTTGATAATGATGGTAATTCTAGAATTTTTCAATCATTTTAAGAAGTACATATCTATGTGCTTTTTTATTTTGATTAACATTGTAATCGTTTTTATAAATGTTAAAATAATCACGTATAAAAAAGGGGTGTGAAGATTATCAAAAAATATCGAAAATATTTATACTTGTTTGCAGCATCATCAATAATTATTGGCGGATCTGTATTATTTTTAAGTAAGTCAAATAAGGTTTCAGCGGCAACTGTAGATCCTACAGAAACAACAGATGAGAAGAATAATGCTGATCTTTCACAACAGGCAGCAGCTGATTCTATGGTTCTACTACAAAACAAGAACAATGCTTTACCAGTATCAACTGACGATGCAGTTGCATTGTATGGTGGTGGAGCTTATGGAACGATAAAAGGTGGAACTGGATCGGGAGATAGTAATCCTAGAGATACGGTTAACGTCTGGGATGGATTAAATGATAGTGGTTATAAAATAACATCAGACGAATATTTAAATGATACTAAGAGTGATTATGATCAAAAGAAGCAAGATTATGACAATGAAGGCAATTCTTTATTATCGACATTTAAATATGATGATAAAGCTATTACTCAAGAAGAATTTGATTCTGCTCCCGCAGATGTCGGTATCTATGTACTTCAACGTAATTCTGGAGAAGGAGCTGATCGTACAGATACAAAAGGTGACTATCTGTTAACAGACAATGAATATCAAAATATCAAAAAAATGTCTGAAACTTATGAAAAGAGCATAGTTTTACTTAATATTGGTGCTCCTATCGATACAAAACGGATTGATGAAATGCCAGACTTAGATGCAGTTTTACTCATGTCACAAGCAGGACAACGAGGTGGTAATGCTGTTGCCGATATTATAAGTGGTAAAGTAACTCCATCAGGTAAACTGACTGATACGTGGGCATATAATTACTCTGATTATCCATCTTCAGATACTTTTAGTAAAAATGATAACAATTCAGAACTTGAAAATTACAATGAAGGTATCTACGTAGGTTATCGTTATTTTGATACTTATAATGTGACTCCTCATTATGAATTTGGATATGGTGAGTCGTACACAAACTTCAATATTGAACCACAAAGTACAATGCTAAGTGGCAACAAAATTACTACACAAGTAAAAGTTACAAATACAGGCAACAAGTATTCTGGAAAAGAAGTTGTCCAAGTTTATTACTCAGCACCAGATGGAACGGTTGATAAAGCTTATCAAAATTTGGTTGCTTACGCTAAAACAAAGAATTTAGCACCAGGAGAAAGTCAAAATTTAGTAATTACTTTTGATGCTTCAAATATGGCTAGTTATGATATTGAAAAAGCTGCCTATGTTATGGACGCTGGAGACTATACATTACTAGTAGGTGACAGCTCAAGAAATACTAAGGTTTCAGCAGTTTTAAACTTACCGGAAACTGTTATAACAGAACAATTATCTAATAAGGTAATGCCTGCTAATGATCCAACTGAATTGCACGCACAACCTTCTAATTCAAACATATCTAAGAATATGGATAAGTCAGGTGCGGTTAAGCTTAATTTAGATCCTGATTCATTGAATTTGGTTAATGGAGATAATGCATCAAAATACGATTCAAATTCAACTACAACGTTAATAACGGATGATTCACAAGTAGCAAATTTACCAGATAATGGTATGAATCAGAATATCGAAAATGTTGGATATGTGGCAACTTCTTATACATTGAAAGATGTCTACGATCATAAGATAACTATGGATCAGTTTGTGGCTAGTTTATCAGCAAAACAATTGAGTTTGATAGTAAATGGAAGCATGACCTTTAAAGGCACTAATTTTAATGACATTATGTCAGAATTAACAGAAAATCCTTCTATAGTTGGTAATGCCTCAACTCAAGTTAAGGGTGCAGCAGGACAAACAACTGATACATTAGTAAATAAGGGTGTTCCAATTACAGTCAATGCAGATGGACCAGCTGGTTTGCGTCTAACAAATGAGTATACTGATATGGGAAAAACATATTATCAATACGCTACTGCGTGGCCAATAGGTACTCTGTTAGCTCAATCATGGGATAAAGATATGATTGAAAAAATTGGTCGTCAAACTGGTCAAGAAATGATTAAGTTTGGTGTTGATACTTGGTTAGCACCGGGAATGAATATCCATCGTAATCCTTTAAATGGACGTAATTTTGAATATTATTCAGAAGATCCATTAGTTTCTGGAGTATCAGCAACTGCCATGACTAGAGGAGTACAGTCTAACCCTGGTGTTGGAACAACCATAAAACACTTTGTTGCTAATAACCAAGAAGAAGACCGTATGACAAGTGATTCAGTAATTGGTGAACAAGCACTTAGAGAAATTTATCTAAAAGGCTTTGAGATTGCTGTTAAGGATTCACAACCAGAATTTATAATGTCATCTTATAACAAGGTAAATGGTGTATATAATTCAACAAATTATGAATTATTAACAGATATTTTACGTGGTGAATGGGGTTATAAAGGATCTGTAATGACTGATTGGTTTAGTGTTGGAGGATTAGAAACTTCAGCTGAATCAATACATGCCGGAAATGATTTAATCATGCCTGGTGGTACAGTGAGCCATATTCAAGAAAATGTTTCAAAAACTGGTGAAAATGGCAACAAGTTAATGCTAGGTGACTTGCAATTATCTGCCAAGAGAATTTTGACATATATTATGAATACAAATTCCTTTGCTAAGGCAAATAAGGTAACAGTTGATAGTTATACACCAGCTGATGTAAGTGATGTTTTCACAGTTAAATAAATAAAAAAGTATACCTTGTAGGTATACTTTTTTTGTTTATATTATTTTTTTGTTCCTAGAAGTTTACCGGCAACAGGTAATTTACCAAGTTCGGTAATTTCATCAGATGGTATTACGATGGTATTTGATTCTGATTTAGCTAAATCAGAGAATGCTGTAATGGATTGATTCTTAAAGTACTTATCATCAGCATTTGATAGTCCAGTTTGGATAGTATCAATACGATACTTTTCAGCATCAGCTCTAGTTTTTGTAGCATTTGCTTCGGCTTCAGCCGTAGCAACAAGAGCATCATTTTTAGCTTTAGTTGTTAGTTCGATTGATTTAGCTTCACCTTCAGCTTTGGCAATGGAAGCAACTCTTTCACGATCAGCTGTAAGTTGCTTGTCCATCGCTGCTTGAATAGAAGTAGAAGGTGTTAATTCATCAATGTTTATACGATCAACATTGATACCGTAAGTATTTGTTAAATCACCGATAGCTAATGCTAACTCTTGGTTAATTTTAGCAGTTGAACCTAAAGCTTCGTTCAAATCCATGCGTCCAATAATATCACGTAGATGACCACGAACTAGCTGTGACATAGATTCTACTGAATCTGTATTTTCATATGTGTATTTAACAGAATTAGTAACATGGTAGTTTAATGTTAAACTTGCACGTACGTCGGCATTATCCTTTGTAATAATTGAATAATTAGGTAAAGATAGTGGTGACATAGCAAGACTGACCTTACGAACTCTTTGAACAAAAGGGATGTAGAAATGTAAGCCAGATTCAACACTTCTACGATATTTACCTAGTGTTTCAATTAAACCTTGATTATTTTGACGAACAATTGTTATCCCAAATGCCATTATTTTTCCCCATTTCGACCTATAATTATAATATTTCCAGTGGCGTTTTTAATTATGTAAGTTTCTTTTTTATCTATTTTAGTTAAATTTTCATCTAACTTATATCTATAGAAAATTCCATGAATTAATACTAGATCATCTTTTTCAAAAATATTTTTTCCATCAATTTCTTGACCTACAACATTTCTAATTTCAAAATTGGATTCAGCATTAGAGATGCTATTATCAAGAGCATTAATCACTATATCTTCAATAGAAAGATTATCTTTCTTTGCTTGATTTTTTAATCTCAAAAAAAGATCATCCGATAATTTTAATTCCAAACTATGCAAAATAAGTCACCCCTTTCTTATTATTAATATAATTATACTGTATTTGGTTTAATAAAATATAATTTGATATATCTTTTTTATATTTAATTGTATACTCAAGAGAAAAAAGGAGATCACTTATGACTAATATTACAAGTTATGAAAATTTAAGATCGGTTTTTAACCCTCGAGTTTCAGAAAAGTTGCAGTTACCAGCTGAATACAACGAAGGACTATTTGTTGCTGTAGAGAATGATCCCATAACTATCAGTTTGGAAATTTCAGGAGACCAAGTTACTAAAATAATTATTCATTCTAAGTTAGATGAAACACCATTGTATGACGAAACATTTATGGGTTTTGAAGGAGGAATGAACTGGTCTTCCATGAAATTCTTTAATGGTTATCAAAAGGCAATTAAAGAACATACTGATGTATTAGCTCAAGATCATGGAATTTCTGTAAATCATGAAGCAAAGAATGTAAATAACTTAACAGTTACAATTACTAAGGACTAAAAAGAATAATTTCACAAACTAGGAGAACCCCCGAAGGGAGTTCTCTTTTTTAATATAAATGTTGAAAAATAAGGAAATTTTCTTAAAAATTGTGCATAAAAAAAATATTTTCAAAAAATTACCTATATTCGTTTGTGAAATTGAATTATTTCTGTTATAACTATATATGAAGCTACAAGAAAACGCTTACTAAAATTTGGAGGCAACATTAAATGGTTGAATTTAACAGTAAAACAAGACTTGCAGATCTTAAAAAAATGCAAGAAGAAGAATTAGATATTCTAGTTATCGGTGGGGGAATTACTGGTGCTGGTATCGTTTTGGATGCAAAGACTCGTGGTCTAAATGCTGGACTACTAGAAATGCGTGATTTTTCATCAGGTACTTCTAGTCGTTCAACAAAACTAGTCCATGGTGGACTACGTTATTTAGCACAATTTGCTATTAAGGAAGTTCATGAAGTTGGATCTGAACGTGCTATCGTTTATGAAAATGCACCTCATGTAACAACACCATTGAAAATGATGCTACCTTTCTACAAGGGTGGTACATATGGTCGTTACTCAACAGCTCTAGGTCTAGATGTTTATGATCGCTTGGCAATGGTTCGTAAGAGCGAACGTAAATTCATGCTAAATCCTACAGACTCATTGGAACGTGAACCATACTTGAAGAGCGAAGGATTACAAGGTACAGGTGTTTATGTTGAATACCGTACAGATGACTCACGTCTAGTTACAGAAGTTATCAAAAAAGCTCATGAAGATGGAGCACTTTTGGCTAACTACGCTAAAGTAACTAACATTACATATAATGACAAAGGCCAAGCAGATGGTGTTGAATTTGTTGATCAAATTACTGGTGAAACAGGAACAATTCATGCAAAACGTATCGTAAATGCTGCTGGTCCTTGGGTTGATGATATTCGTAAGATGGATGGTTCTGATGTTGGTAAACATCTACATCTAACAAAGGGTGTTCACTTGATTGTTGACCAATCAAAATTCCCAATTTCAAACTCAATCTTCTTTGATACACCATTCAATGACAAACGTATGATGTTTGCTATTCCTCGTGAAGGAAAAACATACTTCGGTACAACTGATACAACTTGGGAAGAAGATCCAAAAGAACCATCAGTTACAAAACAAGATGTTAACTACATCTTGAAAGCAGTAAATGGTATGTTCGATATCGAACCACTAACATTCGATGATGTTGAATCTGCATGGTCTGGTGTACGTCCTCTTATCCAAGAAGAAGGTAAAGATCCTTCAGAAATTTCTCGTAAAGATGAAATTTTCCACTCAGATTCAGGACTATATTCAATTGCCGGTGGTAAATTGACTGGTTATCGTAAGATGGCTGAAAAAATTGTTAATAAAGTATTGAAAGATATTACAGAAAATTATCCTGGATACACATACAAGAAAGCAGCTACTGAAAAACTAGCTCTATCTGGTGGATATCCTAACGGTAGTGAAGAATTCTTAGCTTCAATTGATGGTTCTATTCAACGTGGTGTTGATAAAGAACTTACAGAAGAACAAGCAAGTAAGCTAGTTCATCGTTATGGAAGTAACATTGATGCTGTATATGAATATGTTGACGAAGCAAAATCAGCTGATACAAAACTAGATCCAGTTGATTATGCACAATTGCACTATGCAATGGAACAAGAACTTGCAATGCATCCAATTGATTATCTTCTACGTCGTAGTAGTCAAATGTTGTTTGATTTCGATCACATGAATTCAATTAAAGATAATATTATTGATGAAATGGCAAATTATTATGACTGGGACGATGCTACAAAAGCTCAATTGACTAAAGAAGTTCAAGATCAAATTGAAGTTCGTCAAGAATTTAAAGAAGGCGTTAAAGCTTAATTCTAATAAAAAGCGACTAGCTAATTTAGCTAGTCGCTTTTTGTCTAAAATTGATACAACAGGAGAATGTCATGAAAGAACAAGATTATAAATATAAAACAATAAATCCTTACAACAATGAATTTGTAAAAGGATTTCCTAATACAACTGATGATGAAATAAAAGAAACCTTAGAAATAAGTGACAAACTATACCATGATTGGAAAAAGCAAGATATATCAGAACGTGCAAAAATTTTAAAGAATATTGCTAAGGTATTCCGTGAAAATTCTGATGAGTTAGCTAAAATAGCTACTATTGATATGGGTAAACTTATCTCTGAATCAAAAGGTGAAGTAGAAGTCTGTGCTATGATCGCTGACTACTTTGCTGATAATGCAGAAGAGATGCTAAAACCTAAAAAAATCAACACTATTGCAACCGGAGAAGCTACTGTAGAAATGAATTCTACAGGGGTAATTATGGCCGTAGAACCATGGAATTTCCCATACTATCAAATTATGCGTGTGTTTGCTCCTAATTTTATGGTTGGTAATCCTATGATTTTGAAAGATGCGGCTAATATTCCTACGTCAGCACAAACATTCGAAGATATGGTTATTAAAGCTGGTGCTCCCAAAGGTAGTATAACTAACTTGTTTATAAGCTATGATCAAGTATCAGATATTATTGCTGATAAACGAGTTCAAGGTGTCGCCCTAACAGGATCAGAACGTGGTGGAAAATCAGTAGCACAAATTGCTGGTGCAAATATCAAAAAGAGTACGATGGAATTAGGTGGTATGGATGCATTTATCGTTTTAGGTGATGCTGATATGGAACAGGTTAATAAAACAGCTTTTGGAGCACGTTTGGCAAACGCTGGACAAGTTTGTGTATCTGCAAAAAGATTTATTGTGATGGACAATGTATACGATGAATTTCTAGAAAATCTGAAGGATAATTTCGAAAAAGTTATTCCTGGTGATCCACTAGATACTAAGACAACACTTGCTCCTATGAATACCAAAAAGGCTAAAGATAAGCTTCAACAACAAGTAGATGAAGCTATATCTGCTGGAGCAAAAGTTTATTATGGTAACGAACCAATCGACTTGGAAGGACAATTTTTCCAACCAACTATCTTGACAGATATCTATAAAGAGAATCCTGCATATCACACTGAAATGTTTGGACCAGTAGCACATGTTTATAAGGTTCATTCAGAACAAGAAGCAATCGATTTGGCAAATGATTCTGACTTTGGTTTAGGAGGAATTGTCTTTGCTGGAGACGAAAACCATGGTGCTGAAGTCGCTTCAAAACTTGAAACAGGTATGGTTTATGTAAATAGCTTTGTTGTAACGCTACCAGAATTGCCATTTGGAGGAGTAAAGAATTCTGGATATGGTCGCGAAATGAGCGAATTAGGACTAAAAGCATTCGTAAATGAAAAACTAATTTTAAAAGCTCCAAAACCAGATTTTGAAAATTTGGCTGGTGGAATTGGATAAAACAAAAAAACTATTCATCAATTATGATGAATAGTTTTTTTGCTTATCAAGTGATAAAGATCTATTTAATTTTAAGTGGAGCTAGTGATTCCTCTATACTTTCAATAGGTGATGATATTTGTGCCAAGGTTGCTGCAGTATAAGCACCTTCCACAAAAGCTACATCAAATTTTTCAATGTCTCTATCAGTAAATTCCATTAGCATTTCTAGATTCATTTTTGAACTTCCTAAATCATAAAAAGCTAAAATTTTATCACCAGTATTTTCGTCTATTGCTGCTTGAATTTTTTCAGGAGAAGAACCAATATCGTTGTCTTCAGTTCCTCCAGCGTAAGTAATAGATAAATCAGGCGCTGCTTCTTTTATTAATTTTGTAACGCCTAAAGCAATTTCATTTACATGGGAAACTATAAGTATTCCGTACTTCATATATTTTTACACTTCCTATATTTGATTTAATAGAGCTTTGAATAATAGCTCACTAGATTTTGCCCCTGGATCAAGATGACCAACTGATTGTTCACCAAGATAGCTTGCACGTCCCTTAGTAGCAACTATGTCTTTTGTGTTATTTAGGGCTTTCTCAATTACTTCACTGTTTAGTTTATCATCTGATAAACTATCTGCAACTGGTTGCCATACATCAATCATGGTTTTCATTTTTACATCTGATTCACCACGTCTTTTAATTCCATCAGTACCTATTTGGATTAAATCTGCAAGTTCAATATTTTCTGATTTCACAGCTTTTGCCATGTCCATGAAGGCAGTTCCGTATAACGGTCCTGAAGCTCCACCAACTTTATTTACTAGGCTCATAGCTGTTGTCATGTAAAGTTTAGCAACATCAGTAGCAGGTTTATTTTGTAGCGCCTCTTGCGCTGCTTTAACCCCTCGTTCCATGTTTGTTCCATGGTCACCATCTCCGATTGCGGTGTCTAATTCATTAAGTAAATCTTTGTTTTCAATAATACTTTCAAAAAATTCGTTTAACCAGTTTTGAGCTTGTTCTAATTCTAATTTCATTTTTATATTCTCCTACCATCCGATTGTTGTAACAGGTTCATTTAAATAATTGATAAGTTGATCATCAACTTTGGATATTGTTAAAGATAATCCTTGCATATCGATAGAAGTAACCAAATTACCAACTTTTGAATATTCAACGTTGAAGTTTTTATCTTTTAGAATATCTAGTACATCATTTGTAAAAATATATTGTTCCATTAATGGAGTTGCACCCATACCGTTGACTAATACTGAATATTTAGCGGAAGTGTTGTTTTCAAAGGAATCCATAATTTTGGAAGTAAGCTCTTCAGCAATTTCTTTAGAAGAACGTAATTTTTCAACAGAATATCCACGTTCATTATGTATACCTATTCCGAATTCAATTTCGTCATTTTGTAGCTCAAATCCTGGATGTCCAACAGCAGGTACAGTTGCTGCACTTAAAGCAATACCAATTGTATGAGTTTGATTAATTACCTTTTCTCCTAGAGCTTTTAGATCAGTTAAATTTAAATCTGATCTGGCTGCAGCTCCCAGAATTTTTTCAACAAGAACAGTTCCGGCAACACCACGTTTACCCTGTGTATATTCACTATTTTCAACTGAGATGTCATCGTCCACTATTATTTGTTCAACTTTGATATCATCAAAGTCTGCCATTTCCTTTGCCATATCAAAATTCATGACGTCACCGGAATAGTTTTTGACTATTAGTAGAACACCTTCACCGTTATCACTTGCTTTGATTGCTTCATATATCTGATCCGGTGTGGGAGAAGTAAATATTTCACCACAGACAGCTGCAGATAGCATTCCGTCGCCAACAAATCCTGCGTGAAGTGGTTCGTGACCACTTCCACCACCAGAAACTAGACCAACAATTTTATTTTTTTTGAAATTTTCATCATTTCTAATAATTGCCTGAGTTCCATCAATTTGTTTGATTAAATCAGGATATGCTTTTGTCATACCACTTACCATTTCTGGTACTATATCTTCAACTTTATTCATTATTTTTTTCATAGATATGCTCCTAGCAAGATTAAATTTTAGATCTAATATTTACAATATATTAATTTTAACATATAATGTAACCGTTATCAAAAAGGAGATGTATAAAATGGTCAGAATTTTTGCTAGTCCATCAAGATATATTCAGGGTAAGGATGTATTTCCTAACGCTAATATATATATTCAAGATCTTGGCGACAAGCCATTATTATTATGTGATAGTGTGGTTTGGAATATTATAGGTGATAAAGTATATAACAATTTAAAAGACAATGACTTTGATGTTGTTCATGTTGAATTTGGAGGCGAAGCATCTGATGAAGAAGCTTCACGTGTAGAAAAGATTGCAAAAGAAAATTCTTCTAACGTTATATTAGGGTTAGGTGGAGGAAAAACTGTTGATGCTGCCAAAAAGGTTGCTTATGACCTTGGTTTAAAAGTTGTCAGCATGCCAACAACAGCCTCTACTGATGCCCCATGTTCAGCTTTGTCAGTTATGTACCATGAAGACGGAACATTCAAGGATTATTCATTCTATAAAAAGAATCCTGATTTGGTTTTGATCGATACTGCAGTTGTTGCGAATGCACCAGTAAGAACTTTAATAGCTGGTATTGGTGATGCAATGGCAACTAATGTTGAAGCATTAG
The DNA here is from genome assembly GCF_002762335.1 of Companilactobacillus metriopterae. Lineage (NCBI taxonomy): Bacteria > Bacillati > Bacillota > Bacilli > Lactobacillales > Lactobacillaceae > Companilactobacillus > Companilactobacillus metriopterae. Next base: position 243,210 of record NZ_CP024610.1, on the reverse strand, counting down.
ATGTAGCACAAGGTCATAACCAATCAATGGTTCACGGTCAACAAACTTTAGCAGCAATGGCGATTGCTCAAACTTGCATGGATAATTTGTTTGCACATAGTAAACAAGCAATCAGTTCAGCCAAAGCAGGTGTTGCTAGTGAACCTCTAGAAACGATCGTAGAAGCTAACACACTACTGAGTGGACTAGGGTTTGAAAGTGCAGGCTTAGCAGCTGCTCATGCCATATATGATGCCTTTACCGTACTAGATGGTGATATAGAAAAAATGATGCACGGTGAAAAAGTAGCATATGGAACATTGTGTGAATTGATATTGGATAATGCACCAGAAGAAAAAATGAATAAGTTTATTGATTTTTATCAAAGTGTTGGATTGCCAACTACCTTGGAAGATTTGCATATTGCTGATGTTACCTCAGAAGATCTATTAAGAGTTGGTCAACAAGCAACAATTCCAAGTGAGACTATTCATAACATGCCTTTTGAAGTTTCATCACAAGATGTTGCAGATTCTATAAGAGCCGTAAATGAATACGTTGTTTCTTATAATTTGAACAAATAAAAAAACCTACCATTTGGTAGGTTTTTTGTTTTATTGTCCACTTACGTATGACACAAGTCCTTTATTTACATGAATGACAATTCCCTCATCAACGAATCCAGCGTATTCTTTTGCGTTAGAAATTATACTTGCTGCAAGAACTGGTCCTACTGTAGGAATTAGAGATACAACAGCTGATGAAGCAACTGCGCCTGATCCAACGATTAGTTTTAGAGCACGGCTACTAATGTAGATATCTGGTGAGAATGTTCCGCGAGTAAATGTGATAGCAGTGATGTTAGTTGCATCAGCTGGAATACTTAGAACAACAGGAATATCAACTGCTTCTTGTGAACTTTCAACTGATACCCCGTCATCAGTTGTGTCAGCCAAAGCTACTGTTGGAGTAACTGTCACTATTAGTAGTGTTGCTGCTGCTATTGTGCTAATAAGAAATTTTTTCATAATTTGAATCCCCCTCTTTGTTTATGCCAATAATATACCATTTTTTTTCATTCAATGAAATCGTTTTCTTAAAACCGTATTAATTTTTATTTTCAAGCGAAAAAATGAAAAAAGAATCGCATTTTTTGCGATTCTTTTTCTTTAATATAAAGATATAAGTCTATTTATAATTTTCAGGAGATTTCCCGGCTTTTCTGTAACCATACATAAAGTAAATAACTATACCAATTGCAAACCAAACTAATGAAGCAATCCATGATTGAATACTTACTTGAGTCATTAAGGCAACACATAAAATTGCTGACAATCCTGGAAGCCAAGGGTATAGGGGCATTTGAAAGCTACTCTTTGGAATATCATCACGTTTTCTTAGTTTAATTACACCTAAAGAAACAAAAGTAAATGAAACCAGAGTTCCAATATTAACCAAACTTGTCAATTCTTTAAGAGAGACAAAACCACCTAATAAAATAGCTAGAACAGTGATTGAATTTAGTGAAAGCATAGGAACTTTATTGTCAGGATTAATTTCACCGAATTTCTTAGGTATCAGATTATCACGCCCTAGAGCGTAGACTAATCTTGAACCACCATAGACGGTGTTTAACATCATGGTGAACATACCAGCTAAAGCACCAATACTAATTATAAAACTAATACGACCCATTCCCACAGCGTTTAGAGCATAAACAACTGGGTCAGCTACATTTAAATTTTTGTAATTAACCATACCGGTTAGAACAGTAGACATAATTAGGTACAGAACAGTACAGATAGCTAGTGAGTAGAGGATACCAGCTGGTATATTTTTTTGAGGATTTTTAACCTCAGGGGCTGATGAGGAAACAACATCAAATCCTAGATATGCAAAGAATACTAAGGCAGCTCCTTTGATCACACCAGCTCCTCCCATAGGGAAGTAGGGATGGTAATTTGTAGGTTTAATAAAAAATAATCCAATTATAATAAATATTGCAATAACTGCTAGTTTGACAAATACCATGAATGCATTGACACGTGCAGATGATTTTATTCCTCGACGTAGCAAGAAGTAAATAAATATTAAAACAATGACTGAGGGTAGATTTACAAAAGTTCCTTGGCTGGGATCAAAAGGACCGGTTAGTTCCTTAGGTATCTCGATACCAAAACCGTTGAATAAACTTACAAAGTAAGCTGAGAATCCAGAAGAGACTGCGGCAACACCAAGAACGTACTCTAGAACAAGTGACCAACCGACAATCCAGCCAGGAAATTCACCAAATATCAAACTTCCATATGAGTAAGTACTTCCGGCAACTGGAAAAGTTGAAGATAATTCAGCAAAACATAAGGCTGCCAAAACACAGACAATCGCTGCTAAAATAAATGAAATCGTAATCGCAGGACCAGAGGTAGAATATGCAACGATACCAGGCAAAATAAAGATACCTGTACCAATAATTGAGCCGATTCCCAAAGCGATAAGATTCCATTTAGTAAGTGTTTTTTCAAAATGAGCATCTGACAACATAAATTCTTTGATGCTAGCTTTTCTAAATAGCTTTTCTTTCATAAAACATCCCCCCTATTTCTGAAAAGTTGTACCTTTTAGAGTACTAATAGTTTCAGCTGTAGTCAATGGTCTATCTACTTTTATAAATGAAATGAAACATAAATATTAATGTCTATATAAAAATATAATAAGGTTTTGTAATATTTTGTGAAGCTTTTGTGAATATGCTAGAACTTATCAGCTATAAGGGTTAACATATTGTGTAAGGTAATTGAATAGCCAATTTTGTCTAAAAATAATATAATAAAAAATAAAGATAAAGCTAAGTAGAGGTATCATCGTGGAAAAACTTGTAGAAACATCTAGAGGAACAGTTAACATAAAAGTTACTGGTAATTTGGATGATGATAAGAGAGTAATCGTGTTAGTTCCTGGAGTTTTAGGATCAACAGAATACTACGAGTCAATTACACCACTATTATCAGATAAGTACATTGTTGTTACTGCAGATTTATTAGGACAAGGTAAATCTAGCCAATCAAACGACAAAGAATATGATATAGATATGGAAGCATGGGCTATTCTTGAGGCATTAGCAATGGTTCCTATCACATCACAATTAGTTTTATTTGGTTATGGTATCAGTGGTCTGGTAGTGGCTAATATGGCTGAATTAAGAGGCATAAGTGTAGATAAAATCATCCTTATGAATACACCAGCAAATGCAAAACACGCAGAGATAAGCTCATCAAGACGAGTATCATTGTTTAGCAAGGGCGTAAAATCACATAGCTACTTTGCGAAGAATTTTGATGAGTCAAAATTAACTAATCCTAAACTTATTGAAGAAGCCGCATCACAAACAGACCGTCGTGATGTAAAGAAACTAGACAAGATGGGAGTAGATTATCTTGAAAAGAAGGCACTCAACCGCCGACTAAGAGAAATCTATCTTCCAACATTGGCAATATTCTCTGATGAAGATCAAATTCTTGGAGAAGAAGGTATTGCTGATTCTAAGGCTTCAATAGGTCGAGTACCTAAGCTTAAGATTGTTGATATCAAAGGCGTAGGACATGCTGCATTCCTAGAAAAACCTGAAGAAATTGTAGACATTATAAAGAAATTTGATGAAGAAACAAAAGATGATAATAAATAAAAACAGTCAATTTTATATTGACTGTTTTTTTTGTTGACCACATCTAATATAATTTAAGCATTATGTTAGATGTGGGGTAGATATGCCTATGAATAATTGGAAAAAGAATATTTCTTTATTCTTAATAGGTCAATTTCTTTCTGGGGTTACTAGTATGATAGTTCAGTATGCAATCATATGGTATCTGACAAAGAAAACTGGCTCAGCAACCGTGCTAAGTTTTGCAACTTTATTGGGGATGTTACCGATGGTATTTTTAAGTCCATTTATAGGTCCATTTGTGGATAGATTGAACAAAAAAATGCTATTAATTGTTCCTGATTTAGTGGCTGCATCATTTGCAGTTATACTTTCGATTTCAGCTGTCATATATCACACTTTTCCATTGTGGTTAGTTTTTGTTTCATTATTGGTTAGATCAATTGCGCAAACTTTCCAAATGCCAACAATTCAATCGATTCTACCAACAATGGTTCCTGATGAACAATTGACCAAGACAAATGGTCAACTAGGAATGGTTCAATCGGCCAATATGATTATTGCACCAGCATTAGGTGCCTTTCTATTTTCAATCATTCCTATATCAATGTTGATTCTATTAGATGTTTTGGGAGCTGCTGTAGGAGTTACCTTATTGATGTTCGTTGATATCGTTGAAAATCCTAAGTATGATGAAAAAATTCATATTTTAGATGATACAAAATTTGGATTAAAAAAACTTACAGATAAAAAAGGCCTATGGTATTTGACTTTAATTGGTTCTATATTTGTATTACTATTTATGCCTGCTGCTAGTTTGTATCCTTTGATGACTATGTCTTATTTCAAGGGGAATGTCAGTCAAGCCGGCGTAGTAGAGGTTATTTATTCTGTAGGAATGCTTGCAGGAGGGACCTTTATTGGTATCTTTGGTAATTGGAGTGACCGCATGAAACCAATCATATTATCATGTTTTGTTATGGGATTATCGATAGGTTTTAGTGGTTTATTACCAGGAAATCAGAGAGGATTTGCTGCATTTGTAATATTAAATTTAATTGCTGGTTTAGCAACACCTTTCTTTAATACATTGGTTATGGCGATGATCCAACAAAGTTATCCACCGCAACAGCTTGGGAAGATATTAGGTATTTTTAATTCCTTACTAAGTATCACCGGACCAGTTGGTTTGATATTTGCTGGACCTTTAGCTGATAAAATAGGCGTCGAAAAATTATTTATAATTGCTGGTATAGGGGCATTTATCTGTGGAATATTAATTCTACTTATACCAATAGTTAGGAATTATGATAAACAATTGGAAAAAGAAAAAGCAAACTCTATATAGGGTTTGCTTTTTTATTTACCTTCAATAAATTTTTTATCATAAAAACTAGATTTTGTTGATAGACCTGTATTTACTTTATCAAAGCCATCTTGTTCGATTAAAGTTTTACGATCTGACAATAGATTAGCACCCATACCTAGTCTATTTCCGTTAATTTTAACACCTAGAGATGCTAATGTTGTTGGAAACATATCCATGGTGCTAAACTGACGATCTTTTGTTTTCACGTTTTTAGTTTGATCACTTGGTGCATTCAAAATCATATTAAAAGTGTGACGGTTCGTTACTCCTTTGTAGTAAGAAGTATCCATTCCTAAATGGTCACCATCAACGATGATCGTAGTGTTTTCATACCAAGGTTGCGTTTGAGCCCATTTGATAAATTCTGCAATCTGATAATCAGAGTAGGCAATAACCTGAGAGTATTTATCTCCATATTTACTGTAACTACTTGGCATCGATTTCTCTTTGTAGCCACCAATGTGATGAGTATTAACGGTTAACATAGTTAAGTTAAAGGGCTTATTTTGTTGACTCAAGTAATTAAGATCTACTTTTGCATAGTCGAATAACTTACTATCTTCATATCCCCACCAAACTTTGTAATTGTTAGGGATCCTGTTAGTTTTTTTGGCATTTTTGTAATCATCTATGAAGACATCGCAATGTTGGCTGAAGTAATTTCTTCTTCCACCAAATGTTGCATCAGAACCTAGCAAAAATGTTTGATTATAACCATTTTTGGCTAAAATATCGTTTATTGAAGTTATGCCAGGTAAGAATTTGTCGTCTTGGCCATTCGCATATGATCCCTTTGTCTTTAATCCACTAGGAACTTTTAGTGGCATACCACTTGTTTGAGCCACCATACCAGCAATTGTGTATCCTGTACCTTCAAGTTGTTGAGCTCCACCAAATTCCTTATCACTATCAGAAAAATGAATTCCCTGATTAGCTAGTTTAGTAAGATTAGGAAGCATGTTTTGGCTGTCTTGTCCGCCCATACTTTTGGAAGTTGCAGTAGATTCTAAAGATTCACCATAAATATAGATTAGATTTCTTTTTTTCTTAGGGAAAGTCAAAAGACTCTCTTTAGGTTCAACGTAGTTTCTTTGAATATAGTTTGAATCAGATGTTAGATATTTGTAGAAAGCCACAGCGTTGATGTTATATGCAGCAACCGATGTCGTTAAGACAAAAACAAGTAGACTTGAGATAAATGCCCTTTTTCCAAATCTTGAATTCGTGTGTTTTTCCATTGGAAGATAAAATATTGCTACCAAAACTACTAGTAACAATATCCCAATAAATAATGGACCGGTGATAAAACTATTGATAAAATTACTATCGGCACCCTCCATCGGTTGAGTCAGATTGTAAATAATTTGTTCTGGACTAAGGTTGTTGAAATTGCTGTTAGCCCATATACTAGCCAGTAATAAAAAAATTCCGAGCGCTACAAAAAAAGCACTCAAAATACTTATAAACAAGTATTTTTTGTTTACTTTACCCCGATTAAATTTGTTCATAAAAATACCCCAATAATTTAAATAATTGCTATCAACGATACTCTAAAAATAATTTAATATCAAGTTGTTATAATGTAATAAATTAAGAATAATATTGTATATTAAGAGATAAAATTAGTAGGGCGAGGTAATAATTATGGACAAAAAGAAGGCACTATTAATAATTGATTATACAAATGACTTTATTGCTGATGATGGTGCTCTAACTTGTGGAGAACCAGGTCAGAAAATCGAAAACAAAATTATTAGTTTGGCAGACGAATTTTATCAAAATGGAAATTTCGTATATTTACCAACAGATACTCATATTAAAGATGATAAGTTTCATCCTGAGACAAAATTATTTCCCACTCACAATGTAAAAGGAACAAAAGGACACGAATTATATGGCAAATTAAAGATTTGGTATGATAGTAATTCAAATAGCGAATTAGTTAATCAATTTGATAAAACGAGATATTCATCATTTGCAGGAACTGACCTAGATTTAAGATTGCGAGAGAGGGAAGTCACAGATTTGTATTTAACTGGAGTTTGCACGGATATATGTGTACTTCATACAGCAATAGATGCATACAACTTGGGATACTCGATAAACGTCTATAAAGAAGCTGTGGCATCATTTAGTCAAACAGGACATGATTTGCTTTAGAACATTTTAAAAATGTCTTAGGAGCAAATATATTGTAAATAAAAAAAGAACCCAACTAGGGGTTCTTTTTTTATTTATTATAAAGTTCCTTTACGGAATGCTGTCTTAAGACCGGCAACTTCAAGAATACCAACATCAGCTGACATGTGCTTCATAAATGAAGCAATGTGACCGCGGAATTTCATCTTGCTAGGTAGTTCAGCTATACCATGGTTTTGACCAAGTGAAGCAACAGTACCTTTTGATTTGTAAACAAATTTAACTAGCGGCTTGTCATTAATTGCATTAGCAATGTTTTGCGCTGTAATAGTACCTTGAGCAGTAGCTAATTGACCCGTTGTAGGTAATGGACGATCTTGTCCTTCAGGAATCATTGCTGAGTCATCACCGATGAAGAATGCTTCGGGGTGATCTTCTAGATTAAGATAACTAGTTGTCATTACACGATTTCTACGTGCATCAAATCCTGAAGCCTTGATAACATCACTACCACTAACTCCGACAGTCCAAACAATTGAGCTGGCTTTGACTTCTTTAGTTTCATCGCCCATTTGATATTCAACAGAACCTTTATTGATTTTCTTGATATCGGCACCTGTAATAATATTGATACCATGATTTGTAAGATAGTTAACAGCATACTTAGCAAGTTCACTATCAAACATAGGTAGGATACTTGTGGCTTTTTCTAAACAAGTAACAGTTATATCAGGGACATTATATTTTGCTTTAAGAACTTGTTTAGAATCTACCAATTCACCAAGCATCTCGATACCTGTAAAACCAGCACCACAAACAACGATACTCAAATCTGCGGGATCATTTGATGTTTTGTAATTAGAGATATTTTTTTCAATTGTATCGTAAATTTTTTCAGCAGTTTTTACACTCTCAAGGATAAGAGCATTTTCACTTGCACCCTCAAGACCGAAATCTTCAGATCTGAATCCAAGAGCGACTACTACGTAATCGTAAGTCATATCGTCATGATCAGAGAAAGAAACTTTTTTGTTATCAACATCTATATTTGAAACAGTAGCTTTGATGAAGTTAACCTTTGATGGTATAACATCAGTTATTTTGAAAGAAATTGCATCTGCTTTTCTTGTTCCAGCAGCTATTGTATGCAATCCTGTTTTTTCAACGTGAAGTTCTGAGTCATTTACTAAATCAATTTGTGTATCACTTGATGCGTGTTTAGCTAATTCGCGCGCTGTACGTAAACCACCGTAACCAGCACCTAAGATTAAAATGTGAGCCATAATTATTATCTTCCTCCAAGTATGATTAATTAAATATTTTCGTTATTATTCATTATATATCTTTGTTTTCACAAATGGTATTGATTTACTCGATAACATCTCTAGAAATTGAGTTTTTTAAGAAAAATGGTGCTAAAACAGTAATTAGGATGATACTTATAATAATTGCTGAGTAATATTCTTCTGATAAAAGACGTACTTCAAAGCCAATTTGTGCAATAATTAATGCCATTTCCCCACGGGAAATCATACCAGATCCAATGATATATGATTCTTTGTTACTGAATCCGGATATACGTGCACCCAAACCTGCTCCAAATAATTTTCCAACTATTCCAACGACAGTTAAGCTGACTATTAACCAGAAATCTTTTAAGAAGTTTGAAAAATCGATTGAGAGACCAATACTTACAAAGAAAATTGGAATAAATATTGAATATCCAATTTTTTCAATGTTATCTCCAATCTCATTGTCGTATTGATCAGATGCGGAAACAATTATTCCTGCAGCAAATGCACCTAGAACAGCGTCCAAATGAACAGCATCTGCGAAGACTGCAAATATAAAACATATTATTAGAACTACAACTGTAGGTGCCTGAGGAGCATCGAGATATTTAACTAAGTTAAGTATTTCAGGAATAATCCATTTGTAACTGGCAATAGTTACCACAACAAACACTATCCATAGGCAAACTAATAGTGCCAAACTTTGCCAAGAAAAATCACCTGTTAATGTACCCGACATAATGCTTAAAATTGAGATTGCCAATATATCGTCAACAACAGCCGCACCAAGAATAACAGTCCCTGATTTACTTTGTAAATAATTCAATCCCTTTAAAACTTCGACAGAGATTGAGACGGAAGTCGCAGCAAATATAACCGCAATAAACGTACTCTCACGTAATTCGATGCCAAAGGCAATAGAAGTTACAAAGGTTAATATCATTGGTATAACAACACCAAAGACTGCAACGTTAAAACTTGGTGCAAAGTGTTTTCTTAGTAGTTTGAAGTCACTCTCTAAACCAGCAATGAACATTAATAAAATTACGCCAATTTCTGCGAATAATTCTAATGAATGTGTCGGTTTTACAATATCTAGTACTCCTTTACCAAGGATAACACCTAAGAGAAGTTGTCCAATAACACTGGGTATATTGATTCGATTGAATACAGTACTAACTACAACACTTAAAAAAAGGATTAGTGTTAGTATCTCTATAAATTCCATATCTACTCCTCATTTTTTATTTTTACTCCATTTATGAAGATTTCAACCATAGTTTTTAAGTTAGCTATGTTATGTCGTCTGCTTTCTTCATCGTACTCTATATATGGTAACAACATTGTTAAATAAGTTCCAACTTGAACTGGCAAAGCAATGTCTTTTCTGAGAACTTCTTTGTTAGATTGGAATATATTATATAGAACCTTATAGTATCCGCCACCCCAGTTTTGACTGATATTTTTCTTTTCTTCATCAGTAAAAAAAGTTTCAATATCATGGCGCATTAAGAAATAGTTTATTTTAAAGTTTTCAATCATGAATGTTGAAATATTTAGAAGTAATTCACTGAAGGGCTCGTCTTTGTTTTCGTTGTAGTATTTTAATAAGTTATCGCCAAATTCCCCCATGGAAAAATCTATGGATTCAGCATACAACACTTTCTTATTTTTAAAATAATGATACATATTAGGTTGAGTAATACCTAATTCTTGGGCTATCTGCCTAGTAGAAGTCGCCTGAAATCCCTTGGTGAAGAAACTTTCGGTAGCTACTTCTAAAATGTTATTTTTTGTCTTTTCGGCTTGTAATTCACGAGAATTCAAAATAAAATCTCCCCTCTTATCTAGGTATTATTATAACTTATTGAAAAACAAATAGTATAATTATCAGCCGATAAATAAAAACCTCTTTACTTTAATTTAAAGTAAAGAGGTTATTTTTTTTCTTTAACGATATAGATAGGGCGTTTTTTAACTTCTAAGAATATTTTACCGATGTATTCACCTAGAATACCGATACATATTAGCTGAATACCACCAACTAAAAGAATTATAGAAACAATTGAAGACCAGCCATCAACACTACTCATAGGATAGATTAACTTTCTAACAACAATAGCAATCATAGCTACAATTGATATCAAAGAGAAGATCGATCCTAGCCATGTTGCTAGAGATAGAGGTCTTTCTGTGAAGTCAATAATTCCAGAAATAGCATATTTAGTTAGTTTCCAAAAATTCCAACTTGTTGATCCAGCAGACCTTTCACGATTGTTGTAAGGGATGTATTTTGTGTTGAAACCAACCCAACTGAAAATTCCCTTAGAAAAACGATTATATTCTGTCATTGATAATACTGCATTAACCATTTGTCTGGTCATTAGACGATAGTCACGAGCGCCAGGGATTATCTTAGTTTGAGACATTTTGTTGATTAAACCATAGAATGCATTTGAACAGACAGATATAATTACATTTTCTCCCTTTCGATCCATTCTAGCTGTACCAACACAATCGTATTCATGCTCTTCCAAAATATCGAACATTTCTGGCAAGGTTTCAGGAGGATCTTGAAGGTCAACATCCATTACAGCAACGTAGTCACCAGTTGCTTCTTTTAGACCAGCATATATTGCAGCCTCTTTACCAAAATTTCTTGAAAAAGATACAAAATGAACATCTTCTGGATGTTCATTTTGTAGTTCTCTTAAGATAGGGTAGGTGTGATCCTTCGATCCATCATCTATGAACCAATATTCAATTTTGAATTTATCAATAGTGCTCATCAATTTTGTCATTGTATCGTAGTAAATTTGAATTGTTTCTTCTTCGTTAAAACAAGGGACAATTATTGATATTTTCTTCATATTTTTCCTCAAATATAAAAATACTCCATAACAGAGTGCTTATTTAAATTATTTCTAGTTTATCAGGTAACAGATCACTATTATTTAGATTTTCTTCAATCAAACTAACTGTTATATCGTGCTTGATACTTTGCTCGATTTTCTTCAAATCAGTAGTGTTTTCAACAAGTATATCAGTTATATACTTTTTATCATTAAGTAATTTATTTAAGACACCAATATCATCATTTACATTTTTAACGATAACAATAATATTCTCATTATTTAGTTGGAAATTACTATTAATAACTTCAAACATTAGATCACCAAATGTTGTTACAAATGTAGTGTTTTCGCTGAATTCGACAGTTTCTAGCCACCAAGCTATAAGGCTTTCTTTGTTTTCAAAGGCTTCTTTAACTTCATCATTTCCATCAAAAACTTGGAATAGTGAAATATTTCCATCGTTATAAATCTCAGCTAAGGCTTTTTGACCATCCATTTTGTAATAATTTTGTTCTTTGATTTTTCCGATATTATAGATGATTTCTGAAGATAAAATGCCCGCCATATTATATAAACTAGTCTTAATTAGAGTATTTTCACGGAATTCTTTCAATTCTTGAATAATGCCGTTTTTGTATGTAGCTTCCATGATTAAGCTATTTGTAGCATCATAAACAAGCTCACGATTGTCTTCTGTTGTAACTGTCCAATCGTCATGAACTTCTAAAATAAAGTTTTTGGCTGCTACTACGTCAACACTCTGTAAATCTGCGTACATGTTAAGAATGATAGGCTTGGGTAGATTTGAATTATCCATGCTTTGGCTAATTTTCTCAACAATATGTCTATCATAGCTTGTTGTTACTGAAACAGCAGATTTATTTGTCTGACCTTCAATAAATTTGATGGTTCTGATATGTTGAACAAAATCATCTTTTTCAGAAATAGAATCAGCAAAAAGGAAGTAATTTTTACTTGAATTAATATCTATATCTCTAATTAGATGTCTAGTGTTAAATGTATCTTTAATATATTCAGCGACCGTATCAATTTTGGAGTCAACTTTTTCAATTTCACTAGAAATTTTTTCGGTTTCCTTTTCTAAATTGCTGATATTACCTTGATAGTGGGCAATATCTGAAGCACGAGAGGCTTTATTTTTTTCAAAATTGTTTTGCATAATGGTAACTTTGTTTTCCAAGTCACCAACATTTTTAGCTTGGGCAGTAAGTTCTTTAGAAACTTCTTCCAAATTTTGATTAAGTTGTGTTAGATTTTTTGATTTTTCATCAATCGATTTTTGTATATCTTTTCTAGCTTTATAAATAGTATCGATAGAATTTTTCTGTTCTTCCATTAGTTCCATCAATTTTTGTAAGTTTGCTTCTTCTTTAATTGAAGAAGAGAGATTCAATTCGTCTTGCTGATTTTGAGCTAAATTTTGATGTAGTTCAGAAAGTTCTACTTCAGCTTTCGAGATTGCAATTGATGCTTCATGTTGTTGGTCTTTTAGTTCAAATAGCCTTGCAGCAGTGTCTTCTTGATTTTTCTTTTCAAGATCAATTTTTTCTTGATGTTCTTCTTCACTGTAATTTTCTAATTCATTTAGATATTCTTGATCTTTTTTGGTATCTTTTTTTAAACGTTTTAGGTAACTTTCAAAAGTTTCTTTTTGTTCTACAAGTTTATCGTACTCACTAAATAAATTACTCTTTAAATCTTTCTTTAGGGAACTGTATTCTTGAGCAAGAGATCCCATTTTTTGAGTAATATTCATACGTTGTTCTTCAAGTGTAGAACCAGCAATTTTTTCTGGCTCAGCTTCTTGAGTTGTGTCATTTTTAACTTCGTTATCAGTTGTTTTGGCAGTAACATCTGAGTTAGTTGCTGTCTCTTTTTCTTTTGTAGGAGAAGTTTCCTCATCCTCTAAATCATAATTTAGAAAGCGATTAAATAATTTCACTAATAATTCCTCCAACAAACGTTTATAATAGTTACTAAAGAGTAGCATTTTTTTAAAATAGTGTCAAAATTATGTTGACATATCAATGTTTTAATGAATTGCTATAGATTAAGTAAAGGGAGAAGTTCAGATATGAAAGTAATGGTTATTAATGCAGGTAGCTCAACATTAAAATGGAAATTGTTTGCTATGCCTGAAAAGGAAGTTCAAGCATCGGGTATGATTGATCGTATGGGCTTTGAAACTTCAACTTTTAGTTTCAAATATAATGGCAAAAAAGTTACCCATGAAGAAAAAATTGAATCAAATAAAGCTGCTATCCAATCAATTCTTGATGATTTGATTGAAGTTGGTTTAATTAAAAAATATGATGATATTTCTGCCTTTGGTCACCGCGTTGTTGCTGGTGGTGAAGACTTTAAAAAATCTACAGTTATTACTAAAGATAACATTGATCGAGTTTTTGAACTCGCTGAATATGCACCTTTGCATAACAAAGTTGAAGCAACATTTATTCAATTGTTTGAAGAACTTGTACCAAGTGCTACACAAGTGGCAGTCTTTGACACATCATACTTCACTGATATTCCAGAAGTTAACTACTTGTACAGTTTAAAATATGAATACTATGAAAAATATAAGATTCGTAGATATGGCGCACACGGAACTAGCCACCGTTATATAACAAGAAGATTGAATGAAATCCTGGGTGGACTAGAAGACAAGAATGTCATCATCTTACATTTAGGAAGTGGTGCTTCTATAAGTGCAATACAAAATGGCAAACCAGTTGATATTTCAATGGGATTCACCCCATTAGCAGGAATTACTATGAGTAGTAGAACTGGTGATATCGATGCGTCAATTATTCCTTACCTAATGGAAAAACTGAATATAACTGATGTAAATGAGATAATCACTAAGTTCAATAAAGAGTCTGGTTTATTAGGAATTTCAGGTATATCACCAGATATGCGTGATATACGTGCACAAGAAGACACTAACCCTCGAGCTAAATTAGCAATAGATGTTTATGTAAATAGAATTGTTAAATATATTGGTTCATACGCTGCAGAAATGGGCGGATTAGACGCAATTGCATTTACCGCAGGTGTTGGAGAAAATTCACCAGAAACCCGTGGAAAGATTTTAGATAATCTACAACTTTTTGGAATTAAAGAAGATCATGATCGTAATTATGGTGAAGGAGACAACCGATTAATTACAACCGATAATTCTAAAGTTGCTGCATACGTAATTCCAACAGATGAGGAATTAATGATTGCTCATGATACATATACAATCGTTAATGGTTAAAAATTAAATATAACGCCTAAAAAGAAGGTCAAAACTTGTACGAGAGTTATTAAAAATAAACTCTTAATTGCAAGTGGAAAGGTCTTCTTTTTTATTGGATTTTTATTAAATTGCAGAGTGTTTTTAAAAACTATTGGTGTGATTAATAATGTTAGAAGCATCATTTTTGGAAGTAGTCCTATTATCACAGAACAAATCAACGCAATAAATCCTATTACGTAAAATGAGCTAAACATAAATTTGGCATTGTTTACACCTAAATAGTAAACAATCGTTTTTCTACCTAATTCAACATCTTCTTCTGCATCAGCGATATTGTTTGCCAAAAGAAGGTTGGAAATGGCAAAAACGGTCAATAGTGATGAAAGTAGAACATCTCCATAAAATTTACTGTTGAAGGTGATTGTACCAACATTATAAACGTTGATATATATGGCAATTAGGTAGATAACAAATCCCATTGTTATACCTGAGAAAAATTCTCCAAAAGGTCCACGATTGATTGGGAAAGGTCCACCTGCATAGAAAAATCCGACGGCAAACGAAAATAAGCCTAGATAAAGTATAATTAATCCAACTTTATATACGATAAAAAGACCCAGGATTGCTGCTGTTGCAGTAAAAATGAAGTCGATCCATCCTACTAGGTGAATATTTAAATTGTTTTTTCCAATGACGTTAGTATTCTTTTGAAAATCTTTTGCATGGCTTGCATTCTTGTAATCAAAATAATTATCATTAATATCTACCGCCATGTTGAATAATAGCATGGCAATAAAGAAAATAAATAAGTATAATAGATTTAATGAATGCCAATGGTAATAGGAATATAATGTTCCCATTATAAATGGAAAAATACTGGCTGTTTTTGCTTTAATTTCGACAAGTTCGAAAAATACAGATGGTTTCAATTAACTCAGTCCTTTTTGTTTGATAAACTATATTATATTATTTTAAAACTGTATATGTACAGTCGTTTAGTGGGGAATTTAGATGGCAAATGAAATTTGGAAAGATTATCCAAAAATTGCGGAAAAATTAGATAACACAACTTCATATATTCATAATCAAATAAGAATTTCTAATCCTGAAATTACAAAGATGATTATAGATTTAACTTCTGGTGGAAAGATGCTCCGTCCAGCATTCTTTATGCTGTTCACAAATTTTGGACCTGAAAAAGTATCTAACGAGCAGTTAGTACCTTTGTCGGCATCATTTGAGCTATTGCATGTTGCCACATTAATTCATGATGATGTCATTGATGATTCGCCAGTTCGTCGTAGTCGACCAACTATTCACACTAGATATGGTAAGCGTAACGCTATATATGCAGGTGACTATTTATTTACCTTGTACTTTGAGAGTATTTCTAAATACTTACCTTCAAAGCTAGATATTCTTAGTAATTCTCTTAGTATGAAGAAAATTCTAATTGGTGAACTAGACCAACTACTAATTAATAATAACATTAATGCAACACCTAAAATGTATTTCAAAGAAGTTGCCGGAAAAACTGCCGAATTATTTAGTTTGAGTACCAAGATGGGTGCGGTTGTATCTGGCGGTGATGATAAATTGGTTAATTTATCTAAAAATATTGGACATGATATAGGAATGGCATTTCAAGTTATAGATGATGTTTTAGATTTTGGAGATGAAAGTAGCACAGGAAAGCCAAACCACGAAGATCTGCGTAATGGTGTTTATTCTTTGCCTTATATAATTGGATTTAATGAAAAGAATCAGGAATTAATTGAACTATTATCTAATGAAAGTCTGACGGAAGAGCAAATTAATCAGGCAGCCAAGATAGTAGTTGAAAGTGGATATTTGGATAAAGCTAAGGATATTGCTAAGACCTTCACTTCACATGCCGAAAGACGTATCAAAAAATTACCGAGATCTAGTTATCGAAAACAATTAGAAAAAATAGTAAAAAAATTATTAGATCGAATAGATTAAAAAAACCTACCCAAAGGGTAGGTTTTTTTATATTCCAATATCCATATTGTATAAATCTTTGAAATGTTCATTTGAATTGTAGAGTTCTTTTGGTGAACCCTGCATTTCAATTTTTCTATCATCCATGAATATGACATGATCTGCGTAGTTTACACCTTGAAGATGGTGAGTTACCCAGATTATGGTTTTGTCTTTTAGAACTGTAAATATGGTATCTAGTAATTTATTTTCAGTAATTGGATCTAAACCTATGGAAGGTTCATCTAGGAGAACTATTGGTGCATCTTGCAAAAGAATACGGGCAAGTGCAATACGTTCTTGTTCACCACCAGAGAATCTTTCACCGTTTTCACCAACAATTGTGTCGTACTTGTCAGGTAATGATTCTATCAAATCTTTTAGACCAACTCTATCTAGAGCTTCTATTACATCAGAGTTTGATTTATTTTCATTTCCTAGACGAACGTTATTCAAAATTGTTGTGTTAAATAGAAACGGATTTTGATTTAGAACTGAGAAGATTTCAGTACGGTGATTTTGTAGTTTAGAAACATCAATTCCATTGACTTTAACGGAACCATCGTTGGCTACTAGATCACCTAAAATTAGCTGCAGGATAGTAGTTTTACCAATACCACTTGGTCCAAGTAAAGCTACCTTTTGACCTCGATTAATTTTTTGGGAGAAGTTCTCGATGATTACAGATGAAGTACCGTTATAAGTGAAGTTAACATTCTTTAATTCAATGTCTTTGAATTCCTTAGTATCAAAGTCTACTTGTTCAGGAAGCTCAACTTTTTCAGTTTTTAAACTATTCAAACGATTAATAGAACTCTTATATTCTGGCCACTCTTCAAATCCTTGACTAACGGGGATAATTGCATCTGAAAGAGGGAAAATAGCCAGAACAATTGCCGCTACAAAATTGGCTTGTGCTTGATAATTAGTAAATTTTATATTAGTAAAAATCAAAAAACAAACAGCGATAACTGCAAAGACAATTTGTAAAACAAAGTCACGATTACGACGGAACTTGCTAGACTTGCTTTGAAGTGATTCAAGTTCTTTTAGATTTTTTTGAGATAGATTTTTGAAGTCGTCATAACGGCCAGAAATAACCCAATCATCTACACCTAAGATATTGTCAGTTAATTCTGAGTATAGATTTGCTTTTATGGATTTTTGTTTTTCACGACGAGCACTTTCAATTAAAACAGAAAATACAGGTACTACAAAAATTTCAACAAGAATTAGTAAGAAGATAATCAATCCAAATATAGGAGAGAATACACCAATAGCAATTGATCCAAATAATGATAGCAGATATGCGACTACGGTTGGGAAAACTGTTACTAGGTATAAATCCTGTAAATGATTTATGTCTTCAGACAGTAACCCCATGATGTCTCCAGAACGGTGTTTTTCATTGAAGAATGATGCATCATTTTCCAAGGTTCTATATAGACGAGTTCTTAATTCTGAAGTTATCTTCAATACCCAGTTGTGACTTCTTAGTCTCTCAGCGTATTTAAAAACTGGACGTCCAATACCAAAAGCTCTAGTCAATAAAATAGGCACATATATAAGAAAAATATTTACAGGTTGTGTAGCTGCCTTGTCAATTGAGTAACCAGAAGTAAACATCAATGCTGCTGCACAAAATGAAGTACAAAATCCTAGGAAAATAGCTAATGAAAGTAATCCCTTATATTGTTTAATATATGGTTTTACCCAGGTGTCATTTTTGAATGTTTTAAAGAAACTCATAATTGATCACCTCGCATATTTTCTATCAGATTCATGTAAGGACCTTGTGATTTTTGAAGATCATCAGGGGTACCTTGCTCAACAATTTTACCGTTATCCATAACGATGACGTAATCCATATTTTTTAACCAGTGTAATCTGTGTGTAGCAAAAATTACTAAGTGATCTTTGAATAGTTCTTCCATTGGTGCTTTCAAATTGTATTCTGTTTCGATGTCCAAATGAGCAGTAGGTTCATCAAAAATCAATACATGGCGATCTTTAGCTAGAAAGGCTCTGGCTAGCATTATTCTTTGTTGTTGACCGCCAGATATACCTCGACCACCTTCTCCAATTATAGTTTCATATCCTTCTGATAAACTATCAATAAAAATATCGAGACCCGCTTGTTTAGCAGCAAGATTGACTTGATCATCGGAAGCTAATGGATTGTAGAATTTAATGTTGTCCTTAATACTTCCACTAAATAAATATGGTGATTGGGGTAGAAATGCTAACTGATCACGCCAAGATTGAACGTTTAAATTATCTAACTGTTGATCATTAATTGTCACGTTGGCATTTGTATTTGATCCCAAGAAACCACCCAAGTATCTAATTAGGGTAGTTTTACCTGATCCGGATTTACCAATTACAGCAATTTTTTTGTATCCTGATAGTTTTAGCTCTTTGATATCTAGACTGGAAGAAATTGCATCTTCTTCATACTTAAACTCGACATTTTTAATTTCTAAATTAGAATTTTCATCCCATGAAAAATTAGACAAAGTGTCTTTTGTTTTGTTATCAGGTATTGCTAGAGTTTCAAAAATAGAACCAAGTGCATTTTTACCATCTAGAGTAGCATGATAGTCACTAGAAAAATCACGTAGAGGCAAGAAATATTCAGGTGCAAGAATAAGTGTAACTAGAGCTGGAAAGAGTGGCATTGTGCCATTTATTAGAGCAAGACCTAGGAATACAGCCAAGATAGCAATACCTAGCGTTGTAAGCCAATCTAAAGCGAATGTAGATAAGATAGCAATACGAAGAGTATTGATCGTTCTACGACGATATTCATCACTTACAACGTGGATATTGTTTTCATATTTTTTACTCAAGCCTAGCATTTTTAATGTAGGTAAACCTCTTAAAGAATCTAAGAAGTGATTTGAGATTATTGTATATTGCTCATATTGTTCATCTGCCTTAGATTGAGCAGCTAACCCTAGAATAATCATAAATAGTATAACTAGAGGAACAATAATTGTTAGAGTAATTCCTGAAGAAATGCTCTGCATATATATATAGATTAAAAGTATGGGAGGAATGATAGACATGTTCAAGACCTTAGTAAAAATCAATTTGAAATAATTTTCAATTAGGTCAATTCCATCAAGAGAAGAGGTAACTAAATTACCGCTACCATTTCGTAGAATAATTTCTGAACCAGTATCGTAGATCTTATCCAGCAATTCTGAACGAATTTCTTCAGATGTATTGGCGGCATAATTATCGACGATACGACTGTTTAACAAGTTAAATAAATGTCTTGCTACAAAGGCAAGAAAAAATAAAGCCATTGGCATATAGATTGTGTCTAATGGCTTCATCTTCCATGAATTAACTAGTGCTTCTGCTAAATACTTACCTTGGAATAAAATAACAAATGCTTGCAGGAAAGTTAATCCTGCAAGCATTAGTAGAAGTTTTTTAGTTCCTGGTAAGCGTAATAAACGCTTATCAATCATATTAATATTTTACCTTATCTTCTTTTGGATTAATTCTCTTTGTAAATAAAGAATATGACCAAATGAAGTAAATTGCAACAATAGGTACAAGAATACATGCAACAATTGTCATAATTGTTAATGTATAGTGTGAGTTTGCTGCGTCTTTGATCAAGATGCTGTGTGCTGGGTTAGTAGCAATCATAACACGTGGGAATAGTCCGTTGAATAGAAGAACTATAACCATTGATAGTGATAAACCACTTCCAACAAAACTCCAACCTTCGTGATCCTTAAGAACACCCCAGTATCCAATTAATGAGAACACAACGATAAGAAGTGTAATGATTAATGATGAAATTGGTCTTTTATCAAAGAAGTCTGTTTGGAAGAATACTAAGATAGCAAAGACTACTTCACCAGCAAATAGAATTGGGTAAAGGACTTTGTTAAGACTTCTAGCGCGTTCGCGTAGAGGTCCTTCCATTCTTAGACGGATAAAGTTTAGACCATGTACAAGTGAAAGAAGAACACCTGCAACACCACCAACAACTGATAGCCAGTTAACAATATCAAAGAATTTAGGGAAAGCATCTCCGTTAGCATTCATAGGAATACCTTGAACCATACTTAGAAGCATCAAGCATAGCAAGAATGGTGCCATGAAACTTCCAATGAAGAAAGTCCACATCCAAATATTCTTACCAGCATTTGTTTCAGCATGCTTAACGAATTCAAATGAAACACCACGTAAGATCAAACCTACAAGAACTAGAAGTAAAACAATGTAGTAACCTGAGAACAATGAAGCATACCAAAGTGGTAGTGAAGCAAACATTGCACCACCGGCAGTAACTAACCAAGTTTCGTTACCATCCCAGTGTGGTCCTATAGTTGACATGATAGCAACTCTTTCGTCCATATCTTTACCGATTAGACGAGTTGCCATACCAACACCAAAGTCAAATCCCTCAAGGAATAAGAATATGGCGAATAGCAAACCTATGACGATAAACCAAAATGTACTTAATGTCATTTGTCAAACGCCTCCTTTGAGAATGGATCAACATTTTCAATTGAATCCTCAATTTCGTAGTATGGACCTTGGTTTAGAGTTCTCTTTGAGTACCAAACCATTGTTCCACCAAGAATTGTAAACAATAAGAAGTAAACAATATTACTGAATAATAGTGATCCTACAGTTGAAGTAGGAGAAACAGCTTGAGCAATAGTCATTAGACCGTAAACGATCCAAGGATAACGTCCAAATTCTGTTACGAACCAACCAGCTGTTATACCAATAAATGGAACCCAGATGCAGATTCCCATGATGATAAGGAACCATCTCTTGTTTTCGATTGTGTCTTTTTTCTTTCTTGACCAGATAAGACCAAGTAGTGAAACAAGACCGATGATACCATCAACAGCTGACATTATTCTGAAACTCCAGAACAATGTCTTAGCAGGTGCATAGTAATCCATATCTTTTCCAAACTTCTTGTCGTACTTAGCGTGGAATTCTTTATTAAGAGAATTCATACCTTGTACTGAACCAGATGTCTTGTGATATGTAAGAACACTCAACATAACAGGAATATCAACTTGGTTTGAAGCCTTGTGATCTTTTGCATCGATTGATTCGATGATTGTCCAAGGAGCTGGATCATCAGTATCATTGTAGATACCTTCAGTTGCAGCAAACTTCATTGGTTGATCTTTCAACATTTGTTGAGTTTGGAAATCACCAGCGATAAGAGTAAGGATTGAGAAAATAAGTCCAACCCATAGTCCAAAGCGAAGTGATGTTTTGAAGAAGTGGTTTTCACCTTTCTTCTTCTTTAATAGTCCCCAAGCACTCATACCAGCGATTACAACACCGGCTGCCATGATAGCAGAAATGATAACGTGAGGAAATACTCTCCACAATTGTGGATTTGTAACCACGTCACCAAAGTTAGTCAATTGGATACGACCAGTTGAACCGTTGATCTTGAATCCAGTTGGATGTTGCATAAAACTATTGGCAGCAAGAATCCAAATAGCAGATAGCATTGTACCGATAGAAGTCATCCAAATCATCACTGCATGCCAACCTGGTGTAAATTTATCCCAAGTAAACATCCAAATTCCGATAAAGACTGATTCGATGAAGAAAGCAAGAAGAGCTTCAATAGCAAGTGGTGCTCCAAATACATCCCCCATGAATCTTGAATATTCAGACCAATTCATACCGAATTGGAATTCTTGAATAATACCAGTAACGATACCAACAGCAAAACTAAGTAGGAAAATTTTTCCCCAGAATTTTGTCATGTCTAGATATACTTTGTCTTTTTTGACAACGTACATAGTTT
Source organism: Companilactobacillus metriopterae (assembly GCF_002762335.1). Classification (NCBI taxonomy): domain Bacteria; kingdom Bacillati; phylum Bacillota; class Bacilli; order Lactobacillales; family Lactobacillaceae; genus Companilactobacillus; species Companilactobacillus metriopterae. Next base: position 220,840 of record NZ_CP024610.1, on the reverse strand, counting down.
CCATTACTGCTACAAGAAATCCCATTCCGATAGAAAAAGGAACGAAGAAAAAGTGGAAAACGGTTGTCATAGCAAATTGAAATCTTGCTAATGAAACAACGCTTAATCCAAGATTTAGCATAATAAATTCCTCCCATAACATAAAATAATACTTTCACATCATTTATCATATGATTAATTAATATATTTGGCAATAGAATTGTGATATTTCGTAATAAATAATTAAAAAAAGCTAAGCGTTTTCAGCTTAGCTATAATGCTATTTCTTCTTATTCATGCGTGAACGTCTACTTTGTCTTGATTCCATTGGGTTTGAATTACTCATATTATTTGATCTGTTTGGTGCATTAAAGTTACCTTGAGGTTCGTTTGGTCTAAACCTTTGATTGTTTTGTTGGTAATTCTGAGGTTGATTATATTGATCAAAGTTATTATTTTGATATTGATTGTAATCATTATTGTTATAAGGTTGGTTTTGATAACCATTGAAGTTCTGTTGTTGACCATATTGATTTTGAGGTTGTTGAAAATTTTGTGAGTTTTGATCAAAATTAGAATACTGCATATTAGGATTTTGATTGTTATTAAATGATTGTTGACGATTACTCTGTTGAGATTCAGGTTCATCAGTAGGTACAGGATTGTTAATCAAGTCGACAATACTAATTATCAGAACAATTGCTCCTATTGCGATAGAAAGCCATGACCAAATCAATAAGTATCTAGTGTCAGGAACTCCGCCGTTGAAAAATCCAATCAAGGCTCCCAAAATTAAAATAATGAAGCAGATAACATCTGGAACAATACTATAACTACGATTTGTGATTAAGTAGATAGCACCAGAAATTATATATGTAAAAGCGATTAGAATACCTGCTGCACTACCAATAGCACCGGCGCCAATAAGAGCAGCAATAAAGCCTTCAAATCCAGTTTTTAACATCAAAACAATTGCAAGGATTAGCAAAATAATACTTGCAGAAATTTTTGTGATTCTTACCATTTTGTACCTCCAAGATGTTGTAATAATTACTATATTATATCATTTTTTATAAAATGATTGATAGGACCGTATTTGTGACCTACATCAATTACGTTTTTAATAGCTTGATATGTAAATTTTTTAGCATATTCAATTGATTCTTTCAGATTTTTACCAAGAGCTACCTGAGCGACTATAGTTGATGAAAGTGTATCACCAGTACCATTGATATGTTCCGTATCGACAAATGGTTGTGAAAACCAGAAAGATGTCCCATCTTCTAGTAGAACATAATCTTCCACGTCAGTGGTTTCATTTTTCGAATGTTTTCCTTTTATTAAAACGTTTTTTGGTCCCAACTCTTGTAAAATCTTTGCTGCATTTATAATTTCGTCCTGACTATTTAACTCTAGGCCAGATAATTTTTGGGCTTCATAGTAGTTAGGTGTTATTAAATCTGCTAGTGGGAAAAGATCTTCTATTAAGGTTTTATAAGCTTCTTGTTCTAGTAGCATATCTCCGTGTTTTGTAATAATGACTGGATCTAAAACAAAGAATCCGAATTGCTGGTCTTCAATTTGGTTTGCTACTGTTTTAATTGTATTAGAGTCAGAAAGCATACCAGTTTTAAAAGCAGAAACTTTAAAATCATCTTTTATATCTTTAATCTGGCTTTCTATAAAACTTTTAGGCATCAACATTTGATCGTGAATACCATATGAATTTCCTGCAACAGCTGCAGTTAAAACAGACATGCCGTAAACATTATTTGCTTGAAAAGTTTTTAAATCAGCCTGTATACCGGCACTACCATCAGAATCTGATCCTCCGATGGTCAACACTTGAGTAAACTCATTCATAATTAAAACCTCGATTCCATTTGTATTATATTGCTCTTACATTTGATTTTATCAGTCTAGATAAAAAAGTAACAATTTTTTATATAAAATACTTGAAATTGACGTAGCGTAAAGAATTACAATCAATTTATTGAGGAGGTGAAAGATATCAAATATTCAATTAATGAACTAGCAAAATTAGCAGGTATAAGTACACGCACTCTAAGGTATTACGATCAAATAGACCTTTTGAAACCATCTGAAAAATCAGCAGCTGGTTACAGATACTACGACGAAAATCAGGTTGATAAACTACAAGAAATATTATTTTATAGAGAATTAAATTTTAAATTATCAGAAATAATAAAAATTCAATCAGATGGCCACTTGAATAGGTCGGAAATTTTAAATGAACAAAAAGATTTATTAATAGAAGAAAGAAACAAATATGATCAATTAATTCAGTTGATTGATCAAACTATTAACAGTGAAGAAGGAGGAACTAAAATGACTGATCAACAAAAATTTGAAGCATTTAAAAAAGGTGCTATAAAAGAGAACACTGAAAAATACGGATCGGAATTAACTGAGAAGTATTCTTCTGAAGAAATCGATGAATCCAATCGTAAATTTATGAATCTTTCAGAGGAAGATTATCGAAAGATGTCTGAAGTAGAAGAAGAAATGATAAAATATCTTATCGAATATGATAAAACAAAAACACCAGAACTTGCTGAGCAGATATATTTGAAACATCAGCAATGGTTAAAATTCACAATGCCAAATTACACTCCAGCTATCTACAGAGCTATTGTTGAGATGTATATCAATGATTCTAGATTTTCAGACTACTATATCAATAAAGTTCTAAAATTTTCTTAAATATATAATTCTATTTGTGAAAAAACTATTGTATTTTCCCATTTTTCCTATATTATTTTAGTTGATGTAAAAGATGTCCTTTTATATCTTGTATATTGAAAATTAAATAGAAAGGGGAAACGGTATGTCGTTATTGAAGAAAGCTGTCGTATTTCTATCAGCTCTATCACTAGTGTTACCATTCGGTTCTTACACTACTGCTAATTTAGTAGAAGCTGCTTCACAAACTAATGAAGTTGCAAATAGTGATACTCAGCCAACAACTGATACAAGCGTTCCGTTCAGAGATGCAAATGGCATCTTTAATTCTAAAGTAGAAAAAGAGGACGGAGGCCAAGCATTTGTTACGACTATTGCACCTTCAGAAGGGAATGTGATTCAAAAAGGTGATAAATTTACTGTAAAATTTGATCCAACTAACGTTGATATTCAAAACAGTAAGGCTATCTCAGAATCAGCAGACGTTCCTTTCACCGTTACAAAAGATGTTGAAAACAATTCATTTGTTTATACATTTACAAAAGATGTAACGGGCGATAGTTATACAACAGGAATTAATATTGCTACAAAAAATGTAGCTGTTAAATCAACTGTTGTGGCTGACTTCAATGGCTCTGATGTTACTGTTTCTGATAACGAGATTCAATCTTACGAACAAGCTGTTCCAGTAAGTAATCAATCTCAAGAAACAACATCAAGTCAATCTGCTAACCAGACATCAACATCAACTAGTCAATCTGTAACTTCTTATTCAGAAGCAACTACAGAAAGTTCTACAAGCACTCAAGCAAGTTCAGATTATGCTCCAACATACTCTGAAGCTGCTCAAGCTGTTTTAGACAACACTACTATTGAAGTATCTGGTCAAGCTACTACAAATACTGATGTAACAACAGATTCTGCTGCAACTGCCTCAAGCGTTGCTACAACAGATAACTCTGCTGCTACAACAGACAGTAGTGTAACGACTGAAGCTGCTACCGATTCAAATGCTGAAACAACACCTGTTGCTACAACACAAGAATCTGCTACAGCAACTTCAGACAGTGCAGCTGCTACAGTGGCTAATAATGCTACTACAGCAACTACACAAGCTGACGCCAATAGCGAGTATATTGACACACCAAACGGTAAGCCTACTGATGTAGAAGCTACACTTACTAATGCTGTCAAAGACCAAACTACTGATGATCCTAAGGGTGAAGAAACATCTTACCAAGATTCATCAGTATATGAGGAAACTCGTGATGCAGTTTATGCAAAACTTGACGACTCAGTGACCGAAAATGAAAGGTCAGAAATCCTTAAGACTATGCCTTGGATATGGTCAAACATGTCATCTGCCGAAAGTCAAAATTCTGTATTCAAATACAGAACACTACTTTCAACAGGTAGATACGCATATGTGACAGTTGATGCAACTGCCAAACCAGATAGCGAAAGCATCTTGGAAAAGAATATGCCAGCACTTGTTAAAGTATTCGGTGAAAACATCGAATCAGATGCTTTTGACAGCGCTGTAGACATGGACGTTATGCTTAACTCAAAACTATATCAAGATTACCTTAATGGTACTTATATAGTTCCGGGTCAAGAAGTCGATCCTACTAGTGTATGGAATATCATTAAAGATCACCTTCAAATCGTTCAAGTTGATTCACAAGAAGCTGCTGGTGAGGACTCAATCGTACTTAACGGAGTTACTTATAACTCAACAGCAACATTGAACGACTACATCTCTCAACAGATGGTACAACAAGCAGCCGAACAAGCTGGTGTAGCTGACTCTAAGGATTCTACACAAACTTCAAACGGTGCAACATTGTTCTACAACATCGAAAGAGATGTATACAATTTGATGGGTAAAGCATCAAGTAATGATAAGGCTGAAATCTTATCAAGCATTCCTGAAATTTTGAACAACGTATCTAAAAATACTGCATCTGATGATACAGTAGGTTCAGTACATTCATTTGTTCAAAAAACATCTGACGGAAATGTTTATAAGATTACTCTAGATACAACAGCTAATCCATTAAGTGATAATCCTTATGAGGTTAAATTACCTCAACTTGTTAAATCATTCGGTGATAAGTTCCGTGCTGGTGATTTTTCACAAATTATTGCTTTCCAACAAATGCAGGATTCACAAGTATATGCTGATTACCTAGCTGGTAAATATACTCCATCAGGTTTAGTAAATGCTTCAACAACTACTTCAACAGGTAAAACTTCTAAGAATATGCCTGGCTTGATTTTCATTACTTTACTAGCTATTCCATTGCTTGCAATCGGAATGGGTATTCTTTACGTACTTACAGCTCCAATTTGGATTTTAGGAACAGCGCTAGTACTAGCTGCTGCACTTGTTCTAAATATTATTCCAATTATCCTGAATGCCGTTATTACAATCTTCTCACCTATCCTATTACCAATCTTGTTCTTAGGAACAATTGCTATTGCAGGACTTGGTGGATTGATTAGTTTAATTCCAATTATTAATATCATCACATTACCATTAACAATTATTGGAACTATTCTTGGTATTGGCGCTACATTATTTGTATTAGTTGACTTACTACTATGGATCCCTCGCATTATTCTTGCAGGTCTATTCATTGGTATTCAAGCAATTAAGGCAGTTGTAGCTCTTGGAATTGCAGTTGCTATTGCAGTTGCATTAGTTGGTGTTGTCTTGACATTAGGTCTATTACCAGTGCTTCTTCCAATATTTGCACTTCTATTCCTAATCGTTGCAGCACTATTTGCAATAGGAATGATTCTTTTCCTAGGTATTGCTCTACCTCTACTACTATTGGTTCTTCCTGCAGCACTTCTAATTACAGGTACATCATTCGCAGTATTCTTCTTAGCAGCTATTCCATGGCTACTAGGTGGTAGTTTAGCAACACTTATCGGATTAGCAATTATTGTATTCCTATTCATTCCAGCATTAATCGTATTCCAAATTGTTGGTCTATACTTACTAATGCTTGGACTATTTGTCTTCGGACTACCAATACTATTAGTATTCGGTACATTAGCATTTATTCTTGGATTCGCAAACATGGCACTATTCTTCCCTAACTTGGTAGCAATTGTTCTTGAAATAATTGCATTCCTAAGTTCATTACTATTACTTCTATTTATCCCAGGACTATTTGTATTTATGTCATGGCCTATCTGGGTAGCTCTTGTTATCCTTGTCGGTGGACCAATTATGATTGTACTAAGTATTCTAGGATTAATTCCAGTTGTAGGTTGGGTATTCTCAATAGTTGCTGGTATCGGATTCATTATCTTCTTCGCAGCCATTATCATTGCTATGGTAACTCCAATTATCTTAGGTACATTGATGATGACTACAGCCGTTGCTGGTCTAGCTATCCTGCTAGCTGCAATGATTGTTCTAAGTCTATTAGAAGATAAAGAAACTGTAGTTGTACCAAGTCCACAAGAACTAACTCTAAGTTGGGTACGAAAATTACACAACATCGGATTCTGGTTACACTCAGACAGAGTTTATTACGAACAATACGTTTAATATAAATTCAAAAAAACCTTTAAATCTTCAGGCTCTTTAGTTTTGCAGATTAAAGTCTTAAAAGCATTCAACATTTATGTTGAGTGCTTTTTTTGTTGCCTAAAATTATAGAATGTTTTATTAATTTAATGCTTTAAGATAAAATGTATTATAAAGATATTCAGGAGGTCATCACATGATAGGATTAATTGGCGCAGGTAGTATAGGTGGAGCTGTTATCACTGGTATAGTAGGTAGCGGATATTCAGCTAAAGATATATATGTAAAAGGTGGTAAATCATCAAGAACCAAGGCTCTCCAAGAAAAATTAGGTTTTAACATAGTCGAGGATATAAAATCACTAGAAAATTGTGAAATTATTTTGATAGGTGTTGGAGAATCAGCCTTGGGTTCTGTTTTAAAAGAATTGGAATCAATATCAGAAAACAAAATTGTTATTGCATTTACAGGATCAACTTCTGTTTCTGAAATGAAAAAAGTAATAACAAAGGCAAAAGTTGCCCATGCAATTCCTAATACACCTGTTAAAATTGGTGCAGGGTTTACGGGAATAACTTTCTCTGATGATTTTACTGAAGACGAGAAAAAACAAGCATTTGAAGTACTAGGATATACCGGACAAGTGGTCGAAGTTCCAGAAGAACAAATTGGTATATTAGGTACTGTGGCTGGTTGTTCTCCAGCATTCTTAGATATATTTATAGAGGCATTGAGTGATGCTGGTGTTAAGCACGGTCTAAATAGAAAACTAGCATACGAGGCAGCCATAGGAATGGCAATTGGCGCAGGTAAACTAGCAATGCAATCAGACTCAAATGTATCTGCTTTGAAAGATGAAGTCACTTCTCCAGGTGGTTCAACAATTCGTGGAGTTGCTGCTCTTGAAGAATATGGTTTTCGTAACGCTATAATAAAAGCAGTCGATGCAGCAGAAGGTGAATAATTATGAATAGAAACAATGCTTACAGAATTTCTATATTAGGAATATTAAGTGCAATAATTTTTATACAGACTATGGTTCCATTTCTGGGATTTCTACCAACAGGTTTTGTTAATATAACGATAATTCATATAACGGTTATTGTTGCGGCTATTGTTTTAGGCCCAATTGATGGTGGTATAGTAGGACTGGTTTGGGGTATTGGAACAATTATCAGAGCCTGGACTAGTCCAACAAGTATTATAGATACGACAGTATTTACTAATCCCTTTGTAGCGATTATTCCTAGAATTTTAGTTGGTTTAATTGCAGGATATATATACTTAATTTTCAAAAATAATGGCAAGCATAAAATTTTTGGAATGGGCTTAGCTTCTGCAGTTGGATCTTTAACTAATACAGTTTTGGTTCTAGTTTTGATGAGATTAATGTATGAAAGTACTTTAGCTAGTGCATATGGAACACGGGTTTCGTCTCTTAATGCTGTATTGCTAGGTATAGTAGGTGTTAATGGAGTTCCTGAACTTATTGCCGCGGTGATAATAGCTCCCGCGATATCAGTTGCAATTTTGAAGAGTAATAAATTTTTAGACAAATAAAAAAACCAATCTATTTAATAGATTGGTTTTTTCTTCTATTCAATGATTTCTTAATATCAGGGTTAAAGAGTCTCAACCATAGAGAGTAAAAATAAGATGAGAATCCTGATAGAGCTAATATAAACCAAGATGAATCATTTCCAAAATGTTTAAATTTGAATAGGTCTAAAGTTATTTCTTCACTCAATGTTTCCAATATATTTAATCTGCCTACTTTAAACCAAATTAATATGAGTTCAGCGATGAAAATGACAATCCATCCTAAAAGATAAACATAACCACCTTTGATCTCTGTAGCTGGACGATTATATTTATCTTTATCAGGAAGAGTTATTGTTTCGGTATGTTTTGCTTGAATATAACTTACAATTGCTGAGATTACTAAGATGACAAGTAAATATAAATTATTGCTGACGCTGGGTTTGAAACTAAAGATAAACATGATTATTGAATAAACGGGAATAATAAGTAAGTATATTCTTTTAGTTTTTTCAAATTCAAACTGTTTCTTAATGAAGTAAACAATTAAAAGAAGTAATACGATATTCATTATTCAGAGACTCTTGTTTTGTGATTTTCAATAATTTTTTCTACAAACATATTGGCAATATTTTCATTTTTAAGAAGTGGACCATGTGAGTAACTACCAAAAGTATTTTTGTAGCGTAATCCTTCATTACCATCCTCAGGATTATTTCCATAACCTTGAACCATTTTTCCAAATGCTTCTACTGTTTCATTATCATCAAAGTAAGTTCTACCTGAATGATTTTCAAAAGCTCTGGCAATTCCCCATGGAGTTTCAAATTCGGTATCACCAATCATTCTACTGTCAGCTTTGAAAACTGTGTGTATAGGTAAAATGTTTAGACATTGGATAGTATCACCACCAATGGTTTCATAATAGGTACCTAAGAATTGGTATCCACCACAGATGCCAAGCATTGGACGTTCATCCTCTATGTAGTCTTTTATTGTTTCGCGATGACGCATGATATCTTTGGCAACAACAGTTTGTTCAAAATCTTGCCCACCTCCGAAGAATAAGAAGTCATAGTCAAAGGCATCGAAAACGTCAGTATCTATACTGATATTGTCAACTTGAGTATCGTAACCTTTTTCTTTTAGAAGATATGACAGAATTTTAACATCACCACTATCACCATATGTATTCATTAGATCTTCATATAAATAAGCAATTTTAATTGTTTCTGCCATGAGTATTCTCCGTTTTTTTAAATTAATAAATCAATTCTATCAGACTTTTAAAGTTAATGGTATTTAATAGGAATAACTTGTCTCATCTATTGAAAAAAAGGCATTTTTAATATACGATTGTATGGTGTGAAACATATATTGTTACACGACTGGAGGATGATTATGACACCTGAAGAATTTCGAAAAAAATTGTTAGAAGATGGTATCGAAATCAGCGACCACCAGCTAGAGCAATTCGAGATATATTTTAAAGAATTAGTAGAAACAAATAAGGTTATGAATCTTACTTCGATAACTGAAAAAGATCAGGTTTACTTAAAGCATTTTTATGATTCCATAATTTTAGGAATTGTAAGCCCTGATATATTGTCGGGTAGTATGACATTATGTGATGTTGGATCTGGTGCAGGTTTCCCATCAATTCCTTTAAAAATAATCAATCCACAGTTAAAGATTACGATTATCGATTCATTGAACAAGCGTATCAAATTTCTTGATAATTTAGTTAATAAGTTAGGTCTAGAAGATGTTAGTCTAGTCCATGCTAGAGCCGAAGAATTTGGTAAGAGTGATGCTAGAGAGTCATTTGATATTGTAACGGCGAGAGCTGTTGCAGCTTTGAATATTTTGGCAGAATTTTGTTTACCTTTGACAAAAGTAGGCGGTAAGTTTGTTGCGCTGAAAGCTGAAAAAGCCTCTCAAGAAATTGAGGAAGGAAAATATGCTGTCGATCAATTAGGTGGAGAAATATCCAACCAGATAGAAATAGCATTACCAAACAATGAAGGTATTCGAAACATTTTATTCATAGATAAAATTAAAGAAACACCGGCAAAGTATCCTAGAAAACCAGGAACACCTGTCAAGAAACCATTAACAGCAAATTAAGATCTGATTTAAGGGGAAAAAATATGGTATTAACAATTGCAATCGCCAATCAAAAAGGTGGCGTTGGAAAAACAACTACAACAATAAATTTAGGTGCATGTCTGGCAGATTTCGGTCAAAGAGTATTGATTATTGATGTCGATCCCCAAGGTAACGCAACTAGTGGTTTAGGCGTAAAAAAGGCAGAAGTTGAGAAGGATATCTACGATGTTTTAGTTAACGAATATCCACTTGAAGATGTCATCATCAAAACAAAGCACAAAAATTTAGATATTGTTCCTGCAACTATTCAATTAGCTGGTGCTGAGATGGAATTAACATCTATGATGGCACGAGAAACTCGTTTGAAGAGTGGATTAGAAAGAGTTGAAAATGATTATGATATTGTTTTAATTGATTGCCCACCATCATTAGGACAGTTATCTACCAATGCTTTCACTGCAAGTGACTCAATAATTATCCCAGTTCAAAGTGAATATTATGCATTGGAAGGTTTAAGCCAACTATTAAATACTATTCGTTTAGTTCAAAAACACTTCAATAAAGATTTAGCAATTGAAGGTGTCTTGATGACAATGTTGGATGCACGTACAAACTTGGGTGCCCAAGTTGTCGAGGAAGTTCAATCTTACTTCGAAGATAAAGTTTATAAAGTAATCGTACCTAGAAATACAAGATTAGCAGAGGCACCAAGTTATGGAATGCCTATTGTTGATTTTGACGATAAGTCAACAGGCGCCGAAGCATACAAAAAATTGGCTGAGGAGGTTATGAAAAATAATGGTATCAAGCAAAAATAATAAAGGTCTTGGAAAAGGTATTGATGCAATTTTTTCTGATTTTGAAGCAATTGATGAATCATCAGAAACTGTTCAAAATATAAAAATTGATCAAATTCGCCCTAATCCATATCAACCTCGTAAAACATTTGATGAAGACGCATTAAATGATCTTTCAAATTCAATTAAAGAAAATGGAATATTTCAACCAATTATTGTTCGTGAAAGTGTCAATGGTTATGAAATCATTGCTGGTGAAAGAAGATATCGTGCTAGTAAGATAGCAGGTCTAAAAGAAATACCTGCGATTGTTCGAGTATTATCTGAAACAGCAATGATGGAAATTGCTGTTTTGGAAAATCTTCAAAGAGAAGATCTAACTGCACTTGAAGAAGCTGAAGCATACCAAACACTGATGGATAAATTGAATTTAACACAAGACCAAGTTGCCACAAGACTAGGTAAGAGTAGACCATACATTGCTAATTATTTGCGTCTGTTAAATTTACCAGATAAAACACAAAAACTTGTTCAAAATGGTGTACTTTCAATGGGTCAAGCAAGAACATTATTGAGTTTAAAAGATCCTGAACAAATCGATGCTCTAGCTCAAAAAGCCGTAAAAGAAGATCTTACAGTTCGCCAGCTGGAACAATTAGCAAGTGATGCAAAAAGTAATAGCGTAAAAGTTCGTAAGAGAAGCATTACTAAATCACCATTTGTTCGCGAAACAGAATCAAAACTTGTTGAAAAATTTGATACATCTGTTGCAGTTAAGGAATCACGTAACGGTCGAGGAAAATTAGAAATTGATTTCAATAATATCGATGATTTAAACAGAATTTTAGATATTCTTGGTATTAAATTAGATTAGGAGAGTAGTATGTATGAATTAGGTGACTTAGTTCAGATGAAGAAACCTCATGCATGTCAAACTAATCGTTTTGAAATTATCCGCTTAGGTGCAGATATAAAGATAAAATGCATGGGTTGTGGACATATAGTTATGATTCCACGAAATGATTTTTCTAAAAAATCAAAAAAAGTTTTAGTAACTTCAAAAGAAGTTGATACATCAAAAGAAGAACATTATTTAATTATTAATAAATGAGAAATGAGGAATTACTATGGCTCTTACAGCTGGAATCGTTGGATTACCAAATGTTGGTAAATCAACACTTTTCAATGCTATTACAAAAGCAGGTGCGGAAATGGCAAATTATCCTTTTGCCACTATTGATCCAAATGTTGGAATGGTTGAAGTTCCAGATAAAAGATTAGCAAGGATTGATGAAATAATTCCTGCCAAAAAAATTATCCATACAACCTTTGAATTTACTGATATCGCCGGTATTGTTAAAGGTGCTTCAAAGGGTGAAGGTTTAGGAAACAAATTCCTAGAAAATATTCGCCAAGTAGACGCTATAGTACACGTTGTACGTGCTTTTGATGATGACAATATTACCAGTGTAACTGGTGTTGTTGATCCATTAGATGATATTGAAACAATCAATAATGAGCTTGTTCTGGCTGATTTGGAAAGCGTAACGAAGCGTTATGATCGTGTTGAAAAAGCAGCTCGTAGTAAAGATAAAACGGCTGTTGAAGAATTTGAAGTACTAAAGAAAATTAAACCTGTTCTTGAAGAAGGAAAACCAGCACGTAGTATTGATTTTTCAAAAGAAGAGATGCCTATCGTTAGGGGATTATTCTTATTAACAGCTAAGCCTATTCTTTATGTTGCTAATATTGCAGAAGAAGATATGGCAAATCCTGAATCATCAAAATATTTCAAAATTGTCGAAGATTATGCAAAATCTGAAAATGCACAAGCTATTGGAATTTCAGCTCGTACTGAAGAAGAAATTGCATCACTTGATGATGATGAACGTGAAGAATTTCTTGAAGCAGAAGGAGTTTCTGAATCTGGATTAGACAAGTTGATTCGTGCATCATACAAATTACTAGGTCTAAGAACATTCTTCACAGCTGGTGGTAAAGAAACACGTGCTTGGACATTCCACGAAGGTATGAAAGCTCCACAAGTTGCCGGAGTTATTCACTCTGATTTTGAGAGAGGATTCATCCGCGCTGAAGTAACTTCTTTTGATGATTTAGATAGTTATGGAAGTGAACAAGCTGTCAAAGAAGCTGGAAGACTTCGTGTTGAAGGAAAAGAATACGTTGTTGAAGATGGCGATATTATTGAGTTTAGATTTAACGTCTAGAATACTGAGAGGGAACTTTAATGTCTGATGATTTAAGAGAAAAGAACAAAAAAGCTACAAATAAACAAAAAGAAAAAGTCGAAAAACGTGAAAAAAGTGTAGAAACTGAGGAACAAATCTTAACTACTGACGTTTCAGATTTACGCAGTAAATTGACTAACAAAAACGAAGAGTATGTTTTCAAATTAAATAAAACTCTCGTTAATGATGGCTTTACTGAAGATGAAGCACAACAAGTTATCAATGAATTGATTCCAGAGATAGTTTCTAATCAAATTAAAGGTATCCCTGCTAATCAATTGTATGGTCCTGTATCGCAAAAAGTTAATGACATTGTTCATCCAACAAAACCAGTTAAGAAATCACCATTCTGGGCATTGGGTTTGGATACATCATTATTATTCTTAGCATTGTTTGCTATTATGTACGGAATAATGGGATTAATGACTAAACAAAGTGCAAAGCAAGGACAACAAATGGGTGTTGTTACATTGTTAATTCTTTCAGGTATGTGGGGTTACCTATTAACATGGGTTAACCAACAAATGAAGAAACCTAAGTCAGAGCGACCACGACTAATGGTTACAATAGGATATATGTTAGTTGGATTAGTAGTAATGTTTGGTGTATTGGCACTAACAAGTGTTGTTCCATCAATGTTTAATCCTGCGCTTAACGGAACATTCTATATAGTAATCGCTGTTGTTGCTTATGGAGGACGTTTCCTATTTAGAAGACAATTCGGAATTACAGAACGAGGATTCATCTAAAATAAAAAAGATTCTACCTTTAGGTAGAATCTTTTTTATTTAACTCTGAAAAATTGCACCACAGAATATAATGCAAAACCACCACAGAAGATGTTTAGTAGATTTGTAGTCCAAATCATACGAGTGCTGTTTGCAAATTCAGGTTTTTTTGCCATTTCGTAATGAACAAAAAATAGTACAATTATCGAAAAGATAAAAATTAATATGAATCTGATTCTCTTTTTTAGATATTCCATTACTTTCTCTTTCATGACTATTTTTAATCGGGATTAGTTTATTGTATAATATTAACATATTGTGAAATTAGTGACTATTGAGGATATAATATGAAAATTTTAGTAGTAGACGATGACAAAGAAATTGTAGAACTTCTAAGTATCTACATTAAGAATGAAGGATACGAACCAGTATCTGCAAATTCTGGACAAGAAGCATTGGAAAAACTTGCAGAATATAGTGATATTTCTTTGATGATCCTAGATATTATGATGCCTGAACTAGATGGTATTAGTGTTGTTAAAGAAGTAAGAAAAAATTCACAAATTCCAATCATTATTGTTTCAGCTAAGACAACTGATATGGATAAAATCCAAGGTTTGATTACTGGTGCCGATGACTATGTCACTAAACCGTTCAATCCTTTGGAAATCATGGCTCGTGTGCGTTCATTGTTAAGACGTAGTGAACAACAATCGTCTAAGAATGTTCCTGACAAGTTAGAGGTAGGACCCATTACTATATTCAAGGATTCTCATGAAGTAGTTACATCTTCGGGTGTTAAAGTCCAACTTACAGCACTTGAATTTGGAGTATTGTATTTATTGGCAAGTCACCCAAATCGAGTATATTCAGCAGATGAGATTTTTGAACGTGTTTGGAAACAAGAGTCAGTTGTTTCAGCCAAAACGGTTATGGTTCACGTATCACATTTGAGAGATAAAATAGAAGAGGCAACAGACGGCGAGAAAGTTATTGAAACTGTCTGGGGCGTTGGCTATAAAGTGGAGGTTTGATTTTGAAAGAACGAATCAAACTAACTTCAAGAGAAAAAGGTGTCTTGCTATTCCAAGGAATAGGCACCTTTCTTTTGTTTCAAATAATTAATTTACTACTTATAGGAATTTCATATTCATTTTTAATGCACAATGGTTTTAGTGGTGTAATAGATGCTATTGGCTATATATTTGGTCGCATCTTCAATTCGGTTGACACTATATTATGGTTTTATTTGATAGAGATTATCGAAATACTATTATCACTACACGTTGCTAAAAAAGCTTATAATCAATTCGAATTAAGTCGTGTGGCAGATACAGTACTTGAGATAACTTCAGGTAATACATCAAAGAGACTTGATTTTAAAGTGAACAGAAGCTTACAACCTGTTGTAGAAAATATCAATGAGTTAGTTTCTAGTTTAAATGAAAATATTCGTGAGCAAAAAGAATCTGAGAATAGCAAAGATGAATTGATTGCCAATATTAGTCATGATTTGCGTACACCTTTGACATCGATCATTGGATACTTAGGTCTAATTGAATCAGGAAATATTGCTGATCAAGAACAATTTTTCAAATATACACATGTTGCTTACAAAAAATCATTGGAAATGCAAAACTTAGTTAGTGCTCTTTTTGAATTTGGTAACTTGCAAAGTAAGATGAGCCAGTTAAATGAATCAGAATTTGATATGACACAAATGTTAGATCAATTATCGGCTGATTTTGAATT
Source organism: Companilactobacillus metriopterae (assembly GCF_002762335.1). Taxonomy (NCBI): domain Bacteria; kingdom Bacillati; phylum Bacillota; class Bacilli; order Lactobacillales; family Lactobacillaceae; genus Companilactobacillus; species Companilactobacillus metriopterae. The sequence continues at coordinate 205,440 of NZ_CP024610.1, read as the reverse complement.
AGAGGCTAATAAGCGTGGCATTGAAATTGATGTATCAACTGAACCAGAAAGTATTATTATGCAAGGTGATACAAATAAGTTAGGCCGTGTATTTAACAATTTAATAACTAATGCTTTAAAATATGGCGAAGGTGCTACTCATTTATGGCTAAGCGCCAAACAGTTAGATGATGAAATCGTAGTTTCAATTTCCAACAATGGAACTCCAATTCCTGATGAATCTTTACCACAACTATTTAATCGATTTTATCGTGTTGAAGATTCTCGATCAAAAGAAACTGGTGGATCTGGTCTAGGATTAGCAATTTCTAAAAGTTTGGTAAAAATGCATGATGGTAACATTGAAGTGAAATCTGATGAACATATGACATCATTTATTATTCATTTTCCAATTACAAAATAAATTTTAGTGGGAGTTAAAATGTCAAAGATGATGAAAAAAATCGCAATTATTTTTACCCTCATGGTAATGATCTTTCCGATTATTAATGTAAAACCAGCTAAAGCAGCAGAAGAAATCTCTGAAGCGTCTGCTGCTATGGTTTTTGATCAAAAATCTGGGCAAATTTTATATTCTGAAAATCCCGATAAACAAGTAGCAATTGGCTCAATTACTAAGATACTTACACTATATTTGGTCACAAAAGCTATTGATGAAGGAAAAATAAAATATACTGATAAATTAACACCAACAAAGCAACAAGCTGATATGACTCAAAAAGATGAATTATCAAATGTTTCACTTAAAACTGATCAATCATATACAGTTAAAGATCTTTATGATGCTGCTTGGATTGTTTCATCTAACTCGGCAGCGATGATGTTAGCTCAAAAAGTTTCAGGTAATCAGGCTGATTTTGTAAAAGAAATGCGCAAAACTCTTAATGATTGGGGAATTAAAGATGCAGAAATCAATAATGTTTCTGGATTGAACAATTCTGCATTGAAAAATGGGATGTATCTTGGAAACAAAGATGGCGAGAATAAGATGACTACCAACGATCTAGCCATCATGACAAAACATGTTTTGTCAGAGTACCCTGAAATAACTAAGACTACATCTAAACAAAAATTCGCATTCTCAAATGGTAAAGATACTCATACCTATACTTCACTTAATCTATTGCTAAAAGGAAATCGTGACTATCAAGAAGGTTATGAATTTGACGGATTGAAAACAGGAACAACTACCCAAGCAGGTGATTCTTTTGTAGGTACACTTCCATTCAAAGGTCGTCGATTGGTAACAATTGTTATGGACGCTAAAGGAAATAGTGATAATCTAGACAAAAGATATCGTAGCACTCAAACATTGATGAGATACGTAAATGAAAACTATGTTTATAAAGATGTTCTGAATAAAGATCAAGAAGTAAAAGTATCTGCAAGTCAAAGCTATAAATTAAATCAGAATATTGGTTTATGGATTAAAAATGATGTTAATACTGCAGCACTAGAATATGGTGTTTCTAAAACGGCATTAGGTTTTAGAACAAATACCGACAAAAAGATATTACCTACAAATTTAGAATATGGTTTCTTGCCTGAAAAAAATGTTGCCAAAAAAGTAACAACTAAAAAAACTTCTACACCACATAAATCTTGGTGGGACAGTTTTCTAGACTTTTTTAAAAACCTATTTTAGGAGATAAAGATGAATTTAAATATTGAAGAAGCTCTTAATTTATTAAGTGAACATGATTTGATTGTTGAACAAAATATCTCTGATAAAAATCAAAATTTAAGCAACGTTAGTTACAATTCTTTGGAAGATCAAACTAACGGTGCTTTTTTTTGCAAGGGAACAACTTTTAAAAAAGAATATTTAGAGGGTGCTATCTCTAATGGTGCCAAACTTTATGTTGCTGAACAAAAATATAGTGACAAAATCGATTATATTATCGTTAAAGATGCTCAAAAATCTTTAGCTTTATTGAGTGCACTATTCTATGGCAATCCAGAGCGTAGCTTATCTATCACAGCTTTCACTGGGACCAAGGGTAAGACTACTACTTCATATTTTATCTACAATATTTTAAATCGTACTTATCCTAATAAAGTTGCACTATTTTCTACTGTTGATAGAATTGTGGGACCAAAACCAGAGGATAAATTTAAGTCTGATCTTACAACTCCAGAATCTCTCGAATTATTTAGAGATATGCGAACAGCCGTTGATAAGGGAATGACCCATCTCGTTATGGAAGTATCTTCTCAAGCATACAAACGTTACCGAGTTTATGGCTTGCAATTTGATATTGGGGGATTTTTGAATATTTCACCAGACCATATTGGTGAAAATGAACACCCTACTTTTGAAGATTATTTGAACTGCAAGAAGCAGCTTCTAATTAATTCAAAGGTAAATATTATCAATTCTGAAACTAACGAATTAGAAACAGTCAAAGAAGCAGCACTACAAACTAGTTCTGATGATAATGTTTATTTATATGGACGTAATGCTGATGAATCTGATGTTATTTTTGAAAGTAAGGAAGCCACATTAAGTGATTCAATTTTTGATGTAAAATCAGTTACAGAAAAGGCAAGTAAACTAGACTTAAATGGTGAATATAAATTAAGTTTAGTTGGTGACTTCAATGAATCTAACGCTACTGCTGCAATAATTGCAGCTAAAATTGAAGGTGCAAGAAACGAAGATATTTTTAAAGGGTTAGTAGAGACGCAGATCCCTGGCCGCATGGAACATATCAGTACAAAAGATCATGGGGATATTTTTGTTGATTACGCACACAATTATGCATCAATGAAAGCTTTGATGGATTTTTTGAAGACAGAGTATCCTGATTCAAAAATAACTGTAGTAGTTGGTTCACCTGGTAATAAGGGAATTTCAAGAAGGAGTGGTTTTGCTAAAGTTTTGACGGAACTGGCTGATCAAGCAATTTTGACAACAGATGATCCGGGATTCGAAGATCCTGCTGATATTTGTCGAGAAATTGATTCTCAGATTGATCATTCGCAAGTATCAGTTAAAACAATTCTTGATCGTAAAACTGCCATCAAGGAAGCAATTTCAAACAATAAGCCATCCAATATAGTTATTTTAGCCGCTAAAGGTAGCGATCCTTATCAAAAAATAAATGGTGTGGATACTCCTTATGAAGGTGATACGCAAATAGCCAAAGATTTTGTGGCTGAATTGGAGAACAGAGGTATTTAATATGGAACAATTCTTTACAATTATTGGTGGTATGGGAACTTTAGCCACAGAAAGTTTTATCAATCTTTTGAATGAACGGACTCCCATTAAAAAAGATCAAGATTACTTGAACTATATATTAGTAAATCATGCTACAGTCCCTGATAGAACAGAGCATATTATGGATCATAGTAAACCAAGTTTCTTACCTCCATTACTGGAAGACATCAAACAACAAAGTTTACTTAAACCTGAATTTTTTGTCATGGTATGTAATACTGCTCATTATTATTACAAGGAATTGCAAGAAGTTACAGATATTCCATTGATTCATATGCCTAATTTAGCTGTTTCTTCTATAAAGAAGAATTATCCATCAGCCAAAAAAATAGGTCTTATCGCAACTAAAGGAACTATTGCGGATCATATATATGAAGATGAACTTAAGCAAGCTGGCTATGATTATTCATTGGGTGATCAAGAAGTTCAAGATCAAGTTGAAAGTTTAATTTATGATGACATAAAAGAAAATGGACAGGTTGATTCTGAAAAATATTACGGAATTTTAAGAGTGATGAAAGAAAAATTTGATTGCGATGCTATTATTTTGGGATGTACAGAATTATCATTTGCCCAAGCAAAGGCACCAGATCACGAATACGCTGTTATCGATGCACAGAGTATAATTGCAGATAAAACAATAGAATTAGCCTTAAAGATTAGAAATAAAGAAGTTATAGATTTCGAAAGTATTTATTAAGGTTTCTTGTAAATTAGTTCATCTGTTTATAGATTATATATAATGGTTTTACAGAGAGGGGGTAGTGACTATGTTTAAGAAGCTATCATACATTGCAATTATTTTGTTGGGAGTAACAGTAGCTGGTTGTTCAACACAAAAAGATACAGAGTCTAATAACCACGCGACAGATGTTGCCACAGCAAAGAAATCAAATGATAACAAACCTAGTTCATCATCTGATAATTCAAAGAACAATAATGAGAGCAATGATACTGCAAAATCTGACGATGATTCTAAATCAACAGATTCTGCAAAAAACACTAACTCATCAACTACAACTAGTGCAAAGACACAATCTACTAGTTCAAACCAATCAATAACCACTTCTGATCAAGCTATTACCTACTTAGCAGATCAATTACAAAACACATATGATAGATCTACTTCTCAATATCTAGCAAACGGACAAACTACATTCAATGGTTTATCAGGTTACCAAATCAATATTTATTCAAAAAATTCAGATTCTCCATTAGGAAGTTATGTTGTTTCTTCTGACGGTAGATATATGCAAATCTGGTAGTAAACTTGCATTTTTAAATTGAGTCTGATAACATTTTTTAAGACTTATATATTAACTACCAACAAAGAGACTAGCATTTTTGCCTAGTCTCTTTATTTTTTTATATTAGTATTTGGAGGAATGGGATGAAAAAGTTAAGCTTAATTTTAGTTTTAACATTTATCATAATAATTAGTGGTTGTTCTGCAAAGAAAACGTCAAATCAAAAAATCATTACAACCACTGTTAATACTTATGTTGAACCAGTCAAAAGTATTGCTGGCGATAAGTATAAGGTAGAATCAATTATTAAATCAGTTAATGTTGACCCACATAGTTTTACAACTACAATCAATGATGCTAAGAATGTTTCAGATTCAACTTTAATTGTTGCAAATGGACTAGGTTATGATGATTGGATCAATAAGCTAATTGATTCTAATAATAAATCAGGCAACGAAATCAACTTGGCAAGTGGTGTTCTTAAGAAAAAGAATGGTCAAAATGAACACGTTTGGTTTGGTGTTAACAATGTTTTAAAATTAAGCGAAGCTGTTAAAAATCAACTTTCAAAACGTGATCCTAAAAATAAAGATTATTATCAGTCTAACTATGATAAATATTCAAAAAAATTAGGAAAATTAACAACTAGAGAAGCTGATTTAAAGGAAATCACAAAAGGTAAGAAAGCATATATTACAGAACCTCTTCCATATTATTTGTTGAGAGATTTAGGAATTTCAGTTGAGAATGAGCATTTTGCCAAAGCAATTGAAGATGATACTGATCCATCTGTAGAAGATATTCAAAATATGGAAGATGGACTTAGGAATGGCAAGGTTGATTTTTTAATTGTAAACAAGCAAGTAAGTAGTGGCATAGTTACAAAGATGACCAAAATTGCCAAGGAAAATAATATCCCTGTAATCTCATTTACCGAGACACTACCAAGTGATATAGGGTATTATGAATGGATGAACGGAAACTTAAATCAAATAGAAAAGGCAGTGCAAAAATAAGTCGTGATTGAAGTAAAGAATTTATCAAAAAAATTCGGTCAACAACTGGTCTTTGAAAATGTTAATTTTTCAATTAATGAAGGTGAATTTGTTAGTTTAGTTGGTCCTAATGGATCAGGTAAAACTACTTTAATTAAAATGTTGATGGGTTTAGAAAAGAAAACTAGTGGTGAAATCAAAATAAACAAATCTAGCGAGATTGGATATGTTCCGCAATTTCGTAATATTGATTTGGATTATCCTTTGGATATTAAAAATTTTGTTACATTAAACCAAAAATTTTCCTTTTTAAAATCTCAAAGAGACCAAAATAAAGCTAAGCTTAACAATATTCTCAATAAAACTCATCTAACTGATTTGCAGTCTCGTCCCTTGGGATTAGCTTCAGGTGGTGAGAAGCAAAAAGCTTATTTGGCACAAGCACTAATTAATGATCCTAAAATTTTGATATTAGATGAATCCACAGCCAGCATGGATGTGGATGTAAAGTATCAATTGATGGATCTTGTTAGTGAATTAAATAAAAAGGAAAATATCACAGTTCTTTTTATTACTCATGACTATGATTTAACAAAGAAGTACACAAATCGTGCGTTACTTTTTGAAAATCATCAGATAAATAGTGTTGATGTGAAATCTATATCAGAAGATATGTTTGAGTGAGGGTCGGATAAATGTTTGCTTACGAATTTATGAGAGATGCTTTTATTGCTAGTACTTTTATCGCAATAACTGCTGGTATAGTTGGAGTTTTTGTTGTCTCACGGAATATGTCATTTTTGACACATACGTTATCTGAGATTGGGTTTGCAGGTGCTAGTTTTGCTATCCTGATAGGAATTTCACCATTGATAGGGATGATTTTATTCACTTTAGTCAGCTCCATTGCAGTTGGAGGATTAAGTAGTGAGTCTTCTAGAAGAGAAGCTTCAATTAGTTCGATATCATCACTATTCATTGGATTAGGAATATTGTTCTTGTCTTTGTCTTCAGAATCTAGTTCTTATGCTACTAATATTCTATTTGGAAGTATTGTAGGTATTGATAACAGTGAAGTTACTCAGTTGATCTTATTAGCTGTATTTGTAATTTTAATTTTTATTATCTTTTATAGAAAATTATCATTCGATTCGTTTGATCATGTTGGTGCTAAGGCAAGTGGATTAAAAACCAAATCTCTCTCAGTCATTTTCTTAGTAACACTGGCTTTGAGTGTAAGTATAGGTGCCCAAGTTGTTGGTTCTTTATTGGTATTTGTCTTGTTAACTTTACCAGGAGCAACAGCAAAATACCTGGTACATTCAGTACCTAAATTAATAATGGTTTCAGTTGGATTATCTTTAGCAGGAGTGTGGTTGGGATTGTATCTAGCCTTTGTTACAAATTGGCCAGTAACATTCTTTATCAGTACTTTTGAAGTAATTGCCTATTTCCTTGGATTAGGATACAAAAACTGGAAATTAAGTCATTAGGAGATTTTATCTATGATAGAAAAATATTGGGAAAAATATAAAGATGCCATACCATATGTAGTATTTGGTGTATTAACAACACTTTTAAATATTGTATTATTCGGTTTTCTAGATAAATCCTTAGGTTGGAATTACCAGATAGCTAACGTTGTTGCATACTTTGCCTCGGTATTGTTTGCCTATATAACTAACAAACTATGGGTATTTAAGTCTCACGCGCCGTCTTTTACAGAGTTGCTTCGTGAAATCTTTTTATTTTTCTTGTTTAGAGCAGGTTCATGGGTCTTTGATCAAGGAACAATGACAATCGGTATTTCATTGTTACATGCTAACGCAATGATCACTAAGGTATTTGCTAACGTAATAGTAATTGCGTTGAATTATATCTTCAGTAAGTTCTTTATTTTTAGAACTAAAAAGAAATACGACAAGGAAGTATAATAGATACTTTCTTTTTTTTTGCCCAAAATACTTGCATAAAAAAATTAACGTGTTACTATAAATAGTACAAGTTACATTAAAAGTAACAAGTTGGAGGAAAATATAATTATGAAATATGCAATTACAACAGCAACAGGTAAATTTGGAAAGAATGCAGTTAAAGAATTATCTCAATTAGTAGATTTAGAAAATATTGTAGCAATCGTTAGAAATCCTGAAAAAGCTCAAAAGCTTTTGCCAGAAGGAATAGAAATACGCCAAGCAGATTATTCAAGCGAATCAGAGTTGAGTAAGGCTTTGTCTGGAGTAGATAGATTACTATTTATTTCATCACAACCTGGTGGAGAAGTTGCACGTATTGATCAACACAGAAATGTTGTGAATGCTGCAAAATCTGCGGGAGTTAAGTTTGTTGCTTACACTAGTTTCCCTAAGGCTGATGTAGCGAAGAATCCTTTAGCTTCAGATCACCGTGAGACAGAAAAACTTATTAAAGATGCAGGTTTCTCATATTCATTCTTAAGAAACAATTGGTACCTAGAAAACGAAATAGGAACTATCAACAAGGCTTTAAATGGTAATCCGTTTGTATATTCTGCCGGAGATGGTAAAGCTGGATGGACACTAGAAAGAAATTATTCAGAAGCTGCTGCAAAAGTCTTAGCATCAGATAATACTAAAGATATTTATGAATTTGCAGGAACTGCAATTACATATGGTGAAATGGCTAAAGCATTACAAGAAGTTTCTGGAGTCAATTTTGATATTGAACAAGTATCAGACGAACAGTATATTAATGGTCTGAAAGAAAGTGGTTTGGATGAAGGAACTGCTCTTCTTGTGACATCATTCCAAACAATGATTCGTGAAGGCGGACTAGATGGTAATGATGCTGACATCACAGAAGTTCTAGGTAGATCAATCGAACCGTTGTCAGAACAACTAAAAGAATTAATTAAATAAAGAGGAACTTAAATGAAATATCCACATAGATTAAGTGATGCGGTGCATATTCTTTCATATATAGAAATATTCAAGGATGAAAATCCTTCAAGTGCTATTATGGCAGCTAGTATGGAGTCAAATCCCAGTTTAGTTAGAAGGATCATGTCACAGCTTTCAAACGCCGATCTTCTAATTACTAGCCCAGGAAAAGTATCACCAAAATTGTCACGTCAACCTAGTGATATTTCTTTATTGGATATTTATCGCGCTGTTGATGAATCCGGAAGTTTGTTACATGTCGATGAAGATACAAATCCCAACTGTTTAGTTGGAGCAAATATCCAAGATGTTTTGGAATCAAAGTATGCTCAAGTTCAGGCAGCTTCTGAGCGAGAGATGAGTTTGATTAGTTTGGATGATATTATTTCAGGTATTCGTGTCAATAAAAGTAATGTATAAAAAAAGAATCTTACCTTTGGGTAAGATTCTTTTTTTATGTTTAACTTTCTAATTCTCTGATAGCTAGAGCAAAATCACCAACCGTAGCAGAACCATTATTTTGTACTGAAGGCATCACGATATATTTATCTAAATCGGGAACTTCAACGTATTCATGAAGTAATGTTTTAAATTGATCACGAACTTTTTCTAAAAATCCTTCGCTAACTACACCACCACCAAAGATGATTTTGTCAGGACGTAAAATCAAAGTAACTTGAATGGCAGCCTGTGCAACGTAGTATGCCATGATATCCCATGTTTTATCTGTTAGAGGGACATCTTTACCTTTTTTACCTAAACGTGCGTCAAAGGTAGGACCAGCTACTAATCCTTCTAAACAGTCGTCATGGAACGGACAAATTCCTTTGAAATTCAAATCTTCAGGATGACGTTTCAAGAAAGTGTGTCCCATTTCGGGATGTCCAACGTTACCGATGAATTCTCCATTTGAAATAGCTCCACCACCTACACCAGTACCAATAGTGTAGTAAACAAGAGAGTCTATTTTTTCATTTGTAAGAGTAGACATAACATATTCACCATATGCTGAACCATTAACATCAGTAGTCCAGAATATAGGTATATCCAATTGTTCCTTGATCATTCCCACAAAATTAGTGTCTGACCAGTGTGGTTTAGGTGTTGATGTAACATAACCATATTTAGATGAATTCTTTCTTAGCTCAATAGGTCCAAAAGATGCAATTGCTAGTGCTTCAATATCATATTGTTTGAAGAAATCAATTGCTTGTTGAATTGTTTCCTTGGGTGTTGTTGTGGGGAAGTTGACACTATCCTTGATGCGATAGTCTTCATCACCAACAGCACATACGAATTTTGTACCACCTGCTTCAATACTACCCACTAACATAAAAAAACCTCCAATAATTTGATGTTTTAAGAGTAACACTAGAAAATTGGAGGTACAAACCATTATTTAATTATTTTTATTAATATATTTCAATATTTCTAATATCTCTAAGAATTTTTAGTGAACCATCTCTTTTTACTAGTAGTCCATAGACTATAACACCAATAATTGCAGAAATAGCCAGCACAAATGTTGCAGGTATTCTGGTAGTATCATTGATGATCAGAGTTAGACCATAATCACATAGAAGCACTATCAAAAGCATTATAGTTCCATCAAAAATTATTAAACCAACCTTTTTTAATAGGTATGGGTCTATCAATTTAAATTGCTTGTTAATTATTCTAAATGAAAGAATAGTACCTACTACGAATGCAATTGTTGATGCTAGTACAGGTCCAAAGGCACCTAAGTAAATAGTTAGTGGTAATTGTAATAATATTTTAATTGCATAAGCTATAACTAGGTAAACCATTGATTGACGAACATGATCTGTTACTTGAAGCACATTCTCTAAAATCATAAATAAACAATAGAAGATGGCTTGAACAGATGACGCTGCAAGAATTTGAGCGGCAAAATTATTATGATAATTGAATACAGTCCATAATTGACTAGAAACAGCAATCATACCAACTGCTGCAGGGAAAATAATGAAAAAAGTGAAGATAATAATTTTTTGAATAAACTCTTTGGAAATTTCTTTATCTACTTTTTTAGCAACCATTGCTGATAAAGCAGGTATTACAGATGATGAAACTGATATAGCAAGTGAAACCAAAATCATAGTGATTTTATTTGCCTGAAATCCGAATATTGAATATAAGTAATCAATTTTATCTTGAGAAGCATGTAGTATGTGTTCATAAATTAGAGAAAAAGTAGTCTGATCGAATAGTTGAAGAACGACCATAATTGTATCAATTAGCAAGAAAGGCGCTGATGATTTTAACATCGAAGAAAACTTAATGTCGTCTATGCCGTCATCTTCTACTTTTCTCTCACGTTCTTCTTTAGTCATACTATGTCTAATTCGATATCTTATCCAAATCAGGAATACATAAGCAACTGTAGCTCCGATAAATGATGCTAGAGTTGACTGATTAACCGCTGATTTATAGTTACCGTGTTGAAGAACCATGATTGTGTAAGTTGCATATAACATATAGGCTATTCGAACAATCTGCTCAATGACTTGAGAAAAGGCTGACCAAGAGATAAAAGCATATCCTTGAATATATCCACGCATAATACCTAGTGCCGGAATTATTAATATTGCGATACTTAGATATTTAATTGGTGTAACAACACGCATATCACCCGCTGCAAGTATAATTGCAACGTATTTTGCGCCAAAAAACATTATTGCAGCAAGAACGATACCAATCGCTGTCATGTAGGCAGTGTATTTTTTTAAGAGTTTCTCACTCTTGTAAAAATTACCCACTGCATTATGTGCAGCAACTTCTTTTGATATTGCAGCAGGAATTCCTGCGGTAGCAATTATCAAAAATAAATTGTAAATATTATAGACTTTTCCATACATAGTGTTGGCTGCTGCAATCGCAACAGGTCCAATCCAAATGTTCCAAGGAATGATGTACACAACTGCTAAAATTCTTGAAAAAATTCCACTAATGGAAATCCACAGGGAACTTTTGAGTAATGAATCTTTTTTCATTTTAATAACCTATCCTAAAATTTAAGAAGAAAAATAACCATTATTAGAACAATGAATGCAGGTAATGCTTGAACTAAGAAAATTTTACGTGTAGCTGTAAATCCTCCAAAAATTCCAACGATGAATACAAAACACAATAGCATTGCTGCAATAACTTTAAATGTAAGTCCTGTAAAAATGAAAATAGTAGCAATTATCATTGCTCCAAGGGCAAAGTTATAAATTCCTTGGTTAGAAAGTGCCACACGAGCTGCATCTTGATTCAAAAATTCTTCGTCCATATCAAAAGCGCTGGCTTGTCTCTTTGGACTTGCAAAAATTTCCAAACCTGCAAAAAGTATGTGCTCTATACCAATAAGTGCGATTAAGATAAAAATTGTTAAATTCATAATGCCCTCCTAGAAATTATTAGTTTATATTATACCTTTTTAAAATCAATAATTGGAAAAAGAACGTAATTATTTAAAGATAGGTTATAAATTGACCTAGTCCAAAAAAACCTATATCATAAGGTAAATTTTAATTAAGATGGGAGATAGGGTATGTCAGCGTGGGAAACAAAATTTGATCGTAAAGGTTTTACTTTTGATGATGTCTTATTAGTTCCGGCGGAAAGTCATGTTCTGCCAAATGATGTGGATCTTTCAGTGCAGTTAGCTAAGAATATTCTTTTGAAAACTCCAATTATTAGTGCAGGTATGGATACAGTTACTGAAGCTAATATGGCTATAGCTATGGCTCGACAAGGTGGACTAGGTGTTATTCATAAGAATATGTCTATTGAAAAACAAGCTGAAGAAGTTCAGAAAGTTAAGCGTTCTGAAAATGGTGTTATAGTAGATCCTGTATTTTTGGCAGCAGATTCTATTGTTGCAGAAGCAGATGAGCTTATGCACAAATATCATATTAGTGGTGTTCCGATTGTTTCAAATATCGAAGATCAAAAACTAGTAGGAATTATAACAAATCGCGATTTGAGATTTGTAGATGATTACTCAGTATCTATCGATTCAGTTATGACACACGAAACACTAGTTACAGCACCAGTTGGTACAAGTATTGAGGAAGCAAATGCTATTCTTCAACAGAATCGTATTGAAAAATTACCATTAATTTCTGAAGATGGAAAACTTGGTGGTTTGATAACTATTAAGGATATTGAAAAAGTTCAAGAATTTCCTAATGCTGCAAAAGATACATATGGTAGATTGCTAGTAGCTGCGGCGGTTGGTGTAACAAGTGACACATTTGACCGAGCTAAGGCATTGTTAGATGCAGGAGCAGATGCAATTGTTATTGATACGGCTCATGGACATTCAGCAGGTGTTCTTAGGAAGATAGCTGAAATTCGTGATACATTTCCTGACGCTACTCTAATTGCTGGTAACGTAGCAACTTCTGAGGGTACTCGTGCATTGTATGATGCTGGTGTTGATGTTGTAAAAGTAGGTATAGGACCAGGATCTATTTGCACAACCAGAATTGTTGCCGGTGTTGGTGTACCTCAACTTACAGCAATTTATGATGCAGCAAGTGTTGCAAGAGAGTATGGCAAAACAATCATTGCTGATGGTGGTATCAAGTTTTCAGGAGATATTGTCAAAGCAATGGCAGCCGGTGGAAATGCTGTAATGTTAGGATCAATGCTAGCTGGAACTGACGAATCACCCGGAGAATTTGAAGTATTCCAAGGAAGAAGATTCAAATCTTACCGTGGAATGGGTAGTTTAGCCGCTATGTCTGAAGGTTCATCGGATAGATACTTCCAAAGCGGTGTCAACGAAGCTAAAAAGCTTGTTCCTGAAGGAATTGAAGGTCGAGTTGCAGCAAAAGGTGCTGTTGGCGATGTAATTTATCAATTACTTGGTGGTGTTAGATCAGGAATGGGATATGTTGGAGCCGGTGATTTAATTTCACTACAAGATGCACAATTTATCCAAATTTCAAATGCAGGTTTAACTGAGTCACATCCCCATGATGTAACTATAACTAAAGAAGCTCCGAACTATTCTAGAGAATAATAAAAAGACTATCTATACCTAGTAGATAGTCTTTTTTGTTTATACAGATGCTCTTTCTTTCAACAGCATGAAGAGGGCAGAACACAAGATAACAACATCAAAGAAAATAGCATAATTACCAACATAATGAACCAATACAGCATTGATGATTATTCCTATAAAAAAGGAACTAATTACCCTAAGTGTTCGCCAACTTCGACGAATAAACTTGGGATCTTTTTCGACAAAACCCTTAACGAAGAATTGACCAACGTTTTTAATATTTCCGGTCATCATTAGAGTATTTAGTGGCATATCATGCAGTTTATTAAAAGTAACAAATTGTACTGCTGCTGTGAAAGATACGATTAAACTAGTAACAATAATGGGTACAAAATTAGTTATAATACCGACAATTAGCAAAGCTACTATTTCAAATATCATTACATTTGATTGATGACGAACTTTTTTATTGTGAATTTTTAACTGAAGAAGTGTAGTAATAGCTGCACCTAAACAGAAAATTAAAATCGGCCACAAATGGTTAAAAGCATCCCCAAATTTGAGCTGTGCTAGATTGATACCTAGTAAAATTAGGTTACCTGTTTGCATAGTGGCAAAGACACCGTTATGAGTTAAGTAAGTGTATGTATCAATTCCCCCTGCAGTAATCGCTAATATCTGGGCAAATAGAGTTCTTTCGTAAATTGGAAATTTAGACATTATAAATACCTCGTAAATAATATTACGCCAAATAAACAAATTTTCCAAAATAACTTAGACGTTTAACTAAGAACAGACTATAATTTGTATAAGTAAAATTATAGGTGGTTATAAAAATGGCTATTACTAATAAAACACCAACTTCAGATGTACGAGATATCTTTAATGAAGTAGCGAAAAATTACGATCGTATGAACAATGTTATAACATTAGGAATGCAGAAAAAATGGCGCAAAAAATCCATGCTTCCAATAGATTTAACAGAAGGTCAAATTGCACTCGATGTTTGTTGTGGTACTGGTGACTGGACAATTGAATTGGCAAAATTAGTAGGTCCATCAGGTCATGTCTATGGTGTGGATATTAGTTCTGAAATGATTGAAATTGCACGTAGGAAAATCATCAAGCAGGGATTGGAAGACAGAATAACTCTAATTGAGGGTGATGCAATGAATTTGCCTGTAGAAGAAAATTATTTTGATGTTGCCACGATAGGATTTGGTTTGAGAAATGTTCCAGATGCTCAAGCTGTGCTCCAAGAAATGAAAAAAGCTGTTCATGAAAATGGAAAAGTTGTCTGTTTGGAGACTTCTAAGCCAGACAACTTAATAGTAAAACCTCTTTGGAAAATGTATTTTGCTATGGTACCAATTTTCTCTAAGTTACTAGTTAATAACTATGATAATTATGCCTATTTAAAGAATACAGCTGAAGAATTTTTATCAGCTGATCAGTTAAGTAATTTATTTTCTGAGATTAATTTTAAAAATGTAGAATATCAAAAACTATTTTTTGGTGCTGCGGCTGTTCATACTGGGACGAAATAATTGACTATAATAAATTTAGTGCTAGTATTTCCAATTATCTTGGAGGATTAATCTATGAAAAATGTAAAGTTAAACAATGGTGTTGAAATTCCAATTCTAGGTTTTGGAACATATCAAATAACTGATCCTAAAGAAGCAGAGGAGTCAGTTGCCAGTGCTCTAAAAGTGGGTTACAGACATATTGATACTGCTCAAGGATACCAAAATGAAGAAGCAGTTGGAAAAGCTATAAATAATTCCGGAATTGACCGTTCTGAAATTTTTGTAACTACAAAAGTTTGGGTTCAAAACAGTAGTTATCAAGGTGTAAAAGATTCAATGGAATTGTCTTTTAAAAAGTTGAATTTAGATTATATTGATATGGTTTTATTACACCAACCATATAACGATTCTTACGGTGCATGGCGTGCTTTAGAAGAATTGCAAGAAGAAGGAAAAATTCGTGCAATTGGAGTATCCAACTTTTCAATTGATAAAACAGTTGATCTAGCAGAATTCAATAAAGTTACTCCACAAATGAATCAAATCCAAATCAATCCTTTTTATCAAAGAAAGGAAGCAATTGAAGCTTTTAAGGCAGAAGGAATCATGTTAGAAGCATGGGCACCATTTGCAGAAGGAAAGAATAATATCTTTAGTAATGAAGTATTGCAGTCTATTGGCGACAAGTACAATAAGTCAATTGCGCAAGTCATTGAACGTTGGTTAGTTGAGCAAGATATTGTTGTTTTAGCTAAATCAACACATGAAGATAGAATGAAAGAGAACTTTGATATATTTGATTTTGAATTAGATGATGATGATAAACAAAAAATATCTAGCATCAAACAAGAAAGTTTATTCTTCTCACATAATAATACTGATATTATCAAGCGTATGGCAAGTTATCATATAGATAATATATAAAAAAACCTACCCATAAGGGTAGGCTTTTTTAATTTGCACGTCTTTCTTTTACAAAGAAAATGATTGTCATAACAATTAAGAAGACAACACCAACTAGTAATGAGACGATTGTTTCAGGATTTAGGAACATGAAAATTAGAATGATTGCCAATGCAACAATTGCTAAGTAGTTTGCAACTGGGAAGAATGGCATTTTAAAGGGATGTCCCTTTAATTGATCAGGGTGCAATTTTCTGAATTTTAAATCAGAAACTAAAATAACAAACCATGGAACCATACCAGGTAAGACACTGGAACTGTAGACAATAACAAAGACGTTACCTGATGTGTGAGAAATAAGTGGTAATAAATAATTCAAAATTAAACCGATTAAAATACCAACTGAAATAGCTATAACTGATACATATGGAACTTTATTTTTTGAAAGATTTGTAAATACTTTTGGCAAACGATGTTCTTCACCAAGAGTGAACAGCATTCTACTTGAACTAAAGATACCAGAGTTACAGCCAGACATAGCAGCTGTTAACATAACAAAGTTAATAATTTCAGCGGCAAATGTGATACCAACTTTTGCGAATGTTTCGACAAAAGGTGATCCCATTGTATCTAATTGATCCCATGGATAAATAGATACGATAACAAAAATAGCACCTATATAGAATATTAAAATTCTACCAACAATTGATTTGATAGCTTTGATAATGTTTGCTTGTGGATTTTCGGCCTCACCGGCTGTAATACCGATAACTTCGATACCTTGATATGAAGCAACAACGATAGATAAAGCAAAGATAAATCCTTTGACACCACCAGTGAAGAAACCACCATGTGTCCATAGGTTACTGATACCGACAGGATGTCCACCGTTACCAAAACCAAATACAATAACTAGTAAACCTAGAACAATCATTAGAATAATTGTTACAACTTTTATTAAAGCAAACCAAAATTCTAGTTCCCCATAGGCTTTAACTGTAACTAAGTTAGCGATACAAAGTGTTACAACAACAACTACACCAGCAATCCAGTGCGGAAGATTTGGCCACCAAAAGGCTAGATACGTACCAACTGCGATAACCTCACTGATACCAACAACTAAGTATTGAAAAACATTACTCCATGCAGTCAAATAACCTGCAAGAGGGTGAATATATTCTGTGGCAAACTTAGCAAATGAACCAGTTGATGGATCAACGTATAGCATTTCCCCTAATGCTCTCATAACTAAGTATAGTATTGCTCCTGCTAAGGCGTAAGCAAGCAATACTGATGGACCAGTCCATTTAATAGTTGAAGCTGATCCCATGAATAGTCCAACACCAATTGTTCCGCCAAGTGCAATCATCTGCATTTGACGGGATGTCAGGCTTCTATTTAATTCTTTTTCGTCCATTTTGAAGCCCCCCTAATACTATGTTCACAAAAAGTGAACACCTGTATTTCTTATTTACTACATAATACCGTATTTATATAAAATGTATAGTAGTAATTACTATTGTATAAATAAATTGATTAAATATTAAATGATAGAATATACCTAATGAGGTAATAACTGATGGATATCGAAAACAAGTTAGTTCAATTTATAAAAAGATATATGAGTGAAGATCCAACTGGTCATGATGTTTATCATTCTAAAAGAGTCGCAAAAATGGCTAAAGAATTAGTAAATTCCGATAAATTAACATTGTCTGAAGAAGAAGCGAAAATACTTCTTTCAGCTAGTTATTTGCATGATGTGATCGATGATAAATTAACTGAAAGCAAAGATATTCGTCTTAAAGAAGTTGAAAAATTCTTAGTCGATAATCATGTGGACATAGATGCGGTTATGGATATTATATTAAACATGTCTTATTCTGATAATCTCAAAAATAAGAAGAAATTATCTACAATTGGTCAATACGTTCAAGACGCTGATCGCTTAGATGCGCTGGGTGCTATTGGAATTGCTAGAGCATTTGCTTATGGTGGACACAAAGGAAATTTGATTTATAATCCAGAAATTAATATAAAAAAAGACTTCGATAAAGAAACTTATCGAAGTCAGAAAAGTACTAGCGTTAATCATTTTTATGAAAAACTATTCAAACTAAAAGATTTGATGAACACAAATAGTGGTAAAAAAATTGCTGCTAAACGTACAGCATTCATGGAAGATTTTATAGCTGAGTTTAAAGAAGAGTGGTAAGAAGTTATTTGCGGGCAAACTTGTCATAGGGCTTTTTGTCATAGTAAGCCATGCTACGAGCTGCCAAGTACTTTGTATATTTTGTTTCATTAATACGTTTATTATCGTATTTTTGACGTTCCCAACCATAATAGACTCTTTTTAGTTTGAATTTATTTACATATTTCTTGGGAATCTTAATTTCTTGTAGTTGATAGTCCACTAGTTTTAAATCTTGTTGTTCTCTTTGAGATTTTTCAAATTGTTTTTGCTGCTTTTTGCTGGTTGAATCAATATTTGGGCGTCTATTCTGATAAGCTTTGATGTTTTGTTTTTGAATTTTTTGCATTTCATCAAAGCTGTAATTTCCCTTTGTATATTCTTGGTAGACATAATCGTTAGTATCTTTTATAGTCTGCCATTCATCTTCCCAATCTAGATATTTCTCACGGTATTGCTTAAAGGCAATATCGTTTTTTTGTTTCATTTCCTGATAAAGGTTGTCACGCTTTTGCAGAACGTCGTCACGAACAATATTGTACGTAGAAACCTTGGCAGAAAAAACAATCAAATCGCCATTAAATAATTCCTTATCAATATACTGGAACATTCCTTTTGTGACATTGATCCACACATGGTTAGCTACTAAATCCCTGTTTGAAAAATCATCGTTCAAGATGTGAATATCAGTGAGCAAGATAACAGGACTAGTATTACCGGTATTTTTATTATGTTTGTGTGTTAGTTTATTAAAAATTCCACTACAGAGAATTTTTTGACCAACAAATTTTGAAAGTTTTCTTCTAGAATCAGACATTAATAATCTCCTGATTTTTATTTAAAAATTTAATTGTTTTAGAGCTATGTGTAGCATAGAATAAAGTTATTCATGGGATTAATGCAAAGGGGAATAATTATGAAACATAAAAATTCTATTTTAATTTGTGGAGGGGTTCTTGCGGCAATTTTGGGGTTATCTGTGACCTTGAATACTGCCTACGCTGATGAAACAACTGATAATTCAACGATTTCAACGGAGAATGTTCAAAACAACACTCTAGTAGACAATGATACTATTGAAACTAGAAGTTTCAATCAGGTAACTTATCCAGGTGGAGATTGGAATGTTGATCCTACTGATGCAATACCTAACAGTAATTACTATTATTATGTTAATGCTCAGTGGCAAGAAGATAATCAGGCGTCTGATGATAAACCGGTAACTGGAATTAATCAAGATACTCAGATGGATGTGAGCGACCAACTTGATGCAGACATTCAGGAAATTCAAAGTGGCCAAATTACCGATGTATCAGACGGAATGAAACATGCAGTGGAATTTTATACTTATCTTCAAAATACATATGGTGTTGATGATCCTAATGCATATAAGGCAATGATGTCGCAGCTTAATCAAATTAACGACTTAAAGGACATAGATGATTTTAACAATAATTTGAGTGAACTTTATAAATCTGGGCTTAATTTACCATTTAGTTTAAGATCTGATGTTGGTGTTGAGGACAGTTCACAATACATTTTACACTTTGCAGCAGGATATCCGGTTTTCCCTCAACAAATACGTAACTGGGGTAATAAATCCAATATAGGGATGTCTATATATGCTCAAATGTCTAATAAGCTTTTAGGTTTAATTGGCTATGATTCAATCACTGCAAATAACATAGTGGCTAAAGCCATGAAGTATGATGAGCTACTAGCAAAGAATACCAATCAGGATATTTTTCAAAATGATTTAGCTGCTCAACCCGTACCAGATTATACAGTTAATTCAGATGATTTTATCAATAACTTTGATAGTTTAGATATAAACAAATTAATAACAGAAACATATGGTTCTACTGGTTCAAGAGTTTCTATCGATGATTTGGAAGGTTACAGACATATAAATGATTTAATAAATCCAAATACATTTGATGAAATGAAATCATGGATGGTTGTTAATAATCTAGTTCAAAATGCTGAGTTATTAGGATCAAAGGCACAACAAATTTATCATAATAACAATTTATATTCTGAATTTGATGCGCAAGATCCAGAAGATTTCGCAAATGAAAATTTGTATAACTACTATGGATCTATTTTAAGTAATTATTATGGATCTAAATACACATCAGATCAAACTATTGCTGGTGCTACTAAAATGGTTACCGATATTAACCAGGCATTTGCTCATAGGTTAGAAAGTAATACTTGGCTTAGTCAATCAACCAAAAACAATGCAATTGCTAAACTTAATAAAATGGCAATCAAGATTGGATATCCAACTCAAGTGACTGATAGTTACTCAGATGTTAATTTTGATCAATATATTCCACTTATAACGATTATTGATAATTTAAATCAAATCGATATTGAAAACAGTATCGAAAGTTTTAGTAAACCAGTTGATAGATCTATTTGGACAATGGGGGGCTATGAAGTAAACGCCCAGTACGATCCATCAAGAAATGAGATAACAATACCTTCAGCACAAATTTCTAAAGCATTTTACGATGTTGATGGAAACTCTAGTGAAAATTACGGTTCACTGGGAGCAACTATTGGTCATGAAATTTCTCATGCATTTGATAATATCGGGGCATTATATGATGCAGATGGAAACTTAAACAATTGGTGGACAGATAATGATTTCGCTAATTTCCAAGATATTGTCCAAAAAATGTCTATTGAATACAATAATATCCCTTATAATTCTACTGTATTAGATGGATATAAATCAGTTGGTGAAAACATGGCAGATAATAGCGGATTAGTGATTGCTTTAGATGTCGCAAAAAAACAACCTGATTTTAATATCAATAAATTCTTCGAGTCATGGGCAAAATCATGGCAGTACAGTGCACTTCCTATAATTGATCAAATGTATGCAATTATGGATGAACATATCCCAGGACCTGTTCGTGTTAATGTAACTTTACAGAATATGGATGATTTCTATAAAACATATGATATTAAAAAAGGTGACGCTATGTGGCTTGATCCTGAAAAAAGAATTACTATTTGGTAAAAGGTTGCTCATTGAGCAGCCTTTTTTATTAATATATTTGTTTTTACGTATAGCGAGGAATAAAATATAAATTATAACTTTAATAAATTAATGGGGGTATTAATTATGAAGCACAAGGGGAGTATATTCATTTGTGGTACAGCATTAGCAATTATATTGGGGCTGTCTGTAGAGATACAAACAGTAAATGCTGATACTGTTATACAAGATCCAAAGGTAGAAGTTGTAAGTAATGACAACAATGTAGCTGTCTCAGATGATCAAACAACAACTGATCAAGACACAACTAGTCAAGTTACATCAGATGATCAATATGCCGGTGGTGACTGGAGTGTTGATTCATCAACCGCAACACCACAAGAAAATTTTTATTACAACGTCAACGGTCAATGGTTAAGTTCTGCTCAAATACCTGAAGGCCAAGCATCTACTGGTGCCATGGATGAAATTCAAGATAACATTGATAAAGAGATGATGTCATCTTTGGAAAATATGGCCAATGGTAACCAAAAAGTTACAAGTTCACAAATCCAACAAGCTGTCGATTTTTACAAATTGGCAACAACTGGAAATAAGGACACAGATAAAAATTATAGTGACATTAATGCTGACTTACAAAAAGTTGCTGCTTTGAATAATTATGACGATTTAAATAATGCATTACTTGAATTAAGCAACGACAATATTAGTTTGCCTTTCAATTATAGTCTTGAGGCAAATTATAATAATTCCAACCAAGTTGTTCTAAACTTTTCTCCAGCAGCAAATATTTTGCCGGATTCTTCATATTATGATCCAGACAATGACGATGGAATTATCATGCTTTCTAGATATTCTGAATCAGCAACTAATCTACTTAAATTATTAGGATATAGCAGCGATGAAGCTGCTACTATGGTTGATCAAGCAATGGATTTTGATCGCCAAATTTATAGTAATTTAATTATAAATAACATGGAAAATGTAGATGATACAACTGATGTAAAACCCTATAATTATGTTTCAAATAGTGATTTTGTAGATAATTTTACTAATTTAAAAGTTGGAGATTTTTTAAATTCATTATTCACAAATAAAAGTAATGTTATAGATGTTTCTGATACTAGTTACTACAATAAATTCAACAATCTTGTTAGTCTTAAGAATTTTGACAATTTAAAATCTTGGATGATAGTTACAACAGCTATGAGTGAAGGTTCATATCTAGGAGAAGATGCACTTCAAGCAGTAGCTCCTTTTGAAGAAAAAGTTAGTGGTCTTGATGAACTTCCTAGTATGCAAAAATTAGCATATGATTGGACTGGTGATCAGTTTAAACAAGTTTTAACTCAGTATTATGGAAAAAATTATTTTGGTGAAGCAGCTAGAACAGACGCCACAAAATTAATAGATAATATCTTGTATGTCTATAAAGACCGTTTACAAAACAATACTTGGTTAAGTGATGCAACTAAGAAAAATGCTATTACAAAATTGAATAACATTAAACTTAAAGTTGCTTATCCTGATGATGTTGATGACATCTATAGTAAGGTTGAAATTTCTCAAGATGAATCTTTATACAATGTTATCAAGGATTTAAATAAAGCAAGTCAGGAAAGTATGATTTCCGACTACAATAGAGCATTCGACAAGTCAAAATGGACCATGCCTAGTTTTCAAGTAAATGCACAGTATGATCCACAAAATAACGATGTAACTATTCCAGCAGCTATATTACAGAGTCCATTTTACTCATCATCTCAATCAAGCAGTTCTAATTATGGTGCCATTGGTGCCGTTATCGGACATGAAATAACACATGCTTTTGATAATAGTGGGGCAATGTTCGATGCTAATGGAAACTATAATAATTGGTGGACAGAAGAAGATCAGTCTAAGTTCCAAGACCTAGTTGATGATATGGCAAATGAATATGATGGTATTCCTTATGCAGATGGAACAGTTGATGGATATCAAACTGTTGGCGAAAACATTGCAGACAATGGTGGTCTTAATGTCGCATTTGCAGCAGCTCAAAAGGAAAGTGATTTTAGTGCTAAAGAGTTCTTTGAATCATGGGAGAAGGCTTGGAGATATAAGACAACTAATGATCATGCAAATATACTATTAACTGTTGATCCTCATGCACCTGCACCAATTAGAGGAAATGTTGCTGTACAAAATTTTGATGATTTCTACAAAACATTTGATATCAAACCAGGAGATGCAATGTGGCTTGATGAAGCAGATCGCGTCAATATTTGGTAAAAAGACCCTTTGAGGTCTTTTTTTGTATAAATGATGACAAAAAGTCTTATTTCATATACAATTATTAGAACAATTCTTTCAAGGGGGACAATGATTTGAGCAAAAACTGGCCAGAAGCAGATAGCATTATTGTTTTGGATTATGGTAGTCAATATAATCAACTGATTACTCGCCGTATTCGTGATATTGGGGTATATTCTGAGTTATTACCAAACACTATTACAGCAGCAGAAATTAAAGAAATTAATCCTAAAGGTATTATCCTTTCAGGTGGTCCAATGAGTGTCTATGACAAAGATGCATTCACACTAGATCAAGAGATCTATGATTTGGGTATACCTATGCTAGGTATTTGTTATGGAATGCAACTTATGTCATATAACCTTGGTGGTAAGGTAGAATCAGCTGATAATCGTGAATACGGAAAAGCTGATATTGAGGTTCTAAAACAAGATTCACCACTTTTCAAAGACTTACCAAAAGATCAAGTTGTTTG
Organism: Companilactobacillus metriopterae; assembly: GCF_002762335.1. Lineage (NCBI taxonomy): Bacteria > Bacillati > Bacillota > Bacilli > Lactobacillales > Lactobacillaceae > Companilactobacillus > Companilactobacillus metriopterae. Next base: position 181,637 of record NZ_CP024610.1, on the reverse strand, counting down.
GATGTCACATGGTGATTTAGTTCGTGAAGCACCTGAGGGATTCGATGTTATAGCTACTAGCAAGAATGCTCCTATCAGTGCCATTGGAAACAATGAACGTAAAATGTACGGTGTGCAATTCCATACAGAAGTTCGCAATACAGAATACGGAATGGATATTCTAAAGCACTTTGCATTTGATATCTGTGAAGCAGAATCAAATTGGACTATGGAAGATTTTATCAACCAACAAATTGAAGAAATTCGTTCAACTGTTGGTGATAAAAAAGTTCTTCTGGGATTATCTGGTGGAGTAGACTCATCTGTTGTGGGTGTACTGTTAAATAAAGCCATCGGTGATCAATTGACATGTATCTTTGTTGATCATGGTCTTTTAAGAAAGAACGAAGCAGATGAAGTAATGGCTAGTCTAGAAGGTAAATTTGGACTAAACATTATTAAAGTAGACGCTCAAAAACGCTTCTTAGATAAATTAGCAGGCGTTACAGACCCTGAAAAGAAACGTAAAATTATTGGTAATGAATTCATTCAAGTGTTTGATGATGAAGCATCAAAACTAAATGGAATGGAATTCCTAGCTCAAGGAACTTTATATACAGATATTATCGAATCTGGAACAAGCACAGCTCAAACAATTAAGTCTCATCATAATGTAGGTGGACTTCCTGAAGATATGCAATTCAAACTAATCGAACCTCTAAACACATTGTTTAAAGATGAAGTTCGTGCGCTTGGCGAAGAAATGGGGATGCCTCATAATCTAGTATGGAGACAACCATTCCCAGGACCTGGATTAGGAATTCGTGTTATCGGTGAAGTTACCGAAGAAAAACTTAAAGTAGTACGTGATAGTGACTTAGTTCTACGTGAGGAAATCAAAAAAGCTGGACTAGATCAAGAAATCTGGCAATATTTCACAGTTCTACCTGGAATTCGCTCAGTAGGTGTTATGGGTGACGGAAGAACATACGATTATACAATCGGTATTCGTGCAGTTAATTCAATTGATGGAATGACTGCTGACTTTGCTCAAATACCGTGGGATGTTTTACAAGCTATCTCAGTAAGAATGGTCAATGAAGTCGATCATATCAACCGTGTAGTGTATGACATTACAAGTAAGCCACCTTCAACAATTGAGTGGGAATAGACATAAAAATAAGCTATCTTATATTAAAATAAGATAGCTTATTTATTTTATTTTTGAGAAAGTACATAATTAGGCTAATATAATTATGGAGTTAAAATTATGAATAAAAGTAGAGTTGAAGCATTTGTTGATGCCATAATTGCGATAGTATTAACCGTACTTATCTTGGAGATAAAAGTACCTGAAGAACCAAGTTTAAAACTTTTATTTGGGGAATGGCAGATGGCGTTCTCATACTTAATGACATTTATTTTAGTTATGTTCAGTTGGTATGTTCAACATGAGATGTTTATTGCAATAAAATGGATAAACGTTGGCGGTTTTATCGGAGTATGTACCTGGTTATTTTGTTTATCATTTTTACCAATTGCCACATCATTTGTGGGTCACTTTCCAGAATACTGGGGGGCAGAATTAGTATATGTTGTAACATGTTTAATTTGGTTATTTTCAGCAAGATTTATGTCATATATGCTGCGACGGGATAATAAAGATGTTAAAGAATTAGATGATTTTTCAGAACGTCAGGCTGGAAAATTTATGCTAATAAGTAATCTTGTATGGACATTATTTGCAATTGTAGGTTTATTCTTTATTCCATACGTAGGATTATTAACACCTCTAATGACTGTATTGATTCAAGTGTTATCTAATATTATTGTCAAAAGAAGAAGAGCAACTAAATAGTTGAAAATATCGTACGTTATTTAGCTTTGTGTTGTATTACAATACAGGTAAGAAGTCTTCAACAATTGAGTTGAAATAATAAAAGTGACGCTATTTGAATTATGGAATAAAATTAATTATTGAAGGAAGTCATCCACATAAATGTGTGATGACTTTTTATTTATTAATCACAATGAAAAATCGGGGCTTTCGTCTTGAAGTGATATAGCTGGCAAATTGATATAAGTGTTTTGAATTATTTTTTAGTTAGTGTTTTCGAAAAGAATGTTAATAAAGTTGCAGACATTTCATATCTGACTCAACCAAATTTTTTACCTCAAATAAATGTTCTTGAGGATGCACTTAATGCAACTTTTTATCAACGATTATTAACATTTTTACTAAAAAGTCTAGATAATAATGACATCGACAATTGGTTTAGTCAGGGCCCAATGGCTTGTAAAATAATCTGGTTCATTTGATAATCCAGACTATGGTGTACACTTAAGGAGTAGCAATACTGGAATTTAAGTACCAACTTATACATTAAAAAGCTAACTATTTAAAAAATTGCTAGTGAACTCGTACAGTTAGTTCAGTATTGTTCTGTTGCTGTAAAAATTCATTCTGAAAGGGATTCGAATAGATGTAAAGTTAAGCACTAATGTTTTATTGGTAGCAACTTTTTGATTTTAGTCTAACTGGTTTTCTCTTTAGAGATGGACATTCTCTTCCATGGTGAGGAGAAGAAAATTATTAATTACTTATGGAGGTTAGCTTATGAAAGCTGTTGTTATATCTGAACCTGGTGATTCTAATGTGTTAAAAATTGTAGATCGTCCAATACCCACTGCTGATAATGAAAATTCAGTAATAAAAATACATGCATTTGGAATTCATGGGTATGAAGCTCTGACACGTGAAGGGTTATCACCGGATGTTGTATTTCCTAGAGTGATTGTAGTTGAGATTACTGCTGTGCTAGCAATAGATATTGCAACAGTGGCAGCAGTAATAATTGTAATTATTTTGTTATTTTTAATCATGTGGTTCCCCCTTAGTTATATATAATTATATTTGAATAATAATTAATTTCAATAAAATTTTTTATTGAAAAGATAATAAAAAAGAGGAATAACCAAATATTCCTCTCAAGCTAGATAATAATCCCATTGCAGTGGTCAATTTCATGCTGAATAATTTGAGCAATCCAATCAGAAAAATCTTGGGTATGTTCTATGAAATTGATGTCTAAGTATTTGACTTTGATATTTTGGTATCTCTGTGTGGGACGTTCGCCAGTTAGTGATAAGCAACCCTCACTAGTTTCGTAAATATTCTTTTTAGATATGATAACAGGATTAATCATAGGTACAGAAGTATTTCCTAACCTAAAAACACTAATATTTTTGCTGATACCAATCATATTAGCAGCCATTCCGACACAATTATCAGAATGATATTCAAGTGTATCCATTAAATCATTAACAACATTTAGATCATCTTTAGTTGCGGGTATTGATTTTTTAGATAGAAAATTTTCGTCAGCCATAATTGATTTAATCATTATTTGTTTTTTGCTGCTTTCCAACGATCTAATCCCTTAATCTGCATAGGATAGAACATTTTTAACATTGCTTTTTTGATAAAGTTATCGCTAGATTCATCAATTCCTTTTTTACCTCTAGAGATCATTTCTTCTATAGTAATGTTGGGTTCGATGAATTTTCCGTTTTCGTAGCAATAGTTACAATATTTAGATGATTTACTACCATCAGATTCTGTACCAAGATTTTCTGAATTTAGTGGCATTCCACAACTTTGACAAAATTTTTCCATATTTGATTCTCCTAGTTGAATTTAAATATATTTTATCTGAAATTAGAAGTAAAGACTAATTATATTTGATAATTTAATAAAAATTGGAATGACATATAAATTCATTTATTAATATTTTAAACGCGTATGATATATTTAATAGTGATGTATATCAGTATTTATAAGGGGGATTTTATGGAACAACATTACAAGAGTCGTGCAGAACTAAAACAAGATGTTAAAAATATGTATAAAGGTAACTGGTTATATGCAATTCTGTTAAATATAATACCTGCCATGATAGTTTTAGGAGCTATAAGAATTATAGAGGTGATATTTTTGCCAATAAGCGTCTTAATATCAGAACCGGTAAATAACGGTCAACCATTAGCATTAATTATCTTTATTCTTATAGGTTTAGTGAGTTTCATTATTTTAACAATAGGAATGATGCTAGTTTCTTACGGAGTAATGTTCACTCTTTTAGGGTGGTTGAGAGGTGAAAAAATCAACATGGATTCAGTATTTAATTCTGGATTTTCAGGCTTCTCACCCAAATATGTAAAAGGGAATATTATAATTGGAATTGAATCTTCCCTTTATTTTTATCTTTGGTCACTATTATTGGTTGTACCTGGAATAATTAAAATGATCTCGTACTCGCAAGCGATTTATTTGTATAAGGATTATATTGACGAAGGTAATAAAAAAGAATATAACTTTGGTGATTTTATAAATGAGAGCAGAAAACTTATGAATGGTCATAAATGGGAGTATTTTGTTTTGCAGCTTTCATTTTTAGGATGGTTCTTGCTTTCGATTCTTACATTGGGCATAGGTTTTATATGGTTAACACCGTATATAAATGCAACAAATGCTAATTTTTATGATAATCTAAAATCTAAAAAAATTAATTAAATTTATAATATGTGTGATATATTTTATAAGTAATGTTTATTAAACAAGGGGGGTTACAATGAATTCTAATTTTAAAACTAGCGCATCACTAAAAAGTAGCGCTAAAGAAATTTTGCATGGTAACTGGAGTAAGGGAATCATACTTAATATTATTCCTACACTTTATTATATTTTTGTAGGAATTGGGACAGTAGCCTATACTTCTACATATAATTATTATGATCCCCAATCAGCTACTAATAGTACTAATTCTGCATTTGGAATAATAGTTTCTATTTTATTGGGAATTCTTACATCAGGAATAGTGTTTGTATTCATAGATTGGCTTAAGACAAAGAATGCTCCAGAAACACCATTTAAGAGCGCGTTTGTTGCATTTACAAAGGATTATTTTACAGGTTCATTCTTTATTCAATTATTAAACTATATATGGGTATTACTTTGGTCTATTCTTCTTATAGTGCCCGGAGTTATCAAGGCAATTGCCTACTCACAAGCAATGTTTATTTACAAAGACGCGGTTGAATCTGGAAATACATCTGATCATTATACAGATTACATAACAAAGAGTCGTCAAATGATGGATGGAAACAAATGGAGATATTTTGTATTACAACTTAGTTTCCTTGGCTGGGATATCCTAGCATGGTTAACTTTAGGTATAGGATATATCTGGTTAGCACCGTATAAATCAGCTACTTTTGCTGCATTCTACCTTGATCTAAAAGAAAATCAAAATACTGCAGAAATCATAGATTAATTTCTATGATTTTTTTTATTTTCAAAAAATATTCATAGTTTTACAGAAAATAATTCTCATATCTGTATCTATATATTCATAATTTCAAGTTATTATATACCCATAGTCAGATAAGAGAGATGGCTAATAGATTTTTTCATTAATATTTCCCCCTTAAATATTAATTCCCCTCATAAATAACTTTCTCCCAAAAAGTTAAATAAAAAAGATGCCAAAAGGCATCTTTTTTTGTTTTATAGAATATTAATTCCGTTCTTTTTACATTCCTCAATCATATCCGCTGGCCAAATACTTGCTTGAACTTCCCCAACATGTGCTTTTCCTAGTAATAACATACATAGACGTGATTGGCCAATTCCACCACCAATTGTGTAAGGTAGTTCTTCATTGATAATCATTTTATGGAATGGTAATTCCAGACGAGCTTCTTCATCAAGCTCTTTTAGTTGAGATAACATGGCATCTTTATCAACTCGAATTCCCATACTTGATACTTCGATAGCTTGGTTTAGGGGCTCATACCAGAATATGATATCTCCGTTTAGTTTCCAATCATCATAGTCGGGTGCTCGTCCATCGTGACGTTCACCACTCTTTAACTTTCCACCAATTTGTTCTATAAATACTGCACCATACTCTTTACAGATGGCATTTTCACGTTCTTTAGGAGTTAAATCAGGATATTTATCTTCTAATTCTTGTGTTGTAATAAAGTGAATTTCATCAGGCAACTTGTGAACTGCTTCTGGGAATTTGTACCAAACTTCATGTTCCATATGTTTGATAACTTTGAAAACTTCTCTAACTGTTTCTTCCAAAGTTTCTTTGGTACGCTCATCTTTAGAAATCACTTTTTCCCAATCCCATTGGTCAACATAAATTGAGTGATAGTTATCCAAGTCTTCATCTTTACGAATAGCATTCATGTTTGTATACAATCCCTCATGTAGGTCAAATCCATATTCACCCAGAGCAAATCTTTTCCATTTTGCTAGTGAGTGGACGATTTCTATGGTATCGTCACCCATGTCTTTCATAGTGAAAGATACAGCCTGTTCAATCCCGTTCAAGTTATCATTTAAACCAGTAGATTTTTCTAAAAACATAGGTGCAGATAATCTAGACAGATTTAATTCTTTTCCAAATTCGTCTTGAAATGTTTCACGAATGTATCTTATAGCTTTTTGTGTATCCTTGATTGATAGTTTTGGATCATATGATTCTGGAATAATTAAGTTCATAATTTCAACCCCGCATTTAATTTTTCAAAATAAAAAAAGCCTTCCATCCCTTTGTATAGGGACGAAAGACTTTTCGCGGTACCACCCAAGTTGTCTATACTTAAATAGACCACCTCAATAAGAGTACTAACATACTCCTCCGAATGATAACGTACCGGTAACGTCTAAACCTACTAAGAAAACTTTTCAGCTAGAAACATTAGAAAGTGTTTTTCAAAATATTAAGTATCTGAATGAGTTCTCACTAATTCTCATTTCACTGTCAGTCTTAACATATCTACTTGTCTTTCTTGTTGTTATTTTATTTTGTGAACATATCATAGCATTTAATTTTTAATTTGCAAATAGTTTTTTAATATAAATCCATAAAAATTAGAAAAAAGTTAATTTTTATAGTAAATAGATCTCAAAGCATTCAGATCACTTTCAGATAATTTGCTAACGCCTTGATTGCTAGGGTACATCACAGAACTTGGGTCTTTGCTATGTTCTAGTCCTAAAGCATGACCTAGCTCGTGAACAGTAACTGAATCGGCTATAGATTCAGAATAAGACATATTGATACTTGCCGTTGCATGGTTAATTGCTTTTTTAGAGGCATCACTAGGACTATATGTAAGTTGTGGACCACCTTTACCTAATTCGATAGTCTGTCCATCAGTATAACCTTGATTATCGTGATAGATAGAAAATGTAATGGTATTTACATCATCACTGCCATCTCCTTCGACTAGTTTTACTAGTCCGGTATTATTATATGTGGAAATTGCATCGTTGAATGCTTGTCTGGCAACAGTTGGAGTTTTACTAGTAAAGTGATAATAATAAGTATTTTCCGGAGTGTATTCTTTAAATATCGAAAAAATCGGTGTTTGATTTGGGTACACTTTTTTTGCGGCAGCTTTTTCACTCTGTGCTGTTTCACCAGTTTCTATAGCAAATAATCTAGATGATAATGAACCGAATAAATTGGATATATCATTTTTGGACTGATTTAAAGTACTAACTAATGCTGATCTGTCAGCTTCTGTAGTTAGGTTGCTGTCATTGATGGCAAAAAAACCACCAACTGCTATTAGTACTACTATAAGTAAAATGTTTCTTTTCATTTCGTACTTCCTTTAATAAAGTTAATCCATTTTACTCCGAATTACTAAATGTGTCTATTAAAAAAAGCATCCGCAAGGGATGCTTTTAGTCGTTAAGATTATATCTTAATTTCATATGTTCTGAACCTAGAATAACCATGTCACCAAGTAATTTTGTTTGTCTAGTAAATGATTCATTAGCTAATTTTTCATTGGCATTTTGTAGATATTTTTTAACATCTGAACTCGAAGAAAATTCTGCATCGGTATCATTTTGAATTTTACGATAAGCACCCATTGCTTCTAGTTCGATGGTATCACGTAAATCAACATACAAATCGTAATCTGTATCTCCAAGGAGTGCAGTAGTACAACTCAACCAATACATGTTATTCATGTTGAAAGTTCCATTGGCATCTTTGTAACTTTCTGGAGTGTCATTAACGTTGCTGTAGAAAGGAACAACAGTGTTGAAAGTGTTAGCACCATAAGCTAACCAGTGAATTCCAGAAATATCTGCAGGAACATTATTTCTGATTTGAAGAATGTGGACGTTGTGGTTACGGTTTATTCCGATTGGACGAAGTAGTTGTTTTTCATCTTCAGTACCATTTCCATAAGGATCATATTCTGTATTTTCAAAATGAGAGCTTAGCACGTATTTTACATCTTCAATAGAGATCTTACGATTTGCAAAGCAGATAAATGGAAGATCTTGGTCATCGATATCTTGAATCAAATCAGGGTTGAAGTAACTCTGACCATACCAGGCACGAGGATTGTTATAGACAGTATCTTTTATAGTTGCACTACCAAAGATATGACGTAAATTGTATCCTTCAAAATCAGGATTTAAATTATATTTTGCGATAACATCTTTCAAATCACTTGAGCAAAGTGTATCCGCTGAATCAAAATCAAAGTCATCAATATTCATACGATTTGGTGCAACAACATAGGCATCATCAGGAATACGAACCGCAGCCCAGTGATGTCCACCAATTGTTTCTAGCCACCAAACTTCATTATGATCAGAAAAGGCAATTCCATTTGTTTCGTATGTTCCAAATTCTTCTAAAAGGGATCCAAGTCTTTCTACTCCTTCTTTCGCACTATGGATATAAGGAAGAACCAGTGTAACAAGATCTTCTTCACCAATTCCACCATCTACTAATGGATCAAATCCTAATACTCTAGAATTTGTAGTGATTGTTTCAGTAGCTGACATAGCAACATTTTCACTATTGATACCAGCAGCAGGCCAGATACCATTTGTCAAAATAGAGTTAGGAATTGAGGTATAACGCATAGGATTATCAGGAAGGTCAACTTGAACTTTGCTGATTACTGATTGATATTTTCTAGGTTGATCTTCAGGTTGAACAACGATAAAACGTTGAGGATCAAGTGCTTCATGGCCATCATCATTCCTTGAAATAATTGTAGAGCCATCAATTGAAGCATCTTTACCAACCAAAATTGTTGTACATGAACCTTGAATTTTTTTACTCATAAAAGAATACTCCTTTTGTTATTTAACTATCATTATAGACTTAATTAATCAAAAGTTAATAGTGGGTGAAGTTCTTAGTTGTTAGTTATAAAGATTCATTTAATTGGTATAAAGAAGCTATAAAATCTAGTGGATCTATTTTATAGGACAAATAAAAAAAGACATCATTACGATGTATTTTTTTTATTATTTTGTTACGTCGAAGAATTCGTCGTAAACTGCTGATGCTGTACAAGCAAGAACATAGTTAAATAGTGTAATCATTATATAGCTCCTTTGAATTAATTTATGGTTAAATAGTAATATATAATTTGAATTAATTTATGGTTAAATAGTAATATATAATTTGAATTAATACAATAGATAATATAAAAATATATTTAATTTTTAAATAGAAATCGTTATAAATAAAATTTGTTTTTATAAATTAAAAAAACTCTCAAATAATTTGAGAGTTAACTATAAAAAAGTATATGATAATGTATTATGAAATCCATTACATATACTATTTTTGATATAATGTAAGTTGTCTAAAAATACATTAAAGATAATTTTCAATATCTAACTTGATATTAACGAGTACCATCAAAGAATTCGTCATTAATTGCTGATAGAACACATAAACCTAAATAGTTGAAAAGTGTAATCATATCTAGTTACCCCCGAAATTATATTTGTTCTATAAAAGGAATATTTCCTTAATAAAGGACAACCACATTATCACAAATAAATTCATTGATGTCAAGTTGTATTGCTAATTATTATTGAAAGGAAAATAATGAATCAAAAAGATAAAGATACACTGGGTTTTTTCTTAAAATCTAAGCGTTTTTTTGCTGATATGAGTTTACAAGATGTCGTTGATGAGTTGTCAAAATATGATTATCAAAGTTCTACAACTGGATTGAATCAAATAGAAAGAGACCAAGTTAAAAAAGTTGATATAAGACTATGTCTTATACTCTCAAAAATATATGATTTTAAAATGAAGGAACTAGAAGATATTTTGAAAGTTGAAAAACATTCATAGGTTAATTAGTCAAAGGCAGTATTATGAAAATCAAAGATCAAGTTTTAGAGTATATAAAAACTGAATACGGTGAAGAAATCACTTTTCCTTTTAAGAAGTTTCCTGAAGACGGAGTTTTTCGTCATTCAGATCATGGCAAATGGTTTGCGTTAATTATGACCATTTCAGCTGACAAAATAGGCTTGGATAGTAATGAAAAGCTAGATATTCTTGATGTCAAAGTTGATCCAGAAATATTAGGGTCATTACGAAAAGATGAGGGATTTTACCCGGGTTATCATATGAATAAAGATTATTGGATTACTATTGTTTTGGATAGTACGGTCAGTTTAGACAAGATTACTCCGCTCATTGATATGAGTTTTGAACTGACAAAGTAACAGAATATTCACAACTATTCTAATTTATTTCTTATTTGTATAGATATATCTTCAAAATTTCAGGTTACTATATAACCATAGTCAGATAAAGATATGGCTAATAGATTTTTTCAATAATATTCCCCCCTTAAATATTAATCCCCTCATAAATAAATAACTTTCCCCCAAAAAGTTGAAAAAGAGTTGGCTTAGCTAACTCTTTTTTTGTGCACTGTCGTATAATAAAAACAATTATTGAACTTTAAGGAGAGAATTTATGGCAGAATTGAATCATTTTTATCAATTATTCGAACCAACTCACTATGATATCTTTATTGATATCAATCGTGAGAAGAAACAAATCCAAGGTACATCAACAATTACAGGTGATGCCAAAGAGAAGAATATTTCTATTCATCAAAAATATTTAACTATCGAATCAGTGATTTCAAATGGTACAAATCTTCCATTTGAAGTGGACGACAAGAATGAAGCTATCAATATTGAACTTTCAGATATTGGTGAAGTAACATTAGAAATCAAATATAATGCTAAACTTACTGATACTATGATGGGAATTTATCCTTCATACTATGAAGTTGATGGCGTTAAGAAACAAATAATTGGAACACAATTTGAAACTACTTTTGCACGCCAAGCTTTCCCAAGTGTTGATGAACCTGAAGCAAAAGCCACTTTTGACTTAGCTATCAAGTTTGATGAACATGATGGCGAAACAATTTTGAGTAATATGCCTGAGGTTCGTAATGAAGGTGGAGTTCACTATTTTGATACTACAGTTCGCATGTCCACATATCTAATTGCCTTTGCATTTGGTGAACTACAAAGTAAGATGACAACTACTAAAAGTGGTGTTCAAGTTGGAGTGTTTGGAACTAAAGCACATGCTAGCAATGAACTAGATTTTGCACTAGACATTGCTCAACGATCTATTGAATTTTTTGAAGAATTCTATGAAACTCCTTATCCATTGCCACATTCATGGCAATTAGCTTTGCCTGATTTTTCAGCAGGAGCAATGGAGAACTGGGGTCTGATTACTTATCGTGAAGCATATTTATTGTTAGATCCTGAAAATACCGCACTCAATGTAAAACAATTAGTTGCTACTGTTATCGCCCATGAGTTGGCACATCAATGGTTTGGTGATTTGGTAACTATGAAGTGGTGGGATGATTTATGGTTAAATGAAAGTTTCGCCAATATGATGGAATATGTAGCTATCGATGCCATACAACCAGATTGGCATATTTGGGAATTATTCCAAACTTCAGATGCTCCAGCAGCATTGCAGCGTGATGCAACTGATGGGGTGCAATCTGTTCATGTTCAAGTAAATGATCCAGCTGAAATCGATTCTCTATTTGATGGAGCTATTGTTTACGCTAAAGGTGCTCGTATGCTAGTTATGGTTCGTGCTTTGATAGGTGATGATGCCTTACGAGCAGGACTGAAGAATTATTTTGCTGAACACAAGTATAGCAATGCCAGAGGTGCAGACCTTTGGGATGCTTTAGGTAAAGCATCTGGGCTAGACTTAGGTGCAATTATGAATTCTTGGTTGGAACAGCCAGGATATCCAGTAGTTACTGCTAAGATTGAAAATGGAGATTTGGTTCTAAATCAAAAGCAATTCTTTATTGGTGACGGCGTTGACAAGGATAGATATTGGCAAATTCCTTTGAATGCTAATTATGATCAAGCTCCAAAACTAATGACTGAAAATTCAATTAATTTGGGAAATTATGCTGATCTACGTACAAAAAATGCCAAATCTTTCCGATTAAATATGGAAAATAATTCACACTTTATAGTAAATTATGATCAAGAATTATTAGATGATATTTTGAATGATGTTGATAATTTGGATGCAATTTCAAAATTACAAATACTTCAAGACTTGAGACTATTGGCAGAAAGCCGTCAAATTTCTTATAGTTCAGTAGTTCCTTTGTTGAATCAATTCTCAGATAATGATGAAACGATTGTTAATGACGCTCTATACACAGTCGTAGGTAATTTGAAGAAATTTGTTCAACCAGATTCAAATGAAGAACAAAATTTACGTAAACTCTATGGTAAATTAAGTGAAAAACAAGTTGCTAAATTAGGTTGGGAAAAGCAAGCCGGAGAATCAAATGATAATCAATTAACTCGACCAATTGTATTATCAGCCGCATTATATTCTAAAAATCCCGAAATGATTTCTAAAGCGCATGATTTATTTAAACAAAATAAATCTAATCTAGCTGCCTTACCAGCAGATACACGTACATTGATTTTGGCAAATGAAGTTAGAAATTATGGGGATGAAACATTATTTGAAAATCTTCTAAACGAATATGTTCAAACTTCAGACCCTAGTTATAAGAATGCAATTACTTCTGCACTTACAAGTGCTACTGATGAGAAATTATTGACAAAATTGATCGAAAAATTTGAAGATGCTAGTGTTATTAAGCCTCAAGATTTGCGTGCTTGGTTCTATGGCGTATTGAATAATTCTAAAGGTGAGCAATTAGCATGGGATTGGATTCGCAACGAATGGCAATGGCTAGAAGATACTGTTGGTGGAGATATGGAATTCACGACATTTATCCTAGTTATTAGCCGAGTGTTTAGAACTAATCAAAGATTGTCAGAGTTCAAAGAATTCTTTGAACCAAAACTTAACCAATCTGGATTAACTCGTGAAATCACAATGGATATTAGTGTTATTGAAACACGAGTCAACTTGATCGAAAATGAAAAAGATTCTGTAAATAAATCTATTGAAGAAGCAATTTAAATATAATAATTTCCTTAAAAAAGGATAATAATATAAATAAAAAAGCTAAGACAATTACAATTTGTCTTAGCTTTTTATTTATTACATAACAATTAGTGATTTGATTGCTTCACGTTTGTCCATTGCTTCATATGCATCTTCAATTTCATCAAGAGAGAAACTCTTTGTAAATACTTTACCAGGGTTGATTTCTCCACTTAGAACAGCATCTAGAAGTCCGCCTTTAACATATGTTGTAACAGATGCAGGGCCACCTCCGATAATGTTGTTATTGTAGAATGTTGAAGTCATATCCATATTAGGATTTTGAGGTAGACCAACACGACCAATAGTAGCACCAGGACGAGCAGCTTTTAGGGCTGTTTCAGTTGATAATTCTGTACCAACACATTCAAGAACTGCGTCAGCACCTGCGCCATCAGTAAGTTCCATGATTTTGGCAATAGCTTCGTCACCACGTTCAGCGATGATATCAGTAGCACCAAATTCTAGAGCAAGTTTTTGTCTGTCTTCGTGACGACTCATAGCAATAATACGTTTTGCTCCACGCATTTTAGCAGCGATAACACCACATAGACCAACAGCACCATCACCAACGACAACAGCTGTATCACCAGCTGAAACATTAGCTACTCGAGCAGCGTGGTAACCTGTAGGCATAACGTCTGAAAGAGCTAATAGTGATTTGATCATATCATCACTGTAGTCTTCTGGTTTACCAGGAATCTTGATAAGAGACCAGTTAGCATGTTGATAACGGATGTATTCAGATTGGATACCTGAACTGAAGTTATCAGTATGGTTTTGACAATCTCCTTCAAAACCTGCAAGACATGCAGCACAGTGACCACATCCATGAGTAAATGGAGCGATAATGAAATCACCAGGGATAAAAGTAGAAATATCAGAACCTACTTCTTCAATGACACCAATAGCCTCGTGACCACCATTTTCAGAATGTTCTGGTTTTTCAGTTAGACCACGATAAGCCCATAAATCTGAACCACAGACACAAGTACGAACAACGCGAATAATTACGTCATCAGGTGCTTGAATTTTTGGCATATCAATATCTTCTATTTGAATATCTCCGACTTTTTCAAAAATAGCACTTTTCATATTTTCAATATCTCCTATTAGTCATATTATTTAATAATAAATGTAATACAAAGTAATTTTACAACTTAAACCATACTATAAGTCAAACAAAATCAATTAATTATGTAAGTTAACAGAATCTTCACATTTTATTAGTTATTAATTCAAATATTAAAGTTAATATATAACCATAGTCAGATGAGAGATGACTTTTAATACTTAATATTCCCCCCTATAATATTAAACCCCCGTAAAACTCTCGATAAAAATATACAAGATATATAAAATACAAAAAGCTAACCTTCCCCTGGGTTAGCTTTTTTTTGCGTAATTAATAGTAGTGAGATATTTAAAAATTTGGAGGCAATATGGGTGAAAATATTTTTGTTACAGCTGACGGAAAAAATGATAATATCTATGTCTATCATCAAGAACCAGCAGAAGTCGTTATGGCAAATCGTGAAGATATAAATTCTTTAAATTCATTAGATGAAGCTAATTTACCAGGTATTTATATTTTAATTGGAGATAACCGTAGATACATTGGTCAGGCTGCGACGAGTGTTATTTCAAGATTAAACCAACATCATAAGAATAAAGATTGGTGGACTAACGTGATTTTCTTCGGCAGAGAAGATAGTCATCTAGTTAAATCTCAAACTGATTATTTAGAGAAAAAATTGATAGATTTATTTCAACAAACAACATTTGATATTGATAATTCAACACAAGGAAATCAAAGTTACATTGATAAATTATCTAAAGCACAAGCGGATAATTTGTGGTCAATAGTTCAAGAGATACTATTGGACGTAGTGAATATTGATTTATTCGAAAACGAAAATCAAATCGTTGATGAAAACACAGATCAAATAAATTGTTATGTGATTAAAGATAATCAGGGAAACGAGTTTTCAGATTCATCAATGAGGTCCGTTTTTGTAAAAATGGTTACGAATTACTATAATTCATCTTACAAAGATCAATTAAGTAAGCTGATAGTGTCTGATAAACCAACTACAATTAATATTTTAGGAACAAAAGAAAGTATATCTAAGTCAGGATATAAATTAACAAAAGAAATATCAGATGGTGTTTATTTATACGCAAATTTCTCTAAACAAGATATTATCAAGAAAATTAGTTATATAAGTGACATCCTAGGAATTAAAATAATATGTAATTTTTAAAATGAATACTACAAAAAAGCTAACCCATAGGGTTAGCTTTTTTATATCATTAAATTAGTAATCCAATCAGCAACATAAGTTTCTAAGAAAGCAGCTAATATAATCAATGGTAAGACATACAAGATATATCTTTTCAGGAATAATTTGATTTCAAACCAGAATGTAGAATTATTTTCTCTGTGAAAAATTTTATTTCGAATCCATAGGTTAATTGGGTATATTGCAGATGCAAATAAACATAAGGCAAATACCTCTGCGAATAAGTGTGGTATTGATCCAATAGTAATTGCAAATCCTTTTTGAAAATCTAGAGTATAAGCAACGCCATATAATAATCCAGGTAATATAGAAGTATAAAATATGTTTATCAAATAAAGAAAAGGTACCGGAATAAGTGCAAGAATAAACATTTGCAGAGGAACTTTAAATCCGTTATTCAATATGTATTGAATAAATAAAGTAAATCCGCTTTTATTTTCAATCTCATTAGGTATTGCATCACTAGCACTTTTTACAACTGAGTGTAGATCCGGATGAATTAAATAGATAGCGAGTGCTGTAATTATAGTTATTGCAATGGCTATTTCAAAAAATACCATGCTCTAGCTATAAAATTGTTAGAAGATTTTTTCATAATTATATTTCCCCACTAATTAATATATTAACATTGAATTACTTGTTAATGAATTCGCTATAATCATCGAATGAAGTAAAAACTCTTGATATAATAAAATTAAGAAAATTAGTTTAAGTAAAATGGGGAAAATAATGGCAGTTGAGAAGAGAGAATTAGAATTCGAGAATAAAATTGTAGAATATCTAACAAAAATTGGTGGGACAAAGCAGTGGCAAGAAATGCCAGATATAAAAAATACCGATCAATTATGGGTAAATTTCAAAACAATTTTGGAAAACAATAATCCAGATAAATTAAAAAAGCCTTTGTCTGTGAGTGAATTTAATCAAGTTAAAAGTGAGATCAGCAATTTATCCACATCGTTCAAAGCTGGTCAATTTTTGTATGGACTAAATGGTACTTCTCAAGTTGAAGTTGATTTAGATGATGGTAGACATGTCTTTTTAACTGTATTTGATCAAGCACAAGTTGGCGCAGGAAATACTACATATCAAATAGTAAAACAAATAGAACGTGATCCTATTGTCGCAGGTAAAAAATCACGTCGATTTGACATAACTTTATTGATTAACGGACTTCCAATTATACAAATAGAAGAAAAAGCTGACGGTCATGATGCTAAAGAAGCATTGAATCAGATGCATCAATACATTGCAGAAAAACAATACTCTGATATTTTTTCAACGTTGCAAATCTTAGTAGCCATGACGCCGCATGACGCAAGATATATGGCAAATACATCATCAGATATGTTTAATACTGATTTTGCATTTAGATGGCAAGATGAAAAAACTAACGCCCCAATATTAGACTGGAAAGAATTCGCTAACAAGTTCTTATCTATTCCAATGGCGCATCAAATGGCTACTAGCTATATGATTTTAAATGGAACAAAAAACCGTCAAATGATCATGTCTATGAGATCATACCAGGTCTACGCTACTCGTCGTGTTATTGAAAGAATTAGTAATCATCATTTTGGAGAAGACCCTAAAGAATTAGGATATGTTTGGCATACCACAGGTTCAGGAAAAACAATCAGTTCTTTCAAAGCTGCATGGTTGGCATCAAGATTGCCTAATGTAGATAAAGTTGTCTTTTTGGTGGATCGAGTTGCTTTGACAAATCAGACAGTTGAAGAATATCAAGCGTATGATCCGGATAGTGATGACTTGAATAAAAATGGTGTCGTAGATGATACTGCTAATAAGTCAGAGCTTGAAAAAAAATTATTATCTGATGGATCAGGAATTATCGTTACATCTACTCAAAAAATGGGTGGGTTGGCTGAAAGTAATAAATTAAAGAACCTAGATAAAAATATTGTATTCATAGTAGATGAGGCTCATAGATCTACTTCTGGAGACATGATGTTACGAATCAAAGATTCTATTAAGAGATCAGCTTTTGTCGGATACACAGGAACTCCAGCATTTGATCCTAAAGAAGGACCTACAACTCAAGAGTTATTCGGTGATTTATTACACGCTTATACCATCAGGGATGCTATCGCAGATAAAAATGTCCTAGGATTCAAAGTTGATTTTGAGACAACATTATCTGATCAGTCTCTTAAAGAAAATTACCTACCAAGGTACTTTAAGTATCAACATCCAGAGTGGACTGCAGAACAAATTGACCATAAGATCAACAATATGACTGCAGCTGATATGGATGATCAAGTTACACCTAGTGTTTATGATATGAATGAAGATCATGTAAAAGAAGTGGTCTCAGAAATTATTCGAAATTGGAATAAAAGATCAAATTCATACAAATATAACGCCATTTTGACAACTAAAGTTGGTGGAGGTAAAGCCTCTACACCAATGGCAATGATGTACTACGATGAATTCAAGCGCCAAAACAAAACTTTAGAGAAACCACTTAAAGTCGGAGTTACTTTCAGTAGAAAAACGGACAATAGTGATTCACAATTAGAGACAAATGAAAATCTAGATCGTGCTATGCAAGAGTATAATGAGGAATTTGGTACAAACTTCGATGCTACTCAAGATAAAGAATACAACGAAGATTTAGCAACTAGACTAAACAAGAAAGCAGTAGATGGCAATTACCTTGATTTGGTTATCGTAGTGGATCGATTACTAACAGGGTTCAATGCTCCACAACTAAACACATTGTACGTTGACCGTACTCTGAAAGGTGCTGGATTAATTCAAGCGTATTCAAGAACCAACCGTGTTCAAAATATGCAGGAGAAACCATTTGGACATATTGTAAATTATCGTTGGCCACATAATTCAGAAAAATTAATGGATGAAGCACTTCAATTGTATGCAAATCGTGAATCTGCAAATTATCAATTAGTTGTAGGTGATCTGAAAAATGATCCTGAAAAAGGTGTTCTCGAAAGTTCATATACAGAGTTGGTCGATGAACTAAAAGAAGTAGTAGCGGATATTTCAGAAGCAACATCCAATTTTGTCATGGTTCCACCAAGTGAAACTTTACAAGAGACTACTTATGATAACTTAGAGAAATACAATCGTATCATGGCCAAAATCAAACAAGATGAAAACTATGATGAAGAACACCCAGAAAAATTGCTAGAATCACTAGGAATGACAGAAGACGACGAAGCCAAAGTAACGGGTGTCTTCGCTGAAGAGTTGAAAAAGGTAGTCGCAGAAAATCACGATGTCGATCTATCCGATCTAACCTTGACTATGGAACATGTGAAAGACGTCAAAGTTAACTATGATTATTTGAATATTCTTATTGCAGAATTAGCTAATCAAGTTAAAGATGGCGACAACTCAGAAGCAGAAAAAACTAGAGATAAGATTGTTAAATTTGCTGATCAACTGGAAGATTCTAAGTATGCTAAGCAAGTTAGTGATTACGCTGAAGATATCTATAACAAAGAAGTCGAATTTGAAAAATATCCAGTTAATTCTACAGAAATCCCTGATTTATTGGATAATTACGCCACTGATACCATGAGAAAATCTATCTTAGAATTCAAACGTAAATGGGGGCTAGTTGATATAAAGAATGTTCATCTGATAAATGAAATACTAGAAAATCATGTTGTTGGTGCAGATGATCTAAACGTATCCGGAGAACGTGACCAGATTCTAAAAGAAGGACAAGTTCTTTACCAAGAAGACTCAACTGATCCAGAAATTAGAGAACTAAGCAAAATCAAATATAGAAATAGTTTTAAAGAAGCATTTAATAAGTTTGCCGATACACTAAAAAGAAAATATTAAAGACAAGAGGAAACAATATAGTGAGTGAAGAAGTAAAGAGCGCACAGGACCTAACAAATCAACTGTGGTCAATGGCCAATGATTTGCGTGGAAACATGGACGCAAGTGAATTTAGAAATTATATATTAGGATTCATGTTTTACCGCTATCTGTCAGAACATCAAGAAGACTATATTATCAATGAAGATTTAGTAGAGATATCAGGTGATGAAACTGTCAATGAAGCATATATCCGAGCAGCTGCAGAAGATGGTGAAGAAGACTATCTAGAAGATATCGCCAGTTCTCTAGGTTATGCTATCGCACCCAATGATACATGGGCATCAATTATTGATCGTGTTAACAGTGACAAAATCTTGCCAGAAGATTTTCAAAATATGTTTGATAACTTCGATAAAAATGCACAGATCAATACTAATGCTTCAGGAGACTTCACAAATATCTTTGCCGATGTGAATTTGTCTGATAATAAACTAGGTAATAGTACAACAAGTCGTGCCCGTGCTTTGAAAAATATTGTTTTATCAGTAGATGAATTCAACTACCTAGGAGAAAACGGTAAGGATATCCTAGGGGATGTCTATGAATATCTGATTGCTAAGTTTGCCGGTAATTCTGGAAAGAAAGCCGGAGAATTCTATACTCCTCATGAAGTATCCCAAGTCTTGTCAAAATTAGTTACTATTAATGAATCAACTGTTGATCGTCCATTCAGTGTATATGATCCCACTATGGGATCAGGCTCACTATTGTTGACAGTTCAAGATGAATTACCAGATGGTAATACTCAAGGTGCTGTTCAATTCTATGGTCAAGAGTTGAACACTACTACTTTCAACTTGGCACGTATGAATCTGATGATGCATGGTGTTGAGTATCAAAATATGACATTGAACAATGGTGATACCCTAGAATCTGATTGGCCAGATGGTCCAGATGATCAAGGAATCGACCATCCACGTAGTTTTGATGCAGTAGTTGCTAACCCACCATATTCAGCGCATTGGGATAATAATGACAATAAATTAAAAGATCCTCGTTTCAAAGATTATGGCTTAGCTCCTGGAACTAAAGCAGATTTTGCGTTCCTACTCCATGGTCTATATCACTTGAAATCTACAGGAACGATGGCAATTGTCCTACCCCACGGAGTTCTATTCCGTGGAGCAAAAGAAGGTAAGATTCGTCAGGCACTATTAGAAAAAAATCAAATCGATGCCGTTATCGGACTACCTGCAGGACTATTCTTCTCGACTTCAATTCCTACAGTCGTTCTAGTGTTGAAACGCCAAAGAGATAACCGTGATGTAATGTTCATTGATGCAAGTGAACACTTTGAAAAGGGAAAGAATCAAAATGTTCTTCGTAGTGAAGATATTGAATTGATTATCAATACCTACAAAGATCGTAAAGATGTTGACAAGTTAGCTCATGTAGCAAGTTTAGAAGAAATCCAAGAGAACGATTACAACTTGAATATTCCTCGATATGTCGACACATTTGAAGAGGAACCAGAGATTGATCTTGATAAACTAACTACTCAAATGAAAGAAACACAAACTCAAATCAAACAAAATGAAACAGAACTAATCAGCATGTTGAATGAACTAAAAAGTGACGATCCTAAGATAAAATCTGATCTACAACATTTTATTCAAGCACTAGGCGGTGATAGTAATGAGTAATGTTCCAGTAGTTAGATTTAATGGATTTGATGATGAGTGGGCTGATAAAAAGTTGGGTGATGTGACAAAACGGGTCAAAGGTAATGATGGGAGAATGGAGCTTCCAACTCTTACAATTTCTGCATCTCAAGGATGGATGGATCAAATAGATCGTTTTTCTAGTAATATAGCTGGTAATGAAC
The DNA here is from genome assembly GCF_002762335.1 of Companilactobacillus metriopterae. Taxonomy (NCBI): domain Bacteria; kingdom Bacillati; phylum Bacillota; class Bacilli; order Lactobacillales; family Lactobacillaceae; genus Companilactobacillus; species Companilactobacillus metriopterae. Next base: position 160,257 of record NZ_CP024610.1, on the reverse strand, counting down.
AAAAAAATTACACGTTATTAAAGAAAAATGATCTATCTTATAACCATGGCAATTCTAAAATTGCTAAATATGGAGTAGTGTTTTCTTTGGACTCTTATGAAGAAGCCTTAGTTCCAAGAGTTTATCATAGCTTTAGAACAACTAATGATTCTTTCTCATTGTTTATTGAATATTTATTTTTAACAAAAAAACCTGACAGGGAACTTAGAAAGCTTGTTTCTTCTGGGGCAAGAATGGACGGATTACTTAATATAAACTATGAATCATTTATGGGAATAAATATTATGTTCCCTTCCCTACCAGAGCAAAAAAAAATAGGTAATTTTTTCAAACTGCTAGATGACACCATTGCTCTACATCAAAAGGAACTAGACGCCTTGAAGCAGGCTAAACAAGGATTCTTACAGAAAATGTTTCCTGCCGATGGTGAAAAGGTTCCGAAGATTCGTTACCCAGAATTTTCAGATGATTGGGTTGAGACTAAGTTGGGGGATATTGGTGACACGTATAATGGCTTAACAGGAAAAACAAAACTAGATTTTGGCCATGGTAAAGGAAAATTTATAACTTATCTTAATGTAAACAAAAATACATTTTCTGATTTTAATGGTGTTGGTAATATCGAGAAAGACATAAAGCAAAATGAGGTTGTTTTTGGTGATGTTCTATTTACGGTATCTTCAGAAACTCCTGAAGAAGTTGGACTATCATCAGTATGGTTAGGAAAAATGTCTAATGTTTATTTAAACAGTTTCTGTTTTGGTTATAGATTACATGAAGAAGTTGATTATTATTTTATTGGATATGTTCTTCGATCAAATTCGGTGAGAAAAAAAATAAAATTACTTGCTCAAGGGATATCTAGGTATAATATTTCAAAATCTAAAGTTATGGATACAAGTCTGTTATTTCCTGAATTAGAAGAACAAACAAAAATAGGTAAATTTTTCCAAAAAATAGATAAATCAATTGCTTTAGAAGAACAAAAACTAGATGATCTAAAGAATGCAAAGAAATCTTTCTTGCAAAAAATGTTTATATAATAATTCAATTCATTTAAACAAGATATTATCAAGAAAATTAGTTATATAAGTGATATCCTAGAAATTAAATAACCAATAATTTCTAGATTTCAGAGGTAATATCATGGAATTTTTAAACGTACTAAACAACCGCCGATCTGTCAGAAGTTTTAGCAATCAACCTATATCTGATAAGGATTTACGGGAGATTGTTGAGCAAGCATTGCTAGCACCATCTTGGGAGAATACTCAACCTTGGAAAGTATACATTGCTGGTGGTAACACTCTAAAAAATATCAAGCAGCAACATCTTCAATATTCTAAAGACAAGGTTCGCAGTAATCCTGAAATGCCTATTATGCACTATAATCAATGGGCAAAGGATTCTGTTCATAACATTGATCAATGGAACTCTGATATTAATAATTTTCTTGGCGATGAATCTGATGAGGTTGGGGATGTTCAGTTTAAGTTATTCAACGCTGCTAATATTGTCTATCTGACTGTTCCTAAAAATTCATCATCATGGTCAATCTATGACTTAGGTGCATTTGGACAAACTCTGATGCTTTCTGCCACCAACAAGGGAATAGATTCAATTCCAGCATATGCTTTGGTTAAATATCCTGATATTGTCCGTAAAAATATAGATATTCCTGATGATCAGATGCTTGTAATGGGTATTGCTTTAGGATATCGAGATACTAGTAAAATCAATGATTTTGAATCTAAACGTATGAACTTAGATGATGTTTTAAAAATTGAAAAGTAGCACAAATAAAAACTATAAGTCTATAATTGACTCATAGTTTTTTTATTTACGAGGTGAAAATTTATGGCAGGGATACGTTTAGCTACAACCAGTGATGCGCAAAAAATACTAGATATCTACACACCCTATATAGAAAATACAACAATAACTTTTGAATATGATGTTCCAACACTGGAGGAGTTTGCTGAACGTATTAATGATGTTCTAGAAAATTTTCCATATCTTGTTTATGAAGATAAAAATGGCAGTATTCTCGGTTATGCGTATGCTCACTATTATGGAGAACGTTCGGCATATAATTGGACGGTGGAAGTTAGTATATATTTATCTGAAAATGCCAGTGGGAAGGGTATTGGAACAAAACTTTATCGATCGTTAGAAGAAGAGTTAACTAAACAAAAAGTCATTAATATAGTGGCATGTGTTACAGAAGAGAATATAGGTAGTATTAGATTTCATGAAAAACTGGGATTTAAAAATATCGGAACATTTGAAAAAGTAGGATATAAATTTAACAAATGGTTAGATGTTATCTGGTTTGAAAAGAATGTAAATAAGCGTGATTCTGAAGTTTCAGAAATTATTCCATATGCTAAATTAGAAAAAAGAACTTACCGTTAGGTAAGTTCTTTTTATTTTGTTGTTGCTATTTTATTTCCAACGATGTATATTAAATTCATCAGGTGAGTGAGTACTCACTCATAAAATAAATGGAGCAGAAAAATGGAAAATATCATTTCATTAACTAATATATCCAAAACATTTGGTAACAAAAAAGTATTAGACAATATTACTTTTCAACCACAAAATGGTAAAATCATAGGTTTAATCGGACCTTCAGGTGCAGGTAAATCTACTATTATCAAAGTACTTTTAGGTATGGAAATCGCAGATTCCGGTAGTGCCAAAGTTTTCGGAAAGACAATGCCTAATCGCCAACTACTTTCCAGAATCGGATATATGGCGCAAAGTGATGCTCTATATGGACAATTGACAGCTCAAGAAAATCTAGAATTTTACGCTGAGATGTTAAAAATTAGTAAGCAAGAGCAACAAAAACAAATAGCCAAAGTTGCAAAAATTGTTGATCTAACTGAATCACTAAATATCAAAGCCGATGATTACTCAGGTGGTATGAAACGTCGATTATCTCTAGCAATAGCAATGCTCGGTGACAAGGATCTTTTAATATTGGATGAGCCGACTGTTGGTATTGATCCTGCTCTAAGGATCAAGATCTGGAAAGAATTGACCGCTATGAAAAATCAAGGGAAAACAATTTTGGTAACGACTCATCAGATGGACGAAGCTGAATTAGTAGATGAAGTTGCAATTTTACATGATGGCAAAATCATTGCTATGGATACGCCAGATGTTCTAAAAATGAAATATGATGCAGATAGCATTGAGCAAGTATTCTTGAAAGCAGAAGGTGAAGACTAATGAGAGCTTGGGCAATTTCAAAACGTGTAACTAAGGAGTTACTCCGCGATAAAAGAAGTTTGGCGTTAATGTTTTTAGCACCAATATTAATATTGAGTTTGATGAAGGTTGTGTTTAATAGCAATTCGACAATAGATGTTAATATTGCCACAGTTAACATTAATAGTTCATTAGTTAAGCAAATGGACGATCAAAAGCATGTTTCTGCAAAAAAATATTCAACAAAAAAATCAGCTGATAAAGCTTTAAAAGATCAAAAAGTGGATTCAATTATTCAATATAAGAATAACGAGTATTATGCAACTTATGCGAACAATGATCCTAGTAAGACAAGTTCAGTAAAAATGACTTTGAAATCATCCATGTCAGCTGTTGGTATTAAATCAATGCAAGAACAAATTATCACGATGAAGAGCATGCTTCCCGAATCTGTTCAGTCAAATATGCCTGCTAATAGTAACGGTTCACAAGTAAAAATCCATAATTCTTATATTTATGGTGATGGCAATACTTCATTTTTTGACAAAATAATTCCAATTTTGATGGGATTCTTTGTATTCTTCTTTGTATTTTTGATATCAGGAATGGCATTGTTGAAAGAAAGAACAACAGGAACATTGGACCGTTTGTTGGCAACACCTGTTAAAAGATCAGAAATTGTATTTGGTTATATGTTAAGTTATGGGATGTTAGCGGTATTTCAAACTTTGGTGATTGTTCTATTCACAATATTGGTATTACAAGTACAGGTTATTGGTAATATCTTGTTGTTACTGCTAGTCAATTTGGTATTTGCACTAGTGGCATTGGCATTTGGATTACTAATGTCGACATTTGCTAGATCGGAATTCCAGCTAATGCAATTTATTCCGTTGATTGTTGTTCCACAAATATTCTTTTCAGGATTAATTCCCTTGGACAATATGGCTAGTTGGGTAAGATATATTTCATATATTATTCCATTAAATTATGCAGGAAATGCTATGAGTGGTATTGTTCTATCAGGCGATGGACTAGTATCAATTTTGCCAGATATAGGTATACTTTTGATTTTCTTAGTTGTTTTGGTAACCTTAAATATACAGGGTTTGAAACGTTATAGAAAGGTCTAGAATAATGACAGAAAAAAATATAATTTTAAACGATCTTTCTAGTTGGTACGATAGTGAAGATATTCCTAACGGAAAAAGAAAAGTTATTCAAGCAGCACTAAAAATATTCTCCGAAAAAGGATATGATGCAACTTCTACCGCAGAAATCGCGGAATTAGCTGGAACTAGTCAAGCTACCTTATTCAAATATTTCAAGACTAAGCAAGATTTGCTACAGTTTATTATTGACCCTATTTTGCAAAATATAATCCCAACATATTTTGGAGGTTTCGTAGATATTGTAAAATCTGAAAATAAGGGATTAGAATCTCTGATTAATTTTATGGTTCACGATAGATTTCATTTTTTGGTGAAGAACAAAGAAACCTATCTAATTGTATTTTCACAATTGATGGTTAACGTTGATATTCAAAAACAAATATCAGGATTCCTTCAAGCAAATTTATCAAACTTTTTAGATAGACTGTTTCCCATTTTGGAAATGTCTGGAGAAATGAGAGAAGATATCGATAGATTAGCCGTATTGAAATTAGTTATTAGTCAGATTGTATTTGAATTCATAGGAATGTATAAATTTACAGATAACCCAGATCCAACACTTATTGATCATGATTTAGATGAAATAGCTAAACTGATATATCATGCAATAAGTAAATAAAAAAGACCGCGCATGCGGTTTTTTTTTATTTGCCCATGTAATTTGTTACTTAAAATGTAACAAATTACATCTACTTGTATAAAGTTTGAATGCACGAAAATCTATTTCAAAAACACTTGGTTAGATTTAAAGTGAAATTGTTAACAAATATAAATTATAAATTTGGGAGAAAAACCATGAAAAGAGATTTTATAGATACTAATGATTATACACAAGAAGAAGTTCAATATTTAATTGATTTAGCAGTACAAATGAAGAAGGATATAAAGGATGGCAATTATCCTCAACTTCTTAAAAATAGAACATTAGGAATGCTTTTTGAAGAATCATCCACAAGAACTCGTGTTTCTTTTGAAACAGCTATGACACAACTTGGTGGACATGCTCAATATTTGGCACCGGGTCAAATACATCTAGGAAGTGCAGAAAGTGAGTCACTTGGTGATACAGCAATTGTTCTATCAAGATTGGTAGATATTTTGATGGCACGTGTTGCTCAACATGAAACAATTGAAACTATCTCCAAATACTCAACCGTTCCTGTTTTAAATGGTATGACTGATTACAATCATCCAACACAAGAAATCGGAGATATTATTACAATGTTTGAACATTTGCCAGCTGGTAAAAAATTAAGTGATTGTAAGGTTGTCTTTGTTGGAGATGCTACACAGGTTTGTGTTTCATTAATGTTTATTGCTACAAAGATGGGAATGGATTTTGTTCAGTTTGGACCTAAAGGATATCAAATTAAACCTGAAACTCTAGAAATCGGTAAGAAAAATGCCGAAATATCTGGTGGTAGTGTACTAATTACAGAAGATGCTGATGAAGCTATGAAAGATGCTGATTTTGTTTATACAGATGTTTGGTATGGATTATATGAATCTCCATTGTCATATGAAGAAAGAATGGAAATTTTCTATACTAAATATCAAGTAAATGATGAATTAATGGCAAAAGCAGGTAAAGATGCTAAATTTATGCACTGTTTGCCAGCTAATCGTGGAGAAGAAGTAACAGATAGTGTTCTAGATTCCAACAATTCAGTTGCTTGGGATGAAGCAGAGAATAGATTGACTGCAATGCGTGCTCTTCTTGTCTATTTGATGGCACCAATTATTGATTATAGTGATGAAGATCTAAATAGTTTGGAAGATGAAAAGCTAAAGAACCTTTTAATTAATCGTGTTGATTCACAATTAGTTACAGACTAGATCTTTTCTTAGAAAGTAGGGAATTTCTATGGAGAATAAAAAGAAGTTTAGATTATTTGATGCTGTACTGATGGCAGTGGTTGTTGTTTTGGTAGTTGAATCAGCTGCACCCGCTGCCGCGATTGGACCATCACAATTTTTCTGGTGGATTTTATTGTTGCTACTGTTCTTCTTACCATACGGATTGATTTCTGCCGAATTAGGTACAACCTACGATGATGAGGGTGGTATTTACGATTGGATAAGGAAAGCCTTTGGTGGCAAGTGGGGCGGACGTGCTGCTTGGCTATACTGGATTAATTTTCCTATCTGGATGGCAAGTTTGGCAGTTCTATTCAATGAAGTTATAGAACAAATTTTTAAAGTGAAAATTAATAGTATTTTAGCTGTAGTAATTGAATTAATATTTATTGCTGTGGTTACAGCAGTCTGTTGCTACCCGGTTGCAGACAGTAAGTGGATACTAAATATCGCTGCTATTGCTAAAGTAGTTATTATGTTAAGTGTCGGTATTCTGGGAGTTTATCACGCTGTTACTGTTGGAATGGCAAATGATTTTTCAGGAACAGCTATGTTACCTAAATTTGATGTTAAAAGTTTAGGTTATATATCCGTTATTTTGTTCAATTTCCTTGGATTTGAGGTTGTAACAACAATGGCCAAAGATATGGAAAATCCCAAAAAACAAATTCCTCAAGCAATTATCTGGGGTGGTATTTTAATCGCTATCTTTTATCTATTTGCTGCTTTTGGTATGGGGGCCGCAATACCAGTTGCTAAAATATCAACATCAGGCGGTTTAATTGATAGTTTAATCTTATTAGTTGGTCAAAATAATTGGTTTGTCTTCATTATTGGAATTTTATTTATGTATACTTTATTAGCTAACCTAATTTCTTGGTCAGCAGGTGTTAATTATGTTGCCTTGTATGCAGCTAAAAATAATGATCTACCAGGAATTTTCAAGAAGGTTAATAAGAAAGAAATGCCTATTGGTGCTACATTTTTAAACGGAATAATTGCTGCTGTATTAGTTGTTATAGCACCAATGATTCCCAATGAAAATATATTCTGGGCATTCTTCTCGTTAAATGTTGTTGCATTACTCTTATCATATGTTCTAATGTTTCCAGCCTTTTTGAAATTAAGAAAAAAAGATCCAGATACAGAACGTCCATTCAAAGTTCCTGGTAATAAGTTATTAATCAATTTATATACTTATGTGCCAATGGTATTGTTATTAATTACAATTTTCTTTACTGTTGTACCTTTGAATGGCAGTCATGAAGAGATATCAACTAAACTACCTATTATAATTGGAATTATTGCTACACTAGTTGTTGGAGAGATATTTATCAACAAAGCAGAATCTAAAAAGGAGAAAAAATAACATGAAAACTTTACAAAGTTCACCTCAAAAAGATGGATATCGAATGCCTGGAGAATTTGAAAATCACAAGGGTGTTTATATTCTATGGCCAGAGCGCCCAGATAATTGGAGAGATGGTGCCAAACCTGTACAGCATACTTTTGTTAAGGTTGCAGAAGCAATTTCTCAATTTGAAGAAGTAACCGTTGGTGTTTCAGATCGACAATATACAAATGCTCGCCATATGCTGCCTGATAATATAAAAGTGGTTGAAATTTCAAATGATGATTCGTGGATAAGAGATTGTGGTTCAACATTTGTTGTGAATGATAAAGGTGATATACGTGGTGTGGATTGGACATTTAATGCTTGGGGTGGTTTGGTAGACGGCCTTTACTTCCCTTGGGATAAGGATGACCGTGTTGCACAAAAAGTTACTGAAATGGAAAATACGGATCGATATCGTCTTGATGATTTCGTCTTGGAAGGTGGTTCTATCCATGTTGATGGAGAGGGAACACTTATTGTGACTGAGGAATGTTTACTTTCTGAAGGCCGTAATCCACAGCTGTCAAAAGATCAAATCGAAAGTATTTTAAAAGAGTATTTGAATGTTGAAAAAATCATTTGGCTAAAACGTGGAATTTACTTAGATGAAACAAATGGCCATGTCGATAATATTGCTAATTTCGTTGAACCGGGAAAAATTGCATTGGCTTGGACAGATAATGAAGATGATCCTCAGTATGAAATATCAAAGGAAAATTATGATATTTTAGTAAATTCAACAGATGCTAAAGGCCGTAAAATTGAGGTTGAAAAATTATACCTACCTTCTCCTATTTTAATTACTAAAGAAGAGAGTGAAGGTGTCGATGCCGTTGATGGAACATTACCAAGATTGGAAGGAGACCGTTTAGCTGCAAGTTATGTAAATTACTACACTGCTAATGGTGGAATCGTTTTTCCAATGTTTAATGATCCTATGGACGATAAGGCACGTGAGACACTACAAAAATTATATCCAGATCGTAAGATTGTAGGAATTCCTGCACGTGAAATAATATTAGGCGGTGGAAACATTCACTGTATTACTCAACAGGTCCCTGCAGTTTACTAATAAAAAAGATTAGATCAAAAGACCTAATCTTTTTTGTTATCAAATAATGATATATTAATAATATAAAAACAAATGAGGCTAGAGATGAAAATAATTAATTCAACTCCTATATCTGATGGCTATTATCTTCCTTCAGAGAATATAGAGCACAGTGAGTCAATAATGATTTGGCCAGAACGAGCAGACAATTGGCGTAATGGAGCTAAACCGGCACAAAAAGTATTTTCTGAAATAGCTAACAAGATATCAGAATATGAACCGATAACTATGATTGCCTCTAAAGAACAATACGACCACGCACGACACGTTTTGTCAGAAAATGTTCGAGTAGTAGAAATGAGCTATAACGATTCTTGGATTAAAGATATTGGTCCAATGTATCTGTTAAATAAAAGCAATAATATTCGTTCTGTAGATTGGCGTTTTAATGCTTGGGGCGGATTAGTAGATGGACTGTACTTTCCATGGGATCAGGATGACAAAGTAGCCAGAAAAATTAGTGATTTTCAAAGAATAGATTATTATTCTGTTAGTGACTTTATTTTGGAAGGTTGTGCTATTCATACTGATGGGGAAGGAACAGCTATATTAACAGAGGACACAGTTTTATCAGAAGGTCGAAATGGTCATGTGACTAAAGATGAAGCTGAGGAAATATTAAAAAATTATCTTAACTTGGATAAAATAATTTGGTTAAAGAGTGGATATTTCATGGACGAAACAAACGGTGATGTTGATAACATGCTGAGTTTTGTGAAACCAGGTGTAATCCTTTTGACATGGACTGATGATGTTACTGATCCACAGTATCAAATATCTAAGGATGCTTTTGAAATTTTGAGTCATTCAACGGATGCAAAGGGTAGAAAATTAGAGATACATAAACTGCCCATCCCAAAGCCTTTATTTGCCACTGAAAACGAGAGCAATGGGGTGGATTCAGACAATGGCTTGTTGCCACGCTATCCAGGAGATAGATTAACAGCCAGTTACGTTAGTTATTATTTGTTTAATGGAGGCTTATTATTACCTATATTTGACGATCCAAATGATCAAATTGCAATAGATATTTTGAAAGACTTATTTCCTGATAGAAAAATAGAAACTATACATGCTAGAGAATTACTTCTAGGTGGAGGAAATGTTCACTGTGTAATTGAAGCAGTCCCAATGTATAAGGAGTAGCTGATGAATTTTTTTGAGATAGTTAATTCAAATGTTGATAGTTTAACAAATAATGAACAAAAACTCTTGGACTATGTTATAAAAAACATGGATCAAATTAAGAACAAAAGTATTAGAGAGTTGTCGTCTGAGTGCTTTGTTTCGACAACTACTTTTTTGAGATTTGTTAGAAAAATTGGTTTTTCAGGATATAGTGATTTTATTACCGTTATAAAATATACACTTTTGAATAATGATGTTAATTCTAAATCAGAAATGTCTCCTTTTGTTGTCAATCAGTCTGAATATCGAGAAGAGTATCTAAAAAATATTAATGAAACTATCCGTGTTTTGGATAATGAAAAATTAAACCAAGTAGCAAATATAATGAACAAAGCTGAAAAAATATATTTTCTAGCCAAGGGATTTAGCAAATATACTGCAGAATACGTTGAATATCTTTATACTCTCAATGGTTTTGTTGTGATTTTTCCCAAGAATTTTGAACAACGTAAGTTGATGCACTTGAATATTAAATCGAGTGATGTTGTTTTTATTTTCAATTATGATGGGGAAGATAAAGAACTAATTGAGATTACACAAAATTTAGAACGTAAGTTTCCACAATTAAATTTGGTTTCCGTCACGGGAGCGAATAACAATACTATTCAAAATATGAGTGATATAAATTTTTATCTATTTTCAGATGAAATATATAAAAATAAAATAGAGATGACTTCTCATGTATCTTTGATTTCAATAATGGAATTATTACTATACCAATATAATGAGATATTCGATAAATAAAAAAGACCGCGTAAGCGGTCTTTTCTTTTTCCAATTTAATCATCCCAACCATTAATAGTTACCTTACCGATCATATGACCAGACTCTACGTCTGCATGAGCTTTTTTAAGGTTCTCAGCATTGATTGGCGAATAATTCTTGGTTGTTATTACTTTCAGGCTATTATCTTCATATAATTTTGCTATATGATTCAATATTTCATGTTGTGTAACCATATCTTCGGTTTGATAATATGATTTGCTGTACATCCATTCCCAACTGAACGTTGCACGCTTCTTGGTTAGTTTTTGTAAATCGATTAGACGATGATTTTCTGTAGACGCTGCGATATTACCATCGGGTTTTATCAATTCAGCAATCTCATTCCAGTGGGCATCTAGATTATTCAAATTTAGTATATAGTCAACATACTTATATCCTAAATCTTTTATTTGTGGCACTAAATCTTAGTGATGATCTACAACATAATCTGCACCCAAATTTTTAACCCATTCAATCGAATCAGGTCTTGATGCTGTAGTAATAACGGTTAATCCCGCTATTTTGGCCAATTGTACAGCCATAGATCCGACGCCACCAGAGCCGTTGATAATCAAAATTGTTTTACCTTCGTTGTTAGAAAAAGTTAGATTTAACTTTTCAAATGATGACTCATAGGAAGTCAGTCCAACAAGTGGAACGGCGGCAGCTTGACTGTCATCTAGATTGTTTGGTGCCATTCCAACAATTCTTTCATCAACTGTCTGATATTGGGCGTCACTACCTGATTTTGTAAAATCACCAGCGTACCAAACTCGATCTCCAATATTAAATAAAGTTGAATCATCCCCCTTTTCAACTACTGAACCAACAGCATCCCAACCGATAATTTTGGGATGTGACAATTTGTCTTTTCTTCCACCCTTACGAACAAATGTATCTACTGGATTGACAGAAACACCATCGACTTTAACTAATAGTTCATGTCCTGTGGTCTTTGGTAAATCTATTTCCACATCTTCAAAACTATTGCTGTCATTGATAGGTAAATGACTATAAAAACCTACTGCTTTTATTTTTGTCATATTAATATCCTCCTGACAAGGCCAATGATAGTCTTAAAAAATTTATTGTCATGGAATATGCTCAATATTTATTTATAATATTCTTTCAACAAATGAATTCTATTGAGATATTGAAAAAATTAACACACAAAAAAAAGAGACCTTAAAAGGTCTCTTTTTATATTCTAGATATTCTAGAAATACCGGCAATTGCTATACCGATAAGGAATATCCAAAATGCTAATTTGATGAATAATATTGCGAATACAATTAGCAGTATTGTCCCTATCAACTTAAATAAAAATGGTCCGGCTACTCCAAAGAAAAATAGAACCATAAAAAGTGCAAACAATAAGAACATATCTACCTCCGTTATTTATATTTGATAGCAATCATATCACGTTTACAGGGAAAAGCAATCAAAATTTACTATGACATTTGTCATGTTTTTTTGTGATGATTTTTACTACTGCAAGAACTCAAACCTATATAAAATTGGCTGTGAGGTGAGGGGATTATGACTGAAATTTTAAAGATTGAAAATATAACAAAAAAATATGGGTCAAACACGGTTTTAAAAAATATAAGTTTTACCAGTGAAAGTGGTGAAATCGTGGCTTTAATTGGAGAAAATGGAGCCGGTAAATCTACATTAATTAACATTATTAATAATTTAACTGAAAAATCTTCAGGAAAAATAATGATATTTGGGAACACTTCAATTAAAGATAAGTCATTAAGAGAACGCATAGGGGTCATGCCACAGCAAGATATATCGCTAGAAAAAATTAAAGTTAAAGAAACGATTAATCTAGCTAGGTCATATTATAAAAATCCTGTGGATTATAAAGAATTAATTTCTCTTTCTAATCTTAAGTCTAAAGAAAATGAATTTGTAACAGATTTATCAGGAGGTCAAAAACGATTATTATCGTTTGCCGTTGCTTTAGCCGGTGATCCTGATTTGATTTTTTTGGACGAACCTACAAATGGTATGGACGTCATGAATCGTGAAAAATTTTGGAATACTGTATTAAAACTAAAAAATCAAGGTAAGACATTCTTCGTAACTAGTCATTACATAGAAGAGCTTCAAAATATAGCAACAAAAATCATGATTCTTCAAAATGGAAAGTTTGTATTTCAAGGAACATTAGACGATTTACGTAAGGATCAGGAAAGTACACAGATACAGTTTGATTCGCAGGTTAATCTTGTTAATTTAAAAAAAATTGAATCAATTAAAACTATTAAGCAAAACGGTCAACATTTCATCATTACAACGGATAACTTGATTGAATTTTTGAAAGATTTTCAAGTTTTTTATGATGAAATATCAAATTTAAGCATTGAGCAAAATACATTGGAAACAATATTTAAAAATTTAAGTAAGGGGGGACAAGATAATGACTGATTTTATATATCAAACAAAAATCAATTTTTTACGATTAGCTTTGCGAAACAAGAGCTTTTTTATTTATGATGTAATTTTCCCAGCATTTTTCTATTTACTTTACACTAAGATATTACCTGTAAATCAATCAGGTCCTTTAACTGAAAAATGGAATAAAGAATATTTAATTAGCATGTTGATATTTAGTGCAACCTTGATATCGATAACAACGTTTTCTAACTTTATCTTGAGCGACAAACAGAATAAATTTGAATTATTTGTAAAACTATCGCCTATTTCAAAAATTCAATATTATGTTTCAATGATTGTGGTTTTAATTGCTATGAAGCTAATATCATTTTTATTGATAGGATTAGTTGGTGGTTTGGTGAATAGCATTCATATCTCAGCTGGTACGTGGATTAATTTAATATTAGTGTTTGTAATAGGTACGATACCTTTTGATATTCTAGGTTTATTAATATCTCAGTCTGGTAATATAAATCTAGTTAATGTTTTGAACAATATTGGAGTATTTCTATTAGCTATCCTTGGTGGATTATGGTGGCCATTGAGGATGTTCCCTGAATGGCTTCAACATATAGGTAAATTAACTCCGGTATATCAACTTTCTAATATCATGAAATCAGTTGTATTAAATTCCAGTTTTCATGTCACAGATATTATAGGATTAAGTTGTTGGACAGTGGCATTTTTAGTAGCTATGTATTTGATAAATCTTAAAAAAGAGTGAGAAAATATGAAATCATTCCTTCAAAAATATGTTTTATTTCCTAAAAGATTAGGATTGGCACCTTATTTCTGGCTTGTGTGGCTTATAGTTATGGTGGCTAATTTGATACCTTTTGATACATTATCTAAAAAAATACAAATAGGGTTAATATTTGTATTTTTAGTTATTTATCGAAATACCTTTGCAGATCGTAAGAATTTTTTGCCATATGTAATTACTCAGATTATTTTGGGTTTTATATTTACTGCATTATTTAGAAATCCTTATATATTTGTGTATTGTGCCTGGGTGATTGGGAGTTTTAGGATTAGTGAGCAGTATTTTAGAAGATTAGTTACTGGATACTATATAGTCGCATCAATTGGTATTGCTTGCTTCATTTATCAGATTAAATCTGATTTATTCTTTAGTGCTAACTATATTTCAGATCTGATACTTATATTAATATTTGTTTTTGCATCACCAATTGTAGCCAGATCTCTGACTAATGCATATACCAAAAGTGTTCAAACATCAGCTTATTACGAGCGAGTACTACAAGTAGTCAAGATGGATGAGCGTGAGAGAATATCGCAAGATCTTCATGACCAAGTAGGACAAGTTATGTCAGCGATAACTTTGAAATCAGAATTGGCACAAAAGTTAATAAAAAAAGAGAATTATGCTAAAGTTAATGATCAAATGATAGAAATTGAAAAACTATCTCGGGACAACCTTAATCTAATTAGAGAAATAGTAACCGATCTTCGCAAGGAAACTATATCAGAAGTTATTTTAAAAGAGAGTAATCTCTTAAGAGACTCTAATATTATTCTAGAAACCACTAATGAAAAAGCAGCCAATACTTGGCCTACTGATATTCAAGATATTTTTGCAGCAACAATAAAAGAAGCTACTACCAATATTATTAGGTACTCTAAGGCACTGCATGTTCAGATTGATTTTGATGAAAATAAGAATTTTGTAACCATGACTATAACAGATGACGGAGTTGGATTTAGTGAAGCTGACGTTCGAGAGAATTCTTTCGGATTAGATGGTATGAAGAAGCGATTTAATATACCAAATGGAAAAATAACTATTAACTCGGATGACGGTACAACAATTACTGCTCAACTTCAAAAGGAGAAATAATATGGTATCAATATATTTAGCTGAGGATCAAGAAATACTAATTTCAGCGTTATCAGAAATTTTGTCATTGGAAGATGATTTTCAAGTGATCGGAACCGCTACAGACGGTGAAAAAGCTCTTGAAGAAATTCGACAATTGAAACCTGATCTAGCAATATTAGATATCGAAATGCCTAAGATGACAGGGCTTGAAGTGGCAGAACAAATCAAAGAATTAGATACAAAAGTAGTAATTCTTACTGTGTTTGCACAGAAGAATTACTTCCAAAAAGCTGTAAACGCTGAAGTAAATGGATATTTGTTGAAAGATAGTAAAACTGATTATTTAATCGATGCTATTCATAATATTATGAAAGGAGATACAATATATTCTCCTGATTTGGTAAAATCAGTATTAACAGCTGAAGAAAATCCATTTAATGAACGTGAGACAGAGATAATAAAGATGATTAGTGATGGTTCCAAAACTGCTGATATTGCCAACACATTATTTTTATCAGAAGGAACAGTTCGTAATTATATCTCTTCAATACTTAGTAAAACTGGTTCTAGTTCACGTATTGAGGCGATTAATGTTGCTAATGATCATGGTTGGATTTAATTTAAGGAGATAATTATGACGAAAGTTAGTGCTGATTTAACTACAGATTCTACCCATGTTAAAGTAGAAGAATTACCTGTTGAAATTACTATAAGTTCTGCGGATTCTACAGAAGAAAGTATTTTCAAGATTGCTCTGAATAAACACAAGATAGTTGCTGCATCAGCTGCTACAATTACAGAAGATTATGATGAATTAATTCAAATCACAGCAAATCCAGATTTTGAAGTGGACTATTTGGCTCGTAGTTTGAACAATGAATTGATTGAACTGGGAGCAAAAATACCTCTTGAAGAACAACCTGTTCCTACTAATATGAAAAAAACTGCAGGTGAGTATGTCAAAGTAATCTTTTTAGTTCTATCAAGATTTGGTTATCAGTTTGCTCCAGTTAAAAAAGCCCCTGCTAAAAAATTACATCGTTGGAACAAAGAGGTTAGTACTATTCCTTTCTATGTGGATGCTTTCGATAGTAAGGCAACGGTTTACTGGCAAAAGAGAAATGAAATGCTCATCAAGAAGGGTGCAACTCTAAAAACAGATGTTCCACTTAACAAAGATGGTTCAGTAGGATTTGCTGCACGTTTCACAGAACAACTGCGAACAGAGCAAGCTGATAAGATTAAAGATGGCAAAACTACCGAAGATATTATTTTAAAGAGTGTCAATGAAGTAGGTAATTTTCTATACTACGCAGGGACAAATAGTTGGTTAGTTTTGAAAGATGCAGATGGTAAAACCATTGATGAATATACTGAAGTAAAATAAAAAATCATGACACTATGTCATGATTTTTTTGTTAGAACATTGTAGGAACTAATCCACCTTCAACACGGATGGCTTCACCAGAGAATGATGATGAACTTGGACTTGATACGAATGCGGCAAGTCTACCAACTTCAGATGGTTTGATTAGTCTTTGTATTTGAGAACGTGATCTTTCAGTCTTCATGAAATGATCACCCCAATCTTTTTCAGGAATGTCAGTATCTTGATACATATCTTTAAGCATTTGTTCAACACCTTCAGTACGTGTTGGTCCAGGTAAGATAGTATTCACAGTAACGTGTGTACCAACAGTTAGTTGTGATAGGTTTTGGGCTAGAGATAGGTTCATAGCTTTTGACATACTATATGGTGCCATGCCACCAGAAGGCATAATAGCTTCCTCACTAGCAATAAAGATAATACGACCGAAATCTTGATCCAACATGTTTTTAAGATAGTGTTTTGCCAAGGCATTACCAGATAAAACATTGATATCAAAATATTTCTTCCAGTCTTCGTCTTCTAATGTCCAGTAATCAACTTGATCAAAAATACCCATGTTGTTAACTAAGATATCTATTTTAGGAAAAGTTTCAAATAATTTTTCTTGATCAGACTTCTTTGATAAATCAGCAGCTACTCCTTTTGGAGTAGTATTTGGAAATTCTTTCTTTAATTCATTTACTACAGCATCGACACCCGATTGGCTGCGTCCATTAATAACTACATTTACACCCTCTCGTGCTAACTCTGTAGCGATAGCTTTACCAATACCCTTTGTAGATCCGGTTATTAGTGCTGTTTTATTCTCTAAGTATAAGTCCATGTTCACACCTCAAATAGTTATTTTGTCTCAAATATATACCCAACTACATTTAAATTAAAGTAGGTACTTTGAAGTGCCCATGACTTACTATTTTAATTTAGCTTCGACCATGTCAGTTCCAACTGTTATGACTGATGAATCGGCTAAATCTAAATTAGTAAGTTCCTTAACATCATCCATATTGGTAATAAGCATCATACACGTGCTATCTTTTTGTGAATCCTTCAATTTTTGAAGATCAATTTCAGCAATTAATTGATCTTGTTGAATTTTTTCACCTTCTTGAACCAGTATGTTGAAAGGTACACCATTAAGTTCAACAGTATCAATTCCCAAGTGAATTAAAATTTGTAAACCATTTTTTTCACTGATTGTAATAGCGTGTTTAGTGGGGAAGACACTTGCCACAGTTCCTGATACGGGAGCATATATTTTCCATTACTAGGCAAGATTGCAAATCCATCACCCATCACTTTGCTAGAAAATACCTTATCAGGTACTTCTTCAATTGGAACGTATTTTCCTTCTGCAATAGTTGTAACAGTAATATCTTTAATTTTTTTACTAAAAAGTCCCATGATTATGTTCTCCTTTATTAGTACTCTGAATTATAAATACTCAACAATATATCGATGTTTACTACATAATGCGATTCTTCAAGTTAAATTACAATAAGAATAATAAATTTTTTTATACTAAACAAAATTTGATTTCTGACCTAGTTTTAACCGATAATAAAGTCATACTGTTTGGAAAGGTTATGCATATGAAAGAAAATGAAAAAGTCTCCAAAAAAGATCTCGTTTCAATATTCTCAGTGGCTTTAGTAGCATTTTTGAGTATTTTAACTGAGACATCTATGAATGTAACTTTTCCAACGCTGATGAAATCGATGAATGTTTCTCTCAATTTAGTTCAATGGATAACGACAGGATACTTGTTGACGGTAGCTATTTTGATGATTATTTCAGCCTATTTAAAGCAACGTTTTAAAAGCAAAACGTTATTTATTGCCGCTACAATATTTTTTGTCGTTGGTGATTTAATTTGTATTTTTTCTCCAAATTTTCCAATTCTTTTATTTGGTAGAATAATTCAAGCATTTTCAGCTGGAATATCTATTCCATTGATGTACAACATTATTTTAGAAAATGTCCCTATTTCAAAACTTGGCTTTTATATAGGAATAGCCGCTTTAGTTATTATGATTGCTCCTGCCACAGGTCCTACTTATGGTGGATTGATGGTTTCATTGGCAGATTGGCGAATGATATTCTGGTCAACACTACCAGTGATTTTCATCTTAATGTTCATCGGAATAAAAACAATTCATCAAGTTTCACCAATAAAGAAGACTAGGTTTGAATTAAAACAATTTATATTACTAGCGGCAGGGCTAGTTTTGACAATGTTAGGATTTAGTAATTTATCTATTTCAGGTGTTGGTAGCTGGCAATTTTTAGGAACTATATTGGCGGCTATTATCGCGTTTGCCCTATACTATGTTGTTTCGCAACGCAGTGATAACCAATTGATCAATATTAAAGTTTTCAAAAATCCAATGTTCAAATACAGTTTTTTAGCTTATGTTATTTTACAATTTTGTAATTTAGCAACGAATTTCTCACTACCTAATTATGCACAGATAATTGTTGGTGCCAGTTCATTAATAGGTGGATTGGTGTTATTACCTGGTTCGCTATTAACTGCAATAAGTCAGCCATGGTTTGGTCATCTACTAGATCGCTACGGTGCGAAAATACCGATAATTAGTGGTAGTATCTTGGTTACAATATCGGCAATTGGGTTCACTGTTTTTGGATTAAATCTGACAGTTGCAATGATAATAATATTTTATACAGTATTTAGTTTTGGTCGTTCAATGGCATTTGGTAATTCGTTAACTTATGGGTTAAAGAGTGTCCCAAGAGAATTAACTCCAGATGCCAATGCGATTTTTAATACTGGTCAACAATTTGCAGGTTCATTAGGAACCACAGTTATGGCAGCTTTTATGTCATCTGATAAAGCTGCAGGAGTTTCTTATGCAACTGCAACTGCAGTGGGATCTCATCGTGGATTTGTATTCATATTAATATTGAGTTTGATTAATTTTGTATTATATTACCAAGCATTCAAAAAAAGAGCTTAGTTAATTTCAACAAGGGGGTGTGATGATGTCAATAAAATATCAGAAAACCTTCTTTTTGTTTGCTAATTTTCTTTACAACCTATCCAGAGTTTTGCCACATGCAATATTATCAATTATCTTGCTATCTAAGGGATTTTCGATAGGACAAATATCGATTATTCAGAGTTTTTTCATGATTGCGGGTATATTATTGGAAATTCCTTCTGGAATTTTGTCAGATATAATTTCAGAGAAATATATTTACCAAATTTCTCTGGTTTTTATAACAGCTTCTTACATGATTGTTATAGTTAGCTCTTCTTTTTGGTTAATGTGTTTTTCATGGTTCTTATATGGCGTTTCTAGTGCGGGAATGACAGGATCTTTGGACTCGTATTTTATAAAAGATGCACTGGATAATGACCAAGGTATTAAGAAGTTTAATATCCAAAATAACTATTCTTTGCTACTTAGTTCTCTATTGGGTGGGGGTATAGGTGCAAGTATTTATGGATTAATTCATATCAATATCTATATTTTATCTATTTTAGGATTTATAATTTTATTTGTACTTATTCAAGTAACAATTCCATTTAAAAGAGTGGAGAAAATAAAAAGAATAAGTGTTAAAGAATTATTTGAAAATATCAGAGGCTTATTGAAAGATGAGAAAACAAAGAATTTAGTCATATTGATAAGCTCGTATCAAATAATCGCTCAGGTGTTTTTTCAGTACTGGCAATTTATACTAATTCAAAAAGATATATCAGCTAAATATTATGGGTTAGTGTACGTTCTTTTTCAATTTACTGCTCTAATAAGTAATTGGTTTTTCTTGGTAATTAATGTTTCAAAACGAAATTATATTTTCTCAATAATTTTAATTTCAGTATTATTTATATCGGGACTGTTAGTAACTAATTCTTACTTAGTGATTTTACTTCTATTAATATTTGAACTACCGTTCAACTTATACATAAGTCAACTAAACATGGAACTTCAGAATACTGTTGGTTCAGAAGGATTATCAACTAGTATTTCTGTTATGGAATTTACATCAACAATAGTTGCAACTTCGACTTTATGGTTGATTGCCATATTGGTTTCAAAAAATAATCTGTTTTTAGTCTTAGGAAGTGTGGTAATAATCTTTTTAGTTGTGTCATTAATAGTTATTTTTAATCGTAAAAAAATAAAAGATATAAATTAAAAAACCTCAGACATTGTCTGAGGTTTTTTATTAGATTAGATATTCTAAATCGCTGGCTGATGTTGGATAAGCCATAACTTGATTCAGGATATCATTTATTGGAGTTTTTGAGTTAATAAATGTTGTAAATAAATTGATGAATTCACTACTATCAGAGCTTAAAATTGAAGCTCCAACTATTTGATTTTTATTGTTTATAACTGTTTTTATTTTAGCAACGGGGTCGTTACTTCTATGATAAGTAAACCAATTAGTAGTATCTAAATCTTTAACAGTCATTGAACTATCATTTTGAGCTTCTTCCACGGAAACTCCAATTTGAGCTAATTCCGGTCCACCGTACACAACTGTGGGAATTACCGGATATTGTACAGCAGCTGTGTTTTTGCCAAGGAGATAGTCTGTAACGTATCTTGCTTCAAATCCAGAAACAGGTGTAAGTTTTGGTTGTTTCTTAGCCAACACATCCCCAATTGCAAAGATAATTGGGTTCGATGTTTGAAGAAATTCATTTATTTGAATTCCACGCCGATCATAAGTGACATTTGCTTTTTCTAAATTCAAGTTCTCAGTATTAGGAATTCTACCTGTAGCATCAAAAATTAAATCACTACTTAACTCAAAATTGTCAGCATGCAAATTATATTTAGAATCATCTTGAGTGATCTCTTGAGGGTTTATATTGAAATGAAATTCAATATTGCGTTTTTTCATTTGTTCCATCATAGATGAAACCATATCTGGATTGAATGCTTTTAGAGGTTTGTCATTATGATGGACAATGTTAACCCTTGCTCCCGTTGAACTAGCTATAACAGCTAATTCAAAACTGATATATCCAGCACCTATAAAAGTAATCTCCTTTGGCATTTCATCCAGAGCCAAGAAATCAGCACTATCTAATAAATATTGATTACCTGAAATATCTAAGCTGTGTGATCTTTGACCAGTAGCAATAATAAAATTATTTGCAGAGAGTATTTCACCATTTATATCGATCTCATTGTCAGAGATGAACTTAGGATTACCGACGATAGTTTTAATATCCATATTATCTAGAGATTTTCGACTACTTTCAGATACAGGATCTGTAAAAGTACGTTTAAAAGCTTGAATTTCTTTCCAATTTACAAATGGTGTATTTTCGAATCCTTTACCCTGTAATTGTTCAATTTTATCACGAGCTTGGACACCACTGAGTAATACTTTTTTAGGATCACAACCACGGTTAGGACATGTTCCACCCCAGAGGTCATTTTCAATAACGGCGACACTTTTTCCAGCTTGCTTTATGGAGCTGGCAGCTGCCATCCCACCAGGACCGGCACCGATAATAATCACATCATATTTATCCATTAGAAACCTCCTACAAAAATCAATATATCTATATTATAACTACAAGCGATAGAATATACTGTTATTAAATACTTACATAAAAAGGCAGGATAAATTTATGGCTGATAAGTTCGAAGTTTCATCAAAAGATACTATAAAAGATCAATATGATTTGATTATTATCGGATCAGGTGGAGCAGGTCTTGTGACAGCAGTCCAAGCTTATGAATTAGGTTTGTCACCAGTTATTTTGGAAAAAATGGAACGTATCGGTGGTAACACTGGTCGTGCCTCAACAGGTATGAACGCTGCCGAGTCGTTAGTTCAAGTGAAGAATAAAATTATCGATACTTACAGTGATTTTTATGAAGAAACATTTGTGGGTGGTGGCAAGAAAAACAATCCAGCTATGCTTAAGTTTTTCTCTGAACACGCGGCACTTGGGGTAGATTGGTTGAAAGAACATGATGTTATTTTGACTGATTTAACAACCACAGGAGGTATGAGTGTTCCCCGAGCACATCGTCCAGGTTCGACAGCTCCAATTGGTGCTTACTTGATCAAGGGATTGCTAGAGAAAATATCTGAATATCAAATTCCGGTATTCAATAATATGGCTGTAGAAAATATTGAGAAGATTGATAATCAATATACTGTTGAGACAGCTGATACTAAAATAAATGCACCTGCAATAGTACTAACATCAGGTGGTTTTGGTGCTAATGTTGAGCTGATTTCAAAAGTTAGACCTGATTTGAAAGAATATAAAACGACGAATCAACCAGGAACTATGGGGGATGGCTTAAAATTGGCTGAAAATTTGAATGCTGAAATTATAAATTTATCAGATATTCAAGTACATCCAACCGTCCAACAAGATACAGACCACACCTATTTGATAGGTGAAACTGTCAGAGGTGAAGGCGCAATTCTAGTAAATAAATCTGGAAAAAGATTTGTTAATGAATTAGATACTCGTAAAGAAGTCACACGAGCAATAGATGAACTACAAGAAAATGGTGCCTACCTAGTATTAGATCAAACAGTATTTGATCGAGTGCAGGCACTAGGTTTTTACCAAAGTATCGGATTAGTTACTTCAGCTGATTCAATCGAAGAATTGGCTCACGAAATAGATGTAGATAGTGATAATTTGGAAAAAACTATTGATAAATGGAATAGAGCTATTCAAGCCAAAAAAGATAGTGAATTTCACAGAACAACTGGTATGCAACATGAAATCAAGAAACCAAAATTTTATGCAATTCATATAGCTCCCGCTGTCCACTATACAATGGGTGGCGTAAAAATAAATGAGTTAACACAAGTTATTGATAAGGAAGACAATGTTATTCCAGGATTCTTTGCTGCTGGAGAAGTTACCGGTGGTTTGCATGGTAATAATCGTATTGGCGGGAATTCAATAGCTGAAACTGTGGTCTTTGGTCGACAAGCAGCACAACAAGTACATAAATATTTGAAATAAAAAAAGCCTACTAACTAGTAGGCTTTTTTTATTTCTTTGAATACGTCAACAATATCACCTTGAATAAAGTGAATACTATTATTTAAATTTTGAGGAAGTTCATTATTAATTATTACGACGGGTGTGCTGGCTTTTTTGTACTGAATTAATCCAGCAAATGGATAAACTTTCAAACTTGTACCAGCGACAATTATCAAATCAGCACTGGATATTTCACTGACAGAATTTTCAATATTGCAAGGTTCAATACCTTCACCGTAGAGTGTGAAATTAGGACGATATAATCCTCCATCTTCTTCATGAGTAAGATGTTTTTTATAAAAATCTATCGAAACATGCTTCCCACATACACTACAATAGGCAAACTGAATATTTTTGTGAAATTCAATTACATGATTGTTACCAGCTAATTTATCCAAGCCATCTATGTTTTGAGTAATTAAAAATCCTTTTCTGTTAGAAAGATCAGCAATCACTTGATGAACAATATTGGGTTTGGCATCTGGAAAATACATATTGCGTAAAACAAAATCTCGTAAAATTTCGGGATGATTGTGTAAGTTATCTACCGAAAGGATTTCTTCGTTTTGCATATTATTGTATATACCAGTTTTACTACGATAATCAGGTATTCCTGAATGTGTCGAAACTCCAGCACCAGTCAAAAAGACTAAGTTGTTAGCAGATTTAATTAAGGATATTAATTCAGATACTTCCATCAGTTATCACTTCTTTTATTTGAATAGTTGATCAATAAAATCATAATCTTCTGAAGATAATTGTAAATCCATAGCCTTAACATTACTAATAACTTGATCGGAGTTTCTAGCGCCTGGTATTACTACACCGATATCTGGATTAGCAATATACCAAGCCAAGATAACTTGAGCAAGAGTAGCATCATACTTGTTTGCCAAAGGTTTAATTTTTTCTAGTGAATCAATAATTTTAGAAAACTCAGACTCGCTGAAGTTTTTAAATTTATTGGCATCATTCTTTGTATATTTTCCCGTCAATAGACCTGAAGCTAGTGGGAAGTAAGGTACGAAGGAAATTTTGTTTTCTCTTAGATATGGGAAGACAGTTTTTTCAAAATCACGATGTACCAAACTATAGTTATCTTCAACGATGTCTACATCACCATTTTTATTAGCTTCTTTGATTTGCTCAGGTGAGAAGTTTGAAATACCAATAGCACGAATTTTTCCGGCTTTCTTGGCTTCAACTAAAGCATTGACAGCTTCATCTTTGGGAGTATTTTCGTCAGGGAAATGAATATAAAAAATATCAATATAGTCTGTCTTTAAGCGTTTTAAAGCTTCATCTATAGACTTTGTTAAAAATTCTGGTGAGTTGTTTAACTCCAAATTATTATCAGGATCTTGGGCAGCTTTTGTAGCAATAATTATTTTAGAGCGATCGTAATCTTGTATTACGTCTCCGATGATTTCTTCAGAACGACCTAAACCGTACATATAAGCAGTGTCCAGAAGAGTAATGCCGTTATCAAGAGCAGTTTTTACTAATGCAGCACCATCTTCATCTTTTAAATTTTCAAAAAGATTATGTCCACCAACTTTGTTTGTTCCTAGACCAAATTTTTTTGAAGTAATATCACTTTTACCAATTTTTATTTCTTCAACCATGTTTTTTGTCGCCTCCGTAAAATTAATAAAGCCATTGTAGCATTTATTTATAAATATAGAATTAATTTTGTATCAGTAGTATTGTTAAAGTATCAATAATTATAAAAAGGGGATTTATCATGGCTTGGTTATGGACTCACTTGATTACTTGGGTTGTTATTGCTGTTTTGGTAGCAATTGTACTGCTAGGTAATTCAAAATATGATCGAATTTATCAAATGATTGTTAGACTAGGATATTTGGTATCAATTATCTCAGGATTAATGTTATTTGAATATGGTTGGCACCGAGATCCAATATTTACAACGTTAAAAATTGTTGTTGCTTTAGCATTTATTGCGTTAGTTGAGATTGGGTTTGCACGAAAGAAGAATGGTCAATTAAGCAATTCTACCATCTATACTGTATTTGCGTTCTGTATAGTTGTAGGAGTTTTAGGATTTATCCTAGCTGGCGGACGACCATTTGTATAAAAAAAGACTTCCGTTTGGAAGTCTTTTTATTTGTTTGTAATTGGAATTAAAACTTTAAATTCTTTGTCATGGTTTTCAACTAGACAATCGATAATTTCGATATTGAAATTACCATTGATGTTGTAGTCGTTAGATGACATTATTTCAGCGTATGCACCACCGATGAATTGATCCAGTTCCAAACGTGATTTTTTATCAGTTGTGAATTCAGCGTAATCACCAGCAGGAATTTCAAATGAAGATAAATCAGCGATTTCTGTTTCAGTACGTACGCCTACTAGATAGTTAGGCTTATCAGTATTGAAATTGATACCATAAAATTTGTTTTCGCAAGAATCAACTTTATAGTCTTCTTTTGAATCTGCTAATTTTTTAATATATTCATCTTTTACTTCACTAACAGCAGGTAATTCATCAGGGTTTGTGGCAGCTGGAAGAACAGTTGCTAATCCTGAAATTAGTTTTCTATGTAAAGTTTTTATTTCAAATGACATAATAATTTCTCCTAAATTTTTCTGTAACAAAAGTATACATCTATTGTTAATTAAGGTGAAACAAAACAAATGATATTTTTAACAAATTAAACTAATTTTTGACAGTCTGCACAAATACCTGTTACTTCAATTTGGGTATTAGAAATTTGAAAACCGGTTTCTTCCTTTACCTTATCTTCTATCCTCTTCTGATCTTTGCCAAAACCGTCATAGTTTACATCGAAAATTTTTCCGCAGTTGCTACATACGGCATGAAGATGAGGCACTCCAAAATAATCATAGTGAGTGAAACCATCACCATTTTGAATTTCTATGACGACGTGGTGTTCCACCAGTGTGTTCAAAGTATTATATATAGTAGAGGAACCAATATTAGGCATCTCTTTTTTTAGTCCTTCATGAATCATATCTACAGTAGGGTGATTATTCTGAGATGCTAAATAAGCCAGTATAGTATGTCTTTGAGGAGTTACACGTAAGTGATTTTTTTTCAATACTTCTAAGGTATCTTCAGAAATTTTTTGGTCAATCATTTTCATTCCTCCGTGAAATGGATTAATTACATTTTACATTTTTTTATTGTGTGATAATATTGAAATAGTAAATAAGAATCATTCTTATATAGGTCTGGTTATATTATACATTATTTCTTGAAAAAGGTGAATTCTCATGAAAAAACAAAGTTTAGCTGAGAGGATTAACGTCATTCGGGCAATCGTTATGGGTGCCAATGATGGAATTATCTCAATTGCTGGTATTGTTATTGGTGTGGCAGGTGCTAAGGCTGACAACTCAGCTATTTTTTTGGCGGGTATTGCCGGTATGTTGGCCGGAACAATTTCTATGGCTATGGGTGAATGGGTCTCTGTTTCTACTCAATCAGATAGTGAGAAACAGGCTATAATTACCGAAACAAAAGCCTTAGATACAAATTTTCAAAAAGAGTTTGATTTTATAAAAGAAAAATACATGGATACAGGTATTTCTGAAGAACTTTCAGCTAAAGCTACTAAAGAAATGTTGGAACAAGATAGGGTTAATAATGCAGTTCGTGAGAGATATGGTTTCAATCCTAAATTCAAAACAAGTGCTATTGCTGCGGCAGTGGCTTCGATGATTGCTTTTCCTACGGGATCATTGTTACCTCTATTGTCTATAATCTTTTTTCCTCAAAATATTCGTATTGCTGCAACAGTTGGAGCGGTCATGGTTGCTTTGATTATTACGGGATATTCTGCAGCTGTTTTAGGTGATGCAAATCGTACAAAATCTGTTATTAGAAATGTTATCTCAGGAATGTTAACCATGGCGGTTACATATCTTGTTGGTTCATTGATCGCGATGTAAGGAGGGTAAATCATGAAAAAAAGTAAGAGAACTATGGCAGAGAGATCTAATACCCTTCGTGCAGCAGTACTGGGTTCAAATGATGGAATATTGACTGTTGTTGGGGTGCTATTTTCAGTTGCTGTAGCCACAACTAACACATTTGTTATCTTTGTTGCGGGAATTTCTGATTTATTTGCCTGTGCGTTTTCAATGGCATCAGGTGAATTTGCTTCAGTAAGTTCTCAAAAAGATACTGAAAAAAGTGCGGTAGAAAAAGAACGTGAACTTTTAAAGACTAATTATGATGATCAAGTAGCTACAGTAGCTTCCTTCTATCAAGAAAGAGGAGTAACTCCTGAGACATCAAAAGAAATTGCGGATGAATTGATGAGCAAAGATCCGCTTAAAACAATTGTTAGAGTGAAGTATGATCTAGAACTAGGTCACTACATGTCACCATGGGATGCAGCTTTTTCTTCATTAATTGCAGCATCATTAGGTGGACTATTCCCACTAGTTGCTATGACTGTTCTACCTACTAATTGGCAATGGCCAGGAACAATCATAGCAGTTATTCTATCTGTTGGTTTAACAGGATATTTGAGTGCAAAGCTAGGAGATGGGTTGGTAAAAACTGCGATCGTGAGAAATGTTATCGTAGGTATCATCACTATGATTATTCACTATTCTGTAGGTATTTTGTTGAAATAGTTAAGATTAAGTAATAAAAAATCGCAGCGATTGCGATTTTTTTTGTTATTAAATATAATTGTAGATAATAATAAATGCGGGTGAAATTTATGAAAAAATCAAAAGTAATCTTAAGTGCTGTTATTCTCGGTTTAACAATAACTAGCCAAACTAATACTTTGGTAGCTCTTGCTGATGAAACATCAGATGTAACTACCTCAGAGGCTGTCACTGCAGATACTCAAGATACAACTAAAGCTGTAACTACCGATAATACAGAAACAGCAACCACTACAAATGAGCAAAATTCTACAAAACAAAAAACTAATCCAGATTCTAACTATACAGATTTGATTGATGAAAATGTGGGACTACGTGATACTTATGAAGCACCACGTGCGCTGGTATTAGTTCCGGGATTAGGTGGCACTGTAGATACTTATGATTATATGGCACAAAATATTTTGACACATACAACTATGAATCTAGTTCACGTTTATGTTCAAAATGACGGAACAGTTAGATATACAAAACCATTGAATATGAATACTGATCAAACAAAGACAATATTCATGATGGGATTTGAAAACAATGGGGATGCTTTAGACAACCTAAAAATCCAAACAAATCTATTCAATAAGGGTATGAAATCAATTACTGAAAACTATGGTATTACAGATTTCGATGCAGTAGGATACTCAAACGGTGGTATTGTTTTAACAAGATATTTGGAAAATGATTATCAAGATAATACTAATGTTATTCACAATTTTGTAAGTATTGCGACACCATATAATAATCGTGATAATACAACCACACCATCAAGTGCCTACTATGAAGATATGACATCAAAAAGTAGTTCCTTACCATACGATATGAACGTTACAAATATCATCGGTTTACTAACACCGACTTCAGATGGTTACATTCCACGTACAAGTGCAGAATCCGGAAAAGGTATCTTTGAAGGACACGTAGAATCATTTGAACAAGTATATGTTGAAGGTCAAAAAGCATCACATGGTAAAAATGTAAATAATCCAGAAACTTGGGATATTATCGAAAATATTGTAAGAAAATAAGGACGTCGAAAGACGTCTTTTTTTGTTACTTCTAGAACTATGGTATATACCAAAAACGAATAAAACCAAAAATTAGTTATCAAATGATCTAAAAAAAGTTTTATTTAAATATAACTAGTTTGGTAATTGTTCAAAATATTTTTAAATAAAATTAATTTTTGATTTATTTTCACAAACTTAGAAAACGGTTACCATTAGATGCTAGTATATATTCATGGAGTTAATGTGAAATAAAAAGTCTGGTTGTTAATTGATTGTACTGGGGAGTATAGTTATTATTGATTAGTTCAATATTTAACAATAAAACAGATGGATTATAATACGCTTCATACAACGTATTGGGAAAAGGGGTTTAAATATGAGTAGAAAAAGTATTTTTTATTCAGTCAGTGCCAGCGCTTTATTGTTAGTAGCTGGTATTACATTTACAGATATTGCAAAGGCAGATACTGTTAATGATCAAGCAACTTCAGAACAAGTTACCGCCGGTGATCAACCAGTTGTAGACAGTTCTTCTACTAGTGGACAAGATGTTGTCGCTACTGACGAATCAGTTGATACAACATCATCAGAAGATAGCAGTTCTATCTCTGATTTTGCCGATGGTGTGAAGGATCAAGTAGTTGATGACGCCACTCAAAAAGTGGAAGCCATTCCTGGTGACTTTGTTGGAAACAAAGTTGTAGCTCCAATAGTTAGTGGAGCATTATCAGCCGTACACCCTGTGTCTAATGTATATGCAGGAGTTGCCGGTGGTCTTGTACCATCAAGTAATGCAGCAGGAAGACTTGTTGCAGATACACAGACTATAGTTAGTGATATTAAAAACACATCACTAATTACAAAATTAGGATTTACAGCATTAGAATCAGCTATTCCACCACTTGGAGTTATTTCAAAAATTGGTGGTCTAAGTATCTGGTCATCAGTAGCTGCCAATGGGTACGGTTTGCTTACTGGTAAAAATGACTTAATTCCTGATTATGTAGGGTCTAAAGTTTCAGAATCAGTAACAGATTCAATATTTGGCGATGATACAGAAGTCGCAAAAGCAGCTACTACTAAAGACACTTCTATCTACACAGATAAAGCCGTATCAGGAATTGTTTCTGTTGTAAACTCAACAGAAATTTATGATGGAGCTCAAGAAGCAACTGGCAAAACAGTTGCTAAAGATTCAGCGTGGAAAGTATCAGATCTACGTGTTTTCAACACATCAGGTCAAGCTTACTACGAAATTGGTGAAAACCAATTTGTACCAGCGCAAAATGTTGTTTTCTCATAAGATTTCAAAATCATACCTCCCTTGTATAGATGCAAAATATTAATAAAACAACGTGTATATAATATATAAATAAAAAACCTCCTACTAGAGAATGGGCTAGTAGGAGGTTTTTTATTACATGAAAATTTACAGAATAAGAGAACATATTAAAAAATGTGAAAAAAATCACGAATACTATTGATTGTGTTTTTTCTTTTTAATAAAATTTATTTTGTACTACAGATATTAGGGAGGAAAAGTATGAAAAGAGTATTGAGAAGTTTACTTATCGCAACAATGATTGGAGCGTCAGTCGTAGGAGTTAATCCATTAATAACTCATGCTGACACCGTTTCAAATATAGAAGCACAAGGGAATTACGAGAAAGCCATTGGGGACAATTTATCTGATTACCTTAAGTCAGATAAAAAAGTGCAGAATATCAATGGAAACAGCAAGCGACCATTGAAAGAGATTGAAAAAATCATTTTAGCTGAAGCTGTTTATAGATTTGCATTTGATAACAGAGTTCCATGGCCACAAAATCCGATTCAATCAGATGGACCATATATGAAAGAATTCCAAGAAGCTAGTGATTGGTTTGTAAATTCACCAAAAGAACAATGGACAATGCCATTTACAGACCGTGACGGCGAAACAAAGAATTTAAATGCTTACTATATCAAGAATCCAGCAAATACAAACAAGACCGTAATAATTGCTCATGGTTATCGTATGAACGCTCTACAAATGGGTGGTTGGGCAAAAATATACTATGATATGGGATATAACATATTAGCACCTGACGCTAGAGCACACGGAGCAAGTGACGGTAATGCAATATCATATGGTTGGAAAGAAAAGAACGACTATAAGAACTGGGCAGACAAAATTGTAGAAAACGACCCTACTTCTGAAATTGTTATCACTGGTGTCTCAATGGGTGGTGCTACAACGATGATGTCTAGTGGTGTTCAAGATATGCCATCAAATGTCAAAGCTTACATAGAAGATTGCGGTTATACAAGTGTATACGATCAATTTGAGTTCTTAATTCCAACAGCACAATACGTTATTGAACAACAAACTGGTCTTAAAATAAGTGATTCAGATATGCAAGATATTTTGAAATATGTTGATGGTTACTTAAAGAGCAACCAAGGCTTCACTCTAGAACAAGCAAGTTCTGTCAACCAATTGAAGAATGTTGATAAACCAATGTTGTTTATCCATGGTGGTAATGATAACTTTGTACCTACAAACATGGTATATACTAACTACGATGCTAAACTAGGTGATAACAAAGATATCTGGGTAGTTCCTAATACAGGCCATGGAATGTCGATTATTCAAGACTTACCTGGCTATCAAGAACATGTAAAAGAATTTATAAATAATAATATTTAATTTAATAAATTACTTTACCTTTTAAAAGGGCTTCCAATAATTATTAACATTTGTCTACATAATAAATGGAATATTGTCGGTAGCGATGATGAAATAAACAATTTATACAAAGTAATGTCAGGTGATCTAGAAACTGACGAGTAATTAAAAAAGGGCTGCATATGCAGTTCTTTTTATTTTCCAAAAAAATAAGCCCATACATAGGCTTATTAATATATATCGTTCATCTTATCTAGTCCCGCTACTTCTGATTTATCTTTTACTGTTAGTTCTCTTTTTGCAGGTTTGAATATTGCTTTTAGCCAATTAAAGAATTTCATAATGTTTTCTCCTTAATTCATGTTCTAAATATAGTATTCACCATCTATTATTTTATCGAGTGTGTCTTTGGAAGGAATGAAGAATAGACTTCCAGTTACTGGTGTAGAGAAATCTAGTAGGCGGTCACTTTCAGTGAACATCTTAGTTAACATACGGTTAGTGATTGTAAATGTTTTTGAGTAACCTATAAAGTATGTTCCTGTGATATTTTGTGCAGGATCTGAGAACGGTACATTCATTCTTACTATCTTGTTTTCTACACCATCAACTTCATCTTTTGAAACAATGTTGTGAGCATTAGGCAACTTCTCATCATCTTCAAGCTCACGGTCATTAAACTTGTGACGTCCAACAGCTTTTTCTTGATCTTCGGTTTTGAGACCGTTCCAATCAGTCATTTTATGGATGTATTTTTGAGCAAAAGCATATGAACCATTTACAAATTCAGCATCTTCATCTGAATCTATTAGAGTGTAGTCCATTGATTCTACTCCAGCGGGATTTTCTGTACCATCAATAAATCCGATAATTGAACGACCTTCAAAATATCTAAAACCGTGAGTTTCGTCTTCAACTGTTGTGATAGGTCTTAGAATCCCCATGAATTGTTCAATCAATTCATAACAAATAGACATTTGTTGAGCACGTACGTGTATAAAAATATCTCCGGGGGTTGAGATAGCAGTATACTTTGGGCCCTTTATTTCTTGGAAATTATCTAATTCTTTGGGCTTTGGGGCATTGGGAAAGAGATAATCCCATGCGTCTGAACCAAATCCCAAGGCAACACTAATAGGTTGTGGATCTTGGCGGATACGCATACTATTGATAATTGAATTAGACAAATCTGAGAATTCTTGTATAACTTCTTGATCATGTTTGAGATCATCTTTTTTTAACATCAAAGTTGTAAAAATAATGCTCTCTCCTGCGTCCTTATAAACATCTTGAGATTTTTTAATATCGATTGCCATAGCATCGTCTCCTCCGTATTCCTTGTTACAAACTGAGCATAACATATAATAATTAAGTAATAAATTTATACGATTTATGATTTTGAATTTTCTGAAAATAAAAATATAATTTTGATTCCAACAAATAAATAATTAAATAAAACTGAGCGTGAACATCTGTACAACAATGTTTGTGAGAATAAATTTGTCATTTTGTCGACGTATTATTATTTTTATAGAAAAATTCAGTGCTTAGTTTGGTTCTATTCCCAATTTTATTGGTTTCATTCCAAAAAGCAACAGGTGTTGTAGTAGAAGATGATACCGACACAATTTTTAACAGTTTTGAAAATGGAAATTACTCATTTATTATAAGAAAACTCACTCAAATAAAGAGTGAGTTTTTTATTTAATTATTAAGTTAAAATCTGGAAATTATATAATCTGTGATTGTTGATTTTATCAATAATAGGAATATAATATTGGTTAAAATAAATAATTTTTTAAATTAAGGGGTAGAAACATGTGCACAAGTCTTAGTTATGAAGCTTTAGATGGTACAAAATTTTTGGCAAGAACAATGGATTTTGCTTTCGAATTAAATGGCAAACCAACATTCTTACCTCGCGGATATAATTGGCTTTCTTCATTAGATAATAAAACTTATAATTCAAGTTATGCAATTCTAGGTACAGGTGCTAAGTATGGTCATAATTACATGGTCGCTGATGGATTCAACGAACATGGTTTGGCATGTGCTGAATTATACTTTGACCACGAAGCAGTCTATGAAGCAGCTCCTGAAGAAGGAAAGATTAATTTAGTATCTGAAGAATTTATTTTGTGGGTATTGGGTCACAACAAATCAATTGCAGAACTTCGCAAAAATCTAGAAGACGTTCGTATTATTGACTCAGATGCTGGGGTAATGGGTGCTAATCAGCCACTTCACTGGATTGTCACTGACCGTTCGGGTGCTACATATGTTATTGAACCACGTGGTCAAGGTCTAGAACTGGAAGAAGATAAAGTTGGTGTTATGACAAATACACCTGATTATCAATGGCACAAGACTAATCTTTCAAATTATCTAGGTGTTCAAACAACTAATTTCCAAGGTATGAGATTTGGCAATCAAGAAGTTGAAAAATTAGGTCAAAATGGTACTTTCCGACTACCAGGTGGATTTACTGCAGTCGATCGATTTGTTCGTGAATCATTTGTTCATGAAGTGGTTCAAAAACCTAACACAGCAAGCGAAGCAGTCAACACTATCATGCACATGTTTGATACTGTTCGCATTCCAAAGGGTGTCAACGTGAAGGACAATAATACAATTAGTTATACTCAATACGAAGCAGTACTTGATATCACTAATTGTGTAATGTATTACACTCCATATTCTAATCGTACAGTTTATAAAATTGAATTAACTCCAGAAATGATCAATTCAGGAATTGAACCAAAAGAATTTTCTGTAGACTTCGAACAACAAGTTAAGTCTTTAAATTAAAAAAAGAATTCCAGAGTATTAAATTCTGAAATTCTTTTTTTATTTGCAAAAATAAAAGTTAAAAAGGGAAAAAAACAATCATATTAATTAAAGAAAAAAACAATCTAAATAAAAATATCCATTTTACATAAAACTATATCGTATATTTTGTTTATTCTTAAAATTTATATTGTTCTACATATAATAATTTTGTATAATTTGTTAGATTAGACAAATAATTTACTTAATATATGGGGCGGTGGAAATTATAAAACCTTTTGCAATTAACACATCATTTCCAATGGGTGATCCTACTGGATTTAGATTTTCAGAAATTATGACAAGACCGATTCAAGCTTTTTACATTTCAAGAAACAATTTGAAAGAAGTTATTGAATCAAGAACTGAGCTATCAAGAAGCGGTGTATTCGTACTTGTTGACAACTTTAGTAGCAACTTAACTAGAAGAAACGTTTATCTAGGTCAGTCAGAAAACGTTGGTGAAAGTATTCTAGATCACAATACTCAAGGTGAAGACTGGTGGGATATTGTGATTGCTTTCGTAGTTAATGATAAATCACATCAACTAACAAAAGAAGAAGATATCTATCTTCAAAGATATATGTACAAACAAGCTAAAAACGTTGATATTGCAAATATCTTGAATACTGAACTTCCTAAGAAGCCATTCTTAACAGAATCAAGCAAGTATGCTCTTGCTGATATTTTTGAAAATATCGACATGTTGCTACAAAGCTTTGGTTACTCATTGTTCACAGATTACATGCCAGAAGATGAAGAAAGTTCATACCTACGTTTCAACGAACGTGGAAGTGAAGCTTTTGGTAAGTACACTAGTGAAGGTATGGTAGTCAAAAGAGGTTCAAGAATTTCATCTGAAAAACCTCTAGACAACTTCAACGGTTTACTATTGAAGAACTTGATGAACGATGGAGTTATCAAAGAAGATATCTTCGATACAGATTTCGTATTTTCAAATCCTTCAGTTGCTGCTAATATTTTAGCAAAATCTGATGTAAATGGTTGGCTAACATGGCAAAACAGTCGTGGTCAATCACTAGATGAAATTACACATAACTAAATTTTTATAGGGATAAACTGCTGTCCATTCAAGAGGGATAAATTATGTATCTACTCCCTTGTGGATATAAATGCGGGGGAGTAGATACATAATTTCTAACTATACCGTTTGGTTTACCAAACGATATTTGCTAGATGATGTTAAAATTCTTGTTTCAAACTACGATTTTTGACTATGAATAGTTGATAATATTGCTAACTTGATTTATAGAGATTGTTACAGCAATTGTTGATTAGATTGGCGTTCTTACTAATGTTGATTTCCGATCACTCCATTGCATTTGGCCATCCCTCTAACGGTCAATTTATTGCATAATAAAGTAGTTTAAAATCAATTCTTTTCATAGAATGTTATAACCTAATTAACAATAGATGAACAACTCATAAGATTGAGTTATTGATTTTGAAGCTATTTTACGATTAAATCGAAATTCAATTAATAATTATTTCGATGAGAAATTCTAATATTTTACTAGAGCTGTCTAGTAACTCTCGCTTTGACTGTGAAATTGTGATGTGAGTCCTGTGGATCAGATTGAGGTATTTTGAGTTATTAATTTGCAATATTGGAATAACAGATGATTTCATTGAATGTTTGTTGATTGATGAATATGTGAGAAATAAGTAGAAAGTCGCTCGTAAGAGTGGCTTTTTTTATTTACCCAAATTTCTGTTTTGCAATCTCAATCAAAATTGGTCTATAATGTGCCTATAGAAAACATTACCAAAAAATAATTGGATAGGTCCAGGTGAAGTTTATGGCAGATTTAATTTACCAAAAAATTAGCTCCTCACTTAGAGAAAAGATAGATAATAATGAATTTAAAGAAATGCGTCTACCTGATGAACGTTCTTTAGCTGAAGAATACGGTGTAAGTCGTTCTTCAATAAAAAGAGCCCTATTATCCATGTCTGAACAAGGGATTATATTTAAAAAACGTGGGTCGGGTACTTTTGTAAATCCTTTGTATTCCAAAGAAGAAACATACTTCAACTATTCTGGGAATAATTTGGGTATCTCAGACAGTTTTAAAAATGAAGGACAAAAATTAGGAATCAAGGTTCTACGATTTGATGTTGTGAGATCTAATGAAGAGATGCAACACAATTTATTTTTAAAACCTGGAGAATTTGTATACTCCTTTGAGAGACTACGTTTCTTGGATGACCAACCCTTTATGATTGAAGCAGGATATATTCCTATAAAATTAGTTCCAGAGTTAACAGAAGAAATTGCTTCCGAATCGATTTATAATTATATTGAGAAGGAGTTGGGTAAAGAGGTCAATAAAAGTTATTTAACAATCTCTGTAGAACCTAGCAACGAAGAAAGTCAAAAACTTCTCAATCTCAGTGCCAACGAACCAACGGGTTTGATGTCTGGAATTTTCTTTTTAGATGATGGAACACCATTTGAATACACATCCATGAAAACTCATTACAAATATTTTAAGTATAATTCCTTTGTAGATATGGGAAATGGATAACGTTTTCATATTTTGGACCGTTCCAATTATATAAATGGTTGACTTTTACAGAAATTCTGGTTATTATTAACTCGTAAATTAATAAGGAGTGTGCAGTTATGACAGACTATTCATCAAAAGAGTACTTAGAAACTCTTGATAAGTATTGGCGTGCTACCAACTATGTTTCAGTTGGACAACTATATTTAAAAGACAATCCACTATTAAAACGTGATATTGTCGCTGATGACCTAAAAATTCACCCAATCGGACACTGGGGAACAATTGCTGGTCAAAACTTTATTTATGCTCATTTGAACCGTGTAATTAACAAATACAATGTAAACATGTTTTACATTGAAGGACCTGGTCATGGTGGCCAAGTTATGGTTTCAAATTCATATTTAGACGGTAGTTATACAGAAATATATCCAGAAATAACTCAAGATGAAGCTGGTATGAAGAAATTGTTCAAACAATTCTCATTCCCAGGTGGTATCGCATCTCATGCCGCTCCTGAAACTCCAGGATCAATGCATGAAGGTGGAGAATTAGGTTATTCTCTATCTCATGGTGTTGGTGCAATTCTTGATAATCCAGATCAAATCGCTGCTGTTGTTATTGGTGATGGTGAATCAGAAACTGGCCCATTGGCTGCTTCATGGTTCTCAAATGTATTCATCAACCCTGTTACTGATGGTGCAGTATTACCAATTCTTGATCTAAATGGATTCAAGATTTCAAATCCTACAATTCTTTCACGTAAAACTGATGAAGAATTGGCAAGTTACTTCAAGGGTCTTGGTTGGGATCCTATCTTTGTTGAAGGTGATGACCCTGCTAAGGTTCACCCAATTATGGCAAAAGCTATGGATGAAGCAATTGAAAAAATTCAAGCTATCCAAACAGAAGCTAGAAAACACCCAGCTTCAGAAGCTAAGATGCCTCACTGGCCAGTAATGATTGTCCGTGCTCCTAAGGGCTGGACTGGTCCAAAATCATGGGATGGTGTTCCAATTGAAGGCTCATTTAGAGCTCACCAAATTCCAATTCCTGTAGATCAAAATGATATGCAACACGTTGATGCTCTTGTTGACTGGTTGAAATCATATGGTCCAGAAGAACTATTCAATGAAGATGGTTCTCTAAAAGATGATATTAAAGAAGTTATTCCTTCAGGAAACAAACGTATGGCAATGAACCCTATTGTTAATGGTGGTGTAAATCCTAAGGATCTAAAACTTCCTGACTTTAAGAATTATGCACTTAAGTTTGACAAGCCAGGTGTTAAGATGGCACAAGACATGATCGAACTAGGTGGATACTTAGAAGAAGTTATCAAACTTAATGGTGACAACTTCCGTATGTTTGGACCTGACGAAACAATGTCAAACCGTCTAAACAAGATTTTCCAAGAAACTGATCGTCAATGGATGGAAAACATCAAAGAACCTAACGATCAATTTATGGATGCTACTGGTCGTGTTATTGATTCACAACTATCAGAACATCAAGCTGAAGGATTCCTAGAAGGATACGTCTTGACTGGTCGTCATGGTATGTTTGCCAGTTACGAATCATTCCTACGTGTAGTGGATTCAATGCTTACACAACACTTCAAGTGGTTACGTAAAGCCAATGAACAATCTTGGAGAAACAAGTATCCTTCACTTAATGTGATTGCTACTTCTACAGCTTTCCAACAAGATCACAATGGTTACACTCACCAAGATCCAGGTATCATTACTCACTTAGCTGAAAAGAAACCTGAATATATTCGTGAATATTTCCCAGCTGACACAAACTCACTTCTAGCTATCATGCCAGAAATCCTAACCTCTGAAGAAAAAATCAATTTATTGGTTACTTCAAAACACCCTCGTCAACAATTCTATTCAATTGAAGAAGGACAAGAATTGGCTGAAAAAGGTCTAAAAGTTATCGATTGGGCATCAAATGATAATGGTGATCCAGATGTTGTTGTTGCAGCAGCTGGTACAGAACCTAACTTGGAATCTCTTGCAGCTATTAGTATTCTACGTAAGCAAAAACCTGATATTAAGATCAGATTTGTTAACGTATTGGATCTACTAAAACTAAGAACTCCAAGTATTGACCCTCGTGGTCTAACAGATCAAGAATTCAACAGTATCTTCACAGTAGACAAACCTGTTGTCTTCGCATTCCACGGATTCGAAAGCATCATTAAAGAATTGTTCTTCGACCGTGACAACCACAATCTATATGTTCATGGATACCGTGAAAATGGTGATATCACAACACCATTTGATATGCGTGTTGTTAATGAAATGGATCGTTTCCACTTGGCAGAAGAAATTGCTGTTGCCGTTGAAGGTGATGGAGCAAAAGACTTTGCTGATTCTATGGAAGCTATGGTTGATAAACATAACAAGTTCACTCGTGACCAAGGTACAGATTTACCTGAAGTTGAAGAATGGACATGGGATGTATAATCCTTAAGTTTAAATAAAAAGACCGATAACTTTAGTTATCGGTCTTTTTTAGTACAAAAAAACCCTACACATCTTGTAGGGTTAGAATTTATACTTATAAATGCGGGGACATTTATACGTAACGAGTATTTATTTATATCTTGTATATTTGGGGACAAGCTCAGTTGAATTGCTTTCAACCAAGCTCATGCGTAAATAATAACATATAGTTAAATAGATTGTATTAATAATGCATTATAGTTTTTGTTATTTCTAATTTCATTTATATTACACAAGGTAAATTTTTTTCAAATCATTTATCTCATTGTCTGAAACCTTTAATTCATTTTTGATATAATTATTTATATCTCCAGAAGTTTCTTCGATGGCTTTTTCGGCCATTTCAAGATAATTATTTTGAACAGTAAGAAGTGATCTTATAGAGTCCACTAGCTTAGGTTCTTGGGCTTCAACTTGTTTGAGTACGCCATCAACATAATCCTTACTTGTTTTGTTTGTTAGCAAGTAATCTTTTTGGATAGTATCCTTAGGGACATCCAAACTTGATAATAGGAAGACAGCGCCCATACCAGTACGGTCTTTACCAGCTGTACAATGGAATAATAATACGTCATCTTCTTTATCATTTGCCAATAATTCATCAAAGAAAGAACGATATGCCTTTTTTGACTGATCTTCTGTGATCATATTTTGGTATACTTCTAGCATATGATCATAACCTTTTGATGGATCAATATCCAAACCTGGTATTACAGAGTCTTTCTTAATCTTAGACGCTTCAGTTTGATCTTCTTTGAAAACAGGAAGAGAAACGTATTTTGTGCCATCAGGCATTCTGTCAGGTTCTTTTTCAATTTCTTCAGATGATCTGAAATCAATATCGATATTCAGACCGTAATTTTTCAAGTAATCTAAATCGTTGTCAGTTAGTTCATGTAGTCCAGCAGATCTAATTACTTTATTATATTTAATTGATTGGCCATCTTTTGTCTTATAGCCACCCAATTCACGGACGTTGCGTCCTTTATCTAGATTAGCATCTAGAACTCTCCTTGATAGATCAGTTGAGTTATCCATATTTATGCACCTCCATAGGTTCCAATCATCACATTATAACAAAGGAAATACTTATAATGAAATTTATAATTTCACCAGGAAAATATAATTCACAAATAGACCGCGCAAAAATATCAGAATCAATTTCGCAAGGTATTTGGAATGCCATTCCAGACGCTGAAATAGCTACTATGCCAGTTTCTGATAATGAGTATGGTGTTTCTTCATTGGTCTATCATACTATTGGCGGACGTTGGATAAGTACGCCATTTTTTGATGCATTTTGGCAAAATAAAATGGGTTCTTACCTATATACAACAATTGATAGTCAAGAGACAGCAATAATTGATACTGAACAGGTTGTCGGCCTGAGCTTAGCTGAAAATAAATCTAAAACGGAATTATTTCATGCTACGAGTTACGGAATTGGTGAAATGATGTTGGATGCGGTGACAAATGGAATAAAAAATATTGTGATATGTCTTGGTAAGACATCTATCGCTGATGGTGGAATTGGTGCATTACAGGCTCTAGGAGCAAAAGTACGAGACGAATCGGGTAATCTTATACCTCAAGGTGAAAATCCATTAATTAATGCGTTTGATGTAGAATTAGAGAGTGTTAAGGAATTGCTTAGCGATCGTGTTAAAGTGACAATTTTACTTAACTACGCTGATTCCATAAAGGAACAACAGAAGCGGGAAGAATTAAATGAAGCTCAAACTAGCTACCTGCTAGATAGTCTTATGTTTATTACTGAAAAAATGAATCGTAAATATCATTTAGAGCTACATCCTGAAGTAAGCACTGATGCAATAAAAACAGTTGCAGGGGCATTTGCTATGATAGACGCTGAAATTTTGCGTTCATCTTTTGAGTGGGTAGCCCATGTAACCGGTATGGATCAAGTAATTCGTTCAGCTGATATTTTGATATCAGCTGCTGAAGATATTTCAGAAGAATTCATGCACGATGATATTATGTATTACTTTAATCAAACTGCTGGTAAATCAGCTATACCTACATTTGCATTGTGTAATAATTTTTCTGATGACTTTGATAATAGTGCTCAGTTATTTACCGGTATTTTTTCTACTAGAATGAGCGAATATGAAGATAAAGATGATCAAGAAAAACTTTACAAAAACTATGAGACAACTGCTCGACAATTAGGTAGAACAGTTCAAAGATTTAGTTAAGTAAAGGATTGCATAATTATTAGCAATATATTAATCTTAAAGATAATAAAACTATTTATAAATAGCGTCGGAGGAATCAATCATGGAACAAGAATATAAAAAGATTTTGGTGCCAGTAGATGGCTCAAAAGAATCAGAAATGGCTTTCAACAAAGCAGTTAATGTTACAAAAATAAACAAGAGTCATCTAGATGTACTAACAGTTTTAGATACAAAACAATTTATTGGTTTACATGGTGGAATGTTGAATGGAGATGTTATCTATCAACTATCAGAAGACGCTCAAAAATATCTTGTAGAACTTAAAGAAAAGGCTGTTAAAGAAAGTGGTATCTCAGAAAATGATATCGATATTCACGTTCGTTTTGGTGAACCTAAGACAGTCATTTCAGATGAATTCGTTACTGAATATGGAAATGATCTTATCATGATTGGTTCAACTGGTATGAATGCAGTAGCAAGACTACTTGTTGGTTCAGTATCAGAATACGTAACAAGAAATGCTAAGACAGATGTTATGATTGTCAGAACAGACAACGATAATAAATAAAAAGATGTGCCATTGGCACATCTTTTTTTATACATGGGGGAGAACTTAAATATGCGATGTGAATGGGCAACAGGCTCACAAGGGATGATTGACTACCATGATAATGAGTGGTGCAAACCAAGCTATGATGAAAATTATTTTTTTGAAATGTTAACTTTAGAGGGAGCCCAAGCGGGTCTTTCATGGTCTACGATAATTAATAAACGCCAAGGATATCAGGAATTGTTTGATAATTTTGATATTGATAAAGTTGCAGAATTTGATGATGATAAAATTGCAGAATTACTAAATAACCCCAGCATTGTTAGAAATAAGTTAAAGGTTAATTCGACAGTAAATAATGCCCAGCAAATCAAAAGCATGCACGCAAATGGTGAAAAATTCTCTGATTATATTTGGAGCTTTGTGGACAATAAACCAATAATGAATCATTGGAATAGCATGAATGAACTACCAGCAGAAACTGAATTATCACAAAAGATAAGCAAGGACTTAAAAAAACGTGGCTTCCGATTTGTTGGTCCAACAATTATCTATTCGTTTCTTCAAGCTGTTGGTGTGGTTAATGATCATGTCGAAAACTGTGATTATAAATAAAATTTCTATATTATTATCAAAAAAAAGATGATTTTTAGTAATTGGTTTTAAAAAAAATGTTTTTTTCAGTATAATAGAAACATCTGGAGGAATGACAATGAATTCTGAAGCAATTAGTAAGTTAGCACTTTATATAGATGAAAACTCAAAAGATATTCGTGACAACAAGACTACTTTTGACGCTGAGAAAGTTTATGAAGTCATTGATGGGTTAGAGGTACTTCGTAAACCTGTTCAAGAATATTTCGAAATGACAGAAGATGAATACTATGAAAATGAGTCTGACCATAGATTAACTTTACAAAACTCATCTGAAAAAATAGGAAAGCTTAAAGACCGTTTTCAAGTAAATCATGTCGATGGTTCTCTTGCAGCTCATGAGATTAACTTTACCTATAATCACGAAGATCCCTATACAAGTGGAAACTATAATCCTAAGATCGATCTTGATTTAATTGATTTTTCTTTAACTGTTATAGGTGCTGTATTTGCCAACACGATTATTTCAGATGTTCGTAATTCCCTTTCAAATGACGCTCTGTTATCAATCGGCTTAGCTGCCAAAGCAATTAAGGAATGGCAAGATTAATGAGATTATTAACAATAAAAGATTTATCGCTGCAAAACGAAGGTTACTTTGCTTTTAAGCATGTAACCTTTTCTTTGTCTTCCGGAGAAAGCATCTTAATAAATGGTGAGAATGGTAGCGGAAAGACTCAACTGATTGAAGCTATAGCTAAGATGAAAAATACAGACGGTGGACGTGTCCACTATGAACCAGGTATTAACGCTGCTTTGATGCCACAATATACCAACATGGTAGTGAATAAAAAGGTGGGATCTTACTTATCAGATAGTCGTAAATTGGCAGGTAAAAACGCCATCAATGAAAAACAATTAGAGGATATTGTCGGTTACTTAGGACTAGCTACTTATCTTGATCGAAATGTTTCTAGTCTTTCTGTGGGTATTAGAAGACGTGTGGAATTTTTAAATGCTACTGTTGGTAGACCCAAGATATTATTGTTAGATGAACCATTTGCCTTTCAATCTCCTAAATATGTTGAGCGTATGACCAACTTAATAAATGATTTAAAAAGTAACGGCTCAGCCATTGTGGTGGTAAGTACCATGCAGAATCAAGCAACATTGAAATTGTTTGAACGTAGATATTTACTTAAAAATAAGAGTTTAGAATCTATTGAAGATCAGATAACTGACTGTATTCTTACATTCAGAACTATGCCAGATTCAATGGCAATAACTCGTGAAATCAACAGTTTGATTATTTCTCAGAACAGCTCATTGATAGAGTTGAAAGTACCATTAAGAATAAAAGATCGTATGATCAAAAACATGATAGATTTGAACTATCAATTTGAAGGAGAACGTATTGTCGAAGATTAATATTTTATTCAGAAACTTTTTTAGACTAACAACTCGAAATTATATATTTCTAACATCGTTGTTTGTATTTTTTGCTGCTGAGTTTAGTTTAAGTACACTATTTGATTTAGAATCAGAAGTACAATTTGCGTTGATAATTTTGGGGATGTTTATCTTTTCGATAATTAATACAACAACCTTTTTCAAAAATGATCAAATCAAGAATCGCTACATTAAACAAAAGTTTTCTAGTTACTGGCTGTATTCTTTTGTTGAATTGTTATTTTTGATTGTCTTAAATCTATTTGTGGCTCTTGTGGTTTACTTCCTAAGCTTTATTGTTTCCGCAGATTTTAGCTTTATGTTGATATCAGTATTAGGTTTATTTGCTACCGGATTAGTCGGTTCATCAATTGCTTGGATTTTTAAATTTCAATGGAATGCTTCCTTAATCAGCAAAATATTTGGTCAAATAGGTTTGATTATTGTGAGTTTCTTAGCATTAGTGAACGTGGATAATTTTTTGAAATATATAATTCCTCCTGTAGGTCAGTTTATTAATTTATCTTTATCTAAGTCTTCAAATGCCGGTTTCATGGGGATATTAGTTCATCAAATAATATTTGCTATAGTATTATTTTTG
Source organism: Companilactobacillus metriopterae (assembly GCF_002762335.1). Taxonomy (NCBI): domain Bacteria; kingdom Bacillati; phylum Bacillota; class Bacilli; order Lactobacillales; family Lactobacillaceae; genus Companilactobacillus; species Companilactobacillus metriopterae. Next base: position 115,269 of record NZ_CP024610.1, on the reverse strand, counting down.
GCTGGAATACAACTTAACAAAAATAATTTCACAAAATAACAAAAAATGGTTGAAATTGCTTATATAAATTTGTTTTAATATCCAGATGAACTAATGGAGGTTGTTCTATTATGAGTAATATTTATCTAAGACAAGCGACCATGAATGATTTGCCTAGAGTGTATGAAATTATAGATGGAGCTAAGCAAACACTAAAAAATCGCGGTGTTGACCAATGGCAATCTGGATATCCTGACCATGCAATTTTGAAACAAGACACAGAAGATGGAATAACATTTGTTTTATTACTAGACGGTGAAATTGTCGGAACAGCAGCCTTACAACAAGGCAGTGACAAAAACTATGAAAAAATAGCAAACGGCAACTGGCAAGACATCTCTAAGTCAGAATATTCAATAATTCATCGTATTGCGGTTGAACCTGGTCATCAAGGAAAACATTTATCAACAACATTTATACAACAATTATTAACGATGTCTTATCACCTGGGTTATCCAGATGTAAGAATCGATACTCATCCAGAAAATTTAGTTATGCAACATGTCATTACTACAAACGGTTTTGAGGAACGTGGAACTATTACAATGGATGAAGATCACGGAATTAGAAAGGCATACCAACTAGTCATGGGCTAGTTGATATGCTTTTTTTGTAGTGAAATAAATTCATGTATTTTTCATGAAAAGTTATAGAGTTTGAGCTACTATAAATATTAAAATAAGTGTTATATTTAAATAAGTTAGGAGAGTGATTATGAAATTAAACGTGTTTGGTAAAGATATTTTTAGTAAGAATGTTTCCACGCATATAGAAGACATTTTTATGAATATGAAGCCAAGATCATTTGCCACTAACTATATTGAAAATTTTTATAATACTAACGTTAAGGAAAAAGTATCTAAAGATAGTTTAAACTTATCGCTTTTAACAGATACTCATGCGAAAGCTCTGGCAAGTACTAGTTATTATGGATATAATGGACTAAGGCATATCTATGAGACCAATGCTGCCGGTGAAAACTTGCCGATTGATCTCAATGTTCATCTAGGAGATATGATAGATGGATCAGATAGACCTGAGATTAGTAAGAGACTTTTGAAAAAAGCTACTGAAAATTATCAGTCTTCTGGTAAACCTTTTTATATTGCAGAAGGAAACCATGATGAAAATGACAAATTTGATGAACATAAGTTTATTAAGTCCGTCTCATTTGATCGTGATGATTATTTTAATTTAGTTACTAAGCAAGTAAATAAACAACCAGAAATCCAAAGACTTAGTCAGGTATCAAGGGTTTCTTGGTTTGATAAGGATGATATCCGAGTTATTTTTATAAATACTAGTGATATTCCTTATATTGTCTATGGCAATAATAAAAAATATGATTTTAAAAAAGTTCGTGGAGTTCGCGAACAACAAATTCAAGATCTGATAAAAATATTGGAAAATACCGTGGATAAACGTGTAATCGTTATGGGACACGCAAATATTGTCAGTCCTAGCGGTAAGAATGCTTTGAATTTTAATGGGGATTTGTTACAAAAAATATTCGAAGAATTTAACAATAAGCAACATGGTCAATTAAAAAATAATTTATTAGGTGATTTTGGAGTAAGCACTGCATATGATTTCTCAAATACAGGTATTTCAACAATTAGTACTTATATTTGCGGACATATGCATTATGAAAAACATTATCAAGTATCAGGAATAAACCATATTATTTTGAATTGTTCTGCCTTGATGGGCAAAAAGCGGGGCTTAACAACAGATTACAATAGAAAATGGGATCGTAAAATTAATGAAATATCTGAATTCTGTGGATACTTCATTAACGTAGATTCTAAAAAAATGATATTACAAATATTCGGATATGGTGCAGCAACGAGATATGTTAACTTCAATCTTTAGGAGAAAAATATGTGTGGTATTGTCGGGTTTGTGGATAAAAAAATTGCGGATAAGAAACCAGTAATTGAAGCAATGATGGAAGCAATCGTTCACCGTGGACCAAATAGTTCAGGTCAATTGGTAGATAACGATGTAGCATTGGGGTTCAGAAGATTAAGCATTATTGACGTTAAGTCAGGTATGCAACCTATCTATAATGAAGATAAAACAAAAGCTATCATTTTTAATGGAGAAATATATAATTTCCGTCCATTAAGAGAAGATTTGATTAAAAAAGGTCATGAATTCTCCACCGGAGCTGATACTGAGGTATTGCTACACGGATTTGAAGAATGGGGCATTACTGAATTACTAAGGAAAATCCGTGGGATGTTTGCTTTTGTAATTTATGATTTTGTAACTGGTGATATTACTGGTGCAAGAGACTATTTTGGAATTAAACCACTATATTATTACAACCGAGAAGGTACTTTTATATTTGGGTCAGAAATTAAGTCATTCTTAGCACATCCTAATTTCAGAAAAGAGCTTAATAAAGAAGCTCTTAAGCCTTATCTAACTTTCCAATATTCTGCACTACCAGAAACATTCTTTAAAGATGTTTTCCGTATACCAGAAGGACATTACTTTGAGTATAAGAGTGGAAAATTAAGTATCAAAAAATACTGGGATATTGAATTTAAAGAAAATTCTCTTTCCTTTGAAGAAACTGTTCAAGCAATCGACAAATCACTTAGAGAGTCTGTTGAGGCTCACTCAATCAGTGAAGTTCCTGTGGGCTCAATGTTATCTAGTGGGGTTGATTCCAGTTATGTAACAGATATTCTCAGACCAGAGCACACTTATTCAATTGATTTTGATTCTACAACTTATGAAGAAGGATCAGACGCTAAACTACTAGCAGATCAATTAGGTTTAAAGAACACTCGTGGAATTGTTACTAGTGATGAAGCTATCAAAGCTATGCCACTGATTCAATATCACTTAGATGAACCTGATTCTAATCCTTCATGTGTGCCACTTTATTTCCTAACAAAATTGGCAAGTAAAGATGTTACTGTTATTTTATCTGGTGAAGGTGCTGATGAATTATTTGCAGGTTATGCAAATTATGGTGATCACTCACATTCACATACTATTAGAGTAATCTCGGATCAACTAAAGAAGTTACCAAAGGGTATAAAATACAAGTTGGCACGCAAACTACGTAAGATGCACAACTTCCCAGGACGTCTTCATATGTACGAATCTACTGCTAAAGCAGAAGAATTCTTCATTGGACAAGCAAAGGTTTTTGATGAAAAAGAGGCCGCAGAAGTTGTAACATCTGATTATCGTTCATCTAAATCAGTTAAAGATATTGTCAAAAGAAGTTATAGCAAAGTTGCTGACTATGATGATGAAGTTAAAAAGATGCAGTATCTTGATATGCATCAATTCATGGCAAATGATATCTTGTTAAAAGCTGACCGTTTGAGTATGGCTAATTCAATGGAATTGCGTGTTCCATTCCTTGATAAAGAGGTTGCTAAGGTTGCAGAAGGAATTCCAACTAAATATCTACTAAATGCACGTGGTAGCAAGTATGCTTTGCGTGTGGCTGCTGAAAGAACTCTTCCAGAAGCATGGGCAAAACGTGAAAAATTAGGTTTCCCAGTTCCAATTCGTGATTGGATAAGAACTGAAGCAATCTATAAAGATATTCGTGATTTGTTCTCAGAAGATTATGTAAAAGAATTCTTCAATCAAGAATCAATTTTGGAGATGTTAGATGGTTTTTATAACCATGAGAATGATGATCGTCGTAAAATTTGGACTATTTACACATTCCTAGTGTGGTACAAAGTTTACTTCATCGAAGATGGTAAGAAACCAGAAGTTGATCCACAAGTAAAAATTGCTGAATAAAAAAGACGCGAGAAGCGTCTTTTTTTATGCACAAATTTATTCAATAAAAATGAGAAGTTTGAAATATGGTATAATCAAAAAAATAAATAAGATAATTCAAAAGTGAATTAATTGAGAGGTTGATAAAAATCGAAACTGCTACAAACAAGAAATTTACGCCGATATTATTAGGAAGTGACATGAACGTTTATGGAATGGCAAGAGCATTCCATGAAGAATATGGTGGATCTGTGAGAGCTTATGCAGGTGCACAACTAGCTCCAACTAGATTTACAAAAATTGTTAATTTGACAGTATTTCCAGGATTCGCTGAAGATCCTGTGTTTATTGATAAAATGCGAGAAATTGCAAAAGAATATCAGGACCATGATGAACCAGTTATTCTTATCGCCTGTGGTGATGGTTATGCTGAGTTAATCAGTCAACACAAAGAAGAATTATCAAAAACTTTTGTGTGCCCTTATGTAGACTTCGATTTGTTGAAGTCACTAAACAATAAGGAAAGTTTCTACAAAATTGCTGAAGAACATGGTTTGCCACATCCAGAGACAACAATTGTTACTAAAGAAATGTACACAAGTAATGAAGATATAAATGTCCCTTATGACTATCCAGTAGCTTTAAAACCAGCCAACAGTGTTGAATGGTTAGATATTCACTTTGAAGGACGTAAGAAGGCATTTACGATCCATTCTAAGGAAGAATTCATGGATATTGTTAGCAAGATTTATGACAATGGTTATACTTCTGATTTAATTCTTCAAGACTTTATTCCTGGTGATGATTCAAATATGCGTGTGTTAAATGCCTATGTAGATAAAAATCATCATGTGAAAATGATGTGTTTAGGACACCCAATATTGGAAGATCCAACACCACAAGCTATTGGAAATTATGTGGCAATTCTTCCAGAATTCAACCAAGACGTCTATGACCAAGTACAAAAATTCTTGGAAGATATCAAATTTGTCGGATACGCTAATTTTGATATGAAGTATGATTCTCGTGATGATACTTTCAAATTTTTTGAAATCAATTTGCGTCAAGGAAGAAGTAGTTTCTTTGTAACTTTAAATGGATATAATCTTGCAAAATATGCGGTAATGGATTATGTTGAAGATACATTAGCAGATGAACCAACTGTCTATGCTAATAAGAATAAATCACAGGCGAAGTTATGGTTAGGTATACCTACCAAGGTTTTCAAAAAATATGCTGCCAACAATGAAGCCACTGATTTTGCTAAGGAACTCATCTCACAAAATCGTACAGGTACTACAGTATTTTACGATAAAGACATGTCTATTAAACGATGGGTACTTCTAAATTACATGTTCCACAATTATGTTAAGAGATTCAATCAATACTTCCAAGAGAACAAAGGAAGAGATATTGAATAAAAATAAAAAGTGAGGTATTTGGATATGGATGAACTACAAAACTATAAAGTAAAAAAAATCGATTACGCTAAGATTTTAATTTGTGTTGATTCGGATGATTTTGGATCATCAAAAAATGCCTTCAATTACGCTTGTTCACTTGCAAAACACTATGGAGCTGAGCTTGGTATTGTTTCTGTTCTTGAAACAGGTGATTTGAATGTATTTCAATCACTAGATCCTTCAATCTTGAAAGAACGTCGTGAGGAAATTAAACGGCTTCTTGAAACATATGGTCAAAAAGCTAAGGAATACGGAATGTCAGATGATGATATTCACTTGATGGTTACAGAAGGTAACCCAGGTCATGTTATTACTGAAAATGTTATTCCTCAGTATGGTCCAGATCTTGTAGTCATTGGTGTAGATAAAAATCGCCGTGATCATGATAATATCGGATCTCAAGGATCAAGAATTGTTAACTTATCTCCAGTTTCAGTCAGTGTAATAAGATAAAAAAAGACCAGTTAAACTGGTCTTTTTTTATAGTAAATTTTTTATTTAATAATTAAAGAGTGATATATTATATATCAAAATTAGTAACTAAGAGGAATTTTATGAAAATTAATAAAATTATTGGTGGAGCAGGAGATATGTTTGATGCTAAGCCAACAAGTGCTCAAGAAAATTTATATTTATCAGTCAATGGAGAGTGGCAAGAAACAGCAAAAATTCCTGCAGATAAACCTAGAACGGGTGGATTCATGGACTTGGATGAAGCTGTAGAAAAATCATTAATGAAAGAATTTGAAGATTTTTCTACTGGAAAAGTTGCTTATCCAAATGAATTAGTTGAGGAAGCAATCAAACTATATCGAGTAGCTAATGACGCTGAGAAACAAAGTAAGTTTCATCAACAACCAATTTTAAAAGATCTTCAAACAATTATCGATATTAAAGATATCGAAGATTTCAGTAATAAGATTGTTGAATTATCTAAAAGCGGCTACGCACTACCTATCGATATCGATATTGATGCTGATATGAAAGACACTACTAAGAATGTAGTTTATATCGATGTTCCCGGATTAATATTGCCCGATAAAACTTACTATGATGAAGATAATGATTCCAAGGAAAAATTACTATCTAAATATACTGAAGTAGTAAGTAAATTACTTTCCATGGTTGGATATGATTTAGAAAAAGCCAAATCTATAGTAGAGCAAGCTAAGAAATTTGATTCTATCCTAGTTCCTATTGTCAAAAGTTCAGAAGAAAAAGCTGACTATACAAAAATGTATAATCCTATGTACTTTGATGAATATACAACAAAGTCTAAATATCTTGATTTGAAGAGCCAAGTTGTAGGGCAAATTAACGATACACCTGAAAAAGTTATCATTATCGAACCTAGATATGTAGATAGCTTGGATGACATCATCAATGCTGATAATTTTGAGCTAATGAAATCATGGATGATTGTAAAATTATTGATGAGTAATGCTGGTAATCTTGATGAAGAATTCCGACAAACAGTTGGAGAATACAGCTTAGCTCTCAATGGAGCAAAAGAATTACAAAATCGTACTAAATTTGCTTTCCATAAGGCAACAGGTTATTTCTCACAAATAATCGGTCTTTACTACGGTGAAAAATATTTTGGTGCTTCAGCAAAAGCTGATGTCAAAAAAATGATTGAAAAAATGACAGCAATTTATAAAGATCGTTTGGCCAATAATTCTTGGCTGGGTGAAGAGACTAAGAAAAAAGCAATTCACAAGCTAGATATGATCGAAGTGAAAGTCGGTTATCCAGATAAAATTGACGATATTTATAAAAAATATAAAATAGATGAAAATATCTCACTATATGAAAATATATCCAATCTTCGTCGAATAATTATTCAAGATCATTTGGATCAATATAGTAAGCCGGTGGACCGCAGTAAGTGGCTAATGCCAGGACATATGGTTAATGCCTGCTATGATCCCTCAAGAAATGATATAACATTCCCAGCTGCAATTTTACAAGCTCCATTTTATAGCTTAGATCAAACAAGCAGTCAAAATTATGGTGGAATTGGTGCAGTTATTGCACATGAAATTTCACATGCATTTGATAATAATGGTTCTCAGTTTGACGAATATGGAAATATGAATAACTGGTGGACAGATGAAGATTATGCGAAGTTTAAAGAACTTACTCAAAAAATGATAGATGAATTCGATGGTATTCCTTATGCTGGTTCAACTGTGAATGGTAAACTGGTTGTTTCTGAAAATGTCGCTGATGTGGGTGGCTTGAGATGTGCCTTAGAAGCTGCTAAAACTGAATCAGATGTTGATTTGAAATTATTCTTTAACAATTGGGCAAGAGTATGGAGATTGAAATCAACACAAGAATTCACAGATTTACTATTGTCCACAGATGTTCACTCACCGGGTCCTTTACGTGCCAACGTCCATGCACAAAACATGGATGAGTTCTATCCAACATTTGGAGTAGAAGAAGGTATGGGCATGTGGCTTGAACCTGAAAAAAGAGTAAATATCTGGTAGTAAATGTCAATTTTTAAGTTTTTCAAAAATAAAAGAAATCTTTTAATAAAGGTGAAATAAGAATTATATAATAGATGTTATTATCTAACTACAGAAGTTTATTGGAATGAACTTTTGTAAGAAAGTATGCGGGGGTAACATTATGTCAATGTTCAGTTTTGAAGATAAAGTTAACTCTCTGGTTGAATCTATTTTTTCATTTGATATCAAATCAGATGAAGACTTGATAGATATGGTCATGGGGCACGTTAACGAAATGGATGAAGAAGATGTAGATCAACATATGAATCAATTGGATGTTGAACTAACTGAATTTGATTCTAAAACAGATCGCCAACATGCACGTAGTGTTGATGAACTAAAATTCAAGCTTAATATGTTAAGTGAAGATTAATTTATTAATGAGGTGATGTCTTATGACGTTGCCTCTTTTGTTTTTAAAAAGTGGGGTAGTGAAATGGTTTCAATAAGACATCGATTAATAAAAGGAATACCTACTTTAGAATTAACTGAAGAAGGTCAAGAAAATACAGTTTTACCAATTATATTTTTCTATCATGGTTGGCAATCGAAGAAAGAACTTGTTTTGACTCAAGGTCGTAAACTTGTCAAAAAAGGATTCAGAGTTATCTTACCTGATTCCAAAAATCATGGAGAAAGAAAATATCAAGTGAACGCCATCCTTTCATTGACATTTTGGGACACGATTCAGGCCAATATTGCAGAATTTGGAATGTTGGAACAATTTTATCAAGATCGTGGTCTTATAAAAGATGGTCAAATAGGCGTAGGTGGCTATTCTATGGGAGCAATGACTACTGGAGCATTATTGACTCATCATCCAGAAATTAAAGCTGCAACAATTATCATGGGAACTCCAAGTTTTATTTCATATGCAAAATTAGTTCGAGATCATGCTAAGAGAAATAATATCTATGTTTCCAATGATTTAGAAGATTTAACTAGTTGGATAAAATATTATGATTTGGATACCAACATAGAAACATTAAAAAATCGACCATTGCTATTCTGGCACGGAACTGAAGACGAAAGAATTCCATATAGCCAGTCGTGGGATTTTTATCAGAAGTATAAAGATAATCCAATTGCATCTCAAACAGCTTTTATAACAGGTTATAAAGCTGGGCACTTGGTGGAAACTAGGTTAATGGACAAGATAGCTAATTTTTTTGAATATTATGTCCAATAAAAAAGGTCAGTCGTAATCGACTGACCTTTTTATATTGATTGATAATCTATATTTTTAAGTGCAAACTTCTGAATCTTTCCACTAGCAGTTTTTGGCATCTGACGAATCACTCTAAAGTCTACTGGAACTTTATAGTGAGCAAGGTGTTTTTTGCCAAATTCAATTAGATCTTCTCGATTGAGATCAGCACCCAATTTTACTACCATATAAGCAACAGGTACTTCACCCCAATCGCTATTCGGTATCGAAGTTATAGCAATTTCTTTAATATAATCTAAACCTTGATAGACATCTTCTATTTCATTAGGGTAGATGTTTTCTCCACCAGAAACGAACATATCGTCTAAACGTCCCTTTATATACAGAAAGTTTTCTCTATCAATGTAGCCTAGGTCACCGGTTTTAAAATATCCATCAGAAGTTATTTTTGATTTGTATTTTTCTTCTTTATTGAGATAACCTGGACTTACATTTTTGGCTTTGACCAGAATTTCTCCAACACCTTCATTATTAGGGTCTTCAATTTTTAATTGAACTGGGAATAGTGGTTTACCAGAAGAACCAATTTTTCTTCTGGCATCTTCGTTGTTTAAAGCCACAATGTTCGAAGAGGTCTCAGTCATTCCAAATGATTGTAATACGGGAATCTTCAAGGATTCACATCTTAACAGTGTAAGTTCATCGATAGGACCTCCACCTAGGAAGATAAATCGGAAGTTATCATTGAATGATTGCTTGGGTTCAAGATTATTTAATAATCTTTTTAACATGGTGGGAACTAGTGAGACAATCGTAATAGGATTTTCAATTAATATTCTATTTACTTTATCTTCACGAAATTTATCAACAAGATAAACTGAAAATCCAAGAATTAGAGATCTCATGATGATAGAAAAACCTGAAATATGAAAAATAGGAACTGTTAGAAGCCATAAATCAACACAGTTGATATCCATATTTATATCAGTACCAATGGTAGAATAAAAATGATTTTGATATGTTTGTAAAACACCCTTAGGTTTACCTGTAGTACCGGAAGTATACATAATAGATGTTACTTCATCATCTTCGAATTCTTCTACCGGACTGTAATCTGGAGAAATATCTGAGAACAAAATATCTGATAACGGGATAGCAGGGCAGCTTTTGATTTTGTCAGTATCCTCTACGCGCAAAAAATTATCGATTAGGCAAAATTTGATCTTAGAATCTTCAATTTGATAATTCAACTCAGGTTCTGATAATCTGGTGTTTAGAAAAACAATCTTTGCTCCAACTTGCTGAAGTGCTAAGATCGCAATATACCCATTGAATGAATTCGCAATAAAGACACCAATGTAATCACCCTTACGAACGCCGTTGTAATATAGTTTGCTCGCAAACTTTTGAACAGTGCGATTTAGTTCGTTGAACGTGAAATCTACATTATCAGATATTAATGCTCGTTTATTGGGGGATGTTTTAACTCTCTTTAACAACCAGTTTTCCAATTTTACCACCTCGATATTTTAAGGAAACTTAGGGAATTGATCGAAATCAGGATCGCGTTTTTCTAAAAATGCATCTCGTCCTTCTTTTCCTTCGTCACTTGTGTAGAATAACATTGTAGAGTCACCGGCAAGTTGTTGTAAACCTGCAATACCATCAGTATCGGCATTCATGGCGGCTTTTATGAATCGGATTGCAGTTGGTGATTTCTTGAGTATCTTTTCACACCATGCAATTGTTTCTTTTTCGACATCTTCCAAAGGAACTACTTTGTTAATCCAACCCATTTGCAGAGCTTCTTCTGCAGAGTAAGGATCGCACAAGAACCAGACTTCTTTGGCACGCTTATGCCCGATAACTCTGGCTAGATAAGCAGAACCATATCCAGCGTCAAAACTTCCTACTTTGGGACCAGTTTGCATAAATTGGGCATTGTCTGCAGCGACTGTTAGATCACAGACTAGTTGTAAGATGTTACCACCACCAACTGACCAACCTTTGACCATGGCAATAACTGGCTTAGGTATTACTCTAATAAGTCTTTGCAAGTCTAGTACATTCAGTCGAGCTATATGATCTGGTCCTACGTAACCACCGTTACCACGGATACTCTGATCACCACCTGAAGAAAATGCAAGATCTCCTTGACCTGTTAAAATAATAACACCAATAGACGCATCATCACGACAGTAAGAAAATGCTTCAATCATTTCTTGAATTGTTACTGGTGTAAAGGCATTTCTTTTCTCGGGTCTATTAATAGTAATTTTTGCAATTTTATTGTTTCTTTCAAAAAGAATTTCACTGTATTCTTTTATTGTTTTCCATTCAGTCATAAAAAATCCTCCGAGGTATATTATATGAACATTTTACAAAATTTAGGCATAGAAGTAATTAGTCAATCTAAAAAAGAAGTAATATTAGAGATTAAAATTTCTGATAAACATTTGCAACCATATGGAATAATGCACGGTGGTATGAATACTATTTTAGCTGAGACAGCTGCTAGTATTGGTGCAAATTTGAATATGGAAGATGGTTTTGTCGGCGTTGGAGTAGACGTAAATACTCATCACCTGCAACCTGTTAAGTCAGGTATTTTACAAACTGTTGCTTCACCTATAAGGATAGGTAATAATACACAGGTTTGGCAAGTAATAACACATAAAAAAAATAGCACTGAAAATACAAGCTTCAGCACTATTACTATACAAAAAATTAAACGTTAGTTTCTATATAATCTTGAATTTATAAATTCAAAAACAGCTAGAACAATCAAGATTACACCAACTAGTTGATAAATTAGAACTAAAGTTCTAGATGGTTCTAGTATGAAGACGACACCTGCTGCAACCATCAACGCTGAATAAAAGTAATCAAGCCAAGGAGTTACATTCACGTATTTACGCGTATCGTGGGAGTCTCTGAATTGATTGATTCCATTTATTATTAGGATAATACCCAGTAGAGGTGGAACAAGCTTTATCAAAATTTTTGCAACTGCAAGAATTACAAGTGCAATAATAATAGCTCCAATACCTAAGCCGATGGAGAGGTTGTTTTCTCCAGTGGCTTTTTTTATTGTCAAACCATCTATGATAGAAAGAATACCGTAGATAGCAATATAACTAGAAACAAGGTAAATTATTACATTTACACTTGCGGTTGGTTTTATAACTATAATTATTCCTGCTATCAATAGGAACAAAAAGCGTAACCAACGATAAAGTTGAAACTGTTTGACCATTTTTTCACACCCTATATTAGTTTGTATATCTATCATATCAGAATTTTGATTGAAAAATATAGTTTATTTATTATTTTTTTCACATTCACAATCTAACTCAAAAAGTTTTTACTGTAATTGTTTTACAAATTAATTTTTTGAGATTGTGAAAACGTTGTGATATTATTAAAACTGATTTGAAAGTTTTTTTAGGAGGAATAATTATGAAAGTTCGTGCATCTGACAAAATGGTAGATGTTATGTCAAAATGGGGAATCGATAATGTTTTCGGTATCCCTGGAGATTCTGTTGATACTACTATTGATGCCTTATATAGAGCAAAAGATAAGATTAAATTTACACATGTTTTACATGAAGAGGTGGCTGCTTTAGCTGCATCATCTCATGGAAAACTAACAGGGGAAATCGGTGTTTGTTTGTCAATTGGTGGTCCAGGTGCTATCCATTTGCTAAACGGATTGTATGATGCCAAGATGGATCACGCACCAGTTTTGGCAATTTTGGGACAAGTTCCATCACCAACAATGAATACAGACTACTTCCAAGAAGTAGATACACACGTATTGTTTGAAGATGTTGCAGTATACAACAAGCAAGTTATGAATCCTCAAACATTACCACAAGTAGTAGATGAAGCTATTCGCACAGCTATCTCTAAGAAGGGTGTAGCTGTTCTTACTATTCCTGATGATGTTCCAGATCATATGATTACTGATGGTTTCCAACCTAACGTTGATAATTTCAAAGAAGAAGAATATCTAGTTAGTGACAATGATATCGCTGCTGCACTCAAGTTAATGGAAAACCATTCTAATCCGCTAGTTCTTTCTGGACGTGGTGCCGAAGATGCTAAACCTGAACTACTAGAATTTATCGAAAAATACAAATTACCTATCATTCAAACAATGCCTGCCAAGGGTACTGTTGATGATTCTCATCCTTACAACTTGGGTCAAGTTGGTAAATTAGGTACAAAACCAGCATATGAAATGATGCAAAAAGCTGACTTACTAATTATGCTAGGTACAAACTATCCATTCAGTGCATACCTAAACCACAAGATAGACGCTATTCAAGTTGATACTGATGCTGACAAACTAGGAAAACGTCACAAGGTTAATGTTGCCATTCAAGGTGATATTAAGACTGTTCTTTCACGTATGAATGAGATGGGAAATCCTATTTCAGAACGTCCATACTTAGATACAGCTGTTAAGCGTATGGCTACATGGCGTGGATGGATGAACGATGTATACTCAAAAGATCATAAAGCAGGAGTTCTTCCTTCAAAAATGTTCCATACAGTGAGTGAGCAAGCTGAAGATAATGCAGTTTGGTCAATTGATGTTGGTACATCTACTTCATTTGGAGCAAGATTTATTGATGTAAAACCAACTCAAAAATATACAATTTCTTCATGGTTGGGAACAATGGGATGTTCACTTCCAGGAGCTATCGCATCTAAGATGGCTATGCCAGAACGTCCAGTATATGGATTCATGGGTGACGGTGCGTTCTCTATGGTAATGCAAGATTTTGCTACTGCTGTAAGATACGATTTGCCAATGGTATTGATAGTTCTAAACAATAAACTACTAGCATTTATTCAATACGAACAACAATCAGCAGGTCAACAAAACTATGCAGTCTCACTACCAGATATTGATTTTGCTAAGTTTGCAGAAGCATGTGGTGGTATCGGTGAAAGAATTACTACTGATGAAGAATTTGAAGCTGCAATAAAGAAATACAGAAATCCTAAGAAACCAGTTCTACTAGACGTAGCTACTGTTGATGAAGCTCCACTTCCAGGACAAATTGTTATGGAAGAAGCACTAGGATATACAAAATTTGGTCTAGGATACGTAGCGGACAAAAAGAAATTACCACAACTTCCTCCAGTAAAAGAAATGATGAGATCTTTCTTAAAGATATAAAAAAAGAGACTACTTGGTAGTCTTTTTTTTATGTCTTCAAATGATTTATTAAGTAAATTCTGTTATTATTAGAAGTAATTTAATAAAAGAGGAGATACATTAACTATGGGGGATTTTTTTAAACGTATTTTTAGAAAAGAAGATCCTACTAGATATGAAGATAAAGATTCAAATCTAGAGAGGGTACTTACCGTTAAAGATTTCTTATCACTTGGGGTTGGTACAATTGTTTCAACATCTATCTTTACATTGCCAGGTGTAGTGGCTGCAAAACATGCAGGACCTGCAGTGATTTTTTCATTTTTGATTGCCGCAGTTGTTGCTGGGTTAGTAGCCTTTGCCTATGCTGAGATGGCTTCATCTATGCCATTTGCAGGATCTGCTTATTCTTGGATTAACGTAATATTTGGGGAAGTATTCGGTTGGATAGCTGGATGGGCTTTACTGGCGGAATACTTTATTGCGTTAGCCTTTGTTGCATCAGGACTCTCGGCTAATTTACGAGGATTGCTAGCCCCAATGGGGATAGGACTACCTAATTATTTGTCCAATGCTATTGGTGTTAATGGTGGTTTCGTCGATATTGTGGCAATTTTAGTTATAGCTTTAGTAGCCTTTCTACTATCATATGGAGTTAGTGAGGCAGCCCGAGTTGAAAATATTTTGGTGGTTATGAAAGTTGTAGCAATTTTAGTATTTATAGTTGTTGGTGCAACAGCTATCAAAGTTAAAAACTATATTCCTTTGGTTCCTGCTTATCACGTAAATAGTGATGGTACAACATTTGGTGGATGGCAAGGAATATACGCTGGTGTTTCAATGATATTCTTGTCATATATTGGATTTGATTCAATTGCTGCTAACTCTGCAGAAGCAAAGAATCCTGAAAAAACTATGCCTCGTGGAATTATTGGATCACTAGTTATTGCAGCAACATTGTTCGTCGCAGTGGCGTTAGTACTTGTAGGAATGTTCCACTATACTTCATATGCAAATAATGCAGAACCAGTGGGTTGGGCATTGCGTCATGCAGGACACCCAATTGTAGCTAGTGTTGTTCAAGCGGTAGCGGTATTAGGGATGTTCACAGCTTTGATTGGTATGATGATGGCAGGATCAAGATTACTTTATTCCTTTGGTCGTGATGGAATGTTACCTAAATCTCTAGGTAAACTAAATAAACGTAATCTGCCTAATAATGCTCTTTGGACTATTGCCATAGTTGCTATTGTAATAGGAGCATTTTGTCCATTCGCATTCTTAGCACAGTTGATATCAGCTGGAACGCTTATTGCGTTTATGTTTGTTTCATTGGGTATTTACCCATTACGTAGACGTGAAGGGGTGGACTTGGCAGAACCAGGATTTAAAATGCCATTTTACCCAGTTATGCCATTCCTAGCATTTTTAGGATCATTGTTGGTATTCTGGGGATTAGATAATGAGGCTAAATTATATGCATTGTGCTGGTTTATAATAGGGCTTGTTGTTTATTTCTCATTTGGAATAAAGCATAAAGATGCCGAAAAACAATGACATTAATCAATTGATATAAAAAATATTTTATATATGTAACAATTAAGTTACATGTTGGTGAAATTAGAAAAAAATATTCTCAATTATGATAATCTTAAGTTACGTTAGGGAAACGTCTTAACGAATAAATTTTAGAGGAGTTTATATTATGTTTACATTTCTTTTAGGTACACTATCAAACACATTAAGCTACGGAGTAGATTTCATTAAAGGAATCTTTGGTGGTTTGTTTTAATTAATAGTTATAAAAAAAGAGGTACTATCTAACCAGTAGATAGTACCTCTTTTTTATATTTAAGTTTGTAAAAAGATATGATAAAATGTGTTAATGCAATATATTTTTGCAAATATATAAATTGGAGGATATATAAATATGTTTACAATTTTTAACCTAAACCCATTTATCGGTGGTACTGTTAGCAATGTTCTAAGTTATGGTGTAGATTTCGTAACTGGAATTTTTGGTAAATAATTTTAATTGATTAATTAAAATTTTGAGAGGTGCAGCTTATGCTGTACCTCTTTTTTGTTGATTCACTTAATAGTAAACTGAAATTTGTCAATCAAAATGCCTATATTACGGGCTTGTAACAGAAAGTTACAGGTTAATTAAGATATATTTCAATATAACGACATCTATATATTTTTTATTCTCACCATTGTATTCTAAGAGTATATTAATTAATCACTTAACTTTGATTAAATTAATAACTAAATAAAAATCTCTGGGGGATTTTCACATGAAAAAATCTATTACTTATGCAGGTGTTGCCACAGCTGCACTTATCGCAATCGCACCATCTGTACAACCTGTAATGAATGCATTACCATCACAAGTACAAACAGCCAAAGCTACATTTGATCCTGCTACACAGGAAGATGCTTACAATGCTTTTGATGCAACATGGAAAAATTATAACAATGCTACACAAGCAGACTTTGCTTACGGTGCAACATTTGCACTATTAGAAACAAACAACCGTTTGACATACTCAGGTGACTGGGCAGCTAACGGAATTGTTAAGCCATTGCACCCACAATATCAATCAGTTACAAATGACGTTGATGTTGTTGCACAATTGAACGAAATCGTATTCTTAGTTGTTCCTCCTGTTGGAATGACATCATCAGAATGGCAAAATGAAATGTTCGCTGCTGCACAACACGGTGGACAAGTAGAATACCGTATTGTTGGTTACGCAATGCAAACAATTAAAGACCACGCTCTATGGTCAAACCAACAAATCGTAAACACATTCCCAGCTTACAAGCTAAATGGTCACTCATTAGACAAGACTGTTTATGCTAAGACAGCATCTACACAACAAGTATCACACGCACTAAACATTAACTACGCTACACCAGTTGATGGTTATGTAGGCCAATCAAAGAGTGACTTCTACATGAACGGTCTTTACCCACTAACAATCAAGAATAACTTGGGTGAAACAGTTACACCTCAAGACGTTACTTCAACATTCTACAAGGGTACTGATATCTTAGGTACAACTCTAGACGCATCAACATTACCAACTGCTGGAGTAGTTACACAAAAGATGACAATCAAGTTCAACCGTAACGAATACTCAGCACTATTGAATGATATGGATCAAATCACAATCAATGGTCAAGAATATTCAGGTGGACTACTATCAAAAGTTTGGGATAAAGTAAACAATACAGTTACAGTAACTCGTCAAATTAATGTTACTTTAGATAACTTTACAGATACAAAGATTGATGACATCGTTGATACACCAATCGTAAATATGTCAAATGACACAATTGTTACTCACGTATATGATGCAAATGGTAAGCTAATTGCTAACCGTGCATTGGCACAAGGTACAGGTTGGGTTACAGATACAAAACGTGTAAATAACGCAACTGGTCAAGTATACTACCGTGTTGCTACAGGTGAATATGTTAAGGCTGAAGATGTAACTCTTCGCGGTAAGACAACAACACCTTCAACAGGTTCAGAATTAACAGATATCACTGATCTATCTGGCAAACACACAGTAGATTTGGATACACCAGGATTTGTATATCCTCTATACACTGCAGAAGGCAAGCAAGCTGGACGTAATGTTGCTGGTGGCACATCATGGGTTACAGACAAGACTGCTAAAGATGCAGAAGGTAACACATATTACCGTGTATCTACAACAGAATGGGTAATGGCTGGAAACGGTGTTACTTTTAAATAATTCTTTTAATATAGTTACAAAAAAAGAGACTACGTAAAGTAGTCTTTTTTTGTTATTAATTTTTCAAATTATTAACTATTAATCCTATACCTAACTATATATAAAGAATGAGGTAATTGATTAACAAATATTATGTTACAGAAATGTTAAGAGAAGGTTATGTATTTATTAATAACATTGCAAAGCTAAATAATCATAGTAATATAGTTTTCATCGGTAGTTGATTAACAACATATTCAACTATTTCAATAAATTATCTTAAGAGGGGTTTTACCGATGAAAAAATCTGTTAAATACGCTGGTATCGCAGCCGCTGCTCTACTTACAGTAGCACCTGCAGTAGCACCAGTTATGAACACAACTGTACCAACACAAACACAAACTGCTAAGGCTACATTCGATCCTGCTACAGAAGAAGACGCTTATAACGTATTCGATGCAACATGGAAAGATTACAACAATGCTACACAAGCAGACTTTGCTTACGGTGCAGGATTTGCACTAGCAGAAACAAACAACCGTTTGACATATTCAGGTCAATGGGCAGCTAACGGAATCGTTAAGCCATTGCACCCACAATATCAATCAGTTACAAACGATGCTGATGTTACACTAGCATTGAACGAAATCGTATTCCTAGTTGTTCCTCCAGTAGGAATGACATCATCAGAATGGCAAAACCAAATGTTCGCTGCTGCACAACATGGTGGATCAGTTCAATACCGTATTGTTGGTTACTCAATGCAAACAATCAAAGATCACGCTCTATGGTCAAACCAACAAATTGTTAACACATTCCCAGCTTACAAGCTAAATGGTCACTCACTAGACAAGACTGTTACTTCTAAGACTGCATCTACACAACAAGTATCACACGCACTAAACATTAACTATGCTACACCAGTTAATGGTTATGTTGGTGAATCAAAATCTGATTTCTACCAAGGTGGAAAATACCCACTAACAATCAAGAATAACTTGGGTGAAACAGTAAATCCTCAAGATGTTACATCAACATTCTTCAAGGGTACTGACATTCTAGGTACAACACTTGACGCATCAACATTACCAACTGCTGGAGTAGTTACACAAAAGATGACAATCAAGTTCAACCGTAACGAATACTCAGCACTATTGAACGACATGGATCAAATCACAATCAATGGACAAACATTTGCTGCAAATAGCAACATGTTCAGTAAAGTATGGGATAAGATCAACAACACAGTTACAGTTACACGTCAAATCAACGTAACAACTGACAACTACACAGATACAGCTATCGACAATATTGTTGATACACCAATCGTTAACCTATCAAACGACACAATCGTTACTCACGTATACGATGCAAATGGTAAGCTAATTGCTAACCGTGCATTGGCACAAGGTACAGGTTGGGTTACAGATACAAAACGTGTAAACAACGCAACTGGTCAAGTATACTACCGTGTTGCTACAGGTGAATATGTTAAGGCTGAAGATGTAACTCTTCGTAACGCTCAATAATAAGTATTCATTTATAATAGGAAGAAACTACTTCGGTGGTTTCTTTTTTTGTTAAAATACAATTATATTATTTCTATAAAATGTCAAAAATAGCTTATTTTTTATGAAATTGTTAAAAAAATACAAATAGATTAAATTTTGGCTTTCCAAAATGATCAAAATAAGTTATTATAAGTATCGTACTAGTTAAAAGAATCATTTTGACTATATTAAAAATATCTAAAAACTTATGGGGGATTTTCTCTAATGAAGAAATCTATTACATACGCTGGTTTCGCAGCCGCAACTCTACTTACAGTAGCACCTGCAGTAGCACCAGTTATGAACGCAACTGTACCAACACAAACACAAACAGCTAAAGCTACATTCGATCCTGCTACAGAAGAAGACGCTTATAACGTATTCGATGCAACATGGAAAGATTACAACAATGCTACACAAGCAGACTTTGCTTACGGTGCAGGATTTGCACTAGCAGAAACAAACAACCGTTTGACATATTCAGGTCAATGGGCAGCTAACGGAATCGTTAAGCCATTGCACCCACAATATCAATCAGTTACAAACGATGCTGATGTTACACTAGCATTGAACGAAATCGTATTCCTAGTTGTTCCTCCAGTAGGAATGACATCATCAGAATGGCAAAACCAAATGTTCGCCGCTGCACAAACTGGTGGATCAGTTCAATACCGTATTGTTGGTTACTCAATGCAAACAATCAAAGACCACGCTCTATGGTCAAACCAACAAATTGTTAACACATTCCCAGCTTACAAGCTAAACGATCACTCACTAGACAAGACTGTTACTGCTAAAACATCAGCAACAATCCAAAAATCACACGCACTAAACATTAACTATGCTACACCAGTTAATGGTTATGTTGGTGAACCTAAGACAGACTTCAACGTTAATGGTAAATACCCACTAACAATCAAGAATAACTTGGGTGAAACAGTAAATCCTCAAGATGTTACATCAACATTCTTCAAGGGTACTGACATTCTGGGTACAACACTTGACGCATCAACATTACCAACTGCTGGAGTAGTTACACAAAAGATGACAATCAAGTTCAACCGTAACGAATACTCAGCACTATTGAATGACATGGATCAAATCACAATCAATGGTCAAAACTTCTCAGGTGGACTATTGACAAAAGTTTGGGACAAAGTAAACAACACAGTTACAGTTACACGTCAAATCAACGTAACAACTGATAACTACACAGATACAGCTATCGATGATATCGTTGACACACCAATCGTTAACCTATCAAACGACACAATCGTTACTCACGTATACGATGCTAACGGTAACCAAATTGCTAACCGTGCATTGGCACAAGGTACAGGTTGGGTTACAGATACAAAACGTGTAAACAACGCAACTGGTCAAGTATACTACCGTGTTGCTACAGGTGAATATGTTAAGGCTGAAGATGTAACTCTTCGTGGCAAGACAACAACACCTTCAACAGGTTCAGAATTAACAGATATTACTGACCTAACAGGTTCACACACAGTATCACTAGACACACCAGGATTTGTATATCCACTATACACAGCAGCAGGTTCACAAGCTGGACGTAATGTTGCTGGTGGTACATCATGGATTACAGACAAGACTGCTAAAGATGCAGAAGGTAACACATACTACCGTGTTGCTACAGACGAATGGGTAATGGCTGGAAACGGTGTTAACTTTAGCTAATTCGTTTTGATAAAAAAGATCGCCTTTGGCGGTCTTTTTTTATTGTCTAAATAAATTTAGTTCTTAAATAATATATATAGAAATTATTAATCATGCTCGTATTATCAAATTAACTTAATTTTCAAGTCTATTAACTGATTTTTTAATTGTTATGAATGAAATATTTTGTTTTATTATAATTTATCAATTTATTAGAATAATCCGATAATAATTCAATAATTTTTTAGAATTTCAGATAAAATGTCTGAAAATTCTTATTTTAATAAAAATATTATTTTATTTTCTAAACCTTTTCAAAGTATATATTCTTATGTAATATATGGGATATGAAAATTGTTCAATTTCTAGTTGGATAATTTTTAGGGGGATTTTTCTATAATGAAAAAATCTATACAATACGCAGGAATTGCTGCAGCTACATTGCTAGCAGTTGCTCCACTAGCAACACCAATGATGGGAGTTGAATTACCATCAGCATCTCAAACAGCCAAAGCTACTATGGATCCAGCCACAGAGCTAGATGCTTACAATACATTTGATGCTACTTTTAGAGATTACAATAGCTCATCAAGAGCTGACTTCTTGAAGAGTGCTGTAAGTACAGCTGCTATGACAAACAATAGATTCACATACTCATTCACAGGAACAGGACTTACAGCAGGAGTTGATATCCTAGATATCCTTGCTCCAGTTCATCCTCAATTCCAATCACTTTCAAATGATGGTGATGTTACTCTAGGATTGAACGAAATCGTATTCCTAGTTGTTCCTCCAGTAGGAATGTCTACTTCAGAATGGATCGGTCAAATGCGTGCTGCTGGTCAAAACGGTGGTTCAGTCCAATACCGTATCGTTGGTTTTGCAATGCAAACAATCAAAGATCACGCATTATGGTCAAATGAACAAATCGTAAGAGATCTTACACCATACAGTCTTGCAGGTAAGAAACTAGACAAGACAGTTACTGCAAAGACAACAAGTGTTACTCAAGTATCACACGCACTAAACATTAATTACGCTACACCAGTTGATGGATTTGTTGGTGAATCAAAATCTGATTTCTATACAAATGGTAAGTTCCCACTAACAATCAAGAATAACTTGGGCGAAACAGTTACACCTCAAGATGTTACTTCAACATTCTTCAAAGGTACTGATATTCTAGGTACAACTCTAGGTGCTTCAACACTTACAACAGCTGGAGTAGTTACACAAAAGATGACAATCAAGTTCAATAGAACAGAATACTCAGCATTGTTCATTGTTGAACAACATGGACCAAATTACAGTTAACGGTCAAAAATATTCAGGAAATATCTTGAACAGAGTATGGGACAAGATAAATAACACAGTGACAGTTACTCGTAAGATCAATGTTACATTGGATAACTATACAGAAACAAAGATCGATGATATCGTTGACACACCAGTTGTTAACCTATCAAATGATACAATTGTTACTCACGTATACGATGTAAATGGCAAGCAAATTGCTAACCGTGCTCTATCTCAGGGTACAGGGTGGAAGACAGATACAAAACGCGTAAACAACGCAACTGGTCAAGTATATTATCGTGTTGCTACAGGTGAATATGTTAAGGCTGAAGATGTAACACTTCGTGGAACATCATGGCTTACAGACAAGACTGCTAAAGATGCAGAAGGTAATACATACTACCGCGTATCTACAACAGAATGGGTCATGGCTGGAAATGGCGTTACTTTTAAATAATTAATTATATAAATACACAAAAACTACTAAAGAATATTCTTTAGTAGTTTTTTTATTTTTATAATAAGAAGGAAATTTCATTTATATTAAAATTAATTATCATTTTTAAATATATATTGTATGCTGTGATGATTATTACTATAATTTAGCTTGTAAGGTAAAATAATATACCTATAATTAGGGAGATTAAAAACATGAAGAAAACAATTTTGGCTTCAACATTAGCAGCAACAGTGCTAATTTCAACACCAATTTTAACAACAGTCGCACAAGCTGATGTAGCAACAGACGCAATTTCATCTGTAACAACATCAACAAAAAATACAGATACAACACCAACACAAGATACTGCAAATACAGAATCAACA
Source organism: Companilactobacillus metriopterae (assembly GCF_002762335.1). Lineage (NCBI taxonomy): Bacteria > Bacillati > Bacillota > Bacilli > Lactobacillales > Lactobacillaceae > Companilactobacillus > Companilactobacillus metriopterae. The sequence goes on along the minus strand of NZ_CP024610.1, from coordinate 92,054 downwards.
GCCACTACAGAGAGTATTTTTGATGGCTTTGATACTATTATTGATAATATAAAGAATCAATTGGGTCTTGGTGAAAAATCTTCAGATGATTACACTTTAGCAAAAGCAGTAGATGGTTCACTAGTTAATCAATATAATTTAACATCTGTTCCTTCTCCATCAGTTCTTAGAAATTCAACAGTAAAAGATGAAGATGGTCATGCTCAATATAAAATAAATGCAAAACAATTTTATAGTTCTTCAATGGGTAAATTACAAACAGCACCCTCAACTGGTTCTACAGCTTCAAGTAATGCATTGCTAAATTTGATTCAAAGTATATTCGGTGGTAACGAATTAGAAAAAATTGACATGACATTTACCCTAACAGATTTAGACGGTAACGACATTTCCCCTACTTCTTCTGCATCTGTATACAAAAAGGGATACAAGATGAACATAAGTTATTCTAGTAAAGATGAAGGAGATATGTTTGCTAGAGATGAAGCTCTAGTTTATTCACCTTCATCACAAATTGATACAGATGATAACGAATCTCTTAATGCTAGATTCACATCACCATATTCTGTAGCAGCTGGTACAACTAATGCTTCATTACAAGGTATTGCTACAGATCTATACATTGCTGATGACAATGGAAATACAGTATCAAATGTTACAAATACAACTGGTAAGTTATACACAACTGAAAAAGCTGCCTACAATGCTACAAGTTCAAAAGAAGTAACAGCTTCTACATTGGATACAGTAGGAACAACTTACTACCAAACAATTAATGTAACATCTACAAGTCAAGCAATGATCAATCTTATGACTAAAGTTTCTGACGGTGACGAAGATTACGCATTGATGGTAAATGGTTCTGAAGCAGATGCTGACAACTTAAATATTAATCTTAAATCAAAATCTGTAACATTCAGACTTGTTAGAGCTGTTACTGTTGCTGCTCCATCTACAGCATGGAACACAACATCAATTTCAGGTACTGTTACAACAGGAAGCAATGCTATTTACACACTTGTAAATGACAATGGTGATGCTGTTGCTAACCGTGCTCTATCAGGTAACTCATCATGGAGAACTGATACTGTTCGCACAAACGCTGCAGGTCAAAAACAATATCGTGTTGCTACAAACGAATGGATTGACGCCTCATCTGTAACATTTTCAGATGGTTCATCAACATCAGGTTCAGCAATCACAAGTATCACTGATCTATCAGGTTCACACGTTGTTGATCTAGCAACACCAGGATTTGTATATGCTCTATACAAAACAGATGGTGGAGCATCAACGAGATATGTAGCCGGTGGAACATCATGGGTTACTGATAAGACAGGTAAAGATGCAGCTGGAAATACATACTACCGTGTATCTACAAATGAATGGGTCATGGCTGGTAATGGAGTAACATTTAAATAATTAAAAAGACTGCTTATGCAGTCTTTTTTTATTTCACAAAAAAATAAGACATTCTTCGTAATTTTAAAAAGTTCACATAAATAAAGTGAAATATATTTTAGGGAGAATTTTTTAATTATGAAGAGAAGTATTAGATATACACTATTGTAGCCGTAGTGTTGACATCAGTATCAGCCGCACTACCAGTACTTAACGTCAAAGCTGATGTGGAAGAACCTACATCAGAAACTACAGAAGTTAATAATGAAACAATAGATAGTTATTCTTTAATACCTACATGGGGACATGACGACAAAAAAGATTTACCTACAGAAATAGGTAAAGTTAATGCCAAACTAGCCAGTCAATACGGATTGAAAACAGTTCCAGCATTGCATGGATTATTAAAATCTGGATTGATTGATAGTTATCAGAATGGTGTTTCAAATACTATTAAATTTGAAACTCTTAAAGATTCAGATCTATTCAAACTTCAAAAAGCTGCTCTATCAGAAACAGCTTCTGTAAAATTTTTGGATCAAAAAAATGTAAAAGTTCAGCTATCAGTTAGAAGTATCGACAAAACTAAAAAAGTTGTTAACCTAGATGATATTAAAAACATCGATAAAGCAAAACAAGGTTTTTACGTTACAATTAATTTTCTAGATTCAGAGGGTAAGTCAATTGCTAAATCTGCTGAATTGAAATATTCAACACTATCAGAAGTAGCAGCTACAGATTTCAAAGAAATGAATGTTAGTTACACTTCTCCTGTAAAGGTTGGAGTGGGATCATCAATCAAGAGCGTAATGGATCCTAAAAAATCAGATTTAAAAGTTGTCTTAAATAAAAAGGGACTAGCAACTAATGCCAAGGTAGATATGGGTAAGATTTACTCAACTGAAGCAGAAGCAGTCAAAAATACTGGTAGAGGTATACTTACTAGCCCAATAGGTAAATTTTCTAAGTTTACTAAAAACAATGCTACTTATTATCAAAATGTTACAGTAAGTGTAAATGACGACAAAGTTAAGTCACTTATTAAGAGAGTATTGCTAAACGAAGAAGGTTTCTCTGTGACAGCCAGTGATAAAATCGCAAGTATCGCAGAAAATGAAATGCATTTCGTAAGAAAAATATCAGTTGTAGATGCAACAACAACTCCTGATACTACAGATCCAGAAGAACCAGAAACAACAGATTCAGCCTGGAAAGAAAGTTCAGTTTCAGGAATTGTAACTACTGGTAAAAAAGATTACTACACACTTGTTAATGGAGAAAACAAACCAGTAGCCAACCGTGCTCTAGGTGGAAACAACTGATACAGTTAGAGAAAATTCAAAAGGTGACAAACAATATCGTGTTGCTACAAATGAGTGGATTGATGCTAAAGATATCACATTCTCTGAAGGCAAGCAGTCAACAGCTATAAATGAAATCACAGATCTACCAAGAATTCATGTCGTAACTGTAGATACACCAGGATTTGTCTATCCATTGTTTACTATCGATGGAGTAGCTTCAACAAGAAGTGTTGCCGGTGGAACAGCATGGGCAACTGACAAAGTTGGAAAAGATAGTGCAGGAAATACATACTATCGAGTAACAACAACAGAATGGATCCTAGCAGGAAACGGCGTACATTTCGAATAGATAGAAAAAAGACTATGAAATCATAGTCTTTTTTTGTTGTTTACTATAAATGTTAAGAATTTTTTAAGAAAATAGATTGTTTTGAATTCAAAGCTCAACTATAATTAATTTGTATATTCATATATTACAAATAGGGGAGAATATTATGAAAAAAAGTTTAAAAATGGCAGTATTGCTATCAGCTACAATACTTGTCGCAAGTCCAGTAATTGCACCTTCAATTGCTAACTATAAAGCTCAAACATCTTTGGCTGCAACACACAGTGACAGCGATATGGAAAAAGCTATTGATAAATTCAATAACAAATTGACAAGTATTTACGGTATAACATCAACAAAGTGGAATAATTCTGCAGATTTAACAAATATTTTTTATGAGAATGCAGATCATACTATAAATACAAATGTTGATTATAGTAGATTTCAGGCAAACTCAGGTCAATCAAATGTATCACATAGCATCCTTTCAGATAGTGATTCTCATGTTCAATTACAGTTAACTTTGGAAAAACTAGATGGTACTGAAGTAACAAAGTGGTCTGATCTTTTAGCTATTAATAACGAAAAAATAGGATATAAGATTGTTGTAAATGGTTACACTTACGGAACTACAAACAAACCTTATAATCCAACAGAAAAAACTTTAGTTTATTCAAAATATTCAAAATCAGTTACAGATAATAACTTGACTTCGGCTAATGTTAAATATTCTAAACAAGTTAAAGTTAATCTAAAGTCAAAAATTTCAGATTTATCAGATCCTAAGTCAATTGACTTATTCATGACCGATCAAAATGATGACAAACAATTAGATGGATATTCAGTAGCACCTGGACGTGTATACACGTCTGAAAATGCTGCTATCAAAGATAATGGTGGTTCTAAACTTTATGCACCAACATCAGGTACATTTGAAAAAGCAAATGCTACATACTATCAAGCACTGACAGTTAAATCCTCAAATGCCAATTTGAATGCATTATTCGACCATTTAGAAGATAATTCTCCGAGTTACACAATTGTTGTAAATGGAAAGGGATATAGGGGGGATGAATTTGCAGATACATTTGATGCAAATTACAACAAAAATGAATTCACTGTTGTAAGAACTATTTACACTAACAACACACCTGCAGTTGACGTTCAAGACAACCTATGGGAAACAAAGGATGTTACTGGTGTTGTTACAACAAAAGAAAATCCATTCTACACACTAACTAATGACAAGAACGAATTTGTTAAAGATCGTGCTTTAACTGGTAAGTCAGCATGGAAGACAAATGCTGTTCGTACTAACAAGTCAGGTGTTACTCAATACCGTGTAGCTACAAACGAATGGATCGATGCTGCTGGTATTACTTATGTAGATGGCGCAACTGCTTCTGCAAACACAGCACTTACTTCAACACAAAAATATGGCACAGCACATGTTGTTAACTTCGACACACCGGGTACAGTTTACAGATTGTTTGATATAAATGGTAAAGCAACTGATAGATATCTAGCTGGTGGTTCATCATGGTTAACTAATGAAAGAATGGTAGATGCTAATGGAAATGTCTTCTATAGAGTATCTGCTAACGAATTTGTAAAAGTTGACAATGGAGTTAGCTTTAAATAACAAATAAAAAACCTCAATCATATGATTGAGGTTTTTTATTTTGTATTATTTTTGTTTGATGTCACTTTCTTTGATAGTTGAACGACCATCAGCGGCAGCGTTCTTGATAGCGATAACTATGTCGTTGTCACTCCAAGCATCAACGTTCTTAACACCTTGATCTCTAAGTTGTTGCCTTGCTTTTTCGATATCGGAAGCAGAGATGTTTCCTCTATCTACTACATCAAAATCACCATTAGCAGCATTACCAGTATCTGATGAAGAACTACTACTTGAGCTAGATGATGTTGTAGTTGAACCTGTGTGATCTAACAATAGGTCAACTGCATCTTTATAGATATCAGAGTAGTAAGCATCTCTGATGTTTTCAGCATTTAGAACTTCTTTTAGAAGAGCAATAGCTGATTCTGTATTACCAGATTCAAAGAATGTTTTTGCATTTTTAACATTCTTTGAGTAGTCGCTACGATCTGACTTGATATTCTTGATATCACTGATCAAATCCTTAGCATTAGATTTCATAGTAGAATTACCATTTGATTCGTCTTTAACTTTGTTCAATGTTGTCTTGGCTTTACCAAACTTGTGACTGTTCATTTGTTTTTGAGCAGATACAAGATTCTTAGCCTGATTCTCTGATGCCTTCGACTTATCATCATTCTTAGCTTCATTAGCTGATTTGTAATAAGCGTAAGCTTCTGAATAATTTTGATCATTTACCGCGTTGTCACCATTAGCCATAGCTGAGTTGTATACGCTGGAATCTCCACTACCATTGGAACTGCTGCAGCCTGCAAGCATAAGTACCACAGCGCCTAAAGTAGTAAGAATAAGAATAGATTTTTTCATTGAATACCTCCATTGATAATCTTATAAACCCCATTATAACATGTTGCAAAAAAATCAAAAATTAATTTCCGATTACTAACGTGTTAAACGTTATTAATATTGTAAGCAACTTAATTGGCCAATTTATAGTACTTACAAATAAAAAGTATAGGGGAAATAAATATGTCTTGGGAAAAATCATTAATTAATTTAACGCTAAAAAACGATGCGTATTCTGGAGGAACTGCTGTTAAGAGATTTAACAACATCATTCAAGAACCAAGCTCTTGCAGCAAATACAGCATGGCTAACAGATCAACAACGTACAGAATCTGACGGTTCTGTTCAATACCGTGTTGCCACAGGTGAATGGATCGATGCAGCTAGTGTAACATTCTCTGATTCTATTGCTACAAGTTCATCAGCCTTGACAGATATTCAAGATTTGCAAGGTAGACACGTTGTAAGTATCTCTACACCAGGATTTGTATATCCATTGTTCCAAGCAGATGGATCAAAAGCCGGTAGAGCATTAGCTGGTGGTACAGATTGGTTAACAGATAAAACAGCTAAAGACGCTGAAGGACATGTTTACTATCGTGTATCAACAACAGAATGGTTGATGGAAGGTACAGGAGTATCATTCAAATAATCAACAATTTAAATAAATAGTTCACAAAAAAAGAGATCGGCTTAATGCCGGTCTTTTTTTGTAATATAAATGAAATAATTAAGAAATTATAAATTAATATCTAGGATATTGATTAAAATTTATCAATCTCATATACTTGTTCTGTGGTCGAGAGAAATACCACGTTCACATGATTACAAACAAATTAATGTTTCAATCGGAGGATATACATGAAGAAATCAATTAAATACGCAGGAATCGCAGCTGCAGCACTTCTAACAGTTGCTCCTATCGCAACACCAATCGCATCAAACGTTACAACTACAGTTAAGGCTGCAGATAATGATTCACAAGGAACTATTATGGCAGCTACTACTCGCTATATTACTAGCTTGTCAGACAATAGCAGTCTTGCTGCTGCCAACTTACCTGAAGTATCAGATTTACCAATTGCAACTAGTGGAAGTGTATTAGATACAAAAAATACAATTTCAATGTCATATTCAAACTTTTCTAGTCATTTTGGACAAGTTGCAAATCCTAACTATGCAGGTGATACAGATGTATTAACAAAGCCTGCTAATGATGTGAAAATTGTATTTACTATCACAAATTCAAAAGGTACAGTTGTAAAGAACTCTACTCAACTTGAAGCGGTGGATTCTCTTGGTAAAGGATATACAATTAATGTTTTAGGATATACATATAATAATGGAACTTCTACAGAAGCTGCTTATCAAGCAAAGGATGTAGTATTTACACCTACTGAATCAGCAAAAGCTATTAAAAAAGCTAATGTGACATATTCAGATAGCATTAGAGTAGACCCTTCATCAGCTACATCAGCTGTTAAGACATCTGCTTCATCAGATTTGAAAGTTACAAATAATAACGGTGGTGCTACAGTTACAGGATTGAATCTTAACCCTGGTGTTCTTTACACAACTGAAAATGGTGCTATTAAAGGTTCAGGAACAACATATACAAAAGCTAATTTTGGTGCAGATGATGCTACATACTACCAAAGAATCGTTGTTACTTCAGTTAACAATGCTCAAATGACAGAATTCCTTACAGAATTAGGTGATGTAACAACAGGTTATTCTATTACGATTAATGGATCAACTGTTAAAGCAGCTGATATGATTGCACTTTCAGACAATTCATTTGCAGTTATTCGTAAAGTTAACGTTGCTGATGCACCTGTTTCTGATGGTTGGACATACTCAGATCTTAACGGTGTAGTTACAACTGGTTCAAAAGATGTATACACACTTAAGAACGATGACAACAAAGACGTTGCTAACCGTGCTTTAGCTGGTGGTACAGATTGGAAAACAAACTCAGTACGTACAAACGCTGCTGGTGAAAAACAATATCGTGTTGCTACTAACGAATGGATCAACGCATCTGACGTTACATACAAAGACAGCACAAATCCAGGTACAGGTATCTCAAACATCCAAACTCTAACAGGTTCACATGTTGTCGTACTAGACACACCAGGATTTGTTTACCCACTATACCAACAAGATGGTAAGACATCATCAAGATATGTTGCTGGTGGAACATCATGGGTTACAGACCAAACAGGTACTGATGCTAACGGTGTAGTATACTACCGTGTATCAACTACTGAATGGGTAATGGCTGGACAAGGTGTTAACTTTAAATAATTAAAAGTTTAAAGTAAAATTAAGACTCGCTTCGGCGAGTTTTTTTTATACCCAAATGTTGTATAATACAACATAAGCAATCAAAAGGTGGTACTAACATGATTACAGATGTTAACGGAATTGTTAAAGTAAATCAGGATGACAGATATGTCGTATTCTTATTTGACACATTCGAAACAAATCGCAAAATGTTACAAGACAAATTTGTAAAAGGTCAAACAGCTTGGTATACAGACGCTAAGGGTGTTGGTGAAGACGGCAAAGTCTTCTACCGTATCGCATCTGATGGCGAATGGATTGAAGCTGATTATGTAGATTATATCGAGAGATAAAAAAAGTCTTATTCTCGTCCAGAGAATTAGGCTTTTTTAAATATGTTTCAAAATTATTAAATTTTTTTATGTTATTTGTTTAAAAAGTATTACAGTTTGACCTAATATATTGAAGAGATGACAAAATCATAGTACTGTTATCATTAGAGAAAAATTTAACTTAATAACAAAATCACGGGGAAATCGCAATGAAAAAGAAATGGCTTGCTTCCACTGCACTAGCTGGATTGATCACTTCTGTTGGAGCATCAACAGCTACACAAGCAGTTCGAGCATCTGACACATCAAACGACACAGATAGTCAATCACCATCACAATCATCTACAGGTAAGGATACATCAGTTGCATCTGTTATGGATGAAACAGGTGCACCTGTTACTACACCTGAAGAGGCATCTGCAGCTAACGCAGGAGATGCTAGCCTAGCTGCATCTATGGGTAGAAGTGCTGTTGAAGCAGTTACACAAGCTGCCGCAACTAAAGCAGCAACACCACAAGAACAACAAGCATTCTTGGCAACTGCAGTCCCTCTAGCACAACAAATGGCTGCTAAATACAATATATATACATCAGTAATGTTGGCACAAGCTATCTTGGAATCTTCTTGGGGTCAATCATTATTGGCTACCGAAGCTCATAACCTATTTGGTATGAAAGGTGATTACAACGGTAATTACTACACTATCCAAACAGGTGAATGGAGCCAAGAACAAGGATATTACTATATAAGTGCTAATTTTAGAAAATATCCTTCATGGACAGAATCATTTGGTGACAATGGTAATAAAATCCGTAATGGTGTTTCATGGGATTCAACATACTACTCTGGTGCATGGAAAGAAAATGCTGCAACTTACAAGGATGCTACACAAGCACTTCAAGGTAAGTACGCAACCTCTCCAACATATGCTCAAAGTTTGAACAACGTTATTGAAACATATAATCTAACTCAGTATGATACTAATACATCCACTGGAAACAACAATGGTGGCTCAACTGGTGGAGACACAAACTCTGGTTCATCAGCTGTTGTTAATGGTACACAAACACCTATGGATGATGTAGCTGTAGTAATCAACAAGAGTACAGCACGTCTATACATCGACGCTTATCCTAACCAAGCATCTAATAGAGCTTTAGGATATGGTACTCCATGGAAAGTAGCATCAAAAGTTGTAACTTCTGATGGTTCTGTTTACTATCAAGTATCAACACATGAATATGTTAAAGCATCAGATGTGAAGTTGAATTCTTCAACTTCATCAGCTACACAAGCACCTGAAAAAATCAGTGATATTGCTAAGATTTCATCTGTTCGTGGTGCTACTGTATACAGTTCACCAGATTTATCTTCAACTACAAGTCGAGTATTACCTTATCAATCAGACTGGGTAACTACTGCTTATGTTCTTGATGAAGATGGCAACAAATTCTACATGGTTGGTAAGAATGCTTATATCCTTGCCGACGATGTAACCTTGAATTCAGAAGCTGGATCTACACAATCATCAGCCAATGAAGGAGAAGATACAATTGTTTCTTATCCAGATGTTGTTACTGTAACAGCATCACCAAGTGCAAAACTATACGATGACAATCACAAGTTATTGCAAGTTAGTCTTGCTAATAAAACTGATTGGAAGATTGACAAGAAGTCAACACACGCTGATGGTTCAGTATGGTATCGTGTTGCAAGTAACCAATGGGTAAGTGCAGACAATGTCCAAGTTAAGGGAACTAATTACGTGAAGACTGTAAGTGGTTCTGTTAAAATCAATTATATTCCAGGTTATGCAGTTAACGTTTATAACTCACCTGCAGTTAATAACCAATTTACTGGTAATAGATTGTCAGACGGTACAACATGGGACGTCACTTCAATGCAAATTGTTGATGGCCAAACATGGTATGAAGTACCAGGCGGTTGGGTAAATGGAAAATATTGTATTTACACAGCAAATTAATATAAAAGACGCCAATAGGCGTCTTTTTTTTGCGCGGAGGACAAATTTGTTATATCAGTTTAAGGATGTACTAGTTAGTAAAAAGTACTTGTTAGGGGATGGATTGCGGTTACTCTATATCAGTGAAGACTTTGAAGTCGATCCTGATGTCGTAGCGGTATTAGATGTTTCAAAAGAAAAATTGTCTTATGGCAAATCGATAATTTTGCATAAAAGTAAGGGAGTATTCTTTGTTAGTCAAAATAGTAGGCAGGTTATAAATGAGTTTCATAAGTACAATCGATTGGGAATTTTACTATCGAAGATTCTAGCTAATTATTTTGAAATAAAGCAACTTATCCCGTTAGTACATGGTAATTATGCCTACATGCCGATGCGAGGTACTAGTCATGGTAGTACTGACTGGATAGGAGTGCATCATGTGGAAGATTTTAACCAATATGAGCAACAGGGGATATTTGAAACATCACAAGGAAAGGTGAAAATAGTATTTCCAAAAGGTAACTTAAACGATCGATTGCATGATTGTTGCTTCTTGAGTGAGATATTTTATATTGCGATTAGAAGATTAGTCGGTACGATGAATTATGAACTGAAACCATCTGAAGATACAGGGATGTTGCAGAAGTATCATCTGTGTAATTGCCTGAGGCACAGCAGTAGGGACAATGTCAGATCAGATCTCAATCCTGTGATTGACTTTGTCAAAAACTCTATGTTGTACTCGATGGTTCATGGGGAAATAGGTCAAAGAGATTTAATTACAAGTTATAAACAACGAATTAATAAGTTAAAGCATATCTTCTAATCTTGCCAGTTAGAGCTATATTTAGTTGAAATGTTTAGACTAGTTTGTTGATAGATCAATCTATAATCTTAGTTTTGTCGATTATTATTACAAATAATTTTTCGATACTTTATTAATTGCCACAAGCGCTTGTGAGTAATCGGTGAAGTACTGAAATGAATTTAGAAGAAGGATTTGAATTAGCTATACAAGATGAAAAACTAATTCACGGTGTTTTGAAAAAATTAGGAATTTGGCAAAATAATCCTAGTTATCAAGATTACTTACAAGAGGGATTTATAATATATGCTCGGGCATATGTAGATTACTGTAAAAGAAATGATAATCTAGAAAAATTCAATGTCTATGTTTATCAAAAGTTACGTTGGAGAATACTAGATTTGATGCGACAAAATCAGCGATTTGAGGATAATCATGAGTTAGGACTAGAGATAGAACAGAGCACTGAAATTGATAAGTTAGATCTAGACTTCACAAGTCTCGATCTAACAAAGATAGAAACTATAATTCTGACGGAATGTTTCTATAACGGTAAATCTCTCACAGAATTAGCAAAAATATTAAAATACAGTGATAGAAATTTGAGATATCATCGAGATAAATTACGTCAAAAAATTATAAAAGATTATCAATGTGTTACATAGTTTTACAGTTCTGTTACTAAGGATATTTTCATCAAAAAACTTGTTATACTTATTGAGTTAAGAAAAGGGAAGGTAATATTAATGTTTTTGCATAAAAAATTTATAGCAAGAATAGCTACGGCAGCTGCTTTAGCAACATTTGGCTTGGTTACATACAATCAAGTTTCACCAAATGCTGCAGTAGAAGTTAAAGCTGATTCTTGGATTAACCAATATATAGTAGATAACAATATCAAACCTGCATCAATTACATATGAACAAGGAACATTTACAAAATTCATTTCTTATCGTAATGGTGTTGGTAAACCTGAGGGAATCGTTATTCACGAAACTGCTACACCTGGCGCATCAGCCAGAGCAGAAACTACATATTTCAATAATAATTGGCAATCTATACAGACATATGTCCACGCTTTTGTAGATTCTAAGGAAATCTTGAATATTCACAGTACTGATTATGCAGTCTGGGGAGCTGGTCCATCAGCCAACTCAAGATATATTCAAGTAGAATTATGTGAGGTAAGTACTGCTGATGCATTCGCACGTTCAGTTGCCAATGATGCTTACTATACAGCAGCTAAGCTACTTCAATATGGATTACCATTCGAACCAGGTACTACAATTGTTTCTCATAAACAAACGTCAGATATGTTCCACGAAACTAACCATACTGACCCTGTTGGATATTTTGCATCATGGGGCTATGATATGGAACAATTCAACGCTCTAGTTTCTACATATTACAACAATATGAAGAATGGTACTTCCGTTGATAGTGGTTCGGGTAGCACTACTGCTGGTGGTGGTTCTACAACTTCTCCTAATGGCGACGCCAAGGGTGAAGGTGTGGTAAACGTATCAAATTCAACTAGCTCAAGTGTACCAATTGTACAATTTAATGCTGCTGGTAAACCTGTTAATTCAAACCGTGCGCTAGCAAACAATACACCTTGGTACACTGATCAATCTAAGACATATGGTGGTCACAAATACTATCGTGTATCTACAAAAGAATATGTAGAAGATACATACGCAACATTCACAGTTAACTAGATATTAAATATAGGCTCTCACAAAAATTTCGTGAGAGCTTTTAGTTTTAAATAATCGATTATTATCAGAAATGATCTTATAATTCACTATTAAGGGTTACAAATTAATTTTTTGGGAGAAAAATACTATGTTCAGACATAAGAAATTTATTGCAAAAATTGCTGCCGCAACAGCAATTGCAACTTTTGGATTTGCTACTTACAATTCAGTTTCTACACAAAGTGTGCAAGAAGTACAAGCTGCAACATCAGCAATCAACACATATATAACTAATAACAATATTCAACCGGTAGGTATCACTAACGAAGAAGGAACATTTACAAGAATGTTTGGTTATCGTAACGGTATTGGTAAACCTGAAGGTGTTGTTATTCACGAAACAGCTACACCAGGAGCTACAGCTAGAAACGAAGCTACTTACTTCAATAGAGAATGGATGAATATCAGTACTTATGTTCATGCTTTCGTAGATGACAAAGAAACTTTGAATATCCACAATACTGATTATGGTGTTTGGGGAGCTGGTCCTACAGCTAATGCCAGATATATCCAAATCGAGCTATGTGAAGTAAGTACTACTGATGCATTCGCACGTTCAGTTGCCAATGATGCTTACTACACTGCTTCCAAACTGGTTCAATATGGATTGCCATTCACACCAGGTACTACTGTTATGTCACATAATGATGTAAGTAAAAACTTTGGTGATACAGATCATACAGATCCTGTTGGTTACTTCTCAAAATGGGGTTACAGCATGGATCAATTCTATGATCTTGTAGGTACTTACTATAACAACCTAAAGGGCGGTACATCAACTGGTAATAACGGTGGTGGCACAACTATCAACGGTGACAACAAGGGTGAAGGTGTTGTTCAAGTGAAGAATCCTAATGGTTCAATTGTTCCTATTTCAGTGTTCAATGATGCTGGTCAACCTTCAAACTCAAACCGTGCTTTAGCAAACAATACACCATGGTATACAGATCAAAGTAGAGTTTACAACGGTCACACTTACTATCGTGTATCAACTAAAGAATGGGTTATTGATACATACGCGACATTTACAGCTCAATAACAAACAAAAAGACCTACCATTTGGTAGGTCTTTTATTCTATTCTGAAATCAAATATATTTTATTATTAGGTATAATTAAAGTAATGAGTTTTTTTAGGGAAAAGGGAATAGATTAATGAAAAAAAGAGTGTTAGTTATAGCAGCATTTTGTTTGCTGTTACTATTATCAGCCTGTGGTAAGAGTGATTTGCAAGATTTGACAGAGTCTAACAATACTTGGTACATGTATCAAGATGAAGGCAGTTCCGATGTGGTTTCACTAAAATTCACAAAGGATAATAGAGTATCAGTTAGGGATGTCAATAATATAGGTGGCTCAATAGGTGTTAGACGTCTGGATAGTGATAACAAAAATCCTATCTATAAAATTGCTAGAGACAAGAAGACCCTATCTATCGCTACAAAAGATTCACCGCTAAACTTTAAAATTCTGAAATCTTATTCTGAAAATATATATGGAAAACATATGGTGGGATACCAAATTCAATCAGGTGGAGAAACATACAAACTAGCCTATATTTCTAAGAATGAAAAAAAGACATCTTCAGATGATACAACAGAAGAGAAAAAAGATTCTGGTCAAAAAATCAATGTAGATGATATGGCTAATCACTTGATAAATGTAAATAAAGGTGCCAAAGCTATCAAAGATGAAAGACTGATTGGAAAATTTGATTTCTCAACACTTATTGACCTACATAGATCATTGGCTAATCTAGAAATCAAATCAAACGGTACTTACCAGATGACTATCACTGAACATGCACCACAAGAAAAAACAGAAGAAAAAGATAATCCCTATATCGTTTCTACTGTAGTTGAAAATGGTCAGGTCAAATCGCTATATGGTAAATATTATTTAGTACCCATGAATCAACTAACTATTTCTTATTATTTCCGCGGTCAAAATGTTGATAGATTGTTACCATCAGGAATGAATTTGAAGACTAATTCTAAAAAAGCTAACCAAATAAATAGATCTAAAACTAGAGTTGAAATTACCGATGACGGATTGAACTTGTTCGCTGACGATTTCGAACCAATCACATCTTCAGATAATAATGCAATTCAATTGGTATCATCAGATACAGAACAAGTGCAGATTGCTGATGCAATTACTCAAACGTCTGATTATTATAAAGATTACAAAGCTAATTCACTTACTTCTAATGCTGACTTGATGCAATTAGTAGGAGCTATTGCTGAAAATAACAATAAAAAAATTGGTAGTTATGGAGTTAACTTTGGTGATCAATTCGGTTCTGATCTGGCGCCAGATGAATATATCGGGACAGGAAAAGATGGTAGTCAACAACCAACTATGCAATATGTATTCATGGTTTCTCCTTCTCAAGATGGGCAAAAGAGTGCTGCTATATCAACAAATCTTGGTAATTTCTTGATATTTGGTGAATTGGAAAACAAATTATTCATCTTGAATCAACCAGATAAGGATTTGACAACAGTAACTTGGAAACAAGTGAACGATGTAAAATTAAAAGTTCCTGCTCTAAAATCAACTATTGGTTAGGCGATTTGTCTGAATACTGTTATTATTAAAATTAATAAATATCAATAGGAGAACGCCATGTTATCGTACGAACGATTCGTTGAAAATCGACGTCTGCGTCGCTTTGTTTTGCTAGCAATAGTGATAATATTTTTTTACTTGATGAGAGGGATGATGAGTTTATTCCTCCTAACATTCACTTTTACATTTTTATCAGTTCAATTAGTAAGATTTGTTCAAAAATATATTAAAGTTAAACCAATCTGGATTATAACGCCGGTGTATCTGGTTATCATTGGTCTACTGGTCTTTGCTGTTACCAATTATGTGCCAATGCTTGCTAATCAAACTATGAAAATGATTAATTCATTGACTAAGTTCTATCAGAGTAAAGAGTTGAGCTCTAATCAATACTATCAATTTGTCTATTCTTATATTCAACAGATTAATTTGGACAATCAGATTAAATCCGGACTAACACAAGTAATCAATTACATTTCAACTGTAGGTGCAGTTGGTCTGAATATTGCACTATCATTCTTATTGAGTTTCTTTTATACCTCTCAACTAGATCAAATGAATGCATTCGGTCGACGTTTTTTGACAAGTAATTTTGATTGGATTTTCAAAGATTTAAACTTCTTTGGTAAAAAATTTGTAAACACATTTGGTGTTGTCATTGAAGCACAGATTTTTATAGCAATTGTAAACACTGTTTTGACTACTATAACTTTGGCGGTTATGAAGATGCCTGGCCTAGTAGCTCTAGCATTTATGGTTTTCATACTTTCACTTATTCCAGTGGCTGGAGTGATCATTTCACTAGTTCCGCTTAGTTTTGTCGGATATACAGTTGGTGGATTGAGATATGTCATCTATATTTTGATCATGGTTGCAGTTATTCACTCAATCGAAACATATTTCTTGAATCCGCAATTTATGTCTAGTATGACTCATTTACCAATATTCTTAACTTTTGTTATTTTGATCGTTTCAGAAATGTTGATTGGTACATGGGGACTTATTATTGGAATTCCAATTTTTATCTTCTTCTTGGATATATTGGGAGTTCACTCCATTGGAAAAGGTAAAGAAAAACCTAAGTCTGAATTACCATCTGACTCATAATGAGTATAGTGGTCTATAATTTATGATAAATATATACCTCTTGAATGGAGATGTGCGTTATGACTTTTAATGATAACCAAGACCCTATGATGTACGGGCAACAAGATAACAATCCAGGTTTCCCTGAAGAATTTGATTCTGCTAGGGATTTGCCTAGAGAAAATCAATATCAACAATTGCAAGATTCTTACTACATTCCTCAAGATA
This sequence comes from Companilactobacillus metriopterae, assembly GCF_002762335.1. Taxonomy (NCBI): domain Bacteria; kingdom Bacillati; phylum Bacillota; class Bacilli; order Lactobacillales; family Lactobacillaceae; genus Companilactobacillus; species Companilactobacillus metriopterae. Next base: position 75,520 of record NZ_CP024610.1, on the reverse strand, counting down.
ATCCCTTACAAAATGATGTTCAATGGGAATTAACTGAAAGTGATTTAGAATCATTGATTGAGCAAACTAAAAATACTAAATCTCAATTGAGACACGATCTATTATTCGACCGTAGTTTTTGTAATCATGTTTTGAAAAATGCCGACAATACTCATGAAGATCAACGTCGTGAAGCTGAAAAACGTATTGAAACAATCAATGCATCTCTTCGCCGCTGGTTTGGTAGTGACAAGATGGCAAACGAATTATTCATAGATGGTGGTCGTAGCTACTATACATTTATCGATAAATTGCCAGTTACACCGACAAAAGATAATACTCAAATTTGGTCACAACTGACAGAACTACTATCACTTAATGGAGTGATGCCTAACTTTATAACAGCACAATATGACAATGAATTAGAAGAAAAATGGCAATCTTATCAAGCACAAGGTTATTTCTTACAAGATTCATTTTTAGAAAATGTATACGATGATTTGCAAGAACGTGATATCTATGAAAATGTTGCAGGAGTGAATGTTCCCTTTGAGGATACATATTATGTTGAAACAGTCAGTCCTGAACTTGATCAAGTATTCGATGATAATAACAAGATAGTCATGGAAATTTCTCGCAATGAAAATCAACAAATATCTGTTATCAAGCATTTCCGCAATGAAAAAGTTGTAAGTATAGATTATTTTGATAATCGCGAAGTACTATCATATACACAATTTTTCGATAAGAAGGACGAAAAGAAACTAGTCCGCGAAAACTATTATCGTGAAGATGGCACACTGGTATTAATCAAGAGTTTTGACGAAGATGGCTTAAATATTCAATTATTCACATCAAGCAATGTTCTACTGGAAGAATTTAGTAGTGAGGAAGCTCTGGTTTCTTGGTGGTTGGCAAACAAAGTCTTCAAAGGCATTCCAGTCTCAATCTTTGTTCCAGTTAGTTCAGTTTATTATAATGAATTGTTGAAATTGAGAAATTACGGATTTGAAATTATTCCAGTTGTCATGTCAGTTAATAAGTTCACTGAAAAAGTCGAACGTATCATTAACGATGCTGATAAAATTACTGCAATCGTTGCAGGAAGCGACAAAGTAAATGAATATATCAACCAAAAATCAAAACAACGTATTGATATAACAACTATTCGTGAATACGAAGAATCAGATATAGAGAATTAATTACAGGAAAAGTAGTCTATGACTACTTTTTTTTGTGGGCAGAATCGTGTAAAATGTACAGGTGTTATAAGAAATGAAAAGAGGAATTTGAATATGTCTAAACTAGTTTTCATTCGTCACGGACAAAGTGAATGGAATTTGGAAAATAAATTTACTGGATGGGTTGATGTAAACCTTAGTGAAGAAGGAGTTAAGCAAGCTCAAAATGCTGGTAGACTTCTTAAAGAAGAAGGTATTGAATTCGATCAAGCCTATACATCAGTTCTTACTCGTGCCATCAAGACACTTCACTACGCACTTGAAGGTAGTGATCAATTATTTGTTCCAGAAGTTAAATCATGGAGACTTAACGAACGTCACTATGGTGCACTTCAAGGAATGAACAAAGCTGAAACAGCTGAAAAATACGGTGATGAACAAGTTCACATCTGGAGACGTTCATACGATACACTTCCTCCACTATTGGATGCATCTGATGCAGGTTCAGCAGCTAACGACCGTCGTTACGCTGATCTGGACCCTCGTGCAATTCCAGGTGGTGAAAACCTTAAAGTTACACTAGAACGTGTAATTCCTTTCTGGGAAGACGAAATTGCTCCTAAACTATTAGACGGCAAGAACGTTATCATCGCTGCTCACGGTAACTCACTACGTGCCCTGACAAAATATATCGAAAACATCTCTGATGAAGATATCATGGACGTTGAAATGGCAACTGGTGAACCAGTAGTTTATGATTTAGACGACAAACTAAAAGTTGTAAGCAAGAAAAAATTAAACTAATTATAATTAATAAAACACTACCTTCAAGGTGGTGTTTTTTATTTTATATATAAATAAAATTCTGTATTAATGGTATGCACATTATCGTTCTCTCAAAACGGACTATGATTTTAGTTGTACAGGAGGGATAAGAAATTATGAAAAGAAAAATATCAGTAATATTAGGCATAGTATTAGTAGCAGTATTGTCAGTATTTCTACTTCCTGCTAATGCAAAAGCAGATTCTCTACCATTTCTATATCCAGAAGAACACTCAGCAATTCAGGTAATTGTCCCTAAGCCTATTTTGGTAAATAAATCAGGAGTTAAGGTAGTAGATAATAATATTAAACTGGATACAAATTGGGCAACACCCGAATCGACAACTGAAATATTTGGTCAATATTATTATCAAATAGCTAGTGACGAGTACATTTTGGCAGATGATGCATATAGTTATGTTGCTATTAATGAAATTATTAAGGTGACCTCTGACGTGCCTACCCCACTTTATACATACTATGGCCAGGTCATTAAAAATCGTCAATTGGCACCAAATACTCTTTGGTATGCTGATAGAATCATGGGAAGTCATACAGTAGATGGTAGTGGTTATTTCTTAAGAGTAGCGACTAACGAATTTGTTAGATTTAGTGATGCATATCTAGTAATGAATTAGATAAATTATATTAACTAAAAAAAAACACTGTCTTGAAGGTAGTGTTTTTTATTCTCTATATAAATAAAATTTTGTATTAAGGGAATGAATATTATCTTTCTCTCAAAACAGACTATGATTTTAGTTGTATAGGAGGGATAGATTATGAAGAGGAAAATATCATTATTATTAGGTATAGTATTAATAGCGCTATTTTCATTTTTTACATTTTCTACTAATACACAAGCAGATTCTTTATCTTATGCAGAAGAACATTCTGCAGTGCAGGTAACTGTTCCAGATCCCATTTTGGTAAATAAATCTGGTAACAATATAGTAGATAATAATATTCAGCTTGATTCAGATTGGGCAGCACCTCAATATGGAATAGATATATTAGGACAAAAATATTTTCAAATAGCTAGTGACGAATACATCTTGGCGGATGATGTATATCCTTATGTGGCAACAAATGAAATTATAAAAGTAACGACTGATGTTCCCGCAAGACTATATACTTATGATGGTCAGCTTGTGAAAAATTGTATGTTAGCACCTAATACTCACTGGTATTCAGACAGAATAATGGAGAGCCAGACAGCAGATGGTAACACTTATTTCTTGAGAGTAGCAACTAACGAGTTCGTGAAATTTAGTGATACCGCGTTAGTAATTAATTAGATTATTATCTTTCTGGAAAGTAACCTGGTTTTAAAATTATTGACGTTGCAAAAATAAATGATGAACAAATGGATAAGATAGCTACTGATGCATATATACCAGAAGGCTATACACAGTTTGGAGTGGGGGATTAAGTAAATGACAAAAAGAAAAATATCATTGGTAAGTATAATTTTAATAACATTAATTTCTGTATTCTTATTTCCTTCTAGAGCACAGGCGGGATCATATTCGATTAATCAGTCTGCAGTTAGGGTAACTGTTTCAGATCCGACATTAGTAAATAAATCCGGAACTAAGATAACAGACAATAATATTAAACTAAATTCTGATTGGATAGCACCATCACCTGGTGTAATGATTGCAAATCAGTATTATTTCCAAATAGCAAATAATGAGTATATTTTGGCAGATGATACGTACCCTTATATAGCTACTAACAAGACTATAAAGATAACTTCTAACGGTCCTGCACAACTATATACTTATGATGGCAAAGAGATTCAGAACCGTATGTTAGCACCTAATACATTATGGCATTCAGATAGAATAATTGGTGCATATGGATTTCATAAGAGTAATTGCTATTTGAGAGTAGCAACTAATGAATATGTAAGATCTGTCGATGCAACAACACTTAATTAAATAAAATAAAAAAACACTATCCTGATGAGATAGTGTTTTTTTATTTTATAATTTATTTCTTTTTAATCATATAATCAAAATGAAATAGCCAAAAAATGATACCATTTATGTTATAAACTTGCTATAATTTATAACATAAAAAAGAATAGGAAGTGTCTACTTTTGAAAAAACTACGACTTCTAGCAGCTATGCTTATGATTATGACTGTTGTATTAGGTGCATGTAGCTCTAATTCAGGTTCATCGAAGAAATCTAGTTCTACAAGTACCACTGAAAGTTTTAAGAAAACAGATACAAATGATCCAACTACTGATCCTTCTCTAAAAAATGTATTGAAAGAAACACAATCTAAGTTTATTCAAACAACATATAAGGATCCTAAAACAGGAGTAGAATTACCTTATAACTTATACGTTCCCGAAAATTACGATAAGAACAAAGATTATCCATTGTTAACATTCATCCATGATGATTCTGTAACTGGACAAAGTGTTGAGTCATCACTTACACAAGGTTATGGTGGTGTCATCTGGGCAACTAAGGCAGAACAAAAGAAACATCCTAGTTTTGTTTTAGTACCTACATTCAAGACAAGTACTATTGAAGGTGGATTTGGTCAATCTGGTTCATCTGTTGTTGAAGATCAAGTAAAAGCATATATGAATTTACTATCATCACTTCAAAAGAAATATTCAGTTGATAAAGACAGACTATACCTAACTGGTCAATCAATGGGTGGAATGACATCATTCTACTTGAACTCACATTATCCAGATAAATTTGCTGCTACATTGTATGTATCAAGTCAATGGGATGTTAGTCAGCTAGAACCACTTAAGAATCAAAAATTCTTCTACATTGTAGCTGGTGGAGATTCAAGTGCTTCAAAAGGACAAACAGATCTTCAAGCTATGCTTAAGAAAGACAAGACAAGTTACACATCTACAACTATGGATGCAACATGGTCTGCTAAGAAGAAAAATACTGAAGTAAATAAATTACTAGATAAAAATAAAAACATAAACATGATTAGTTGGAAATCAGGAACTGTTTTAGAGAATTCAGATAAGGGAATGGAGCACATGGCGTCGTTTGATTATGGTTACACAATTCCTGCAGTACGTGACTGGTTGTACAATCAATCAAAATAATTAAATAAAAAAACCACTATCTTAATAGATAGTGGTTTTTATTATTCTACTCCCCAAACTGAAATTACTGATTTGTTAGTAGATGGATTGTTAATTTGATCTACAATCATAATCGCAGTGTCTTCAAATGAAATGGCAAAATTATTTTTGGGAATATAGTCAGAGCCAATTACATATTTTCCGGTGGAATCTACTAGTGGCGAATTCAAAGTACTGTAAAGTGCTACATATAGCCGATCAAAGTTATAAGAGTTACGTAGAAGTTGAAATGATTCTATTTCTGACTTAGTTATTTTGCTAAATTTAAACAACAGTCTATCGGCTACTTGCTTTTTTCTGGTTGAATCTTGATAAAGATTTGTAGGGGAAGCAATCTCTATCAGGCGTGTTTGAGTTTGTTCCAACAAGTTTATCAAATGTTTAGTATTTTCAATTTGCTGCTGGGCATCCCTAGGGAAGTGAACAGCATTTATAACTACATCAAAAGGTTCTATATCTTCCACTGTTAGATTAATAAGATTTTTTTCAATGAATGCAATTTCATTTGTGAATTTTTCGGGGTGGAGAGCAACACCTACAACCTCTATTGATCTAGATAAAGCCTCTTTTATAATTTCTTGACCCATTTTTCTATTGGCTTCTGTTACTAGTATTTTCATTTAAACTACCTTCTTTTATTCATCACATAGATTTCTTTCCATAAGTGCTGGATCTATATGAGTATCGCCCCACTCACAGATGGCATCTAAAACAGGGATAATAGATTCACCTCTACCAGTTAGTTGATATTCTACATGTGGTTCGGCTGTGGTTAAATCATGCCTTGTAATTAACTGATCTCGCTCTAGTTCTCGTAATTGATTAGTCAATGTCTTGTGAGAAACATCTTGGATATGGCTCATTAGCTGACCAAATCTTCTAGGACCTGATTCGGATAATTCATACATAATCATGATTTTCCATTTACCTTGTATTAGGTGCATTGTTGCATCGAACTCATTCAAATATTGTGCCATTTGCTGGTTACCTCAATGTGCGTACTTGTTGTTAACAATAATTGATATTATACTGTAATTCATTTGAAAAATCTTTTTACAATTATGAGGATATAAATATGAAGAATTTAGTAGTAATTACAGGTGCTAGTTCAGGTTTTGGAGCTGAAATGGCTAAAATTTTTAATGCGGATGGATTTCCATTGCTATTACTAGGACGTCGCACTGAAAAGTTAGAAGAAGTTGCAAAAGGTATGGATAATGTAATGATCGATTCAGTTGATGTTACTGATTATGATCAATTTGAAACAGCTATTCGTAAAGCCGAAGATAAGTATGGAAAAACTGATTTGTTGATTAACAATGCTGGTTTGATGTTACTAGGTAATGTTCAAGACCAAAGTCCAAAAGAATGGCAAACAATGCTTGATACTAATGTCATGGGTGTTCTAAATGGTACACAAATCGTTCTTAACGACATGATTGAACGTGAACATGGAACTATCTTGAATGTTTCATCAATCGCTGGTAAGAAGACATTTACTAACCACGCTGCCTATGTAGCATCTAAGTTTGGTGTACATGGATTGTCAGAAACTATTCGTGAAGAAAGTGCACCTAAGAATGTACGTATCATGATGGTTGCTCCAGGTGCTGCTGAAACTGAATTGTTGACTCATGTTACTAGTGAATCAGCGCTATCAGATTATGAAGCATGGAAGAAAACAATGGGTGGTATCACACTTGATCCCAAACATGTTGCTGAAACTGTTAAATTTATGTACGATATGCCCCAAGAAGTTAATATCCGCGAAGTAGATATTGCCACAACTCGCCAAGATGCATAAAAAAAACCACTACTTAGTAGTGATTTTTTTTGTTTTAAACTATATGAATAAATCAATGACACAGCCAATCATGACAGCCAGTAATAAAATTTGTGCATTCATAATTGAATTAACAAAAGTAGTAGCTTTATCAGGTTTATTAACAAATTCCATAGTTTTTTTGTAAACCATTGGGAATGTTAAAACTAGGAATATCAAACAGTACCATGGTAAATAACCTAAGATAATTGAGGCAACAATTGCTAAGTAACCCAAGATATAGCTAGCAACCCAGAGAATCATTGAATTTTTAATACCAATATAAGCAACTATTGTTTTACGGTTAATTTTTAAATCCTCATCTAAATCAGCAATGTTATTAGCAAGCATAACGTTGCTAATAGCAAAAATAGAAATTAATGAGATCAAAAGTGTTTTTAACCAGAAAATATTTTCAAACTGTGGTGTATTAGCAATATTAATATATACAGTAATTAACGTAATAAAGTATCCCATAGTGATACCAGAAGCAAATTCACCGAATGGTGTGTATGATATCGAATGCTTACCACCAGAATAAAAATATCCAACAATGAAACTCAAAACTCCGATCAATAATAAGAACCAGCCAGTTTTGACAGTTAAGTAAATTCCAATAATTCCTGAAATACCCGCCAATGTATAAGCAGTGATTATTGCAAATCTAGGTGTAATGTTGTGGCGCACTAGAGTGTTATTGTAGCTGTTGGCAAACAATTTTGGATCACTCTTAAAATGAAAGTAATCTACATATTGATTGTGAGTATTCACAGCCAAGTGGAAGAAGACTTCAGCGACTAACAATAATATACTGTATCCCCAATTAAACGTTTGATAGTAAGTAGCAACAAATAATGCACCTAATAGAAAAGGCATCACTGAAGTTACCACTGAATAAATTTGAACAAGAGTTAAAAACCCCAAAATTTTCTCTTTCAAAATATAACCTCCTATAATGTTTATATTTAACAATAATACAAAATACTTAGAGTAGGTAGTTATTTGAGTTGATTTAATGGATTTTTATTGACATTTAAACTCAATGTTTTAATCTGTGTATAAATTAATGTGTTAACAATCATTTGAACTTGGGGAATGGGGGGATGATTGTGAGTAATTCAAAATTTAATTTGTACCAGTATTACGTATTCTTTTTTGTTTTTTATATATTAATGTCCGTAGCATCTTTTGCCCAGATTATGTACTATCAGGGTGAACACCAACTGATTAACTATGGTTATTCATATGTAGCTATGGCTATTTCGGGAGCATTGACTCAAGCATTATTTGTTTATATCCGTAAAGTGTCCTCTAATATAATTATCAAAGTGGCATTTCTACTGTATGGATTTGCCATGTATCTTCGTATATTTGCAGATTCTTCAATTATCATATTATTTCTGGTTTAATCGGCGGTTTTGGAGCTACTATTATATTGATATATATTCGACTTTCACTGATTGAGTGGGCTTCAAATTATTCTAATAATGAACACAAAATTATTAGTTCCAGACATACTATTGTTCAAATAACTACATTAGTGGGAGTTGCTATTTCAGGTAGTTTGATAACTTACTTATCACATCTAGGAATAGATCTTAGAGAATTCATCGTTACACTAGCGTGTTTGATGGGTTTGTTGATGTTTTGGCCACAAGGAGTATCAGTAACATTTGAATCGAATACAAAGTTCAAGATTTTTTCAAAAGATAGTGTTCTTATTAAAGTGGCAATTTCTTCACTATTACTAGGATTCCTGGTTTCACTATATGAGCCTTTGATACCAGTTTTCATTAAGAATGTGATTCCTCAGCTAGGGTTGGTAAGTATCTATACAACAATCTGTGGAGTACTGACAGTTCTGGGGTCATTGTGGATGACTAGAGAAAGAATAACTAGTAATTCGGTGTATTTTCTATCATTTTTTGCATTACCGTTGGGAGTTACTTTTATAGTTTCAACCAGGTTTTCATATATTTACAAATATCTCATAACAATTGTTATGTTTTCACTGCTATATCCAGCATATTTTCAACTTAGAGATGTGTATGAATACGATTTGATTCAAAATTTGCATATCCCTAAACCGATGATAGTAGCTGTATCGCAAACTTCGCTAATGTTCGGAGATTCCGCAGGAACACCTATAAGTAGTTGGGTGTTTGAAAAAAGAGGTTATGATCCATTGATTATATACTATGGGATATTTAGTATATGTATCGCTGTGGTATTCTTTATTATGTGGCGTAATACTTTTCAAAAAACAGTGAAACCTAATATCAAAAATTGATCAATAAAAAAGCTATCTCTTTTGAGATAGCTTTTTTATTGATGTCTATGTTGATGTTGTTCTATGGAAGACTTCGACTGATTGTGATCCAAAATATCGAATATTGCTGAAACTATAGCAATGATAAGAATAGCAATCCAGAATAGAGTTCTCAAATGGTGTGAACTAACAAGCAAACAAAATAGAGCAAGTAGAATATAGATAATGTATTTATAATAAAATTTTGTCATAGTATTTCCCCTAAAATATTAACCTATGAATAATATAATACAAAATTATTATAATTAATACTATTATTTTTATGTTATTTGAACTTTATTTTGCTAATTGGGAATCGATTGATATAACACAACTAGCGATTAAAATTGAAATCATCATTGCAGGTGGGAATACAGTTAATGCTAATATTAATCCAATTAATTTTATAGCTAGATCGATGTATACAGTTCTATCCGCTGAGGTATAAAGTAATCCTAATCCCGCTTCGGGATTGATTTTTCCTAAATTACGAGAGATTGCAATATTTAGGAAAGAGATAATAATAATAATCACTCCATAAAAAACTTGAGCAGTTTTATTGTAAAAGTTTTCAGCGACTATCTTTGTAGTATATGGGAATAATGACGAGAAAAACAACAAGACCAGTGTTAGAACTACTGTATTATTGTTTACCTGACTTAGTAATCTCCAATTATTGTGATGTGTCATCCACATTAAACCTAACCAGAAAAATGAAAGTGCATAGGCAAAGAAGTTTAATTTTAAGTCCCAAAATCCTGCAACTGAGACAACATCAGGTTCCTTCAATTCCAATACAAGAATTGTCATTATAATTGCTAAAACAGCATCTTCAAATGCGGTTAATCTATCGATATTCATAATTAATAATTTCCTTTATTCTATTTAATCCAGTTTTTTTCAGCTATGCTGATTATGTCTGTCAGTTTATTTCTATTTGATTTAAGATAGCTAGCGTAAAAGGTTGTTTTAGCAGCATCTTCGTTGATGGGTACTCTGACACGATCATCATCTTCATTCCGATGGAAATCGTATGCATCTGTGATGCTAGAACTGAAATAGGTAAAACTTGAAAATTTTGTTATTTCTTCAAATGTTTCCATTTCTTCTTGGTATACAAATTTTGCAGAAGGTATTTGTTTGTTAACTTTGTCCTTCCAGATACCTATATCACTGAGTACTAAAAAACTCTGGTTTTTTAAATCATCAAATGTCACTGATGGTTTATTGGCTAGTAACGTAAATTTGTCGATATTTACATATAACGATTCGGTTCCCAGAAACTTAGACTCAATTTCGTTATTATTTATTTCCTGATCGGTGATAACTATCGAAAAATCATTGTTTTGTAGAGCCTCTATGGTAGATTCGGGGAGTAACAGCTGGTTTTTTAGTTCTATATTATTTGGGAGAAGTTTTTTTATATGATCCAAGTATATCAATGGACCTGGGGCAACAGAACCAATGCTAACAACGTTATTGATGTTTTCAAATTTTTTCACGTTTAGGATAAATTTATTATTTGTTTCTACAATTTCTTGAGCCAACTGGGCAGCGTATTTACCAGTATCTGTGAGAGAAATACTGTTGGGATTGCGCTCAAAAAGTTTCACTCCTAGCTCATCTTCCAACTTTTGCATACCACGCGTTACCGATGGTTGGGTAATGAGTAGTTCTTCAGCTGTAGCTGCCAGAGTACCCACCCTTGCAAAGGTAGCTAGTTCTTCTAATAGATAGTTTTCAATCATCATCTGCTCCTACCATACGTTAAACGTATAGTAGCATGTTTATTAAGTAATTTTCAATAGTATTTTGACGTATTACTATGAACTCATAAATAAAAAAGAGGTAACAATAATGAATACAGTCAAATTGAATAATGGTGTAGAAATGCCACAATTAGGTTTTGGAGTATTTCAAGTTCCAGATTTAAGTGAATGTGAAGAAGTAGTGTTGAATGCTATTGAAGAAGGATATCGATTAATCGATACTGCGGCCTCTTATCAAAATGAAGAAGCTGTTGGTAATGCTATTAAGAAAAGTTCAGTAGATAGAAAAGAATTATTTATCACATCAAAATTGTGGGTATCTGATGCAAATTACGAGAGAGCAAAAAAAGGAATAGATAACTCTTTAGAGAAATTAGGATTAGATTATATAGATTTATATCTATTACATCAGCCATTTGGTGACGTATATGGTGCTTGGAGAGCTTTGGAAGAAGCATATGAAGAAGGTAAGATTCGTGCTATAGGTGTATCTAATTTTGCTCCTGATCAATTAAAGAATCTCGAATTATCAAGCAAAATTAAACCTGTAATTAATCAAATCGAAGTCAATCCTTGGAATCAACAAGTAGAAGAAGTTAAATTTTCTCAATCTGAAGGTATTGATGTTGAAGCATGGGCACCATTTGCAGAAGGAAAACACGAAATATTTACAAATGAATTGTTAGCTAATATTGCTAAAAAATATAACAAGTCAAATGGTCAAGTTATTCTAAGATGGCTATTACAAAGAGGAATAGTTGTAATTCCTAAGTCTGTTCGTCGAGAGAGAATGGCCGAAAATATCAACGTGTTTGATTTTGAATTAACAGATAGTGAAATGAACGAAATATCTGCTTTGGATAAGAAAGAAAGTCAATTTTTCGATCACCGTGATCCTGTTGCAATAGAACAAATATTTGGTTCAAGTCTAGCAAAATTGAGATGATAAAAAGAATTATCGTTATTCTGTTAATTGTTTTAATTTTGATAATTGGAGGTATTGGTATGACGATAGATAAAAGTCATTCATCTAGTGTTGAAAAAAAGTCATCAGAAGAAGGCACTGTTACTCAAATTGAGTATCAAACTACATATGAAAAAAAAAATTTCAAAAAGAATGCAGTAGTGTACCTACCTCCAAACTATGATTCAAAAACGCCCCGTAACATAATTTATTTATTACATGGATCGACAGAGAGCGCTGATCATTTCTTTCGAGAAGGTAATTTTAAAGAAATATTAGATAAATTAAATCAACAGAAAAAATTACAAAATACGATTGTTGTTTTTCCTACTTATTATCCGAGTCGTGATTTTGTGACTAGTGATTATTATGCTGACTTTAAATTAAATGATCAATTTGCAAAAAATGAATTGATAAATGATTTAATACCAGCTGTTGAAGGAAAATATCATACTTACGCCAATGGTATTAGTCAAAATGAATTTAAAGACTCTCGTAATCATCGAGCTTTCGGCGGGTTTTCTATGGGAGCTGTTACCACTTGGCAAGTATTTGAAAATGATATGGATTATTTTTCAACATTTATTCCAATGGCAGGAGATAGCTGGACTATCAAAAATGATGGTGGTGCACTTGCTAGTAGTCAAACAGCTTCAAAATTAGCTGAAGCTACCAGATCAGATTCACCATTTAAAATTTTGGCATCTGTTGGATCTAATGATGGTACACAATCGTCAATGAATCCACAGATATAAGCAATGTTGAAGTTGAATGAGTTCAATCATCAAAATTTAAAATTTCGTATACAAAATGGAGGACAACATACTCCAGAGTCTATAGGAAAACAGTTTGAATATTACTCGGATCAGATATTTGAATAGTATACGTTGAATGTATGGCGCTATACCTAAATAGTAATTTTCATAAAGATAATTTAGATATATTATTAACGCATAAATAAAAAAGAGGTAAGCAAAGTGGAAAAAGTAAAGTTAAATAATAATTTAGAAATGCCAACTATTGGTTTGGGAACATTCCAAATGAGTTCTGAAGATGCTGAAAATGCAGTCAAAAATGCATTGCAGTCTGGATATCAACTTATCGATACTGCTAGCGCTTATATGAATGAAAAAGCTGTAGGTCGAGGAATTAAAGAATCAGGTATTTCAAGAGATCAAATTTTCTTAAGTTCTAAATTATGGCCATCACTTTACAACGATGAAAATGCTGTTGATGATACATTGGCTAGATTAGATACAGATTATTTGGATTTATTATTCATTCATCAACCTTCTGGAGATTTCATGGCTGGTTACAGACAACTTGAAAAAGCTTACCGTGAAGGAAAAATCAAGGCAATTGGAATTTCTAATTTTGAAGGTGAAGATTTACAAAAATTATTAGATGAAGCTGAAATTAAACCACAAGTAATTCAAGTTGAAGCACATCCCTATTACACACAAGATGTTGTACGTAAAACATTAGAACAATATGGAACAAGAATTATGGCATGGTATCCATTGGGACATGGTGATTCAAGTTTGATCAATGAACCAGTATTTAGTGAATTAGCTAAAAAATACAATAAATCTAATGTTCAAATTATTTTAAGATGGCACATGCAAATGGGATTCATAGTAATTCCTGGATCAACAAATCCAGAGCATTTAAAGAGCAATATAGATATTTTTGATTTTGAATTAACTGATGAAGAAATGTCTGAAATTAGTAAAGTTAATAAAAATGTTCGTTATTACGTACCAAATAAGCAACAAACAGATGCATATGCTAATGCACAACTAGATTTTTCAAATGAAAAATAATGGAGAAGATAATTATGACAAAAAATGTATTGATTATGGCTGCAAATGGCCAAATTTCTCAAATTGTTGAGGACAGAATTTTAGAGGATGATAAATATTCAGATGTTCATTTGACTCTATTTTTAAGAGAAAAAGATCGACTAAGTAAATTTAATAATAATCCTAGAGTAACTTTGGTTGAAGGTAGTTTGGACAGTGAATCAGATATTCAAGCTGCAGCAGAAAATCAAGATATTGTATTTGTAGGTGTAGTTGATCATACAGAAGATAATATCCAAACAAAAAATGTAGTAAATGCTATGAAAGCAGCAAATGTAAATCGCTTAGTTTATACAAATGTTTTGGGAATTTATGACGAAGTTCCTGGTGAATATGGCAGATGGAACAAAGAAATGATTGGCGGAGGCTTGCCATCAGCATTGCGTTCAGATGAAATTTTGGAAAATTCAGGTCTTGAATATACTACATTGAGATTACCTTGGTTAAATGATCGTGAAGTAAATTATAAGATCACTCACAAAGGCGAAAAATATATTGGTGTATCAGGATCTCGCAAGAGTATTGCAGATGTTGTAGTTAAAATTATTGAAGATCCAGATTATTTAAAAAATGACAGTGTAGGAATTGCCGATCCATCAACAGATGGCTTGGATAGACCAGTTTATTAATACAAAAGAGATGAATAAAATGACCAAATCCTTAATATTATATTTTTCAATGTCAGGTTCGACTAAAAAAGCTGCACAGCAACTCCAAAGATTAACTGATGCAGATATGTTTAGAATTGAATCAAAAGATCCATACCCAATGGATTACAGTCAATACGCAGAAGTGGCAGAAAATCAGATGAATAATAATATTCATCCTGATATTAAAAAGTTACCAGATTTTACAGAGTATGATCAAATATATGTTGGTTTTCCAGCATGGTGGGCAATGCCACCGATGATTATCCATACTTTATTTGAGAAATCTGATTTATCTGATAAAAATATTTTGGGTTTTATAACAAGTATGAGTACTTCGGCAGAAGAAGTTGCACCAACTTTTAAAAAATTAGTAACTGCGGCTAATGCCAACTATCTTGGTATCTATAGAGCTCCCATAAGTGACCGAAATTTAAAGGCAATTTTCAAAAATTAGAAGGTAATTATGATATGAATAAAAAGTTAGTATCAATAATTGGTGCAGTTGTTTTGTTGGGTGTAATTTCAATATTTGTTTTTTATAGACCAGTAGTAAATGGGATAGCAACCAATTATAATACTGCAAGTTCAAAAAAAGTTTCCAATAAAAATGGTAAAGCGTTGATATTTTATTATTCAAACTCAGGAACTACTGAAACTGCAGCTAAGGAGATTCAAAAACGAACAGGTGCAGATTTAATAAAAATGAATATTTCTCCTGATTATCCTAGCAATTATGAAGAATTAACAAAAGTATCACGAAAACAAATTGATGATAATTCTAGACCTAAAATTACAAATAATATAGATATGTCCAAATACTCTACGATATATTTAGGATTTCCCACTTGGTATCATCAACCACCAATGTTTATTAATTCATTTTTTGAACAGTACAATTTGAATGGTAAAACTGTTATACCTTTTACAACAAGTATGAGTAGCCCTATTGATGTAAGCACACCGTTCCTTAAAAAGATGGTGCAAGGAAAATATGTAGATCTTTAAACGGGATTCCGTGCTAATGAAACATCAGATATTACTAAATATTTGAATGACCACAATTTAACAAATTAAAGTTGGAGATAATATGTTATGCCAAAAATGGAATTAAAAGAAGTTCTGATAGATGATTTACCCAAAGTAAATGACAACCCTTGGGGACTTGTTTATAAGGATGCCATTACTGAAAATAAAGACGGCGCGGTCAATATTCATCCAGTTAGTTATGTTTTAAATGGATTGAAAATAGCTGCAAATATATACACTCCTGCAAATTATGATTCTAAAAAATCATATCCTGCCTTAACAGTTGCTCACCCAAATGGTGGTGTTAAAGAGCAGGTGGCTGGATTATTTGCCCAAATTCTTGCAGAAAACGGATATATTTCGATAGCTGCTGATGCTTCATATCAAGGTGGATCTGAAGGTCAACCACGAATGGTTGATAATCCCGCTTTTCGTGTTGAAGATATCCATGGTATGGCAGATGCTCTTTCGATTTTTCCAGGAGTAGATTACAAACGTATCGGTGCTTTTGGTATTTGTGGGGGTGGAGGATATACTCTAAAAGCTTCACAGACTGATAAAAGATTTAAAGTAGTGGCGACTTTATCGGCATTTAATTCAGGATTAGTAAGACGTAATGGATTTATGGATTCTGAAGTTAATACAATTCAAGAACGTTTAGCAGCTGCCTCTGAAGCACGTGAAAAAGAAGTAAGGGGCGAAGAAGTTGAATATACACCTGACTTGAAACAGATGTCACCTGAGGATGCGGCTAAATTACCTTACGCACTATACCGTGACGGTTATACATACTACGCTCAGACACATGCACACCCCAACTCTTCATTTGTTTACACAAGAAGTAGCTTTTTAAATTTAATGACATTTGATGCATCTGAGAATATGGATCTCATTAATGTTCCTCTTTTAATGATGGCAGGAAAGACTGCGGATACTTTCTATCTAACAGAAAAAGCTTATGCTAACGCCACTGGAACAAAAGATAGAGAATTATTTTTAATAGAAAATGCACAACATATAGAGACATATTGGAAACCAGAATATGTTAAACAAGAAGCAGATAAATTAGTTAACTGGCTTAGTACAAGACTTTAAAAATTTAAAACTGTAGATATTATTATTTACTACAGTTTTTTATTTTTTGCATTTTTTTAGAAAACAGGAAGTAATAATGAAAAAAGAGAAATTCGGAATTGTTTTACCAATCGTATTGTTAAGCTATTTTATGATTATATTGGATAATTCAATTATTTTTACCAGTACCAATAAGATTGCTCAAGATTTGTCATTAAGTACACAGTCATTGGCTTGGATAACAAATGCTTATGCGCTAACTTTTGGAGGCTTCCTACTTTTTGCAGGGAAAGCTGGCGATATTATTGGACGAAAAAACTTCTTTATAATTGGCTTAATTATATTTAGTATTAGTTCACTATTTGTAGGAATGGCAACAAATGCTACAGTAATAATTTTAATGCGTGCTGTACAAGGTTTTGGATCAGCAATTTTAGCTCCCAGTTCTTTGGCATTATTGATGGATAGCTATCAAGAAAATATGCGTACCAAAGCTATTGCTTATTATGGTGCAACTGGTGGTATAAGTGCCAGTTTTGGGTTAGTGATTGGTGGAATAATTGCTACTTATACATCTTGGAGAGTGGGATTTTTCATTAATTTTCCTATTGGAATCTTATTGTTATGGTTATCGATAAAGTATTTTGAAAAATCAAAAGTATATCAACAAAGAATCGATTATATTGGAACAATCCTATCATTTATTGGAATAGTTGCTCTGGTTTATAGTCTCGATGGAGTTGTATATAGAGTGATATCTCTTATTTTAGCGATAGTATTTTTAGGCATGTTTATCAGACATGAGAGTGAAACAAAAAATCCAATTATGCCACTTACTTTATTTAAAGATAAGGAAAGAATGTATGCTTATCTAACTAGATTCTTTTTCATGGGTGTAGGAATTTCATATTTTTTCTTAACTCCGTTAGCAATGCAAAGAGTTTATGATTTTACACCTTTGCAATCGGCAATAGGATTTTTACCTGAAACTATTCCTCAATTTATTACTGCTTTAATTGTTACCAGATTAACAACTAAATATAGAATATCCAGTATCATAATATTTGGAGTATCGCTATTATTGGTGGGCGTTGCTTTATCTGCATATTTAGGAATTCAAGCAGGTTATTGGGTAGGTATAGGACTTCCAATGGTTATCATAGGAATAGGTCAGGGCGCAGCATTAGGTACTCTGACAATAGCAGGAGTTGCACATACTACAAGTGAACTTAGTGGCGCAGCATCAGGTGTAGTAAATACGGTCCATCAAATCGGAGGATCTGTAGGATTGTCTATCGTGGTTGCTTTAACAAGTCAGTATATTAATCCAGCAAAACAGTACAATATCTCACTTGTATTACTTACATTGTTCGCAGTTATTGCTTTGGTATTTTCCGTAGGTATTTTTAAAGGAGAACAACAATTTAATAAGTTGCACGATTAACGAGTATTTTATGAATTTTCAGTATTGTCAACATCCATGTTGCTTATAGAGTAGCTCTTATTACTATCAATTGTTATATATAAGACTATAATGGCTGTTGAAACAGAAGTATAAGTATTTAATTATTTTAAATAAAATTAGAAGAGGGAAAAATAAAGGTATATTCAGAATTAAAAGGAAGAACTGCAGTTATAACTGGTGGTTCAAAGGGAATTGGAACAGCTATATCAGAACGATTTGGAAAAGAAAATATGAATGTAGTTGTAAATTATCATTCAGATGCAAAGGGTGCTGAGGAAGCTGTAGCACTAATTGAAAAGAATGGTGGAAAAGGTGTGGCTATTCAAGCAGATGTTTCTTCCGAAGAAGGAGTACAACAATTAGTTGACGCTGCTATTGATAATTTTGGCGGATTTGATATCTGGATTAACAATGCCGGTATGGAAAATCGTCATGAAACTCATGAACTACCATTGAAAGATTGGCAAAGAGTTATTGATGTTAACCTAACAGGTGTTTTCTTAGGAACCAAAGCAGCACTAGATTATTTCGTTAAGAATGACAAAAGAGGTAATATCATTAACATGTCATCAGTTCATGAACAAATTCCTTGGCCAACATTTGCACACTATGCTGCAAGTAAAGGTGGAGTTAAATTATTTACAGAAACTGTTGCTATGGAATATGCCGCACGCAATATTCGAGTAAATAACATCGGACCAGGTGCTATTAACACACCAATCAATGCTGAAAAATTTGCAGATCCAGAACAATTAGCAACTACAACAAGTATGGTACCAATGCAACGTATTGGTGATCCTGAAGAAGTAGCTTCTGTTGCAGCTTGGTTAGCTTCAGATGAATCAAGTTACGTTACAGGAATTACATTGTTTGTAGATGGTGGTATGACACTATATCCTGCATTCCAAGGTGGAAGAGGATAAAATTAAATGAATATTTTATTAGCTTTAGTACCAGCGATAGGTTGGGGTGTCCAACCACTAATATTGAAAAAAGTTGGTGGTGGAACTAACAACGAGATTCTAGGTACAGGAATAGGTGCCATAATCGTTGGTATCTTGGTAGAAATTTTTACACATCCATCGGTTTCATTAGGTGTATTTTTACTTAGTTTATTATCAGGTGGATTCTGGGTATTAGGGCAAATTGGTCAATATATTTCGTATGACCGAATGTCTGTTTCAAGAACAATGCCTATCTCTACAGGATTTCAATTAATTGGTACATCTTTAATTGGAGTTTTGATATTTGGAGAATGGTCAAGTTCTATAGCTAAAATAGTAGGATTTATAGCATTGGCGATACTACTAGTTGGTGTTCTATTGACAGCTGTTACAGATAAAGATTCAGATAATAATGGTGTAGATATAAGTAGTATCGCATTGTTATTATTTACTTCAATTGGTTATTGGGTATATAGTGCCATTCCTAAGGCAGTTACTGCATCAGGAACGGCAATCTTCTTTCCACAAATGTTAGGTGTATTTTTGGGAGCAGTTATTTATTTGATTGCCACTAAGAAAATATCACTATCATTCAATCAAGTGGAAAGTTGGAAAGATGTTAGTGTAGGAATAATATTTGCAGTATCAGCACTTGCTTATATTTTCTCAGCTAAATTGAATGGTGTAGCTACAGCGTATATCATTTCACAATTTGCAGTAGTTATCTCCACACTTGGTGGACTTTTGATATTACGTGAGAAGAAATCAAGAAGAGAATTACTATTTACAATAATAAGATTAGTTTTAATTGTAGCTGGAAGCATAATGACTGCTACATTATAAAAAAGTCAATCTCAAAAGAGATTGACTTTTTTAGTTCGGTCTTGTTAAATCTTTTATTTTGTTAGAAAATAAAAATTATATAAGAAAATGAGGATTTAATATGAACAATAATTGGTGGGGACAGCCTAGAAATTTAAGCAACATTATTGAAAATAGAAAAATATCATGGCTTGAGCTTTTTTCTGACTTAGTTTATGTTGTGATAATTCATGGATTCGTAGAAAATCTTACTGAGCACTTTAATTTATATGGTGTAATTTCTTTTTGGGTATTATTTTTATTCTTCTTCAATACATGGATGAACATGGTGTTATATTTTGATTTACACGGAGAAGCTAGTTTAAGAAATACTGTCTTTGCACTGGTACAGATTGTGGCAGTGGGGATTACTGCTACTTTTACAACACAATTTTTTGAAGGTCATTATACGGGATTTATATTAGCCTATACGGTGAATCAATTAATCTATATGTATCTTTACCTGCAAACTATGATTTTTGATCCATTACATGCAACAACAACTAGACCATATTTGATTAGTTATTCTATAGCTGAAGTTTTCTTTGTAGGTAGTATTTTTGTAGGAAATATCAATATTCAAAGAGCAATAATTTTAGTTTGTTTACTAGTTTTCTTGAGCACAATTACTCTTGAAAGTAATAACTTTAACAAAGAGTTTAGTATTCGAAAAATGAAGTTTGAAGTAACCTCTGCTATTATGGAGCGCTTTGGACTATTTACGATGATAGTGTTGGGTGAATCACTTGCTGGCATAATCGAATTTTTTATGGGTCACAAAAGTGGGGTTACAAGTTATCTAGAATTTATAATTGTGTTCCTGAGTGTAATTGGTATGTGGTTCGTTTATTATACTTTGATGGATGAACGTGAAATTCAAGCCAAAAGCTATTTACCGATTTCAGTATTTAGAGGTTTACATAGATTTTTAATTGCATGTTTGGTTTTAGAATCTTTCTTAGTCTTATCTATATTAGAAGAAAACGAAAAAATATATTTTTACTTATTTATATTAGTTACAGTTGCAATTTTATTAGATCTTATGATTATGACTAGTTTGAGTTGGTTTAATTTAAATCCTATTAAAAAAAGAGATTTGATATGGTTAGCTGTTGCTATCATAGTGATAATTCTTTCTGGAATTTTACCAATTTTTGTTGGTATGTTTATTATTGACATTGTTTTAATTGCTACAGGAATTCGCGCATGGATTTTGCAAGTCTAATATAAATGAAAATTTAATAAGGCAATATTTTTGACATTATGCCATAGTTCAATTTCTTTAGTTTATTTTGGCAAACACACATAATTTAGTTAAAGAGGTTATGAAAGAGGTGTTTGTCATGAAAATTTTAATAGCACTAGAAAATATTGTAATGGACGGAGTAAAGAGAGCGAGTACTGTTCTGGGTAATTCTTTGAACGGTCATAACGGTAACGAAATTACCTTCTATTCTCTATCCTCCGATAAATCCTACTATAAGTTGACGGCACCCTTGGTAACCGCAAAAAATCCCATAACTTCTGGTATTCTTAATTATTTTGGTAATAATCCATATCATGACTATAAGCAACAGATCAAGGATCTAATAGATTATTTGAAAGAAAATAAAATTGATGTGGTAATTTTGCCTGGTGGCTTGCTTGCAAGTTTTTCACCTTTTATAAAAAAAGAAGTTCAAGGTATTAGGGTAATATCATGGATGCACAATAATTATGATGTCTATATGACTCAATATTATAAAGATATGAAGAACGAGTTTGTAGAAGGACTCAAATGTTCAGATTATGTAGTCACTTTGACAGATTACGATTTGAAGAATTACTCAAAGATAAATAAAAATACTCTGAAAATTTATAATCCTATAACTATTCATTCAAATGAATATTCTGATCTATCAGTTCCAATAATTTCATTTACAGGAAGAATTGCAATTCAACATAAGGGTATTGATTATCTTTTGGAGTTAGCTCAATCCTTGCCAGAAGGATGGAAGATTTCTATCGCTGGTAGTGGACCTGAAAAAGATATGAATACATTTTATAATCTGATAGATGAATTAGGAGTTGAAGACAAGATTATTTATCAAGGTGCGTTAAAGGATGAGGAACTAAATGAACATTACAAAAACTCATCTATTTTTGTATCTACTTCCAGATGGGAAGGGATGCCCTTGGTTATCGGTGAGGCGATGTCATACGGATTGCCAATTGTTGCAATGGATAATTCAGGATCAGAAGAGTTCATTGGAGATGACAAGTACGGTAAAATTATTGAACAGGGTAACGTTGACGAATTGATAATATTTATTCAAAAATTGATCGATGATATTTCTTTAAGAGAATATTATTCTGACAAATCAATTACTAGAATAAATGATTTTAAAACTGACAGAATCATTGAAGAATGGGAAAAACTATATAAATAGCAGAAGCAATTATTGCTTCTGCTATTTTTTTGCAAATTTTTAAAAGAAAAAATGTACGACGTCCGTTACATCATAGGTAGCAAAATTACTTAATTTTGATAAGAAATTGTCCAATTCTTCAGTACTCTGGAACGCTCCCTCAATCAAATAGTTACTATTTCCAGTAGTACGATAATGATGTAGCATAAAGTTTCTGTTTTCAGCTACAAAATCTAGATATTTTTCATGATTAGGGTTAGTTATTTTAACGTTAATAAAAACAGGACGAACGAATCCTAACTTTTCTGGATTCACTTCGATACTGTATTTTTTTATAACATTTTGATCTTCCAGTTTTCTGATTCGTTCAGCTAGTGCAGGTGAACTCATGTGGACTTGATCTCCCAACTCTTTAAGAGTTACTCGGGAATTTCTATTTAGTATTTTTAAAATCTCAATATCAACGTTATCAACCATAATGATTCTCCATTTTTGAACTTATGTCCTAATTATATTAAGTATAATTGTTGGTATTCTTAATAATAACTATATTATAAGTAATAGGACAGTATTAAAATATATCTTACTATATAACCTGCATATTAATGATACTGATTGTATAATCAGTACTAATAACAGTACGGATATGAAATGAAGGGGAATTTTTATGATTTCATTCAAACATGTAACTTCTGGATACGGGGATAAAAAAATTATCTCTGATTTGAATCTTGATATTTATGACAACAACTTATTTGTCATGGTTGGCCCCAGCGGTAGCGGTAAGACTACTACTCTTAAGATGATCAATCGATTAATAAAGCCAATGTCTGGAACAGTGGAAGTCAATGGTGTTGAGCTGAACGATCACAACATTACAGATATGCGCTTAAAAATGGGCTACGTTTTGCAAAATATTGCACTTTTCCCAAATTTAACAGTTGAAGAAAATATTGGCATTCAATTAGAAGCTCAGAAAGTCTCCAAAGAAGAATGTCAAAAAATTGCCTATGAGTTGCTAGAACTTGTGAATATGTCACCTGAAAAATACGCCAATCGTTATCCAGATGAATTGTCTGGTGGACAACAACAAAGGGTTGGAATCGTACGTGCCTTAGCTACAAAACCAGATGTTATTCTGATGGATGAACCATTTTCAGCATTAGATCCAGTCACCAGGGTACAGTTGCAAGACTTGGTATTAGAAATAAAAAAACAAAGTAATTCTACAATTGTATTTGTTACTCATGATATGAAAGAAGCATTGAAGTTAGGTACACAAATAGCACTGATGAAAGATGGGAAAATTCAACAAATTGATTCAAGAGAAAATATTCTAAACCACCCTGCAAATGATTTTGTACGAGACTTCTTTGCTGGGGAACATCTGAACTCTATTGTGGCAGATATTGTTTCGGTAAATTATTCTCATTCAATAGATAATGAATCAATCAAAACGGAAGTTAATCCTACTGATACTCTGCCAGAGTTATCTGAAAAGTTACTGGTTGAAGGCGTAGTCCATGTAAAAGGGACAGATCAAGCTATTTCATCACAAGAACTTATTAAATTTATAGCAATGGTGGTGGACTAGATGAATGATTTTATTTCAGCAATTGTAAATGATCGATCGAATATATTGAATGCATTGTGGCAACATTTAGAAATATCGTTAATCGCATTAATTATTGCAGCTGCGATTGCTATACCTCTGGCAATTTTATTAAAAGATAGACCTAAATCGGCTGAAGTTGCGCTACAAATTGCAAGTATATTTCAAACAATACCATCATTGGCGTTGTTAGGACTGTTAATTCCATTAGTAGGAATAGGTACTACTCCAGCAGTTATAGCACTGGTAGTCTATGCTATCATGCCTATTTTTCAAAATACTTACATGGGTTTTGATGGAATTGATCCTGCTTTGAAAGAGGCAGGGGTTGCTTTTGGTTTATCTCGAAGAAAGAGACTTTTCAGGATAGAATTGCCATTGGCATATCCAATGATAATTTCAGGTATAAGAGTGGCTCTTGTAATGATTATAGGAACTGCTACACTTGCTGCCTTAATCGGAGCTGGTGGCTTAGGATCATATATTATATTAGGAATTCAGACAAATAATAATTCTCTATTGATTATAGGTGCTGGATTGTCGGCTTTATTGGCATTAGTCGTAAGTGGCTTGATTCGAATTTTGGGTAATATAAGATTAAGAAATGCTCTGATAATAATTGTTTCATTGTTAGCAATCATTACTGGAAGTATAGGATTTAATTCTTACATGAGTAGTAAAAATACTGAAATTACTATTGCAGGAAAGTTAGGTCCTGAACCCGAGATTTTAATGAATATCTACAAAGATCTTATATTAGAAGATAATCCAAAATATAAAGTGACAATTAAACCTAACTTTGGTGCTACGTCATTTGTTTTCAGTGCCTTGAAGTCTGGTCAGATAGATATTTATCCAGAATTTACAGGAACTGTATTACAGAATATTTTGAAAACAAATTCTAAAACTGACAATAATCCTAAGCAGGTTTATGAAGAAGCACGTGACGGATTAAGCAAAAATTATCAGATGAATTATATGAAACCAATGGAATTTCAAGATGGCTATGCACTAGTTGTAAACAAAGATTTTGCCAAACAAAATAATCTTAAGACTATTTCAGATTTAGCTAATTTATCTGAAAAAGCTAGAGCTGGCTTTGATAGTGATTTTGCTCAACAAAATGATGGTTACAAAGGTTTAAACAAAGACTATGGACTGGATTTGAATGTTAATACTATGGATAGTAGTATTCGCTATAAAGCATTAGTTGAAGGCAAAGTTGATTTAGTTGACGGATATACGACTGATCCTGAAATAAAGCAGTATAATCTGGTTGTCTTGAAAGATGATAAAAAATTCTTCCCACCGTATCAAGGATCAGCATTGATGAAGGATGAATTTGCTAAAAAGCATCCTGAGGTAGTGAAATCTATTGAAAAAATTTCAGGTAAAATTACTGATGAGCAGATGCAAGAAATGAATTATGAAGTTCAAGTTAAACACAAAAAAGCATCTACAGTAGCTAGAGAATTTTTGAAGAAACAAAATCTTATAAAATAGGTGATAATATGAAAGCTGTTAAAGTATTCGAAGCAGGTGGACCAGAAGTTCTTAAAATAACAGAAGTACCAATTCCTAAAGTAAAACCAGGCTGGTCATTGGTTAAGATTAAGGGATTTGGAATAAATCATTCCGAAATTTTCACACGTGATGGTCTATCTCCTTCAGTGAAATTTCCACGTATTTTAGGGATAGAATGTGTTGGAACTATTGAAGAAAGTACATCAGATAAATTTTCAAAAGGTGAGAAAATAATATCTATAATGGGCGAGATGGGACGTGCATTCGACGGATCATATGCCGAGTATGTATTGCTACCAAATGAACAAATTTATCCGGTGAAGACAGAACTTTCTTGGGAAGACTTGGCAGCTATTCCCGAAACATATTACACCGCCTTTGAATCGTTAAAGGCACTACAGATTAAAGATGACGACACTATCTTAGTAAGATCTGGTGCTAGTGGTGTGGGTGTGGCTTTTCTCAGATTGATAAAAGCTAAAAACAAATCTCAAAGGGTTGTTGCCTCTGTGCGCAGCCTCTCAAAAAGAGATAAGTTAATCGAATTAGGTTACGACGATGTGGTTGAAGATAAAGATAGTGTCCTACAAACAACAGAAATCTTTGATAAATCATTGGAACTAGTCGGACCGACAACTCTCAAAGATACATTTGAACATATAAAAAATGGAATTGTTTGCGACACTGGATTATTGGGTGGTAAATGGGATCTAGAAGGCTTCGAACCTGTCGGAGATATTCCTAATGGTAGTTATTTGACAGCTATCCATTCTGGGGATGTAGATTACAACCGAATTTTAGAAATGATTGATTATATTGAAGATAATTCCGTCGAAGTAAAACCAGCTAAAATATATAGCTTGGATGAAATAGCTGATGCTCATAGATATTTGGAAAGTAGCAACGGATTTGGCAAAGTAATCGTAATGAATAAAAACTGAATTTGAATAATAATTGTTGTATCCAGATTATTTTGTTTATTAAACTTACGTAAATGAATATAATGTTATCTATTAAATTTATTTCAATAGGTGGTATTTATGTTTGATAAAGTAAAAAAGTTTTTTACAGAAAATATGCCAAACTTCTATAGTATTGTTTCTACTGTTGCTGTAACATTGCTAGGCTTGTTGCTAATTTTCTTTCTATTCAAGGAATTGTACTCGCTTTTTGTTATGACTCTTGCAACTGAATCTAGCACCACTTTTTATGAGATTGTAGACAATTTGTTGACGTTCTTCCTATTTCTAGAATTTCTATCATTGGTAATAGTTTTTATAAAAGAAAAGGGACATACACCTTTGAGATTCTTTATATATTTGGGTGTTACGGCTCTTTTAAGAACCTTGTTGACACTCCACGATAGTGCGATGGATATCTTATTGATATCATCATCGATATTCTTATTATTGGTGGGATTAACACTTATCAATAGAGGAAAAGATTTGGAGTGATTTTTCACAAAATTCTTGATTTAAAGTTAACTCTAAGTAGTACAATCATCATTGAATTTAAAATCAATGGAGATATTAATATGGAATATACAAAATTAAATTCTGGATATAATATGCCTATTTTAGGATATGGTGTTTATAAAGTTGATCCAGTCAAAACAGAAGAATTAGTTTCACAATCTTTGAAAAATGGATGTTGATTAATTGATACTGCACAATATTACAGAAATGAAGAAGGTGTGGGTAAGGCGATTAATAATGGCGATGTTCCTAGATCAGAAATCTTTTTGACTACTAAGTTAGCACCAAACGGTGGATACAATGAAGCCAAAGATTCAATTGATAAGTCATAGAGGGCACTGAATCAAGACTATATCGATTTACTTTTGATTCACTGGCCAGGTTCTGATTATTTGGGTATGTTGAAAGCAATGGAGGAAGCTGTTGAATCGGGTAAAGTTCGATCAATAGGGTTGAGTAATTTTTATGGAAAAGAATTCGACAATATTGTTAACAATGCTCATATAATGCCAGCGGTTGACCAAAATGAAACACATGTTTTTCGACAACAATTTGAAATTCAAGATTCCATCTCAAAATTTGATACAAAATTAGAAGCATGGTCACCACTTACAGCCAATCCTGCCAATGTTATGAATAATAGTACTTTGAAGAATCTTTCTGATAAGTATCAAAAGTCAGTTGCACAAATTATGCTTAGATCATTGATTCAAAGAGAAATCATTGCAATTCCAAAGACTACGCATGAAGATCGTATGATCGAAAATATAGATATTTTTGAGTTTTCATTAACTGATGAAGATATGAACGAAATAAAACAACTAGATAAAGATGTTTCATTGTTTGGTTGGTTATAATAAAAGATCCCACTAATTATTAGTGGGATCTTTTTATTATGTTTTTTACATTTTGTTGAAGTGCCGGAATTACGTCTTCCTCAAACCATTCATTTTTAGCCAGCCAAATATTATTTCTAGGAGAAGGGTGAACTATTGGGAAATATTTGGGTAGATAATTCTGATAGTTTTTAACAACATCAGTAATTTTATCGTTATTTTGCAGATTTAAATAATATTTCTGAGCGTACATACCAATCAGTATAGTCAATTGAATATTAGGCATGCTATCTAATAGTTTTGGGTGCCACTTTTCAGCAATATCTTTTCTAGGTGGCAAATCTCCACTCTTTCCTTTGCCTGGATAGTAAAAGTCCATTGGGATAATAGCTATTTTTTTTGAATCATAAAATATATTACGATCAATTCCCATCCAGTCTCTTAGTCGGTCACCGCTTTTATCATTCCACATGATATTGGATTCTTGAACTTTTTTGCTAGGTGCTTGACCTACAATGAGAATTTCAGCTGTAGGAGGAGCAGCAAATAGTGGATCCCAGCCGATTACTGTATATTCTTTGTTTTCGGGATCATTTTTTATCTGATTGAATATTTCTTCTTCGTCCATGATTGTATCCTTAATTTATAAGTTTAATTATGTTTAATATACAATAATTGCACAAAAAAAGACAAACAAGATTTGTTTGCCTTTTTATATTATTTAGTTATTTTAACTACCCATTTAATTAAGTTGTTTTCACTTGATCCAGTTCTTTCAGCAGTAGTATGTTTTAGTCCCCATACTGTTGCAAAATCAACGTCTTTAACGTTTTTGTTTGCTTGAAGTGCTAGAGAAAGGTTAGATTCAACTGTTAACGCTGTATCTCCTTGATTAATACCAGTTCTGATTCTCCAGTATTTGGCAACCTTAGAAGTACCGTAACCATCGTAGTAGTCGTTCAAGTAGTACATAGGGTTGTACATATCCATTCTGTGACTTACGTTGCTACCGACAGCATCTAGATTATCATTAATTTCGCCATATGATTTAACGTAATCAGAATTCCAGTCAGATAATTTAGAGTATTTATCTTCATTTTTCTTTAGTAAGTTAGCAACTACTGTATCAAAATGAGATGGTGTTTCGTTGTTATATGCAAATACTGCAGTTTCATCTTGTAAATCTAGACTATCAAAGGCAGGAACACCCTTTGTAGGTTGTTTCATATTTTGTACGAATGCTTTGACGCTTGTTATTGTTGCTTTGTTTGTTTTCTTGTTATATTTAACCCATGTACCATTTTCATTCAATGACTTAATATAGTCACTTGCTGATTTATATGTTGCGGCATCTGATGAGTCTGATCCTGGCATACCACCACTAGGCATACCGTCACCCATACCACTTGCTGAAGTATCGGCTCCTGTAGGGAAGTTACCACCAGCTTGTTGACTGTTATTAACAGTGTAAGGGAATTTTGTATCTTTAAGGAAATTATTTAGAGATGTTTCGATAACTTTCTTGATGTAGTTATTGTAGCTACCTGATGTATAAATACCAGATTTAGATTTTTCTAGTTTAAGTGTCTTACCATTTTCATCTTTAAGTTTAAGTTTGTTTAGATATTGTGCATATTGTTTTGCCATATCATTTGATAATTCTTTAGTGAATGTACCATCAGCACGAGTATCAGAATTTGAGAATTGACCCATGTTCCATTCATATGCTTCATCGGATTCATCCAAACTAGTGATAGGACACCATGCCATAGAACCATAGGTTGCATCACTGATATACTTGCCATCGCTATCTTTCATAGCAGCACCAATTAATTGTAGGTATGGGTAGTATAAATTACTATCACCTGTGGCACCCATTAGAGCACTTTGAGCACCACCACCGGACATACCAAATGTGATTATTTTGTTTGTGTCTCCGGAAAGATTTTTCTTGTTATAACGCATGTATCTAATAGCAGCTTTTAGATCGGTTACAGCATATGGAGCTGCCCCACTTGTGATTTCTGAAGAGTCAGATGAAGATGATCCACCCACCATTCCTTCTTTACCACGTGCACCAGCTATAGCATAAATGATACCTTTTTTGGCATACTTACCAACACCATCAGCATAGCCTGTAGGTGCTTCAAATGCTGCGTAACCAGGTGTTTCAACTGGCATAATTATAGGTGCAGTTTTAGAAGTATAACCGTTTACTTTCTTACTTGTGTTAGCTTTGGCAGTATATGTAGTACCGTCACTGTTTTTCTTGGCAGTCATATATTTACCAGGAACGTAGATACCCATTGATTCATATTTAGTATCAGCAGGTTTCGTAGAATATTTGATGCCTACTTGCCAATACACATCATCATCAGAGTCGTAGTTCCATTTGGAATTATCAATTTTTAGAGATGATACTCCTTTTGGATTTTTCACACTGCTCTTTTTGATAGTTTTGACATTGCTTTTTTCAGCATTAACTGTTTGAGCTGTGCCAATTGTAGCAGGTACTAAAGAACTAATTAAAAGAATAGATATAGCTAAAATTGCTTTTAATTTATATTTCTTCATTAATAATTCCCTCCAAATTTTGAATATAGATTGATTATAAGTTATTAATGCCGTAAAAAATATTCCACTTTGGAATAATAAAAGCCTAGTATTCCAAAGTGGAATACTAGGCAAGATGTTTTTATCGTAAGTCTAGATTGTTTCGACTATCAATTATTAATGTTTCTGATAATAAAATATCACTGGTAATTTCATAACCTGTTTTTGAATCAAGAGTTCCATCGGAAACTTGCTTATAGATATAAGCTCTTTCAGAGTCTAGAGCGTACATTATTGCTCTTCTTTCTTGATAGAGATCTTCATCTTCAGTTAAGCCACGTCGGAACATTGATTTAGTTATAAAATCAGTAAATGTGTTAGTTTTATCTTGATCTTGTAGTTTGTAAATAACTTCGTTTTTTACTTTTTTACTTAATTCGTCCATTTCATTGATTCTGTCGATACCGATTTGTACCATCTCAGTTTTACATTTTTGAATTAGTTTATCATCAATGGTATCTACTCTATCTGGAATAATAATAGGCAATACAACTGAAGGGATAATCATACTTAGCAGAATAACAACGGTTGTTGCAAGGATGATATTTGAAAAATGAGTTCCTCTGACACTGTCTGCAATTGACAATGCTAAGGCCAGTGTAACTGCGCCGTGGACTCCACCAATTGCAAAAATAAAGCTGTCTTTCGGTTTTTTGTTTATGAAAAGGTAGTATACAAATCTAACTAATGCAGAAACAACGTAAACAAGGATACCAGCCCATAGCCAATCTAAGTGATTTAGCAGATAGACATGACTTTCAATTAATATACGACAGATATTAATACCTAAGAAGACAAATACAGAGCCATTAAATAATTCAGCAATATATGATGAAACCTGAATAGTTGCATGGACACCGTGAGGTACTACAAATCTAGATTTTCCTACTTCACTGTTACTTACTAAACCTGCAACCACGACAGCAATTATTCCAGAGAAGTGAAAATGTTCAGCCGTCCAAAAAACTATGAATGGTGTAGATAAAAATAAGGTAATCTGTGTAGAAATAACATTAAATGAAGATTTAAGTAACCATTGTCTGATTAGGGTAAACGTTAGCGCAATAATTGAACCCACAATGATTGCCCCTATAGAACTAATTAGGAAACTCTCGAGACTATTTGTTAAAGAATAGTGACCAGTTTTGTACCAGATAGTTCCGGCTGATAAAAGAACGATACCTGTTGCATCATTGAATAGTGATTCTGTCTTCAAAGTATTATGTATCTTGCTGTTTAACTTTGTATTACCTAGAGCAGAATCAAGCGCAGTTGCATCAGTAGGTGTATTAATAGCAGTAAGTATAAAAGCTAGTGGAAACGATATAGACATTGAGAATATTAAAGTCATCGGAGTTATTAAACAAATAATTACAGCCATGAAAACTGTAGTTCCGATTATTGAGGGTATACTTCCTGATACGATTCGATTATCAGTATTGTTGCTCTCAAAAAACAGCAATGGTGAAATAATCATGAGCAAGAAGAGTTCACTGTCAAACTTTGGCATGAAGTTATTAAAGGCAGGAATTAAAGTTACTAAGGCTCCCAAAACAAGGTTGAAGTAGGAACTTGAAACTTTGGAAAACATTGAAGATAAAATGTTTCCAATACCGACAATTAAAAATGCAATAAATAAAGTGCCTAAAGTATTAAATGTTGATGCTTCCATAATTTTCCTCCCCTAGAATAGCAAGTTTAATTATAACAAATAAATGACTATTTAAATAAAGTATAAACTAGATTATTAGTGTTATACTGGACTATATTTTTAATAATAGAAAAAGTTGGTGTTAATAATGAAAGTATTCGTTGCAGGAGCTACAGGTAGAGTTGGAGAAAATTTGGTAAGTGATCTTGTTAGTAACGGTCATTTTGTATATGCCGCAGCAAGAGGTTATCAAAAGATAGAAGAAACACAAAACATTAAACCAGTATATTTGGATTTCCATGATTCTGTAGAAAATATACAAGAAGTGCTAGCAGATTCTGAAGCAGTAATATTTGTTGCAGGTTCTCGTGGCAAAGATCTTCTACAAACAGATTTAAATGGTGCTGTAAAATTAATGCAAGCTACTGAAAATAAAGGAATTAAACGTTATATTCAGTTGAGCTCATTATTCTCAATGGATCAAGAAAAATGGTCAGAGAATCCATCACTAGCAGCCATTATGGATTATAACGTTTCTAAATTTTATTCAGATAAGTGGTTAATAGATAATACAAATCTTGACTATACTATTCTTCAACCAGGAACACTGACTGAAGAGGCTGCCACAGGTAAAGTTCAATTGAATGATCAAGTTGGTGGACCTAATCCTATTCCAGATGTTGCAAGTGTTTTAGCAGCTATTTTGGAAAATGATAATACTGTGAAAAAGGTTATATCAATGCATTCAGGTGATGTAGATATCAATTCAGCTATAAAATCTATCTAAAAAACAACCATTAAATTGGTTGTTTTTTTATTTTTTTCAAAAAAGTATCAAAACTAATTAAAAATTAGTGTAAAATTAATAACCGTTGTTAATTTTATATACACAGGTATGAAAAAATGGAAAATTTCAATCAAAAAAGCAGTTTTATTAGCTGGCCAGTCTTGGCAATGATGTGCTTTGTTACAGTTATCGGTTTCGATGACTTAATTTATAACTTACAAGGACAAGGTTTAGGAGTTGTAACTTCATGGATATTGATGTTATTCCTATACGTTGTTCCGTATGCACTGATGGTTGGGCAACTTGGATCTGTCTTCAGTAATGAAGGTGGGGGACTATCTTCATGGGTTCGTGGTACAAATGGTGAATTTTTAGGATATTTCACTGCATGGACTTATTGGGCAGCATCTATTCCTTATGTTGTTGATACAGCTAATTCTGTTGTGGTTGGTCTTGGG
The DNA here is from genome assembly GCF_002762335.1 of Companilactobacillus metriopterae. NCBI lineage: Bacteria > Bacillati > Bacillota > Bacilli > Lactobacillales > Lactobacillaceae > Companilactobacillus > Companilactobacillus metriopterae. The sequence continues at coordinate 42,292 of NZ_CP024610.1, read as the reverse complement.
TGGGCTATCCAGGGTAATGCATCTATGCAAGACAACATGTCTAATAGCATGTTTGCATTGCTTACATTTGTCGTTTTTGGAATTTTCATTTTTGTACAATCTCGCTTTAAGCACTCACTTGAAATACTGGGTACTATTGGTGGTGTAGCGATGTTTGGGATGACCGTTCTATTCGTATTGATGACAGCAGCTTCATTAATGAGAGGTGGCCATATTGCCACTCAACCGTTTACGTATAAAACTTTAATTCCTAAATTTGATTTGCATTATCTAACAACCATTGGTCTTTTAATTTACGCCGTTAATGGTTCAGAATTAATTGCACCTTTTGTTTCTAGAATGAAGAAGCCCCAAAGTGATTTTCCTAAGGCAATGATTATGCTGGCAGTTATGACAGCATTTCTAACAATATTTGGTTCATTAGCTTTAGGGGTTTTCTTCAATGCATATAACTTACCTCACGATTTGAAGATGAATGGATCATATTATGCGTTCCAAGCACTAGGTAAATCCTTTAATATGGGTAATACTTTAATGTATATCTTTGCTTGGACAGAAGTATTTTATCTTGCCGCACTACTAGCAGTTCTGTTAGAAGCTATGACTCGCATGCTAATTTCAGACACTGGCGCAAGATACATGCCAAAAGTTTTGAGAAAGAAAAACGCTTCAGGACTTCCAATCAATGGGTATCTGTTAACTGTTGGTTTGAGTGCTTTCATCATGTTACTGGGGATATTTTTACCAGATATGAATGATATCTTTAATTGGTTATTGAACCTAAACGGTATCATTTCCCCTGGTGTAACATGTTGGGTGTTCTTTGCTTTCATTAAAATTCGCATGAACAGTGATAAATATCCATCAGATTATGTCTTTATAAAGAATGATAAGTTAGCTCTAGCATTTGGATGGTGGTGTTTTATTATTACAGCAGTGGCAACGGTATTTGGATTTGGACCACAAGATGTTAAGTTTGCATCAAGCACTTGGTGGTATGAATTAATTATTAATATCATTGCGATAGTAGTATTAATTGGACTAGGTGCAGTTATGCCATACATTACAAGTAGAGAAGAACGTAGTACTACAGGTGCTGCCTTTACTAGAGTTCAATGGACAGGAATTTTAAGTACCATAATTATAGGATTAGTTTTAATCCTATATCTAGGTGGTACACATATTGCTAATAAGATTTTATATATCCTGATAGTCGCTATTGCAAGTATTGTATTAGTCATGTTATTTGGGCGTAGAGAATATAATTTAGCTGAATAAAGAAGGGCCGACATTAATTTGTCGGTCTTTTTTGAGCAATAAATTAATAAATTTTTATTATGAGCAATCTAATACCCAATATTGTTAGGCGGGGTTAAAATAATTATTGAGAAAGTTTAAAAAAGAGAGTAATTTAAATGTATGTGTATAAGAGAAAGGTGTAGTTATGAAAAATAAAATCATTAACTTTTTTAAAAGGCCAAGTTCTATTTTCGTTTTAAAGACAGTCGTCTTTTTCATTATATTTGTAATTATATTGTATATATACGGATACAACGGTGCAGGAAGTAGCAAATTCATTTACAACGAATTTTAAAATAAAAGGGGAAGTACCTGATATGAATAAAATTATTGAAAGAATTAATAATGTTACCAAAAAAAATCCTACACAATTAGCATATAAGAATGGTTCAGAAACAAAGACATATCAAGATTTATCAGATTATTCAAATAAAGTAGCAAAATTTTTAGATAGTGAACTATCTGATAATGATCAACCGGTTATTGTTTTTGGTGGACAACAGTTTGAGATGCTTGCGATATTTTTAGGATCTATCAAATCCGGTCATGCTTATATACCAGTGGATGAATCATCTGATCCATCACGTATTCAACAAATAAATAACGTAGCAAAACCAGCACTAATTTTAAATTGGAGTGACTTAACTGAATTTGATGTTGAAACTCCAGTTATTGATAAGAAAAAATTAAATGATATTTTCAGTTCTGATTATTCAACTTATACAGAAGATCATAGTGTTGCAGATGATGAAAACTTCTATATTATCTTCACATCAGGAACAACAGGAACTCCTAAGGGAGTCCAGATTAGCACACTTAACCTAATAGATTTTGTAGATTGGGTTAATCAAGAATTCCAGTATCATGAAGATGATAATGTGATGTTACAGGCACCATTTTCATTCGATCTATCAGTATTTAGTATCTATCCTGCACTTACAAACGGTGCTACATTGGAAATCTTGGATAAATCAGTGACTGGTAATTTTGCAAAATTACAAGAGTCACTGAAAAATTCAGAATTCAATGTGTGGGTTTCTACACCTTCATTTTTTGAACTATGTTGCTTATTCCCTGATTTCAAGGGAGAATCAATGCCAAATCTTCAAAAATTTATCTTCTGTGGTGAAGAATTAACTCACGCAGCAGCTAAAAAGGTTTTGAATAAGTTCCCTAATGCAAAATTGTATAATACATACGGTCCTACAGAAAATACAGTAGCAATTACTTCTATCGAAATTACTCCAGAAGTTCTAGAGAATTACGATCGATTGCCAATCGGATATTTAAAAGACAATATGGATTATAAGATTCAAGATTCACAATCTGATGATAACGGCTTAGAAGTCGGAGAACTTTTAGTTAATGGTCCAGATGTTTCTAAGGGCTATATTAATAATCCTGAGCAAACAGAGAAAGCCTTTGAGAACATTTCAGGTGAGACTTTCTACCATACTGGTGACATGATTGCTAGAGATTCTGATGGCTTGTTGTTCTATCGAGGTAGGACAGACTTCCAAGTTAAGATGCATGGATATCGTATTGAACTAGAAGAAATAGATGCCCTGTTAGGTAACTTGGTAGAAGTTAAACAATCAAGTACAGTTCCACTATATGACTCTGACCATAAGGTTAAAAAACTGATAGCATATGTAGTTTTAGAGTCAGATATGCAAGAACAAGATGCCGAAGAACTATCACTAAAATTAAAAGAAGATCTTAAGAAAACAACGATGGATTATATGATTCCTAATGTATTTAGATTTGTAGACAGTTTACCTATTACAAGTAACGGCAAAATTGATAGAAAGGCTTTGATTGGTACGGTCAATGCATAATATAACTCCGTATACTAGCCCGTCGTATTTTATATATTTACTGATTTTACTTTTACCTATAATTATAGGATTGTTCAATGGTAGACGATTCAAAGTTTATGAAACTATAGCTACTTTAGGAATATTGATTATTACCTTCTTTGGAGACAATGCTATACAAGGTATTTCTCTAGTTGCATTTATAATATATGAATTTATTGTTGTTTTTGGTTATCGCAGGTATCGAGAGAATCATAATAATTTCTGGATTTTCTTTTGGGCAGTTGTATTAGCAATAATTCCACTGGTCATAGTAAAAGTAAGTCCAGTTGAACATAGTGTGAAACTTTCTTTATTTGGATTCTTAGGAATTAGTTACCTAACTTTCAAGGTAGTCGAGCTAATCATGGAATCCAGAGATGGAGCTATCAAAGAAATAACTCCTTGGCAATTTTTTAGATTTATACTATTTTTCCCAACAATTTCTTCAGGTCCAATTGATCGTTTTCCAAGATTTGAGAAGGATTATGACAAAGTTCCTGAAAGAGAAGAATATTTAAAGTTATTCCAAAGTGGAATTAACAAAATTATGCAGGGATTTCTATATAAATTTATACTGGGATATTTCTTTGGAACGCTCATGTTACCACAGGTTTCAGCACTAGCAATGTCTTACAGGCACACTAATTTCTTAGGATTATCTTGGGCAATTCTGCCTTATATGTATGTGTACAGCATGTATCTATTCTTTGATTTTGCAGGATACTCACTTTTTGCAATCGCAATTAGTAATTTCATGGGTGTAAAGACACCAGCAAACTTTAATCAACCTTTCAAATCTGTTAATATCAAGGATTTCTGGAACAGATGGCATATGACACTATCTTTCTGGTTCAGAGATTTCATATATATGAGACTGATGTTTCTATTTATGAAGAAAAAGTGGATTAAGAGTAGAGTAACTATAGCCAATATAGGCTATGTAACATTGTTCCTAATCATGGGATTTTGGCATGGACTAACTTGGTATTATATAGTTTATGGTATTTTCCACGCATCTGCTATGATAATAAATGATGCATGGTTGAGATTTAAAAAGAGACATAAATCATTACCAAGCAATAGATTTACCAAGTATTTGGCAATATTTATTACTTTTAATGTAGTTTGCTTTAGTTTCTTGATTTTTTCAGGATTTTTAAATACATTATGGTTTGTAAAATAGGAGAAAATTATTATGGATGAAATGACACAAAAGATATTGAGTATAGTTGAAGATGTATCAGGTTTAGATAATATTGGTGGAGATACAGATTTATTTGCAGATGGAATTCTAGATTCAATGGCTACTGTTGAAGTATTAGTTACACTACAAGATACTTTTGGTATCCAAGTGCCAGTATCAGAATTTGACCGTTCTGAATGGTCAACTGTAAATAAAATAGCAGAACAAGTAAAACTATTGGAAAACTAGTTATGTGGAAAAAACTATTTTATATTTTAGGTCCAGTTTTAATTGCTGGACTGGCAGTTATAGTTTTATTTTTAACACCAATTAATTATCGAACAGCTAATCCTACAAGTGTGAAAAAAGCTTCAACTTCATTGGACGCCAGAGTATTAAAAGGTGACATAATGAAGAATTATGCTAAGAATGAGAACTATATACCGATTATCGGGTCATCAGAGCTTTCTAGAATGGATCCGTTCCACCCTTCTGTGGTTGCACAAAAGTATCATTGGAATAATCAACCATTCCTACAAGGTAACCCTGGTACAGCATCATTGAGTCAAGCATTGAATGTCAATTCAATGCAAATGACTAAGAATAATAAGGCAGTATTTGTCATATCACCTCAATGGTTCAGTCAGTCGGGAGTTAGTGCGGCAGGATTCGATTATTACTTTTCACCATTACAAGTAGATAAATTTATTCTTGAATCAAATACTGGTGATAAGAAATTAAATGAATATATTGCCAATAGAATTTTGGAATTAAATCCAACGGTAAATTCTGTTAAAAAGGAATCTTTGAGACGAATAGCAGATGGCAAACAGATCACCTCTAATCAAAGATTCTATCTGAAAAACATTTCAGAACCGGGATTGACTAATCAGGATAAACTATTTGGTAGTATCGGTATACAGAATAATCAAGGCTTGATAGATAAAGAAGCTAAAAAACTTCCAGATAATTACAATTATGATGAATTAAATGATCTTGCCACAAATATGGCCATGGATAAATCAAAGAATAATGATCTTCAAATAGGTAATAAATTCTTTGAAAAACGTTTGAAAAAACGTATATCCAAATATAAGAACTTCGATAAACACATCGATTATCTACATTCACCGGAGTACAATGACTTCCAAGCATTGCTATACATGTTTGATAGAAATCATACACAGGTTATGTTTGTAATTCAGCCAGTAAATAGAAAATGGATGAAGTATACTGGAATGTCACCAATGGTGTTGGATGAATTTGATGCTAAAGTAACATATCAATTGAAATCACAGGGATTTGATAATATTGTTGATTTAACAAATGTTGAAAATCCTAATTATATATCTGAAGATACTATCCACATCGGTTGGCGTGGATGGTTGATGGTAGATGATAAGTTAAAAGATTTCTATAAAAATAAAAAGGCAGATCCTAATAAGACTCGATATCATATGAATGAAAAATTCTTAGATAAGAGTTGGGCTAATAATATTGATTTTTAAAAAGACTAAACCTATGAGGTTTAGTCTTTTTAATTGAATTGATTATCAGATGATATTGATTTCTAAATGATAATGATTATAATGTAGGTATAGTAAATAAATCAGGAGGGTTACATATGAATAAAGAAAAAGTAGTCATTGTTGGTGCTTCTCATGGAGGACATCAGTCTATAATTGAGTTATTAGATACTTACAAAAATCTAGATATAACCTTATATGAAGCTGGAGACTTTGTTTCATTTATGTCTTGTGGAATGGAATTATATCTTGAAAACAAGGTTACTGATGTTAATGATGTTCGTAACTTTAGACCAGAAGAATTTGAGGAACAAGGCGTAACTATTTCCAATAATCACCTAGTAAAATCAATTAATTTAGATGAAAAAACTATAGATGTTGAAAGTGATGGTCATACTGAAACAGTAGGCTATGATAAGCTAATTCTTAGTTCAGGTGTAACACCTAATGAGTTACCTATACCAGGAAAAGAGTTGGAAAATGTTTTCTTAATGAGAGGTTACGATTGGGCAACAAAAATTAAAAGTAAGCTTGAAGATTATCAAGTGAAAAATATAGTTGTGATCGGTTCCGGATATATTGGAATTGAAGCAGTAGAAGCAAGTATCAAAGCAGGAAAGAACGTTACAGTTATTGATACGATTGATCGTCCATTAGGTACTTATTTAAACCCAGAAATGACAGATGTTTTATCAAAAGAATTAACAGATAAGGGTGTCAATGTTGTTTTAGGTTCTAAAGTCGAAGAATTTTTAGGTGATCAAAAAGTAAGTAGTGTTAAGACAGATAAAGGTACATTTGATGCAGATGTCGTAATCCAAGCCACAGGTATCAAACCTAACACTGAATGGCTTAAAGGAACCATTGATCTTGATGATCATGGATTTATTAAGACAAATGAGTATTTGCAAACCAATGATCCAGATGTCTATGCAGTAGGAGATGCTACTCTGGCATATTCAATACCTGCACAGAAGAATATTCCAATTGCATTAGCAACTGTGGCAAGAAGAGAAGCACGCTATGTTGCAAAACATATTTTTGAGGACAAACACTCAGAAGCATTCACAGGAGTTGTAGGTTCATCTGCTTTGAGTTTATTCGATTATCATTTTGCAACATCTGGTTTGAACCAGATGTCAGCGACAAGATCGGGAATAAACGCTAAGTCTTCTTTCTTTAAAGATAGTTTACGTCCAAGCTATATACCTGAAAGTGATAACCCTGAAGTATTTGTTCAACTAACTTTTGATGAAAAATCTCACGTTATCCTTGGAGGAGCCGTAATGTCAAAATATGATATTATAGCTCAAGGAAATACTATCGCGTTGGCTGTTCAACAGAAGATGACATTAGAACAATTAGCAGAAGCTGATTTCTTCTTCCAACCAGGATTCGATAGACAATGGAGTTTGCTAAACTTAGCTGCTCAGAGTGCATTAAATCAATATAAATTCTAATAAAAAAAGCTACTAATCAATTTGATTAGTAGCTTTTTTTATTCTTGAATATTGTCTTTGTGACTGATAATAAAACTGATAGATGCTAATATGGTTGCAACAATAGCGAATAATATAATCATTGCTGACCAAGTTTGAAAACGTTGTTGAACATATCCAGAAAGAATTGGTCCTATCGCTGCTAGCACAAATCCAATGGATTGTGCCATACCAGAAATTTCAGCAGTTTGGTAAGGGTTGGTTGTCTTTTTTGCGAAGAAGACAATTGATAGATTGAATGCAATACCTGCACCAACACCTGTCAAGAGAACAAATATTAATACCAAAGGAATGTTACTTGTATTAATTAAAAATCCAAGTGGAGCAAATATATAGCCTAGAACTAACATAATATTTAAATATTTCATTGAATTATCGTTTGCAGCCATAGCAGGAACGATGAATGCAAATGGTAGGGTGGTTAATTGTAATATTGTCAGTAAGTTGCTAGCTGTAACTGTGGGTATACCATGAGAGATTAATAGTGACGGAATCCATGTAATTATTGAATAATAAATCAAAGACTGAAGTCCAAAGAAGAAAGTAATCAACCAACCTAGATTTTGTTTCCAGACACTTTTGTATGTTTTAAGAACATCACCATTGGTATGAGCAATCTCATTATGTTTCAAGTTAGGGATCCAGAATATAAGAGCGATGATACTGATTGAAGATAGGACTGAGATAGTTATCTTTAGGCTAGTATGACTAATAAGAAATCCAGCGGTTATTGTACCAATGGCACCTACTAGTAGCATAGATAGAGTATACAAACTAGTACCGACATTCATCTTCAAAGGCATGCGATCTCTTATAACAGCGGGCATTAACACATTTCCACTGTCGATACCAACACCAACTAAAAATGTACCAATCAACAGTGCGGCAGTTGAGGGAATAACTCTGACATAACTTCCGATTACAAGGAATGTAAATAGCAAAAATATAGTAAGTTCGTTTCCTAATTTTTTGGCTATTTTTACTATGATAGGAGAGAATGCTGCAAAAGTCAGTAGTGGAATTGCTGTCAGGACGCCAAGCATAGATTGCGGCATACCGACATCTTTAACAATACTATTTATCAGTGGAGGCATCATAGTAATTGGTAATCTCAAGTTTGCTGAAATGAGCATCATACTTATGATGAACCATTTTGTTGATGTATTATTTTTCACAATATTCTCTCCTTTCTTGATAAGACTAACTATAATACTATAACAGATTGTGAATAATAAAAAAAGACATGAGATATAATCTCATGTCTTTTAGTTATTAATTATTTGAACTTTCGTCTAAATCTTTTTCTTCTTTAACAGCTTTCTTATCTTCAGATCTATTTCTGAATAAGTAGATAATTGCTGGAAGAACTGTTAGAGCACTGATTAGTGAGTAACCAGTATCAAGAACTGTGATAAGACCGAATGATCTAAGGATTGGGAAACTAGCAAACATAATTGCTGAGAATCCACCCATAACAGTTAAACCTGAAACTGTTATAGCTTGTCCAACGTGTGATACAGCATCAATGATAGCTGTATGACGAGTAACATTCTTCTCACGCTCTTCTTGATAACGCTCGAGAATTAGAATTGTAAACTCTGTACCAATACCAAGAACTAATGAACTTAGTGCAATTGTAACGGGGTTGTATGATGTGTGCATCAACCATAGTGTTAGTGGTGATAAACCAAGAACAACTAGGATAGGTAGCACTGGGTAAATTGCAAGTCTGAAGTGACGATATACAAGTAGAAGTACCAAGAATATAATCAATAGACCGGCAATCATGATCAATGTATGGTTAGCAGTAACATTACTGATACCGATAAGCATCATAACTTGTGGACCAGCGGCAGAAATTGTCATTCCATCTTTCTTACCACCAATATCGTTAGAAATCTTGTCCATAAGTTTTTGTTGATCTTTAGAACTTAGATTTTGGTTAATTCTAAATTGAATTGTTGTGTACTTAGCATTCTTAGTAACAACAGAATCTTTTAGTGATGTTGGAATAGATTTAACACCAGAATTAATAACTGATTGTGAGGCATCTAATGAACCACCAAGTTGCTTGTATGTTGAAGGAAGACTTGTTACACCAGTAATGTCTTTATACTTGTCTTCTTCTTTATTAGCTAGCTTATCAATCTTCTTCATAGTTGATTTGTCTTTTGCATCATCTGTCTTAACTAGGTAGTTGATGTAAACTGTTGAACCAACTTGTTTTTGAAGATACTTAGTATCTTTTAGAGTTGTCATATCTTGAGGAATGAACTTCAAGATATCAGTTTCAGTGTCAATATTTCTTTCAACAGCGAAACCTAATGCTCCAAGAACAACTGCGATAATGAATACCCAAGCAGCATGCTTAGTGATGAACTTAGCATATCTTGTAAGACCACGTGACAATGCTGTTTGTGTATTTCCGTTGTTCTTTTCTTTTCTTGCGGCATTCTTTTGTTTGAATTTAGTTTGAGCTTTTTCTGATGAATCAACAAGTGTGAATGTTGAGAACATCATGAAGAATTCAACGATGTATGATGATAGAACACCAATAGCAAGAGTAACACCGAATTGTTGCATCATAGGTGCTTTAGATAGGAACATTGTTAAGAAACTGAAAATCATAACGATAAGAGCAATACCTACAGCAGGTCCCATCTTAAGAATTGATTTCTTAACAGATAATTCTGGATTTTCTGAATTGCGATATTCTTCTTCATAACGGTTTTGGAATTGAACACCAAAGTCAGTACCAAGACCGATGATGATAGGTAGTGTGGCCATTGTAGCAAGTGTAATAGGAAGGTTGAACCAACCCATCAAGCCGAATGTCCATAGAAGACCAATTAAAACAAATAGTAGTGGGAATAATCTTCTTCTTACAGGGAAAATCAATGCAAGAATGATGATCATGATAATAACAGCTAGTACAACCATGATTGTCATATCTTTGATAACTAGATTCTTAACTTGTCCAATAACGGCAGGTGTACCAGCAATACGTACTTTTACGTTGCCAGAGAATTTAGTATCTTTAACTGCTTTTTGAACATCTTTTAGAAGTTTAACGTTAGAGTCCATATCAGTTGTATCTTTAGTATTGATCATCATGATGGTATGCTTACCATTCTTAGGAAGCAATTGATCAAGAGCTGAAGGAACTTTTCCGTTATTACTTAGAAGGATGTCTTTAAGTAGTGCGTTAGACATGTTTTGTACTTTTGGAACCATTGGTAGCAATGATTGAGCCATTGCTGCTTTTTGTGTATCGTTCAATAGACTTAGTGTATAAGTTTGAACTTGTTGTTGTTGTGCATCTGTCAACATACCCATAAGTGCAGTTTGTTGTTGTTGTGTAGCCTGAGCAGCAGCAGCCTGTTGTTGTTCAGCAGGTAGGGCAGCAATTTGTGCAGTTGCTGCTTGTTGAGCTTGAGCTGCTTCTTGCTTCTGTTGATCAGTAAGAATTGATGTTACATATGTCTGAACTTGTGCAGTTTGTTCAGTTGTAAGAGAGCTTTGAATTGAGCTTAACAACTGTGTTTGTTGTTTAGCAGTCAATGAAGCCATCAAATCTTGTTGCATTTGTGGAGTAACTTGAAGTGTAGAATTGTTACTTACACCAGTAGGATTCTTGCTCAATGATGACAATTCGTCATTCATCAAGTTAACAACTGATGTTGTTCCACGAACATTGTCCATCTTGCTAATTTTCTTATCTAAAGTAGCAAGTTTCTTCATGTTAGATTTTGAGATAATATCGTTTTGCTTACCACTAACCATAACGTAGACAGCATCACCACCAAAGTTCTTTTGGTAAGTATCTGTGTCTTTAAATTCTTTTGAGTTAGTGTCAACGAAAACGTCATTACTAAATTTCATTTGAACTTTTGGTAAACCGAAAGCCAATAAAATTGTAACTACAGCAATAATTGAAATCCATAATTTTGCGTGCTTATGAATACTATTGCTTAGGAATGTAAAAAACTTTTCCATAATATAAACCCTTCCCTTAAAATGATATAAATTTCATACTAAAAGTATAACAGTATCTAGTATAAACATAATTAAAAGACACTCTAGAAACAAAAAGCGCCACTTATCTCAAAAAGAGATAAGTGGCGCTTTTTGTCTTATTTATTTTGGCAAATTTAAGAAATTTTCTGCAAAATCTGTAAAGTTTCTCTTTGGTATTTTGAAGTCATTATCTTCTAAATATTCAATCAGTCCCAAAATACCACCCACGACAAAACTAATTGTCAGTTCTGGATATGGTGAGTCCACAATCATCTTGATAAGTGGATCTTGAGTGTTTGGAAATTCATGGTATTTTTTAGCAACAATATCCCTCAAAACCGATCTAAATTCTGGATATAGATTAGCTTTAGTCTGATATTGTGGAGAAATATTACGCATGAAATTATTGTTTTTCTCTATAAACTCAGTAACTTGAGATAGGATTGTCACAGATTCGGATTGGTTAGGGTCATTAAATAGATCCTCCAATAAATAGGAAAAGACTGCTCTAAGAAGCTGAAACTTATCAGTGTAATAGCGATAAAAAGTACTGTGATTGATCAAAGCCTCATCACAAATATCTTTTACAGTGATTTTATCAAATGATTTCTTTCCTAAAAGAGAAATCATAGATGTAATGATGTTTCTTTTGGTTCTTTCGGTTACTTGTGACATTGACTATCTCCTAAAATACATCGATATCTTCGTACCTTGTCATCAGTGTTTCAAAGTCATAATCTTTAATTTGTTCGATGCTGTCCATCCCGTTGAAAAAAGCGGTGAATGATCCAGCTAACATAAGATTTAGAGGTAGATCTGATTTATATCTAACACCGATAACCGGAACGTTATTCGCAAATGCGTACCCACACTCAAACATAGTACCTGAGTCAGGTTCAAATTCATTGGCTTCAGTTTTGTAATCAACCATAGCTACTACAATATCAGAGGAATTGATATTATTGATGTCATGTTTGAAAATTGCTGTTTGCCATTCAAAGGATCCGAATTCTGCAGAAGTATAGTCTACACTGGCTGGTCTGAAAACTTTATCAACTGTAGGATTCTGTTCTAGTAGTTGTTGAATATTATCCAAACGCTTAACTTGATCTTTATCAAAAAAAGGACCGGCTAGATAAATTCTTTTCTTTGTAGTCATGATTGATCTCCTTTAGTTTGTTACCTATATTATACCTGTAAAAATGGTCTTAATGTAAAAGTTATATTACGGTTGTTTTACATAAAGATATAACTTTAGCTACAATTTTTAAAAACTGTTTTAAAAATTGTATATAGGTGTTATAAATAATATTGAAAATAAACAACAGCTAGGAGCCCCCGCCTATGACAATCATTAGCAAGCTACGGAACAATATAAATTACGTATCATTTTTTGGAATATTTTTAGCATTCTTATTATTACTTGTATAGAAAAAGAGTAGCCAAATGGCTACTTTTTTTTATTTGATTATTGAATTATCTGAATTTCCAAACCATTTATTATTTATTTTATCTAGAGTACCGTTTTTCTTAAGTTTTTTGAAAGCTGTGTTTATTTTGTTTTGCATTGTTTTATCACCTTTGCGCATACCTACAGCGAAGTCTTCGCCAGTAAATCCTCCAGATGTTAATTCGTATGAATCAGGATTTTTTTCATGATTAATGTAGTAATTTGCATAGACACTATCAATCAAAAGTCCTTGAATACGGTTTGCATCTAGATCCATGAAGGCATTGTTAAAAGAATCGTATAAAACAGGGGATTGGTTTTTGATGTATTTTTTAAGTTTTGATGGATTTGCATCTAGTAAACTTGCTCCTGAAGAACCAGTTTGTACACCTAATATTTTATTATTCATATCTGAGAATTGATTTATGTTCTCAGATTTTTTTGTAACCAAAACTTGTTTATTTGCAAGGTAAGGGTCAGAGAAGGCAAGTTGTTCAGATCTTTCTGGAGTAATAGTGTATCCGTTCCATATAAGATCGATGGTGCGATTTCGTAACTCTGTTTCTTTCATATTCCAGTCGATAGGCTGAAAATCAACTTCAATACCGTACTGTTTGAAGACTGCTTTAGCCAAATCAATATCATAACCTACTAAATTACCATCTTTTTGACGGAATCCCATAGGCACAAAAGTATCATCTAGTCCGATTATCACTCGTTTTCTTTTTTGGATAATGGACCAAGTATCAACAGTATCAGCTTGTTTTGCAATTGATGGTTTAGAGTTAGCACAACTAGTTAAAATAGGAAAAATTAGAAGCATAGTTATAATGCAGACAAATATTTTTTTCTTCATAATGATTCCCCTTAGTTATTTAATAGGTTGGACTTTTAAAATTTGATCAGAAATTTTTTCTGCAAATGCTGGATCATGAGTAATAATAATTTGAATTAAGCCAGTATTTTTAGTTTTCAAAATATAATTTCCCACAACATCCCTCAAACTAGGATCCAATGCACTAGTAGGTTCATCATAGCAAAGTATTTTTGGCTGCATTGCTAGTGCTCTCGCTATAGCTACACGTTGTTTTTGACCACCAGATAATTCTGAAGGATATTGATCTTTGTTATCGATTAAATCGAAGTATGTTAATAATTCAGCAGCTTTTTCAATTGCATCTTTTTTATTTTGTTTTAGTACCATTTGGGGAGCAAGAGCTACATTTTCAATTACAGATAAGTGAGGAAATAAATTGAAATCTTGAAAAACCACACCCACTATTGGTTGGACATCCTTGTCTTTAGTAGGATCAAAAGGTTTTCCATCGATTAAAAAAGTACCAGAATCAATATTTTCTAATCCTGCAATACAACGAAGTAGGGTAGTTTTACCAGCTCCAGAAGGTCCTACAATACTTAAAATAGAATCATCTTCAACTTTTAAATTTAGATTATTTAAAATGGTTTTATTATTGTAGCTTTTGGTAATATTTTTAAGCTCTAACATATATTTCTCCTATCCTAATCGTAATAACTGTAGTGTTTTTCCAAAATTTTGAGTGCCCATGTACAAACTAATGTCAGTAGTAAGTAAATCACACCAACCAAGACTAATGGGACAAGTGTTACATCTCGTGAACTTGCTATATTTCCGGCACGCAGTACATCACCAAGACCAATTACATATACAAGTGAGGAATCTTTTATTAAATTAATTACTTCATTACCAATAGAAGGAAGAACAATTTTTACTACTTGAGGAATAATTATTTTTCTTAAAGTTTGGAAATAATTAAGACCTAGTACCTTAGCACCTTCAAATTGTCCTTTTTTGATACTACCAAATCCACCACGGAAGATTTCTGCAAAATAAGCAGTATAGTTAATGATAAATGCGAATAAAGCAGCATCATATCGTTCAAAAACTATAGGGAAAAATGGTAAGTTAGGTAACCCGTAAAATACAAAAATCAATTGTAATAGTAGCGGAGTACCACGCATAATCCAGATATAGAAGCTAAGAATCCATTGAATGATTTTAATACCTGAACTTCTTCCCACAGAAACTAATATACCTAAAGGTAGTGAGACTATGAGTGTCCAAAAGAATACCTTCAGTGTCATAACTGTTCCACTCAGTAATGATGGTAATATTTCAAAAATATAGTTCATAAATACCCCTCCTAAAATGTACAAAAAAAGTCCTCCAGCAAATAAATGCCAGAGGACGCAAAGCGTGGTTCCACCTCATGATTGCTGATACTTCACAGTATCAACCTCAAGAAGTTATTCAAATTGTTGAATAAATGAGAATAAAAAATCCCCTTAGTCAAAATGACTAAAAGGACGCAAAGCGTGATTCCACCTCATGTTCCCTGATATCTCACAATAACAGGCTCAACAAGTTAAATAACTTGAGTTATAACGGAACTACCGGAAAGATCCTACTGAATTCAGATCATCAACTTACAGATGTGTTTCATAAACTGTTAGACTGACTTGCACCACCGTCAGCTCTCTGAACTAAAGAAGTTTACTAATTTTCTGTCTACGTCTTTGTACTCGTTTAAATGTAGTCACAATGTTACTTTCAATTTAATCATATGTCAATACTAATTACATGTTTTATTAAGATTAACCTTTGTTATAATGTTTTACTAAGGAGTTGATACTTATTATGATAAATGTAAATAAGATTTCTCTGCGAGAAGTTCGAAGAGCTACTCACAAAGAATTTCGATCAAATTTAGTGGAGAATATTTCACTTAATTTTATTCCCATTTTATTAAGATTTTTAGGATTATATTTTATTTTAAAAATCTATTATGCATGGATGAATAACTTGAATATCAGTACGACAGATCCACCGGCTGCTACTGCAAGAATGGAACACATCTTGACAGATATTTCTAACAATCCAGATTCTGTCAATAATTACACTATCAAGCTAGATAATCTATCAACGACAGTTATGTATCTATTGTTTTTGATACTATGTCTAATCAGTGTTGGTATCGGCTATAGCTTGGTCAATAAATTCCGTAATTCAGAATTGCATCTTAGCCCTATGGCTGCATTTTCAGTATTTTCTACAAAGTATTTCTTTGGAACAATTATTTTATTGATTATGAATATTATTATCTTCCAAATAGGACTTTGGCTGTTTATCATTCCTGGTGTCATTTTGATGCTAATCTATTCTCAAAATATGTATATCTACAAGGATGATGTAGATGCTGGACAAGGTAGAATATTTGCTACATATCGTAAAAGTGCAATATTGATGCGTGGTAACAAAGGTGCATTCTTCGTGTTATTGTTGGAATTTTTGATATTAGAAATCATTAATTTCTTTACCTATGAGATATTGTCAATCTGGTTACATCCATTTGAACAATTGACTTTTGCTAAGTTCTATCAAACATTAGTAGATAACCAATAATAAAAAGACGCCTATACGTACAGGTGTCTTTTTTTGTTATCTTTTTTCAACAAATATGTAATCAATTGCCTTAGGACTTATCGTTAATTGAGTCTTATCTTCTTTTTCTATAACCAGAGAATTATCGAATTGTTCATGACGAATAATTTTGACCGTATCGTCTAGTGAAATATTGATACTACTAAAGTATTGTAAGAAGTCAAAGTTATCTGATATACGAACAATTTGCACAACATCGTCAGGTTGAGCATCGCTCAACAACATATCATCTGTATCAGTCTCACCTTGGCCATTACCGGGGATGATTCCGCCATGAGGACACCGTTGTGGGAAATTCAAATATTCATTCAAGTGATCTAGTAAATCATTGTTGGAAGCATGTTCCAGAGAATCAGCGTGATTATGTATGCTGTCAATAGGGTACTTAAGGTTCTTGTATAAGAAAACTTCCCATAGGCGGTGATTACGGACAAGTTTCTCAGAAACTTCGATACCTTTGTCAGTCAACACTATTTGATTATAAGGTGAATGTGTTACATATCCTTCATTGACCAGTGAATTAAGCATCTCAGTGACAGAAGGTGCAGAGACATTCATCAATTCAGATATTTTTTTATTCGTTATTTTTTTGAAATCATAAGTTAATTCGTAAATAGTTTTTAGATAGTTTTCTTTGTTAGGTGACAAATTTTGTTCCTTTCGTGTTACCTAATTTTTTTATTAGCTATAATAATTATAGCGCATTTTCTATTCAAGTAGAGTAAAATAAGTTTAAAGATTAATTTATAAAGGGGATAATATTATGAAAAATGCAAGAAGAGGATTTGACTGGCTATCATTAATAGTCGGAATTCTATCATTGTATGTCGGATATGTGGTTATGTCGTATCCATTGAAATCTTTATCATCAGTTGCTTATATTTTTGGTATATTTATTTTAATCAGAGGTATTTTCCAACTATGGTTTAGTAATCAAGAAACCAAATATCTAGGTATTGGTGCCGGTGGAGTAACAATTATGGGAATAATTTATATTATTCTTGGAATTGTACTGATTGTTAACAATAACTTTGCTCAAGTGGTTATGGTTTACTTGTTCGCAATCTTGTTCTTCATGGATTCCATTTTCCAAATAATGACATCTAGATTTTATGCAAACTTTGGTAAGGGTTACTACTGGTTGATTGTTATTTTGGCAATTCTAAACTTTATTGTAGCTATTATTTTATTATTCGAACCACTACTAGCTGCATCAGTAATTATCTGGTTGTTAGCATTCTTCTTCATTACAACTGGTATTATGGAAATTGTAAAAGCATTCTAAAAATAGCTGAATAGATAGTATAATTCTGGTAAAATATACAAGAATTATGCCATCTTAGCTCAGCTAGGTAGAGCATCACCATGGTAAGGTGGGGGTCGTCGGTTCAAGTCCGATAGATGGCTTAAAAAGCATACGCAAACCCTTTGCAAACCATTTCTATAAATTTGATAAAAGCCCTGTAACCATTGTTAAGCCAATGATTACGGGGTTTTTTAATTTTCGAAGCATACGCAAACCCTCACGATTTTTGTCCCACAAATGTCCCACATTTTTAAAATGTCCCACAAATGTCCCACAAAAAAAGACAACTCATAATCTATAAGTTGTCCAAAATATTGATAGCTTTTTTGTTTTCTTGTTCTCGTTTTTCTTTTAATAAATGAATGTATATTTTTGAAGTGATACTTGTATCTGCATGTCCTAATCTTTCAGATATATAATCTAAACTAACATTTTTAGCAATCAGCATAGAGGCGTGAGTGTGTCTTAAACCATGAAATGTGATTACATTGTCGCTTTTGATAATGTTTAATATACTTTTTAGTTTCTTATTGACTGCATTACTTGAAGGAACTTCGTGTTTGTTATTAATAAAAACAAAATTGTCACTATTACTATACCCTTGATTTAGAAACAGTGTAGATTGCTGTTTATTTATCGATTTAAGCAAGTCGTAAACATCTTTGTTTATAGATATTGTCCTATTTGACGATTTTGTTTTAGTGGGTTTAAATCCTGTTCTATACATGTAATCATAACTTTTATTTATATCGACTGTTCTTTGATTAAAATCTACACAGTCCCATGTAAGACCAGTTACCTCACCGTATCTACAACCAGTCAATAATCCAAATAGTATTTCAGCAGTTGAAATATCGAAAAGTGAATAATTTTCTTCACAATAACTTTTTAATTCTGCTATTTCAGATTCATTTAGATAATTCATTGGATGCAATTTTTCGGTAGAACCAGATATCACTATGTTCCTAGTGAAATCTCTGTAAGTTATTTGGTCTTCCAAGGCATCGCCTAAAGATCTTCTTATATATCCATTGAATCTTGCAACGGTATCTTTTACGTGAGTTTTTGCAATTTCATCTATAAACTTTTGATATTCTTGTTTTTTGACATCTTTCATTAATTTATTGCCAAAATAGTTTTCTATCATGGTTACAACCGTTTTGTATTTCAGCTCCGTTCCAGTTGAAACTTTACCGACTTTATATACTTCTACCCAATTTTTGAAGTAATTGGCGAAAGTAATATTTTCAGAATCAGATAGTCCAACTGTATTCTTTTTAGATTCTATTTCAATAGCAGCATTTTTAGCATCTGTCTGACGTTTAAAACCACCCTTAGTGGTCTTGTGTTTCTTTCCATTTTCATAATATGAAACTTCATAAGTCCATGTTTTACCACGTTTATATATACTTGCCATGGGTTAACCTCCTAATTTAGCTAAAAATAAATAAGCCTAGTGTGGCTTAGTTATTTAAAATAATTAACTTACTGGAATTTTCCAAGTGCTATCATCCATTTTTACATAGATAAAATCACTTTGAGTTTCTAGTCCAATTCCTATTCTGAGATGAGCAGTTTGGCCATCTGATATGTAATCAGGAGTACCGGGGTCTCTGTTTGATGACTGAATTGTACTTGTTTGATTGCTATCAAATATATTAAATTCTGACCCATCTACTAAATTTGTATCTAGGGATCCAGTTAATGAAGTGACCGTATAATTTACTATGACATAATCAGTTGTACTATCGTAGTTATGAGATATATCAGTTACCATATCATTATTTGCATCGACCCTTTGAGCGGAGTCTATAGAAATTGTGATTTTCGAATCGGAAGTTTTAAACAATTCAGCATCACCTGGATTAAGATAGGTTGTTTTAGTTGATTTATTTTTTTTGCTCCCTTGATTACTTTTTTGAGATTTACTATTTTTCTTTTCTACTTTTACTTGATTATTTGTTTCGTCATCGTTTACATAAACTGTAAGAACACTAAAAGTCATTAAGAATAAACAAGTCATTACAATAAATAACCAAAACCATACATCTTTATAGAATCTTTTTCGGTGAATACCGTCGTTGCTTCTAGAGCTTCTAGTTTCCATTATTTCCCCTAAAAATATAATCCAGCTTTTTGAGTCGTCAGTGTTTGGACAGTTTGTCACATTCCCATAGAATAAATTTTCGATTCAGGTATTCCAAAATTTTGGATAAGTTCGATCTTACTATTTATCTCAATATCATTTTCAATGCAATATTGCTTTATGAGATCAATAGCAAACATGTCGGCTCTATGTTCTATCTTTATTTTGTTAATATCACTCATATAGCATTTTTCACCATTAATAAGATGACCTATTTCGTGACCTATTTGCATAGGTATTTCATCTTGCTTGTACCAGTTCATGTTTATCAACATAATATTATGTTCTGGAATTGAAACAGGTGGCCATTTAGAATCATAATCGGTTAATAGGTTATAACCAATATCATTATCAAATGCATAATTGAGTAAATAAGTAATTAAGTTATCTATTTTTATTTTCCTCCATTTAAAATACGTCGAATCATTTCTTTTTCTTCGTCAGGAATTTCCATACCTTGCCAACTTAACAGGGTATAGTCATCTTCAAATGCTTCCTTTAAATCGATTTCCTTTGGTCTATCATTAGTGTTATTTAAACCAAGAATTTCTTTGTCTTCAACATTTAAAGTTTTAGCAATCTTTTTTACTGTATCTAGAGATGGCTGTTTCCCTTTATTATATTGGTAAATCATATTTTTACTTAAACCAGATTTTTCTGCAACTTCTTGCAGACTCATTCCACGGTTTTTAGAAATATTTTTTATGTTATCAAATATTGTCATACCAGTAATTCCCCTATAATTTTTTAGGATGAATTTACACTTGGGGTATAAAAAGCGTTGCATAATTTTATACCTGTGGTATTATTAATTCATCAAGTAATTAAGCAATAAGTAAACAGACCTATCCTGTTAGATGTAGGAGTCGTAAGGGGCTAGGGTGCTTGTTATTCGTTTATTTGCTATGCACCTAGTTTACACTGTAGGTGTAAATTAGTCAACAACTTGATGAATTAATTACAGAAAGGAGGAAAAGGTATGTCAGAACAACAAGTTGTAGATTACTTTCATCAACTTGGTAGAGCTACCAAAGTGGCTCTGTTAGAGCGTGGAATGACACAGAAAGAGTTAGCAAAATTGCTGGGTGTTAATGCTCAACAACTAAATAGAGCTATCAAGGGTGGAATGGCACCTAAAGATGTTGAAATACGAAAGAAAGTACACCAAGTACTAAATATTAAAGAGGAGGGATAGTCATGCCCCAAATGCAAGCAAACTTAAATTTAGATGATGAATATTTCAAAACAATAGTAAATGAAGAAATTTCTAAAGCAATGAAGCAACTTGTAACTTATCCTGCTGTTCTAACTAAAGAGAAAGCAATTGAATATTCTGGATTTGGTGAAAAGAGACTAATGAAGACTTTTCGAACATTTAAAGATGAATTAGATGTAGAAAATGGGGGATGCATTTACTATCCAACAGAAGGTCAAGGTTACAAGATTAATCGAAAAGGATTCGATGAATTTTTAGAAAAATACATGCTAGAAATTATTGATATGAAGGTGAATTAAATGATTTCAATAGACGTATTACTAAGCTGGATTGGAGTAGCAATTATAGGTTCAGTCAGTTTAACGATGTTCATTCAAGATCTAGCTAAACATAATTTTAATATCAAGGATTACTTCGAGTAATGGACGAAGACGGAAAATGGTATGGAGTAGTTTTTCCTGATACATACGATTATGAATTAGAAGATCGTTTGTACGATGAATGGGTAGAGGAGGATAAATAACATGGAATACTTTAGTTTAATTTTTTCTATATTAGTTCTTATTTTAGTTGTTAGTACTTTAGGTAGATAAAAAATAACACCCGGAGGTGTCATGAATGAATATTACAGATTTTTTGATTAGTTATACGTTACCAATTATTTTTCTGATTGTTGCTATATTTTTTTCAAAATAATTAAAGAAATCTCTTTATCGTATAGGGTTTTCTTTTCCAATTAATTCTATAAATTTTATAAGGAAACAATTTTATTTCTTTTGGTAAGAACAATGGAATTTTAGGAGGATTGCTAGGATCCAGCATCGTTATTTTAATTTTAGGTAAGTAAGAATCTTAGAAAGGAGGTGAAAAAATATGAACATATTTGAAAAACTAGATTATCAAATAGACGAACTTAAACGAACCTCTGAAGATGTCGGAAGATGTAAATTTCAAACAACCGAACTAGACGATTTGATCTATACAAAAGCAATGAATGATGAAGATTATAGCGATGAAGCACAAGAGCTTAGCTATAGTCGTCTTCAGTTAGATACTGTTGAACAACTTCAAAACAATATCATTGAAGATATTAATAACATCATTGAAGAACTAAAATATGCACAAAAAAAGAGCTAACCACTGCTATGGTCAGCTCAAAGATGTTGTCAATTCGAATATAAGTATACAAGTAAATTATATCTCGAAAGGGCACATTAATCAATGAAACACGAATTAAAATACAAGGTTTATGGTAGTTCATCCGCAGGAAATTCTGTATTAATAAACGATGTGTTAGTAGACATAGGTTTACCTTATAAGAAAATATGTGACTGTTTATATGATGTTAAATACATTTTATTAACGCATATCCATTCCGATCATGTTAACCCTGCTACTTATAGCAGAATACGAAAGATGTTTCCTAACATCAAATTTATTGGTAATTGGCAAGTATCACAGAAATATAGATGTGACATAGTAATCAACGCTGGATATCCCCAGAAAATAGGTAGATACACATTTAACGCATTTGAAGCACCACATGATGTTCTTGTCTATGGCTATTACTGGAAGTGGTATGGGCAACAAATTATGTATGTCACAGATACATATTCATTAGAGAATGCCCCTGATATTAAATACGATTGGTTCTTTTTAGAAGCCAATCATGATGAAAAGAAACTATCTCAAATAGATAACAAGAAATATGGATATGACGCTTATGCAGGTGCTAAACGGCATTTATCTACTCAACAGGCAAAAGCTTTCTACTATATACATAGAAGGAATACAGATGCTCCATGGATCGAATTACATAAGTCTTCAAGATTTTATTAGGAGGAATTATGAACGAATTACAAATTCATGAGGAACAGCTAGAAGTTGTTCAAGGAAGTATTAAATTCCCTGAATATGAACAAATTAAAAAATCGGCTGAACAACTGGCTGAAAATCTTAAATCAGTTCAGGTTACTGAAGATACTTTAAAAACTAGTAAAAAATTATTAGCTGAGGTTAATAAACAAGTTTCTGCTCTTGATGACAGACGTAAACAAATTAAGAAACAAATGCTAGCACCGTATTCTGAGTTTGAATCACAGGTTAAAGAAATCACTTCAATAGTTAAAGATGCTAGTGCTACAGTTCGAGAACAAGAGAAAGTATTAGAAGAAAAATATAGGAAAGATAAACAATCAGTTTTAATTGATATCTATAACAAACGTACTAAAGCATATAACGGTTTTCCATTCACATTTGATGTGTTCCTTGAACAAAATTCCAATGTTTTAAATAAGTCCATGTCCATAAATAAGTGTGAAGAGTTAATTGCTTCATGGATTAATGATAAAAATAACGATTTGGAAGCAATTAAAACATACCCTGATAACGAGCTTCTCTATGGTGCATATTTAACAGACCCAATAAGTTTGAATAATGCAATAAAATCAGCGGCTCAAATAAAAGAATCGGTTGAAAAAGCTAGACAAGTAAACAAAGAATACGAAGCATTTGAAGAAACAAGCTTTGACGATTATGAAGAAGATGAAACAGTTACTAAGGTATTTAAAATAACTAGTACCGACGCTGAAATCGAATATATCAAAGCTGTACTAAACAATAAAAATATTGAATACAAATTAATTTAAGGTGGATGACAAAATGACAGAAAAGATTTTAAAGGATTTAGAACTAGTAGAAGTAGCTTACGACGATACAAAGGCAACGTTAACTTTTATTGATAGAGATGCTGGCGAAGTTAGAGAAGTTAATTTCAATAAAAAAGTATATGACCGCGAAAATAACAAATGGATTTCTAATGATGAGAAAGCTCAAAAAGTTGAAGAACAAGTTCAAGAATTCTTTAATACAAGTTTTGATAAATTGAATGACGCTGTGGGGACAAAACACGATATCTATGCATATGACACATTTAATTCAATGCAACACATTGACCAAGTTGAAAAGTTTAAAAAGGAACAAAATGGCAAAGTGTACCAAGATGTTGTAGTAAAAGAAATATTTGATGACGGTATTGCTATTCGTATCAGATACGACATTGACGGTAATACATATGAAACTAAATACACTTACGCAAAATACATGGAAGCTACAAAAGAATGGTTCCCTAATCCACAAGAAAAGACTAAAAAATATAAGAAGTTTAAAGATACATTCGGTGTTCTATTCGAAGAAAATGACTCAATTATCGGTAAAGAAATAATGGTTAAGGTTAACAATGCTTTTGGTAAATTCTATTACGGAGAAATCATGCAATTAGGATAGGAGATCAATATGAAAGAACTACTATTTTACGATATTGAAGTTTTTGCTCATGATAACTTTGCGGTATTCATGAATAAAGATAAAGAAGTAGTTCAAATCTTTCATAACGACTATACAGGTTGTGCTGATTTAATCAGGAATAAACAATTAGTTGCGTATAACAACCACTACTATGATGATCGTGTACTTCCTAAGATGATGGCTGGGTGGTCACCTGAACAGGTAAAGGATTTAAATGATCAAATTATTTCTGGTGATCAACAAATAGGTAAAGAAACTAAGTTAAAAGGTACATACGATTGTTTCCAACAAATCGATGTATCTAGACCTAGTTTGAAAAAAATTGAAGGGAACTTGGGCAAGATGATTCTTGAATCTGATGTTCCTTTTAATATTGCCCGAAAACTGACAGAACAAGAGATTAAGGATGTTTTATTCTACTGTCAGTACGATGTTGAAAACACAATTGATGTTTATTTTATGAGAGAGAAGAACTATTTCAAAACAAAGAAACACTTGATTGAGATGGTAGATAACCCATCTAAAACAATTGAGAGTTGGAACACAACCACTATTAGTGCAAATGTTTTATTAAACAAACCTCTTCCTAAATGGTCAGACTTTAGACTGGGTGAGTATGACAAGGAGGGAAACTATGAATTACTTAAACTTGTTCCCCCGGAAGTCAGAGAACTCTGGAAAGGCGATAAAGGTAATTTAACGATCGAAGAATTTGATTGCGATATCCAATTTGGATTTGGTGGATTACATGGTCAAAGCAAGCGTGAGACAAGATTTGAAAATGTAACTCTTTGGGATGTTACGTCAATGTATCCACATATTATTTTAAATCTCAACGTCTTAGGACCTGCTTCTGATAAGTACAAACAGATACTTGAAGATCGTATTGAACTAAAACATACCAACCCTGATTTAGCAGGTGCCTATAAGTTAGTTTTGAACTCTGTTTATGGAAATTTAAACAGTAAGTATTCAATGCTTTACAATCCTAACGCATTAAAATCAGTTTGTTTTTATGGTCAGATAGCACTTTATACATTATGTAAGATGTTATCACCATATGTAACTATCGTGAATATTAACACTGATGGTATTGGTTTTATTTCTAAAACAGACAATGAGACTTTACAGAAGGTTAGAGACGAATGGGAAAAAATATTCAATTTATACCTTGAAGATGATAGCTTTGATAAATTCATTCAAAAAGATGTTAACAATTACATTGGAGTAAAAAGTGACCATATCAAAGTTAAAGGTGGGGATGTTGGTAGATACGCTGATGATCAACCATTTAGAAATAATTCTACAAGAATTGTTGATATTGCAGTTGTTGATAAATTGCTATATGGGAAAGATGTAATTGATACTATTCAAGAAAATTTAGACAAGCCTCACCTATTTCAATTTATTCTACAAGCTGGTGGAACATTTGCTGGTACGTATGATATGGACGATAAGAAGTATCAAAACATTAACAGAGTATTCGCAGCGGTTGATGAAGGTGTCCATTTATATAAGAAAAAACTTCCTAATTCAAGGGTTAACTTTGCGGATGCACCTGAAAAAATGTTGGTTTGGAATGATGAAACTAGTAATTTAAATGATTTTGTAAATAAAGTTGATATTAATTTTTATTACAAATTGATAAATAAAGTATTAGAAAGATGGGAGTGATAATTAATGTACGTTGAATATCTTCCCAATGAAAAACACCCCAAACGTGGTGCAGAAATATCAGATGATCTAACTGCTTTTGAAGATGCGGGTTATCTGTTAGAAGATGATGATTTGATTTTCGATATTGATCATGTAGACAAACAAGTGATTGAAGCTATGTTGAACTTTTTCAGTATAAAAACTCAAGTAGTTTGGACTGATAGAGGTGCACACATCTATTTCAAGAAACCGATGGGTTTCAAGGGTGCTAAAGGTCTAAATGGTTTGGGTTTTGAAGCTGAGTACAAACACATTGCGAATACTAAATCTATTACTGTTAAACGAAACGGTGTAGCTAGAAAGATTGATAACGAAGGTCTTAGAGCAAACTTTCCTAAGTATTTAGAGATCAACAGGAAGGTAGATGTCCTATACGGATTGGACGATGGAGACGGCAGAAACAACGCACTGTTCAAACATCGAAATCTAATAAAGAACATTAAGGAATGGAAGCAATGCCTTACATTTATTAATGATTATATTTTCGCAACACCATTACCTAAAGATGAGCTAGAACTTTTGCTTCGTGATGATGTTAAAAACAATGATGAGCAAGAACCTGAAGCTATGGTTGCGGATATGATCATGAATGAAAAGAAAGTAGTCAGATATGCACACCATACATATTTTAAAGAGGGTAATGAGTATAAGGCCGACGATGAAGAACTTAGACGTATCACATTTAAATATGCACCTGGATTAAAAACTAGGTTCGTAGATGAGGTCATTAAGCAGATGGAGTATAGAGCTAAACCCATTGATGAAAACCAAGTATTCGATATTAAATTGAAGAATGGAATTCTCAGAGAAGGTAAGTTCATCAAAATTGAGTACGACGAATTTACACCATTCTCCATTGATATTGCATATGATCCAGATACAAAGCGTATTGAGTTGGTTGACCAGTACTTAGATATGTTGACAGATAACGATGAGAACTATAAGAAACACATACTTGAGGTACTAGGTCATACGCTGATAGTAAATAAAGAGGTCAAAAGACTTCTGGGTAAATTCTTTATATTCATCGGAGATGGTGGAAATGGTAAAGGCACATTGTTAGCAATCATCAGAGAAATACTAAGTGTTAAGAATTGTGGTTCTTTATCTATCAACAATATGACTGATGAACGTTATCTGAATTCTCTTCAAGGTAAGTTAACTAACTTGGGTGATGATGTTCAAGATGAGCCCATTAACAACGAACAAATGAAGATGCTTAAAAATATTTCTACATGTGATTTTATCTCACTTAGAAAGTTATACGCAGATTCCGTTTCAACTGAATTAACACCTACTTTGATATTTACTTCAAATCATATTCTTAGCTCATTTGAAAAAGGTACTTCATATAAAAGACGTGTTGAATGGTTGCCAATGTACAACAAGCCTAAGAAAAAATCAGGCACATTCATTTCCGAAGTTACCAGTCCTGAAGCATTAAAGTACTGGATCAAGTTAATTGTAGAAGGTTACATGAGACTTTATGAAAATAAAGAATTTACTGATTCTAAAAAGATCGATCAATTCAATGAGGAGTACCACAAGAATAATAATACTGCTGTGTCTTATCTTGAAGACTTAACAGTGGATGACATTGTAAATAAACGTTCTCCAGAGGTTTATGAACCTTATGAAATATGGTGTGAAGAGAACGGTGTTAATACTCAAAGTCAGAAATTGTTTAAGAATACATTACAAGAACAGTTTGGTGTAGAGATCAGACAGCGTAAAGTTGGCAATAAAAATCAGAAAGTTTTCGTAAAGGTAACCAAAACTGATGAAAGTAACCAAAGGTAACCAGTCCATTTTCAAAAAAGTTACCCTCTTGAAAGTTGATATGACAACTTTCTTAACCAAAAGGTAACTAAGTAACCATTATTTCTTTAAAAAAGAAATATATATATTTCTTTAGTCTTTAGTTACAGAACAGTTCTATCTCTGTGAGTATAGACATGCTCCCCACGGAAAAAAGTTTTGGGCAAAAAAGTGGTTACCCGGTTACCACTTACTGGCACAAGGGCTAAAAGGTAACCGGTAACTTTTAGAAATGGTTACCTTTGAGAAAAGACCTTAAATATTGGAGAAAACAGACAAAATGAAATCACTAGAGTATAAATTTGGATTTAAAAAGTACTACATAACCACAAATAATGAAGGTGTTATTGACATCATGATCGACTCTCGAGACATGGCAATAATAACTTATAAAAATTACAAAGAGTATATCAAGGGAGACTTTATATACAGAGAGGGGTATTAAATGACTAACTATACTGGTTTAATAATCTCACTTGAAAATGAATTTGGTTTTAACAGTGTCTTGGAACATCAAGATGACCCTAGGGTTATTAAATTTAGAAAGAAACTTCAAATACCAGATAATGATATACACCCAGCAATATTAAAAGTTATTCAGTATGAACTGGATTATGGTGAGTTTAATCTTGATGAAATAGCAGAAAGAAATATTATTAGTCAACAAAAACTATTGAACCTAATTGTGTCAGATGACTTATCTATTGAAAGATGGATGTCTAAGAATAAACAATTTAAAGAGGCACAACATTTTTTAGATAGTGGTAATAAGGTGGGATTAACTGAGACCTTAAAAATGCCTCAACGTGTTGTTAGTTTTCTATGTAAATATGGCTTTCTAAATGATGCCAAATGTTTTAAAAAAAGACGTGTTACTAGAATTGAGTATGACCATTTTAAGGCACAAAACCTATTAGACATAGGAATGAAAAAGAGACAGATTGCTAAGGAGATAGGCATAACTGTAGATGAACTAGCCAGAGAAATAAGAAAGGGCGAGCTATCTGAAATTAATTGGTTGAAATGGCACCTAGGTATTTATAAAAGATGAGTTACTGCGAACACTGCGATATGCAAATGCCAAGAATATTTACGAAAGATAATTACAGTGAGGTGTATTTACCACCAACATACTGTAGTAATTGTGGGAGGAAACTCTAATGGAAGAATGTGGATATTGTGATGCCAAAAAACACAATCCTGTAGACTTTGATAATTACAGTGAGTCATCAAATAATTTTGAAGGTTGTTACAATTACGGAAATATAATTTTGATGTTTTCTGATGACGATGAATATGAATTAAAAAAGGGTGATTATGTTCTTGATATTTCTGAGGGACGCACCAAAATAAACTACTGCCCAATGTGTGGGAGGAAACTATGAGAGTTAAATTTTTTGTTAAATATAACGTGGAGGATTTAGAAGATTCCCTTAATTCATTTATCAAAAACAAAGAAGTAATAAATATTCAATTTACAAGCGACCATAGAGCTTGGGTATTATATGAGGGGTAAATCTTTTCCACTCACACATAAGAAGGAGAACAACTATGAAGATTAAAAAAAAACATAGAGAAGATGTTCAAAAACCAATAGCATTTGCCACTTTCTCAGAATCGTTTCAATCAGAACAACGAGTATTCTACAAATCGATAGAATACCCCATATATAAAATCAATGGTGGATATCAAATAGTTGGAGAAAACGGGGAGTTCAATTTTACTTCAAAAATGTGGAAAGAAGTGAAAAGTGTTTGGGCTAAAGAAGTGGGCATGAAGATATGTGAGGTTAAAGGTTATGAAGATTAAAAAAGAATATGGGGAAATAGTATATCAGTCAATGCTTTCAAGTGAATGTTCGCCAGATGCGTTGGATTTTATTTTTCAAATAAATGAGCACAACCCGTTAGAGGTATTCATTAATATCGACACTACACCATTCAGTTCTGTTTCTGATATGTTTTTATATCTTGATGATTTGAAGCGAGAATATGAGACATCACCTGAAAAGTGTAAAGAAATATTCTTCAACCAATATGTAGAAGGTGGATATCAAGAGCTTTTGTATTATGTAGAAGATAAATACACGGGACAGATATTATGTAATATACAATTGAAAATGGATAGGTCAACTATAGAAAAATGGCTTGGTAAGAGTTTCGTGGTATCTGAAACAGACTTAGCCAAACACACCAAGCAAGAATGGCTAGATATTAACCCTGCATACGAAAAGATGTTAGTTGAGGTGGAAGAATGAGCAATTTAAGTGAACGTGTAGAAAAGATTGATAGAGAGTATCAGAATATGCTGGGAGAACACGAGTATATTAGTTCTGAATTACTATCGTTAGGGAGACAGATATCAGGATTAAATCAGGTAGTAGAAAGCCCAACTAATGAAATGCCTAAAGTCTTTGATGCTTGGTATAAACAAAATATCGGAGATAACGTCTATGGATATGTTCAGAGTTTAGACAAGATCTTTAATGGTCAATGTGATAATGAAATTGATTGTAGATTGTTGGACTGGTTTGGATTAGATAGAGTAAGAAATTATACACGATGCGTGAACGCTATTATCAATGGTTATGAGGTGGAAGAATGATTAAAGCTAACGTTTCAGGTTGGATATTCATGATCTTATATACAATTTGCTTAATAAGCTTTCTACTAACACCCAGTTTATTAATAGCTATAAAAGGCGGAGTTACGTTAATCATTATTTTGTTTTTTGCGCAGAGTGAGGTACATAAAAAATGATTAAAACCTATAGAAAAACAGCAACCGTTCAAGCAGAACAATTTGATGGTTCTGGTGACATGATGACTAAATACGACATAAGACCTAGAACAATTAATTATCTAGAGGGGATTTTTGGTGGCTACTATATCCCAACGCTAGAAGGTAATTTAGAGTTTAAAAAGGGCGATTGGATAGCAACAGGTGTTGACGGTGAGCATTATGCCATTGCTGATGACATCTTTAAGAAGACTTATGAAGAGGTGGAAGAATGAAAGAGATTCTATTAAACATTTGGAATGCATCATCTATAGAAATAATAATCGGTCTTGTGATTGCGATAGTTATTATGAGTGTTATACCTTACGTGATATCTAAGTGGTATTTAAAGTAAAGGAGAAATCTATGAATAAAAAAATATATTCAAAAGAAATGAGCCACCGTATCGAATACTTGATTGTTAATGATTTTCAAGTGGTTGATGACAAAAAATACATATTAGATACTACAAACAATCTAGCTTACTATTCATGGCGGTTAGTTAATGTATTAAAAGGAGTGTTTGCTAAATATGAACAATAAAAAAATGATTAACCCAATACACGTGGTTATATACCACACTAAAAATTGTATGAAATGCAGACTCACTGCAGAACGTTTTGAAAAGGCTGATATTCCTGTTACAAAAATATTAGTAGACCCCAACACTGAGTGGGGAGAACAGAAACTTAATAAGTTTAAATTGGCTGGACATCAAAGTTTTCCAGTTATCAGAGTCTATGCCGGTATGGAAGATGACGGTAGTGAAGCATTGGATACTTGGAGTGATTTTAAACTAGATAAGATTAGGGAGTGGATTAAATGACAATGGATGAAATAATTATTATGTTAATAGCTTTTCTGGGTATATTCTTAGTATTTTTTGTAAAAATGCAAAATTACTATAAAAGCAAACTAACAAAAGAAGTCAAGGAGGTTAACGAAGACGTGGAAGATGGAATGATTCTTTATGCAGATGGAAAGCCTTATAAAAAGTATTTTAAGGCCCGTGACATGTGGTTAAAGGTCGAGCAACATATTCCTTATACATTAACTGTTTATGATAAGAATCTTAACGAAAGAAACATATATCATTTTAAATCTAGACCTACCAATATTGGGCGTGATTACCCACATATGTCGGAGTACACCAGAAGCACAAATATGGCATGCTTTGTTGATGATGAAAATATAGTTCAGATTAATTTGGATAACATATCTATTTATTCACTTAAACCTACCAATAAGGAGAATTAAATGAATAAATCAGTAGAACACCCCTCACATTACACACATGGAAGTGTAGAAGTAATTGATGCAATGAAGGCGATGACAGAAGAAGAATATAGGGGATATCTTCGAGGCAATGCCATTAAGTATCTATTTAGATCTGGATATAAGGATGATCCAGTACAAGATTTAGAAAAAGCTAAAACTTATATTGATTGGATGGTGGAGGGTTATCAGAAATCAGAGTAAAAGATTATTTGACTATCCTAAGTTAGATAGGAGGATTAAATTATTCAACAATTAACTAAAAGTAGACTTCTAGAATTAGAAGAGGATTTTAAAGAATACCAACAAGTTAATTACAATATTGCTGTTAGGGTTGTTTCATTAGAACATCCCTGGACAGAAAGCGATTCTAATATTGGTGGTGGTTCATCTGGAATCATTATCAAGCCACAAGAAATATTGGTGATAAAAAAAGACGAAGATAAGGAACTTCAACGTCTGTTTAAATTAAAATCTGATTGTGAACGTGCTATTAATAAAATGAGCGATGAACAATTACTTATGTATAATATGAGATTTGCTAACTCTGATTATCTTGGATGGCAAGAAGTTGCAGATAGGTTGAATTATTCTATCGCGGGTATTTATAAAAAACGATATAGATTATTAGAACTGTTAGCGATTGAAAAAGGATTGATAAGTGTAGAAAAAAACGTATAGTTTTCTACCGTGTCAACATGTTAAATTGATATAGTAGCAAAAATAATTATTAACCGATGTAGCCAGATTGGTATTGGTACGAGGACGCATAGCGTTTAAATAACTCCTACGATGATCAAGGTTCGATTCCTTGACTGGCTGTTCGTCAGGTAAAAGACGTTAAAACAGACGTACTTACGTAATTACCCTTGTGGGTAACGTATATACGTACGGTTTGCAACAACTCTGTGAGTCGTGTTGCATTGTCAAAGACAAGACGGAAACACTCAAAGAGTTCTCTGGCCGGGGACGATATAATTGGTGATTGTTATATTGGTTGATACTACCTTTAAAGTATCGTTAGTCCTGATATGTGACTCCTTCATATCCTAATCACAGCGAGTGCTGGTGTTTCTAGAATAGTCTTATTGAAATATAGGTTCGATTCCTATGACTCGCTGTAGGTGGCTAATCCGCTATCATTTGTAGAAATACTCAAAAAGAGCTTTCTAGAGGCTGGATAGTTATTAAAAGGATAAGGGCGACTGAGCGAGTACTGGTATATAGTAGGTTCGATTCCTACTACTCGCTTATGTCTATCTTCCCGGATAGGCAAAATAATATAGAAAGACTACCAATGGTAGTCCTTAAAAAAATTACAATAAAAAGCATAGTCGCTCATTCGGCTGTGCTTTTTGTTTGGCACTATTGAAGGGAAAAACAGAGTACTTGATATATAAGGGATACAGAGATATTTAACTTTTAAGGGGAAATAAAAATGGATAAAGCATTTTTTATAATGTTGATATGGGGAAGCCTTATATCTATAACCTTTACGGCTGTTCTTTATATTATTACTGATAATTTAATTGGAAGAATTATTTTGATAATGATTGGTATCTTCCAAATATTTTATTCTACATATCGTGGATTTGATTACTATAAGAGTTTTATTAGGAAATAAAAATAACACTATTTTACGTAAGGAGACGGAAGCTTTTGAGAACTTGGAATATGAAAGAAATTAATAGAGCAAGGGATTTACGAAAAGCTGGCAGTACATATGCCCAAATTGCTCAGAAATTAACTGATGAATTTGATCGTCCCTTTACGCAAGATAGTGTGAGTTCAATGCTTCGGCGTGAAGGATTACGTGATGATGTTACTGAAACACTCACTGCTGAAGATAGAGAGTGGAATAGTGATCATGTACAGACCTCAGAAACAATCATCAATGTTATAGATAACGAATGTAAGACACCTGAAGATATTTTAATAGCCCACGGATATGATCCCAAGTTATGGAAAATATCCAATGGTACTTCTAACTTCTGGAAACAAAGTGAAGGCACAACCTCATTTCAATCTAAGATATCGGTTAAACCAAGTGATGAATTAACTGCTAAAGATTTTGCTGAATTATTCAAGGGTGATATTAAGCCTCTCAAATTTAATAAATTACATGGTAGAACTTCAAAACGTAATTTAGTAATTCCATTGGCTGATATACATTTAGGTTGGACAAAACTATCAGATATCACGGATATGTTAGATAACATTAACGATGTCATTCAATCTAAAACATATGACACTATCGTTATTGAACAGTTGGGCGACTTATTCCATTCAGACCAAATTAATACTTCTACTACTGTAAGTGGTACATTGCTGGACAATGCTGATATGAGACAAGGTATCAAAGATGCTTTAGAGATGTTTGATATAATCCTTGGTACTGCATTTAAACATGCTAAACATGTTCAACTTAAGACTGTCTTTGGTAACCACTCTGGAGATATTGAGTATGTATTTTTATATGCAATGCGTGAACGATATCCACAATTAGATATAGAGTTTAATGATAATAACCCTGCCACCGATTGGCGTATGTGCTATATGTTAGGTCGAGTATCTATCATGTTAAGCCATGGTAGTTACGGTACTAAAAATCTTATTGGATTGTATCCAGTTGAGTACAAAGATGAATGGTATTTAGGTAGTACTCATGAACTACATACAGGCCATTATCATACTGAAAGATTTAGAGATGTGAACGGAATTACATGGAGACAATTAGGAACACCAAAGCCTAATGATCCTTATGAAATTAAAAATGGGTACACGACTAGTAAAAAAGTCATGTACCTTTTTGAATACGATGAAGAAAGATTAAGGGTTACTTATGAAATCTAATAATGTGGTAATAGTATGAAACCAAAGAAAATAGTATTCAAAAATGGAAAACGGGTGCTTGTTGATTTTGATGAGGTATCCCGTTCTGAAACCGATAAGGCTTATAACAACAAACGCCAGTATGATAATCCAGAGTATGTAGATTTTTACCACTCCAAAGAGTGGAGACTACTAAGGCAAGAGGCTCTCACTAGAGACTATGAGACTTGTGTTAGATGTGGTTTGAATGGTCAAATGGTTGATCATATTCTTCCAAGTAAATTGTTTTGGGAATTAAGAAACAATATTAATAATCTTGAAACACTTTGTAACTCTTGCCATTATGTCAAGACTAAACGTGAACAACGAAGGGAACAGTATACTGCTATGGCTATGAAGATAACAATACTAAAGGGTGATAACCCTGAGGCAATACATGATTACATTGGTGGTCATGTATCTGGTAATGATTTAGTGATAGACATTCAAGAGTTAGAGAGATTGTTAAGTGGTTCAAGTTACTTAACTAAGAACAATAAAAGTAATAAACAATCAAGTGAAAGAGAAGTTAAACAAGAAACAAATATTGTTCATGAATATTCCACATTACTTTACGAAATGTTATTGAGAAAGATTACTAAAGAAGATTCATTCAGGAGAGTGTGGATAGTAGACATGAGTAATGATAGAAGACTGAAGACTTTACTTAGTTCGTTTGATGTTTCAATTGTAAAGATTTAATCACACATCAACTAATTGTAGACAGCTATTAATTTAAATAGTAGATGAGGTCTTGCTTATAGTAATGATATGTACACACAGACTATGTGGTATGCACTATCAGTAGTAGATGTGTTGAGTATGTATTGATGATGTTAGATTGATTGAATTGAATTTGTTTTATTTAATTTTGTTTTTTAAATTTTATTTTAAATTATTTTATTTTTTAATATTTTTTGAAATTTAATTTTCATTTCACATTTCAAACGCCGAAATAATCCTAGTAGGTAGGGTGTGTTTTTCGATAGACCCCCCTCAAAGTCAACGGGGCGTAAAGCTGGGGCATCTCGTTGAACGGACATCCTCCTTTTTGTGTGAAAAAGTCCGTTTTTAAAGTTTCGGAAAGCCCGCCAAATAGGCATTCTTTATAATAGGAAAAATCCAAAAAATCGGAGGTGATTCAATGGCTCAAAAAGGCAGAAAATACAAGCTGTTAGCTAATTCTGAGTGGCATGCAACTAATGCTGAAAAAGAACAAAAAAAAGAAGCTGAAATATTAGCTTCTGATGGTTATCCACTACTAAAAAATACACCACCATCTTACATGTCTAACTATGCTAAGACTGAATGGAAAAGAATATTACCCGCGTTGCAACTTCTTCCTATTAGGTCATTGGATCGTGCAATGATTGAACAGTATTGTGTCTGGTATGGTGAGTTTAAATTAATAAATAAGCAATTGGATAACGTAGATTTTGATGAAAGAATGAAATTGTTAGGCACAATGGATAAGATTTCCAAAAATATTAGAAGTGCTGCGAGTGAATTAGGTTTAACTGTTGACTCTAGAATAAGAATGGTTATGCCCAAAGAAGAAAAGAAAGAAAAATCACTGAGTGACATGTTTGGTTAGGAGATATTAATTGAAAGATTATACAAAATTTTACGCAGAAATGATTGTAAATGAAAAAATTAAATCGTCTAAAGCAGTATATTTAGCTGCAAAACGCCATTTAAATGATCTAGAAAGAATAGAGAATGATGATTTCCCATATACTTTTGACCAAGAAAGAGTGGAGAAAGTCATTAAATTCATGGAAATACTACCAGATCCAAAGGGGTATACCCATGGTTTGGCAAAGTTTCAGAAGTTCATTATTGGAAACTTGTACGGCTGGGTATATAAAGATGACCCTGAGAAGAGAAGATTCAATAAAGCTTATATATCTGTGGCTAGAAAGAACGGAAAAACATTACTCGTAGCTGGAATAATCCTCTACGAGTTTTTGTTTGGAAAAAATCCACTTCGTTCTAGACAAATATTCTGTACTGCCAACGATAAAGCACAAGCCAAGATATGTTATGAAATGGCACGAAAAGGATTGGAACAACTAAGAAGAAAATACCCTGACGTTGTTAAGTCGACTCAGATTAAAAAGGGTTCTGATGAACTAATCAATTTAGAGGACGATTCATATGTTCGACCATTATCTAGAGATACTGGTGCCTTTGATGGTTTTGAACCACAGCTTGGTGTTCTTGACGAGTACGGTGCAAGTAAGACAACTGAAATGATGGAACTTATTTCATCTGGTCAAAGTTTGTTAAAGAATCCTTTGATTGTAATTATATCTACAGCTAACTTTAATTTAAATGCTCCAATGTATACAGTGGAGTATCCCCGTGCTAAAGAAATATTAAATGGTGAAATAGAAGATGAACATTATTTTGCATATATTGCTGAACAAGAATCAATAGAAGAAATTGAAGATTCAAGTAACTGGATAAAGAGTAATCCTATTTTAGAAGTTGAAGAATTAAGAGAACATCTGACGGAGTTTATTCAAGATAAGTGGACAGAAGCTAAGCAGACCGGTGAAACTAATTCAGTATTAGTTAAGCATTTCAATATGTGGAGACAAGCTGGAGATGATTCATATCTTGACACTGAAACTTGGAATAAAACATTACTAGATTACAAACCAAGCATTAAAGGTCAAGACGTCTGGTTTGGTGTCGATGCTGGTAAGAGTTCTGATTTATTTTCTATTAGTTGGTTTACTCCAGTTGAAGGTAACTGGTATTTAGACAGTTACTCATTTATTGGTACTAAATATGGATTAGACAGAAAAATAAAAAGTGATCGTATGGATTATCGAAAACTTGCAGATCAAGGTGATTGTGAGTTAACAACTCTTGAATCAGGTGTTATTGATAATGACCGTGTTTATGAATGGTTGGATAATTTTGTTAGAGAGAATGATTTAAATGTTCGCTGTATTAGTTTTGATCCAGCTGGTTTTGGTGTTCTTCTAGGTAAGATTGAACGAGAGCATCCAGAGTGGCCAATGGAACAAATCAGACAAGGAACAATTACTTTATCTGAACCCACCCATCAATTCAGAGATGATTTGTATGAAGGCAAAGTAATGCATAGTGATAATGAAATTCTTAGAAGTTCTGCGTTAAACGCTATTACTAAAGTTGATAACAATGGTATGCGAATCGATAAAGCTAGAAACTCAAATAAGATTGATGCAATGGATGCAACACTGGATGCATTTACAACATGTTTTAGAGAGGACATAAACGAATTTCTTATTACAGAAGAATACATTATGAGTGATGATTTTGGATTTTAACTTAGGAGGTATCTATGAATTTTTTTAAGTGGTTAAGTGGTAATTTGGCGCAGATATTAATTATCTGTGCTTTTTGTTTATTCACAATTGTAGGTTTTATGATCTCTATAATTGTTGGGCTTCTAGTGTTAGGAGCATGTCTGCTAATACTAGGAATATTAGCACATGTCATTGGCTGAAAGTGAGGTGAAATAAATGGCATTTTTTAGAAGTCTTGAAACAATCAAACAAGAAGAAGATTGGGCAAAGAATTTATTAGATAGTGGGGTTCTACCCAGCTATAAAACAAGTTACGTTGGAATTGGCGCTTTAAAAAACTCTGATGTTTTAACTGCTGTTTCAATAATAGCTGGAGACGTTGCTAGGTTTCCCATTCTTCAAGTTAACGATTCGGATGATTCTATCGGTGGCGATGAAGATGTACTTTATCTGATTAATAAAAAATCTAGTGAGTATGTTTCTGCTTATACTTGGAAATTTTCTATGATGGTTAATGCACTTCTTACTGGTAATGCGTATACACATATTAAGCGTGATCCTAGAAATAGAGGACCACAAGCGAAGAAACCACTAGAATTAGAATTCTTCAGTCCTTCCCAAACACAAGTGTATGAAAAGGGCAAGAAGATCAGATATAAGTTCACACCAGAAAATGGACAACCAACAATCGACTGTGATGGGGCAGATGTAATTCACTGGAAATTCTTTTCTAATGATACTATTTTAGGCCGTTCACCATTGCTTTCATTGAGTGAAGAACTGGAACTACAACAAAATGGTACTAATACCTTAAACAAATTCTTCCAGACTGGATTAAGAAGTGGCTTGTTAAAAATTAATAAAGCCAATCTTAGTAAAGAAGCTAGACGAAAAGCCAGACAGGATTTTGAATATGCACAAGAAGGTGCAAGAGGTAACAGCCCAGTTATCGTTGATGCAACAATGGAGTACACACCTCTTGAAGTTGACACTAACGTATTGAATCTTGTTAGTTCCAATAATTGGTCGACAAGTCAAATTGCTAAAGCTTTACGTGTACCCGCATATAAACTGGGCGTTAATTCACCTAACCAATCAGTTAAACAACTTCAGGAAGGTTATGTTAAATATGATCTTCCTTTTTATTTTCAACCGATTGCTAGTGAATTTCAGATGAAACTATTAAGTGACGAAGATCGTTATAAGTATCATTTTGAATTTGATATCCGTAAAGAAACCGGTATGCTCGCCACTGATTTAGCAACTCTTGTAAGTAATGGAATTATTACTCCAAACGAGGGACGTGCTGAAATCGGTAAGAAAGCAGATGACAACGAAGATATGAACCGTTATCAATCAACCTTGAATTCTGTATTCCTTGATAAGAAAGAAGCATATCAAGATAAGGCTGACTTGAAAGGAGGTGTGCAAAATGGAAAAGTATTCGAGAACGATTCAAACTCAAGTGGAACTTAGAAATTTAGAAGATGATTCTGAAAGTAACATTATTGAAGGGTATGCATTAAAATTTGATACCCGTTCAAATCCACTTGGACTTGGAACTAAATTTATTGAAACACTTTCTAAACGTTGTTTAGATAACACTGATATGAGTAATGTGGTTGCTACATTCAATCATGATCAATCACAAGTGCTTGGTAGAAGTGGCGTTAATCTAGATTTAGAAGTTGATGATGTTGGGTTACGTTTTAAAGTAGATTTACCTAATACTACAGTAGCTAACGATGTTAAAGAAATGGTTAGATCTGGAATTATTAGTCAATGTTCTTTTGCTTTTGATTTGAAAGAAGACGGTTCAGCCGATACTTGGACTAAGTCAGAAGAAAAAGGAATTGATTATGAACGTACTATTCGTTCAATTGATCATTTGTACGATGTTAGTGTTGTTACAACACCAGCTTATTCAGATACTTCTGTAGATGCAAGAGCATTAGAACGAGCAATTGAAAAACCAAAAGAATTAGAACGTTTACAAAAACGTGATGAAATATTAAGAAAATTAAAAATACAAGAAATTAAAGAAGCCATTCAGTAGATAACTGAGTGGCTATTTTTATGCCAAAAAGGCGAAGGAGATTACATATGATTTTAGACGAAAAAATTCGTTCTCTTGAAACACAAATTGAAGATGCAACTGAAAGAAAGAATACTCTATCTCAAGAGATTAGAGATTTACTAGATGGAGAAAAGCCATCAGAAGATAATGTTAAGCAAGCTGATGAAAAAGCTAAAGAAGTACAAGGTTTGACTGTAGAGATTAAATCTAACAATGAATCACTTGCTTCATATAAAGCTGTAGCAAACAATGAACCGGCTAAAGAACCTGCAAAGGATCCAGAACCAGTACGTGCATTAACTGGAAACAATGTTGAACTAAGAAATGCACAAAACGAATATTTAAAAGTAAATAAAAGAGAATTTAGAGCTAATGAAACACTATCTGGACTAGTTTCACCGGATGTTGGTGTAACAATTCCTGAAGATATTTCTTATAATCCAGATCAAGAAATACATACAGTAACAGATCTTATGAAATTGGTTTATGTATTCCCAGCAAAAACTGCATCAGGAAAGTATCCAGTTGCTAAGAAGGTCACAGATTCACTTGTAACAGCGGAAGAATTGGAAAAAAATCCAGAACTAGCTAAGCCTCAATTTAAAGAAGTTGATTGGAAAGTAGATACATATCGTGGTGCTTTACCACTATCACAAGAGTCAATTGATGATTCAGTTATTGATTTAGTTTCTTTTGTTGGTCAACAAGCTGTTGAAAAGAAAGTTAATACAACAAATAGAAAAATTACAGACGCACTTAAAACATTTACTGCTAAATCAGTAGCTGGTGAATCAGTAGATGATCTAAAGAAAATCATTAATGTTGATTTAGATAAGGCTTATAAACGAGACATTGTAGTTACTCAAAGTTTCTATAATTATCTAGATACATTGAAGGATAAGAATGGACAATATTTATTGAAACCAGCTATCTCTGAAGGATCACCAGAAAAAATTCTAGGTCTTAATGTCTATGTTATTGAAGACGAATTGTTTGGTGCAGTTGGAGAATCTCACGCTTGGGTCGGAGATTTGAAACGAGCAATTTTATTTGCAAATCGTAAAGAAATTCAAGTTCGCTGGACAGACAATGATTACTTTAGTCAAGATCTTGCGGAAATCGTTCGTTTTGGTGTATCAGTTGCTGATGAAAAGGCAGGTTACTTCCTTACACAAGGAACACCCAGTTAATCCTCAACCAAGTACAGGTGCTACAAAAGTTGAGGTAACAAACACGACTGACACACAAGCAACATTGAAGGGGGTCTAATATGTCTGAATTATTTGTAAATGGGAATTTGAAAAAAGAAAACTTAGATGTAAATGACACATACGTGTATGAAGACTATATGGGAGGTTCTACTAATATAGTAGAACTAAAAGATGAAGGAAAAGTAATTGATAAGCATCAGTTTACTTTAAAAACTCCTCCTGCACGCTGGTTCTTATGGTCTGGTAAATTGGATGGAGAAGTCATGGATTTGCGAGTTGAAGCTGAACTTAAAGATACAACCGAGGGAACTGTTTCATACTCAAAAGATATTCAAGCTGGTCAATTGTCCTTTGCAAGAGCTAAGTACGCTGCTCCCAAGGGAACAGTTATTCCTGAGGAGGATATCGATACGTTCATTAACTACTTTGTTAATGAAGATGGCGAACCAACAGAGAAACTATTGAGCTTGAAACCGGGCATTGAAGTTTTTATTGACGACGTTGCTTACATACAAAACTCTCTAATTTCTAAAAATGGTACACCTGTAATTCAAATAGATGCTGTTACACCAGCTCAAATTGAAGGGCATGAAGGTGCAGGAATAGCCATCGGGGTAACTCAAAAAGTAGTTATTAAACAAGTAGCTACCGAAGATGTACCTGACCCCCAAGATTACACAATTAATCTTAAGTGGATATAGAAAGTGGGGGATTTTAAATGTCTGATTTATATTTAAACAACTCCCTTGTTAAGAAAGACCTAGAAGTAGACGAAGTTTACCATGCAAGTAACTTAAAGCCATTTTCTAATCAGACTGTGGAATTAAAAGATGGTGATCAAGTTATCTATAAAACAGAGTTTAAAACTTTGAAACCAGTTCCTAATCCAATAGAAATTGCCTCTGTTTCTTCTACTACATCTGATGATGTAACTATCGTTGTTAAGTCAATCGATAA